>NZ_JBIWIM010000005.1:0-531513 GCF_044764595.1 Streptomyces sp. NPDC093984 | reverse complement strand
CTGCAGGGGGGACCCTGTGGGAGAGTAGGACACCGCCGAACAATTTTTGAGAAAACCCCCGTGCTATTCAGCACGGGGGTTTTCTGCGTTTAGGGCCGGCCCCTGAGCGGTGCCGCAAGCGAACCCCTCCGCACCCCGGCGCGAACCCGCCGGGTAAGGTCAGGGAGCATCGTTGGTTCGTTCCCGCAGGAGGCCCCCGGGTGGAGGTCCAGGAGACCCGTGTCCAGACGGACCGCGTCCTCACCATCCCGAACATGCTCAGCATGGCGCGGCTGGTCGGCGTGCCCGTCTTCCTGTGGCTGATCCTCAGGCCCGAGTTCGGCGGGCCGAAGAGCGACGGCTGGGCCCTGCTGGTGCTGGTGCTGAGTGGTGTCACTGACTATCTCGACGGCAAGCTCGCCCGGCGCTGGAACCAGATCAGCAGCCTCGGCCGGATCCTCGACCCCGCCGCCGACCGGCTCTACATCGCCTCGACCCTGCTCGGTCTCACCTGGCGCGGCGTTCTGCCTCTTTGGCTGACCGGGGTGCTGGTGGCGCGGGAGCTGGTTCTGCTGGTGATGGTGGGCATCCTCAGGCGTCACGGCTATCCGCCGCCTCAGGTGAACTTCCTCGGCAAGGCCGCCACCTTCAACCTGATGTACGCCTTCCCGCTGCTGCTCCTCAGTGACGGAACTGGATGGATCGCGTCACTCGCTGCTATTTTCGGATGGGCGTTCGCCGGATGGGGTACAACGCTCTATTGGTGGGCAGGAGTCCTCTACGTGGTCCAAGTCCGCCGACTTGTCAGGGCGGACGCCGTGGCCGATTCAGCCCACTGATTGCCCGCCGCGCGCGGCTCGATGGCCCGCCCAGGGAAACTGCGGGACAATCTAGACGGGTGAAGTCGGCTGGACCGTCGTCTCTTGGAGGAGGACGCTTCCGACATGAAGGCCGTCGTGATGGCCGGAGGCGAAGGCACGCGCCTTCGCCCCATGACCTCGAGCATGCCCAAGCCGCTCCTGCCGGTGGCCAACCGGCCGATCATGGAGCATGTGCTGCGGCTGCTCAAAAGGCATGGGCTCAACGAGACCGTCGTAACCGTGCAGTTCCTGGCCTCACTCGTCAAGAACTACTTCGGTGACGGCGAAGAGCTCGGTATGGAGCTCACATATGCCAACGAGGAGAAGCCACTCGGTACCGCCGGGAGCGTCAAGAACGCCGAGGAAGCACTCAAGGACGACGCGTTCCTGGTGATCTCAGGTGATGCCCTGACCGACTTCGACCTCACCGATCTGATCAATTTCCACAAGGAAAAGGGCGCCCTGGTCACCGTCTGTCTGACGCGTGTGCCCAACCCGCTGGAATTCGGCATCACCATCGTCGACGACGAGGGAAAGGTCGAGCGCTTCCTGGAGAAGCCGACCTGGGGCCAGGTCTTCTCCGACACCGTGAACACGGGCATCTACGTCATGGAGCCCGAGGTCTTCGACTACGTCGAACCCGATGTTCCGGTCGACTGGTCCGGTGATGTCTTCCCGCAGCTGATGAAGGAGGGCAAGCCGATCTACGGCTATGTCGCCGAGGGCTACTGGGAGGACGTCGGCACCCACGAGAGCTATGTGAAGGCCCAGGCCGACGTCCTGGAGGGCAAGGTCGACGTCGAGATCGACGGCTTCGAGATCTCCCCGGGCGTCTGGGTCGCGGAGGGCGCGGAGGTACACCCCGACGCCGTGCTGCGCGGCCCGCTCTACATCGGTGACTACGCCAAGGTGGAGGCCGGTGCCGAAATACGGGAACACACCGTCGTCGGCTCGAACGTGGTCGTGAAGAGCGGGGCGTTTCTGCACAAGGCCGTCGTCCACGACAACGTGTACATCGGCCAGCACAGCAATCTGCGGGGCTGTGTGGTCGGCAAGAACACCGACATCATGCGCGCGGCCCGGATCGAGGACGGCGCGGTGATCGGCGATGAGTGCCTCATCGGCGAGGAGTCCATCGTCCAGGGCAACGTGCGGGTGTACCCGTTCAAGACCATCGAGGCCGGTGCCTTCGTCAACACCTCGGTCATCTGGGAGTCCCGCGGACAGGCACACCTCTTCGGCGCCCGCGGTGTGTCCGGCATCCTGAACGTGGAGATCACCCCGGAGCTGGCCGTACGGCTGGCCGGCGCGTATGCCACCACCCTCAAGAAGGGTTCGACGGTCACCACGGCACGTGACCACTCCCGTGGCGCGCGTGCGCTGAAGCGCGCGGTCATCTCGGCGCTCCAGGCCAGCGCCATCGACGTACGGGACCTGGAGAACGTACCGCTGCCCGTGGCGCGGCAGCAGACCGCGCGAGGCAGCGCCGGCGGCATCATGATCCGGACGTCGCCCGGTGTGCCGGACTCCGTCGACATCATGTTCTTCGACGGGCAGGGCGCCGACCTGTCCCAGGCCGGTCAGCGCAAGCTGGACCGGGTGTTCGCGCGGCAGGAGTACCGGCGGGCCTTCCCTGGTGAGATCGGGGACCTGTACTTCCCGTCCAGCGTCTTCGACTCGTACACCGGTTCGCTGCTGCGGAGCGTCGACACCACGGGGATCGCCGAGTCGGGCCTCAAGGTCGTCGTGGATGCGTCGAACGGCAGTGCAGGGCTGGTTCTCCCCAGCCTGCTCGGCAAGCTCGGCGTGGACTCTTTGACGATCAACCCCGGACTGGACGAGTCCCGGCCCACCGAGTCCGCGGAAGCGCGGCGGGCGGGGCTGGTGCGGCTCGGTGAGATCGTCGCCTCGTCGGGGGCCGCGTTCGGCGTCAGGTTCGACCCCGTCGGTGAGCGGCTGTCGCTCGTCGACGAGAAGGGGCGCATCGTCGAGGACGACCGGGCGCTGCTGGTGATGCTCGATCTCGTGGCCGCCGAGCGGCGCAGCGGGCGGGTGGCGCTGCCGGTGACGACGACGAGGATCGCCGAGCAGGTGGCGGCGTACCACGGGACGCAGGTCGAGTGGACGACCACCTCGCCCGACGACCTCACCCGCGTGGGCCGCGACGAGTCGACGATCTTCGGCGGCGACGGCCGCGGCGGATTCATCGTGCCGGAGTTCAGCAGCGTCTTCGACGGCACGGCCGCGTTCGTACGGCTGATCGGGCTGGTGGCGCGGACCCAGCTCACTCTCAGCCAGATCGACGCGCGGATTCCGCGGGCGCACGTCCTCAAGCGCGATCTCGCGACTCCGTGGGCCGTCAAGGGACTCGTGATGCGCCGGGTCGTGGAGGCCGCAGGCGACCGGTTCGTGGACACGACCGACGGTGTAAGGGTCGTGGAGACCGACGGGCGCTGGGTGCTGGTGCTGCCAGACCCGGCCGAGGCCGTCACCCACCTGTGGGCCGAAGGGCCCGACGACGCCTCCGCGCAGGCCCTTCTGGACGAGTGGTCGACCGTCGTGGACAGCGCCGGACGGTAAAAGCACGCGGCACACGCGCGTGCCGGACAAGTGTCCCCCGAGGGGGCCTGTCCGGCACGCGCGTGGGGCCATTCGGAGGTAGCGCGCGCGACGTGCGACGATGTGCGGCATGCCGCAGCCGCCCCCCGTTCGGAGCACACCGACGCGCCCCTCGCGCCCGGACGCCTCCATGTCGTTGCTCACCAACGTCATGGACCACAGCCTCGACGACGGATACGCCGAGGCCGCCGCCCGGAAGACATCCGAGGGTGCTGCGGGCATGCCCAGGACGCTGCGGGCGAAGCTCGGTCTCGCGGCAGGCCTCGTGCTCGCCGCCCTGGTGGTGACCGTGGGCGCCGCGCAGGCGCGGGTCGCCGCCCCGACGGTCGCCAAGGAGCGTCAGGAACTCATCGACCGCATTCAGCGCGAGACCACCGCCGCGGACAAGCTGGAGGGCACGGTCGACAAGCTGCGCGACGACGTGAGCGCACGGCAGCGCGCGGCCCTGCGGGAGGACGGCGGCGGCGACCCGGCCGACCTGGTGGGGATCCTGTCGGGCGCCGTCGCGGTGCACGGTCCTGGGGTGAAGCTCGTCGTCGACGACGCCAAGGAAGCCACCACCGGTGGCGACGGCAACCCGCGTGAGACCTCGGGGTTCTCCGACACCGGGCGCGTACGCGACCGGGACATGCAGCGCGTCGTCAACGGTCTGTGGGAGTCGGGTGCCGAGGCGATCGCGATCAACGGTCAGCGGCTGACCGCCCTGTCGGCGATCAGGGCCGCGGGTGACGCGATACTGGTGGACAACAGGCCGCTGGTGCCGCCGTACACGGTGCTCGCGGTGGGGGACGGGGCACGGCTCAGCACGCGGTTCCAGAACAGCGCCGACGGACTCTACCTGCACGCGCTGCAGGAGAACTACGGGATCCGGACCGGCATCTCCACCGAGGGTGACCTCCGGCTGCCGGCCGCCCCCAGTGTGATCGTACGAACAGCACAACCGAGTACAGAGAAGGGCACATCGTGATCGCGGTACTGGGCCTCGTCGTCGGAGTGGTGGTCGGCCTGTTGGTCCGGCCCGAGGTCCCGGCGGTCGTCGAGCCTTACCTTCCGATCGCCGTCGTGGCGGCGCTCGACGCCGTGTTCGGTGGTCTGCGGGCCATGCTCGACGGCATCTTCGACGACAAGGTCTTCGTGGTGTCGTTCCTGTCCAATGTGGTGGTGGCGGCGCTGATCGTGTTCCTGGGCGACAAGTTGGGCGTCGGCGCGCAGCTGTCCACGGGCGTGGTGGTCGTCCTCGGCATCCGCATCTTCTCCAACGCGGCGGCGATCCGCCGGCATGTTTTCCGGGCGTGAGGCCGATGAGCAACGAGGACGAGACGACCGAGCCGCCGCAGACCTCCGAGCACCGGCTGCGCAGGGAACTGCCCGAGGAGGTGCCGGCCGCGGCGCCCGAGACGTCGGGGACGACGGACGACGAGCAGGCCACCGGGCTGACCGGCCGTCAGCGCCTGGTGCAGGGACTGTGGCCGCCGCGCGTCAGCCGTGCCCAACTCATCGTGGCCGTGCTGCTGTTCGGCCTCGGCTTCGGCCTGGCCGTCCAGGTCGCCTCCAACAGCGACGGCAGCAGTGCCCTGCGCGGCGCGCGCCAAGAGGATCTTGTGCGCATCCTCGATGAACTCGACGACCGTACGCAGCGTCTTCAGGACGAGAAGCAGGGTCTCGAGGATCAGCGGGCCGAGTTGGAGAACAGCTCGAACCGGGCCGAGGAGGCCCGCAAGCAGACCGCCGAGAAGGAGAAGCAACTCGGCATCCTTGCGGGCACCGTGGCCGCCGAGGGGCCCGGGATCACGATGACGATCCAGGACACGAAGGGGACGGTCCAGGCGGACATGCTGCTCGACGCGATCCAGGAGCTGCGCGCGGCCGGCGCGGAGGCGATAGAGGTGAACGGCGTACGGGTCGTCGCCGGCACCTACCTGGCGGACGCCGGGAAAGGTGTCAGCGTCGACGGGAACAAGATCACCCAGCCCTATCGTTTCAAGGTCATCGGCAAACCTCAGGACCTCGAACCGGCGCTCAACATCCCCGGAGGCGTGGTGCAGACTCTCGAGAAGGAGCAGGCCACGGTCACCGTGGAGCGTTCCACGAAGATCGTCGTGGACGCCTTGCGAGCGGCGAAGCGGCCTGACTACGCTCGGTCGTCCTCCCAGTGAACCGGGGGTGCATGGAGGCCGTCCGGCAGGGGCATGAGGTTGCGGGGGGTCGGCGCACCGATTGGGTGGTGCGTGGTGGAAACTGTCTGGTGGAAACGGACGTTGTGAGGATGTCCGGGTCGGCCGGTGTATGCAATCAGGGTTCGTCCTGCCCCACGGGCGGGTCTGTTTCGGTCAAGGGGAATCGCCCGTGAAGTTGTTTGCGAAATTGTTCGGCAAGAGCGCGCGAGAGGGCAGCGACAACGCCACTGCCCGTCATCGTGCACAGCCGGGTGACGCGGAGGGCCAGCGGCCGCTGTTCCGCGATCAGGTCAGTGGTCCGGGTGGTCACATTTCCGGAGGTCAGGGCGCGCCGTCTGTTGACCCTGCCGCGTCCGGCGGCATAGGTTCCGGGGACATGTCGGCCCTGGTGTGCACGCGGTGCGGTCACCGCAACGCGGAGAACAGCCGCTTCTGCTCCAACTGCGGTGCGCCGCTGCGGGCCGGGGCGGTCCCGGAGCGTGCGTCGGAGACGACGTCCACGATCTCCATCTCGGGCCTGGAGGCCTACGACGCGGAGGCCACCGGCCAGACGCCGGTGCCGACGCTGTCTCCCGAGGCGCAGGCGGCCGTGGAGGCGCTGCCGTTCGGCTCGGCGCTCCTGGTGGTGCGTCGGGGCCCGAACTCGGGCAGCCGCTTCCTGCTGGACAGCGACCTGACCACGGCGGGGCGCCATCCCCAGAGCGACATCTTCCTGGACGATGTGACGGTCTCGCGTCGCCACGTCGAGTTCCGCCGGGGCCCGGACGGCATGTTCACGGTCGCCGACGTCGGCAGCCTCAACGGCACGTACGTCAACCGCGAGCGCATCGACCAGGTCGCGCTCCACAACGGCGACGAGGTGCAGATCGGCAAGTACAGGCTGGTCTTCTACGCGAACCAGCGGGGCATCTGACCCGCGCGGGGAAGGGTCCATGCTTCACACACCGAGCGGCGGTGCCGACAGCGGCACCGCCGCGGCGGACGGCCGGCTGATGAGCATCGGCACGGTGCTGAACGTGCTGCGCGAGGAGTTCCCCGAAGTCACCATCTCCAAGATCCGTTTCCTGGAGTCCGAGGGGCTCATCGAGCCGCAGCGGACCCCGTCGGGGTACCGCAAGTTCAGTGCGCGTGACGTCGAGCGGCTCGGCCAGGTGCTGAGGATGCAGCGGGACCACTATCTGCCGCTGAAGGTGATCCGCGAGCACCTGGACGCCCTGGAGCGGGGCGAGGAGGTGCGGCTGCCGTCCCTGGGCCGGCCCGGGGAGATCGGCGAGGGGGAGCTGCTCGGAGACCTCCTGGGCGAGCCCGAGAGCCCCGCGGCCGCCCGGATCGGCCGCGAGGAGCTGCTGGCGGCCGCCGGGATCGGTGCCGAGCAGCTTCAGGAGTGGGAGTCGTACGGGCTGCTGGCGCCGCTGCCGGACGGCACGTACGAAGCCGAGGCGATCACCGTGGCCACTCTCGTGGTGGAACTGGGCCGGCACGGCATCGAGCCACGCCATCTGCGCGCGGTGAAGGCCGCCGCGGACCGCGAGGCCGGCTTGGTGGACCAGGTGGTGGCCCCGCTGCGCCGCCACCGCAATCCACAGACCAGGGCGCATGCCGAGGCCCGTACGAAGGAGCTCGCGGGGCTCGCGGTGAAACTGCACGCGGCGCTGGTGCAGTCCGCGCTGGGCGTGCGGCTGCCCTGATCCGGGCGTTCGCCGTGGGCGGATCGGCCAGGCGTTCTGTGCCCGACTACCCAAACATCCCGAGCACGGCCTAGGGTTGCTGTGTGAACGAGCTCGATGTCGTAGGTGTCCGGGTCGAGATGCCCTCCAACCAGCCGATCGTGCTCCTGCGTGAAGTGGGAGGCGACCGCTACCTCCCCATCTGGATCGGCCCCGGGGAGGCGACGGCCATCGCGTTCGCCCAGCAGGGCATGGCCCCCGCGCGGCCTCTGACGCACGACCTGTTCAAGGACGTGCTGGAGGCCGTCGGGCAGGAGCTCACGGAAGTGCGCATCACGGATCTGCGTGAAGGCGTCTTCTACGCGGAGCTGGTCTTCGCCAGCGGTGTCGAGGTGAGTGCCCGCCCGTCCGACGCCATAGCGCTCGCGCTGCGCACCGGCACGCCGATCTACGGCAGTGACGGGGTGCTGGACGACGCGGGGATCGCCATCCCGGACGAGCAGGAGGACGAGGTCGAGAAGTTCCGCGAGTTCCTCGACCAGATCTCACCGGAGGACTTCGGGACCAGCAGCCAGTGACGGTCCCTCCGGGGGTTGGACCGACGGGCGACGCGGCGCCCGCGGTTTGCCCGTCGTGTCTGCGGCGCCTCTTGGCGGGGCACGGGCCCGAGCGCGCCGACCGCGGTGTGGGCTTGCGCACTGCGCTGAAGGGGATGGCCCAGGACACGAAGCCGTGTGTGCCGGGAGCCAGGACACGTCTGACCGTCGGGGGTGTGACAAAGAGGCAGGGCGGCCGTGGCCGCGGCCCTCGAGGGCCCGCCAGAGCATTCGGCTAGCCTTTCCCCGCGGAAGGGCACGGGAAACCACTCCTAGGGTGATTATCACTCGGCGTGCCGAGTGTGGCGATCGTTGACGCACCCGTGGTGACTGCCTACCGTCGAGGAGGCAGGTCAAGGACGGAGGTCGGCGTGAGAAGCAGCGGCGGCGGTACGGCTGGGGGTGCCCCTGGACGCAATCTGGGGGAGAGCGGTCCGTACCGGCTTCACGGCAACGCGGCCGGCTCCGCCCCGCAGCGGCCGAGGCCCGTGCCGGGCGGCGGAGGGGCGGCTTCCGAGGACATCGGCTATCGCGGCCCCACGGCGTGCGCCGCCGCGGGCATCACCTACCGCCAGTTGGACTACTGGGCCAGGACAGGCCTGGTCGAACCCAGCGTGCGCCCCGCCTACGGGTCGGGGACGCAGCGGTTGTACAGCTTCCGCGATGTCGTCGTCCTGAAGATCGTCAAGCGTTTCCTCGACACCGGAGTGTCCCTGCAGAACATCCGTAGCGCGGTCCAGCACCTCCGGGAGCGAGGCTTCCGCGACCTGGAGCGGATGACGCTGATGAGCGACGGCGCGACGGTCTACGAGTGCACGTCCCCGGACGAGGTCCACGCCCTGCTCCAGGGCGGGCAGGGCATCTTCGGCATCGCCGTGGGCGTCGTGTGGCGGGACGTGGAGAACGCGCTGTCTCAGTTGCACGGTGAACGTGTCGACACGGGCGAGACGATCGTGGGCCACAACCCGGCGGACGAGCTGGCGCGGCGGCGCAACCGGGCCGTCTGAGAGGCAGGTCGCGGCAGGGCCGCATTGTCAGTGGTGTAGGGCAGCATCGGAGATGTGAGAACCGCGCCGACCATCCTGCACCTCGACATGGATGCCTTCTACGCCTCGGTGGAGCAGGCAGCCAAGCCGAGCCTGCGCGGGAAGGCCGTGATCGTGGGCGGGCTGGGGCCGCGCGGAGTGGTGGCCACGGCGTCGTACGAGGCACGGGTCTTCGGGGTGCACTCGGCGATGCCCATGGCCCAGGCACGCCGGCTCGCGCCCAACGCCGCTTATCTGGTGCCGCGCTTCGGGATCTACCGCAGGATCAGCGAGCAGGTGATGTCCCTGCTGCGGGGCCTGTCGCCGCTGGTGGAGCCGTTGAGCCTGGACGAGGCGTTCGTGGATCTGGAGGCCGGGGGAGCAGCCTGGGACGAGGAGTCGGCGCGAGGGGTCGGCGTGAAGCTGCGCGCGGACATCCGGACCGTCACCGGGCTGACGGGGTCGGTGGGGCTCGCCGCCTCCAAGATGCTCGCCAAGATCGCCTCGGAACAGGCCAAGCCGGACGGCCTGGTAGTGATACGGCCGGGGACCGAGCGCGCGCTGCTCGGTCCGATGCCCGTGCGCACGCTGCCGGGGGTCGGCCCGGCGACCGGTGACCACCTGCGGCGGGCCGGGATCACCACGATCGACGAGATCGCCGAGGCGGGCGAGGACGAGCTCGTACGGCTGCTCGGCAAGGCACACGGGCAGGCGCTGTACGCGATGGCGCTGGCGCACGACGAGCGACCGGTGGTCGCCGAGCGGGAGGCCAAGTCGGTGTCCGTCGAGGACACGTACGACGTCGACATCCACGACCGGCTGCGGATCGGCCTGGAGGTGCAGCGGCTGGCGGACCGGTGTGTGCGCAGGCTACGGGACGCCGGGTTGTCGGGGCGCACCATCGTGCTGAAGGTGCGGAGGTACGACTTCTCCACCCTGACCCGGTCCGAGACCCTGAGGGGGCCCACGGACGATCCCGCGGTGGTGCGGGAGGCGGCGGCGCGGCTGCTGGAGCCCGTGGACACGACCGGCGGGGTACGGCTGCTGGGTGTGGGCGTCAGCGGACTCGCCGACTACACACAGGAGGACCTGTTCGCGCAGGCCCACCTGGCGGCGGCGGAGGCCACGACGGAGGAGAGACCGGAGGCGGAGGAGTCCCTGGCCGAAGAGCCGGCGGCGCCGCCCGAGCGGGTCTGGCTCGCGGGGCACGACGTCCGTCATGCCGAGTACGGGCCGGGATGGGTGCAGGGAAGCGGGCTGGGCAGGGTGACCGTACGGTTCGAGACACCGCAGTCGGAGCCGGGCCGGGTCCGCACGTTCAGCGTCGACGACCCTCAGCTGGAGCCGGCGGACCCGCTGCCCCTGGTGCCCGACGCCCCCGAGATCGCGGAGCGCCCGGCCCCCACGGGCACAGGCGCCTGACACCGGTGGGCAGGCACGGAAGTCTGCCGCCGACCCGTCACGTCTCGTCCGACCCCGCCAAACGGCCGAAGTCACGGTCCGGCGGCGGCGGTGCCGAGACGTCCAGGCCGTAGTGGTGGTAGAGCTGCAGCTCCTGTTCGGGGGACAGGTGGCGGCCGACGCCGAAGTCGGGGGCCTCCTTGATCAGGGCGCGTTCGAAGGGAACGTACAGCGCACCCTCGACGAGCTCGCTGGGCTCCAGGGGGACGAACGCGTCCCTGCCGAACAGGCCGGTCCGTATGGCCGCCCACTCCGGCGCACCCGTCGCGTCGTCGAGGTACACCTCGTCGATGGTGCCGATCTTGTGGCCATTGCGGTCGAACGCCTTGCGGCCGATCAGATTCCGCGGATCGATGTCGGTCTGCACGGTCCCTCCAACTGGTCGCAACCCATCCGTAAGCACTACGAAAGAGCACATTCGGGAAGGCGGCCACTTGAAGATTCCCACGCAGGCTGCCGACTCGTCCTCGCTGGTAGGCTGGCAAGCGGCCGTTGACCCCGTGCGGGAGAGTCCTCCGGAGCGATCCGGGGGCGCCGAAGGAGCAAATCCTCCCCGGAATCTCTCAGGCCCAGGTACCGCACGGACGAGGTCACTCTGGAAAGCAGGGCGGGTGTCGACGGCTTCCGCTCTCACCGACGGTGAAAGCCGGCGAGCCTTCGGGCGGACCGGTGAAGCTCTCAGGTCGAGATGACAGAGGGGGAGGCCGTCGGGGTACCCGTGCCGTGGTGCCCCTCGAAGGTCGCGTCAGACCAGGAGGCCTCCGCAATGACCGCCCAGCGCATTCCGCTCTCCGAGCTCGAACAGGGCACCCCGTTCGAGCACCGCCACATCGGGCCCGACCAGGAGGCGCGGGCCAAGATGCTCGCGCAGGCCGGCTACGGCTCGCTCGACGAGCTGACCGCCGCCGCGGTGCCCGATGTGATCAAGAACGCCGACGCCCTGGACCTGCCGGGCGCGCGCACCGAGGCCGAGGTGCTGGCCGAGCTGCGCTCCCTCGCCGATCGCAACCAGGTCCTGGACTCCATGATCGGTCTCGGCTACTACGGAACCTTCACGCCCCCGGTGATCCTGCGGAACGTGATGGAGAACCCCGCCTGGTACACCGCGTACACGCCCTACCAGCCGGAGATCTCCCAGGGCCGGCTGGAGGCCCTGCTCAACTTCCAGACCATGGTCGCCGACCTCACCGGCCTGCCGACCTCCGGCGCCTCCCTGCTCGACGAGGGCACCGCCGCCGCCGAGGCCATGGCGCTGTCCCGGCGCATGGGCAAGAACAAGAAGGGCCTGTTCCTGATCGACGCGGACGCGCTGCCGCAGACCATCGCCGTGATCCAGACCCGCGCCGAGCCCACCGGTGTCGAGGTCGTCGTCGCCGACCTCAGCGCCGGCATCCCGGCCGAGCTCGCCGAGCGGGAGATCAACGGCGTACTGATCCAGTATCCGGGCGCCTCCGGTGCCGTACGCGACATCAAGCCCCTCATCGACCAGGCCCACCAGCTGGGCGCCCTCGTCACCGTCGCCGCCGACCTGCTCGCGCTGACCCTGCTGAAGTCCCCCGGCGAGCTCGGCGCCGACATCGCCGTCGGGACCACCCAGCGCTTCGGCGTCCCGATGGGCTTCGGCGGCCCGCACGCCGGCTACATGGCGGTGCACGAGAAGTTCGCCCGCAGCCTGCCCGGCCGGCTCGTGGGAGTCTCCGTGGACGCCGACGGCCACAGGGCGTACCGGCTCGCCCTGCAGACGCGCGAGCAGCACATCCGCCGCGAGAAGGCGACCAGCAACATCTGCACCGCCCAGGTGCTGCTCGCCGTGATGGCCGGGATGTACGCCGTCTACCACGGGCCCGAGGGCCTGCGGAACATCGCCCGGCGCACCCACCGGTACACCGCGGTCCTCGCCGCGGGCCTGAAGGCCGGCGGGGTGGAGGTCGTCCACGGCACCTACTTCGACACCGTCACCGCCCGGGTCCCGGGGCGGGCCGCCGACGTCGTCGCCGCCGCCCGCGAGAACGGCGTCAACCTGCGCCTCGTCGACGCCGACCATGTCTCGGCCGCCTGCGACGAGACCACCGGCCGGGCCCAGCTGCGCGCGGTGTGGACCGCGTTCGGCGTCGGGGGCGACATCGACGCGCTGGACGCCACCATCGAGGACGCGCTCCCGCAGACCCTGCTGCGCAGTGACGACTACCTCGCCCACCCGGTGTTCCACCAGCACCGCTCCGAGACCGCGATGTTGCGTTACCTGCGCAGGCTGGCCGACCGCGACTACGCGCTCGACCGCGGCATGATCCCGCTGGGCTCCTGCACCATGAAGCTCAACGCGACCACCGAGATGGAGCCGGTCACCTGGCCCGAGTTCGGTCAGCTGCACCCGTTCGCGCCCGCCGAGCAGGCCCAGGGCTACCTCACGCTCATCCACGAGCTGGAGGAACGTCTCGCCGAGGTCACCGGCTACGACAAGGTCTCCCTCCAGCCCAACGCCGGCTCCCAGGGCGAGCTGGCGGGTCTGCTGGCCGTGCGCGGCTACCACCGCGCCAACGGCGACGACCAGCGCACCGTCTGCCTCATCCCGTCCTCCGCGCACGGCACCAACGCCGCCAGCGCCGTCATGGCCGGGATGAAGGTCGTCGTGGTGAAGACCGCCGAGGACGGCGAGATCGACGTCGAGGACCTGCGGGCCAAGATCGAGCAGTACCGCGACGAGCTGTCGGTGCTGATGATCACGTACCCGTCCACGCACGGCGTGTTCGAGGAGCACGTCGCCGACATCTGCGCGGCGGTGCACGAGGCGGGCGGTCAGGTCTACGTCGACGGCGCCAACCTCAACGCGCTGGTCGGCCTCGCCAAGCCGGGCCACTTCGGCGGCGACGTCTCGCACCTGAACCTGCACAAGACGTTCTGCATCCCGCACGGCGGCGGTGGTCCGGGCGTCGGCCCGGTGGCGGTCCGCGAGCACCTGGCGCCGTATCTGCCGAACCACCCGCTGCAGCCCGAGGCCGGTCCGCAGACGGGCGTGGGCCCGATCTCGGCCGCCCCCTGGGGCTCCGCGGGCATCCTGCCGATCTCCTGGGCGTACGTCAGGCTCATGGGCGGCGAGGGCCTCAAGCGCGCCACGCAGGTGGCCGTGCTGTCCGCGAACTACATCGCCAAGCGCCTCGAGCCGCACTACCCGGTCCTCTACACCGGCCCCGGCGGCCTGGTCGCGCACGAGTGCATCATCGATCTGCGGCCGCTGACCAAGGCGACCGGCGTGAGCGTGGACGACGTCGCCAAGCGGCTCATCGACTACGGCTTCCACGCGCCGACGATGTCGTTCCCGGTGGCCGGCACGCTGATGATCGAGCCCACCGAGTCGGAGGACCTGGCGGAGCTGGACCGGTTCTGCGACGCGATGATCGCCATCCGGGCGGAGATCGAGAAGGTCGGCTCGGGCGAGTGGCCCGCGGAGGACAACCCGCTGAGCAACGCCCCGCACACGGCGGCGGCGCTGGGCGGTGAGTGGAAGCACGCCTACACGCGTGAGGAGGCCGTCTTCCCGGCCGGGGTATCGGCCGCGGACAAATACTGGCCGCCTGTGCGCCGCATCGACCAGGCCTTCGGCGACCGGAACCTGGTCTGCTCCTGCCCGCCGCTGGACGCCTACGACGAGTGATCACCCTCGGACATGCGTCGGGGCCGGTGCGGAGCGTGTGTCTCCGGCCGGCCCCTCGTGTGTCAGGGCAGCGGATGCCCTGGTGCGCGCTCAGGCGGCTGTCATCACCTGGTCGGTGCCCAGCGGGCGGTGCGGGGCGATGATCTGGCCGTCCGGCAGAAGCTCACCGGTGTCCTCGAACAGGAGCACGCCGTTGCACAGCAGGCTCCATCCCTGCTCCGGGTGGTGCGCCACGAGACGGGCGGACTCCCGGTCGGCGGATTCGGCGGTCGGGCACGGTGGCTGGTGCTGGCACATGGTGGTGGGGATCTTTCGCTCTGTCGGTATGTGTGAGATGGCTGTCGTGTCTGTCCTGCGGCTCGCGGTGTCGCTCATCGCCGCCCCCCGTCGGTGATACGTCGGTCAGGAACCCAGTGTTGCCCCACGGGCGTCGATCCGCAGGGATTTCCCAGTACCGCTCCTCACAGGTTCATGACGCATCCCCCGCCCGGGCGGTTCAGCCCGACCGCAGGGTCACTTCGGATGGTTCGGGGTGGCCGGAAGGGGCTAGTCCGTACGGGCCGACCCGCACGTCGTCCCTCGTACGAGCGTCATCGGGCACGAACGAGCGAGGGGGGCGGGAGGTGTTCGATGGCCCGAACATGTGACGTGCCCCGCGGCCGTCTCCGGCGGCGGGGCACGGTGGGAGGAGACCCGGAAACTATGCGGGCTGGCCGAGCAGCGGGGTGCGGGTGACCCGGAGGGTCAGGATCGGCAGGAGGTCGGCGACGCGGTGCGGGCGGTGCGCCGCGATGCCGGGCGGCGCCGGGGCGAGCGGCACCAGGAGGTCGTTCGCGGCCGGGTGGCCCGTCGCGCCGTCGGCCGTGCAGTCGCCGTGCAGCCACAGGGTGAGCATGTACAGCTCCGGCACGGACAGCAGCCGGGCCTGGTAGGGCTCGGTCAGCGAGGCTTCCGCCTGGAGCACGGCGCGCTCGGTCGCGGCGACGTACGGGCCCTCGAAGAAGTGCGAGAAGGCCCAGCCGTCGGGCGTCAGCATGGTCTCGGCGGCGGCCACGGCGCGGCCCCCGGAGCGGATGAGGAATCGCCACCCGGCGAGGCGGGTACCCGATGCGCCGGCCGGGGTGATCCGGTCCAGGACATGGACGGGCAGCGGAAGTTCGGGGGTCGCGGGTCCCTGGGCCGTGCGCAGGGAGGGGGTGGGAGCCTCCCTCACCGCGGTGGGGGAACCGAGTGCCGTGAGGACGGAGCGGAGAGCGGGCGCGGGAGCCGGAGGGACATGCAGCTGCATGGTGGGTCGCCTCTCATTCGACAGGCAAAGGGGCGCGAGGGCGTGGTGGGCGGGCGGACGGCGCTGTCAGCTCTCGGGGTCAGAGGGAGGGAAGGGGGTAACCGAGCCCGGACGAACGGTGGCGCTTTGACGACAAGGCCCGAACCGTGAGCGCCAACTCTCTGCCCCGTGCGCAAAGTTTATACGACGCGTGTTCATGCGCTGTTTCATCGGAACGACGCGCTTATGTCGGCAAGGTGATATCCGGTCGACGATAAGCGGGGTTCGTCCCGGTCCTGCGCAGGCGTCAGCGCGGCGACCTCGGAATACTTGTCCGTAGCGGTCGGCTGATTCTCGTCGGCGTTTTTCACGAGACGGTTGCACCGTGAAACTGCGTCCTGCTCCATGCCTCGTGAATGTGCCCGGCCGCGCGCCGCCTCCAGCGTAGCGGGTGACGGTCGCAACTGGGACGTTATCGATCGCGTTGCCTGGGCATCATCCCCCGTGACCCGGGACAGCAGCGGCCGTAACGTCGGCCTGCCCATCTCAGGAGGGACGCTTCGATGGGAGAGAAGGTCGTGGCAGGGCCGTTCGACCTGTCCGATCGCCAGCACTACCGCGACAAGCTCAGGCAGTGCCTGACGGGACTCGCGCGACTGCTGGAGGAGAAGCGGTTCGATCGCCCCAAGAACCTGATGGGCCTAGAGATCGAGTTGAATCTCGTCGGGCAGGACGGGACTCCGAGAATGATGAACGCCCAGGTTCTGGAAAGGATTGCGAGCCGAGATTTCCAAACAGAACTCGCCATGTTCAACCTCGAGGTCAACATAGCTCCACACAGGTTGGGCGGGCGGGTTTTCGACCGGCTCGCCGAGGAGCTGCGGATCTCGCTCGCCTATGCCGACCGGAAAGCGAACGAGCTGGATGCCTCGATCCTGATGATCGGCATCCTCCCGACGCTCGACCGCGACGACCTGGTCTCCTCCAACCTCTCCGCGGTCGACCGCTACACCCTGCTCAACGACCAGATCGTGGCCGCGCGCGGCGAGGACTTCCGGCTCGACATCGAGGGTGTCGAACGGCTCGAGTGCAGCGCGCGGTCCATCACGCCCGAGGCCGCCTGCACCTCGGTCCAGCTGCACCTCCAGGTCACCCCGAACCGCTTCGCGGACCTGTGGAACGCGGCCCAGGCGGTCGCGGCGGTGCAGGTCGCGCTCGGCGCCAACTCTCCGTTCCTGTTCGGACGTGAGCTGTGGCGCGAGTCCCGGCCGCCGCTGTTCCAGCAGTCCACCGACACCCGGCCGCCGGAACTCCAGGCGCAGGGTGTGCGGCCGCGCACCTGGTTCGGGGAGCGCTGGATCACCTCGGCCCAGGACCTGTTCGAGGAGAACCTGCGCTATTTCCCGGCACTGCTGCCGATCTGCGACGAAGAGGAACCCCTGCGCGTCCTGGACGAGGGCGGCGTCCCGAAGCTCTCGGAACTGGTCCTGCACAACGGCACCATCTACCGCTGGAACCGACCCGTCTACGGCATCGCGGACGGCGTCCCGCATCTGCGGGTGGAGAACCGGGTGCTGCCCGCGGGACCCACCGTCACCGATGTGATCGCCAACGCGGCCTTCTACTACGGCCTGGTCCGCGCCCTCGCCGAGGAAACGCGGCCGGTGTGGACGCGGCTGCCGTTCGAGGCCGCCGCCGCCAACTTCGACGCGGCCTGCCGGTACGGCATCGAGGCACGCCTGCAGTGGCCGAAGCGCGGCCGGTACGGCGGGACCACCGAGGTGGCGGCCGTGGACCTGGTGCGCGACGAGCTGCTGCCGCTCGCCGAGGCGGGACTGGCCGCGTGGGGAGTCGAACCCGCCGACCGGGACTTCTACCTCTCAGTGATCGAGGAGCGGTGCCGGCGGCGCGTCAACGGCGCGAGCTGGCAGGCCGCCATGTTCCACCGGGCCCTGGAGCGGGGGCTCGACCGCGACGCCGCGCTGGCCGCGACGACCGTGCGGTACCGCGAGCTGATGCACGCCGGAGAACCGGTCCACACCTGGCCGGTCGGGTTACCGGAACCGGCGGGCGTGAGGTGAGTGATCCCGCGAGGCCGGGCTGACCGGCCGCACGGTCACCTTGGTCCGTCTCCCCTGACGAGCAGCCCCTCCCTGTTGAGCCCCGTGCCCCTACACAGCCGTATGGCAGAAGATGGGGACGAGGCGGGATCGCTCAACTGGAGGCGGAGTGCGGGTGGAGGCAGGGTCGGTGGCCGATTCCTTTACGGCGGAAGGACCGACGCGACGGATTTTCCGTGCCGAGACGCTGCTGGTGCTGGGGCTCTCGCTCGGGGCGAGCGGGGTCTCCGCGCTGATCAGCTTTGTCGGGTCGGTCACCAAACCCGGCGGGCTCAAGGACCAGGCGGCCACCATGAACGCCTCGGCCGCGCCCGGCCGCCCCTGGCTCGATCTCGCCTGGCAGCTCTTCGGGATCGCCACCGCGCTGGTCCCGGTGGCGCTGGTCGCGCACTTCCTGCTGCGGGAGGGGGCGTCGCTGCGCACGCTCGGCTTCGACCGGAGCAGGCCGTGGCCGGACCTCGGGCGCGGGGCGGCGATCGCGGCGGTGATCGGCTCCACGGGCATCGCCTTCTACCTGGCCGCCCGAGGGCTGGGTGCCAATCTGACGGTGGTCCCCGAGGCGCTGCCGAACGTGTGGTGGAAGTTCCCCGTACTGATCCTGTCGGCGGTGCAGAACGCCGTCCTCGAAGAGGTCATCGTCGTCGGCTATCTGCTGCGCCGGCTGGGCCAGTTGGGCTGGACCCCCGGCACCGCCCTGGTGGCCGGCTCTGTGCTGCGCGGCTCCTACCACCTCTACCAGGGCATCGGCGGCTTCTTCGGCAACATGGTGATGGGCGTGGTCTTCGTCTACCTGTACCGGCGCTGGGGGCGGGTCGGCCCCCTGGTGGTGGCCCACTCACTGCTCGACATCGGGGCGTTCGTGGGGTACGCGCTGCTGGCGGGGAAGGTGGGCTGGCTGCCGACGGCGTGAACGGGCCGGACAGGGGCTCATGACGGCGTCGCGAGCCCCTGGTGTGCCGTTACGCGAGCAGTTCGCCCTCGATGACGGTGACCGCGTGGCCGGTGAGCAGGGTGCGGTCGCCGCGGAGTTCGGTGCGGACGCGGCCGGAGCGCGGGGAGGCCTGCAGCCCGGTGAGGTCGGGGCGGCCGAGGCGCTCGGACCAGTAGGGAGCGAGGGCGGTGTGGGCGCTGCCGGTGACCGGGTCCTCGTCGATGCCCACGTTCGGGAAGAAGCAGCGCGAGACGAAGTCGTACCCGCGGGAGGGATCCTCGGCGCGCGCGGTGGCGATGATGCCGCGCCGTGAGTGGCGGGCGAGCGCCCGGAGATCCGGGGCGAGGCCGAGGACCGTCTTCTCGTCGGCGAGCTCGAGGACCAGGTCACCGACGCCCGGCCCGGTGTCGACGGCGGTGCGGGGCTGGGCGCCGAGGGCCTCTGCCACGCCGTCGGGGATCTCGACGCGGGTGAGCGGCGCGGTGGGGAAGTCCAGCGTGACCGAACCGTCCTCGTGCGGCGCGGCGCGGAGGACACCACTGCGGGTGGCGAACCGGACGGGGCCCTCGTGGGCGCCCGTGGTGTGCAGGACGTGGGCGGTGGCCAGGGTCGCGTGGCCGCACAGGGCGACCTCGGTGGTGGGGGTGAACCAGCGCAGCGCCCAGTCGGCCTCGCCTCCGTCGGGCAGAGGGTGCGCGAAGGCGGTCTCGGCGTGGTTGACCTCGCGGGCCACGTTCTGGAGCCAGTCGTCGTCCGGGAAGGAGTCGAGGAGGAGGACACCGGCCGGGTTGCCGGCGAAGGGGCGGTCGGTGAAGGCGTCGACGATACGAATCCGCATGGGCCGACGCTAGAGGCCGTCGGTCAGGGCGGGCCAAGGCCAATTCGCGGCGGCTGGACTGGTGTCGGCGGCAGGTGGCAGGTGGCAGGTGGCAGGTGGCAGGTGGCAGGTGGCAGCCGGTCGGGCGGGAAGCCCGGAGCCCGGCTTCTGTCCAGGCTTCGGCAGGGCCTTGTCTTGCGAACAGTCCCGATATATCGTTGAAGCATCGCGACAGATCAACGATGGAATGGAGTGGTGGGGGATGCGTTCCCATGGACAGGACTTCGGATACGAGCGACACGGACACCACATGAGGGGCGGCTTCGACGGTCGGCGCGGAGCCTTCGGACCCTTCGGGCCGGGCGGACCCGGTGGCCCCGGCTTCGGAGGGCCGGGCTTCTTCGGCCCCGGCGGCCCCTGGGGCGGGCGCGGCCGGGGCGGACCGCGGGGCAGGGCGCGGCGCGGCGACGTACGCGCGTCGATCCTGGCCCTTCTCAAGGACCGGCCCATGCACGGCTACGAGATGATCCAGGAGATCGCCGAGCGCAGCGGCGGGGCGTGGAAGCCCAGCCCGGGCTCGGTCTACCCGACCCTCCAGCTGCTGGAGGACGAGGGTCTGATCACCAGCGAGAGCGAGGGGGGCAAGAAGCTCTTCTCGCTCACCGAGCCGGGTCGCACCGCGGCCGACGAAGGCCCCGACGCCCCTTGGGAGGAGGCCTCGCGCGGTGTCGACTGGGAGGCGCTGCACGAGATCCGGCAGGCCGGCGTCGGTCTGATGGAGGCGTTCGGCCAGGTCTGGAAGACCGGCGACAAGGACCAGCGCGACAAGGCCCTCGCGGTCATCAACGAGGCCCGCAAGAAGCTGTACCTGATCCTCGCCGACGAGCACTGACGGCGCGGTGAGGTGAGGGCGCCCCGCGGCACCGCGTCCGCGGGGCGCCTTGGTGTCCGTACCGTCAGGACACCAGTGCGCCAAGCCTGCGCAGCGACTCGTTCAGCGCGGCCGTCGCCGAGTCCCTCAGCTTGCCCGCCATGAGGGACACCGCCGCGCCGGTGAACTCCCCGTCGATGCGCACCGAGGTGGCCTCGCCGTCGGGTGTCAGCGTGTAACGGGTGGCGAGGTCCACGGCCATCGGGCCCTTGCCGCGGATGGACAGCACGTGCCCCGGGCGCAGTTCGTCGATGGTCCAGGTGACCTCGGCCGGGAAGCCCATGAGCTTCATGCTCTCCTCGAAAGTCCCGCCCACCGCGAGGGTTTCGGGACCGCCCTTCGGAAAGCCGGTGTGGGTCGCGTTCCACTCGCCGTACGCCGACCAGTCGGTGAGCGCGGCCCACACCTTCTCGGCGGGGGCCTCGATGCGAGCTTCCGCGCTGACTTCGGCCATGCGACCACCCCTTCGCGTCGGCTGCTGCGCCGGGCGCAGCTTTGGGTGTCGCGGAACGTAGCCGCAGAGTCTGCAACATTCAATACTGACGAACAGTCAGAAATTGCGGACGCCGATACCGCACCGGTCACGGGCAGGGCGACGCGCGGCCCCTGAGTGGAAAGGGCGCGATGTCATCCGTAAGGAGGAGAACCGGGTCAGCCATGCCCAACCTGTGGCGGACGCGCGAATGCTGCCCGCCGAGGATGACTCGGACCGGTGGGACTGATGGGGTGGAGGACGTGCCACCCCGTCATGTCCAGCGCGCGGCCGCCGAATGCGGCAGGCGCCAGTCCCACCCCGATGCCAGGGTCACCTCGGAGCTGGCAGCGGTGCTTTCCGGCGCCCGCAGGAGGGCGTTGCGTGACGGGGACCGGGGGATCGACACCGCCCATCTGCTGCACACGCTGCTGGAGTCCGACCCTGAGGTGCGCGCCGTCTTCGACGGGGCGCAGGTCGCCCGGCTGCTCGGCTACCTCGTCCAGCGCGCGATCGGCTACGGGCTGCGCTGGCAGACCACCGTCGAGGACTCGGGCGCGGTGCCGGTGCTGAAGGAGCCGGAGGGCTGGTCGCCCGCCGCGGCGACCGCCCTCGGGGCGGCGTACGGGCGTGCCGCCGGGCGCGGCGACGTATGCGTACGCGGGCTGGACCTGCTCGCGGCGATGGTCGCGGACCCCGAGTCGCGCGCCGTCGAGGTCCTCGGCCGCTCGGGCGTCGACGTAAGGGTGCTGGCGGAGCGGATCGAGGCGTCGGGCGTGGTTCCGTCCAGTCGCTGAGACAGGAGCTATTGATGGTGACGCTCATGTCGTCTCCTGCCATCATGTGCCGGTGCATACGTCTCAGGGCAGTCAGAGCAACCGTGGCAGAGGCGTCGGGCTGGGGCTCGCGCTCGCGTCGGCGGTCGCCTTCGGTGGGTCGGGTGTCGCGGCCAAGCCGCTGATCCAGGCGGGGCTCGACCCTCTGCACGTGGTGTGGCTACGGGTCACGGGCGCGGCGCTCGTGATGCTGCCGCTCGCCGTACGCCACCGTGCCCTGCTGCGCCGCCGCCCCGCCCTGCTCGCCGGGTTCGGACTGCTCGCCGTCGCCGGCGTCCAGGCCTGCTACTTCGCCGCGCTGTCCCGGATACCCGTCGGTGTCGCCCTGCTCATCGAGTACCTGGCGCCCGCGCTCGTCCTCGGCTGGGTGCGCTTCGTGCAGCGGCGGCCGGTGACGCGTGCCGCGGCGGTCGGCGTGGTCCTCGCGGTCGGCGGGCTCGCCTGCGTCGTCGAGGTGTGGTCGGGACTGGGCTTCGACCCGCTCGGGATACTGCTGGCGCTCGGCGCCGCCTGCTGCCAGGTCGGCTACTTCGTCCTGTCCGACCAGGGCAGCGAGGCGGGCGACGAGGCTCCCGATCCGCTCGGCGTCATCGCGTACGGGCTGCTCGTCGGGGCCGGCGTGCTCACCGTCGTGGCCCGTCCCTGGACCATGGACTGGCCGGTGCTCACCGGCACCGCGGACATGGACGGCACGCGTGTCCCGGCCGTCCTCCTCCTGGCCTGGATCGTGCTCGTCGCCACGGTCCTCGCCTACGTCACGGGCGTGCTGTCCGTGCGCCGGCTCTCGCCCCAGGTCGCGGGCGTGGTGGCCTGCCTCGAAGCGGTCATCGCCACCGTGCTGGCCTGGGTGCTGCTCGGCGAGCACCTCTCGGCGCCGCAGATCGTCGGCGGTGCGGTGGTCCTGGTGGGCGCGTTCATCGCCCAGTCCTCGGCGCCCGTGCAGGGCTCGGCGGAGCCGGTCGCGAGCGCCGGCGAGGAAGAGGAAAGTGAGTTGTCGGCCCGCGAAGCCGCCGCCTAGGGTACGGATCATGCATTCGGACGCACTCGTTCTTCCGCCTCCGGCCGCCTGAGGCGGGCCCTCCGGAATCCGCGCCCGGCCCACCGCCGGGCGCGGCGGTGTGCTGCCCGCAGAAGAAGTCCACGGACCCGGCGCATGACGGGTCCCCCGCCGAACTTCTGCACCTCTGCGGAGACAACTCGTGTCGAATGCTGCCTCAGGTCTGCCCGTCGGGCGAGGCCTTCTCTATCTGATCGTCGCCGGTACCGCCTGGGGTACCGCGGGCGCGGCCGCGTCCCTGGTCTACCGGACCAGTGATATGGGCCCTGTCGCCCTGTCCTTCTGGCGCTGCGCGGCCGGGCTCGTGCTGCTGGTCGCCGCCCGTCTGATGCGCCCGCGTGCGGCCCGCGCCGCCGCACCCGGGCCCCTCGGCCGCAGGGCGCTGCGGGCCTGTGCCACCGGGCTCGGGCTCGCCGTCTTCCAGACCGCCTACTTCGCGGCCGTCTCGGCCACCGGGCTCGCGGTGGCGACCGTCGTCACCCTCGGCGCCGGGCCCGTCCTGATCGCCCTCGGCGCCCGCCTCACGCTGGGGGAGCGGCTTGGAGGCGGCGGGGTGGCCGCCGTCGCCGGGGCGCTCGCCGGACTGGGGGTGCTCGTGCTCGGCGGTGGTGGCGCGACCGTGCGCCCGTGGGGTGTGCTGCTCGCGGTCGTGTCGGCGGCCGGCTACAGCGTCATGACGCTGCTCACCCGATGGTGGGGGCGCGACGGCGCGGCCGACGGGTCCGCCGCGACCGTGTCGGCGTTCGCGGTCACCAGTGTGTGCCTGCTGCCGTTCGCACTGGACGAGGGGCTGCTTCCGCACGCCGCCCACCCCGCCGGGCTGGTCGCGCTGTTGGCGTACATCGCGGCGGTGCCCACGGCCCTGGCCTACGCCCTCTACTTCGCGGGCGCGGCTGTCGTACGGTCCGCCACCGTGTCCGTGATCATGCTGCTCGAGCCGGTCGGTGCGGCGGTCCTGGCCATCGCCCTGCTCGGTGAGCGGCTCACGGCGGCGACGCTCGTCGGAACGGCACTGATGCTCGCCTCGGTCGCGGGGCTCGCGCTCGCGGAGGCGCGGCAGGCGCGGGCGGCGGAGGAGGAAGCAGTCCCGGTGTGACGGCACCGAGGGGTGCGGGTTCCACGAAGCCGTGCAGGAGCCCGCACCGGCACCTCATTGGTCCGGGGACCACACTCCCCGCCTGCGCAGCTGGTGCTCCCGGGCCGCCGCGTCCCGCACGCCGCCCCGCGCCTCGAGGCCCGCAACGATACGGTCCTGCACCCCGTCCGCCTTGTGGCTCGCGTACTTGAACTTCGCCCGTACATCGGTCACTTCGAGCCGCAGGCCGCGGATCCCGGACAGCATGCGGCCGTACGGCGCCTCGCCCGCCGCCGCCCGTGCGGAGCCGCCCTCCGGCTGGAAGTGGCCCATCTGGCGGTTCAGCAGCTCCGCCTTGCGGGCCGCGTCGTCCACCACGTGGGCGATGCACCGGAGCTGGACGGCCGCGTAGAAACTCGTCGGTACGCCGTGCTCGGACGGGGTGCCGGCCGGGGCCTGCCAAGGGCCGGGCACATACACATAGTCGTCGACCACGCTGAGCAGTACCCGGGGGTTCGCCTCCAGCGCGGTCCAGAGCGGATTGGGGCGGGCGAGGTGGGTGACGGCCTCGCCGCGCCCGGCGTCGTACGCGAAGTGCAGCGGCTGCACGTACGGCGGCTCGCCCGGCGGTCCGTTCACGGCGAGCTGCCCGAAGTCATGGGCGGCGAGCCAGTGTTGCCACTCCGTGTCGTCGCGGGGCGCGTCCCAGGGATGGATCAGCATCACAGGGCCGCCAGGTAGTCCGGCAGGCCGATGTCGGGTGCCAGGCCGGCGTCCGGGAGCGGGGTGCCGTACTCCCTGCGGACCGGGACCACGCCGGCCCAGTGGGGGAGCGAGAGGTCCTGGGGCTCGTCGTTCGCGCCGCCGGTGCGGAGCTTGGCGGAGACCTCGTCCAGGTCGAGGCGGATCACGGCGGTGGCAGCCAGTTCCTTCTTGTTGGCGGGCCGGGAGTCGCGTGAGCGGCGCGGCACGACGTGGTCGACCAGCGCGTCCAGGGCCGTCCGCTTCTCCTCGGGGTCCGTGACCTGGTGGGCGATGCCGTGCACCACCACGGAGCGGTAGTTGATCGAGTGGTGGAAGGCCGAGCGGGCCAGGACCAGGCCGTCGACGTGCGTCACCGTCAGACAGACCGGAAGCCCCGGGTCGGCCTCGCCGGTCATCCGCAGCGGGCGCGAGCCGGTCGAACCGTGGACGTACAGCCGCTCGCCGACCCGGCCGTACAGCGTGGGCAACACGACCGGCGCGCCGTCGCGGACGAAGCCGAGGTGGCAGACGTAGCCCTCGTCGAGTATCGCGTGCACCAGTTCCTTGTCGTACGACGCACGGTCCGCGGAGCGCGTGGGCACGGTGCGGCCGGTCGGGGTGTAGGCGGCGGGCCGCGGTGTCGACTGTCGGGTCTCCTGCATGTGCGCCCCCTGCATGTGCGCCCTCCATTGCACTAGTGCATAATCTGCTTTGTGCTAGGAGGATATCGGTTCACAGGGCGGGGCGCAGCGGAGATTGCGGCCGGCATAGAGCGTGCGGTCGGTACCGGCGAGCTGGAGCCGGGTCAACGTCTCCCGCCGCAACGGGAGTTGGCCCTGGAGCTGGGTGTCAATCCGAACACCGTCGCGGCCGCGTACCGCATCCTGCGGGAACGCGGCGTCATCGAGACCGCCGGACGCCGCGGCAGCCGGGTACGACCCGCGCCGGCCACGACGGGCCGGGACCACATCCGTGTGGACGTGCCCGAAGGCGTACGCGACGTCTCGAGTGGCAACCCGGATCCGGCACTGCTGCCCTCGCTGACGGAGGCGTTCGCGGCGGCAGCCGCCGAGGCCGACCGCGCACCGGTGCTGTACGGCGACGTCGCCGTGGAACCGGAGCTGGCGCGCCTCGCGCGGGCCGCCCTGGACACCGACGGTGTGCCGGACGGCCCGCTCGCCGTCGTCTCCGGATCGCTCGACGCCGTCGAACGGGTGCTCGCCGCCCATCTGAAGACCGGGGACGCCGTCGCCGTCGAGGACCCCGGCTGGGGCAGAACCCTCGACCTGGTGCCGGCGCTCGGGCTGCGCACGGTCCCTGTCGGAGTCGACGACGAGGGGCCGCTGCCCGGCTCCGTACGCGCCGCCCTGGAGACCGGCGCGCGCGCCCTCATCGTCACGGACCGGGCGCAGAACCCGACCGGCGCCGCGGTGAGCGCCCCCCGCGCGCGTGCCCTGCGTTCCGTGCTGCGGGACCATCCGGGGACCCTGCTGATCGAGGACGACCACGGCCACGGGATCGTAGACGTGCCCCTCCACCCCCTCGCCGGGGTCACCCGGCACTGGGCCCTCGTCCGCTCGGTGGCCAAGGCGTACGGCCCCGATCTGCGGCTCGCGGTGCTCACCGGGGACACCGTCACCGTCGACCGGGTGCGCGGGAGGCAGCGGCTCGGGCCCGGGTGGGTGAGCCGGTTCGTGCAGCGGGCGGTGGTCCGTCTGTGGACGGACGGCGCGGTGGACGCGCGGGCGGTCGCCGCGGAGTACGGGCGGCGCCGCGGCGCGCTGATCGACGCGCTCGCCGGGCGCGGCGTCACGGCCCACGGCGTCACCGGCATGAACGTGTGGGTGCCCGTGCCGGACGAGACCGGCGCGGTCGCCCGGCTGCTGCACGCCGGCTGGGCGGTCGCGCCCGGCGCCCGCTTCCGGCTGAGCGCGCCGCCCGGCATCCGGATCACCGTCTCGACCCTGACCGCGGACGACACCGGGCCCCTGGCGGACGCGGTCGCCTCCGCTGTGGGCCCGGCTCCTGCCCGGAGCTACGTCTAGTGCCGCTCGACCTTGGGGCGGGACTGGGTCAGTGCCGCGCCCGCCAGGACGATCAGCGCACCGACCGGCGTCGACCAGGTCAGTGGCTCGCCCAGGACCGCCACGCCGGCCGCGATGGCGACGACCGGGACGAAGTACGTGACCATCTGCGCCGTCGTCGGGCCGACCTCGGCGACCACGCCGTACTGGAGCAGCATCGCCACACCCGTGCCGAGCACGCCCAGCGCGGCGATGGCCAGCAGGGGCAGGACCGCGACGTGCGTGGGCAGGGTGGTGAAGACCGGCGTGACGACGGCCAGTTGCAGCGTGGCCAGCAGCAACTGGCCGCCCGTCAGCGACAGGTGGGAGTGGGCGGAACCGGCCAGGGTGCGGCGGACGTAGATCCAGCCCACCGGGTAGCTCAGCGAGGCGAGCAGGGCCAGCGCCGTGCCCGTCAGGTCCAGACCGTGGAACCCCTGCCAGGCGCCGAGAACCGTCAGCACGCCGAGGAAGCCGATGCCGAGCCCTGCCACCCGGCGTCGCGTCGGCCGGTCCTCGGAGAGCGCCACCAGGGACAGGACCATGCCCCACAGCGGCGAGGTCGCGTTGCAGATCCCGGCGAGCGTCGACGGGATGGTCAGCTCCGCGTAGGCGAAGAGGGAGAACGGCAGCGCGTTGAGGAGGAACCCCGCGACCGCCAGATGTCCCCAGGTGCGGGCGGAGCGCGGCAGGCGCTCGCGCTTGACCGCCATGGCGACGGCGAGCACCGCCGTGCCGAAGGCCAGCCGGCCGAGCGTGACCTGGAACGGGGCGTACGCCTCGGTGCCGACCTTGATGAACAGGAAGCTGAAGCCCCAGATCAGCGAGAGGACACCGAAGCGGATCCGCCAGTCGAGAGCGGCGCGGCGGCGTGGGACGGTGGTGGGGGCGGTGACGGTTCGCGGAGTGGAGACGGTGCTCATGGCCCCACGATGACCCAGGACGATCTCGTAGCACAATCGAGATTTCGCACCCGGTATCTCGTAGTATTGCTTACATGTTGAACCTCGAGCGTCTGCGCACCCTCGACGCCCTCGCCCGGCACGGCTCGGTCAGCGGCGCCGCGGAGGGACTGCACGTGACCACCTCGGCCGTCTCCCAGCAGATGGCCAAGCTGGAGCGCGAGGTGGGGCAGCAGCTCCTGGCCAGGAACGGGCGCGGGGTGCGGCTCACGGACGCGGGCCGGCTGCTCGCCGAGCACGCGGCGCGGATCCTGTCGCAGGTCGAACTCGCCCAGGCCGACCTGGAGGTACAGCGCGGGCAGGTGGCGGGCGAACTGCGCCTGTCGGCCTTCCCCACGGCCGCCCGCGGACTGCTCCCCACCGCGCTGGCCGCGCTGCGCGCCGACCATCCCGCGCTGCGGCTGCGCTCGAGCGAGCTGGAACCCGAGAACGGGGTGGCCGGCGTGGTGCGCGGCGACCTGGACCTCGCGGTCGTCCTCGACTGGTACAACAAGCCGATGCCGCTGCCGGACGGCCTGGTGAAGGCGGCGCTCCTGGACGATCCGGCGGATGTGGCGATGCCGGCCGGCCACCGGCTCGCCGACCGGGCGGAGGTCGGCCTGGAGGAGTTCGCCGACGACGAGTGGATCACGTGGGGCGACGGCGAGTTCTGCCATGAGTGGCTCATGTTCACCCTGCGCTCCAAGGGCATCGAGCCGTGCGTCGGCCACCGCGCCGGGGAGACGCACACCCAGCTCGGGCTGGTCGCCGCCGGGCTCGGGGTGTGCATCGCCCCGCGCCTCGGGCGCGACCCGGTGCCGGCGGGAGTGGTGACCGTGCCGGTGCGGCAGCAGGTGCGACGGCACGTCTACGTGGTGTGGCGGGCCGACGCCGACCGCCGCCCCTCGATCCGGGCGGCGGTGGAGGCGTTGCGCGCGGCAGGCGAGGCCGTGACGGCCCGGGTGAGCGGGTAGGGCCTACCCGCCCAGCTTGCGGAAGTCCCAGGAGACGATCTTCGTCGGGGTCAGCCGGATCCAGGCGTGGCGGCCGTCGTGAGGCATCTCCTCCAGGCCGAAGTTCTTGCGGGCGAACAGCATCTCCGGCACGTCGAGTTCCGCGCACAGCTCCCCGGTGCGCGGTATCTCGCCGACGAACTCCGCCGTGCCGGACAGCTCGGCGCCCCGCAGCTGGTCGTACTCCTCACCCGTGTCCACCACGACGGCGATCCGTCGATCGCGGCGCAGATCCGCCCACCGCTTGCTGCGCACGACCGAGTACAGCCACAGCGAGGTGCCGTCCCAGACGTACCACAGGGCGCTGACGTGCGGAGCGCCGTCGGCGGACACGGTCGCCACGCGGCAGGTGCGCTGGCCGGCGAGGAACTCGTCCAGCTCACCCGGTGTCATCATGATCTTCCGGCCCCGGCGCTGCGTGGTGACGGTCATGCGGCCCCCTCTTCTCCCACGTCGTGTCAGAGAGATCCTCTGACATCACGTCAGAAAAGAATGGGACGTCTTCCGTCCGTACGCAATGGTCGTTAGCCTCGCCGCCTCGGACCGACGACGCCAGGGGGAGCCATGCCGTCGCGCGAACACCTCAGGAACCTCCTGGACCTTCCGGCCACGGTGCTGCTGACCGTCGAGTGCCAGCAGGGTGTCCTGGGCCCGGACGGCGCGCTGCCCGAACTGGCCCGCGAAGCGCGCTCCTCCGGGGCGCTCGCCAACGTCGCCCGGCTGGTCGCCGCCGCCCACGAGGGCGGGGTACAGGTGATCCACGCGATCGCCGAACGCCGCCCGGACGGCCGCGGTGCCAGCCGCAACGCCCGCCTCTTCCACGCGGCCGAACGGCTCCCCGTCCAGCAGCTGACCGGCACCAGGGCGGTACGGGTCGCGGCGCCCATCGAGGTGCGGGAAGAGGACCTCGTCGTCCGCCGGCTGCACGGACTGTCTCCCCTCACGGGCACCGAGGTCGACGCACTGCTGCGCAACCTGGGCTGCCGCACCCTGATCGTCACCGGCGTCTCGGCCAACGTGGCGATCCCCAACACGGTGTTCGACGCCGTCAACCGCGGCTACACCGCCGTGGTGCCCGCGGACGCCATCGCGGGGGTGCCCTCCGGCTACACCCCCGCGATGATCCGCCACACCCTCTCCCTGGTCGCCACCATCACGACCACCGACGAGCTGCTGACCTGCCTCGCGCCACCGCGCCGAGCGGTCCCCGGCGACTAGGGACGTCAGGCCAGCTTGATCTCGTCGCCGGAGACGGTGATCTTCGCGGCGGGCAGGGGCTGGGTCGCCGGGCCCTTCTTCACGCTGCCGTCGGTCGCGGAGAACTGGCTGCCGTGGCACGGGCAGTTGATGACACCGTTCGCGATGTCCTTCACCGCGCAGCCGGCATGGGTGCACTTGGAGGAGAACGCCTTGAACGTGCCCGCCGACGGCTGGGTCACCACCACGCCCTGATCGGCGAAGACCTTGCCGCCGCCCTCGGGGATGTCCGAGGTCTTCGCCAGGGCCGTGCCACCGGAACCGGCCGCGGCGGAGCCGCCCCCGCCCGTGGTGGTGGTGCTCGCGGTGTTGCTGTTGCCCTGTGCACCGGACGTACTCGACGACGACTTGTCGTCCGAGCCTCCGCACGCGGTCAGCGCGACGGCGAGCCCCGTCGCGCCGGCCGCCGCCATGACGGTGCGGCGGGCAGGCGCCGAGACGGGCTGAAGCGATTCGCTGGTCATGCTGACGTTCCCTTCCACGGACGTTCCGTAAATCTGTACGGAGGTACGGTCTGCGGGCACCGACCGTTCAGACCCCGTCGAGATCCTGACCTGTCGGGGATGAGCCAGGCGTAAAACACGCCTGTCGTTCCGCTGTCAGATGGACACACGACCCCCTCGGGCCGCTCCGGCGGCGCCGGACCTGCGTCGGCCGGCTACCTGCTCTCGGTCATCCTCCTCAAGCGCTCGGTCCTGACGGAGAAGCTCGCCCGGCGCGGACTGCACCTCACCCGCGAGTACTCCGTCGACCCGCTCGAGGTCCAACTCGTCCGCCAACTGGAGACCCCTGCCGCGGTCACCTTCGACAGCGACCGCGCCGCGGGCGAGATCACCGCACTGCTGCGGGCGGCGCACGACGCCGGCGACTCCGGCCGACTGCTCGCCCAGCGCCTCTACCCCGTGCTCGACGCCCATGGCGATCTCGTCGGCGTCGTGACCCGCAGCCGGATGATCCATGCCGATCCCTCCGACCGCACGCCCCTCGGCGACCTCGCCGTCCCGGCGGTCACCGCCCACCCCGACGAGACCCTGCGGGCTCTGGCCAACCGCATGGCCCAGCACGACGTCACCCGTCTGCTCGTCGTCACGCGGGGCGAGCGGCCACATGTTCTTCCCGCAGCTGGTGTCCGGGCCGTTCCACCACGGTCTCTGACCATCGTCTTCAGCGTCGGGGCGGGCATGGCCCTGGTCTCGGCACTCGCCTCGGCGATGCGCGGCGGCCTTCGTTCCGCGTACGACAACCCTCCCCAGGGCCGGCCGCCACGGCCGCCCCCGGGAGGCAGCACGGGGTCGGCACAACGCGTCCTCACAACGGAATAACGGACTTTGATCGACAGTCCATTGGACCCGATAGCCTGGGAAAATGCTTACAGAACTGACAGTGACCCGCTACATCACGCCTCTGCGTGAGGGCGGTTCGCTGCCGGGGCTCGTCGAGGCCGATGATCTCGGAACCTACGTCATGAAGTTCACCGGCGCCGGGCAGGGCCGCAAGACGCTCGTCGCCGAGGTCGTCTGCGGCGAACTCGCCCGCCGGCTCGGCCTGCGCGTTCCCGGTCTGGTGACCCTCGGCCTCGACCCGGTGCTGGGTCTCGGCGAGCCGGACCAGGAGGTGCAGGAGCTGCTCAAGGCGAGCGGCGGACTCAATCTCGGCATGGACTTCCTGAGCGGCGCGATCGGCTTCGACCCGCTCGCGTTCGGGGTCGAGCCGAAGGAGGCCGGGAGGATCGTCTGGTTCGACGCGCTGGTGGGCAACGTCGACCGCTCCTGGCGCAACCCCAACCTGCTGATGTGGCAGGGCGACCTGTGGCTCATCGACCACGGCGCGACCATGATCTGGCACCACAACTGGCCCGGCGCCCAGACCTCCGCCGCGCGCCCCTACGACGCCTCCGACCACGCACTCGCCCCCTTCGCGCCGGACGTCGCGGGTGCCGCCGCCGACCTCGCGCCCCTCGTCACCGAGGAACTGCTGGCCGAGGTGACCGCCCGGATCCCGGACGAGTGGCTGGCCGGCGAGCCCGGTTTCGACACCCCGGAGGAGCTGCGCCGGGCCTACGCACGGCCGCTGCTCGCCCGCGCCGCCGTCATCCACGAACGCATCCAGGGCCTTCAGACCCGTCAGGGGGACAAGTGAGCGAGCGGGACGTCTTCGAGTACGCGCTGCTGCGGGTCGTACCGCGGATCGAGCGCGGCGAGTGCATCAACGCGGGCGTGCTGGTCTACTGCCGCGCCAAGTCGTTCGTCGCCGCCCGTACGCACCTCGACGAGCGGCGACTGCTGGCCCTCGACCCGGATGCGGACGTCGCGGGCGTGCGGGCCGCGCTCAGGGCCGTCGAGGGCGTGTGCGCGGGCGGCGCGGCGGCCGGTCAGGCGGCGCGCGACGACGCCGGGCGGCGCTTCCGCTGGCTGATCGCGCCCCGTTCCACGGTCGTGCAGCCCGGGCCAGTGCACACCGGGCTGACCGCCGACCCGGCGGCCGAGGCGGAGCGGTTGCTGGGCCTCCTGGTGAGGTAATGGATCACACGCGCCGGGTGTGCCGTTGACACCGGGTGCCAGGGCTTCTAGCGTCACGTCTGCTGAAGGTACTAAGCGGTCGCTCACCGAGGGCGTACCGTGAGCCGCAGACGCTTTTCAGCAGACGTTCCGAAGGTGTTCCAGGCTTTCCAAGGGCGAGGAGAACCATCAATGTCCACCACCGATCAGCGGGTCGCCGTCGTCACCGGCGCCGCGCGCGGCATCGGCGCCGCCACCGCCGTACGACTGGCCGCCGAGGGCCGTGCCGTCGCGGTGATCGACCTCGACGAGGCCGCGTGCAAGGACACCGTCGAGAAGATCACCGCCGCCGGTGGCAAGGCCATCGCCGTCGGCTGCGACGTCTCGGACGAGTCCCAGGTCGAGGCGGCCGTCGCGCGGATCGCCGAGGAGCTGGGCGCGCCGACGATCCTCGTCAACAACGCCGGCGTGCTGCGCGACAACCTGCTGTTCAAGATGAGCGTCTCCGACTGGGACACCGTCATGAACGTCCACCTGCGCGGCGCCTTCCTGATGTCCCGGGCCTGCCAGAAGCACATGGTCGACGCCGGTTTCGGCCGGATCGTCAACCTCTCCTCGTCCTCCGCGCTCGGCAACCGCGGCCAGGTGAACTACTCCGCCGCCAAGGCCGGTCTGCAGGGCTTCACCAAGACCCTGGCCAAGGAGCTCGGCAAGTTCGGCATCACCGCCAACGCCGTCGCTCCGGGCTTCATCGCCACCGAGATGACGAAGGCCACCGCCGACCGCGTCGGCATGGGCTTCGAGGACTTCAAGGCCGCGGCCGCCACCCAGATCCCCGTGGCGCGCGTGGGCGAGCCCGAGGACATCGCCAACGCGATCGCCTTCTTCACGGGCGAGGCCGCCGGATTCGTCTCCGGCCAGGTGCTGTACGTCGCCGGCGGACCGCTCGACTAGGGCCGGGGGACACGCACACATGACTGAACTGCCCGCACTCTCCGGCAAGGTCGCCCTCATCACGGGCGGCAGCCGCGGCATCGGCTACGGAATCGCCGAGGCGTTCGTCGCCCGCGGTGACCGCGTCTGCATCACCGGACGCACCGAGGAGGCCCTGAAGGAGGCCGCCGAGAAGCTCGGCGCCGACCGCGTCATCGCCGTCGCCGGCAAGGCGCACGACGAGGACCACCAGGCGATCGCCGTGGAACGCACCATGGAGGCCTTCGGCCGGGTCGACTTCCTGGTCAACAACGCCGGGACCAACCCCGTGTTCGGCCCCATCGCGGACCTCGACCTGAACGTGGCCCGCAAGGTGTTCGAGACCAACGTCGTCTCGGCGCTCGGCTTCGCCCAGAAGACCTGGCACGCCTGGCAGAAGGACAACGGCGGCGCCATCGTCAACATCGCGTCCGTGGCGGGCCTGAACGCCTCGCCGTTCATCGGCGCGTACGGCATCAGCAAGGCCGCGATGATCAACCTGACCCTGCAGCTCGCGCACGAGTTCGCGCCCAAGGTGCGGGTCAACACCATTGCGCCGGCCGTGGTGAAGACCAAGTTCGCGCAGGCCCTGTACGAGGGCCGCGAGGAGGAGGCCGCCGCGTCCTACCCGCTGGGCCGGCTCGGCGTGCCGTCCGACATCGGCGGCGCCGCCGCGTTCCTGACCTCGGACCAGTCCGACTGGGTCACCGGCCAGACGCTCGTCCTCGACGGTGGTCACTACCTGAACGCCGCTGTCTGACGGGACGGGTCCTCGACATGGGCCGGCGACACGGGCGCCCCTTGACACAAGGGGCGCCCGTGTCGAGGTTCGGGAGACACCCGGAGTGATGACAACGTCGTCATAAAACGCCCTGGTCACAGCCGTCGCCGAACCGGTCCGGTCGGCGGGGTGCTGCGGTATGGTCTGCCGCCGACCCCTGGTACGGCAGATCGAGGAGTGTGCGCGTGTTCAACCGGAACCGTCTGCGTCGGCTGGCGGCGATCACGTCCCTGTCCCTGGTGGCCGGCTGCGGTGCGCTGTCCTCGCAGTCCTCCGACGACAAGGGGCCGATCGTCGTGGGCACCACCAGCGCGCCGAGCACCCTCGATCCCGCCGCGTCCTGGGACAGCTCCTGGGAACTGTTCCGCAACGTCTACCAGACCCTGCTGAACTACCCGGACGGAGCGGTTCTGCCGGGGCCCGACGCCGCCGAGAGCTGCGGGTTCACCGACCGGACGAACCTCGCCTACCGCTGCGTCCTGCGCAAGGGTCTGACGTTCTCCAACGGGGACAAGCTCGACGCCCGGTCCGTAAAGTACTCGATCGACCGGATCAAGCGGATCAATGTGTCCGGAGGCCCGGCGGGCCTGCTCGGCAGCCTCCAGCGGGTCGAGGTGAGAGGCGACCGCGAGGTCGTCTTCCATCTCGACGAACCGGACGCCACCTTCCCGTTCGTCCTCGCGACCCCGGCCATGTCGATCGTCGACCCGGCCGACTACCCCGCCACGCGGGTGCGCGAGGACGGCGGGATCACCGGGTCGGGGCCGTACACACTGCGGTCCTACGAGGACGGCAAGGAGGCCCGGCTCGTCCGCAACGGCCGCTACCAGGGCTACGCCGACCGCAAGAACAACGCGGTCACCATCCGGTACTTCCAGGACTCCGCCGGCATGGTCGACGCCCTGAAGAACCACAAGATCGACATCACCTACCGCGGTCTCGCCTCCTCCGACATCGTGGCCCTCCAGCGCCACGAGTCCTCGGGCGGCATCCAGCTCGTCGAGAACCCCGGCATCGAGATCAGCTACCTGGTGTTCAACCCGAAGGACCCGTGGGCCGGTAAGCTCGCCGTCCGCAAGGCCGTGGCCCAGGTGGTGGACCGGGCCGCGATCGCCCACAACGTCTACAAGGACACCGTCGAACCCCTCTACTCCATGGTCCCGGCAGGCCTGACCGGGCACACCACGCCCTTCTTCGACGACTACGGGGACCCCAGCACCTCCAAGGCCCGCAAGATCCTCACCGCGGCGGGCATCACCCAGCGGGTCCCGCTGACCCTGTGGTACACCACCGACCGGTACGGTTCCGAGACGGGCCCGGAGTTCCAGGCGCTCAAGCAGCAGCTCGAGAATTCCGGCCTGTTCCAGGTCACCCTCCAAAGCCGCCCCTGGAAGACGTACGTGGACGGCTACCAGAAGGGCGAGTACCCGGTGTTCGGCCGGGGATGGTTCCCCGACTTCCCGGACCCCGACAACTACATCGCGCCGTTCGTCGGCGAGCAGAACGCGCTGGGCACGCCCTATCCGTCGCCGGAGATCAGCAAGGTGCTGCTGCCGCAGTCGCGGCGCGAGAGCGACCGTGCCAACGTGGTCAAGGAGTTCGAACAGGCCCAGCAGATCCTGGTGGACGACGCCCGGCTGCTGCCGCTGTGGCAGGGCAAGCAGTTCCTGGCGGCGAGCGAGGACATCTCAGGCGGGGAGCGGGCGCTGGACCCGTCGACGATCATGATGATGTGGGAGCTGTCCCGGAAGACCAGCTGGTAGCGCGACCCCGGGGCGGGGGCAGCAAGCCGGTTGTCAGTGGTCGCCTGTAGGTTCCGTACCTGGAAGTGACCGCACATCGGAGGAAGTTGACGTGACCGACATCGCCATGCTGCCGGAGTCCTGGCGGGGCGTTCTGGGCGACGAACTGCAGCAGCCCTACTTCAAGGAGCTCGTGGAGTTCGTCGAGGACGAGCGTGCCAAGGGTCCCGTCTACCCTCCGCGCGAGGAGGTCTTCGCCGCGCTCGACGCCACGCCGTACGAGAAGGTGAAGGTGCTCGTCCTCGGCCAGGACCCGTACCACGGCGAGGGCCAGGGTCACGGCCTGTGCTTCTCGGTCCGGCCCGGAGTGAGGATCCCGCCCTCGCTGCGCAACATCTACAAGGAGATGCACGAGGAGCTCGGCACCCCGATCCCGGACAACGGCTATCTGATGCCGTGGGCCCAGCAGGGCGTGCTGCTGCTGAACGCGGTGCTGACGGTGCGCGGCGGCGAGGCGAACTCGCACAAGGGCAGGGGCTGGGAGAAGTTCACCGACGCGGTGATCCGTGCCGTGGCCGGACGACCGGACCCGGCGGTGTTCGTGCTGTGGGGCAACTACGCGCAGAAGAAGCTGCCGCTGATCGACGAGACGCGGCATGCGGTGGTCAAGGGCGCGCACCCCTCGCCGCTGTCGGCGAAGAAGTTCTTCGGCTCCCGCCCGTTCACGCAGATCAACGAGGCGGTCGCCCGGCAGGGACACGAGCCGATCGACTGGACGATCCCGAACCTGGGCTGACACCCGGGGAGGCGAGGCCGGACGACCGCGCGGACCCGGAGGGCACGGCGGGGGTCCTCCGGGTGCGGCCGGTCGCCTTCGTCGGCCGGCCACGTCGTCACCGGCTTGGCCCAGTGCCGTACGGAGCCGCCTGAGCCTCATTGTCCGTGGTGGCGGTTAGCGTCGTGATGACGGTGACGAGCATGGAGGGCGCGGTGGCGAAGCGACAGGAACAGGCGGCGCCGGACGCCTTCATGACGCGCATCGGACAGGTCGTCATGCTGCACCACGCCGGCGACCGCGAGGAGGCCCGGGACCGCTTCCTGGAGCTGTGGGCGGAGATCGGCGAGGACGGCGACCCGCTGCACCGCTGCACTCTGGCGCACTACATGGCGGACACCCAGGACGACCCGGCCGACGAGCTCGCCTGGGACCTCAGAGCGCTGTCCGCCGCCGAGGAGCTCACCGACGAGCGCCTCGCCGACCACGAGGGCGCTCTCGCGGCACACGCGTTGTACCCCTCGCTCCAGCTGAACCTGGCCGCCGACTACGTCAAGCTCGGCCGCCGCGAGGCCGCCCGCGCCCATCTGCGCCTGGCCCGCGCCGCGGTCCGCGCGCTCGGTGACGACGGCTACGGCGAGGGCATCAGAGCGGCGATCGGCCGCCTTGAGCGACGGCTCGCGGCGGAGGAGGCGGAGGAGCCGCCGTCCGGCAGACCCGGACCCGGTCCGAGGGACGGCCCGGGAGGCGGGACTCCGGGGCCGCCGAGACAGCGGCCGTAGGCCCTGTCCTCACCTTCCCGTCGTCCGCTCGGAGAGCGGGCCGCGCGGTGCGATGGTGGTGACCCCGGCGCGGGCTCGTTCGAGCGTGGGGGAGTCGGCGACCGACGACAACGCGGCTGGGGTCCCCCCACGCCCTTAAGGGAGTGGGGGAGTGCGTGCCGGGCGTCGCGCGGCTGGCGGGAATTCGACGACAGGGCCCAGGGCTCAACGCCCGTAGGTGTCCCGGCAGATGGTCGCCTCGGGGCTGTCCGGCTTCCATCCCCCGTACCTGCGGCCGAGCGCGCACACGCCCGTGTCCTTGGGGAACGCGTCGGAGACGGCCGGCGGTACCTCGACATGGGGAGCCGGGCGGGTCTGCTTCGGGGGCGGGGCCGCCACGGTGCGGTGCGGCGCGGCCGGCGTCGGACGGGCCGCGCGGTCCGGGGCGGCCGGGGGCGGCGACGGGCGGGGGGAGGGGCCGACCATCTCCAGCGCCTCCCGCGCCGGCGCCTGGACGACGCGTGGTTCCCCGCTGCCGTCGGGGCGCGGCGATGAGGGACGCGAGGACGCGGGCGGCGGGCCGGCGTTCGGCGGTCGCTGGACGGTCATACAGCCGGCGAGGGCCGAGACGGCCACGGAGACCAGGAGCGTTGCGGTCGTCGTCGTTCGGTGCACGCGCGCAACTCTGCTGTGTCGGCGCCGCTTTGGGGAGCGGACGGGCGCAGGATGCCCCGCACGGGTGATCCGAGGCCCCGTACGGAGTGCCCCGCGCCCGCCCGGGGTGACGTCAGTCGCCGGTGGCGCCGTCGATCCGCTCGCGGATCAGGTCGGCGTGGCCGTTGTGGCGGGCGTACTCCTCGATCATGTGGGTGTAGATCCAGCGCAGGCTGAAGCGTTCCTCGGTGAACCTGCTGGTGCCCCGCGAGAGGTCGTCCAGGCCGAAGCCGGCCGCGTTGCGCCGGGCGATCTCGACCTCGGCCTGCCAGGTGCTGTACGCCTGCTGCCAGGTGTCGGCCTCGGTGAGGTGGAACTCGCCGTCCCTGTCCTCGTCGCTGAAGTAGATCGGCCCCGGATCGTCGCCCACCAGGACCTTGCGGAACCAGCCCCGCTCCACCTCCGCCATGTGCCGCACGAGCCCCATCAAAGAGAGCTCGGACGGCTCCACCGAGGCGGTCCTGAGCTGGGCGTCGGTCAGACCCTCGCACTTCCATGCGAGCGTGTGGCGGTGGTAGTCGAGCCAGCCTTCCAGCATGGTGCGTTCGTCGGCGTTCAGGGCGGGTTCACGGCGCTCAGCAGTCATGCCCCCATCCTCACCCGGCCCGAGCGCCTCCCACCATCCCATTTCCGCGGGGCCGGCCGGTCAGCCGCCGAGCATCCCGTCGAGCAGTTCCCGCAGCCCGGCGCGGACCTCGTCCAGGGTGGGCACCTCGGCGGTGAAGGTCCCGGCCACGCACGAGAACATGAGCCCGTCCAGCCAGGCCACCAGCGACAGCATGTGCCGGGCCGGGTCGGCCGAGCCCAGAGCCGTCAGCAGAGCGGCGAGCTGGTCGCGGAAGCGGGCCCCGGCCGCGTCGAAGTACCGCCGCAACTCGGGCCGCCGGGTGGCCTCCAGGGCCAGTTCGTACCGGGCGAGCGTGAGATCCCGGTTGCGGGTCAGCGAACGGTGGGCCGCCAGGGCCAGGCCGTCCACCAGCGCGCCGAGTTCGTCCTCGGGGTCGGGCATCTCCTCCGGGGCGAGCACCCGGGCCTCCCGCTCCGCGAGGCGGCGCACCGCGAGTTCCAGGAGCGCCAGCCGCGTCCGGGCGACGTTCGAGGTCGAGCCCTGGGGCAGCTCAGCCGCCTCGTCGACGGCGCGATGGGTCAGTCCCCGCATCCCGCGCCCGGCGAGCAGGGCGAGCGCGGTGTCGGCGACGAGCTCGGCGCGATGGGCGCCCGTGGTGCGTGCGGACATGAAGGCCAACCTACCCGTGGCACTACTCCTGTAGTACGCTCGACGCGCCAGGTAACTACGCCTGTAGTGTCCCAGACGGGGCATCGTGGGACTTGAGGAGCAGCCATGGCACAGCAGTCGCGTGCGATCGTGATCGGCGGCGGTATCGGTGGCCTCACCGCGGCCGCGGCCCTGCACCTGCGCGGGCTCCGGGTCACCGTGCTGGAGCGCGCTTTTTCCCTGGAGCCGGTCGGCGCGGCCATCTCGCTCGCCCCGAACGCCCTGCGCGCCCTGGACGTCATCGGCATCGGCGACGCCCTCCGCGGCCTGGCCGCGTGGCAGGGCGACGGCGGGCTGCGCACCCCCGGCGGACGCTGGCTCACCCGGACCAGCGCCGCTGCCGCGGCCGAGCGCTTCGGCGGACCGCTCGTCCTGCTGCCCCGGGCCACCCTCGTCGACAGCCTGGCCGCCCTGCTGCCGCCGGACGCCATCCGCACGGCCGCCGCCGCTCGCCTCGCCGACCCCGGCGACACCGACCGCCCGGCCCGGGTCACCACCTCCGACGGAGACCTGGAGGCGGAACTGGTCGTGGCCGCCGACGGCATCCACTCCGGCGTACGCCGGACGCTGTTCCCGCACCACCCGGGGCCCGTCTACTCCGGATTCACCACCTGGCGCGTCATGATCCCCGTACCCGGACCCGCGTTCGCCTCCCACGAGACCTGGGGCCGAGGCCGCATCTGGGGCACCCATCCGCTCAAGGACGGCCGGGTCTACGCCTACGCGGCGGCCGTCGTGCCCGCCGGGCGACGGGCGCCCGACGACGAGAAGGCCGAACTCCTGCGGCGGTTCGGCGACTGGCACCACCCGATCCCCGCCGTCCTCGCCGCCGCCCGCCCCGAGGACGTGCTGCGCCACGACGTCCACCACCTCGCCGAGCCGCTGCCCGCCCACCACCGCGGCAGGGTCGCCCTCCTCGGCGACGCCGCGCACGCCATGCCGCCGACGCTGGGGCAGGGCGGCAACCAGGCCATCGAGGACGCGATCGTGCTCGCGCACCACTGCGACGACCTCGCGGCGTACACGGCCGCCCGGCTGCCCCGGACGACCTCCCTCACCCGCCAGGCCGTCCGGACCGCCCGCCTGAACATGATGAGCGGCCGCGCCGGCATCGCCGTACGCGACACCGTGATCGCCGCGCTGTCGAAGGCATCACCCGCGCTGCTCCTGCGCGGCTTCGAAGGGATCGCCGACTGGCGGCCACCGCAGCCGCCGTATGCTTCGGACCAGGCATCCGTCGGCAATTCCTAGGAGCACCCCGTGAAGGTCGGCTGCATCGGACTCGGCGACATCGCGCAGAAGGCCTATCTGCCGGTGCTCGCCCTGCAGCCCGGGGTCGACCTGCACCTCCAGACACGCACCCCCGCCACCCTCCACCGCGTCGGCGACAGCCTCCACCTCCCGCACGGGCAGAGGCATGCCGATCTGGACGCGCTGCTCGCACAGGACCTCGACGCGGCGTTCGTGCACACGCCCACCACCACCCACCCCGAGATCGTCACCCGGCTCCTTCAAGCGGGGATACCGACGTACGTCGACAAGCCGCTCGCCTACGAACTCGCCGACTCCGAGCGGCTGGTACGGCTCGCGGAGGAGCGGAACGTCAGCCTCGCGGTCGGCTTCAACCGGCGTTACGCACCCGGATACGTGCAGTGCGCCGACCACCCGCGTGACCTCGTCCTGATGCAGAAGAACCGCGTCGGACTGCCCGAGGAGCCGCGCACGATGATCCTCGACGACTTCATCCACGTCGTCGACACGCTGCGGTTCCTGGTCCCCGGCACGGTCGACGACGTGACCGTGCGGGGCCGCGTCGAGGGCGGACTGCTGCACCACGTGGTGCTCCAGCTCTCCGGTGACGGATTCACCGCGCTCGGCGTGATGAACCGGCTCAGCGGTTCCGCCGAGGAGATCCTGGAGGTCTCCGGGCAGGACTCCAAGCGGCAGGTGCTCAACCTCGCCGAGATCGTCGACCACAAGGGCCAGCCGACCGTGCGCCGGCGCGGCGACTGGGTGCCGGTGGCCCGGCAGCGCGGCATCGAGCAGGCTGCGCTCGCCTTCCTCGACGCCGTCCGCGCCGGCAAGGTGCTCAGCGCCAGGGACGCACTGGCGACACACGAGTTGTGCGAGCGGGTCGTGACCGCGGTGCGGGAGCGCGCCGTCGCGCCCTGAGCGCCCGCAGCCCCTCGGCCACACCCAGCCCGGCGATCACCAGCAGGGCGCCGTGCACCGGCCAGTCGCCGAAGCGGACGTACGGGGTGACGCCGTGGGCGGTCGGCACCTCGTAGACCGCCGACGCGCTCCGGTCGGTGCCGAGCCAGGAGCCGATCCGCTCGCCGCTCGGACCGTAGACGGCGGAAACCCCGGTCAGCGTGGCGTGCACCATCGGGCGACCGGTCTCGGCGGCGCGCAGCGCGGCCAGCGAGGCGTGCTGCTCCGGCGCCCAGCTGTGCTGGAACGTCGACGTCGACGACTGGGCGAGCAGCACGTCGGCGCCGTCCTGGGCGAGATGGCGGCTCATGTCCGGGAACGCGGACTCGAAGCAGACCATCGGGCCGACGCGCAGCCTGTTCCCCGCGTTCATCACCACCTGCTCGGTGCCGCGCCTGCGGTCCTCACCGGCCGCCTTGCCGACCGAGGTGGCCCAGCCGAGAACCGACCGCGCCGGTATGTACTCGCCGAACGGGACGAGCCGCATCTTGTCGTAGCGGTCGCCGGTCGGGCCGTCGGGGCCGATGAGCACGGAACTCTTGTAGATGCCGGGGTGGTCCAAGCGGCGGGCGTCGACATTGACGAGGACGTCGGCCTTCACCTGCCGGGACAGCGCCGCGACCCGGCGGGCCAGGTCGGGCCGCTGCCCGAGGTCGAAGCCGACGCTGCTCTCGCCCCAGACGACCAGGTCCACATCCTGCCCGGCGAGTTCGCGGGTCAGCCGCTCCTGAAGATCGAAGCGTTTCATGCCGCTGTCGGTGCCGTCTACGATCCCGGGCTGCACGACCGCGATCCGCACCCCTCCGTCGACGTCGGGCCGCGGCGACCAGACCCAGGCCGCCGAGGTCACGGCGGCCGTCGCGACGAGCCCCGCCAGGGCCGGCACGCGCGACGCCCGCACCGATATCAGCAGCGCCAGGGCGACGTTGACGGCCACGACCAGGAAGCTCAGCAGCCACACCCCGCCGACCGAGGCGAGCCGCAGTGCGGGCTCCACCTGCCACTGGCTCGACCCGAGCAGCCCCCAGGGGCCGCCGAGCCCCTGCCAGGAGCGGACCAGCTCCACCATCAGCCAGCCCGACGGCAGGACGACCAGGGCGGCGCCGATCCGCCCCGGCGAGGGCAGCCCGGCCAGGAACCGCCGCACCAGCCAGCCCCAGGGCGCCCACAGCGCTCCGAGCAGCGCCGCGATGACGAACGTGAACACGTTCAGGTTCGGCAGCAGCCAGTGGTGCACGGCCGTCATGAAGCCGAAGCCGCCGAGCCAGCCGTCGTAGGCGGCCCGCTTGCCGGTCGGGGCCGTGCGCACGAGCAGGATCCACGGGACCAGGCAGACGTACGCGAACCACCACCACGACGGCGCCGGGAAGGTGAGCATCGGCAGCGCACCGGCGACCACGGCCGCGGCACCGCGCCACCACCGGGAGGCGAGCCAGACGTCGAACCTCCGGATGCGGCGCTTCCCTCCCCAGATCATGTCTCCAGTGTGCGCGCCCTGGAGGAATCTTCGACAGGGGGCCTCGGTGTGCGGCGCGTGGCGTCCGCCCGGAGGCGTGCGCGGTACTGCTCAGCGCTACCGCTCAGGTGGACGGACGCGGGGCGCGGCGCCACTTCTCCTGGACGACCACCGCGCGCAGCCGCCAGCCGTCGTCCGTGCGCAGGAACGTGAACGCGTACCGTCCGCCGCAGACGAAGTCCGGCTCGGGCGTCCCGCCGTCGCCGTGCCCGCTCGCGAACCGCATCGGATTGACGTAGTCGGCCCACACCCCGGCCGTGTCGCCGATGTCCCGCTCGAGCACGCCGAACCGGATGCGCCGGTTGACGATCAGGTGCTGGCGCATGGGGAACAGCCGCATGGTCTCCTCGAGCCACCCGGCGACCTGCCGGGCATCACCCTCGATCCCGCCGGCCGAGCGGTAGTCGGCGCGCCCGTCCCCCGTGAACAATCCCCGGTACGCCTCCCAGTCCCCGTCGTCCACGGCCACCGCGTACTCGGTGACGAGTCCGTCGACGGCCAGCCGGTCCATCACGGTCGCGAGCTCCACGCGCTGGGTCATCGGCTCAGTTTTGGGGACGGGGGAGGCGTAGCCAAGGGGTGTGCAGGGTCGGGTTCGGGCGTGGGCCCGCCAGGCCGGTATTCCGGGGCGCGTCGTCACCACTCGTCGTCGTGGTGGCCGATCACCCGGAAGCTGCCCACGACACCGTCGTCCGGGAACAGGCCCCCGAAGCCGCCGAAGCCGCCGTAGCCGTCGAAGCCCTCGTGGTCCCCCTGGTCCCCGTAGCCCTCGTGGACGGTGCGGGGCACCACCCCGAAGGTGTCGCCGTGGGGGCCGACGACGGCGACCGGGGCCCCGTTGTCACAGGTGAACCCGCGGAAGACCTCGACGGTCTTGTCGCTGTCGTTGAAGACGCTGAAGCTGCTGGAGCCGAGTCCGCTCGCGGCGACGATGCAGCCCTCCTCGGCCGCGGAGTACGTCCGCTCGTTGAAGTGGATCCTGCCCTCGTGCCTGCGTCGGTGGCCGTGGCCCTCACCGTGCTCATGGCCGCCGTCGCGGCCCTCGTCCCGCTTCTCGTCCGTCTTGCCCTGGGGAGCCGGTGCGGCGGGGGCCGGATGCCGGGCGGGCGGGGCCGCCCGGTGGGCGCGCGCGACGGCCGGTTTGGCGGCCGGCTTGGCGGCAGGGGCGGGCTGGTCGGGTCCGGCGGCCGATGCATAGGTGATGCCGGTGGTAGCGAGGGCGGTCGCGCCTACTAGGGCGGCGGCCACGGCGAAGGTACGCGTGGGCATGTCATTTCCTTCTGTCGCAGAGACGCCGGCCGGGCAGCCGAACTGCGACGAACGTATAGACACCGCACATAACTGTCATATCGGACGAGCGCAAGGTGTGATCCGACGGGGCCGGTCGGGTGTAAACACCGCACCAGGCGCATACCGATGGCCCTCTGTCTGTTTCTCCGTCAAAGCCGAGGCGTCTGCGCAGAACTGACCGTCAGGCAGGTAGGGCTCGGGGCGTACGGGTGCGAGCGTAGGATGATCCACTCCGTTACGGCTCGGGAGGGGGAGACTGCAGATGACGCGTGCGGTGACGGTGGTCACGGGCGGCAGCCGCGGGATCGGTGCCGCCACCTGTGTGCGGCTCGCGGCGGACGGGCACGACGTGGCGCTCGGCTACCTGCGCGACGCCGAGGCCGCGGAGCGGACCGCCGAGGCCGTACGGGCGGCGGGGGCGCGGTGTGTCATCGTGCGCGCGGACACGTCCGACGAGGCCGCTGTCGACCGGCTCTTCGATACGGCCGCCGACGCCCTGGGGCCGGTGACGGGGCTGGTGAACAACGCCGGGGTGACGGGACCGCTGGGCCGGCTCGCGGACACGGACACCGACGTGCTGCGCCGGGTGGTGGAGGTCAACGTTCTCGGTACGCTGCTGTGTTCGCGCCGGGCCGCGCGGGAGATGGCGGCACGCGGGAGCGGTGTCATCGTCAACGTGTCGTCGGGGGCGGCGACGCTGGGAAGTCCCGGTGAGTACGTCCACTACGCGGCGTCCAAGGCGGCGGTGGACGCCCTGACGACGGGCCTCTCCAAGGAACTTGGACCGGACGGCATCCGCGTCAACGCGGTGGCACCCGGACTGGTCGACACCGAGATCCATGCGGCGATGGGCGACCCGGACCGGCCCCGGCGGATGGCGGCGGCGATCCCGCTGCGCCGGGCCGGCAGCGCCGAGGAGATCGCTGCCGCGATCGCCTGGCTGATGTCCCCGGAGTCCTCGTACACGACGGGTGCCGTGCTGAGGGTGGCCGGCGGGCGGTGACGTGTCACCGCCGTTGCGTCTCCGTGCGGCGGCGGCTCGCTTCAGGCCGCCTCTATGACCTCGCCGCGTATCGCCGCCGCCCACTCGACGACCAGCAGCTCGTACTCCGCGCGCTCCTCGGCCGACAGGGAGCCGCCCGCGCGCATCCACAGCGCGCGGATCCGCTCGTTCAAGTCCTCGGCAGAGCGCGTGGAACCAGGGCTCATGGATTCGGGGGACATGCGAACAAGCCTAGGGGCAGGGACTGACAGCGCGCTACCGCACGGCTACGCGTGCGGTATGTGGTTGGTCACGGTCCTTTCCGTGCTGGGGAATTGGGGGATTCTGTCGCCTCGGGGCCGGCGTCGGTGGGTGTTCGGCCGGTTCAGTGGGCGAAGGGCGGCTCGAAGCATCCGCTCTCCGGGTAGGGCCCGTTGGTGCTCACCTGGTAGTTGGTCTTCTGCACGAACGCCGTGACGCAGGCGTCGTCATGGACGCGAAGGCCGACCAGCGCACCCTCGGGCGTGACGTAATGACCGTCCCTGTAGCGTGAGTCCATCGCCCGGACGGTCAGCGTCCCGCCGAGGCGCTCCCCCTTCGGCCCGGTCCGTTCCTCCTTGTAGCCGAGCCGGAGAAGTGCCGCGCGCACCGTCGCGGGGTCCCACTTCTTCTCCTCCCACAGACGCTTGAGCACCGGCTCGATGCGATCGGCCTCCCGCTGCGCGTCCTTGGCGTCGGCGGGGGACATGGCGCGCGGCCGGCGAGAGCCGTTGTTCTCGTTGTAGTGCGGAGCGCCGTCGCCTGCCCCCGGCTCCACGTACGCCGGGGCTCCCCCCGTGGCGGAGACGGCACCTGGCGGGATGCCCGTGGCGTCCGGTGCGGAACTCCGAGGCGTGCTCGGGGCGTCCGGCGCGGAACTACGGGACGTGCTCCCGACGTCCGGAGCGGAACTGCGAGACGTGCTCGGGGCGGCTCCGGCCGTCGCGCTCGTGGCCCGCTGCTGACCGCAGGCCTCGAGGGACAGGGCGGCGAGCAGGAGCAGGGCCGTGACGGCCACCGTGCCGCGTCGGCCGGACATCGAGGAGGGCATGGCATGACTCTGCCATGCCGGGCCACCATAGATCGGCCACTAACGAACAGTGGCGAGAACTGCGCCTGCACACCAGGCTGTGCACGTGCCCCTTCTCAGCCCGCGGACTCCGCGGCATGCGGGCTCAGGACCCCCGCCGCCACCAGCGCGATGATCGCGATGCCCAGCGCGATGCGGTACCAGACGAACGGCATGAACGACTTCGACGAGATGAACTTCATGAACCACGCGATGACCGCGTACCCCGACCCGAAGGCGATCACCGTCGCGAACAACGTCGGCCCCCAGCTCACGTGCCCCGCCTCCGCCGCGTCCTTGAGCTCGAACGCTCCCGAGGCCAGCACGGCCGGAACGGCGAGCAGGAAGGAGTAGCGGGCGGCGGCCTCGCGCCGGTAGCCGAGGAAGAGGCCGCCGCTGATCGTGGCGCCGGAGCGGGAGACGCCGGGGATCAGGGCCATCGCCTGGCAGACGCCGTACGTCAGGCCGTCCCTGATGCTGAGGTCCTGAAGCGTCTTGCGCTGCTTCGGCGCCCGGTGCCGGCCGCCGGTCTCGTCGCGTGCCGCCATGCGGTCCGCGATGCCGAGGATCACGCCCATGACGATCAGCATCGTCGCGGTCACGCGAAGATCGCGGAACGGGCCCTCGATCTGCTCCTTGAGGGTCACGCCGAGCACACCGATGGGTATGGAACCGACGATCACCAGCCAGCCCATCCGTGCGTCCGGGTGCTGCCGCATCGTCTTGTCGAACAGGGACCGGAACCAGGAGGAGAGAATGTTCGCGATGTCCTTGCGGAAGTAGATCAGCACCGCGGACTCCGTGCCGATCTGCGTGATGGCGGTGAAGGCGGCCCCCGGGTCCTCCCAGCCCGCGAAGGCCGCGGTCAGCCGCAGATGCGCGCTGGAGGAGACGGGAAGGAACTCGGTCAGCCCCTGGACGAGTCCGAGGATGAGGGATTCAAGCCAAGACATGACGTGATGTGGTCCAAGAGCTGATCGTGGGGTGACGACGGGCACACCGGGCCGGGGCCTGCCCGAGGCCCTGGGCGCAGCCGATGATCGAGTGTGGTGGAGGGCAGCGTAGCGTCCCGGCATGACGGTGCCTTCACCGGGTCTTTGCCTGCGCTTGGGGTGGCCCGGCGGAGCGTCCGCGCCCGGACCTCGTCTCCTGGTCGAACGTCACACGTCCGTGGTGTTGACCGGCCACTCGGGCGCCGCTTACGTTCAAGCGCAGGGAAAGCGCTTGCTGCCCCCCGGGTCCTCGGGAGTCAACACGCGTTGGCCAACGTCAGAGGTCACGTCCGATGGAGCGCTGATCACGTTCATGCCCACAGACCACAACGCGTCCGCCACCGACGATGCCACAAGTCCTCAGAGCACGCCCGATCCGGAGCCTCACCGAGCGGTGATCCCGAAGCCGCGCACGGACCGCCCGGTGTCGCCGTACGCAGGCCGCCGCATCAAGGCCGCGATCGTGGGCACGGGCGGCATCGCGCGTTCCCATATCTCCGCGCTGGCCCGCCTCGCCGAGGAGGGCGAGACCGAGATCGTCGCAGCCGTCGACATCGACGCCGACGCGGTCGAGCGCTTCTGCGCCGAGGGCGGCATCCCGCACGCGTACACCGACCTCCACCGCATGCTGGAGGAGCAGCGGCCGGACCTGGTCAGCATCTGCACGCCGCCCACCCTGCACCGGGAGCAGACCGTCGCCGCGCTGCGGGCGGGCGCCTGGGTGTGGTGCGAGAAGCCGCCGGTGCCCACGCTGGCCGACTTCGACGCCGTCGAGGCGGAGGAGGGCAAGGACGGCGGCCCGTACGCGGCGATCGTCTTCCAGCACCGCTTCGGCTCCGGCTCCCGGCACGTGCGGCGGCTGCTCACGGAGCAGGCCCTGGGCCGACCGCTGGTCGCGCACTGCCAGACCACCTGGTACCGCAACGCCGCCTACTACGCCGTTCCGTGGCGCGGCCGCTGGCACACCGAGGGCGGCGGACCCGCCATGGGCCACGGCATCCACCAGATGGACCTCCTGCTCGACCTGCTCGGACCGTGGAGCGAGGTGCGGGCCATGGCCGGGCGGCTGGTGCACGACGTGGAGACGGAAGACGTCTCGACGGCGCTCGTCCGGTTCGAGAACGGCGCCCTCGCCACCATCGTGAACAGCGTGCTCAGCCCGGACGAGGTCAGCCGCATCCGCATCGACTGCGAGCGCGCCACCGTGGAACTCAAGCACCTGTACGGACACAGCAACGACAACTGGCGCATCACCCCGGCCCCCGACGTGCCCGAGGAGGAGGCCGCGGCCTGGCGCGACTTCGGCGAGGACGTGCCGAGCTCGCACACGGAGCAGCTGCGCGAGCTGGTCGCCAGCATGCGCGCGGGCGAGCGGCCCCGGAGCAGCGGCGCAGACGGGCGGACCAGCCTGGAGCTGATCACCGCGCTGTACAAGTCGGCGTTCACCGACACGACCGTCCGCGCCGGGGAGATCGGCCCCGGCGACCCGTACTACACGGCCCTGCACGGAGGCGCGCCCGGCTGGGCGCCCGTGGTGGCTCAGGCGTCCTCGGCGACGCCGAGCGAGGAGGTGTCCGCATGACCGCGAACCTGCGCATCGTGCACGCGCACGGCGACCGCATCACCCTCACGGAACCGACCACCGGCGTCGAGCTCTTCTCCTACGTGTACGGCCCCGAGGCGGCCTGGGAGGCGCCCAAGCCGTATCTGCACCCGATCCGTACGCTCGCGGGTGACGTCGTCACCGACTACCGGCCCAACGACCACCGCTGGCACAAGGGCCTGCAGCTGACCGCCTCCCATCTGTCGGGGCAGAACCTGTGGGGCGGCAACACCTACGTGCGCGGCGAGGGCTACCTGGAGCTGCCGGAACGCGTCGGCTCTATGGCGCACGTCGCCTTCGACGAGGTCGACGCGGACGGCGACCGCGCGGTCATCGCCGAGCGGCTCACCTGGCACCCGTACACCGGCGAGCTGTGGGCCGAGGAGGAGCGCCGCATCGAGGTGCACGACGTCGACGTCGCCTCTCGGAGCTGGGCCCTGACCTGGACGTCCGCGATCACCAACCGCCGCGACGAGCCGCTGTTGTTCGGCAGCCCGACGACGGCCGGCCGGGAGATGGCCGGCTACACCGGCCTCTTCTGGCGCGGTCCGCGCGCCTTCCGCGACGGAAGGGTCGTCTCGCCCGACGCGGAAGGCCCCGGTCTGATGGGGCAGCAGGCCCCCTGGCTCGCGTACTCGGGTGAGCACGACGGCACCGACGGGCACGCCACCCTCGTCTTCGCGCACGCACCCGAGAACGACCACCTGGGCGAGCGGGGCGCCCATCCCGCCCACTGGTTCGTCCGCAACGACCCCTTCGCCGCCGTCGCTCCCTCCTGGGCGTTCCACGACGAGCTGGAGCTGGCCCCGGGCGACACCCTGCGCCGCCGCTACCGGGTCGTGGTCGCGGACGGCGCGTGGGAGCGTGAAGAGGTGGCCAAGTACCTCGAGGAGCATCCGTGGTGAGCACAGCGGAGTTCACGGGACTGCCGGGCGCCGTCGCCGTCTCCCACCTGTCCGTCTATGACTGGCCGGCGGTCGACGGCATGTGCGGCGGCACCCCGCACATGCATCTGACCTGCTCGGAGGCGTATGTCGTCACCGGCGGGCGCGGCGCGGTGCAGACTCTGACGACGTCCGGGTACGAGGTCACGCCGCTGGAGCCCGGCACGGTCGCCTGGTTCACGCCGGGCACCATCCACCGGCTGGTCAACGAGGACGACCTGCGGATCACCGTCCTCATGCAGAACAACGGGCTGCCCGAGGCGGGCGACGCCGTCCTGACCCTGCCCCCGCAGTACCTGACCGACCCCGAGACGTACGCCGCCGCGACCGCGATCCCCGGTGACGCTCCCGTGGAGGAGCAGGAGAGGGTCGCCCGAGCCCGCCGCGACCTGGCCCTGGAGGGCTACCGGGCGCTGCGCGACGCGGACGGCCCCGAGCCGCTCGCCGCCTTCCACCGGGCCGCCGCCGCGCTGGTGCGGCCGCGGCTGGCCGAGTGGCGCGAGCGGTGGGAGCGCGGCGCCCGGGCAGCCGCGGCGGCGACCGGCGACCAGCTCGACCGCCTGGAGCGCGGCGACGCCTCTCACCTCGCGGACGCGGTCGTACGGTCCCAGCAGCCGGCCGCGTACGGGAAGTTCGGGATGTGCGGACGGCTCGACGTCTACAAGGGGACCGTGTAGGCAGGCTTACGCGGCGGCCGGGCCGGACACCGTCCAGCCCGGCGTCTGCGGGTGCGCCGTCAGGTCCTCGTGGCGTACTTCCTCGCCGCAGGCGGAGCAGGTGACGACCGGGACGAGTTCGTTGCCGCAGATGTGTTCGATCACCATGGGGCGATCGCCGTCTTTCCTGAGATGGCGGTCGCCCCATTCCTTGAGGGACATCAGGACCGGCTCCAGTTCCAGACCCGCCGCTGTGGCCCGGTACTCGAAGCGCTGCGGGCGCTCGCTGTAGAGCCTCTTCGTCAGGATCCCCGCCTCCACCAGCCGCTTCAGCCGCGCGGCCAGGATGTCGCGCGGGGCGCCGATGTTGCGCACGAGCTGGTCGAATCGCCCGTTTCCGAGGCACACCTCGCGCAGGACGAGCAGGGAGTACTTCTCGCCGACCAGGGCCAGGGCGTCGGCGATGGAGCAGGGGCGCGGGTCTTTGGTGGCGGCCATGAGACCCAGTCTAGGTGAGGGTTTGATTTTCCAACCCTGAGCGTTATGGTGGGTCCAGATTTCCTACTCACCGGTAATCGCCGCACCGGCAGCCGCCGGGCAAGGAGGCCCGCACCATGCGTGACGCCGTCATCGTCGAAGCCGTACGCACCCCGGTGGGCAAGGGGAAGCCGAACGGCGCCCTCGCCCACGTCCACCCCGTGGAACTCCTCGCGCACACCCTGCGCACCCTCGTCGAGCGCACCGGCATCGACCCGGCGCTCATCGACGACGTCATCGGCGGCACCGTCGACCAGGTCGGCGAGCAGGCCATGAACACCACCCGGTACGCCGTCCTGTCCGCGGGCTTCCCGGAGACGGTGCCCGCGACCACCGTCGACCGCCAGTGCGGCTCCTCCCAGCAGGCCGTGCACTTCGCGGCGCAGGGCGTGATCTCGGGCGCGTACGACATCGTCGTGGCCTGCGGTGTGGAGTCCATGAGCCGCGTACCGATGTGGTCCAACGTGCCCGCCGGCAAGGACCCCTTCGGGCCCGGTGTCGCCGAGCGCTACCCGGAGGGCCTGGTCCCGCAGGGCATCAGCGCCGAGCTGATCGCCGCCAAGTGGTCGATCGACCGTGAGCAGATGGACGCCTTCGCCGTCTCCTCGCACCGGAAGGCGGCAGCGGCCTGGGACGCCGGCCTGTTCGACGCGGAGACGGCTCCCCTGGAGGGCCTCACGCGCGACGAGTGCATACGCCCCGGCAGCACCTCCGAGACCCTCGCCGGGCTCAAGCCCGCCTACTACGATCCCGCGTTCGCCGAGCGGTTCCCGCAGATCGAGTGGAACGTCACCGCCGGCAACGCGAGCCCCATCAACGACGGCGCCTCCGCCGTGCTGATCACCTCCAGCGAGACCGCGGCCCGCCTCGGCCTGCGCCCGCTCGCCCGGCTGCACAGCTTCGCGGTCACCGGCTCAGACCCGCTGCTGATGCTCACCGGTGTCATCCCGGCCACCGAGAAGGTGCTGCGCAGGGCGGGGCTGACGCTCGGCGACATCGACCTGTTCGAGGTGAACGAGGCCTTCTCCTCCGTCGTCCTGGCCTGGCAGCAGGAGACGGGCGCCGACCTCGACAAGGTCAACGTGCACGGCGGGGCCATCGCGATCGGCCACCCGCTGGGCGCGAGCGGCACCCGCCTGACGGCGACGCTCGCGCACGCACTCCGCACGCGCGGAGCCCGCTTCGGCCTGCAGACGATGTGCGAGGCGGGAGGCCTCGCCAACGCGATGATCCTAGAGGCGGTCTAGAGGCGGTCTAGAGGCGGTCTAGGGGCGGTCTAGGGGCGGCCTGGCGGCCGTCTATGGGCTGTCCGGTGGCGGTCCACTGCGGCCCCGAGGCGATCTGGCGCCGTGGCCGGAAAGGTTCACCGGCTCGCGACGCCCGGCACGGCACTACCGGCCGCGCAGGTGGTGGCGCTTGCGCCAGGCCACCACCGCTCCGGCCAGCGCGGGCACCGCGATGAACGCCAGCGCGATCAGGAAGGCCGGCGAGGTCGGTTTCGCGGCGCGGGCTCCGGCGACCACGTACGCGGCGGTGTTCGGGAGCGATCCGAGCGCCGTCGCGAGCAGGAACGGCGCCCAGCGCATCCGGGAGACGGCGGCGCAGTAGTTGGCCGCCCAGAACGGCACCCCGGGGAACAGCCGCGCCGCCATCATCGAGCGGAAGCCGTGCCGGCTGAGCTGCCCGTCCGCCGCCTTCAGCCAGCGCCCGCGCAGCAGCGGGCGCAGCGCGTCCTGCCCGAGCACCCGGCCGAGCCCGAACGCGACCCCGGCCCCGAGCACGGTGCCCGCGAGGGCCGCGCCCGTGCCGGGCTGCGAGCCGAACAGGGCACCCGCCGCCAGGTTCAGCAGCGGGCGCGGCACGAACGCGACCGTGCACAACCCGTACGCCATCGCGAAGACGACGGCCGCCGCGGCACCTCCGACCTGCGGTGGCCAGCCGTGCGCCAGCAGTCTCTGCGGCTCGAACGCCAGCACACAGGACGCCGCCGCCACGAGCAGCGCGACGAGCAGGGCGAGACGCGACCAGGGCGACAGCAGCACTCTGGTGCAACGGGCGGTGAAACCGGGCGATATGGCGGCGGCGACCGGTGCGGCTGTGAGCTCCGTGGCGGCCCGGGGAGAGGCCGTGGTGACGGCCCGGGGAGAGGCCGTGGCGGTGCCGCCAGAGCGGGTGGTGGCATCGAGCATTCGGTGACAGTAACCGACGGGTGCGTGTGATCGCCGTATGGTCCGCCTCACGAGCATGAGAGGGATCTCTCGCCGAACTCGCCCCGCGCGAAAAACCATTCGACGCCGGGGCACGAGTCGGCGATGCTCTACGGCATGTTCCGGTACGCCTTCGTCCTCGCAGCATCCGCCGTCGCGGATGCTCCGAAGGCTGCCGTCCCGCTCCTCGTGGCCGCAGTCGACGGCGCCCGAAGCTGACCCTTCCCGGATCGTCCGGCGGACCCCGCAGGGGGAGGGTCGGCAAGACCTTGGGGTCCCCGTCCCGGCCGCGACTCCCGTCGCCGGGGCCGTCACTCAGCACCACCGAAGAGGCTACGAGGTACAGCCATGCCCAAGACGGCATACGTGCGCACCAAACCGCACCTGAACATCGGCACGATGGGCCACGTCGACCACGGCAAGACCACCCTGACCGCCGCCATCACCAAGGTCCTCGCCGAGCGCGGCACCGGCACCTTCGTGCCGTTCGACCGGATCGACCGGGCCCCGGAGGAGGCGGCGCGCGGCATCACCATCAACATCGCGCACGTCGAGTACGAGACGGACACCCGGCACTACGCGCACGTGGACATGCCGGGCCACGCCGACTACGTCAAGAACATGGTCACCGGGGCCGCGCAGCTCGACGGGGCGATCCTCGTCGTCTCCGCGCTCGACGGGATCATGCCGCAGACCGCCGAACACGTGCTGCTCGCCCGGCAGGTGGGCGTCGACCACATCGTCGTTGCCCTGAACAAGGCGGACTCGGCCGACGAGGAACTCGCCGACCTCGTCGAGCTGGAGGTCCGCGACCTGCTCACCACGCAGGGCTATCCGGGGGACTCCGTACCGGTCGTACGCGTCTCCGGGCTCAAGGCCCTGGAAGGGGACCCGCGTTGGACCGCGGCGATCGACGCGCTGCTCGACGCGGTGGACACGTATGTGCCCATGCCCGAGCGGTACGTGGACGCGCCGTTCCTGCTGCCGGTGGAGAACGTGCTCACCATCACCGGCCGCGGGACGGTCGTCACCGGCGCGGTCGAGCGCGGCAGAATCCGGGTGGGCGACCGGGTCGAGGTGCTCGGCGCGGAAGTGGAGACGGTGGTCACCGGTCTGGAGACCTTCGGCAAGCCGATGGAGGAGGCGCAGGCGGGGGACAACGTGGCGCTGCTGCTGCGCGGGGTGCCGCGCGACGCGGTCCGCCGCGGGCACGTCGTCGCGGCGCCCGGCAGCGTGGTGCCGAACCGGCGCTTCACGGCACGGGTGTACGTGCTGTCGGCCCGTGAGGGCGGGCGTACGACGCCGGTGGCGACCGGTTACCGGCCGCAGTTCTACATCCGTACGGCGGATGTCGTCGGGGACGTCGACCTCGGGGAGACGGCGGTCGCCCGCCCCGGCGACACGGTCACGATGACGGTGGAGCTGGGCCGTGACGTCCCGCTGGAGCCTGGGCTCGGGTTCGCGATCCGTGAGGGCGGCCGGACGGTCGGCGCCGGCACGGTGACGTCCGTCACCTGAGGGTGCTCTTCCGAGCGGGTGCGGGGAGGCCGCGGTCTTCCCGCACCCGCACAATGGAGCCGTGAGCGAGCCCATACCCGTCACCCGTACCACCGACTACGGCACCGCCAAGCTGATGCCCGACGTCGACCGTGAGCGGGCCTGGCTCCTCACGGTCGACGGGGCGCCGCAGTCGTACGTCGATCTGGACGCCCCGACGCATCTGGAGTTCGAGTACGCGCGACGGCTCGGCCATGTGCTGGACACGGCCGCGGAGCCGGGGATGGCGCTGGACGTGGTGCACCTCGGCGGGGGCGCGCTCACCCTGCCGCGCTATGTCGCCGCTACCAGACCCGGCTCACGGCAGGACGTGGTCGAGGCCGACCGGGGCCTGCTGGACCTCGTCGTGGAGCACCTGCCGCTGCCCGCGGGCTCCGGCATCACCCTGCACGCGGCTGACGCCCGCGCCTGGCTGGATGCCGCACCGCCGTCCTCGGCCGACATCGTGATCGCGGACGTCTTCGGCGGCTCCCGTGTCCCCGCCCACCTGACGACGGTGGCGTACGCGCGTGTCGCCGAGCGGGTGCTGCGCCCGGACGGCGTCTATCTGGCGAACCTCGCCGACGCAGCGCCCTTCGCCTTCCTGCGCTCCCAACTCGCCACCTTCGCCACGGTGTTCCAGGAGCTGGTGCTGATCGCCGAGCCGGCCGTGCTGCGCGGTCGCCGCTTCGGCAACGCCGTGCTCATCGCCGGGCACCGGCCACTGGACACGGCACCGCTCGCCCGCCGATCCGCCGCGGACGTGTTCCCGGCCCGCGTCGAACACGGCGCCGCGCTACGGGACTTCATGGGCGGCGCGGAGCCGGTGCACGACGAGAACGCCGTCCCGTCGCCCGAACCGCCCGAGGGCGCCTTCAGCATCGGCTGACCGGGTGCCGTGTCCGGCGTTGCGGCATCCGCAGAACGCAGGGGCAGCCCCCTTCCAGCCATAACTACTCACGGGTAACCTGTCGCGCATGAGCGCAGACCAGATGTCGATCGGCGAGATGCTCGCCGCCACGGTGCCGATGGCCAGGACCCTCAACCTGGAGTTCCTCGAGACCACGCCGGAGAAGGCCGTGGTGACCCTGCCGGACCAGGGCGACTTCCACAACCACGTCGGCGGGCCGCACGCCGGAGCGATGTTCACGCTCGGCGAGTCGGCGAGTGGCGCGATCGTGCTGGCCGCGTTCGGGGAGCAGCTGTCGCGGGCCGTACCGCTCGCCGTCAGCGCCGAGATCGCCTACAAGAAGCTGGCGATGGGCCCGGTCACCGCGACCGCCACGCTCGGCCGCCCCGCCACCGAGGTCGTCGCCGAGCTCGACGCCGGCCAGCGCCCCGAGTTCCCCGTCTCCATCGCCATCCAGCGTGAAGACGGCGCCGTCACCGGCGAAATGACTGTCGTCTGGACCCTGCGCCCCAACGGCTGACGCCACCACGGGCCGCCGTACGGCGAAGGGCCCCGGCCAGGCGCGTCTGCCCTGGCCGGGACCCTTCCGCGCCGGGCGGTGCGGGGACGATGGAGGAGCGATCAGTCCCGGGCCGCGCGGGGCGCCGCGCCCACCAGTGTGCGGATCTCGAACTCCTCGTACCCCGACGGCTCCTGCTGCGGTCGCAGCACGCTCCCCACCCACCCCAGCAGGAATCCCGCCGGGATCGAGACGATGCCCGGGTTCTGCAGCGGGAACCAGGCGAAGTCGATATGTGGATAGACCGACGTGGGGGAGCCGGAGAGCACCGGGGAGAACACCACCAGCAGCACCGAGCAGGCCAGGCCGCCGTACAGGCTGAGCAGCGCCCCGTGCGCGGAGAAGCGGCGCCAGAACAGGCTGTAGACCAGGGCCGGCAGGATCGCCGACGCCGCGATGGCGAAGGCGAGGAAGGCCAGACCGGCCGTGCTGATCTCCCACGGCAGCAGGGCCAGCAGCATGCCGAGGACGCCGATGACGGCCGCCGCCATCCGCGCCACGCCCAGCTCCTCGGTCTGGGTCGCCCGACCCTTGCGGATGACCTCGCCGTAGAGGTCGTGGGCGAGTGAGGAGGCGGCGGCCAGAGTGAGGCCGGCCGCGACCGCGAGCAGGGTCACGAAGGCCAGGCAGGAGATCAGCGCGGTGAGCAGGCCGCCGCCGAGGGACTGGGCGAGCAGCAGGACGGTCGCGTCACCCCTGGGGTCGATCTTCGCGATGTTCTCCCGCCCCAGGATCGCGGTCGCGCCCAGGCCGAGGATGCCGGCGGCGAGGCAGACGAAGCCGACGAGCCCCATGGCCCAGACGACCGAGGTGCGCAGCACCCGGTTGGTGCGGGGGGCGAGCAGGCGCATCACCACGTGGGGGAGCGCGGCGAGGCCGAGCACGATGGCCAGCTCCAGGCTGAAGAAGTCGAGCTTGCTGGTGGTACCGGCGCCGTAGCGCAGCCCGGACTCCAGGAAGCGCTGCCCGAGGCCGCTGCCCCGGGCGGCGGCCGACAGCAGCGCGTCGACGTTCCAGTGGAAGCGGGTCAGCACCAGGACCGCCATGATCGCCACGCCGGACACCAGCATCACGGCCTTGACGACCTGGATGAAGGTCGCACCGGGCATGCCGCCGAGCGCGGCGTAGACGATGACGATGGTGCCGATGGCGATCACACACAGGGTACGGACGGCCTGGCTCGGCTCGCCCACGAACTGGGTCAGCAGGGCTACGCTGCCGACGAGTTGGGCCACCAGGTAGAGCGTGGTGATGACCAGGGTGCAGACGGCGAGGGCCAGGCGCACGGGCCGCTGGAGACGGGGCAGGCGCAGCGCCAGGGTGTCGCCCAGGGTGAACCTGCCGGAGTTGTGCAGGGGTTCGGCGATGACCAGCAGCACCGCCATCCAGGCGACCGTGGTCCCGCCCAGGTACAGCAGTCCGTCGTAACCGGTGAGCGCGACCAGGCCCGTACTGCCGAGGAGGGTCGCCGCCGACAGGTAGTCGCCGCACATCGCCAGGCCGTTGCGCAGCGGCGACATGTTCCGGTTGCCGAGGTAGAACTCGCTGATCTCGTCGCGCTGGGGAGCCGTCAGCAGCGCCGTGAACAGGGTCACCACGACGACGGACAGGAAGAGGACGAACGTCAGTTGCAGGCTGAACCGGTTCACGACGCTCGTGGAGACCGTCACCACGTGCCGAACCCCCTGGGCTGCGGGGCGCTCGTCCCACGGGCGTCGGCGCGCTCGAGTTCGGTGCGCAGCCGGCGCGCCGCCGGGTCGACGCGCCGGCTCATGTGCACGGTGTAGCGCCACACCGCGAGGGCCATCACGGCGAACTGGGCGAGGCCCAGCGCCAGGCCCACGGTGAGATGGCCGGCCAGAGGCTGGTTCATCACACCCGGGGCGAAACTCGACAACAACACGTAGAGCAGAAAACCGCCCACGACAAGCGTCACGGTGACGGCCGCGAAGGTGCGGAACCCGCCGCGAATCGACTGGAAATCGGGATGCTCGTACAGGGACGGAACCCTCGTGGAATCCGCTGCCGGGGGAGACCAGTCGGCGGGTGGCGGTGGATATCCGTTCATGACGCACCTTCTTCGCTGCGTGTGCCGCGCTGCCGTCTTCGGCCCAGGTCAGATGGGGTAACCAGGGACGGGTCGGCCCCGGAGGAATGGCCCGTCGAGAACTTCCGGGGTACCGAAGCCGGGCTTTTGTGCGGACTTTGTGGGGGGTTTGTGGCGCCCCCGGCCCACGGATTCACGGCAAGGTCGGGGCGGCCCTGTCCAGGGTGGTGACGGGGCCGGATGCGGAGTATTGCAGCGGGGCCATTCAACTATCAACTGCCCGCACGGCGTGGATATTTGAACAGACTCGTTTCCGCATTCCCGGCGGGCCGAATGCGCCACGCGGGACGGCCGGCGACCTCCGCGGCGCCCACCCTCGCCGGTGCGCGCGGTTTCGGTTGCGGCTTCGGTTCCTGTCGGCGGACGCGGGAGTTCTCGTTCACTTCACTGGCACGAGTCACCGAACGCGGAGCGGAGGGCGTTGCCGCGGCAGATGGTCCGGTACCGGGGCTCGTTCGTCCGGGACGGGGTGCCGCGCGCCGCGGGGGAGCCCGCCATGCCCGGCCGGCCGGGGGCTCGTCCTCTCCCTGAACACGGCCTCCGAGGGCGAGAACACCCTGAGCGCCACCGTCGGACGCGACCACCGGTGGGATCTCCGGGACGGCGGCATGGCCGGCTGAGCCGGTAGGCTTCACGGCGTGTGCGGTGCCGGCCGGCCCGCGCACGCCGCGAAGGCAGGGACGCGAATCGGGGAGGAACCGGCGGTGCACGTCCAGGAGTGGCTCGACACGGTCCCAGCAGCCGCCGTCTACGCCGTGGTGGCGCTGGTCATCGGTCTGGAGAGCCTGGGCATCCCGCTGCCCGGCGAGATCGTCCTGGTGTCGGCGGCTCTGCTGTCCTCCCAGCACGGCGGCATCAACCCGGTGGTCCTCGGGGCCTGCGCGAGCGCCGGCGCCGTCGTCGGCGACTCGATCGGCTACGCGATCGGCCGCAAGGGCGGGCGGCCGCTGCTGGCCTGGCTCGGGAAGAAGTTCCCCAAGCACTTCGGCGAGGGCCATGTCGCGACCGCCGAGCGGTCCTTCGAGAAGTGGGGCATGTGGGCGGTCTTCTTCGGCCGTTTCGTCGCCCTGCTGCGGATCTTCGCCGGGCCGCTCGCCGGGGTGCTGAGGATGCCGTACTGGAAGTTCCTGATCGCGAACTTCCTGGGGGGCGTCGTCTGGGCGGGCGGCACCACCGCGGTCATCTACTACGTGGGTGTCGTCGCCGAGTCCTGGCTGAAGAAGTTCTCCTACCTCGGGCTGGTGGCGGCGGCCCTGATCGGCCTCGCCTCGATGCTGATCGTGAAGCGCAAGGCCGGCAAGGCGAGCAGGGCGGCGGCCGGTGAGCAGGAGACGGAGCCGGAGACCGTACCGGCCTCCGAGTGAGCCTCACCTCTCCTCGTGCACCTCGCGGTGCGCCCGCGCCAGGTCCGCGTACATCGTGCCGTTCAGTGTGATGACCTCCCGCTCCTCGGCCGTCAGCTGCCGCTTGACCTTGGCGGGGACGCCCGCCACCAGTGAGCCCGGCGGCACCCGCATGCCCTGCGGGACCAGGGCCTGGGCGGCGACCAGGGAGCCCGCGCCGATGACCGCGCCGTTGAGGACGGTGGCGCCCATGCCGATCAGGCAGTCGTCCTCCACGGTCGCGCCGTGGACCACCGCGTTGTGCCCGATGGAGACCCGTTCGCCGACGGTGACCGGGAAGCCCGGGTCGGCGTGCAGCGTGCAGTTGTCCTGGACGTTGCTGCTCGCGCCGACGGTGATCCGCTCGACGTCGCCGCGCAGTACCGCGCCGTACCAGACGCTCGCGCCCGCGTGCAGCGTCACGTCCCCGATCACCACCGACGTGGGGGACACGAACGCCTCCTGATCCACCTTGGGATCCCTTCCGCCGATCCCCGTTATCAGCGCCTTCCGCGTCATGGCCGTCTCCTCGTGGTCGGTACACCGGCACCGTACGCCATCGGTGGGGCGAAGATCACAGGCGCCCCGACGCCCGGCCCCAGCCCCGGCCGATTACGGTAAGCGGGTGCTCAGGAGCAGGAACACGTTCTCATCATGGCGCCGTGGCCTCGCGCAGCGCGCCGTCCACGCGGGCTGGGCCTGGGTGCAGCGCACGGGGTCGGTGACCGCGGAGCACCCAGGGCGCTTCCGCTTCGGCGCGATGGGAACAGGTACCAGACTCGCCTTCCCGCTCGGCACGGTCTTCGGTGAGCCCTGGATCCACCTCGGCGCCCACTGCATCATCGGCGAACAGGTCACGCTGACCGCGGGGCTGATGCCCGACCTGGACCTCGGCGCGGACCCGATCCTGCGCATCGGCGACGGTGTGGTCCTCGGCCGGGGCAGCCATGTCATCGCCGACACCACGGTCACGATCGGCAGCGACTGCTACTTCGGGCCGTACGTCTACGTGACCTCCACCAACCACTCCTACGACGATCCCCATGAGCCGATCGGCAAGCAGTGGCCCCGGATGGAGCCGGTGGAGATCGGGCCGGGCTGCTGGATCGGCACGGGCGCGGTGATCCTGCCGGGAGCGCGGATCGGGCGGAACGTGGTGGTGGCGGCCGGAGCGGTGGTACGGGGTGCCGTACCGGACCACGCGGTGGTGGCGGGGGCCCCGGCACGGGTCGTACGGCGCTGGACGCCCGAGGCCGGTTGGCAGCCCCCGCTGAGGACCCCGCCCCCGGTCCCGATCCCGGACGGTGTCACGCCGGACCAGTTGCTGGCGCTGGCCGAACTGGACGAGGAGGACGTCGCCCGGCTCGCCGAGCTGGAGACGGAATCCTGAGTCAGCCGGTGGCGAGCAGCACCGTGCCCACCAGGGCCAGACCCGCGCCCGCCGCCTGCACGGCGCGCAGCCGTTCGCTGAGGAAGCCGCGCGCGGCGAGCGCCGTGACCACCGGGTAGAGCGAGGCGAGCACCGCCGCCACGGTGACCGGGCCGTGCTGGGCGGCGATCGCGTACGTGCCGTTGGCCGCCACGTCGGCCAGACCGACGAAGGCGAGCGCGGGCAGGGAACGCCGGGGCAGGCCCTCGGCAGGAAGCGCCGGGGCGCCCCTGCGCAGGGCGACGTACAGGGCGGCTCCGCCTCCGGCGACGTTCGCGGCGCGCTGCACGAAGAGCGCCAGGAACAGTCCGGTGACCGTGGTCGACGCCTCCGCGATCAGCGCGAACACCGTGCCGAAGCCGAGCGCGGCCACGAGTGTCAGCAGGATCGCCTTCCGCTGCACCGGGGCGCCCCTGAGCTGGGGGCCGCCCGCGAGCACGACGCCGGCGACGGCGACCACGATGCCGGCCACCTGCACCAGCCCGGGCCGCTCGCCGAGGAACAGCCCGACGCCGATGGGGACCGCCACGCTCAGGGTGGCCAGCGGGGAGACCACGCCCATCGGGCCGAGGGCGAGCGCCTGGTAGAAGGAGAGCAGCGCGACCGGGCCGACCAGGCCCGCGGCGAGCGCGAACCACAGCCGTGGCCCCGCCTCGCTCCAGCCGCCCGTGGCCACCACGATCGCCCCCAGCACGGCCGCGGCGATGGTCTGCGAGACGACGACCACGGTCAGCGCCGGCATGCGCCGGGTCAGCAGTCCGCCGCCGAAGTCGGCCAGGCCCCACAGAAGGCTGGTGGCCAGGGCGAAGAGTGCTGTCATGGACCGCCTCGCAGTACAGTTCAGTGAACGATCAGGTGCACCCCACCCTAGTTCAATCGAGTCAACTCTGTCATACACAATATTGGACGGAATGTGTCGGACCTCGACCTGCTGACCCAGTCCCTGGCGCGCAACGTCAAGCGGTGGCGTACCGAGCGGGGTTTCACCCTGGATACGCTGGCCGCCCGCGCCGGAGTCAGCCGCGGCATGCTCATCCAGATCGAGCAGGCCCGCACCAACCCGAGCATCGGCACGGTCGTCAAGATCGGCGACGCCCTCGGTGTCAGCGTCACCACGCTGCTCGACTACGAGCAGGGCCCCAAGGTCCGCATCGTCCCGGCCGAGCAGGCCGTACGCCTCTGGCACACGGACGCCGGCAGCTACAACCGCCTCCTCGCGGGCACCGAGGCGCCCGGCCCGCTGGAGATGTGGGACTGGCGGCTGATGCCCGGGGACCGCAGCCCCTCGGACCCGCACCCCGTCGGCACGGTCGAACTCGTCCACGTCACCGCCGGCGAGCTGACCCTCACCGTCGACGGCGTCGAGCACCGCGTCCCCACCGGCGCCAGCGCCTCCTTCGAGGCGAGCACCCCGCACACGTACGCCAACGACGGTGACGTCCCGATGGAGATGGTGATGGCGGTCTCGGTGCCGCCCGTGCGCTGAGACGCCGCCGGGCCCGGGGCGCCCGGCTGTTAGCGTGCCGTCATGCGCGCACCCATCGGAGACTTCGACCACGCCGTCCCGGCCCCCGACTGCCTCGGGGAACTCACCGGCCCCGTCGCCGACGCCGTACGCCACTGGAGCGGCAGCGTGCCCGCCGAGCAGATCGTGTACGTCGACACCGAGCCCGACTGGGCCGACACGGCGACCTTTCTGGAGCACTACGGCAAGGAGTTGCTCGACCAGTCCGCCAACTGCGTCGTGGTCGCGGGCAAGCGCGGCGGCGACACGACGCTGGCCGCCTGTGTGGTCCTGTCGGCCACCCGGGTCGACGTCAACGGTGTGGTCCGCCGCCAACTCGGCGCCCGGAAGGCCTCGTTCGCGCCCATGGACGTGGCGACGGGGGAGACCGGCATGGAGTACGGCGGCATCACCCCGATCGGACTGCCGGACGGTTGGCCGGTGTTGGTGGACTCCAGGGTCGTCGACCTGCCGTACGTCCTGGTGGGCAGCGGCCGGCGCCGCGGCAAGCTGCTGGTGCCGGGCAAGGCGTTTACGGAACTGCCCAACGCGGTGGTGCTGCCGGGCCTGGGCGTCTGAAGGTCTCGGCGTCTGGCGTCTGAAGGTCTCGGCGTCCGAGGGGCGCTGCGGTCAACTCCGGGCGTGGTGGGCCAGGGCCAGGTGCGGGTCCTCCTCGCCCGGGGCGGGCGCCGGGTCCGCGTGCACCAGGGCGGCCGTCAGCCTCGGTAGCGCGTGCAGCAGGGCGTGTTCGGCCTCGACCGCGATGGCGTGCGCCCTCCGTACGCTCGCCTCGCCGTCGACCACGACCGCCACCTCGGCGCGCAGCCGGTGCCCGATCCAGCGCAGCCGCAGTTCGCCCACCTCACGCACACCCGGCACCTGTGCGACCGCCCGCTCCGCACGGTCCACCAGGGCCGGGTCGACGGCGTCCAGGACCCGACGGAACACCTCGCGCGCCGCGTCCCGCAGCACCAGCACGATCGCGGCCGTGATCGCCAGCCCCACCACCGGGTCGGCGAGCTGCCACCCGAGCGCCGCCCCACCCGCGCCCACCAGCACCGCCAGCGAGGTGAAGCCGTCCGTACGCGCGTGGAGTCCGTCCGCGACCAGCGCGGCCGAACCGATCGCGCGGCCCACCCGGATGCGGTGACGGGCGACCCACTCGTTGCCTGCGAAACCGATGACGGCCGCGACGGCGACGACCGGGACGTGCTGCATGGGGCGCGGGTCCAGCAGTCGCTCCACCGCCGTCCAGGCGGCGAAGGCGGCGGAGGCGGCGATCGTCAGCACGACGACGATCCCGGCGAGGTCCTCCGCGCGTCCGTACCCGTAGGTGAAGCGGCGCGTGGCCGCACGCCGGCCGAGGACGAACGCGATGCCGAGCGGTACGGCGGTCAGCGCGTCGGCCGCGTTGTGCACGGTGTCGCCGAGCAGCGCCACGGAACCGGACAGCACGACCACCACCGCCTGCGCCAGCGCCGTGGCCCCGAGCACGGCCAGCGAGGCCCACAGCGCACGCAGCCCGCGCGCGGAGGACTCCAGTGCCGCATCGAGCTTGTCGGCGGTCTCGTGCGAGTGGGGGGTGAGGAGGTGGCGGAGGTGAGAGAGCGGGCCGTGCGCAGGCTCGTGGTCGTGCCCGTGAGGGTGCGGATGCGGGTGGTCATGGGGATGGGCGTGGCGGCTGTGCGTATGCGCCCGGCCGTGCGCATGTCGCACGTGTCCGTCCCCCGCGTGCCGGTGCCCCACCTGTTCGCGCCCCGCGTGCTCGTCTGTCATCCCAGGCCCCTTCCGCCGTGCGGCAGTGGACGGGTACCCGCCCAGGAAGCCATTATGTGCGTATGAGCGCACGCATGCACCTATCATCTGCGCAGGATGCGCAGCGGCGCACGGACGGCACGGACGGCGGCCATCCCGGGACGCCGGGGGAGGAGCAGTTCGCGCTGGCGGCCGAGCTGCTGGCGCTGCTGGGCGACCGCACCCGCCTGGCTTTGCTGCACGCCCTGAGCGGCGGCGAGGCCGACGTCTCTACGCTCACCGAGGCGTGCGGCGCGGCCCGGCCCGCCGTCAGTCAGCACCTGGCGCGGCTTCGGCTGGCCGGCCTGGTCGACACGCGCAAGGAAGGCCGCCGCGTGATCTACTCACTGCGCGACGGCCATCTGCGCCGGGTCGTGGACGAGGCACTCAGCCTGGCCGACCACCGGCTCACCGACAGTCCGGCCCACGACTGAGGCGCCGGTTCAGCGGCCGGTGTCGTCCTCGCCGGCCTCCAGCAGGTTCGCCGCCGCGCCCACGACGCGGGGATCGGGGATGCCGACGACCTCCTGGTCCTCGTCGGCGTGGTCGAAGCGGGCGAGCACACCGCGCATCGCCTCGACCCGGGCCCGAAGGCGTACGCCCGGCGAAGTACAGGCAAAGCCGGAGCATGGGTCTGACGGGTGAAACGCCAGGTCCGGCGCGTCCGCGCGTATCCGCCGGCGTCCCCGTACGCGGACAGGGCTGTGGGCCAGGACCTCGCGGTCCTGGCCCACAGCCCTGTCACGTCCCGGGCCGGTGTGCGACCCGGTGCCCGGGCAGGTCAGGCGGCGACCGGCTGGGCCTGGGAGAGCTGCTCGATGACCTTGGTCAGACCCTCGACGACCTCGGTGTCGTCCGCCGGGTGGGTCTCGGCGAAGCGGGTCACGGAGCCGGGGATGGAGAGCTTGGCGTCCTCGACGACGTGGGCGCCGGCGATGCCCACGGCCTTGCGGGCCTCGTCCTGCGCCCACACGCCGCCGTACTGGCCGAAGGCGGTGCCCACGACGGCGACCGGCTTGCCGGTCAGGGCGCCGGCACCGTACGGACGGGACAGCCAGTCGATCGCGTTCTTCAGGACGGCGGGGATGGTGCCGTTGTACTCGGGCGAGAAGAGCAGCAGCGCGTCGGCCTGGGCGGCGGCGTTGCGCAGCGCGGTCGCGGCCTCGGGGACGGTGCCCTCGACGTCGATGTCCTCGTTGTAGAAGGGCACCTGGCCCAGACCCTCGTGCAGCACCACCTCGACGCCCTCGGGGGCGTGCTTCACGGCGGCCTCGGCGAGCTGACGGTTGTGGGAACCGGCGCGAAGGCTGCCGACCAGGGCGAGGATACGTACAGACATGGCAAAAACTCCCGGGATGTGCGATCAGTACAAGCGGACCGGGGTAGTCCGTTGAATGTTGTACCACTTCAACCGGACCGCGGTCCACTTCCTGCCCACCATAAACGGACCAGGGTCCGATTGTCTTCCCTCGGCGCTAGTCTGGTGTCATGACCGAGCCGCTCCCGCCCCTTCTGCCGCCCCCGGCCGACATCGACACGCCGACCGACCTCGCCCTCATGCCCACCGGCGAGACGGCCCGGCTGCGCGCCGACGCCGCGCGCAACCGCACGCGTCTGCTGGAGGTCGCGGCCCGCCTGGCCGCGGAGCGCGGCATCGCGAACGTGACCATGGAGGACATCGCCTGTGGCGCCGGTGTCGGCAAGGGCACCGTCTTCCGGCGGTTCGGCGATCGCATGGGCCTGATGGTGGAGTTGCTCAGCCACCACGAGGAGAAGCTCCAGGCCGCCTTCCTCTCCGGACCGCCGCCGCTAGGCCCGGGCGCGCCCGCCCGGGAGCGGCTGCGTGCGTTCGGCGCGGCCGTCATGCGCCATGAGCACGCTCACCGTGACCTGTATCTCGCCGCCCACATGGACCCGAGCCGCCAGCGCGCGACTGCCCCGTACCAGCTCCGGCTGGCCCACGTGTGCATGCTGCTGCGCGAGGCGAGGGCGGACGGCGACACCGAGCTCGTCGCGCACACGCTGCTCGGCTCCCTGGAGACGGCGCTCGTCGACCACCTGCTGACCCGCCGCGGGATGTCCCTGGAGCGGGTCGAGGCCGGCTGGTGCGACCTGGTGGACCGGTACACGGGCCGATGTAACGGCCGATGTACGGACTGACCCGCACCCCGCGCCCCGCGCGTCCCATCACCTGGTGGCCATGACGACCATGAGCAGAAAAGCAGAGATGTTCGTCCCCGCCGACCGCGATCCCCGCGTTCTCGGCCCCGCCACCGGCGACGAACGCACCCTCCTCGTCGACTTCCTCGCCGGTCAGCGCGCCACGCTGGAGCTCAAGTGCTCCGGCCTGGACAGCGAGTTGTCGCAGCGCTCGGTCGCGCCGTCCGCGCTCTCGCTGCTCGGCCTGGTGCGACACCTCGCCGACGTCGAACGCCGCTGGTTCCGCAGGGTCCTGGCCGGTCAGGACGCCCCGCCCCTGTTCTCCTCGCCCTCCGAACCCGACGGTGACTTCACCGGTGCCGTCCCGGACCCGAAGGTCGTGACCCTGGCCTGGGAGGCCTGGCGCGCGGAGACCGCCTTCGCCGATGCCTTCGTCGCCGCCGCACCCCACCTGGACGTCGAGGGGCACGACTCCTGGCGCGGCACCGTGTCGCTGCGTTGGGTACTCGTCCACATGGTCGAGGAGTACGCCCGCCACAACGGCCACGCGGACCTCCTCCGGGAGCGCATCGATGGGGCGATCGGGATGTGACACCACTTGGCCCATCCCTCATCGCCGCAACGTTTGCGCAGGTCAGCGGCTTATTATCGGACATGACAACGGTCACCGGTGCAGCCTTTGCCCTGGGGCGGGGCCATGGGTTTCACTGCGGTCGAGACATCCGGTTGCGAGGGGGAAGGCGGACCACATGAGCGGTCACGGTCATGAACACGGCGCGGGGGAGCATGCGGGGCACTCCCATGGTGTGTCGGCGGATGCCGACCGCCGCTGGCTGGGCCTCGCGCTCGGCCTGATCGCCGTGTTCATGGCGGCCGAGGTGGCCGTCGGTATCGTCGCGGGCTCCCTGGCGCTGCTCTCCGACGCGGCCCACATGCTCACCGACGCCGCGTCGATCGTGCTCGCTCTCATCGCGATGCGGCTGGCCGCCCGCCCCGCCCGTGGCGGCTTCACCTACGGCCTCAAACGCGCGGAGATCCTCTCCGCCCAGGCGAACGGCCTGACCCTGCTTCTGCTGGGTGCCTGGCTGGCGTACGAGGCCGTACGGCGCCTGATCGCGCCGCCCCAGGTGCAAGGGGGCCTCATGCTGGCCACCGCGCTCACCGGGATCGTCGTGAACGTGGCCGCGACCTACTGCATCTCGAAGGCCAACCGCACCTCGCTGAACGTCGAGGGCGCCTATCAGCATGTGCTGAACGACCTGTTCGCCTTCATCGGCACCGCGATCGCCGCGCTCGTCGTCGTCCTGACGGGCTTCCAGCGCGCCGACCCGATCGCCACGCTGGTGGTCGTCGCGCTGATGGTGAAGGCCGCGTACGGGCTGCTGCGCGACTCCGGCCGCATCTTCCTGGAGGCCGCGCCCGCCGACGTGGACCCCGACGCACTCGGTGACCGGCTCGTCGCCCGGCCCGACGTCGTCGAGGTGCACGACCTGCACGTCTGGCAGATCACCTCCGGCCAGGCCGCGCTGTCCGCGCACGTCCTCGTCGAACCCGGCGGTGACTGTCACGCCGTGCGCCGCGACCTGGAGGAGGTGCTGCGCCACGACTACCGCATCACCCACACCACGCTCCAGGTCGACCACGCCCCCGAACAGGTCCTGCAGGTGGCCCTGCCCGGCGACCGGAGCGCCGCTCGCGACGCCGCGCACTGCGACGCCCCGCACGGCCCCGTGCACCGGGAGGACCCTCACCACCACTGACGGCGACCGCCTTCGACCGTTCCTGATGGTCCTTGACCGTCTCTTTCCCCGAATACCTCTGAATCAGACCTAATCTCATCAGTGTGGAACCGGAGAGGCTCGCCGACGACTTGGTGGCCGCGCTGATCGGAGTGCAGCGGCTGATCCGCCGGCGCGTACGCGGCGGGATGGCCGCGCCGCCGCTGCGCGGAGCGGAGGTCGAACTGCTGCGCCTGGTGGTGGAACGGCCGGGCATCGGGGTGTCGGACGCCGCCAAGGAGCTGTACCTGGCGGGCAACTCGGTCTCCACGCTGGTCAAGCACCTGCTCCGCGACGGCTATCTGATCCGTGAGACGGATCCGGCCGACCGGCGGGCCGCGCGCCTGCTGCCCACCGAGGCGGCCAGGGCACGGCTGCACGACTGGCGCGAGCGGCGCGCGGCACTCGTACGCGGCCAGGTGGCCCGCCTCGACGAGGCGGACCGCAAAGCGCTCGAGGTGGCCCTTCCGGCCCTGCGCAAGCTGGCGGAGAACCTGCACGAGGAGGCCGAGGAGACATGACGCGGAACGCGACGGACGGCGACGCCCCGGCAGTCGGCGCCGTCACCTGCGCCGGACTGCGCTACTCCTTCGGAGAGACCAACGCGGTCGACGGGCTGGACCTCTCCGTCCGCGACGGCGAGGTCTTCGGACTGCTCGGCCCCAACGGCGCGGGCAAGACCACCGCCATCCGCTGCATGACCACGCTCCTTCCCGTCCCGGCCGGCATGGTGCGCGTCTTCGGCCACGACGCGACGCGCGAGCGCATGGCCGTACGGCGCCTGCTGGGCTACGTACCGCAGCAGCTCTCCGCCGACGCCGGGCTCACCGGCCGGGAGAACGTGGCCCTGTTCGCCCGTGTCTTCGACGTCTCGCGCAGCGAGCGTGCCCGCCGCGTGGACCAGGCCCTCGCCGCCGTCGACCTCACCGCCGCGGCCGACCGGCTCGCGAAGACGTACTCCGGCGGCATGGTCCGCCGGCTGGAACTCGCCCAGGCGCTGGTCAGCGCGCCCCGCCTGCTGATCCTCGACGAGCCCACCATCGGCCTCGACCCCATCGCCCGGACCAACGTGTGGGAGCACATCAACGCCGTACGCGCCGCCACCGGCATGACCGTCCTCGTCACCACCCACTACATGGACGAGGCGGACCAGTACTGCGACCGCGTCGCCCTGATGCACCGCGGCCGTGTTCGCGCCCTCGGCACCCCCGAGGAGCTGCGGAGCGGCCTCGCGCAGCGGCTCGGCACCGAAGGCCCGTTGCCGACGCTGGAGGACGTCTTCCGTGACGTCGCCGGCAGCGGACTCGACGACCAGTCAGGAGACTTCCGCGATGTCCGAAGCACCCGCCGCACCGCGTCCCGCGTCGGCTGACCGCGCCCACCCGGCGGACCTCGACCTGCTGGTGACCCCGCCCCGGGCCCGTACCGGCTGGAAGGTCCTGCCCGCCCGGGTCGGCGCGATGTGCGCGGTGGAGCTGCAGAAGCTGCGGCACGACCGCACCGAGCTGTACACCCGGGCGGTCCAGCCGGCGCTGTGGCTGCTGATCTTCGGGGAGACGTTCACCCGGATCAGGGCGATCCCCACCGAAGGCATCCCCTACCTGGACTACCTCGCGCCCGGGATCATCGCCCAGTCCGCGATGTTCATCGCGATCTTCTACGGCATCATGATCATCTGGGAGCGGGACTCCGGGATCCTCACCAAGCTGCTGGTCACCCCGACCCCGCGGGCCGCGCTGATCGCCGGAAAGGCCTTCGCCGCCGGGGTGAAGGCGCTGGTGCAGGCGATCGTGGTGGTCCTGATCGCGGCGCTGCTCGGGGTCGCGCTGACCTGGAACCCGCTGCGGCTGCTGGGTGTCGCGGTCGCCGTCGTCCTCGGCTCGGCATTCTTCTCCTGCCTGTCCATGACGATCGCGGGCATCGTCCTGACCCGGGACCGCCTCATGGGCATCGGCCAGGCGATCACGATGCCGCTGTTCTTCGGCTCCAACGCCCTCTACCCGGTGCACGTCATGCCCGGCTGGCTCCAGGCCATCAGCAAGGTCAACCCCCTGAGCTACCAGGTCGACGCCCTGCGCGGTCTGCTCCTCGGCACGCCCTCCCACCTGCTCACCGACTTCCTGGTGCTGCTGGTGGCGGCGGCAGTGGGCATCGCGTCGGCGTCGTCGCTGCTGGGACGTCTGGCCCGCTGACGCCGGGGAGGGGCGACTCACCTCTTCTTCCAGAACGCCATCAGATCCGCGAGCGCCCTGATGATCTCGGGGCGCTGCGACGCCTCCGCCTGCCGCAGACTGATGGCGAGCGACAGAAGGATCATGGCGACGAAGAGGCCGACGGCGTAGACGAAGAGCTGCGGGGCGGCCACGGCCACCTGCTCCAGTACGGACCACATAGCGCCTCCCGGACATTTCCAGCCGCTGCGTCCGAGAGACTCCGGCAGGGCGCGAAGCCCCTCGACGAAGGCAGGTCGATCGATCTCCGTGGTGCTTTGTGTCGGGTCTGCGGCGCCGGCTGCTGCAGCCCGTGCGTCGGTCCCGGTCGAAGGTGAGGGGCCCGTACGTCGAGCAGCTCGGCACCCTGAGCGGTTCGGTCTCGTCGACGTCGGCGGAGGCGGGGCGGAACTCCTCGCCGCCGCCCGACCAGTTACTTCGTCATATCAAGCTATCCGAGAGGGCCACACGACCCCGGGTGACGCGCGCGCCGGTTCACTCTCCCGGCCCCTCGGTGCGCCGGCCGGTCGTCGCACCTCAGCGCAGGGAAGGGATCTCGATGGCGGGGCAGCGGTCCATCACCATCTCCAGGCCGGCCGCGCGGGTGCGCTCGTACGCCTGCTCGTCGATGACGCCCAGCTGGAACCACACCGCTTTGGCGCCCTTCGCCACGGCTTCGTCGGCAACGGCGCCGGCGAGGTCGCTGTTCACGAAAACGTCCACGACGTCGACGTCGAAGGGGATGGCTTCGAGAGAGGGGAAACCCTGTTCCCCATGCACCGTCTCGGCCTTCGGGTGAACGGGGACGATCCGCTTGCCATAGCGCTGAAGGACCTCGGCCACTCTGTAGGCGGCGCGTCGCTCGTTCGATGAGAGACCGACGATCGCCCATGTGTCACCGAGCTCGTTGAGGATCTTGCGGACCGTCTCCGTCTCGCTGTGCATGCCGTGCCTCCGCTGGGTGGGATGTCCGTCCCCGAAGGGAACGGCCTTCGACTCTGCGCCATTCCCAGCGGTTCCGCGTGAACCTGTGCGGCCACCAAGTCGCTCGCGATCGGCGGAGAAGGTCAGCGGGCTGGGGCGCTTCGGCGGGTCCTGGACGGCGGAGAAGTTCACCGCGCAGCACTGCCTGCGGCCCGGCCCACTCGGCCGCCCTTCCCTGGCGCGCCGTCACCCAGTCGCGCAGCGTGGAGGTGAGCAGCGGCATCCGGCGTGGCGGCGAGAGGGCCGCAGGAGAGGTGAGACGTATGGGCACGGACACTTCCAGGCCCCGTGTCGTGGTCGGCGTCGACGGTTCGCGGTCCTCCCACGCGGCGCTGCTCTGGGCCGTGCGGTACGCCGGCCTGATCGGCGGCACCGTGGACGCCGTGGCGGCGTGGGATCTGCCCGGCGCGTACGGCTGGTCGGCTCTGGCCGTGGACGCCGACTTCGACGAGGCCGTTGCCCGGCAGCGGCTGAACCAGGAGCTGAACGAGGTGCTGGGAGCCGAGGAAGCGGCCTCCGTGAGGGCGCTGCTGATCCGTGGCAACACCGTCGACGTGCTTCTGAGGGCCGCCGAGGGCGCCGATGCGTTGGTGGTGGGCAGCAGGGGGCGGGGCGGGTTCGGCCGGGCCCTGCTGGGGTCCGTCAGCCAGCACGTCGCCCACCATGCGAAGTGCCCGGTTGTCATCGTGCGTCCGGAGCCGCGATGAGGGCCGTGCGGCGGTCCCGGCCGGAAGTGCGATCTCGGTACTCTGTGGTGGTGACACGTCAGTCCACCGTGTCCCGTCCGCCGCGTGCTGGGGCCGAACAGTCCGCCGCCGCACGGCGCGGCGCCTGCGGCGGTGCGGCTGCCTGATCAAGAACACTTTCGAGGCGCCGCCAGAGCGTCGTCGTTCCGGTCGGCACCCGACCGGACGGACTGCTGCAGGACCACGGGAAAGGGGCGGAGCGATGAGGCACCGCAGCGTGGGCGATCTGATGACCCCCACCGCCGTGAGCGTGCGACCGGGCACGACGTTCAAGGAGATCGCACGCCTCCTCGACGAGTACGACATCACCGCCGTCCCGGTGGTCGACGACGGTGACCGGCCCGTCGGAGTGGTGTCCGAGGCGGACCTGCTGCGCAAGCAGACGTCCGGTGACGCCGGCAGCACTGCCGGGGAACTGATGACGAGCCCCGCCGTGGTCGCGGAGCCGGGGTGGGACGCGGTGCGTGCCGCGCGGACGATGCAGACGCAGAAGGTCAAGCGCCTGCCCGTGGTGGACGACGAGGGCCGCCTGATCGGCGTGATCAGTCGAAGCGACTTGGTGCAGATCTTCCTCCGTCACGATCGGGCGATTCAGGAGGAGATCCTCGAGGACGTCATCGTCCGGACGCTGGGCCTGCCTCCCTCGTCGCTGACCGTGGAGGTCATCGACGGCCGGGTCACGCTGAGCGGCAGAGTGGAGCGCAAGAGTCTGCTCCCCGTCACCGCGCGGCTGTGCGAGGGGGTCGACGGCGTGGTGGAGGTCGTCAACCGGCTGGACTTCCACCGGGACGACACCGCCGACGAGGAGGTGGCGCAGCCGTCGGGGTGGACCACATCGACGGAGCCCTGAGCCAGGGCTGCAGCGTTCTGGTGCGCGGACCCGCCCCGGCCGAGACGGATCCCGGCTCCGTACGGCGGCCGGAGGGGGAGCCGGCGCGCCACCGGCTGGTATTCCCGCAGCGACGGCGCCAGGCTCCACGGGAGCGTGGCCAGAGCGGCACCGGCCGTGTGCCGCCGAATGGTCCCGCGTGGGGCCGAAAGGCCCCTTGGGCCGTCCCGGTCCTGTGCAGAGAGCGGAGAGAGCAGGCGGCAGAAGCCTCGTGGGGAAGTGAGCTTCGGTGATGTACTGGAATGGCGGCAGCTGGGCGTGGATGGCTTTCATCCCGCTGGTGCGGATCGCGCTGATCGCCCTGGTGGTGTGGGCGGTGATCCGTCTCTTCCAGCGCCCCGCGCCTCGTGGCGACGGCACCGACTCCCGGCCGGCGCCGAGAGAGACACCCGAGGAGATCCTCGACCGCCGCTACGCCTCCGGCGAGATCGACACGGACACCTACACCGAGACCCGTGAGCAGCTGGCCGCGCACCGGCCGAGACCCCGATGACCAGAGCCGGACGGGGTGAGCCTGGACGGTCTTGTGGGTCATCAGCCGCACCGACGGTTCGGTGTGCGTCTGCGGGCTCCCTTCCGGTCATGTCGGCATCGCGGGCCACGCGGAGTCGCTCGAGTGCGGGGCCACGCGGAGTCACTCGAGTGCGGATCCATGCAGAGTCGCTCGAGTGCGGATCCATGCAAATTCGCTCGAGCGGCGGACCGTCCGGAACGGATTCCGCTCTGCTGCGCCGGGGGCCCGGCCCGCCTTACGCTCGCCTCGTGCTCCGAATCATCGACGCCCGCAGCGGCGAGCCCACCGACGTCCGTCCGGGCCTGGTCCGGGTCCACGCGCACCCGGCCGGGGCCGACAGCTCCGCGCTGCGGGTGCTGCTGGTGGCCGACGTGCTGGCCAGGGCCCTGGAGCTCGGCGGAACCCCCGTCGTCACGGTCGGCGCACCGCCCGCCGCACTCCGGGCACGCGCCGACGACCTCGGCATCCGCCCCGCGGAGCCGGAGGCACCGGGCATCGGACAGGTACTGCACGTGGTCGGAGTACCGGGCGCCGCGCCCGACGGGGTACGTGTCGAGGTGGCCCCCGCGACCGGCCCCGCCGACACCGCCGCCCCGCCGTCGGTGCTACGACTCGCCCTGCTCGCCCACCCCCGCCGACAGCCGGCCGACCTCGACACGGCCACCCTCACCGAGGCGCGGGACACCCTGGTCCGCTGGCGCAAGGCCGTCGCCGCCTGGGCGACCCGCCCCTCCAAGCCGATCCCCGAGCAGGTGCGGCAGGAACTGCGCACCGCCTGGGAGGACGATCTCGACGTCCCCGCCGTCCTGGACGTCCTGCGGTGCGTGGAGAGCGCCGACGACGTGCCGGACGGGGCACGCTTCGAGACGTACGCCTACGCCGACCGGCTGCTCGGACTCGACCTCACCCGCGAGATCGGTACCTGGACATGAGCACCCCGGCCGGGCAGGGCCCGCTGCGCAGGCTCGTCGTGCTGCGGCACGCCAAGTCCGCCTGGCCCGAGGGCGTCCCCGACCACGAACGGCCGCTCGCGGCGCGCGGCCGCCGGGACGCCCCGGCCGCCGGGCGCGCGCTCGCCGAGGCCGACTGGCTGCCCGACCTCGCCCTGTGCTCGACCGCGGTCCGCGCCCGCCAGACCTGGGAGCTGGCCTCGGCCCAGTGGGGCACACCGCCGCCCGTACGACTCCAACGACGGCTGTACGCCGCCGACGTCCCCGATCTGATCGACGCCGTGCACGAAGTGCCCGCCGTCGTGCGGACGTTGCTGCTGATCGGGCACAACCCGGGGCTCGCCGAGCTGGTGCTGGAACTCGCCGGGGACGGCCTGAACGACACGGTCGACCGGGTCCGCACCAAGTTCCCCACCGCGGGCATCGCCGTCCTCGCCTGGCACGGCCCCGCCTGGGAGGCGCTGGCCCCCGGGGCGGCGCTCCTCACGGACGTGGTGGTGGCGCGCGGAAGGAAGCCGAAGTAGGAAGGCTCAGCCGACGTGGACCCGGGGGCGCCGCTCCGGGTCCTGTTCCGCACGGCGCAGCACCTCCCGCGTGACCGGGGCGACCTCGCCGTCCCCGAACACCAGGAAGCGCAGCAGGTGGCTGAACGGGGCACCCTCGGTCCAGTTGAAGTAGGCGTGCGGCACCTGGCCGGTGCGGTCGCGCAGCTCCATCAGGACCGCCGCGATGGTGTTGGGCACGGTCGCGCCCTGGACGCGCAGCCTGCGCACTCCGTGCTTCTCGTCGCCGTGGACGGTCAGATCGGCGGTGAAGTCCGAGGAGTCGGTGACGAAGACCTCCAGGAAGAGCACCGGCCGCCCGTCCGGGATGTGCGTCTGCTCCCGCTGGCTGGACTCCTTGGCGCGGTACTCCCCGGTGGTGTGCTCCTGCGGCTCGTTGGCGATGAGCAACAGCGGCCCGCTCGCCGCGGCCTCGTCGATCAGCCGGGCCGCAGCCTCGTCGAATGTGACCGTCGCCGCCCGCAGTTCGAAGGCGCGGTGCACGCGCGAGGCGAACGAGGTGACGAGGATCGCCACGATGAAGATCATCGCGATCTTGATGCCGTCGGGCCGCTCGATCACGTTGGTGACCAGGGTGTACGCGAGGACGGCGGTGATCGTGCCGAAGCCGAGTGCGGCGGCCCGGTGGCCGCGCCGGTGCACGGCGACCGTCGAGGCGAACGCCGCGGAGAGCATCAGCACGAGCACACCCGTCGCATACGCGCCGCTCTGGGCGTCGACGTCCGCGTGGAACCACAGCGTGATGAGGACCGCGGCCGCCATGAAGACCAGCACGAGGGGCCGGACGGCGCGGGTCCACTCGGGGGCCATGCCGTAGCGCGGCAGATAGCGCGGCACCAGGTTGAGCAGGCCGGCCATCGCGGAGGCGCCCGCGAACCACAGGATCGCGATCGTCGAGATGTCGTAGACCGTGCCGAAGGCCCCGCCCAGGTGCTCGTGCGCGAGATACGCGAGCGCGCGGCCGTTGGCCGGGCCGCCGCTCTTGAAGGCGGCCTGCGGGATCAGGATCGTCGTCGCCAGGCTGGACAGCAGCAGCAGACAGCTCATGATCACGGCGGCCGTGGTGAGCAGTTTGCGCGTGTCGCGCACCCGGCCGGCCGGATCCGCGTAGGTGTCCGTCGGGTCGCCCTTGACCTGCGGCATCACCGCCACGCCCGTCTCGAAGCCGGACATGCCGAGCGCCAGCTTCGGGAAGACGAGCAGCGCCACGCCGATCATCGCGAGCGGCGAGGAGTGCTCGGCGGTCATCGCGTGCGTCCAGTCGCCGATCCGCACCGGGTGGCTGAGCACTTCCCAGGCCGAGACGGCGATCACGACGACGTTGAGCGCGAGGTACGTGGCCACCAGGGCGACCGCGATACCGATGGCCTCCTTGAAGCCCTTCAGGAAAACGGCGCCCAGCGCGGCGACCAGGAGCAGCGTGATCCAGGTGTTGCCGCCGTCCATCCAGTGCGGAGCGAAGGGGTTCTCCACGACGTGGGCGGCGGCGTCCGCGGCCGACAGGGTGATCGTGATCAGGAAGTCGGTGGCCGCGAAGCCGAGGAGCACGAGGACGAGGACCTTCCCCGCCCACCACGGCAGCAGCCGCTCCAGCATGGCGATCGAGCCCTCGCCGTGCGGGCTCTCGTGGGCCACCCGGCGGTACACCGGGAGCGCGCCGAACAGGGTCAGCGCGATCAGCACGAGCGTGGCGAGCGGCGACAGGAGCCCGGCCGCGAGCGCGGCGATCCCGGGCTGGTAGCCGAGGGTGGAGAAGTAGTCCACGCCGGTCAGGCACATCACCCGCCACCAGGCGTGGCCCTCGTGCCCGTCGTCCCGGGTGGCGTGCGGGCCCGGGTGGCGCGCCGCGCGCTCGCTCAGGCCCTCCAGGAGCCAGGCCCGGCAGTGGGCCGCGGCGGTGGAGGGCCGCGAATGGCCGGGCTCGGTGGCGTCCGGGCTCTCCACCTGGGTGCCGGTCATGCGGTGTTCTCCCTGTGATCGTCGGGCGGTCGGACAACGACGAGCGAGTATCCACTACGGGGTGGTGTGCCCCGATGCCGGGGGCGAACGCCTGGGACGCGCCCAGTCGGGTGACCTGGAGGCGGCCACGCGCGAGGCTTACGCCGGTGACGAGTGCCGCGCGCGCGGTGGCTTTCGGACGGCCGTGACGAGCCCACGCGCGCGGTGGCTTTGAGATGGCCGTGACGAGCCCACGCGCGCGGGCTTCCCATACCCGAGACGAGCGCCACGCGCGCGGGGGCTTTCCCATGTCCGTGACCAGCGCCACGCGCGCGTGGCGTGGGCGGCTGCGGGACCGGCCCGCCTGCGGAACCCCGGCGGGTGCCGCATACGCTGGCGTGATGCAGGACGAGTACCGCACAGTCGCCCGCGCGGGCGTGCACGAGACCGAGGTCAACCGCTCCCGTTTCCTGTGCGCGCTCGCCCCGGCCGCCACCGAGGAGGAGGCGCAGGACTTCATCGCGGGCGTCCGCAAGGAGCACGCCGACGCCACCCACAACTGCTACGCGTACGTCATCGGCGCCGACGCCGCGATCCAGAAGGCGAGCGACGACGGCGAGCCGGGCGGCACCGCGGGCGTCCCCATGCTCCAGATGCTGCTGCGCCGGGACATGCGGTACGTCGTCGCCGTCGTCACCCGCTACTACGGCGGCGTGAAGTTGGGGGCGGGCGGGCTCATCAGGGCGTACGGGGGAGCGGTCGGCGAGGCGCTGGACGCGCTCGGCACCCTCACCCGCCGCCGCTTCCGGCTCGCCACGGTGACGGTCGACCACCAGCGCGCGGGCAAGGTGCAGAACGACCTGCGCGCGACCGGCCGTGAGGTACGGGACGTGCGCTACGGCGAGGACGTCACCCTCGAGGTCGGGCTGCCGGATGCCGACGTCGAGGCGTTCCGCGCGTGGCTCGCCGATGTGACGGCGGGCACGGCCCGGTTGGAGCTGGGCGGAGAGGCGTACGGGGACGCGTGACGGACGCACCGGACTGACGGGCCGTCGGGCCGCTTCCGTCCCGGCGGCCCGGTACGGGAGTAACCGCCCGTGATGTCAGACCCGGCCGTTAGTCTCGGGGATCATGAGGCTGCTGCACACTTCCGACTGGCATCTGGGCCGGGCGTTCCACCGCGTGAACATGCTCGACGCCCAGGCCGCGTTCATAGCCCACCTCGTCACCACCGTGCGCGAGCGCGGTGTGGACGCGGTCGTGGTGTCGGGAGACGTGTACGACCGGGCGGTGCCGCCGCTCGCCGCGGTCGAGCTGTTCGACGACGCCCTGCACCGCCTCGCCGACCTCGGCGTGCCCACGGTGATGATCTCCGGGAACCACGACTCGGCGCGCCGCCTGGGCGTCGGCGCCGGCCTCATCGGCCGCGCGGGCATCCACCTGCGAACCGAGCCCGCGGCCTGCGGAACCCCGGTCGTGCTGGGCGACGCGCACGGGGACGTGGCGTTCTACGGCCTGCCGTATCTGGAACCGGCCCTGGTCAAGGACGAGTTCGGGGTCGACAAGGCGGGCCACGAGGCGGTGCTCGCGGCCGCCTTGGACCGGGTCCGCGCCGACCTCGCCACGCGCGCTCCGGGCACCCGCTCCGTCGTCCTCGCCCACGCCTTCGTCACCGGGGGCGAACCCAGCGACAGCGAGCGGGACATCACGGTCGGCGGGGTCGCCGCGGTGCCGGCCGGCGTCTTCGACGGCGTGGACTACGTGGCGCTGGGCCATCTGCACGGCAGCCAGACCATCACCGAGCGCGTGCGCTACTCGGGCTCCCCGCTGCCGTACTCCTTCTCGGAGGCAGGCCACCGCAAGAGCATGTGGCTCGTCGACCTCGGCGCCGACGGCTCGGTCGTGGCGGAGCGCGTCGACTGCCCGGTGCCGCGGCCCCTCGCCCGGCTCCGCGGACATCTGGAGGACCTGCTCGCCGACCCGGAGCTGGCGCGGCACGAGGAGGCGTGGGTGGAGGCCACGCTCACCGACCCGGTGCGGCCAGCCGAGCCCATGGCCCGGCTGACCGAGCGCTTCCCGCACACCCTCAGCCTCGTCTTCGACCCCGAGCGCGCCCCCGAGGACGCCGGTGTGTCGTATGCGCGCAGGCTGGCCGGCCGCTCCGACCAGCAGATCGCGGAGGACTTCGTGGCCCATGTGCGCGGGGCGGGACCCGACGAGCGCGAACGGGCCGTGCTGCGGGAGGCCTTCGACGCGGTGCGCGCCGACCAGGCGGTCCGGGAGGGCGCCCGGTGACCTCGCACACGCGTGGAACGGAGGGGGACCAGTGAGGCTGCACCGACTCGACATCACCGCCTTCGGCCCGTTCGGCGGCACCCAGAAGGTCGACTTCGACGCCCTGTCGGCGGCCGGACTCTTCCTGCTGCACGGGCCGACCGGCGCCGGCAAGACATCCGTCCTGGACGCCGTGTGCTACGCGCTCTACGGAGCCGTGCCCGGCGCCCGGCAGAGCGGTCAGGGCCTGACCCTGCGCAGCGACCACGCCGCGCCGGGGACACGCACCGAGATCCGGCTCGAACTCACCGTCGCCGGACGGCGGCTGGAGATCACCCGGCAGCCGCCCTGGGAGCGCCCGAAGAAGCGCGGCAGCGGCACGACGACCGACAAGGCCCAGACCTGGCTGCGCGAGTACGACAGCGCCGCCCGCACCTGGAAGGACCTCAGCCGCTCCCACCAGGAGATCGGCGAGGAGATCACCCAGCTGCTCGGCATGAGCCGTGAGCAGTTCTGCCAGGTCGTGCTGCTGCCCCAGGGCGACTTCGCCCGCTTCCTGCGCGCCGACGCCGAGGCCCGCGGCAAGCTGCTCGGCCGCCTCTTCGACACCCACCGCTTCGCCGAGGCCGAAAAGCGCCTGGCCGAACGGCGCCGGACCACGGAGGCCGAAGTACGGGACGGTGACGCCGCGTTGCTCGCCGACGCCCACCGCATGCAGCAGGCGGCCGGTGACCCCGTGCCCCTGCCGGACCTCGCCCCCGGCGACCCGGGGCTCGCCGAAGCCGTCCTGAGCTGGGCCGCCGTCGCCCGCAGCACGGCCCGTGAGCGCCTGGCCATCGCCCAGTGCGCGCGCACGGCCGCCGAGTCGGCGCGGGCCGCCGCCGAGCGTGCCCTGGACGAGGTACGCGAACGGGCCCGGCTCCAGCGCAGGTTCGCCGAGGCCCGGGAGCGTGCGGCCCTCCTTGAGCAGCGGGCCGATGCCCACCGGGAGGCGCGGGAGCGCATGGAACGCGCCCGCAAGGCCGAGGCGGTGGCGCCCGCCCTGGACCTGCGCGACTCCGCGGAGGCCGAGCACCGGCGCGCCGCCGAAGCCGAGGCCCGCGCGCGCGCCCGGCTCCCGGAGACCGACGCGGACGCCGGGGCCGCAGGGCTCGCCGCCGCCGCGCGCCGGGCGACGGAGGAGCTGGGCGGCCTGGAGTCGGCCCGCCGCGCCGAGCGGCGACTGGGCGAACTCGCCGCCGAGCGGACGGAGATGGACCGCCAGGAGCGTGCCGACGAAGAGGTCCTGCAGGACGCCGAGGGCTGGCTCGCCGACTGGGAGCAGACCCGAGCCGCCCTGCAGGAACGGATCGACTCCGCCCAGGAGGCCGCCACCCGCGCCGAGCAACTCGCCGTGCGGCGCGAACCGGCCCGGAACCGGCTGAGGGCGGCCCGTGAGCGCGACCGGCTCGCCCAGGACACCGAGGCGGCCCAGGCCCGCGCCCTCGCCTCCCGGGAGCGCGCACTCGCGGCCCACGAACACTGGCTCGACCTCAAGGAACAGCGGCTGAAGGGCATCGCCGCGGAACTGGCCGCCGGGCTCCTCGACGGCGAACCCTGCGCCGTCTGCGGCGCCACCGACCACCCCGCGCCCGCCCGGAAGGTGGCCGGACACGTCGGCCGGGAAGCGGAGGAGCGGGCGCTCGCCGCCTACCGGCACGCCGAGGAGCAGCACGCCGAGGACGAGCGGCGACTCGCCGCCGTACGGGAGGCGCTGGCCGCCGCGACCGCCGAGGCGGGAGACACGCCGACCGGCGAACTCGCCGCGCAGGCGGACGAACTGGAGCGGCTCTACAGCGCCGCACGCGCGGGCGCCTCGCAGCTGCACCCGGCACAGGAGGAGCTGCGGCGGGCCGAGCAGGAACGCGAGCGGCGCACTGCGGCCCGGCAGGAGGCCGCCCTGCGCGTGGCGGCGCGCGTCTCCCGCCGGGACGCGCTGGAGCGTGAACGGAACGCGCTCATGGAGGAGTTGGGCCGGGCCCGGGGCGATGCGGTGAGCGTGGCCGCGCGCGCCGCGCAGCTGGAGCGCCGGGCCGCCCTCCTCACCGAGGCCGCCGACGCGGTCCGCACCGCCGAGGACAGCGCGCAGCGCCTCAAGGAGGCCGACGCACGCCTGGCCGACGCGGCCTTCCGCGCCGGCTTCGACACCCCGCAGGCCGCGGCCGCCGCCCTCCTCGACGACAGCGCCCATCGCGAGCTGCAACGACGCCTGGACGCCTGGCAGCAGGAGGAGGCCGCCGTCCGCGCGATGCTCGCCGAGGCCGACACCGCGGCGGCGGCCCAGCAGCCGCCGGCCGACCTCGCCGGCGCCGAACAGGCCGCCGAGGCCGCGGCCCGCCGGCTGCAGGCGGCGGTCTCCGCCCAGGACGAGGCGGCCCGCCGCTGCGCCGAACTCGACCGGCTGTCCGCGCGTGCGACCGCGTCCGTACGGCGCCTCGCGCCGCTGCGCGACGAGTACGACCGGGTGGCCCGGCTGGCGTCCCTCGCCGCCGGCACCTCCGCCGAGAACGAACGCAGGATGCGCCTGGAGTCGTACGTGCTGGCCGCCCGCCTCGAACAGGTGGCGGCCGCCGCGACCGTACGGCTGCAGCGCATGTCCTCGGGCCGCTACACCCTCGTCCACTCCGACGACCGGTCCGGACGCGGCCGCAGCGGCCTCGGGCTGCATGTCGTCGACGCGTGGACCGGGCGGGAGCGCGACACCGCGACCCTGTCCGGCGGAGAGACGTTCTTCGCCTCCCTCGCCCTCGCCCTCGGCCTCGCGGACGTCGTCACCGACGAGGCGGGCGGGGTGCGCCTGGACACGCTGTTCATCGACGAGGGGTTCGGCAGCCTGGACGACCAGACCCTCGACGAGGTCCTCGACGTGCTCGACTCGCTGCGCGAGCGGGACCGCAGCGTGGGCATCGTCAGCCATGTCGCCGACCTGCGACGCCGTATCCACGCGCAGCTGGAGGTCGTGAAGGGCCGGACGGGTTCCGTCGTACGGCAGCGGGGAGTCGGCTGAGCGGCGGTCAGCGGCCGAGAGAACGGCGGGGGAGGGGCGAGGAGTACACCACGCTCGTCGTCACCGAGCCCAGCGTGCCGATCCTGCCCGACACCTCCTCCAGGTGGCGCATGGAGCGTGCCGTGACCTTGATGACGAAGCAGTCGTCGCCGGTGACGTGGTGCGCCTCCAGGATCTCGGGGGTCGCGGCCACGAGGTCGTGGAACGGCTTGTAGTTGCCGTTCGGGTAGCGCAGCCGCACGAACGCCAGGATGGGCAGACCCAGCCGCTCCGGGTCGACGACCGCCGCGTACCCCTGGATGACGCCGGCCTCCTCCAGCCGCCGCACCCGTTCGGTGACCGCGCTCGCGGACATGGAGACGGCACGCGCCAGCTCGGCGTAGGTGGCGCGGCCGTCGCGCTGGAGGACATCGAGGATGCGCCAGTCGGTGGCGTCCGGGGAATAGGCGGTCATTCCCGAGGGATAGCAGGGGAATCCCCGGCTGATCAAGATGTAGGCCGTTGATCGTCCGTTCAGGGAGGCGGTCGATCGCCATAGGTTTCTGGGCAGCGAACTCCACCAGGGAAAGGTCAGCCCGTTGAGCATCAGCACGACCGCCGAGAACCCCGTCCTGCGCGTCCCCCCGGCCGCGCCGGCCACCGCCGCCGCCCACTTCCGGGCGAGCCTCGCCTTCCACGCCGACGTGTCCGACGTCGCCGCCGCGCTCGCGGCCGGCGGCGACCCCGGGTTCGTCCTCCTCGACTCCCGCTCCACCGCGGCCTGGGACCAGGGCCACATCCCCGGTGCGGTGCACCTGCCCACCGCGCTCATCCGGGAACAGGCCGAGCAACTCCTCGACAGGGCGGTGCCGGTGGTCACCTACTGCTGGGGCCCGGGCTGCAACGGTGCGACGCGCGCGGCCCTCGCCCTCGCCGAACTGGGCTTCCAGGTCAAGGAGATGCTGGGCGGCTTCGAGTACTGGGTGCGCGAGGGCTTCGCGTACGAGACCTGGCAGGGCCCCGGGCAGCGCGCCGCCGATCCTCTGACGGCACCTGCTCAGGACGCGGACTGCGGCTGCTGACCGGCCGCCCGCCGCGCCCCGGGGCGTGGGAAAACCGGGTGCGGGCGGCGCCCGCCGTCCGCATCATGGCGACCGTGCCCCGACTCCCGCATCCCGCGCCCGAAGAGCTCCGACGCGATCCGCTGCCCCTGCGCGGCCGCACCGCCCTCGTCACCGGCGCGAGCAGGCGCGCCGGCATCGGGTACGCGGTGGCCCGGCGGCTGGCCGCGTACGGCGCCGGGGTCTATCTGCACCACCATGTGCCGCACGACGCGGACATGCCCTGGGGCGCCGACCGCGTCGACGACGTGGTCGCCGGAGTGCGCGCGGCACTCGGCGACCCGGGCGCGCCCGTTGCGGACGGCCCCGCGGACCTCTCCGACCCGGCGGCCCCGGCCGAGCTGGTCGCGCGGGCCGCCGAGGCGCTGGGCGGACGCATCGACATCCTCGTCGCCAACCACGCGCTCAGCGGCAGCGACGGCACCCTCGACACCATCGACGCCGCCATGCTGGACGCGCACTGGGCCGTGGACGCCCGCTCGGTGCTCCTCCTGGTGCAGGCGTACGCCCGGCTGCGCGCCGGGCTGCCGTCGGGCACTCCGGGCGGGCGGGTGGTGATGATGACCTCGGGGCAGGACCTCGGGGACGGCATGCCGGGCGAGATCGCGTACGCGCTCCAGAAGGGCGCCCTCGCCTCGATCACGCGCTCGCTGTCCACGACGCTCGCCGAGCACGCCGTCACCGTCAACACGGTCAACCCCGGCCCCGTCGACACCGATTACCTGACCGGTGACGCCTACGAGGCCGTCGCCGCGCGCTTCCCGGCCGGGCGCTGGGGCATGCCCGACGATCCGGCCCGGCTCATCGCCTGGCTCGCCACGGACGAGGCGGCCTGGATCACCGGTCAGGTCATCGGCTCGGAGGGAGGCTTCCGCCGCTGACGGCCGGACCCGGCGGAGATCCGGCCGTCCACGCGCGATCAGAGGCGGGACAGTTCGTCCACCAGGTCGTCCAGGCCCAGTGAGCCCTGCGAGAGCGCCGCCATGTGCCAGGCCTTCGCGTCGAACGCGTCGCCGTGACGCTCCCGGGCCTTCTCGCGGCCCAGCAGCCAGGCCCGCTCGCCCAGCTTGTAGCCGATCGCCTGGCCCGGCATCGACAGGTAGCGGATCAGCTCGCTCTCCACGAAGTCCGCCGGACGGCTGCTGTGGGAGCCGAAGAACTCGTGCGCCAGCTCCGGCGTCCAGCGCTCGCCCGGGTGGAACGGCGAGTCCGCCGGGATCCGAAGCTCCAGGTGCATGCCGATGTCGACGATGACCCGCAGCGCCCGCATCATCTGGGCGTCCAGGTAGCCGAGGCGCCGCTCCGGGTCGGTGAGGAAGCCCAGTTCGTCCATCAGGCGCTCCGCGTACAGCGCCCAGCCCTCGGCGTTGGCGCTGACGATGCCCACCGTCGCCTGGTAGCGGGAGAGGTCGTCGGCCACGTGCGCCCACTGTGCGAGCTGGAGGTGGTGGCCGGGAACGCCCTCGTGGTACCAGGTCGAGACGAGGTCGTAGACCGGGAAGCGGTTCTGCCCCATCGTCGGCAGCCAGGTGCGGCCCGGGCGGGAGAAGTCCGCGGAGGGAGCCGTGTAGTAGGGCGCCGCGGCGCTGCCGGGAGGCGCGATGCACGACTCGACCTTCCGCACCCGCTCGGCGAGTTCGAAGTGCGTGCCGTCCAGTGCGTCGATCGCCTCGTCCATCAGCCCCTGCAGCCAGGCCCGGACCTCTTCGACGCCCTCGATGTGGGTGCCGTGCTCGTCCAGGTGAGCGAGCGCCACCCAAGGGGTCGCGGCACCGGGCAGGACCTTCTCGGCCTCCTTCTTCATCTCGCCGAGGATGCGGTGGTACTCCGACCAGCCGTACGCGTACGCCTCGTCGAGGTCCAGGTCCGTGCCGTTGAAGTAGCGCGCGAAACGGGCGTAACGCTCACGGCCGACCGTGTCCGGCGCGTCCTCGATCGTCGGCGCGTACACGTCGCGCATCCAGTCCCGCAGCTCCGTGACGGCAGCGGTCGCCGCGCGGGCGGCCTCGTCCAGCTCCGCACGCAGCGCGTCGGGGCCCTGGGAGGCGAAGCCCTCGAACCAGCCGCGGCCCTGGCCGTCCTTGTCCGACCATTCGGTGAGCTGCTCGATGAAGGTCGCGGTCGGGCGCGGACCGGCATGGAGCTTGCGCTCCAGGCCGAGGGCCAGGGACTCGCGGTAGCCCCGCAGGGCGGCGGGCACGGCGCGCAGCCGCTCGGCGACCGCCGCCCAGTCCTCCTCCGTCGCCACGGGGGTGATGGTGAAGACGTTCCGCACGGAGTGCACGGGGGACGAGAGGTTGCTCACCGCTCTCAGGCCCTCGTCGGCCTCGTGCACGGCGAGCTCGGCGGTGAGCCGCTCGCGCAGCAGGCGCGCGCACCGGCGCTCGATGTCACTGTCCGCGCCCGGTCGGCGCTCCGCCTCGTCGAGCCGGGCGAGGGTCTCCCGCGCCAGCTCGGCGAGCGCCTCCTGGCCCGCGGGCGAGGTGTCGGGCAGCTTGCTCGAACTCTCCTTCACACCGAGGTAGGTGCCGGTGACCGGGTCGAGGGCGACGAGGTCGTCGACGTAGGCGTCGGCGACCTCCCGGGGCAGAGGGCTTGTGGTCGTGTCAGACATGCGGACAATCCTCATACGTCCACGTGGTGCGCGTCACGTGGATTCAGCGCTCGGCTTACCCCCTGCCCAGCGGGTTTCGGCACGGCTCAGGCAGTGGCCTGTCCCGGGGGGAGCAGCGGGCCGCAGTCCCACTGCTGGAAGATCAACCGGGTCTCCACCCGCGCCACTTCCCGCCGTGCCGTGAACTCGTCGAGCACCAGTCGCTGAAGATCCGCCATGTCCGCGACCGCGACATGCACCAGGTAGTCGTCCGGGCCGGTGAGATGGAAGACGGTACGGGACTCGGGCAGCGCCCGGATGCGCTCCACGAACGGACCGACCAGCTCCCGCCGGTGCGGTCTGACCTGCACCGACAGCAGCGCTTCCAGACCGCGCCCCAGCCTCGCCGGGTCCAGCCGCAGCTGATGGCCGAGGATCACGCCCGAGCGGCGCAGCCGTGTCACCCGGTCCAGGCAGGTCGAGGGCGCGACCCCGACCTGCGCGGCGAGGTCGCGGTAGGTGGCCCGGGCGTCGTTCTGCAAAAGCCGCAGCAGATGCAGGTCCACCGGGTCCAGTACGACGGATTCGGCCATGCGCCGAACGTAACACGGGTTTCGCCGCCGTGACCCCGGCCGGTGTTCAGTCTGCCGTCCATGGATTCCCGTACTCATGACACGCGGAACGGATTCCCCGTGGGCGGTCCGTCCGGGCACCGGGCGCTCGCCACCGAGGCCGTGCACGCCGGGCGCGAGGACCTCGTCGCCCTGGGGCTGCACGCGCCGCCCCTGGACCTGTCCACCACCTACCCCTCCCCGGACAGCAGGGGCGAGGCCGCCCGCCTCGACGCCTTCGCGGCCGACGGCGCCGAGCTGGTGGGCCCGCCCGTCTACGGACGGCTCGGCAATCCGACCGTCGCCCGCTTCGAGACCGCGCTCGCCCGCCTGGAGGGCACCGAGAGCGCGGTCGCGTTCGCCAGCGGCATGGCCGCGCTGAGCGCCGTGCTGCTCGCCCGGGGCGCGCTGGGCCTGCGGCATGTCGTCGCCGTACGACCGCTGTACGGCTGCAGCGACCACCTCCTGACCGCCGGACTGCTGGGCTCCGAGGTGACCTGGACCGACCCGGCGGGCATCGAGGAGGCGCTGCGCCCGGACACCGGCCTGGTCATGGTCGAGTCCCCGGCCAACCCGACGCTCGCGGAGGTCGACCTGCGGGCGGTCGCGCACGCGTGCGGCTCGATCCCGCTGCTGGTGGACAACACCTTCGCCACGCCCGTGCTGCAGCGGCCCGTCGAGCAGGGGGCGCGCCTGGTGCTGCACAGTGCCACCAAGTACCTCGGCGGGCACGGCGACGTGATGGGCGGGGTGGTGGCCTGCGACGAGGAACTGGCACGCCGGCTGCGGCAGGTGCGCTTCGCGACGGGCGGGGTGCTGCATCCGCTCGCCGGCTATCTGCTGCTGCGCGGCCTCGCGACGCTGCCGGTACGGGTGCGGGCGGCGTCCGCCACCGCCGCCGAACTGGCCCGCCGCCTCGCCGCGGACCCGCGGGTCGCCCGCGTCCACTACCCCCGCATCGGGGGCGCCATGGTCGCCTTCGATGTGCACGGGGACCCTCACGCGGTGATCGCCGGGGTCGGTCTGATCACGCCCGCGGTGAGCCTCGGGAGCGTCGACACCCTCATCCAGCATCCGGCGTCCATCAGCCACCGCATCGTGGACGCCGAGGACCGCCGGGGCGCCGGGGTGAGCGACCGGTTGCTGCGGCTGTCGGTGGGCCTGGAGGACGTGGAGGACCTGTGGGCCGACCTGGAGCGGGCCCTGGGAGCGGAACAGGGCGGAGGCGATCGGCGCCGGGAGGAGATGGCCGGCCGGTAGCGGGCCGTCTCCCGGCATACGGAACGGCCCGGCGAAGTGCGTCGGGCCGTTCCCCCTCCGTCGTGCGGGTGTGCGTCGTCAGTCGCGCGTGCCCCTCGAGCCGGGCCGCTCGAACGCCTCGCCGTACGGCAGACGGGACGTCACCGGGGTCGCGTCCAGGCGGGCCGTGATGACGAGGGTGCCCTCCTCGATCTGGTAGTCGAGGGGCAGCCCGAGGCCGCGCATCGCGGCGACCATGCCCGTGTTGGACGCCTGCGTGACCGCGTAGACGCTCTCGCAGCCCGCCTCGACCGCCATCGACACCAGACGGCCGAGGAGTTCGCTGCCGATGCCGCGCCGCTGCCACTCGTCCTCGACGAGCAGCGCGACCTCCGTCTCGTCGCCGTCCCACAGCAGATGGCCGAGGCCGACGATGCGGCCCGATCCCGTCTGCACGGCCAGGGTGCGGCCGAAGCGCGGGCTGAGCAGGTGGCCCAGATAGCGGTCCGCGTCATGGACCGGCCCGTGGTAGCGCATGCCCAGCGTGCGCGCCGAGCACCGGGCGTGCATCTCCTTCGCCGCCTTCAGGTCGGAGGTGTCGGCGCGCCCCACGGTGATCGCGTTGCCTTCCGGCAGCGTCAGCACGTCCTGGCTGCGTGGGATGCGCGGACCGAGCCGCGTGTCCAGCTCCACCAGCGCGCGTGCCCGCGCGAACTCCGTCGGCGTGAAGGGCAGATACGGCCGCTCCACCGTGATCACCCCGCCTTCCGGTGCCCGCAGCCGCATCACCGTGTCCTCCAGGGTGCCCTCGACCGGAGCCTCCTCCTGGGCCCGGCCGGAGCCGGGGGAGACGGCGGGCAGGGAACGGATGGTGCACCGGCCGAGCAACTGCCGCAGGGCGAGGGGGAGTTCGGCCGCGTCCAGGGCGGTGCGGGCGGCCAGTCCGAGTACCCGGGTCGGGACGTCCACCAGATCGTGTGCGTCGGCCCGCTCGATCCAGGTCCCGTCGCCGCCGGCCTGTGACACGGCCCGGGTGACCTCGCCCGCCTCCACGCCGGCCGGCGCCCGCAGCAGGAACTCGTCGACCGTGCCGTGCGCCAGCGGGTGTGTCTGCAGGCTGAGGATGTCGACGCGCAGCCTCGCCAGCCCCGTGCACAGCGCGGCCAGCGAGCCCGGCTCGTCCTTCACCGTCGTCCGCATCCGCCACAGCGTGCTCGCCCCGTCGGCCGCTTCGGTCCCGGACGGCCCGGCCTGCTCCGTCTCGGGGAGCGGCCGGGCGCCGGTATCGGCCGAGGGCGGCGCATGGCCGTGGCGGCGTGACCACCATGCGTGGAACGCGGCCGTCGCCACCAGCGCCACCGCCGAGATCACAAGGAGGGCGGGGCCGTCGGGTCCGTGCCCGACCAGGTTGGCCGTCACGTCCGCCACCGCGACCGCCGTGAACAGGGCGGCGAGCTCCACCAGGTCGCGTCGCCAGTGGTGCACCGGGCGGCCGTTCCTGGCGCGCCTCACATCAGACATGTCTGGAGTCATGCAAGTACTGTGCAGGAAGGGTGTTGCGTGATCACGAACGCTTTGTGACTGATCGGTTAAGTATAGATCTGTCCTTTTTGTTGCCTGTTGTACGAGACGCGTAGGCGGCGGCGACCGCGATGCCGCGCACCGGGGGATGACACCGGTGCGCGGCGCGGTGATCGAGGGTAGCCGAAGCGGCGGGCCCGTTACTGGCCCACGCGACCCGGCTGCAGCACCTGGGTGAACAGAGCGGTACCGTCCTGCTCGCGCAGACGGACCGTCAACTCACCGCTCTCGCCGTCGATGTCGACCTCACCGAAGAACTGGTAACCGCCGGCAGGGGAGACGTTCGAGGCGGTCGGCGCCTTCACGAACACCCGCTCCGGGCCGAACGTGCCGTCGAGCGCGCTCGCCGGGAACGCGCCGGCGTTGAGCGGGCCCGAGACGAACTCCCAGAACGGCTCGAAGTCGGTGAAGGCCGCCCGCGAGGGGTGGTAGTGCTGCGCCGAGGTGTGGTGCACATCGGCCGTCAGCCACAGCGTGCCCGTGATCCTCCGGTGCTTGATGAACCGCAGCAGCTCCGCGATCTGCAGCTCCCGCCCGAGCGGCGCGCCCGGGTCACCCTGTGCCACCGCCTCGAAGTTGGGCTTGTTCTCCATGGGGTCCGGCACGACCAGGCCGAGCGGCATGTCGGCCGCGATCACCTTCCACACCGCGCGGGATCCCGCCAGCTCCCGCTTCAGCCATTGCAGTTGCTCGGCGCCGAGGATGCCCTGCGGGTCGACCGTCTGGTTGTCGGGTGAGTTGGGATCGCGGTAGGTGCGCATGTCCAGCACGAACACGTCCAGCAGGGGGCCGTGCCGCATGACCCGGTAGACCCGGCCGTGCTTGTCACCCGGCTGCAGCGTCGAGATCGCGAAGTACTCGCTGAACGCGCGCCGGGCACGGGCGGCGAGCACGTCGATGCTCTTCTCGGTGTAGCGGGTGTCGGAGGAGGCGATCACCTCGCCCGGGTACCAGTTGTTGCGGACCTCGTGGTCGTCCCACTGGATGATCGACGGCACCTGGGCGTTGAACCGCTTGAGGTTCTCGTCGAGCAAGTTGTAGCGGAAGTTGCCGCGGTACTCGGCCAGAGTTTCGGCGACCTTGGACTTCTCCTCGGTGGTGATGTTCCGCCAGGTGCCGCCGTCGGGCAGGGCCTGGGTGGCCGAGATGGGGCCGTCGGCGTAGATGTTGTCACCGCTGCACAGGAAGAAGTCCGGGTCCAGCTTCGCCATCGCGTCGTAGATCCGGTAACCGCCGAGGTCCGGGTTGATGCCCCAGCCCTGCCCGGCCAGGTCGCCCGACCACAGGAACCGCACCCCGCGGCGCCGCTGGAGAGGCGTCGTACGGAAGGTGCCGGCCACCGGCTCGCCGGTGCGGCGCGGGTCGTCCGGGTCGGCCAGCAGCACCCTGTAGTGGATCTGCTCGCCGGCCGGCAGCCCGTGCAGCCGCGTGGTGCCGGTGAAGTCCGTGTCCGGGCCCAGCAGCGGCCCCTGCCATCTGCGCGGGTTGCGGAACGACTCGGTCGGGGCGGTCTCGACGATCATCCGGGCCGGGCGGTCCGAGCGCACCCAGACCAGACCGGAGTCGGCGGTCACGTCGCCGGCCTGGACGCCCCATCCCGCCTTCGGGCGTCCCGACAGGGAGAACGCCGGAGCCGCGCCGAGCGCGGTGGGCAGGGTCAGGGCCGCCGAAGCGGCCAGGGAGCCGCGCAGCACGCTGCGGCGGCCGGGGAAGGGACGGTGTGACATGGGATGCGCCTCCAGGGACGTCTTCCGGCCAATGGGCACCGCAACACCTACTGGTGCGCCACGGCGCGCACGCAAACCGCAAGTGAACAACGGACCCCGGCCGCACGGTGAAGGACACGCGTCACGCGCGCGTGGCGTCCGCCATCACCCGTACGCCCTCCCGGACATGCACGGGGGACATGTGCGCGCAACCAGCGCCAGTAGTAAGCCTTCGCCGGCCGCCGTCCCGTACGCGGACCGCGGACGCACCGCCGAACCGGCCCCGGCCGCCCACTCCAGGACCGCCCGGCCGGGTCAGCGGCTGCCGTCCAGGATGACCCGGGCCACCAGCGCGGGGTCGTCGTTCATCGGGACGTGCCCGCAGCCGGGCAGCCGCACCAGCCGGGCCCCGGGGATGATCCGCTTGGCACGAACGCCCTGACGGTACAGCAGCAGCCGGTCCCTGGTGCCCCATGCCACGGTGACCGGCAGCCCGGGGACGTCCTCGGTGAACTGGACGGACGTGCCCGCCCGGAGGGTCTCGGCGAACCCCTCGGCGCGGGCCAGCGCCAGGGTCTCGGCGACGACGGCCTCGGGTGAACGGCGCCCGGGACGGGCGTAGATGGTGCTCGTCAGGACCGTCCGCCCGGCCGCCGTGCGCGACAGCCGTTCCACCACCGGCAGCGGCGTGTTCCGCGCGGCCTGCCGCATCGCGGAAAGGACCGTGAACGCGTACCGGCGCTCGACGGGGGTCCAGAAACCGGCGGGCGCGAGGGCGGTGACGGACCGTACGAGCTTCTCGCGGCCCAGCTCCAGGGCCAGCAGTCCGCCGAGGGAGTTGCCCGCCACGTGCGGACGCTCGATCCCCAGCGCCTCGCACAGCGAGCCGAGCGCCGGCACCACGGTCGCCAGGTCGTAGGCCAGCCCCTCCGGCAGGGCCGGGGACGCGCCGAAGCCCGGGAGATCGACGGCGATCACGTCCCGCTCGGTCGCCAGGATGTCCACGACCGGGTCCCAGGCCTGCCGGTGGTGGCCGATGCCGTGCAGCAGCAGGAGCGGTTCGCCCGCGCCCACGCGCGCGTAGGAGACGGTCACGGTCCGCGGGCCGTGCGGGGAGGGGACGCTGAAGGAGACCGTGGCCGGCATGGTGCTGCTCCTCGTCTGGGGGCACGGACGATGTGGTAGACAGCTTGTCAGCAATTGCTACCCGCGGGTAGCCCCCGTGTCGGCGCTGTTCGGCCACAGGCGGTCCGCCGGCCATTGTGCTGCGTCAACCGCCTTGTCTCCTGGACATGGTGGGAGCGTGTCGGATGGGATGGGACGGTGACGACCGACACCGCGACCGAGGTCTTCGAAGAGCACCGCCCCGTCCTGATGGGAGTGGCCTACCGCATGCTCGGCCGGGTCGCCGACGCCGAGGACGTCGTCCAGGAGGCCTGGCTGCGCTGGTCCCGCGCCGACCGCGACGCGGTGCGCGAACCGCGCGCCTACCTCGTCCGCGTCACCACCCGGCTGGCCGTCGACCGGCTGCGCCAGGCGCAGGCCCGCAAGGAGGCCTACGTCGGGCCCTGGCTGCCCGAGCCCTACGTCACCGACTTCGGCGACACGGCGCCGGACGCGGCGGACCGGGCCGTGCTCGCCGACTCCGTCTCGCTCGCCGTCCTCGTGGTCCTGGAGTCCCTGTCGCCCCTGGAGCGCGCGGTGTTCGTGCTCAGGGAGGCCTTCGGATTCCCGTTCGGGGAGATCGCCGCCACACTCGACCGCAGCGAGGCCGCGGTGCGCCAACTCGCCGCACGCGCCCGCAAGCACGTCGACGAACGTCGGCCGCGCTATGACGTCGACCCCGCCGAACGCCGCGACCTGACCGAGCGTTTCCTCGCCGCGGCCGTCGAGGGCGACCTGAAGGGGCTGATGGAACTGCTCGCCCCGGACGCACGGCTGGTCGGCGACAGCGGCGGTCGCGCCAAGGCGCCGCTGCGCGTCCTTCGGACCGCGGACAAGGTCGGCCGGTTCCTCGCCGCCGTCGCCGGGCAGCGCCCGGCGGACATGTCGCTGCGCCACCTGGAGCTCAACGGCGGTCCCGCCCTGCTCGTCCTGTCCGGCGGCAAGCCCGACACCGTGTTCCAGGTGGACGTGGTGGACGGGCGGGTCCAATGCGTCTACGTCATCCGCAACCCGGACAAGCTGGCCTCCCTGCCGGTCGACCGGCAGGGGGAGTGATCGGGAAGCCTCCGGGCGACGACGTCCGCGAAGTCTCCCTGGCGCGAAGTCCGTGAACGGAGGCTTCCTCGACATGTCGTACGCGTCGCCCACCGCGAACGCACTGTGAACGCTCCGTGACACACGGCCCCGGCACCGCGCAACCGATCGAGGATTGGTCTTGACCAAGGGTGGGGGCCGCCCTATGGTCGCAGAGAAGTGCAACAACCTTTAAAAAACAAGGGCGCTTAAAGCCGCCGGGCCACGGCGATCGCGGAGGACAGGGTGGGGACCACGCAGCTGGAATCGGTGCCGGAGCCCAAGTACTGGCACCTCAAGACCGTGCTCACCGAAGCACTCGACTCCGAGTTCTCCGTGGGCGAGATCCTGCCCAACGAACGGGACCTCGCCGCCAGGTTCGGCGTCGCCCGCGCCACGCTCCGCCAGGCGCTCGAACAGCTCGAGCTGGAAGGCCGCCTGCAGCGCCGCCGCGGGGTCGGCACCACCGTCGCCCCGCCGCGCGTCGGGGTGGCCGTGGGCACCGAGGGGTACGCCTGGCCGGGGGCGGCCGGCGACGACTGGCAGCCCACCGACTGCACGGACGTGGTCCCGCCCGCCGCGGTGGCCGACCTCCTGGAGACCGACCAGGGCGAGCAGGTGCACACGGTACGCCGCTCCCGCGTGTCGCACGGCCGGCCCGTGGCCGCCGAGCTGCTCTACGTCCCGCACTCCTCGGTGCCCGACCTCTCGGCGATCGACGCCCCCTCCGGTGCGGCACGCGCGCGTGCCGTGCTGCGTGAGCTGCAGCACCTGGAGCCGGCGGGCCGGGACCAGGCGGTCGAGCTGGGCTCGGTCAGCGCCGAGGACGCCAAGGAACTCGACCGGCTGCCCGGTGCGCCCGTCCTCGTCGTCACCACCCGCTTCCACTCCGGCGGACGCACCGCGGCCGTCTCCGTGGCGACCTACCGCGCCGACACCTGCCGCCTGACCTTCGGGGGCGACATCGAGATCCACCACGGCCCGGAGCGCCGCGCCTCCTGACCGCGCCGTCGCGAGCGGCGGTCGGCATCGAAGGCCGTATCCGTCGTGCCCGGCGGTCGGCATCGAAGGCCGTATCCGTCGCGCCCCGGTCATCCGGGGCGCGACGCCGTTCGGACACCTACGGGTTGTGGGCCGGGATTCAGCGCCGCGCCGTGACCGTGCCCTCCACGGCGAACAGCTGCTCCTCCACGTGGTCCAGCGCCAGCCGCAGCGCGCCCGTCGCCACCGCCGCCTCGCCCAGCTGCGACAGGGCCACCCTCGGGGGGCGCAGGCAGTAGCGGGCCAGCTCGTCGCGCAGCGGGTCCAGGACCCCGTCCAGGCCCACCGCCCAGCCGCCGATCACGACCAGTTCGGGGTCGAGTGCCAGGACGAGGGCCGCCACGTCGTGCACCAGCCGTTGCAGGAAACGGTCCACGGCGGCGCGGGCCCGCTGGTCGCCCTCACGGGCCAGCGCGAACACATCGGCCACCTGCTGCTCGTCCAGCGGCTGCAGCGGCTCGTCCGTGGTCGACAGCAACGTCTCGGGCGTCGCCTCGCGGCCCAGCAGATGCAGCGCGCCGATCTCCCCGGCCGCCCCGCCGTAGCCGCGGTGCAGCCGGCCGCCGATCAGCGAACCGGCGCCGGGGCTCAGCCCGGCCAGCACGAACACCACGTCGTCGGACTCGGTGGCGGCGCCCTTCCAATGCTCCGCGACGGCCGCCGCGTTGGCGTCGTTCTCGACGAGGACCGGGCACTTGAAGGAGCGGCCGAGCCGTTCGCCCAGCCTCAGACCGGTCCACTCGGGCAGGGCCGTGCCCAGGCGGACCGTGCCGTCCGCCTCCACGATCCCGGGGGTGGCCACCCCGACCGCGCGCAGCGAACCACGGGACACGCCCGACCGGCGCAGCAGCTCGGCGACCGTGCCCCGCAGCCGCTCCAGCCGCTCGTCGGCCGGCGCGGACTCGTCGACCTCTTTGGAGAGGCTGCCGAGCTCACGGCCGTCGAGATCGGCGAGGAGCGCGGTCACCCGGTGCGCGCCGACGTCCAGCCCCAGCAGATGGCCCGCCTCCGCCCGGAACCGGAACCTGCGCGCGGGCCGCCCCTGCCGCCGGGCCGCGCCCTCCTCGGCCGCCGCCTCCACCACGAGCCCGGCTTCGATCAGCCCCTCGACGACTCCCTCGACGGTCGGCCGGGACAGCCCGGTCACCCGGGTGATCTCGGTGAGCGTCGCACAGTCCGTCGCGCGCAGCGCGTGCAGCACCACGGCGGAGTTGATCCGTCGCAGCAGAGAGGGGTCCCCGCCGGTCAGCCCCACCGTCGTCCTCCCAGGTCGTGCGCGTGTTGGGCGGATCGTACTCGGCACCGCGCCCACCCGCGAGGGCGGGCGCCCACCGCGATCCGGCACGGCCCGCGACCTCCTGCCCGACAAGGCGGGAAGGCCGCCCTGCGCGAGAGGGCCGGGCCGGTTTCTTCGGACGGGGGCTCGCGGTGCCGGCGGTGCGGGCGGCGGTGGTGCTGCTCGCGGGCGCATGGAGTGCTGGCGCCAGCACCTCTGACGCCCGGACCTCTGACGCCGCACCAATTGTCAGTGGTGGCTGGTCTACTGGACGCATGAACGTCGACGACCACCTGGCCACGATCGACCGGCTGTGTCTGCGGGAGTTCCCCGCGCGCCCCGGCCGGTCGGACGTGGGGTTCGGGGGGCCCGGGTTCCACATCGCCGAGTTAACGGTGAGCGTCGGCCTCGGCACGGGTGACGGCGCGGCACGGGAGCGCACGGCGGAGGACTTCGACGCGTGGAGGGAAGCGATCGCCCAGCGGCTGAACGACCGGTGGGGGCAAGGACAGCGCTGGGGGATGCTGACCCTCGGCGTGCGCAGGGCACGCGGCGAGGAGATACCGCAGCCGTGGGCGCTGCTCGGCGACCTCGTGCACGAGCTGCACCTGTGGCAGGCGGACGGTACGGGCCGGTGGGTCGCCCTGGGAGTGGCCGAGCGCGACGAGACCGACGAGATACGACTCCTCGCGGTCGTCACGGCCACGGACCCGCCCTGACCGGCCTGGTGCCCCGGCAGGCGACGTTCGCACCGTCGCGGCGTCCGGCCGCACTAGTCCCGTGCGGCGTGCCTCAGCCGTGCGAACTCCTCCGCCATCGTCGCCGCCGTCCAATGCGCGTTGAGCCCACTGGGATTGGGCAGCACCCAGACGCGGCTGGAGCCGATCGTCCGCTCCTGCGGGCCGACCCGGGCCGTGCGGTCGTCGAAGGCCGCCCGGTACGCGGTCACCCCGACCACGGCCAGAAACTTCGGCCGCAGCCGCTCCACCTTGGCGTGGAGGATCCGTCCCCCCTCGCGGTACTCCTCGGCGGTCAGCTCGTCGGCCCGCGCGGTCGCCCGCGCCACCACGTTCGTGATCCCCAGCCCGTACGACAGCAACTCGGCCTGCTCGCACGGCTGGAACAGCCGCGGGGTGAAGCCCGACAGATGCAGCACGGGCCAGAAGCGGTTTCCGGGGCGGGCGAAGTGATGGCCCGTCGCCGCCGTCATCAGCCCCGGGTTGATACCGCAGAAGAGGACGTCGAGGCCGTCCGCGACCACGTCCGGCACCAGACGGTCGCGGGCGGCCTCCAGGTCCGCCGGGGTGAACCGGGTCAGAGGATCGCCCCCGGGGTGTAGCCGGCGGCCTCCGGGTGCTGCTTCACGATCTCCTCGACGCGGCCGACGATCGAGGCGACCTGGTCGGAGGCGGCGCCCGTGAAGGACAGCTTGTCCGCCATCAGCGCGTCGAGCTCGGCGCGGTCCAGCGGGATGCGCTCGTCGGCGGCCAGCCGGTCGAGCAGCTCGTTGCGCTCGGCACCCTGCTCGCGCATCGCGAGGGCGCAGGCGACGGCGTTCTCCTTGATCGCCTCGTGCGCGACCTCGCGGCCCACGCCGGCGCGCACCGAGGCCATCAGCACCTTGGTGGTGGCGAGGAACGGCAGGTAGCGGTCCAGCTCGCGCGCGACCACCGCCGGGAAGGCGCCGAACTCGTCGAGCACCGTCAGGAACGTCTCCAGCAGGCCGTCCAGCGCGAAGAACGCGTCCGGCAGCGCGACCCGGCGCACCACCGAGCAGGACACGTCGCCCTCGTTCCACTGGTCGCCCGCCAGCTCGCCGGTCATCGAGGCGTAGCCGCGCAGGATCACCATCAGGCCGTTGACGCGCTCGCAGGAGCGGGTGTTCATCTTGTGCGGCATCGCGGAGGAGCCGACCTGACCCGGCTTGAAGCCCTCGGTCACCAGCTCGTGGCCGGCCATCAGCCGGATCGTCTTCGCCAGCGAGGACGGCGCGGCAGCGAGCTGCACCAGCGCGGTGACGACCTCGTAGTCGAGGGAGCGCGGGTAGACCTGGCCGACGGAGGTGAAGGCCTGGGAGAAGCCGAGGTGCTCGGCGATCCGGTGCTCCAGCTCGGCGAGCTTGCCGGCGTCACCGCCCAGCAGGTCCAGCATGTCCTGCGCCGTACCGACCGGGCCCTTGATGCCGCGCAGCGGGTAGCGGCCGAGCAGCTCCTCGACGCGGCCGTACGCGACGAGCAGCTCGTCGGCGGCCGTGGCGAAACGCTTGCCGAGGGTGGTGGCCTGCGCGGCCACGTTGTGCGAGCGGCCGGCCATGACCAGCTCGCCGTACTCGCCCGCCAGCTTGGCGAGGCGCGCCAGGACGGCCACCGTGCGGTCGCGCATCAGCTCCAGGGAGAGCCGGATCTGCAGCTGCTCGACGTTCTCCGTCAGGTCGCGGGAGGTCATGCCCTTGTGCACCTGCTCGTGCCCGGCGAGCGCGTTGAACTCCTCGATCCGCGCCTTCACGTCGTGCCGGGTGACCTTCTCGCGCTCCGCGATCGAGGCGAGGTCGACCTGGTCGAGCACGCTCTCGTAGTCGGCGATCGCCTCGTCCGGCACCTCGATCCCGAGGTCCTGCTGGGCCCGGAGCACGGCGAGCCAGAGCTGCCGCTCCAGCCTCACCTTCTGCTCGGGGGACCAGAGCGTGGCCAGCTCGACGGAGGCGTAGCGTCCGGCGAGGACGTTCGGGATACGGGGCTTTGCGGGCGCAGCAGTCACGTGTACGGATTCTACTGGCGATTCCTGCAGGCCAGATCCACGGGCCGGTTCGGCGGAACCTACGAGACGGCCGTCACGGAAGGGCTACCTCTTCTTGTCCGCGACCTCGGCCAGGATGTCCGCGTGGCACAGCCTGGGCGCGCACCAGCACGCGAGGGTCTTGCCGCGCAGCTCGGGGACATGGGCCAGCAGGTCCGGACGGCCCATGAGGTAGTCCCGGTACTTGGCCATCACCTCCTCCCGCGTCCCGTCGTGCTTCTTCTTGGGCGTGTCGATCTGGAAGGGGTTGTACAGCGGGTGCTGGGGGAGGTCCCAGCCGCCCCGGGTGAGGCGGCGGCCGACGTAGACCACGTTCCTGGGCGCGTGTTCCAGCCGGGGGCCGAACTCCTGAAGGCGGCCCTTGAGGTTGATCACCTTGGTGGTCACGCGCGGCTCCCTCCGGTGCGGTCCGTACTCCTACACGGCCGGGCCCTCGTACGGCTGCAGTTCCGGACGCTTGGCCGGGCGGCCGTCGCCCGAGGAGCGGCCGGTCAGCCGCCGCGCTATCCACGGCAGCAGATGCTGCCGGGTGAAGCGGACGTCCGCGGTCCGGCGGGCGACCCAGCTCGGCGGCGCGGTCGGGGGCGGCGGTGTGCGCCACTCCGTATCCTCCGCCTCGTACCCGAGCGTCTGCCACACGGCTTCCGCCACCCGGCGGTGCCCCTCGGTCGTCAGGTGCAACCGGTCCACGTCCCACAGGCGCGGATCGGCGAGCGACGGTGCGCCGTACAGGTCGACGACGAGCGCGCCGTGCCGCGCGGCGAGGTCGTCGACGCAGGCGAACAGCTCCTCCATACGGGGCCGGAAGCGCTCGAGGACCGGGCCCTGCCGGCCGGGGCTGCGCATCAGGACGAGCTGTTTGCACGACGGGGCGAGCCGCTCCACGGCTTCCGTCAGCAGCGCCCGTACGCGCCCCATGTCGCACTTGGGCCGCAGCGTGTCGTTGAGCCCGCCGACCAGCGTGACCACGTCGGCCCCCATCGCCGCGGCGAGGTCCACCTGCTCGTCGACGATCTGAGCGATCAGCTTGCCGCGCACGGCGAGGTTGGCATACCGGAATCCGGGGGTCCGTGCGGCCATCCGGGCCGCGAGGACATCGGCCCAGCCGCGGTAGGAGCCGTCGGGCAACAGGTCCGACATGCCCTCGGTGAAGGAGTCGCCGACGGCGACCAGGCTGGAGTAGGTGGGGTTCGTCTGCATGGCGCCGTAGATGCTATCCCGGCCGCCCCCACTCCATACCCACCGGTCGGTCAGCCCGCGCCGGGCCGCTCGTCGCATGCCCGCCCGCCGCCCCGGCGCAGGGTGGCGGCGCAGCCCTTGCGGTGCCCGGGGTGGCTCCCGGCCCCGCCGGCGCCGGACGCCGCGGGTCCGGCCGGCCGACGGGTGTCCGGGCGTCAGGCCGGCCGGCCGAACAGCTGGCGCAGCACGTCCTCCATCGTCATCAGGCCCGCGAGGCGGCCGTCCGTGCCCAGGACCGCGGCCAGGTGGGTGCGGCTGCGGCGCATGGCCGTGAGGACGTCGTCCAGCGGGGTGGTCTCGCGCACCCGGGCGATCGGCCGCATGTCCCGCAGCCGGAACGGCACGTCCCGTGGTGAGGCGTCCAGGGCGTCCTTGACGTGGAGATAGCCGACGATCCGCCGGCCTTCGTCCACCACGGGGAAGCGCGAGAAGCCGGACTGGGCCGACAGCTGCTCAAGCTGTTCCGGAGTGACGCCCACGCGCGCGTAGACGACGTGCTCCAGCGGCACCACCACGTCCCGCACGGGCCGTCGGCCGAGGATCAGCGCGTCGTGCAGCCGCTCCTGCGCACGGTCGTCGATGAGCCCGGCCGCGCTGGAGTCCTTGACGAGCCGCACCAGTTCGTCGTCCGAGAACGTGGCCGCGACCTCGTCCCGCGTCTGCACCCGTAGCAGCCGCAGCAGCGCGTTCGCGAACGTGTTCACGGTGAAGATGACCGGGCGCAGCGCCCGGGACATGCCCACCAGCGGCGGGCCGAGCAGCAGCGCCAGCCGCACCGGCTCCGCGAGCGCGATGTTCTTCGGCACCATCTCGCCGAGCAGCATGTGCAGATACGTGGCCAGCGCCAGCGCGATCACGAACGAGATCGCACGCCCCGCGCTCTGGGGCACGCCCGCCGCGTGGAACACCGGCTCCAGCAGATGCTCGATCGCAGGCTCGGCGACCACACCGAGGACCAGGGTGCACAGGGTGATGCCGAGCTGTGCCGCGGCGAGCAGCGCCGACACGTGCTCCAGCCCCCACAGCACGCTGCGCGCCCGTCGCTCGCCCGCCTCGGCGCGCGGTTCCACCTGGCTGCGCCGCACGGAGATCAACGCGAACTCGCCGCCCACGAAGAACGCGTTCGCGACCAGCGTCAACAGACCGATCAGCAACTGGACGACGGTCACCGTTCCCCCTCCTCAAGGGTGCGCGGCGCGTGCATGAGCACCCGCGCGGCCCTGTGGCCCGATGCGTCCACCACGTCCAGCCGCCAGCCGGCCACCTCGATCCGGTCACCCTTGACCGGTATGCGGCCCAGTTCCGTGGCGACGAGTCCGGCCAGCGTCTCGTACGGCCCCTCCGGCACCCGGAGCCCCACGCGCGCGAGCTGGTCGACGCGGGCCGAGCCGTCGGCCGAGTACAGGGCCCGGCCGACGGCGTCGAGCCCGGCCGACGCCAGGTCGGGCGTCTCGTGCGGATCGTGCTCGTCGCGCACCTCGCCGACGACCTCCTCGACGATGTCCTCCAGCGTGGCGACCCCGGCGGTGCCGCCGTACTCGTCGATGACGACGGCGATGGTGTTCTTGCCGGAGAGCCGGTCCAGCAGCCGGTCGACGGTGAGGGATTCGGGAACGAACAGCGGTTCGCGTATCAGCTGTGCGACGGACCGCAGCGGCCGCTCCTCGGCGGGCACGGTGAGGATGTCCTTGATATGGGCGGTGCCGATGACCGAGTCGAGGTTTCCGCGGTAGACGGGGAACCGTGACAGGCCCGTCGCGCGCGTCGCGTTCGCCACGTCCTCGCAGGTCGCCTGGGCGTCCAGGGCGACGACCTGGACGCGCGGGGTCATCACGTTCTCCGCGGTCAGGTCGGCGAGGTTCAGCGTGCGGACGAACAGCTCGGCGGTGTCCGCCTCCAGAGCGCCCTGTCTCGCGGAGTGCTGGGCGAGCGCCACCAGCTCCTGGGGGCCGCGGGCGGAGGCCAGCTCCTCGGCCGGCTCGAGGCCGAAGCGGCGCACCACGCGGTTGGCCGTGTTGTTCAGATGCGTGATGAAGGGGCGGAACGCGCGGCTGAACCAGCGCTGCGGCCCGCCCACCCGCTTGGCCACGGCCAGCGGCGAGGAGATCGCCCAGTTCTTCGGCACCAGCTCGCCGACCACCATCAGGAACACCGTCGACAGGACCGTGCCGATGACCAGGGCCACGGACGGGGCCGCCGAGCGGGGCACGCCCACTGCCTTCAGGGGGCCGGCGATCAGCTTGGCGATCGACGGTTCGGAGAGCATGCCGACCACCAGGTTGGTGACCGTGATCCCGAGCTGCGCGCCGGAGAGCTGGAACGTCAGGTTCCGTACGGCCTTGAGGGCGCCCGCCGCACCGCGCTCACCGCGCCGTGCGGCATGCTCCAGCTCGCTGCGCTCGACCGTCGTGAGGGAGAACTCCGCCGCGACGAAGACACCGCAGGCCACCGAGAGCAGGACCGCCACCAGCAGGAGGAGCACTTCGGTCATCGGGTCACCTCCGTCCCAGGATCGGCCAGGGGCGCGGCGACCGCGCGATCTCGGGTACTGGGAGGCTCGCCCATGGACGGACGCTCACACCTTTCATGGTGGGACGGGTTCACCCCGACAGGGGGGCAGCTCGGCCTCTCCATGGTAAAGGATCGGCAAAGTACCTCCTGTGGCTCAGTCGGTGAGCGGCTTCACCCACCTCCGCCAGTGCTCCTCGGGCGCGTACCCGGCCGCCCGCCACGCATGGTGCGCGCTCTCGTTGCGCTGCAGCACCATCGCGTCCCCGCGGCGCCCACCGAGTCGCACGAACCGCTCCTCCGCCGCGGACAGCAGCGCCGAACCGACGCCCTGCCGCCGTCGCTCCGGATGCACCGCCAGCCGGTACAGATGGCAGCGCCAGCCGTCGAAGCCCGCGATCACCGTGCCGACCAGCCTGCCGTCCTCCTCCGCGAGGATCAGCGCCTCCGGATCGCGGTCGACGAGCCGCTGCACCCCGTCCCGGTCGTCGCTGATGCTCGTGCCCTCCGCGGCCACCTTCCAGAAGGCCAGCACGGTGTCCAGGTCCTCGGGCCCGGCGGCCCGTATCCGCAGATCACTCATGCCGTGATCCGATCACGCCGCCGACAGGCAGATCCCGGAATTCCGCCATGCGGACGGAAGGGGACACCGGACGGGGGCGCGGGCGGCCCCCGAACGGCTACGCGCCGCGCAGCGCCTCGATGACCGGTGCGAACGCCTCCATCGACGGCTCCAGGACGGTCAGGTACGTGAAGCCGTACCGTTCGCGCTGCGCCCGCACCTGCTCGACGATCTGTTCCAGCGTGCCGATCAGGAAGATGGGCAGTTCCAGGGCCTGCTCCGGCGTCAGGTTCGGCAGGTGCTCCAGCAGGGGGCGCACGGCGGCCTCGCGGTCCTCGGTGACGACGACCCGCTGGATGAGCACGTTCAGCTCGGCGGGCTCGCCGCGGCCCGCCGCGAGCTTGCGGTACAGGCCCACGCGCTCGTCGAGCTGCTCGGCCGTGATCGGCTCCAGCTGTCCCGTCGTGCTCCCCGGCACCGAGCGCGCCCCCGTGAAGGCGGCGATGTCGGCGTGCTCGGCGGTGAGCTTCAGCATCCGGTCGCCGTTGGCGCCGATCAGCAGCGGCACCCGCGGTCGCTGCACGGGCCGCGGCCGGTGGTCGTCGGAGCCCAGCAGCCGGTCCAACTCCTCCACCGTGCGTCGCAGATGGTCCACGCGCTCACGCGGTGAGCCGTACGGCAGTCCCGCCTGCTCGTGCTCCGCCCGGACGTAGCCGGTGCCGAGCCCCAGCTCCAGCCGGCCACCGGTCAGCGCGTCCGTCGTCGCCACCTCGCGGGCCAGCAGCGCCGGGTTCCAGAAGCCGGCGTTGAGCACGAACGTGCCCACCCGGGGACGCTCGGTCGCCTCCGCCGCCGCGACCAGCGCCGGGAACGGAGCCGGCCAGCCGAGGTGGTCGGGGACGAGGATGACGTCGTAGCCGATTTCCTCCGCTCGCCGGCACTTGGCGCGCCACTCCGCGGCCGGTGCGGGTTCGAGCATGTTGACGCCGAAACGGAACGGACGTGGCATGAACTCTCCTCGTATCCAAGCGACTTGAGTACCCCACGCGATTCCATCACTCGTGCGCGATCGCCGCCAGCACATTCATGCGCGACGCACGCAACGCCGGCAGCAGCGCCGCCACGACCCCCACGACCGCCGAACCCACCATGACGGCGACGATGGTGCCCCACGGGATCGCCAGCGCCTTCATGCCCTGCAGCGCCAGTACCCGCTGTGTGCACAGACCCCACACGATCCCCAGTGCCAGCCCGAGGACGGCGCCGAACACCGCGATCACCACCGACTCCAGCCGGATCATGCGCCGCAACTGTCTGCGGGCCAGTCCGATCGCGCGCAGCAGGCCGATCTCCCGGGTGCGCTCGACCACGGACAGGGCCAGGGTGTTGACGACCCCGAGCACCGCGATGACGATCGCGAGGCCCAGCAGCGCGTAGACCAGGTAGAGCAGCACCGCGATCTGGTTGTGCACCAGCTTCTTGTAGTCGGCCTGGTCGCGGGCCTGGACCTGCGGGTAGGGGGCGAGGGTCTTCTCCAGCCGGGCGCGCAACCGGTCCTTGGAGGTGCCGGGCGCCGCGTTCACGAAGAGCGCCGTGTCCTGCCCCTGCGGCACGTACCTCTGGAGCGTCCCCATGCCGAAGAACAGCCCGCCCCGCGTACTGAAGTTGTTCGAACCGGCCTGGTTGGTGAGCGCGCCCACCCTCAGATCGGTGCGGCGCTCGTCCGGGAACCGGACCGGGAGCGTGGACCCGAGACGGACGCCGTGGTCCTTGGCGAACGCCGCGTCCATGGCGAGGGCGCCGTCCGCGAGCGCGGTGGCCGAGCCGCCCCGGACGTAGGTGAGGTGGGCGACCTCGTCGAGCCGCCGGTCGAAGGCCGTGGCCGAGGTCTCGATCCGGGTGCCGTCCGGCAGCACGATCGCCACGGGCGTGTACCGCTGCCGTACGACGAGCCCGGCCCCTTCCGTGGCACGGACCCGGTCGGTGATCTCCTGGGGGAACGGTGCGGGGGTCCCTGATCTGCTCTGCACCACGAAGTCCGCGCCCAGCGTCTTGTCGATCTGCTGGTCGAACGACCTGGACATGGACGTGCTCGCCACCGACATCCCGGCCACCAGCGCGAGCCCGACCATCAGGGCGGAGGCGGTGGCACCGGTGCGGCGCGGATTGCGCAGGGCGTTGCGCTGGCTCATCCGGCCGATAGAGCCGAACAGGGCGGGGAAGGCGGCCCCCAGCACCCGGATCAGCGGACGCACCAGCAGCGGGCCGGCGATCACGGTCGCGACGAGCGTGAGCACCACACCGATGCCGAGCAGCGTGGTGGCGGGCGCGGTCCTGGTCGCCCGGGCGCAGCCCGCCAGCGCGGCCACGCCGAGCGCGCCGACGATCGCTCCCGCCACCGCGCGCAGCGTCAACGGCCGGCCCGTACCGGCGACCTCGGCGTCCACGAGGGCCGCCATGGGGGAGACGCGGGCCGCGCGCCGGGCCGGGAGGTATGCGGCGACGAAGGTGACGCCGACCCCGACCGCGTAGGCGGCGACCGGAGTGACCCAGCCGATCACCATCTCGGTGGACCTGATGTTCATGCCGAACACGCTCATCAGCCGGATCAACCCGGCCGCGAGCCCGATCCCCGCGGCCAGCCCCAGCGTCGAGCCGGCCAGCCCGAGCAGCAGCGCCTCGGCCAGCACGGACCGGCGCACCTGCCGCCGCTCGGCGCCGAGGGCGCGCAGCAGCCCCAGCTCGCGGGTGCGCTGGGCGATCAGCATCGAGAACGTGTTCACGATGAGGAAGACGCCCACGAGCACGGCGATCCCGGCGAACCCCACCATCACGTACTTGATCACGTCGAGGAACGCGCCGAGCCGGTCGGTGTCGGACTTGGCCTGTTCGGCCGCGGTCCTCAGGTCGTACGAGGTCGAGCCGATCGCGTCGGCGACCCGCTGCTTGAGCCGTGCGTCGCTCACGCCCGGTGCCGCGTCGACGGAGATGCTCGTGGCCACGTCCGGGCGGCCCAGCAGCCTGGTCTGCGCGGCCGGGGTGTCGAGGAAGACCAGGGCGGCGCCGGGGTTGGTGGTGGTGAAGGTGGCGATCCCGGCCACGCGCACCTTGAACGACCCGGGACGGGCGACCACCGTCAGCGTGTCACCGATCCGCACGTGCTTGTGCCGGGCGGTGTCCGCGTCCAGCAGCGCCTCGCCGAGGCCCTGCGGGGCGTGGCCGGACGTGAGCCGGACCGGGCTGTGTTCGGTGACGGACCAGTTCCTGGCGATGGTGGGCGCGCCGGTGGTCGGACCCACCGGTTCGTTCCTGCGGTCGACGACCGTGACGTCCTGGACGGCGACGTCGGCGTGCGCGGCGGCGACGCCGTCCACCCGGGCCAGCCGGGCGGCCAGCGAGGCCGGAAGGGTCGGCGTCGCTCCGGACGGGATCCGGGACGGCAGGTCCTGGCGGGGGCTCACGGTCACGTCGGCCGCCGTGGAGGCGAAGAGCCGGTCGAAGGTCCGGGAGACCGTGTCCGAGAAGATCAGGCTGCCCGCGACGAACGCCACCGACAGGAGCACGGCCAGCGCGGAGAGCGCGAGCCGTCCCTTGTGCGCGAGGAAGCTGCGCAGCGTCGCCTTCAGCATGGTCCCACCGGTCCGACGTCCTCAGTTCTCGCGGCCGGACGCGCCGTCGAAGACCGCCCGTACCGTGTCGAAACGCTTCATGCGCTCCAGCACGGCCTCGGCCGTCGGCCGCTCCATCTCGTCCACGATCCGCCCGTCCGCCAGGAACAGCACCAGATCGGAGTGGGCCGCCGCGCCCGGATCGTGCGTGACCATGACGACGGTCTGCCCCAGTTCGTCCACGGCCCTGCGCAGGAACCCCAGCACCTCGAGCCCTGCCCGGGAGTCCAGGTTGCCCGTCGGCTCGTCCGCGAAGATCAGCTCGGGGCGGGAGGCGAGCGCCCGGGCGCAGGCGACGCGCTGCTGCTGCCCGCCGGACAGCTGGGAGGGCCGGTGCCCGAGCCGGTCCCGCAGCCCCAGCGTGTCGATCACCTGGTCGAGCCACTCCGGGTCGGGCTTCCTGCCCGCGATGTCCATGGGCAGCGTGATGTTCTCGGCGGCGTTCAGCGTCGGGATCAGATTGAACGACTGGAACATAAAACCGATCCGGTCCCGGCGCAGCCGGGTCAGTTCGCGGTCCTTCAGGCCCGTGATCTCGGTGTCGCCGAGCCACACCTGGCCCCCCGACACGGTGTCGAGGCCCGCCAGGCAGTGCATCAGCGTGGACTTCCCGGAGCCGGAGGGGCCCATCACGGCGGTGAAGCGGCCACGCGCGATGTCCACGTCGACCGAGTCCAGGGCGAGCACCGCCGTCTCACCCGAGCCGTACGCCTTCGTCAGGCCCCGGGCGCGGGCGGCGATCCCGTCCGCCTCCGCGTGGCCCGGGGCGTGCTCCGCTTCAGCAGTGGACAAGACGGCCTCCTTCGTCGTGGACGTCCCGACGTCCTGGTCTTCCCCGTCCCGGCCGAGCGTAATGTGATGCACCGCACACCGGGTATCCCCCCATGCCGGGCCGGTCGCCCGGGTCGCCCTCTTGCCGGTGCTAGCAACCCGGCGCTAGCGTCGAGGCATGGCGAAGACCCAGCTGAACGTGAGGGTGGACGAGGACACCGCCCGAGCCGCCCGCGAGCGTGCCCTGGAGCGCGGTATGAGCGTCAACCGGTACATCGAAGAGCTGGTGCGACAGGACACCGGGGAGGCCGGCCACACGTTCGTCGAGGCCGCCGCCGACTTCATGAAGCAGTACGAGTCCGTCTTCGCCGAGGAGTTCGGCACCGGTCGCGAGGGCTCGCCCGAGCACCCCGGCGAAGGTCGTCGCTGACCGTTGAGCCACCTCAGAGTCGACCTCGCCTGGCTGCTGATGGTCGCCGAACAGAAGACGCCCGGAGATCCCCAGGTCACGGACTGGGGCGCGCTCGTCGCCGCGGTCAGCCGGCACGACGCGGAGATATTCGGCGTCGCCGTCTACGACACCCCGCACGCTCGCGCGGCCGCCCTGCTCCAGCTGCTGCTGCACGTTCCGGCGCTGGAACGCTCCAACGCGCTGTTCGCCTCCGCGGTCGCCTACGCCTACCTCGTCGCCAGCGGCGTCAAGGTCGTCACCTCACCGGAACAGGTGCGGGATCTGGCCCGGCTGGTCAAGAGCGGGGACGCCTCCGTGCACGACATCGCGCAGGAGCTGCGCCAGTGGAGCCTGTGACGGCTACTCGGGGAGGCCCGGCCGCCAGGCGGTGCCCAGCACGCAGTACGAGGTGGGCAGGGGCGGCCCCTTCTCCGGCATCAGCAGCCGCCGGTACGGGCCCAGTTCGAAACCGGCGGCGCGCAGGGCCGCCACCGGGTCCCGGGAGAGGTGGCAGCCGCCGGTGAGCGGCGGCCACACCGTGCGGTCCAGGGCCCGCTGCGCGTACCGCATCACGGGCCCGCCGCCCGCGCCGTGCTCGTAGAAGCGCAGGGTGCCACCGGGCCGCAGCACCCGGCGCACCTCGCCGAGGGCCCGGGAGACGTCCCGCACGCTGCACAGCACCAGCGACAGGATCGCCGCGTCGAAGGCCTCGCTCTTGACCGGCAGCGCCTCCGCCGCGCCCGGCACCACGTCCACCGGGACGTCGGCACGCAGGGCCGCCTCGACCGCCTTGTGCCGCAGCAGCCGCTCGGGTTCGATCGCGACGACCTCGGAGACGGTGCCCGGGTAGTGGGCGAAGTTCAGGCCGTTGCCGGCGCCGATCTCGATGACCCGGCCGGAGAGCCCGGCGAGCAACCGGTCTCGTACGGCCCCCAGGCCGAGGCGCGTCTCGGCGGCGACGCTGAGCCGGGCGTAGGAGCGGGCGAAGATCGGATGGTGCACGGAGTCCCGCGGCACCGCGCGGGAGCGGACGGACCGCAGCGGCATGGAGCACCTCCCGGACAGGACGGGCGTCAACGGCATTCTGCCCCGCGCACGTCCCGCGCATCCGCGCCGCACGGACCCTCGTTCAAGCTGCCCGTCACGGACCGACGCCGACGCGAGCCTCTCCTCGCCCCGCGGACCCCTGGCGGCCCGCCCGCCTCTACGGCGCGAACCTGGACGCGAAGCTCCCGGCGTCCCACGTGCCGCCCAGTCGTGGCGCCAGCCAGCCGGCGGCCTCGGCCCGGAAGGCGGCGGGTGCGCGGGACCCGGCCCCCGCGGGGAGCGCGCCGAGCAGCGGGGCTTCGGTCACCGTCGGAAGGTCCGCCAGGTTGCAGCGGGAGGCGAGGTCCGGGGACTTCGGCCAGCTGCCGATGACCACGCCCGCCGGCTCCAGCTGCCGGCGCCCCAGTTCACGTACCGTCAGCTCCGTCGCGTTCAGCGTGCCGAGGCCCGCCGACGCCACCACCAGCACCGGCGCCCCCAACAGCCCTGCCGCGTCGGCCAGGGTGCCGCCCTCGTCGTCGAACCGTACGAGCAGCCCGCCGGCCCCCTCCACGAGGACCAGGTCGTGCTCGGCGGCCAGTTTCGCGGCGGCCTCCGCCACCTCGTGCGGCCGCACGGGCGCCATCCCGGCCCGCCGGGCGGCCGTCGCGGGCGCCAACGGCTCGGGGAAGCGGGCGAGTTCACGCGTCGTCACGGCCCCCGCGAGCCGGGCCACCTCGTCGGCATCCCCGCGCTCGTCCGGACGTACCCCCGTCTGCGCGGGCTTGAGCACCGCCACGGACCGCCCGGCGGCGACGGCCACCGCGGCGACGGCGGCCGTCGTGACCGTCTTGCCGATCTCCGTGCCGGTCCCCGTGATCACCAGTACCGTCATGTCACCCTTCCCGTGCCGCCGCGCACACCGCGCGCGCGATCCGTGCCACATCCGCCTCCCCGGTCACATACGGCGGCATGGTGTAGACGAGGTCCCGGAACGGCCGCAGCCACACCCCCTCGCGCACCGCGGCGCGGGTCGCCGCCGCCATGTCCACCTCGTGGTCGAGCTGCACGACCCCGATGGCGCCGAGCACCCGCACCTCCCGCACCCCCGGCAGGTCCGCCGCCTCGGCGAGTCCCTCCCTCAGGCCCGTCTCGATCCGCTTGACCTCCGACCGCCAGTCCTGGCCGAGCAGCAGGTCCACCGAGGCGCACGCCACGGCGGCCGCCAGCGGGTTGCCCATGAACGTGGGGCCGTGCGCGAGCACCGGCACCTCGCCCCGCGAGATCCCCTCGGCCACCCGAGGCGTGCACAGCGTCGCCGCCATCGTCAGGTAACCACCGGTCAGCGCCTTGCCCACGCACATCACGTCCGGCGTCACCGCCGCGTGCTCCGCCGCGAACAGGGCGCCCGTGCGCCCGAACCCGGTGGCGATCTCGTCGAACACCAGCAGCACGTCGTGCGCGTCGCACACCTGGCGCAGCACCCGCAGATACGCGGGGGAGTGGAACCGCATCCCGCCCGCTCCCTGCACCACCGGCTCCACGATCACCGCGGCCAGTTCGTCCGCGTGCCGTTCCACCAGGGCGCGCAGATGCTCCGCGTACGCCTCCTCGTACTCCGCGGGCGGCGCGTCGGCGAACACCTGCCGGGGCAGGACGCCCTGCCACAGCTCGTGCATCCCGCCGTCGGGGTCGCACACGGACATCGGCTGCCAGGTGTCGCCGTGGTAGCCGCCGCGCCAGGTCATCAGGCGCCGCTTTTCAGGACGGCCGAGCGAGCGCCAGTACTGCAGGCACATCTTGACCGAGACCTCGACCGACACCGACCCGGAGTCCGCGAGGAACACATGCTCCAGGCCCTCGGGCGCGATGTCGACCAGGAGCTTCGCCAGCCGGACGGCGGGCTCGTGGGTGAGCCCGCCGAACATCACATGGCTCATCCGCGCCAGCTGCCCGCGTGCGGCCTCGTTGAGCACCGGGTGGTTGTAGCCGTGGATCGCCGACCACCAGGACGACATCCCGTCGACCAGCTCTCCCGAGCCGTCCGCGAGCCGCAGCCGGACCCCGCTCGCCGACTCCACGACGAGCGGCTCCTGCCGTCCCGGCATGGGACCGTACGGATGCCAGACGTGCTGCCGGTCCAGCGCCAGCAGCACGTCCACGGGCAGGTCAGGCATTGGGCGCGAGATCCGTTCCGGCACCGCGACGGCGTACGGCGACCAGGTCCGTACGGGGCTCGTCGGCGGACGGCACCGCGGCGGAACCGCACACACCGCCACCCTCATGGGACCCGCATCCGGCGCTCTCGTGGGAGCCGCACCCGGCGGCCTCCTGCGAGCCGCATCCGCCCGTCGCGGCCCGGTGCCCGGGCAGGGTCACCTGGTCCGTGCCCTCCACCTCGAACCCGGCGTCCGCGATCATCTCCAGGTCCGCCTTGCCCGCCTGGCCCTCGCTGGTGAGGTAGTCGCCCAGGAAGATGGAGTTGGCCAGATGCAGGGCGAGCGGCTGCAGCGTACGGAGGTGGACCTCGCGGCCGCCCGCGATGCGCACCTCGACGTCCGGGCACACGAACCGCACCATCGCCAGGATCCGCAGGCACCGCTGCGGCGTCAGGTTCCACTCCTTCGCGAGCGGGGTGCCCTCGAACGGGATCAGGAAGTTCACCGGAACGGAGTCCGGGTCCAGCGCGCGCAGCGCGAAGACCACGTCGACCAGGTCCTCGTCGCTCTCGCCCATGCCCGCGATGAGACCGGAACAGGCCGACAGGCCGGCGGCGTGCGCCTTCTGCACCGTGTCCACCCGGTCGGCGTAGGTGTGCGTGGTGGTGATGTCCCCGTACGTGCCCTCGGAGGTGTTCAGGTTGTGGTTGTAGGCGTCGGCGCCGGCCGCGCGCAGCCGTTCGGCCTGGCCGTCGGAGAGCAGGCCGAGGCAGGCGCACACCTCGACGCCCTCGTTCTGCTCCTTGATCGTCTTGATGGTGTCGGAGACCCGATCCACGTCCCGGTCAGTGGGCCCGCGACCACTGGCGACGAGGCACACCCGCTTGGCGCCGCCCGCGACACCCGCCGCGGCGGCCTGGGAGGCCTCGTCCGGCTTCAGCCAGGTGTACTTGAGGATGTCCGCCTTCGAGCCGAGCCGCTGGGAGCAGTAGGAGCAGTCCTCGGGGCACAGGCCGGACTTGAGGTTGACGAGATAGTTGAGTTTCACCCGTCGGCCGAACCAGTGGCGGCGCACCTTGCCGGCCGCGGCCACCACATCGAGCACGTCGTCGTCGGAAGTGGCGAGAACGGCGAGAGCCTCCTCGCGGGTCGGCGGCTCGCGCCGCAACCCCTTGTCCACCAGCGTGTTCAGCAGGTCCATGAGAGCCGATCCTGTCCTACGGGACCGCCCCGGGCCAAGGAGAGTTTGCACAACAGAGACGGTTCGACGTGTGGGTATTGCCACATCCTGGGCGGCCGGTCGTCCCGTTAGGGTCTGTGCACTGCCTACAAAACCGCGGAGGAGCCATGGCGTTCGGCTGGATCGACGAGCAGGCACAGGCACGCCGCCGGGCCGGACTGGTCCGCACCCTGCGCCCCCGAGCCGCCGACTCCCCGCTCCTGGACCTCGCGAGCAACGACTACCTGGGCCTCGCCCGCCATCCGGAGGTCGTCGGGGGCGCCGCGGAGGCGGCCCGGCGGTGGGGCGGCGGTTCGACCGGCTCGCGGCTCGTCACCGGCACCACCGAGCTGCACGGCGAGCTGGAACGCGAACTGGCGGAGTTCTGCGGCTTCGAGGCGGCCCTGGTCTTCTCCTCCGGGTACGCGGCCAACCTGGCGGCCGTCACCGCGCTCGCCCCGCACGGTTCCCTGATCGTCTCGGACGCGGGCAACCACGCCTCGCTCATCGACGGCTGCCGACTGGCGCGCGGCACCACCCAGGTCGTCGCGCACGCCGACCCCGACGCCGTGCGCAAGGCGCTCGGCACCCATGAAGGGCCCGCGGTCGCGGTGTCCGACACGGTCTTCTCGGTCGACGGCGACGCGGCACCGCTGGCCGAACTGGCGTCCGCCTGCCGCGCTCACGGCGCCGGGCTGGTCGTCGACGACGCGCACGGACTCGGCGTCCTCGGGTCCGGCGGCCGGGGCGCCCCGCACGCGGCCGGGCTCGCGGGCGCGCCGGACGTGGTGGCGACGGTGACGCTGTCGAAGTCGCTGGGCAGCCAGGGCGGCGCCGTCCTCGGACCGGCGCATGTGATCGACCATCTGGTCAACGCGGCCCGGACGTTCATCTTCGACACCGGGCTCGCCCCGGCCGCGGCGGGCGCGGCACTCGCGGCGCTGCGTCTGCTGCGCCGCGAGCCGGAGCGCGCCGAGCGGGCCCGCACGGTGGCGGCGGCCCTGCACGCCCGTCTCACGGCCGAGGGCCACGAGACGGTGCGTCCGGACGCCGCCGTGGTCTCCGTGCGGGCACCCTCCCCGGAGCAGGCCGTACGGTGGGCGGCCGACTGCCGGGCGGCCGGGGTCGTCGTCGGCTGCTTCCGTCCGCCGTCCGTGCCGGACGGCATCTCACGGCTGCGGCTGACCGCCCGTGCGGATCTCACCGACGGGCAGGTCGAGCAGGCCGTACGGGTGATCGGCGAGACGCGACCGTGAGTCGGCGGGACGGCCGTGCATCGCGTGTCACGGGGACCTGACCCGTACGCCGTCGTACGGAGGCGGTCCCACGGAAGTGCCCTTGGCGGAGCGACCCGGAATGTGGCTCGAAATCGGCTCACTCACCGCCGATTTCCACCGATGGACGTGGTCAGTTCAGCCCTTTCAGGAACTCCTTCCACGCTTCGGGGCTGAACGTCAGGGCCGGTCCGGTCACCTTCTTGGAGTCGCGTACGGCCACCCGTCCGGCCCAGGGACCGGGGCCCGGACGGGCGGTCTCGACGCAGTTGTTCATTCCCGTACTACGGCTGCTGCGCAACCACCGCACACCGTCGAGACAGGTGCTGGAAGGGATGTGGGGGGCTGACATGATGCCTCCTTACGCGTCGCCGGCCAACGCGGCGATGTAATCCAACGATTCCTCGGGCGAAAGGGCGTGGATCTGAAGGGACGTGAAGGCCTCGCTGTAGGCCTGGAGGTCTTCTTTCCGCTCGAGATAGAGGCTACTCGTCAAGTGGTCGAGAACGACTACATCCAGATCGGATCTGCTCGGAAATGAGAAGATAACGAAAGGCCCGGTGATACCGATGTGGGCCCCGGCGGTGAACGGCAGGATCTGAAGCCGTACTTGGGGCAGCCGGGCCGCCTCCAGCAGGCGCCTCAGTTGCCGCGCCATGACCCCCGGCCCGCCGATCTCCCGACGCAGCACCGCCTCGTCCAGGACCGCGCTCAGTTCCAGGGGCGGATCCGCGCGCAGCACGTCCTGGCGGGCCAGCCGCACCTCCACCAGGGCGTCCAGCTTGGCGTCCTCCAGGGTGCCGACGGCGGCCCGGGTCACGGCCCGGGCGTACTCGGGCGTCTGCAGCAGGCCCGGCACCACGGACGTCTCCAGGGTGCGCATGCCGCTCGCCTGGGACTCCAGGCTGATGAAATCCCGGTAGGTCGGCGGAAGCACCCCGCGGTAGGCGTGCCACCAGTTCTGCCGGCCGCCGCCGTCCTCCGAGCCCGCCAGCACCAGCAGCAGGTCCCGCAACTCGGGATCCTGGACGTCGTACGCGTCCAGCAGCAGGCGTACGTCCGCCGGCTTGACCCCGCTGGAGCCCGTCTCGATCCGGCTCACCTTCGACTGGTGCCAGCCGACGAGGCCGGCCGCCTCCCCGCTCGTGAGCCCCGCCCGGGCGCGCAGGGCGCGTAATTCGGCGCCGAGCTTGCGGCGGCGCACCGCTGGTCCGTACTGCATGGCCGACTCCTTCCGCACGGCGCGCGGTCTCAGGGCGAGACGGTAGAGGATGAGCCCGAGCGCACCCCAAACTCGCTCGGTCGTCGCAGAGTTCACCGCTTCGAGCGACAGATATATGCATATCTCGGGGGATCGGGCCCGACAGGGCCCAGGTGGTGGCAGGCTGGCGCGCAGCACCAAGTCCGGGACCGTTACTCGTACCAACCGCTCCGTGTCGGACTCCGGTCCCGTAGGAAAGGGACGACGTCGCCATGGCAGACCATCAGGAAGCATCCGTCACTCTGCCGAGCGATCCCGCCTCGGTCTCCGCCGCCCGAAAATACGTCTCGAGCGTCCTCGTCGAATGGGGGATGCCCGGCGACGCCGAAGTCGCCGACACCGTCCGCTTGATCGTCTCCGAACTCGCCACCAACGCCGTGCAGCACACCCTCGGGCAGTCGCCCACGTTCACGGTCGACATCGCGCTCGACCGGGACGAGTTACTGCGCATCGGGGTCACCGACAGCCACCCGCGCTTCCCCAAGCGCCTGCCGGCGGCCGTGCAGCAGGACAACGGGCGGGGCATGGTGATCATCCGGTGCCTGACCGCCGAGTGCGGCGGGAAGCTGAGCGTGCGGCCCACGCGCGAGGGCGGCAAGACGGTCGCGATCGAACTGCCGTGGACGAAGCCGATGCAGCCGGTCGCGGCGTCACCGGGACCGGGGGGAGCGTGAACGGCGCTCGCGCCGGGCCGCCGCCGTGCGCACCGCCGCCGAGGACCCGGCGCTCACCGGTGCCCCTCGGACGGCTCTCGCTTCTCCGGCGCTCCGGAAGCCCGCCGCGGTGCCACGACCGCGCGCCGCACCACCCAGGGCAGGACGCGCCACAGTGCCACGCACACCAGCAGCGTGCCCGCGCCGGCCGCGATCCCGGCCCAGCGGCCGAGGGACACGTCCACCACGAGCAGGACCGATCCGGTGAACGCCAGCATCAGCACGCCCATCCCGATCGTGGCCAGATGGGAGGAGACCTTCACGATGGCGGGCTTGGCGTTCTGCTGGAACAGCGACCGGTGCAGTGCGGCGGGCGCCGTGAACAGGGCCGCGGCCAGCATGGCGAGCAGGAGCGTCGTCACATAGGTGGCGCGCTGGACCGTGTCCAGGGTCGGGAAGCGCTGAGTGAAGGCCAGCGTCAGCAGGAACGCGAACAGGATCTGCACCCCTGTCTGGGTGACCCGCAGCTCCTGCAGCAACTCGGCGAAGTTGCGGTCGGCACGCTCCAGGGGGGTCTCACGTCGTGCCTGCTCGGGAGGTCGATCGGCCATGGTCAACGAGTATCCGCTTCCCACCTGCTCACGCCCGCCCCGGGCGTCCACTCCTCATACGTCCGTGTGAGGACGGACGCTCCTCACGACCGCTCCTGGGGGTGACGGGCGCAGGCGTCCGCGACACGTTCGCGCGCCGCACCTATGGCGGTTCCAGCGCACTGTGAGCCCTTTGTGAGCCATGTGCCCTGCGCGCCCTCTGCGCCCGGTGGGCTTCGCGAGTCTGGAGCGCGTCGGGGTGACGGCAGGCAAGCGCCGTCACCCCCGCCGTACGGCCTCAGCGGACGCGGCCGTACCAGACGCTCTTCGTCCAGATCTTCTCCAGCCTGACCACCGCCCCGGTCTTCGGGGAGTGCCAGATCTTGCCCTTCCCGGCGTAGATGCCCACGTGGTAGACGTTCCGGCCCGAGTGGAAGAACACCAGGTCCCCGGCCTGCCGCTGGGAGGCGGAGATGTGCCGCGTCTTGTTGTACTGCGCCGCCGCCGTCCGGGGCAGGGTCTTGCCCGCCTTCTTGAACGCGTACAGCGTCAGCCCGGAGCAGTCGAAGCGACGCGGTCCCGCGGCGCCGTACTGGTAGGGGGATCCCTTCTTGGCCGCCGCGACCTGCAGTGCCTTCGTCGCAGGGGTCACGGCGGACGCATCGGAGGCGATGCCGGGGACCGCGATGCTGCCGCCGACGGCGGCGATGGTGAGGGCGGAGGCCGTTCCGGCCCGGCCCAGCAGCGACGGGACTCGATTGAGCGCAGTCATGCGCAACCCTTCGTCAGCCGCCTGTGAAGGATTACCTGTCGGATTCGGGCTGGCGAAGTAGCCCGGCCGCTGACGCGGCTTCACCCCAAGGACCCCCGGATCTCTCCGGTGGCCCGCCTTGCTGGGTCCTCCACTCCTGCCGATCCACTCCTGTCGACCGGTCGTCCGGGCGGCGGCAGGACTCGGCGTCCGCCCGGACCGCCCCGCCGCGGTGGCGGGGGCTTGTCGTCAGGAAGGGATCTTCACCTAAAGGCGTCGGAAAATCACAACGGAATCGGGGGTTTGTGGCATTACTCACCACTCGCCCGTTCGGGTGGACAACCTTTTGTTCGAAGGGTGTTGGGAGAGCTGGCGAGGCCCGGGACCTGCATCGGAGTAGATCATTCCGCCTTGGCGCTCCACACGTTGTGCGACTTCTCCGGGCCTCCGGGAGGAGCGAGAACTACCCAGTCGGCGGTACCCCGTTCGGCCCGCACGGGCAACCGCCCGCCGTCCGCGGAGCGCTCACTCTCCGTCAGCCCGGGTCCGGCGGCACTGTGACGCGGGCCGCGCGGCGCTCGCCGTCGAGGACGCGGAGGGCCCGGGCGAGGGTCGGCCCGTGCAGTTCGTTCTCCCCGCGCTGGTGCATCAGCGTCAGCGCCTCGCGCAGCGCCGTCGCCTTGGTCACCAGGGCCTGGGCGGCGCGCAGGCCACGGTAGGTGTCCCCGGAGTGTGCCGGGTTGATACGGCCGAGCAGGTCGACCACGTCGAGATAACGGTCGATCAACTCCGCCTCGGCCCGGGTCAGCGCCGGCAGCGGGGGCAGTTCCGGTGGCAGCATCCGTGGCTCACCTCGCGCCGGGTGCGGTGCGCGCGGCCCTGCGGCTCGGGATGACGCGGTCGATCAGGCCGTACTCCACCGCAGCCGGCGCGTCGAAGATCGTGTCCCGCTCGAGGTCGGCGGCGATCCGCTCCGGGCTCTGCCCGGTGTGCCGGACGAGCATCTCCTCCAGGCGGCCGCGGATCCGCGTCAGCTCCTCGGCCTGGATGAACAGGTCACTGGCCTGCCCCTGAACGGGCTCCGGCAGGGACGGCTGGTGGATGACCATACGGGCGCCGGGCAGCGCGAACCGCTTGCCGGGTGTGCCCCCGGCGAGCAGGACGGCCGCGGCGGACGCCGCCTGTCCGAGGCAGATCGTCTCCACGTCGCAGCCGACGTACTGCATTGTGTCGTAGATGGCGGCCATCGCACTGAAGGAGCCGCCGGGGGAGTTGATGTACAGCGAGATGTCCCGGTCCGGGTCCAGGTACTCCAGGTGCATGAACTGCGCCATCACGTCGTTGGCCGACGTGTCGTCGACCGGCGTTCCGAGGAACACGATCCGCTCCTCGAGAAGCTTCGCGTACGGATCGAGGGTCCGGTGGCCGTAGCCGGTGCGTTCGGTGAACTCGGGCAGGACATGGCGGGCGGACGGTCGGTTCATGACATGCGCCTCCTCGGGCTGGCTCCGTAAAAAATGTACAGGATGTACGTTCTCCTCGGTGGGAAGCATGCTGTCGGCGAAAACGGCTGCGCGTCGGATCGAGTCCACCCACGGCCCCGCTTCCAGCGCGGGAGGCCGGTGGAGGCCTCGGTCTAAGCTGGACGTCATGGCCTACGAGATTCCGGTGACGCAAGCCAGGGCTGAGCTCGCCGATCTGATCAACCGCGTGGTGTACGGCGGCGAGCGCGTCGTCGTGACGCGGCACGGAAAGCCTCTCGTCGCCCTGGTCTCCGCCGCCGACCTCGAGCGGCTCGCCGAGCTGGACGCCGCGGAGGAGCAGGTGGTCAGCTCGGTCTCCAGCGTCCGCGAGGCCGGCTCGGCCCCCCGCGAACGCCACCGCTTCGGCATCGCTGCGGAACACCGGCGGCCGGACGCCTCCTGACGGGGCCGGAGGCCGGGTGCTCCTGACGGGGGCCGGGGGCCGGGCGGGGGGCCGGGCGGCTCCTGACGGGGGCCGAGGCCGAGTGCTCCTGACGGCGGGCGAAGGCCCTGCAGGAAGGTCCAGGGGCCGATGGACGGCGCGTCGTCGGACCCGGACCCGGGCTCGGCGAGCGGTGCCGCGTCGCCGGCTTCTCCCGCGCTCGGCGAGCGACGCGCCGGACTCGCGCCCGGCCCAGTTGCCGCAGGTCCTCGGTTAACGTGCTCGAAACCCGGTGCAATTAGCCTGCCCCTCCACGCCACCAGGGATTTTGCCCCGTGGCTGCGGCAACCGGGCCCCGCACGGTCCGGAGCGAGGACTGTGAGGTGGGACGTGCAACTGACCCCGCACGAGCAAGAGAGGCTGCTGATCCATGTGGCGGCCGACGTCGCCGAGAAGCGCCGGGCCCGCGGGCTGAAGCTCAACCACCCCGAGGCGGTCGCGCTCATCACGTCGCACATCCTCGAAGGCGCACGGGACGGACGTACCGTCGCCGAGCTCATGGCCTCCGGGCGCAAGCTGCTCACCCGGGACGACGTCATGGAGGGCGTCCCCGAGATGATCCACGACGTCCAGGTCGAGGCGACCTTCCCGGACGGCACCAAGCTCGTCACCGTCCACGACCCGATCGTCTGACGGGGGGAGGCCGCATGATTCCCGGAGAAATCCTGTTCGATCAGGGCCCGATCGTCTACAACGAGGGCCGCGAGGTCACCCGGCTCACCGTCCTCAACGCCGCCGACCGGCCCGTCCAGGTCGGCTCCCACTACCACTTCGCCGAGGCCAACCTCGGTCTGGACTTCGACCGGGCCGCCGCGCGCGGCAAGCGGCTGAACATCGCCGCCGGGACCGCCGTGCGCTTCGAGCCCGGCATCCCGGTGGACGTCGAACTCGTCCCGCTCGCCGGAGCCCGTGTCGTGCCCGGACTGCGCGGGGAGACCGGAGGTGCCCTCGATGCCTGAGATCTCGCGCGCCGCGTACGCCGACCTGTTCGGCCCGACCACCGGGGACCGCATCCGGCTCGCCGACACCGACCTCCTGATCGAGATCGAGGAGGATCTCTCCGGCGGTCCCGGGCTCGCCGGTGACGAGGCCGTGTTCGGCGGGGGCAAGGTCATCCGGGAATCCATGGGCCAGTCCCGCGCCACCCGCGCGGACGGCACCCCCGACACCGTCATCACCGGCGTCGTCATCATCGACCACTGGGGCATCGTCAAGGCGGACGTCGGCATCCGCGACGGCCGCATCACGGCCATCGGCAAGGCGGGCAACCCGGACACCATGGACGGGGTGCACCCCGACCTGGTCCTCGGCCCGGAGACGGAGATCATCGCCGGCAACGGCCGCATCCTCACCGCCGGTGCCATCGACGCGCATGTCCACTTCATCTGCCCCCAGATCGCCGACGAGGCCCTCGCCGCCGGTATCACCACGCTGGTCGGCGGCGGCACCGGACCCGCCGAGGGCTCCAAGGCGACCACCGTCACGCCCGGCCCCTGGCACCTCGCCCGGATGCTGGAGGCGATGGAGGGCTATCCGCTCAACATCGGCCTGCTCGGCAAGGGCAACACCGTCTCGCACGACGCGATGCTCTCGCAGATCCGCGGCGGCGCCCTCGGCCTGAAGCTGCACGAGGACTGGGGCTCCACACCCGCCGTCATCGACGCCGCCCTGACCGTCGCGGACCGCACCGGCATCCAGGTCGCCATCCACACGGACACGCTCAACGAGGCCGGGTTCGTCGGTGACACCCTCGCCGCGATCAACGGCCGGGGCATCCACGCCTACCACACCGAAGGCGCGGGCGGGGGGCACGCGCCGGACATCATGACCGTGGTGTCCGAGCCGCACGTGCTGCCCAGCTCCACCAACCCGACCCGGCCGTTCACCGTCAACACCGCCGAGGAACACCTCGACATGCTGATGGTCTGCCACCACCTGAACCCCGCCGTGCCGGAGGACCTCGCCTTCGCCGAGTCACGGATCCGGCCGTCCACGATCGGGGCGGAGGACATCCTCCACGACCTGGGCGCCATCTCGATCATCTCGTCCGACTCCCAGGCCATGGGGCGCGTCGGTGAGGTCGTCCTGCGGACCTGGCAGACCGCCCACGTGATGAAGCGACGGCGGGGCGCGCTGCCGGGCGACGGCCGCGCGGACAACCACCGCGTACGCCGCTATGTCGCCAAGTACACGATCAACCCGGCTCTCGCCCAGGGCCTCGCCCGCGAGATCGGGTCCGTCGAGACGGGCAAGCTCGCCGACCTCGTGCTGTGGGAGCCCGCGTTCTTCGGCGTCAAGCCGCAGCTCGTGATCAAGGGCGGGCAGATCGCGTACGCCCAGATGGGTGACGCCAACGCGTCCATCCCGACCCCACAGCCGATCCTGCCGCGCCCGATGTACGGGGCGATCGGGCGCGCGCCCGCGTCGAACTCGTTCAACTTCGTGGCGCCGCTCGCGATCGAGGACGGGCTGCCGGAGCGGCTGGCACTGGGGAAGAGGTTCGTGGCCATCGAGTCGACGCGCGGCGTCACCAAGGCGGACATGCGCGAGAACGACGCCCGGCCGCGGGTCGAGGTCGACCCGGACAGCTTCGCCGTCCACATCGACGGCGAGCTGGTCGAGGCGACACCCGCCTCCGAACTGCCCATGGCCCAGCGCTACTTCCTCTTCTGATGTCCCGGGCAGCGCTTCTCGTCCTGGCAGACGGCCGCTTCCCCGCCGGAGGGCACGCCCACTCCGGCGGGGCCGAGGCGGCCGTCCGCGCGGGACGGATCACCGGGGCCGCGAGCCTCGAGGACTTCTGCCGCGGGCGGCTGCACACGGCCGGGCTGGTGTCCGCCTCGCTGGCCGCGGCGGCCGCGCTCGGTGTGGACCCGGCCCTGCTCGACGCCGCGGCGGACGCCCGTACGCCGTCGGCCGCGCTGCGCGTCACCGCGCGCAGGCTGGGTCGGCAGCTGATGCGGGCCGCCCGGGCGACATGGCCCTCCGGGGAACTGGACGCTCTTGCGCACGCGTTCCCCAAGGGGGCGCATCAGCCAGTTGTCCTGGGGGTGACGGCGCGCGCGGCAGGGCTGGGGGCCGAGGATGCGGCGTACTGCTCGGCCTATGAGAGTGTCAGCGGGCCGTCGACCGCTGTCGTGCGGTTGTTGAGTCTCGATCCGTTCGACGCCACGGCGGTTCTGGCTCGGCTCGCGCCGGAGCTCGATCGTGTTGCCGATCAGGCGGTGGAGGCGGGTCGGCGCGTGCTCGACGACGGGGTCGAGAGGCTGCCCGCGGGTTCGGCGCCGTTGTTGGAGATCGGCGCTGAGGCGCATGCCGCCTGGCCCGTGCGCCTGTTCGCGTCCTAGGAGGTTTGTCGCCCCCGCCACCCCTGCCCATTCCCGTCCCCCAGGGGCTCCGCCCCTGCTACCCCGCCAGGGGCTCCGTCCCCTGGACCCCGCCGGCCTGAACGGCCTAGTCCTCCAACAAGCTCTTCGAGCAGGGGGAACCCCCAAGCTCTTCGAGCAGGGGAACCCCCAAGCTCTTCGAGCAGGGGGAACCCCCAAGCTCTTCGAGCAGGCGGCAGCCCCCAGACGGGCCGGTGGTGCCTGACCCGGCTGAGAAGGCGCCGTCCTCAGAGCTTCGTTCGACCTCAGCCATGAAAACCTGGAGCCGCTTTATGCACCTCGACCACACTCACGACGGCCCCTCCGCCCTCAGCGCCGACGCCGACCGCCCCGACGGATCCCGGCGAGCCCTGCGCATCGGGCTCGGCGGGCCCGTCGGGTCAGGGAAGACCGCCACCGTCGCCGCGCTCTGCCGGGCCCTGCGGGACGAGTTGTCGCTCGCCGTCGTGACCAACGACATCTACACCCGGGAGGACGCCGAGTTCCTGCTGCGGGAGGCCGTGCTGCCGCCCGAGCGGATCACCGCCGTCGAGACCGGCGCCTGTCCGCACACCGCCATCCGGGACGACATCTCCGCCAACCTCGAAGCCGTCGAGGACCTGGAGGACGCCGTCGGGCCGCTCGACCTCATCCTCGTCGAGTCCGGCGGCGACAACCTCACCGCCACCTTCTCCAAGGGGCTCGTCGACGCGCAGATCTTCGTCATCGACGTCGCCGGCGGGGACGACATCCCGCGCAAGGGCGGTCCCGGTGTCACCACCGCCGATCTGCTCGTCGTCAACAAGACGGACCTGGCGCCGTACGTCGGTTCCGACCTCGCCCGGATGGCCGCCGACGCCAAGGCGCAGCGGGGCGAGCTGCCCGTCGTCTTCCAGTCGTTGCGCGGTGAGGCCGGTGTCGGCGCGGTCGCCGACTGGGTGCGGCAGCGGCTCGCCGCATGGGCGGCGTGACCACGGGGGTACGGGCCACCGCGCGGATCGTGGCCCGGGACGACGGCCGCGGCGGTACGGCCCTGCCGGTGCTGGCCGGCGAGGGGCCGATCGCGCTGCGGCGGACGCGGGCGCGGGGTGACGAGGCGCGCGTGATGCTCGTCGGCGCGATGAGCGGGCCGCTCGGCGGGGACCACTTCACCGTGGAGGCCGAGGTGGAAAGTGGCGCCCTGCTGCACGTCGCATCGGCCGCCGCGACCATCGCGCTGCCCGGTCAGGCGAAGGGCGAGGCCCGTTACGACGTCCGGCTCGATGTGGCCGCCGACGGCGAACTGCGCTGGCTGCCCGAACAGTTGATTTCGGCCAGCGGAAGCGAGCTGTACGTCTCCTCGCGCATCGACCTCGCGCCGGGCGCCCGTCTCGTCTTCCGCGAGGAACAGGTCCTCGGGCGTGCCGGTGAGGAGCCCGGGCGGCTCACCAGCCGTCTCACCGTACGGCTTGACGGACGGCCGCTGCTCGACCAGGAGGTGGCCTGCGGACCGGGCGCCCCCGGTGGCTGGGACGGGCCCGCCGTGCTGGCGGGACATCGGGCGCTCGGGCAACTGGTCGTCGTGCGCCCCGAGTTCGAGCGAACGCCGGCGACGGCACGGCCGCTCGGGGAGTGCGCCGCGCTCACCCCGCTGGCCGGGCCGGGTGTCCTCGTCACCGCGGTCGCGCCCGACGCGCTGCGGCTGCGGCGGACGCTGGACGAGGCGTGGCGCGCACTTGGCTGAAACCCGGCTCTCCGCTCAACGGACAGCGCTGTACCGGTTATCGGATTGGTAAAGAAAGTCAAATACCCCCTGTTCTCAGGGAGCTCACAGCCGAAAGGATCCCCCGTACCCATCGCAACGATGTACGGGGAGGTCCCACTTGAGGGGAATCAGACCGACGAGGCGAGCGTCCGCGCTCGGCTCTGCGGGGGCGCTCGTCACGGCGACGCTGATAGCCGGCGCCGTGGCGGCACCGTCGGCCACCGCCGACGCGCGCCACGGCCAGGACCGGGAGGCCCGCGGCGCCGCGATCGCCGCCGCACGGGCCGCCAAGGACGGGATCGACTGGCAGGACTGCCCGGCCGACTGGGGGCTGGAGAAGCCCATCCAGTGCGGCTGGGTGACCGTCCCGCTCGACTACGCCCACCCGAACGGCAAGCAGATCAGGCTCGCCGTCGACCGCATCGGGAACACGGGCACCAAGCAGGAGCGCCAGGGCGCCCTCGTCTACAACCCGGGCGGACCCGGCGGTTCCGGACTGCGCTTCCCGCGCCGGGTCACCACCAAGAACCCCGTCTGGGCCAACGTGGCGAAGGCGTACGACTTCGTCGGCTTCGACCCGCGCGGCGTCGGCCACTCCGCGCCCATCTCCTGCGCGGACCCGCAGGAGTTCGTGAAGGCGCCCAAGGCGGACCCGGTCCCCGACTCCGAGGCGGACAAGCTCGCTCAGCGCAAGCTGGCGCGGGAGTACGCGGAGGGCTGCCTGGAGCGTACCGGCCGCGCCATGCTCCAGCAGATGACCACGCCCAACACCGCGCGCGACCTGGACGTCATCCGTGCCGCGCTGGGCGAGAAGAAGATCAACTACCTGGGCGTGTCGTACGGCACCTACCTGGGCGCCGTCTACGGCACGCTCTTCCCGGGCCACATCCGGCGCATGATCGTCGACAGCGTGGTCAACCCGTCGCGCGAGAAGATCTGGTACGAGGCCAACCTCGACCAGGACGTCGCCTTCGAGGGCCGCTGGAAGGACTGGGAGGACTGGGTCGCCGCGAACGACGCCTCCTTCCACCTGGGCACGACCCGCGCGGCGGTGCAGGAGAAGTGGCTCAAGCTGCGCGCCACGGCGAAGAAGAGCCCGATCGGGGGTGTCGTCGGCCCGGCCGAGCTGATCTCCTTCTTCCAGAGCGCCCCGTACTACGACTCCTCATGGGTGCCGGTCGCCACCGTCTTCAGCAAGTACGTCGCCGGAGACACCCAGGCGCTCGTCGACGCGGCGGCGCCGGACCTGTCGGACACGGCGGGCAACATCGCCTCCGAGAACGGCAACGCCGTCTACACGGCCGTCGAGTGCACCGACGCCAAGTGGCCGAAGAGCTGGCGCAAGTGGGACCGGGACAACACCCGGCTCAACAAGGACTACCCGTTCATGACCTGGGCCAACGCATGGATGAACCTGCCGTGCGCCACCTGGCCCGTCAAGCAGCAGAACCCGGTCGACGTGGGGACCGGCAAGGGCCTGCCGACCGTCCTGATCGTGCAGTCCACCCGTGACGCCGCGACGCCCTTCGACGGCGCGGTCGAGCTCCACAAGCGCTTCAAGGGCTCCCGCCTGATCATCGAGAAGGACGCGGGCTCCCACGGCGTGACCGGTCTGGTCAACCCGTGCATCAACAACCGGGTCGACACCTACCTGCTCACCGGCAGGACGGACGGCGCCGACGTGACGTGCGCGCCGCACGCCACGCCGAAGCCGTAGTACGCGGCCTTCGCCACACGCACGCGCGAAGGGGCGGCCGAGCCCGGCCGCCCCTTCGTCGTCTGCCGACGCGCCTCAACTCAGCGGCAGCCGCGGGAGTTTGCGAACCCGCTCCGCGTTCTTCGCCGCCTCCTCCGCCTTGACGACCGCCGCGTACTGGTCGACGTACTCCTGCTCGGACAGGGAGAGGATGGCGTACATGATCTCGTCGGTGATGGCGCGCAGGACGGCCTTCTCGTTCTCCATGCCGGCGTAGCGGGAGAAGTCCAGGGGCTTGCCGAAGCGGATCACCACGGGGTGGATGCTCGGGATGACCTGGCCCGGGGGCTGTGCCTCGAAGGTGCCGATCATCGCGCAGGGGATGACCGGCACCTTCGCCGTGAGGGCCATCACCGCGACGCCCACCTTGCCCTTGTAGAGGCGGCCGTCGTGGGAGCGGGTGCCCTCCGGGTAGATGCCCAGCAGTTCACCCTTGCCGAGGACGCCGAGGCCCTCGCGGATCGCGGCCTGCCCGGCCTCCTTGCCGGAGCGGTCCACCGGGATCTGACCGGCGCTGCGGAAGAAGGCGGCGGTGAGCCGGCCCTTGATGCCGGGGCCGGTGAAGTACTCGGCCTTGGCGAGGAAGGTGATGCGCCGTTTGAGGATCGCGGGCATCAGGAAGTGGTCGGCGAAAGAGAGATGGTTGCCGGCGATGATGGCCGGCCCCTGGGCCGGAACGTGTTCGAGGCCCTCGATGCGCGGCCGGAAGACCAGTCTCAGCAGCGGTCCGAGAAGAACGTATTTGAGCAGGTGGTAGAACACGGCTGGCCCCTCACTCTGCCATGTCGGCTGCAAACCGGCGCGTTTCCCAGGTCAAGGCCAGGGTCCCGAGGGTTGGCCCAGGTGCGACTGTAGTCATCTGTAACCGCCTTTGGTCGGGCTCATGCCGCCCCTTCGCCGACTTTGCTGACACCTGGTCAGTCGCGCGATGTCGACGTCACGTCATGCGGGCAGGGGCGCGCAGTCGCACCTGCCCGGTTCCGCTGCTGAATCGCCTGGCATCAGCTTCTCACGGCCATCCTCGTCCGAGTCCTCTCACGTTCCAACAACGCCGTGCGCCGTATGGCCACCGCCCTCGCCGACGGCCTCCCGCCCTCGACCGCCGTCGGCCGGCCCCGCACACACCGCTGCCGATCAGTACGACGTCGCCAGGGCCGGCGGCCGGCTCACCTGATGCGGCGCCGATCGGCGCCGGTCACTTCAGAGGAACGGGTGCCCCACGAGGACCGCCGGCGCACAGCGGCCGGCCGCAACCCCCGCGACATGCACCTGACCGACCTCATCGGCGAGCTCGTGACCCGCAGCGACGCCTTCAACAGGCGCTGGTCGGCCCACGACGTCCGCCTCCACAACAGCGGCACCAAGCACATCCGGCACCCCGACGTCGGCGACCTGGAATTCGTCTACGAGGCCGTGAACCTCCCCGACTACCCCGGATGGACGATGTTCGCGTACACCAGCGCAGCCGGGTCCCCGACCGAAGAACGGATCCGGCTCCCCGGCAGCCTCGCCTCCACCCGGTCCGACGCCCCTGTGCCGGCACCGGAGAACTGACAGGGCACACCAGCCGACAGCACCACCTCAGCGCCTCGCGGGTTCATCCGGCCTGCCCGTGCCCGGGCCAACGCTCGCAGCCTCCGTCGGATCGCATGACGGATCCTTGACCGCTGCTTCGCTCTCCACGATGCTGTGTTGCGAGATACGAGATGCGTGTCGTAATAGGCAACGTATCGACCTTCTGTCAGCCGAGGAGTGGCCATGGCTCACCAGGTCCGTGCTGTCGTCGCCCGGGGCAAGGGCGCCCCCGTCAGCCTGGAAACGATCGTCGTGCCCGACCCCGGCCCGGGCGAGGCGCTGGTCAAGATAGAGGCCTGCGGCGTCTGCCACACCGATCTGCACTACCGCGAGGGCGGCATCAGCGCCGACTTCCCCTTCCTGCTGGGGCACGAGGCCGCGGGCGTGGTGGAAGCGGTGGGCGAGGGTGTCACGGACGTGGCGCCCGGTGACTTCGTCATCCTCAACTGGCGTGCGGTGTGCGGCCAGTGCCGCGCCTGTCTGCGCGGCCGGCCGTGGTACTGCTTCAACACGCACAACGCGAAGCAGAAGATGACCCTGACCGACGGCACGGAGCTGTCGCCCGCGCTGGGCATCGGTGCCTTTGCCGAGAAGACGCTGGTGGCGGCCGGGCAGTGCACCAAGGTGGACCGGGCTGCGTCGGCCGCCGCCGCCGGACTGCTGGGGTGCGGAGTGATGGCGGGCATCGGCGCGGCGATCAACACCGGGAACGTGGGACGCGGTGACAGCGTGGCCGTCATCGGCTGCGGCGGTGTCGGGGACGCGGCGGTCGTCGGATCGAACCTGGCGGGTGCGGCGAAGATCATCGCGGTGGACATCGACGACCGCAAGCTGGCCACCGCGAAGAAGCTGGGCGCGACCCACACGGTCAACTCGAAGGAGACCGATCCGGTCGCGGCGATCCGGGATCTGACCGGAGGATTCGGCGCCGATGTCGTCATCGAGGCGGTGGGCCGCCCGGAGACCTACCGGCAGGCCTTCTACGCCCGCGACCTGGCCGGCACGGTCGTTCTGGTCGGCGTACCGACCCCGGAGATGCAGCTGGAGCTGCCGCTGCTGGACGTCTTCGGCCGGGGCGGGGCACTGAAGTCGTCCTGGTACGGCGACTGCCTGCCCTCCCGCGACTTCCCCATGCTCATCGACCTCTATCTGCAGGGCCGCCTGGACCTGGACGCCTTCGTCACCGAGACCATCGCACTGGACGAGGTCGAGAAGGCCTTCGAGCGCATGCACCACGGCGACGTGCTGCGCTCGGTGGTGGTGCTGTGATGGACGCGCGCATCGAACGGCTCGTCACCTCCGGGCAGTTCACCCTCGACGGCGGCACCTGGGACGTCGACAACAACGTGTGGATCGTCGGCGACGACCGCGAGGTGATCGTCATCGACGCCGCGCACGACGCCGACGCCATCGCCGCCATCGCCGCCGCCGTCGGCGACCGGCGCCTGACGGCGATCGTGTGCACCCACGCCCACAACGACCACATCGACGCAGCCCCCGCCCTGGCCGAGCGCACCGGGGCCCCGGTCCTCCTGCACCCCGACGATCTGCCGCTGTGGAAGCAGACCCATCCGGACCGGGCGCCCGACGCGGAACTGACCGACCGGCAGACCCTGGCGGTCGCGGGCGCCGAGCTGACCGTGCTCCACACTCCCGGCCACGCGCCGGGCGCCGTCTGCCTGTACGCCCCGGCTCTCGGCGCCCTCTTCAGCGGCGACACGCTCTTCGCCGGCGGTCCGGGGGCGACGGGGCGGTCGTACAGCGACTTCCCCACCATCATCGACTCGATCGGCCGACGCCTCCTCGCGCTGCCCGGGGACATCGTCGTGTACACCGGCCACGGGGAGACGACCACCATCGGCGCCGAAGCGCCGCACCTTCAGGAGTGGATCGACCGCGGCTTCTGACCGCCGCTGCACGGCCTCGCCCCGGTGACGTCCCACGACGGCGCCGGCGGCGAGGCCGTCGCTGCCCTGCGCCACGCCTTCGCCCCTGCTCACCTCCGCTTTCGGGGCCGCTTCGGCGTGCGCCGAGAAGTGGCCGCGGACCCGGCTCAACCCGGGCCTTGGACGCCTTGACAACGGTTCAGGGCGGCCCGCAGACTGGCGTTGCGCTAATCGCAATCCGTTTCGCTATACGCACCGAGGTGTCATGATGATTCCCGCGTGCCGTCTCGCGGATCTGCCGCGAGGCGAGGCCCACCGGCTCGACATCGACCCGCCGGTCTCGGTGTTCCACACCGATGACGGCGAGCTCTTCGCCATCGACGACACCTGCACCCACCAGGACGCCTCGCTCGCCGACGGCTGGCTGGAGGGCTGCGAGGTGGAATGCCCGCTGCACGCCTCGAAGTTCGACCTGAGGACCGGGGCGGTGGACGCCCCGCCGGCCAAGCTGCCGGTGCGGACCCACGAGGTCCTGGTCGAGGACGGCATGATCTACGTCCGGCTGTCGACCGAGGCCCCCAACCTGCCGCCCTGCATCGCCTCCCGCCTGGCCGGAGGCCCCGCGTGAGGACCGTCGCCGTGGTGGGCGCCTCGCTGGCCGGACTGTCGGCCGCGCGCTCGCTGCGGAAACGGGGGTACGACGGTCGGCTGGTCGTCATCGGCGACGAGCCCCACCGCCCGTACGACAGGCCGCCGCTGTCCAAGGAGTTCCTCGCCGGCACACTCGGCGAAGCGGATCTCGCGCTGGAGAGGGACGACGAGGACCTGCAGGCGGAATGGGTGCTCGGCACCCGCGCCACCGGGCTCGACCGCGCCGAGCGGGCGATCCGGCTCGCCGACGGCCGGGAGATCCGTGCCGACGGTGTCGTCATCGCGACCGGTGCGGCCGCGCGCACGCTGCCCGGCACCGAGGGCCTCGCCGGCGTCCATGTGCTGCGCACCCTGGACGACGCCCGCGCCCTGCGCGACGACCTGGCCCGCGGCGGACGGCTGGTGGTGATCGGCGGCGGATTCATCGGCGCCGAGGTCGCCTCCACCGCCTACGCCCTCGGAGTGGACGTGACGGTGGTCGAAGCGGCCCCCACCCCGCTTGCCGGACCGCTCGGCGAGACCATGGGCGGCGTCGTCTCCGCCCTCCACACGGACCACGGCGTACGGCTCCTGTGCGGAGTGGGGGTCAAGGGGCTCAGCGGGGAGCGGCGCGTGGACGCCGTCCTGCTGGCGGACGGCCGCAGCATCCCCGCCGACACCGTCGTCGTGGGTGTGGGCGCGCGTCCCTGCGTCGAGTGGCTGGAGGGATCCGGCGTCGCGCTCGACAACGGCGTGAAGTGCGGGGCCGACGGCCGCACCAGCCTCGCCGGAGTGGTCGCCGTCGGCGACTGCGCCAACTGGTACGACCCGCACACCGGAACCCACCGGCGCGTGGAGCACTGGACGGGAGCACTGGAGCGGCCCGACGCGGCCGTGGCCACGCTGCTCGCGTACGGCGCGACGCAGCCGGGCGTGCCGCGGCCGCCGTACTTCTGGTCCGACCAGTACGGCGTGAAGATCCAGTTCGTCGGCCATGCCGCCGGTGCCGACAGTGTGACGGTCGAGGAAGGCGCCACCGACGAGCGGAGTTTCCTGGCCGTCTACCGCAGGGCCGGTACGCCGGTCGCCGTGCTCGGGATGAACCAGCCGAGGCTGTTCACCCGTTGGCGCAAGCAGTTCACCACGGCCAGGTCTTGACACCGCTGATGCGGCCTCTCATGCTGCGTTGCATATGACACGCAGCGTTGCTTCATACACAACGTCGCCCGAAGTCGCTCTTCCCGGCGCGTGCCCGACCCTTCCACGACGTTTCCCGAGGAGTGCAGCGTGACCTCGACAAGCCTGCCGGACAGCCTGATCGCCACCCTCCCCGGCACCTCCTACACCGATCCCGGGATCTTCGCCCAGGAGCAGGAGCGCATCTTCGAGACCATGTGGTTCTGCGTCGCGCGCGCCTCCGAACTGGCGAAGCCCGGCGCCTTCCGCACCGTCGACGTGGGCCGCGAGAGCATCCTCGTCACCCGCGCCCGGGACAACTCCATACGCGCCTACTTCAACGTCTGCCGGCACCGCGGCGCCAAGCTCTGCACGGAGGAGACCGGCGAGGTCAAGCGCGCCTTCCAGTGCCCGTACCACGCGTGGACCTACGACCTGAACGGCAAGCTCGTCGCGGCGCCCAACCTCACCAAGATGCCCGACGTCGGCCGCACCGAGTACGGCCTGGTGAGCGTGGCCGTCCGCGAATGGCTCGGCTACGTCTGGGTGTGCCTCGCGGAGAACCCGCCCTCCTTCGAGGAGGACGTCGTCGGCGAGGTCGTCACCCGCCTCGGCGACGTGGAGTCGATCGAGCGCTACGACATCGACAACCTGGCCGTGGGCAAGCGGATCGTCTACGACGTCAAGGCGAACTGGAAGCTCATCATCGAGAACTTCATGGAGTGCTACCACTGCGCCACGATCCACCCGGAACTGACCGAGGTGCTCCCTGAGTTCGCGGACGGTTACGCCGCCCAGTACTACGTCGGCCACGGCGCCGAGTTCGGCGAGGAGATCCAGGGCTTCACCGTCGACGGCTCCGAGGGCCTCGACCGCATCCCCGGGGTCTCCGAGGAGCAGGACCGCCGCTACTACGCGATCACCGTCAAGCCGCAGGTCTTCATCAACCTCGTGCCCGACCACGTGATCTTCCACCGCATGTACCCGGTGGCGGTCGACCGCACGATCGTCGAGTGCGACTGGCTCTACCTGCCGGGCGTGGTGGAGAGCGGCAAGGACGTCAGCCGGTCCGTGGAGCTCTTCGACCGCGTCAACCGCCAGGACTTCGACGCCTGTGAGCGCACGCAGCCCGGTATGAGCTCCCGGCTGTACGCCAAGGGCGGCGTGCTCGTGCCCAGCGAGCACCACATCGGCGCCTTCCACGACTGGGTGCACGAGCGCCTCGGCACCCGGCAGCCGGAGTAGCCCTGGGGGAGGCGCAGGGCCCGCGGCCAGCGCGCACGCGAAAGCACGCTCAGCCGAGGTACCCCATGCGGTGGCTGATCTCCTCCGCGCCCTTGAGGAGCACCGGAGCGAGCTCGTGCATGCGCTCCTCGGTGAACCGGTACGACGGCCCGGAGGCGCTGATCGACGCGATGACCTGCCCTTCGCGGTCGCGGATCGGCGCCGCCATCGCGTGCAGTCCGATCTCCAGCTCCTCCAGCGTCCAGGCGTAGCCGCGCTCGCGGGCCTCCGCGAGGTTCTTCTCCAGCTTCGTCCTGGCGGTGATCGTGTGCGGGGTCACCTTCTTCAGGCCGGCCTCCGCCAGCAGCGCGGCGCGCTCCTTGGCGGGCAGGTGGGCCAGCAGGATCTTGCCGCTGGACGTGGCGTGCAGCGGGGTCAGCTCCCCGACCCAGTTGTGCGCGGCGACGGCGGCGGGACCGCGCACCTGGTACAGGTTGATCGCGTAGTGCTCCTGCATGACGGCGATGTTGACCGTCTCGCCGATCTCCTCCGCGAGGCGCTCGCACACCGGACGCCCCTGCTGGGTGAGGTCGAGGCGCCCCGTGACCGCGCCCGCCAGGCGTACGATGCCGAAGCCGAGCCGGTACTTGCCGCGCTCGCCCGACTGCTCCACCAGACCGCGCGCCTCCAGGGCGCCGAGCAGCCGGAACGCGGTGGACTTGTGGACATCGATCTCGGCGGCCACCTCGCTGACGCCCGCCTCGCCGCGCTGGGCCAGGATCTCGAGCACACTGATGGCGCGGTCGACGGACTGCACCCCGCCGGCCTGTGAACCGTTCGTTTCGGTATCCGGACTGAAGTTGCTCATGGTGAAACTATACGCGCAGTAAACAACGACCATGCAAGTAACCCCGGCGAAACGAAGACCTTGCAAGTTGCGCGTTCCGCAACCTAGTGCGTATAGCGATACCCGTACTACCATGCCCCGCGTATCGACGGCGCGAGCGAGCGAGACGAGGCACCATGGCTCCCCTGCATTACGACTTCGTCATCGTCGGCGGTGGATCAGCCGGCAGCGCACTGGCGAACCGGCTCTCGGCAGACCCCGGAAACCGGGTGCTCGTGCTGGAGGCGGGCCGCTCCGACTATCCCTGGGACGTGTTCATCCACATGCCCGCGGCGCTGACCTACCCCATAGGCAGCCGCTTCTACGACTGGAAGTACGAGTCCGAGCCCGAACCCCACATGGGCGGCCGGCGCATCTACCACGCCCGCGGCAAGGTGCTGGGCGGCTCCAGCAGCATCAACGGCATGATCTTCCAGCGCGGCAACCCGATGGACTACGAGCGCTGGGCCGCCGACCCCGGCATGGAGACCTGGGACTACGCGCACTGTCTGCCGTACTTCCGGCGGATGGAGAACTGCCTCGCGGCCGACCCCGACGACGAGTTCCGCGGCCACGACGGCCCGCTCGTCCTCGAGCGCGGCCCGGCGACCAACCCGCTCTTCACCGCCTTCCTCAAGGCCACCCAGGAGGCGGGCTACGCGCCCACGGACGACGTCAACGGCTATCGGCAGGAGGGTTTCGCCAAGTTCGACCGCAATGTCCACCGCGGGCGTCGGCTGTCGGCCTCGAAGGCGTACCTCAAGCCCGCGATGAAGCGGCCGAACCTCACGGTGAGGACCCGCGCCTTCGTCACCCGGGTCCTCTTCGAGGGCAAGCGCGCCGTCGGCGTCGAGTACCGGCACGGCCGTGGCGCGCCCCAGCAGGTCAGGGCCGGCGAGGTCATCCTGTGCGGCGGCGCCATCAACTCACCCCAGCTGCTCCAGCTCTCCGGTGTCGGCAACGCCGCCGAGCTGTCCGCCCTCGGCATCGACGTCGTCCACGACCTGCCGGGCGTCGGCGAGAACATGCAGGACCACCTGGAGGTGTACGTCCAGTACGCCTGCAAGCAGCCCGTCTCCATGCAGCCGTACATGGCGAAGTGGCGCGCCCCCTTCATCGGGCTGCAGTGGCTGTTCCGCAAGGGCCCGGCGGCCACCAACCACTTCGAGGCCGGCGGTTTCGCCCGCAGCAACGAGGACGTCGAGTACCCCAACCTGATGTTCCACTTCCTGCCCGTCGCGGTCCGCTACGACGGCTCCTCACCGGCCGGCGGCCACGGCTATCAGGTGCACGTCGGGCCCATGTACTCCGACGCCATCGGCTCCGTGAAGATCAAGAGCAAGGACCCGCGCGAGCACCCCGCCCTGCGCTTCAACTACCTGTCCACCGAGCAGGACCGCCGCGAGTGGGTCGAGGCCATCCGCGTAGCCCGCCAGATCCTCAACCAGCCCGCGCTCGTCCCCTACAACGGCGGCGAGATCTCGCCCGGCCCGTCCGTCGAGACCGACGAGGAGATCCTCGCCTGGGTCGCCAAGGAGGGCGAGACCGCCCTGCACCCCTCGTGCACCTGCAAGATGGGCACCGACGAGATGTCCGTCGTCGACCCGCTGAGCATGAAGGTGCACGGCGTGGAGGGGCTGCGCGTGGTGGACGCCTCGGTGATGCCGTACGTCACCAACGGCAACATCTACGCCCCGGTGATGATGATCGCCGAGAAGGCGGCCGACCTCATCCTCGGCAGGGAGCCGCTGACGCCCTCCAAGGCCGTCTACTACCGGCACCGCGACGCCCAGAAGCAGGCCGGGTAGGCCTTGAGCGCCGAGGCCCTGCGGGCGCTGCTCGACCGCGTCCGCTACGAGGTGCTGCCGGCGAAGGCGACCGAGGAGAAGGTCCTCGCCCATGTCCCGCGCGACGTCGTGGTCACGGTCACGGCGTCGCCGGTCAAGGGTCTGGAGCCGACCCTCGCCCTCACCGAGCGGCTCACCGCGCACGGCTTCCGCGTCGTCCCGCACGTGCCCGCACGGCTGCTGCGGGACGACACGCACCTGAAGGACGTCGCCGAGCGGCTGCGTACGGCGGGTGTCGACGACGTGTTCGTGCCGGCGGGGGACGCCGATCCGCCGGCCGGGACCTACGACGGGGCCCTGCCGGTGCTGCGCAGGCTCAGCGAGCTGGGCAGGCCGTTCGCGCACACGGGGATCACCGGTTATCCGGAGAGCCATCCGCTCATCCACGACGACATCACCATCCAGGCGATGTGGGACAAGCGCGCGCACGCCACGTACATCGTCAGCAACCTGTGCTTCGACCCTCGCCTGCTCGGCGACTGGATCGCCCGGATACGGCGCCGGGACGTCACGCTGCCCGTGTACGTGGGGGTCGCCGGGCCGGTGCAGCGGGCCAAGCTGCTGTCCATGGCGACGAGGATCGGGGTGGGGGAGTCGACGCGCTTCCTGACCAGGCACCCGTCGTGGTTCCTGCGGTTCGCGACGCCGGGCGGGTACGCGCCCGAGAGACTGCTCACGCGCGCGGCGGAGACGCTCACGGCGCCCTCGGCGGGCGTGGCGGGCCTGCACCTGTTCACCTTCAACCAGATCGCGGAGACCGAGAGCTGGCGCCGCGCACTGCTCGACAGGCTCGGCTGAGCCCGGACCGCCGTATGTACCGGACAGCCGTATACAACAGCCTCAGCCGTGTACGGACATCGGGCGGGGGCGGAACCCCCTCGGTTCCGGCCCCGCCCGATCGGCAGGGGTGCCTCAGCGGAAGACAACCGTGCGGTTGCCGTCCACCATCACGCGGCTCTCGGTGTGCCACTTCACCGCGCGGGCCAGGACCTGGGCCTCCACGTCGCGGCCGACCGTGACGAGTTCGTCGGGGTCGAGGGAGTGGTCCACCCGGACCACGTCCTGCTCGATGATCTGGCCCTCGTCCAGGTCCGGCGTCACATAGTGGGCCGTCGCGCCGACGAGCTTCACACCGCGCTCGTACGCCTGCTGGTAGGGCTTCGCGCCCTTGAAGCTCGGCAGGAAGGAGTGGTGGATGTTGATGGCGCGGCCCTCCAGCTCCTTGCACAGGTCGTCGGAGAGCACCTGCATGTAGCGGGCCAGGACCACGAGGTCGACGTCCAGCTCCCGGACCAGCTCCAGCAGGCGCGCCTCGGCCTCGGGCTTGGTCTCCTTGGTCACCGGGATGTGGTGGAAGGGGATGCCGTAGGTCTCCGCGAGGGCCTCGAAGTCCCGGTGGTTGGAGACGATGGCCGGGATCTCGATGTTGAGGGCGCCGGTGCGGCGGCGGAAGAGCAGGTCGTTGAGGCAGTGACCGAACTTCGAGACCATGATCAGCGTCCGCGTCGGCGTCGCGGCGTCCCGGAGGGTCCAGGAGATGCCGTGGGCTTCGGCGACGGGGCCGAAGCGGTAACGCAGTTGTTCCAGGGTGATGTCCGGATCGGACACATCGAAGTGGACCCTCATGAAGAAACGGCCCTGAAGGCGCTCGTCGAACTGCTGGCTCTGCAGGATGTTGCCCGAGTTCCTGACCAGGAAGCCGCTCACGGCATGGACCAGTCCGGCTCTGTCCGGGCAGGAGAGGGTGAGGAGGTACTCGTCGCCGGGTTGCGGTCGAGGGGACATGCGCAGGCCTCCGTCTGATGCGTAATGCACAACGCGATGAGCAATACGCAACATAGTTGGGGCGAAGGCGGTCGGTGGTCAAGACAGGGGACGTTCGTCCCTTGTGAAAACGACGGGACCTCTTGACGTACGTCGGCCCTTCGGTCAGGGTTCCCCCACAAGCAATTCGATGCGCGATGCGCAACGAGACGGTCGAAGGGCTCCGCGCGTGGCAGACCTGTATGTGGACGGAGAATGGCGCGAGGCGGTGGCCGGAGGTCACCGGGAGATCCGCTGTCCCGCCGACGGCACGCCGGTCGCGACCGTGTCCGAGGGGACACGCGCCGACACCGAGGCCGCGATCGCCGCGGCGCGGCGCGCCTTCGACGAGGGCCCCTGGCCGCGCACTCCCGAGCGCGAGCGCGGCGCCCTGCTGCTGCGCACCGCCGACATCCTCGAGCGGGACGCCAAGGAGCTCGCCCGCGCCGAGTCGCTCGACACCGGCAAGCGCCTGGTCGAGAGCGAGTACGACATCGCCGACGTCGTCTCCTGCTTCCGCTACTACGGCGGCATCGCCGGCACCAGCGCCGGCCGGGTGGTCGACACCGGCCGCGACGACGCCCTCAGCCGGGTCACCTACGAACCCGTCGGCGTCTGCGGACTGATCACCCCCTGGAACTACCCACTGCTCCAGGCGTCCTGGAAGGTCGCCCCGGCCCTCCTCGCGGGCAACACCATCGTGCTCAAGCCCAGCGAGCTCACGCCCTCCACCTCGATCCTGCTGATGAAGGCGCTCGAGGAGGCCGGGCTCCCGGCCGGCGCGGCCAACCTCGTCCTGGGCGCCGGAGCGGAGGCCGGCGCACCCCTGTCGGAGCACCCCGACGTCGACATGGTGTCCTTCACCGGAGGCCTGGAGACCGGGCGCCGCATCATGGCCACCGCCGCCGCGACGGTGAAGAAGGTCGCCCTGGAACTCGGCGGCAAGAACCCCAACGTCGTCTTCGCCGACGCCGACTTCGACACGGCGGTCGACTTCGCGCTCACCGCCGTCTTCCTGCACTCCGGCCAGGTCTGCTCGGCCGGCGCCCGCCTGATCGTCGAGGACTGCCTGCACGACGCCTTCGTCGACGAGATCGTGCGCCGCGCCCGGCTCATCCGCCTCGGCGGCCCGTTCGACCCCCGGGCCGAGACCGGGGCGCTGATCTCCGCACAGCACCTGGAGAAGGTCGAGGCGTACGTCGCCGCAGGGCTCGCCGAGGGCGCCGTACTGCGCTGCGGCGGCGAGCGACCCGGCGACCCCGCGCTGGCGGGCGGCTTCTACTATCCGCCCACCGTCCTCGACGAGTGCCGGCAGGACATGCGCGTGGTGCACGAGGAGTCCTTCGGCCCCGTGCTCACCGTCGAGCGCTTCCGTGACGAGGACGACGCCGTCCGCATCGCCAACGACACGGAGTACGGACTCGCGGGCGCCGTCTGGACGCAGGACGCCGGCAAGGCCCAGCGGGTCGCTCGCCGGCTGCGCCACGGCACGGTCTGGATCAACGACTACCACCCCTATGTGCCGCAAGCGGAATGGGGTGGCTTCGGGCACTCGGGCGTCGGCCGGGAGCTGGGACCGACCGGACTCGACGAATACCGAGAGCCAAAGCACGTCTGGCAGAACATCCAACCCCGGCCGCAGCACTGGTTCCGCGGCTGAACGCCGAAAAGAGGTCGATCGTGACCCCCACACAGACCGAGGTGTCGCAGCGGCGCGGCACGTCCCAGGACCCCCAGGACCGGACCCCGGTCATCTCCGTGCGCCGGCTGTGGAAGGTGTTCGGGCCGAAGGCCGACCAGGTGCCGGACTCCGAGGAACTGTGCGGGCTGACCCGCCGCGAGCTCATGGACCGCACCGGGTGCACCGCCGCAGTCCGCGACGTGAACTTCGACGTGTCGCCCGGCGAGGTCTTCGTCGTCATGGGTCTGTCCGGCTCCGGCAAGTCCACCCTGGTGCGATGTCTGACCCGGCTGATCGAACCCACCGCGGGCGAGGTGGTCTTCGAAGGCGAGGACATCCGCGGCGCCGACGCCAAGCGGCTGCGGGACATGCGGCGCAGCAAGTTCTCCATGGTCTTCCAGCACTTCGGCCTGCTGCCGCACCGCAGGGTCGTCGACAACGTGGCGTTCGGCCTGGAGATCCGGGGCATGGGCAAGGCCGAGCGGACCAGGCGCGCTCTGGAGGTGGTGGAGCTGGTGGGCCTGGCCGGATACGAGAACTCCTATCCCGACCAGCTCTCCGGCGGCATGCAGCAGCGCGTCGGCCTCGCCCGCGCCCTCGCCGGCGACCCCGACGTCCTCTTCTTCGACGAGCCGTTCTCCGCCCTCGACCCGCTGATCCGCCGCGACATGCAGAGCGAGGTCATCCGCCTGCACCACGAGGTCGGCAAGACCATGGTGTTCATCACCCACGACCTCTCCGAGGCCCTGAAACTGGGCGACCGCATCCTGATCATGCGCGACGGCAGGATGGTGCAGTGCGGCACCGGCGACGAACTCGTCGGCGCCCCCGCGGACGACTACGTACGGGACTTCGTCAAGGACGTGCCGCGCGGCGACGTCCTCACCCTGCGCTGGATCATGCGCCCCGTGCAGCCCGACGACGCACTCGACGGCCCCGAGCTGGGTCCGGACGTCGTGGTGCGCGAGGCCACCCGGGCGGTGCTGGCGGCCGAGAAGCCGGTCAAGGTGGTCGAGGGCGGCAAGCTGCTCGGCATCGTCGGCGACGAGGAGATCCTCTCCGTCGTCGCCGGACAGGAAGGCGGTGCGTGATGGCCGTCGCCGCCGACGCGGCCGCGCCGGTCGCTCCCGTACGCAGAAAGGTCGGCCGTCCCACGGTGGTGGCGGCGATCCTGATCGTCTGGGTGGTGCTCTTCGCCGTGCTGCGCGGCCGGCAGACGCTGTCCCTCGCCGCGGCCGATCTGACCGGTCTGCACCGCTGGTTGAACGACGTCAACGACAGCATCGGCGCCAACCGCAACTCCAACCCGCTCTTCCTGTACTTCTTCAACGAGATCCGCCTGGTCATCGACAACCTGGTGACCTTCGTCCAGTCCCTGATCTCGCAGCCCACCGGCGGCCGCCCGGTCCCGCAGATCGGCTGGCTCGGCGTCGTCGGCCTCACCGGCTACGTCTCCTGGGCCGTGGGCAACTGGCGGGTCGCCCTGCTCGCCGTGGCCGGTTTCACGTTCTTCGGGCTGCAGGGGCTGTGGCAGGAGAGCATGGACACCCTGGCGCTGACCCTGTCGGCGGTCATCGTGGCGCTGGTCATCGGCATCCCGCTCGGCCTGTGGGCCGGTCTCTCCGACCGTTTCAACAGGATCATGACGCCCTTCCTGGACTTCATGCAGACGATGCCGACCTTCGTCTACCTCGCCCCGCTGACCCTGATCTTCCTCATCGGCGGAGCCTCCGCCGTGATCACCACGGTGATCTACGCGGCACCGCCCGCCATCCGCATCACCGCGCACGCCATCCGCTCCGTGCCCGAGACCACCGTCGAGGCGGCGGACTCGCTCGGCACGACGCGGTCGCAGCAACTGCTGAAGGTGCTGCTGCCGATGTCCAAGCGCACCGTGGTCATGGGCGTCAACCAGACCATCATGGCCGCCCTGGCCATGGTGACCATCGCCGCCCTGATCGACGCGCCCGGCCTCGGCAAGACCGTCGTCCAGGCCCTGCAGTCGCTCGACGTCGGCACCGCCTTCAACGCCGGCCTCGCCATCGTCGTCATGGCCATCGTCCTCGACCGGGTCACCACGGCCGCTGCCGCACGCGCCGAGGCGGCCCGCCGCACGGGCGGCCGGCTCCTCAAGTGGCGCCGGCCGCTGCTGGTGGCCGGCGGGATCACGGCCGCGGTCCTGGTCTATCTGTCCCACACCTACGTCTGGGCGGCCGAGTTCCCCGGCGAAGGCAGCACCGGCAGTCACATCGCGAGCGCGGCCGACACCACGACCACCTGGCTGCAGGACCATCTCTCGGGCCTGACCAACGCGCTTCGGGACGTCATCACCAACGGCCTGCTCAACCCGTTCCAGACGCTGCTCACCGACTCCCCGTGGTGGCTCGTCGGCGTCACCCTGGCCGCGCTCGGCGCGGTGCTCGGCGGCTGGCGCGCCGGGGTGACGGCCGCCGCGTGCGTCGGGCTGCTCGTCGGCACGGGCCTGTGGTCGGACAGCATGACGACCCTCGCCTCCACCGCCGTGGCAACGGTGCTGGTGATGCTGCTCGGTGTCGTCTTCGGCGTGTGGATGGGACGCAGCCTGCTCGTGGACCGGCTGGTGCGGCCCACCCTGGACGCCGCACAGGTGATGCCGCCGTTCGTCTATCTCGTGCCGTTCCTGGCGCTCTTCGGCGCCACCCGCTTCACCGCGATCGTCGCGGCCGTCGTCTACGCGGCACCCGTAGCGATCAAGATCATCGCGGACGGTGTGCGGAACGTGTCCGCGTCCACCGTGGAGGCGGCCACCTCGGCCGGGTGCAACACCTGGCAGATCATCACCAAGGTTCAGCTGCCGATGGCACGCAGCGCCCTGACTCTCGCGACCAACCAGGGGCTGATCTACGTGCTGTCGATGGTTGTGGTGGGCGGCCTGGTAGGGGCAGGCGCCCTCGGCTACGACGTCGTGGCCGGATTCTCACAGGGAGAGCTGTACGGCAAGGGGCTGGCGGCGGGACTCGCCATCGTACTGCTCGGAGTCATGTTCGACCGGATCACTCAGGCTGCGGCGCGACGCACCAGGGCATAAGGAGCACGACACCATGGCAAGACACTGGCGAGCCGGCGCGGCCGGCCTGGCCGTCCTCGGCCTCACCCTCACCGCCTGCGCAGGGGCGAAGGTCGGCGACAGCTCCTCCGCGGGCTCGAAGTCCTCCGGCGGCAAGTGCGGCACGTTCAACCTGGCCGTCAACCCGTGGGTGGGCTACGAGGCGGACGCGGCGGTCGTCGCGTACGTCGCTCAGCACGACCTCGGCTGTACGGTCAACAAGAAGGACCTGAAGGAGGAGATCGCCTGGCAGGGCTTCGGGACCGGCGAGGTCGACGCCGTCCTGGAGAACTGGGGCCACGACGACCTGAAGAAGAAGTACATCACCGAGCAGAAGACCGCCGTCGAGGCCGGGCAGACGGGCAACAAGGGCATCATCGGCTGGTTCGTGCCGCCGTGGCTGGCCAAGGCCCACCCGGACATCACCGACTGGAAGAACCTCAACAAGTACGCCGACAAGTTCAAGACCTCCGAGTCGGGCGGCAAGGGCCAGCTGCTCGACGGCGACCCGTCCTACGTCACCAACGACGCGGCGCTGGTGAAGAACCTCAAGCTGAACTTCAAGGTGGTGTACGCGGGCAGCGAGACCGCGCTCATCCAGGCGTTCCGGACCGCCGAGAAGAACAAGCAGTGGATGATCGGCTACTTCTACGAGCCGCAGTGGTTCTTGTCCGAGGTGCCGCTGGTCAAGGTCGACCTGCCGGCGTACAAGACGGGCTGTGACGCGGATGCGGCCAAGGTGGCGTGCGACTACCCCGTCTACAACCTGGACAAGATCGTCAGTGCGAGCTTCGCGAAGTCCGGCGGCCCCGCGTACAACCTGGTGAAGAACTTCAACTGGACGAACGACGACCAGAACACCGTGGCCAAGTACATCGCGGTGGACAAGATGTCGGACGACGCGGCGGCCAAGAAGTGGGTCGACGCCAACCGCGACAAGGTCGAGGCCTGGCTGAAGTAGCCGAGCCCGGAAGAGCAGGTCGAACACGCCCGGCGGGCGGTGCGTCCAGGTGCGCACCGCCCGCCGGGCATTGCCGTGTTTCGGGCTGTTTTCCGACGTCACGCACCCCTTGACACCCCTCCTCGGCGACAGGCACATTGAGTTGCGCAGCCTGAATCGAGTTGCGCAGACAGCAACTGAACCGGTTTCAAGTTCGGAGGTTGGGCGATGGCGGGACCCCGAGTGGTCATCATCGGAGCGGGCGTCGTGGGGGCGGCCCTCGCCGACGAGATCTCCGCACGCGGCTGGACCGAGGTGACCGTGGTCGACCAGGGCCCCCTCCCGGCCACCGGGGGATCCTCCTCGCACGCCCCGGGCCTCGTCTTCCAGACGAACCCCTCCAAGACCATGACGGAGCTGGCCCGCTACACCGTCGAGAAGTTCTGCTCCCTGGACGTCGACGGCAAGCCCTGCTTCCTCCAGGTCGGCGGCCTGGAAGTGGCGACGACCCCCGAGCGCCTCACCGAACTCCACCGCCGCCACGGCTGGATCACCGCCTGGGGCATCGAGGCGCGCCTGCTGACCGCCGACGAGTGCGTGGAGCAACACCCGCTGGTCGACCGCGACAAGGTCCTCGGAGGTCTCCTGGTCCCCACCGACGGCCTCGCCAAGGCCGTCCTCGCCGTCGAGGCGCAGATCCGCCGGGCCACCGGGCGCGGCGTCCGCTTCCTCGCCCGCCACGAAGTCCTCGACGTGCGGCAGAGCGAGGGCCGGGTGACCGGCGTGCTGACCGACCAGGGGGAGATCCCCGCCGACATCGTCGTGTGCTGCGCCGGCATCTGGGGCCCGAAGATCGCCCGCATGGTCGGGATGAACCTGCCGCTCACCCCGCTCGCCCACCAGCTCGCCTGGACCGGCCCGATCCCCGCCCTCGCCGGCCAGACCGAGGAAGCGGTCCGCCCGATCCTGCGCCACCAGGACGCCGACCTCTACTACCGCGACCGCTTCGACGGCATCGGCATCGGCTATTACGGCCACCGCCCCATGCCCGTCTCCGCCGACGACATCCTCTCCGTGGACGAGGCCGAGGACATGCCCTCCGTCCTGAAGTTCACCGAGGAGGACTTCGAGGACGCCTGGAACGAGACACGGTCCCTGCTCCCCGCGACCCGCGAGGCCAAGGTCGAGGAGGGCATCAACGGCCTGTTCTCCTTCACCACCGACGGCTACCCGCTGCTGGGGGAGTCCCCGGACGTCAAGGGCTTCTGGGTCGCCGAGGCCGTGTGGGTCACCCACTCCGCGGGCGTCGGCCGCGCCGTCGCCGAATGGCTGGTCGACGGCTACTGCTCCTCCTTCGACCTGCACGAGTGCGACGTCAACCGCTTCGAGCCGCACCAGCTCTCCCCGGAGTACGTCCTGGCCCGGGACTGCCGGAACTTCGTCGAGGTCTACGACATCCTCCACCCCCTCCAGCCCTCGGGTGAGCCGCGCCCGATCCGCACCAGCCCCTTCTACGCCCGCCAGCAGGAACACGGCGCGTTCTTCCTGGAGGCGAACGGCTGGGAGCGCCCCCAGTGGTACGAGGGCAACGCCTCGCTCGTCGAAGGCCGCTCCATCCCCACGCCCAACGACTGGGCCGCGCAGTACTGGTCCCCCATCGTCGGCGCCGAGGCCCAGGTCACCCGGGAGACGGTCGCCCTGTACGACATGACGGCCCTCAAGCGCCTGGAGGTCAGCGGCCCCGGCGCGGCCGACTTCCTGGAGGGCCTCGTCACCGGCAAGGTGGCCAAGTCCGTCGGCTCGGTGACGTACACGCTCCTCCTGGACCACGACGGCGGCATCCGCAGCGACATCACCGTCGCCCGGCTGGCCCGCGACCTCTTCCAGGTCGGCGCCAACGGCAACCTGGACCTCGACTGGTTCACCCGCCACCTCCCCGCCGACGGCACGGTCCAGGTCCGCGACATCACCGCCGGCACCTGCTGCATCGGCCTGTGGGGCCCGCTGGCGCGCAAGGTGCTCCAGCCCCTCACCGACGAGGACTTCTCGGGCGACGGCCTGAAGTACTTCCGCGCCAAGCGCGCCCACATCGGCTCCGTCCCCGTCACCGCGATGCGCCTGAGCTACGTCGGCGAGCTGGGCTGGGAGCTGTACACCACCGCCGACCTGGGCCAGAAGCTGTGGGACACCCTGTGGGCGGCGGCGGAACCGCTGGGCGGCATCGTCGCCGGCCGCGGCGCCTTCAACAGCCTGCGCCTGGAGAAGGGCTACCGCTCCTTCGGCACCGACATGACCTACGAGCACGACCCCTACGAGGCCGGCGTCGGCTTCGCCGTCAAGCTCGACAAGGGCGACTTCATCGGCAAGGCCGCACTGGAGCGCCGCAAGGCGGACGTACGGCGGAAGCTGACCTGCCTCACCATCGACGACCCGCACTCGGTGGTCATGGGCAAGGAGCCGGTGTACGACGGCGACCGCGCCGTCGGCTACGTCACCAGCGCCGCCTACGGCTACACGATCGGCAAGGGCATCGCCTACGCCTGGCTGCCGGCCGAGCTCGCCACCCCCGGCACCACGGTCCACATCGGCTACTTCGACCAGCGCGTCGAGGCGGTCGTCGCCGAGGAGCCCCTGTTCGACCCGACCATGTCCCGACTTCGTGGCTGACCGTGGGGAAGAGGTATCGCCGGTGACCGCACAACTGCTCGACGGCAAGGCGACCGCAGCCGCCATCCGTCGCGAACTCGCCGAGCGCGTGGCGAAGTCGACCGCCGCGACCGGCCGCCCGCCGGGTCTCGGCACGGTCCTGGTCGGCGACGACCCGGGCAGTCACGCCTACGTCGCCGGAAAGCACCGCGACTGCGCGCAGATCTCAGTGGCCTCCCTCCGCCGCGAGCTGCCCGCCGACGCCACCCAGCAGCAGGTCGAGGACGTCATCGACGAACTCAACGCCGACCCCGCCTGCACCGGCTACATCGTGCAACTCCCGCTCCCACGCCACCTCGACTCGGGCGCCGTACTGGAGCGCATGGACCCCGCCAAGGACGCCGACGGACTGCACCCCGTCAACCTCGGCCGGCTCGTCCTCGGCGTCGACGCCCCCCTGCCCTGCACTCCGCGTGGCATCGTCGAACTGCTGCGCCGGTACGAGGTCCCGCTCGCCGGAGCGCGCGTGTGCGTGATCGGGCGCGGCATCACGGTCGGACGGCCGATCGGGCTCCTGCTCACCCGGAGGTCCGAGAACGCCACCGTGACCCTGTGCCACACCGGAACCAAGGGACTGGCCTGGCACGTACGCGAGGCGGACATCGTCGTCGCCGCGGCCGGCTCACCCGGACTGATCACCAAGGACATGCTGCGCCCCGGCGCGGCCGTCCTGGACGTCGGCATCACCCGCACCGAGCACGGGCTCGTCGGCGACGTCCACCCGGAGGCCGCCCAGGTCGCCGGATGGGTCGCGCCGATGCCCGGGGGAGTGGGACCCATGACCCGGGCGATGCTGCTCGCCAACGTCGTCGAGGCCGCCGAGAGGAACGCGAACACCGTATGAACGTGCTGAACACCCCGCTGGCGGAGCTGGACCCGGAGGTCCACGCCGCCCTCCGCGCCGAGCTGCACCGCCAGCAGTCCACCCTCGAGATGATCGCCTCCGAGAACTTCGCGCCCTCCGCCGTCATGGAGGCCCAGGGCTCGGTCGCGACCAACAAGTACGCGGAGGGCTACCCCGGCCGCCGCTACTACGGCGGCTGCGAACACGTCGACGTCACCGAACGCCTGGCCATCGAGCGCGTCAAGTCCCTGTTCGGCGCGGGCTTCGCCAACGTGCAGCCCCATTCGGGCGCGCAGGCGAACACGGCGGTCTTCTTCGCCCTCCTCCAACCGGGCGACACCATCCTCGGACTCGACCTCGCGCACGGCGGTCATCTCACCCACGGCATGCGCATCAACTACAGCGGCAAGATGCTGAGCGTCGTGCCGTACCACGTCTCCGAGGCGGACAACCTCGTCGACATGGACGAGGTGGAGCGGCTCGCCAAGGAACACCGCCCCAAGATGATCATCGCGGGCTGGTCGGCGTACCCGAGGCAGCTGGACTTCGCGGCCTTCCGCCGCATCGCCGACGACGTCGGTGCCCTCCTCATGGTCGACATGGCGCACTTCGCGGGCCTGGTCGCCGCCGGACTGCACCCCAGCCCCGTCCCGCACGCGCACGTGGTCACCACCACCACGCACAAGACGCTCGGCGGTCCCCGCGGCGGAGTGATCCTCACCAACGACGCCGACCTCGCCAAGAAGATCAACTCGGCGGTGTTCCCGGGCATGCAGGGCGGCCCCCTGGAGCACGTCATCGCCGCGAAGGCGGTCTCCTTCAAGGTCGCCGCATCACCCGAGTTCGCCGAGCGCCAGGCCCGCACACTGACCGGAGCCCGCATCCTCGCCGAGCGCCTCACACAGCCGGACGCGGCCGCCGCCGGAGTGAAGGTGCTGACGGGCGGCACGGACGTCCACCTCGTCCTCGTCGACCTGCGTGAGTCCGAACTCGACGGCAGGCGCGCCGAGGACCTGCTGCACGAGATCGGCATCACCGTCAACCGCAACGCCGTCCCCTTCGACCCGCGCCCGCCCATGGTCACCTCCGGCCTGCGCATCGGCACCCCGGCGCTCGCCACCCGGGGCTTCACCGAGGAGGACTTCGCGGAGGTCGCCGACGTGATCGCGCTCGCCCTCCAGCCCGAGCCGGACGTGGCCGCGCTGCGCGCCCGCACAGCGGCCCTGGCCGCCGAGCACCCGCTCTACCCGCACCTTTCCGGTCCTTCAGGAGACGCCCGATGAGCCCCCGCACCCCCGGCGCCGACCTTCCCGACCACCCCGACTGGCTCTGGCGCACCCCCGAGCCCAAGCGGTCGTACGACGTGGTGATCGTGGGCGGCGGCGGACACGGCCTGGCCACCGCCCACTACCTGGCGAAGAACCACGGCATCACCAACGTCGCGGTCCTGGAGAAGGGCTGGCTCGCGGGCGGCAACATGGCCCGCAACACCACGATCATCCGCTCCAACTACCTGTGGGACGAGAGCGCCGGCATCTACGAGCACGCCCTCAAACTCTGGGAAGGACTGGAGGAGGAGCTCGACTACCCGATCCTCTTCTCCCAGCGCGGCGTGCTGAACCTCGCCCACAGCCTGCAGGACGTCCGCGACAGCGTGCGCCGCGTCGAGGCCAACCGGCTCAACGGCGTCGACGCCGAGTGGCTCGACGCGGAAGCGGTCAAAGAGGTCTGCCCGATCGTCAACACCTCTCCCGACGTGCGCTACCCGGTCCTCGGCGGCACCTACCAGCCGCGCGCCGGCATCGCCAAGCACGACTACGTGGCCTGGGGCTTCGCCCGCTCCGCGGACGCCGCCGGTATCGACATCATCCAGAACTGCGAGGTCACCGGCCTCGACGTGGCCGGCGGCCGGGTGGTCGGCGTGCAGACCACGCTCGGCCCGATCGCGGCGGGCAAGGTGGCCCTGTGCTCCGCCGGCCACACCTCGGTCCTCGCCGCCATGGCGGGCATCGAACTCCCGCTCCAGAGCCACCCCTTGCAGGCCCTGGTCTCCGAACTCCTGGAGCCGGTGCACCCGACGGTCGTCATGTCCAACGCCGTCCACGTGTACGTCAGCCAGGCCCACAAGGGCGAGCTGGTCATGGGCGCCGGCATCGACGCGTACAACTCCTACACCCAGCGCGGAGCGTTCCACATCATCGAGGAGCAGATGTCCGCCGCCCTGGAGCTCTTCCCGGTCTTCGCCCGCGCCCACGTGCTGCGCACCTGGGGCGGCATCGTCGACGTCAGTCCGGACGCCTCGCCCATCGTCGGCCTCGCCCCGGTCGACAACCTCTACCTCAACTGCGGCTGGGGAACGGGCGGCTTCAAGGCCACCCCGGGGGTCGGCTGGGTCTACGCCCACACCATCGCCCACGACACGCCCCACCCCCTGAACGCCCCCTTCTCGCTCGACCGTTTCACCACCGGCGCGCTCGTCGACGAGCACGGCGCGGCCGCGGTGGCCCACTAGGGAGCCGAACCATGCTGCTCATTTCCTGCCCGTGGTGCGGGCCCCGTGACGAGGCCGAGTTCCACTACGGTGGCCAGGCCCATGTGCCCTACCCCGAGGACCCCGCGGCCCTCACCGACGAGGAGTGGGCGCGCTACCTGTTCTTCCGCGCCAACCCGAAGGGCCCGTTCGCCGAACGGTGGAGCCATGCGGCGGGCTGCCGCAGGTGGTTCAACGCGGTACGGGACACGGCGACGAACGAGATCCTGGCGGTGTACCGGGCGGGGGAGCCGCGCCCGGTCACTGTCGAGCCACGGCCAGTGAATCCAGCCCGTCCGGGGGTACATCCTCTGGGGGTGTTTGAGGACGAGGCCGTTCAGGCCCAAGGGGGGTCCGGCGGCGCAGCCCCCAGCGGGGTCGAAGGGGCGGAGCCCCTGGAGGACGGGACGGGCAGGGGCGGCGGGGGCGAAGAAACCCAGCCCTTCCGACGCCCAGCCGGCGGCCGGATCAACCGCGAAGAACCCCTCACCTTCACCTTCGACGGCACCGAATACCAGGGCTACCGAGGCGACACCCTCGCCTCGGCCCTCCTCGCCAACGGCGTCATCCAGGCCGCCACGAGTATCAGGCTCGGCCGTCCGAGAGGCATCTTCTCGGCCGGCGTCGAAGAACCCAACGCGGTCGTCCAGATCGAGGCCCCCTTCCCCGAGCCCATGCTCCCCGCCACGGCCGTCGAGCTCTACGACGGCCTCGTCGCGAGCAGCCTCCCCGGCCAGGGCCGCCTCGCCACCGAACCCGACCCCGCCCGCTACGACGCCGTACACGCCCACTGCGACCTGCTGGTCGTCGGCGCAGGCCCCGCCGGCCTCGCGGCCGCGGCGGCGGCGGCGAACAGCGGCGCCCGCGTCATCCTCGCCGACGACCAGCCCGAACTCGGCGGCAGCCTGCTCGGCACCGGCGAACACCTCGACTGGGCGCAGGCGACGCGCGCTCGACTCGAGGCCGCTGACGAGGTACGCGTCCTGCGCCGCACCACCGTCTTCGGCCACTACGACGACAACCACCTCCTCGCCGTCGAGCGCCGCACCAACCACCTCGGCGCCGAGGCCCCGGACCACGTCTCCCGCGAGCGCGTCTGGCGGATCCGCGCCCGCCGCGTGGTCCTCGCGACGGGCGCCCACGAGCGTTCGCTGGCGTTCGGCGACAACGACCGCCCCGGCGTGATGCTGGCCGCCTCGGCCCGGACGTACCTGCACAAGTACGCCGTTCTGCCCGGGCGTCACGCGGCCGTGTTCACCACCAACGACAGCGCCTACGCCGCCGCACTCGACCTGGCGGCGGCGGGCGTGGACATAGCGGCGATCGTCGACACCCGGCCCGAGCCGGGGGAGTGGGCCGAGCGTGCCCGCGCCGCCGGGATCGAGGTGCTGGCCGGACACGCGGTCACCGGCACCGAGGGCGGGGCCCGCCTCACCGCCGTGACGGTCGCCCCGTACGGGGAGTCCGCCGGACAACGGGAGTTCGCCGTCGACCTGCTCCTGGTCTCCGGTGGCTGGAACCCGGTGGCGCACCTGTTCAGCCAGGCGGGCGGCAAGCTCCGCCACGACGAGGCACTCGGCACGTTCGTTCCCGACAGCTGCCGTCAGGCGGTGGAGGTCGCGGGCAGTGCGAACGGGGCCTTCGACCTCGCCACGGCTCTCGCGCAGGGCGCGGCGGCCGGCGCCCGCGCGGTCGAGGCGGAGGGCTACACCGCCGAGGCACCCGCCCTCCCGGCCGTGGCCGCCCAGCCGCACACCCCGCCCATGCAGGTCTTCACCATCCCGACCTCCAGCGGCGCCCCCCGTTTCGTCGACCTCCAACGCGACGTGACAGTCGACGACTTGGCGCGCGCCACGGGGGCGGGCCTGCGCTCGGTGGAGCACACCAAGCGCTACACCACAGCGGGCACCGGGGGTGACCAGGGCAGGACGGCCGGCGTCCTGGCGAGCGGCGTCGTCGCCGAACTCCTCGGCGTGGACATCTCGGCGCTCGGCCTGCCCACGTTCCGGCCGCCGTTCACCCCCGTCTCCTTCGCCACCCTCGCCGGCCGCGACCGCGGTCCGCTGCACGACCCGGTCCGCACCACCGCCCTGCACGCCTGGCATGTCGAGCACGGCGCGCTCTTCGAGAACGTCGGCCAGTGGAAGCGGCCCTGGTACTACCCGCAGGACGGCGAGGACATGGAGACCGCCGTACTGCGCGAGTGCCGGGCCGCCCGCGAGGGCGTGGCCTTCATGGACGCCTCCACCCTCGGCAAGATCGACGTGCAGGGCCCGGACGCCGCGCTCTTCCTCGACCGGCTCTACACCAACATGATGAGCACCCTGAAGGTCGGCATGATCCGCTACGGCGTGATGTGCCGCCTGGACGGCATGGTCTTCGACGACGGCACGGTCATCCGGCTCGCCCAGGACCGCTTCCTGGTCACCACGACCACCGGCAACGCGGCCGCCGTCCTGGACTGGATGGAGGAGTGGCTCCAGACCGAGTGGCCCGAACTGCGCGTCCACTGCACCTCGGTCACCGAGCAGTGGGCGACCGTGGCCCTCGTCGGCCCCCGCTCCCGCGAGGTCCTGGGTTCGCTCGCGCCCCGACTGGCGGTGAGCAACGACGACTTCCCGTTCATGGCGTGGCGTGAGACGACCGTCGCCGGTATCGACGCGCGCGTGTGCCGGATCAGCTTCTCCGGCGAACTCGCCTACGAGATCAACGTGTCGCCCTGGGACGCCCTCGCCCTGTGGGAGGCGCTGTACGAGGCCGGCGGCCCGTACGGCATCACCCCGTACGGCACCGAGACCATGCACGTCCTGCGCGCCGAGAAGGGCTACCCGATCATCGGCCAGGACACCGACGGGACGGTCACCCCGCAGGACCTCGGCATGGGCTGGGCGGTGTCGAAGAAGAAGCCGGACTTCATCGGCAAGCGCTCCTACGCCCGCGCCGACACCGTGCGCCCCGACCGCAAGCATCTCGTCGGCCTCCTCCCCGAGGATCCGGCCGCCTTCCTCCCCGAGGGCACCCACCTGGTCGCCGACAGCGAACTGCCCGCCCCGCCCGTCCCGATGCTCGGGCACGTCACCTCCAGCTACCGCAGCGCGGCGCTCGGCCGGACCTTCGCACTCGCCCTGATCAAGGGCGGCCGCGACCGTATCGGGGAACGCCTCTACGCGCCGGTCGGCGACCGGCTGGTACCGGTGACCGTCGCCAACCCCGTCCTCTACGACCCTGAGGGAGCCCGCCGCGATGGCTGACACCGCCCTGACCGCTCGGCAGCGCAGCCCCCTGGCGCACGCCGCCGACCGCCTGGCCGCCGCGACGCGCTCCTCCGGGGGCGCCGTCCGTCTGGCCGAACTCCCCTTCCTGGCCCAGGTGAACGTCCGCCTCGACGCCAAGAGCCCGGCGGCGGACGCCGTGGGTCTCGCCCTGGGGTTCCAGCTGCCCCTGGAGCCGAACACCGTGGTACGGGCCGGCGACCTGACCGCGGTGTGGCTCGGTCCCGACGAATGGCTGCTGGTGGGCCCGCCCGGAACCCAGCGGGAGCTGGAGGGCCGGATCCGTGCGGCGGCCGGGGGCGAACCCGTCTCCGTCACCGACGTCTCCGCCCAGCGCACCACCCTCCTGGTCGCCGGGCCCCGCGCCCGCGACCTGCTGTCCCACGGCTGCGCGCTGGACCTGCACCCGCGCGCCTTCGGCCCCGGTCGCTGCGCCCAGACGACGCTGGCGCGTACACAGGTCGTCCTGGTCGCCCGCGACGAAGCCAGGGCCGGCTTCTGGGTACTGGTGCGCTCCTCCTTCGCCGGCTACCTGACGGACTGGCTGCTGGACGCGGCCGTGGAGTACGGGTGAGCGGCCCGGCAGGGCGGTAAGGGGTGACCTGGCGGTGCCGGGCCGTCTCGGGAAGGCGGCCCGGCACCGCCGCGGCATGGGTGCGCACCGCCCGGCTGCCCGCCTGTTCGAACCATGAGCACGAAAAGGGCTCACAGCCGTTTCGGCACCCGGGAGAAGCACCCGCTCCACCCAGGCCTGTAACCGACAAATCCCGCAGGCGCGCCCGTGACATGCTCGGCACGCCTCTCCCACCCCACGGAGTACGGCGTGGCAATCAGCGTCTTCGACCTGTTCTCCATCGGCATCGGCCCGTCCAGCTCGCACACCGTCGGCCCGATGCGTGCGGCCGGGATGTTCGCCGCCCGGCTGAAGAAGGACGGCCTGCTCGCCCAGACCGCCGCGGTGCGGGCGGAACTGTTCGGCTCCCTCGGTGCCACCGGGCACGGCCACGGCACCCCCAAGGCCGTGCTGCTCGGCCTGGAGGGCAACGAGCCGCGCACGGTCGACGTCGCCCAGGCCGAGCTGGACGTCGAGCGGATCCGCACCACCGGGCGCATCCGCCTCCTCGGCGCCGAGATCGGCGCCGCCCACGAGATCGACTTCGACGTCTCGAACCAGCTGGTCCTGCACCGTCGGCGCGCGCTGCCGTACCACGCCAACGGCATGATCCTCTTCGCCTGCGACGCCGACGGACTGCCGCTGCTGGAGAAGACGTACTACTCGGTCGGCGGCGGCTTCGTGGTCGACGAGGACGCCGTCGGGGCGGACCGGATCAAGCCCGACGACACGGCGCTGCCCCACCCGTTCCGCACGGGGGACGAGCTGCTGCGGCTCTCCCGGGAGACCGGCCTGTCGATCTCCGCGCTGATGCTGGAGAACGAGAAGGCCTGGCGCACGGAGGAGGAGATCCGCGCGGGTCTGCTGGAGATCTGGCGCGTGATGGAGGGCTGTGTCTCCCGCGGCCTGTCCCGCGAGGGCATCCTCCCCGGCGGCCTGAAGGTCCGCCGGCGGGCCGCGGCGGCGGCCCGGGCGCTGCGCAGCGAGGGCGACCCCGCGGCCCGCGCGATGGAGTGGGTGACCCTGTACGCCATGGCGGTGAACGAGGAGAACGCCGCAGGCGGCCGGGTCGTCACCGCCCCGACGAACGGCGCGGCGGGCATCATCCCCGCCGTTGTGCACTACTACCTCACCTTCGTGCCGGGCGCCGACGAGGACGGGATCGTCCGCTTCCTGCTCGCGGCGGGCGCCATCGGCATGCTCTTCAAGGAGAACGCGTCGATCTCCGGCGCCGAGGTCGGCTGCCAGGGCGAGGTCGGCTCGGCCTGCTCGATGGCCGCCGGCGGCCTCGCCGAGGTGCTGGGCGGCAGTCCGGAGCAGGTGGAGAACGCCGCCGAGATCGGCATGGAGCACAACCTCGGCCTGACCTGCGACCCGGTCGGCGGCCTGGTCCAGATCCCCTGCATCGAGCGCAACGGCATGGCGGCGGTCAAGGCCGTGACAGCCGCCCGGATGGCCCTGCGCGGCGACGGCCGGCACCACGTCTCCCTCGACAAGGTCATCAAGACCATGAAGGAGACCGGAGCCGACATGAAGGTCAAGTACAAGGAGACCGCCCGTGGCGGCCTCGCCGTCAACGTCATCGAGTGCTGAGGAGGGGTCGGAGCGGGAAAGGGGCCGCAGCCGTGCTCATCGACACCTTCGGCCGCGTCGCCACCGACCTGAGGGTCGTCCCGCCGGCCATGCGGTGTGCGGAGCGGGAGCGGTCACACGCCGGGAACGGCCCTCACAGGTAATCGTCGTCTCCCTGGTCGAAGAGCTCTGGGTAGGTGGACTCGTCCTCCGCCCGACGGCCGCTCTGCTGCTGCTCGAGCCGGTGCTGACGCTCCTGGCGTGCCTGCTCCTGGGCGCCGAGGGTCTCCTCGGTCATGTCCCTGAGGTGGCCGGAGTCATCCGCGTACCGGCCATGCTCGCGGTCGGTCATATCGGTTCACTCCTGTCATGTCGGTGAATGTCATTTTATGTCTCTTCCTCCATGCGGATCGACTCCTTGAGCTCCCTCAGGGCCCGGCTGTCCCTGTCCTCGTTCATGTCCAGCAGGGCGCTTGCGATGGCGTCGAGCTTGCGCTGGATGGCGTGTTCCGCCCGCATCTCCGAGTTCTTGAGCAGGGCGAGGAGGAGAAGCGTGACCGCGGTCATCGACTCCCCGGCGAGCAGGAGCAGCTCCAGGGGCAGGTGTGCCGCGTGCGCGGCGACGAAGAAGCCGACGAAGGCCAGGCAGATCAGGAAGAAGAGCGGAGAGCTCGTCAAGTTGGAGGCTCTCTCCGCCAGTTCCTCGAACATCCCGCGCTTGGGGCCGCCGCGGTGGGCGGGACTCTTGAAGGTCATGGGGGAAGGCTTACCCTGCCGCTGTTTCCGGGGCGGTGCGCGCACCGCCGACGGGTGGTCGCACCCCGGGGCGTGCACCCGGGCGGGGGAACCGCACCCCGTACCGCACCCCGCCGCGCGGCGGACCTCAGTCCGCGGGACGCGCGCCCGAGGGCTCCTTGAGCGCGGTGACCGCGGCCGCCAGCTCCTGGCGCAGCGGCCCGGGCGGGGCGTTGCCGTTGACGGCTGCCACCAGGTCCTCGGCGACGTTGTGCAACTTCGTGTTGGTCTTCTGGGAGACGGTGACCAGGACGTCCCAGGCGTCCTGCGCGGTCAGCGCGAAGGACGCCATCAGCACCCCCCGGGCCAGGTCGATCACCGGCCGCGTCTGCATCGCCCGCCTGAGCTGGACCAGCTCGATGTGGAGGTCGCGCTCGCCGGCCGGGTCCAGGTCCCGGTCGGGGGCCAGGTCCAGGGCGATGTGCGCGTCCAGGTCGGTGTCCTCCGGCCGTTCCTCCCGCCGCGGAGGGCCGTGCCGCTGCCGGAACCGCCCGGCCTGGCCGTCTCCCGCGGCCGTACCGACGGTGGGGGAGGTGTCGAACAGGGCTCGGGTGCCGGTCAGCGACAGCAGCCTGTCCACGGAGGGGCCGGTCGGGCCGAGCGTGAGCGTCTTGGCGTCCGCCAGGGCCTGGCGGCGGGCGCTCAGCAGCACGTTGAGGCCGGAGCAGTCGCAGAAGTCCACTCCGCCGAGATCCACGTCGACACCTCTCACCGAGCGCCGTACGGCCTCCCGCAGGGCGTCCTGCAGGGCCTGCTCGGTGTCGATGTCCAGCTCACCGGACACCATCACGGCCACCCGGTCCCCGTCCTGGTGGGTCTCGACCCGCAGGCAGGGCGGCAGGAGGTGCTGCGGCGGGTGCGCCCAGGTCACCCGGACGGCACCGTCCGCGCTGCCGGGCTCGGGAAGTACGCGCTCTTCCATGGCAGCCTCCCGAGCTCGCCCATACCGCGCCCCCCGGACCCAGGGGGTGTCCGGCAGTTCGCGCCGGGCGCGCGGCCTCTGGCACGGCACCTCGCCGCGTCGTCGGATCTTCCGCGTACGCCCGGTACGCGGCAGACCCTGCGCCTTGCGATGCACCGCACCAGGCGCCGCCCGCTGATCCGGCGCGAACTGCCGGACACCCCCTAGTCAGCCTCTGCCCGTCCCAGGTCATATGTCAAGGGATACACGAATTCGAATTCACCTTTTTGTATTCGCGAATCGCGGCGCCTACTCTCTATGCATGGGTGGAGTGCGGGAGCCGCATATGGGATGGACGTTCCTCACGAACCACGCACGCGTGCTGGCGGCCATCGCCGACGACCAGAGTGTCCGCATCCGCGACATCGCGGCCCGCTGCCGACTGACGGAACGTGCCGTCCAGAAGATCATCGCCGACCTCGAGCAGGACGGCTATCTCACGCACACCCGCGAGGGGCGCAGCAACACGTACCACATCCAGCCGGGCACCCCGCTGCGCCACCCCGCGGAGGCCAGCCTCACCGTCGCGGAGCTGCTCGCCCTCCTCGTGCGGCAGGACGCCGAACACGGCAGGCAGCGCCAGCAGCAGTAACGCCCCTCACCGTGGGTACTCGCAGGTCTCGGTCACCGGTCACCGAGAGGAGCCCGAAGTGAGCACCGAAGCAGGCAGGAAGATCGTGGTCACGGGTGCCACCGGCAATGTGGGCACCAGCCTCGTGCGGCTGCTCGCCGAGGATCCGGCCGTCGCGAGCGTACGGGGCCTGGCGCGCCGCATCCCCGACCTCGGTCCGGGCCGCGTGCAGTGGTCGAAGGTGGACCTCGCGGCGAAGGACGTCGACCTCGTACGGGAGTTCCGGGGCGCCGACGCGGTGGTGCACCTGGCGTGGGCGTTCCAGCCGACGCACGACCCGGTCGCGACCTGGCGGACCAACGTGCTCGGCAGCATCCGGGTCTTCGAGGCCGTCGCCGCCACCGCCACGGTGCCCACACTGGTACACGCCTCCTCCGTGGGGGCCTACTCTCCGGGGCCCAAGAACCGCTCCGTGGACGAGTCCTGGCCCACGCACGGCTGGCCCGACGCCGCCTACACCCGGGAGAAGGCCTATCTGGAGCGGTATCTCGACACCTTCGAGTTCCGGCACCCCGGGATCCGCGTCGTGCGGATGCGGCCCGCGTTCCTGTTCAAACGCGAATCGGCGAGCGAACAGCGGCGCATCTTCGGCGGAAAGTTCCTCCCCGGACCGCTGGCCCGCCCCGAACTGCTGCCCTTCCTGCCGGACATCCAGGGGCTGCGCGTGCAGGCCCTGCACACCGACGACGCGGCCCGCGCCTACCAGCTCGCCATCCACACCGAGGTCCGGGGCGCCTTCAACCTGGCCGCCGATCCGCCCCTCGACGCCGAGATCCTGGGCGAGCTGCTCGGATCCCGTCCCGTGCGGCTGCCGCGCACGGCCGCACGGTCGGCGATCGCCGCCGCCTGGGGACTGCGGCTGCTGCCCGCCTCCCCCCATCTCTTCGACGCCGTCCTGAGGCTGCCGCTCATGGACTGCACCCGCGCACGCACCGTGCTCGGCTGGCAGCCGCAGCGGACGGCGACCGAGGTGCTGGAGGAGTTCCTGCACGGGCTGCAGGAGGGCGCCGGCGCCCCGACGGCACCGCTGCAGGGCCGCAAGGTCGGCTGACACCCCGGTGGGGCACCGAGGGCCCACAAGTCGCCCATGTGCGCCCGTTTGGGGGGAACGGATCGCGAAACTCCCTTGCATAGTCCAACGGTGCAGGAAAGGCGGTCTCGATCCATGGCCCTGACATCCCGCAACCACACGCCCCCGGCCCTCGGCCGGGCGGGAACCGCGCTCGATGTGGCCGGGCTGGAGGCGGCGCTGCACAGTGCCGTGGACGGGGAGATCCGCTTCGACGCGGGCACCAGGGGCGCGTACTCCACGGACGGCTCCAACTACCGCCAGGTCCCCATCGGCGTCGTCGTCCCGCGCGGTGTGGAGGCGGGCGCCCGGGCGGTCGAGGTGTGCGCGCGGTTCGGCGCGCCCGTCCTGTCCCGGGGCGGCGGCACCAGCCTGGCCGGCCAGACGACCAACACGGCCGTCGTCCTCGACTGGACCAAGTACTGCGACGCCCTGGTGTCGGTCGACCCCGACGCCCGCACCTGCGTCGTGGAGCCCGGACTGGTCCTGGACGAGCTCAACCGCAAGCTCGCCGACCACCGCCTGCAGTTCGGGCCCAAGCCGTCCACGCACAGCCACTGCGCGCTCGGCGGCATGATCGGCAACAACTCGTGCGGGGCGTCGGCGCAGGCGTACGGCAAGACCGTGGACAACGTACGCCGCCTGGAGGTCCTCACCTACGACGGGACCCGCATGTGGGTGGGGCCGACCTCGAAGGCCGAGCGGGCGCAGATCGCCGCCGAGGGCGGACGCCGGGCGGAGATCTACGACGGTCTCGACCGCATCGTGACCGAATACCTGGCGGACATCCGCCAGGGCTACCCCAAGATCCCGCGCCGCGTCTCCGGATACAACCTGGACTCCCTGCTCCCGGAGAACGGCTTCGACGTCGCCAAGGCCCTGGTCGGCAGCGAGGGAACCCTGGTGACCGTACTGCGCGCCGAACTCGACCTGGTCCCCGTGCCCCGCTACCAGTCGCTGCTCGTCCTCGGATACGAGGACATCTGCGCCGCCGCCGACGACGTCCCCCACCTCCTCGAGCACTGCTCACCCAGCCAGCTCGAGGCCCTTGACGGGCGGATGGCACAGCTGATGCGCGAGGAGCACGCCTACCTGGAGTCCCTCGACTCCCTCCCGGAAGGGGACAGCTGGCTGCTGCTGCAGTTCAGCGGCGACAGCCAGGAGGAGGTCGACGAGAAGGCGCACGCGCTGCTGCGCGCGGTCGGCCGGAACGAGAAGGAGTCCACCGTCGCGTTCTCCGACGACCCCGAGCGCGAGCAGAGGATGCTCAAGGCCCGCGAGGCCGGGCTCGGGGTCACCGCGCGGCCCCCGGACGACCGCGAGACCTGGGAGGGCTGGGAGGACTCCGCCGTCCCGCCCGACCGCCTCGGCGACTACCTGCGCGACCTCAAGGGGCTGTTCGCGGAGTTCGACTACGACCACCCCTCGCTGTACGGGCACTTCGGGCAGGGCTGTGTGCACACCCGCATCCCGTTCGGGCTGAAGACCGCCGAGGGCGTGGCCGACTTCCGCCGGTTCCTGGAGCGCGCCGCCGACCTCGTGGCCTCCTACGGCGGCTCCCTGTCGGGCGAGCACGGGGACGGCCAGTCCCGGGGCGAGCTGCTGACCCGCATGTTCGGCGAGCGTCTCGTGGCCGCGTTCGGGGAGCTCAAGGCGCTCTTCGACCCGCACAACCGGATGAACCCCGGCAAGGTCACAGGCCCCAACCCCGTCGACGGCCAGCTGCGGCTCGGCTCCGCCTGGCGGCCCGCCACCCTGGACTCGCACTTCGGCTACCCGGAGGACGAGCACTCCTTCACCCGCGCCGTGCTGCGCTGCGTCGGCATCGGCAACTGCCGCAGCCACCACGGCGGGGTGATGTGCCCGTCCTACCGGGCCACCAAGGAGGAGGAGCACTCCACGCGCGGCCGGGCGCGGCTGCTGTTCGAGATGCTCGAGGGCCACGCGGACTCCGCCGTGACCGACGGCTGGCGCTCCACCGAGGTCCGCGACGCCCTGGACCTGTGCCTGGCGTGCAAGGGCTGCAAGTCGGACTGCCCGACCGGCGTCGACATGGCCACCTACAAGGCCGAGTTCCTCGCCCACCACTACGCGGGCAGGCCCCGGCCGGCCGCCCACTACTCCATGGGCTGGCTGCCGGTGTGGGCCCGGCTCTCCCGCCTCGCCCCGCCGGTCGTGAACAGCCTGCTGCGCGCGCCCGGACTGGCCGCCGCAGGAAAACGGCTGGCCGGCGTCGACGGCGCGCGCCAGGCCCCCGTGTTCGCCGAGGAGTCCTTCCTGCAGTGGTGGCGGGCGCGCGGCAGCGAGGAACCGGAGCCCGGCGACGAGCGGGCCGTGGTGCTGTGGCCCGACACCTTCAGCACCTACTTCCACCCCTCGATCGCGAAGTCCGCGGTGCGAGTCCTCGAGGACGCCGGCTTCCGGGTCGCCGTACCCACCAGGCCCGTCTGCTGCGGACTGACCTGGATCTCCACCGGTCAGCTCCCGGTGGCGAAGAAGGTCCTGCGGCACTCGCTCGACGTCCTGCGCCAGTGGATCGAGGCCGGCACCCCCGTCATCGGCCTCGAACCGTCCTGCACAGCCGTGTTCCGGGCCGACGCGCCCGAACTGATGCCCGCCGACCAGGACGTGCAGCGCCTGGCCGGGCAGTTCCGCACCTTCGCCGAACACCTCGTCCACCACGCCCCCGACGACTGGCGGCCGCCCGCCCTGGCCCGGCAGGCGACCGTGCAGACCCACTGCCACCAGCACGCGATCATGAAGTTCGAGGCCGACCGGGAACTGATGCGGCGGGCCCACCTCGACGCCGAGGTCCTCGACGAGGGCTGCTGCGGGCTCGCCGGCAACTTCGGGTTCGAGCGGGGCCACCACGAGGTGTCCATGGCGGTCGCGGAACAGGGAGTCCTGCCCTCCGTGCGCGGGGCCGCTCCGTCCGGTCTGGTCCTCGCGGACGGCTTCAGCTGCCGCACCCAGATCGAGCAGGGTGGCACGGGCCGCCGGGCCCTGCACCTGGCCGAGGCGCTGGCCCTGGGGCTGGACGGACCCCTGCCCGCGGAGCTGCCCGAGCGGCCGGCGCAGCGCCCCGAGCCGCCCTCACGCCTCGGCGCCTGGGCGACGACGGCCGTCGCGGCCGCCCTGGCCGCGGCCCCCGCGGCGGCGCTCGCCCGCCGCCTGAGGCGGCGTACCTGAGCGCGGCCATGGCGGTACAGGTGGCGGTGTGCGGGCCCGCGCAGTGCGGGGAGAGCGAGCGGGCCCTCGCGTACGAAGTGGGCCGGCTGCTGGCGGAGCGCGGGGCCGTGGTGATCTGCGGCGGGCACGGCGGGGTGATGGCCGCGGTCGCGGCGGGTGCCCGGTCGCGCGAGGGCGTCGTCGTCGGGGTGCTGCCCGGAGCCGACCGTACCGGCGCCGGGCCCGATCTGAGCGTCGCGATCGCCACCGGCCTTGGGCAGGCACGCAACAGCGTCATCGTGCACAGCGGGGACGCCGTCGTCGTGATCGGCGGCTCCTGGGGCACGCTCTCGGAACTGGCCCTGGCGATGCGCCGGGGCGGCGTGCCCGTGGTCCAGCTGGGCGACGGCTGGCGCCTCGTGGACGCCGACGGGCGGGAGGTGCGGGGCGTACGGTACGCGCGGACGCCGGCGGAGGCGCTGGACGCGACGGGCCTCTGGCCCTGACCGACCCGGGTTCCGCCCCCGTCGCCCTTACCCTTCCCGTCCCCAGGGGCTCCGCCCCTTCAACCCGCCAGGGGCTGCGCCCCTGGACCCCGGCGGGGACTGCGTCCCCTGCACCCCTCGCGGGACTCTGCCCCCGCACGCCACTGGGGCTCCGCCCCAGGCCCTGCGCCGGGGCTCAGCCCCCGCACCCCTCGCGGGGCTGCGCCCCTGGACCCCGGCGGGGACTGCGTCCCCTGCACCTCTCGCGGGGCTCCGCCCCCGCACCTCGGCGGGGCTTCGCCCCAGACCCCGTTCGGGGGCCGGCCCCCGGGCCCCCGCTCCTCAAACGCCGGAGGGGCTGATTTTCCCCCGGTCGGCATCATTCAGCCCGTCCGGCGTTTGAGGACGAGGCCGTTCAGGCCGAAGCGGGGGTCTGGGGGCGGCAGCCCCCAGGGACGGGAAGGGTAGGGGCGGCGGGGGCGGATCACCGTCGGTGCGGCGCCGTGCTCAAGCGGCCAGCACCTTCTCCAGTACCCCGAGCGCCGACCGCAGCTCCTGCTCCGTGATCGTCAGCGGCGGCGCCAGGCGGATCGTCGAGCCGTGGGTGTCCTTGACCAGGATCCCCTCCGCCATCAGGCGTTCGCTGACCTCGCGTCCCGTGCCGATCGTGGGGTCGACGTCCACACCCGCCCACAGCCCGCGCGAGCGAAAGCCCACGACGCCCTTGCCGACGAGCGAGGTGAGCCCGTCCCGCAGCACCACACCCAACTCGGCGGCCCGCAGCTGGAAGTCACCCGTCTTCAGCAGCCGGACGACCGCCGAACCGACCGCCGCGGCCAGCGGGTTCCCGCCGAACGTCGATCCGTGCTCACCGGGCCGCAGCACCCCGAGCACCTCCCGGCGCGCCACCACCGCCGACACCGGCACGATCCCGCCGCCGAGCGCCTTGCCGAGCAGCAGAACGTCCGGCAGGACGCCCTCATGCTCCACGGCCAGCGTGCGACCGGTACGCCCGAGACCCGACTGGATCTCGTCCGCGATGAACAGGCACCCCGCGCGGCGGGTCAGCTCACGGACCCCGGTGAGGTAGCCCTCGTCGGGGATGACCACACCCGCCTCGCCCTGGATCGGCTCGATCAGCACGGCCGCCGTCGTCTCGTCGACCGCCGCCTCGAGCGCCGCCAGGTCGTTGTACGGGACGATCCGGAAACCCGGCGTGAACGGCCCGAACCCCGCCCGCGCCGTCTCGTCCGTGGAGAAGCTGACGATCGTCGTCGTACGGCCGTGGAAGTTCCCGGCCGCCACCACGATCGTCGCCCGGTCGGCCGGCACGCCCTTGACCTCGTACGCCCACTTCCGGGCCACCTTGACGGCGCTCTCCACCGCCTCCGCGCCCGTGTTCATCGGCAGCACCATGTCCAGGCCCGTCAGCTCCGCCAGCGACTGCGCGAACTCGGCCAGCTGGTCGTTGTGGAAGGCCCGCGAGGTGAGCGTCAGCCGGTCCAGCTGACGATGCGCCGCCTCGATCAGCACCGGGTTGCGGTGACCGAAGTTGAGGGCGGAGTACCCGGCGAGCATGTCGAGGTAGCGACGGCCCTCCACGTCCTCCACCCAGGTGCCCTCGGCGCGGGCGACGACCACGGGCAGCGGGTGGTAGTTGTGCGCGAGGACGGGCTCCTCGGCCTGGATCAGCTCGGCGGACGAACGCGTACGGGCGGGTGCGGTCATGAACGGGTCTCCCGGATCTCCTGGGTGCAGCACTTGATGCCTCCGCCGGCCTTGTGGAACTCGGACAGGTCGACGGGGACGGGGTCGTAACCCTGGTCGGCGAGGCGTGAGGCCAGCGCCTCGGCCTTCGGCGCGATGAAGACATGGCGTCCGTCGGAAACGGAGTTCAGGCCGAACGCCATCGCGTCCTCGTGCGTCGCGAGCACCGCGTCCGGGAACAGCCGCGCCAGCACCTCCCGGCTGCCCGGTGAGAACGCCTCCGGGTAGTACACGACGTTGTCGTCGTCGAGGACGAACAGCGCGGTGTCCAGGTGGTAGAAGTACGGGTTCACCAACGTCAGGCTGATCACCGGGTGGCCGAAGAACTCCTGCGCCTCACGGTGCGCCTCCCGGGTCGTACGGAACCCGGTGCCGGCCAGCAGGTACCGGCCCGTCCACACCAGGTCGCCCTCGCCCTCGCAGACGGACTCGGGGCGGTGGACGTCGTAACCGGCCGCCTTGAACCACGTCTCGTAGTGGAGGGACTCGGGGCGCCGTTCGGGCGCGTGGAAGAGGGAGCCGAAGACCCGGCCGTCGACGACGACCGCCGAGTTCGCGGCGAACACCATGTCCGGCAGGCCGGGGACCGGGTCCACGGCGTCGACGGCGTGGCCGTGGGCGCGGTAGGCGCGGATCAGCCCCTGCCACTGCTCATGGGCCAGATCCACGTCGACCGTGGTGTCGGGATGCATCCAGGGGTTGATCGCGTACTGCACGGCGAAGTGTCTGGGTTCGCAGACGAGGAAGCGCCGCCGGCGCGGCACACGGCTGTCAGGCACAGAGGGGTTCCTCCGTTTCCTGGAGTGTCGACTGAGGGTTGACACCAAGGTAGGAAGCGGCGGATACGGACGACAAGCAACGAGAGCTGCGTGTTCGCGCAGCAATGCTGCGTCTTGGGGCAGGTCAGCGCACGTCTGCTGCGTCATCCGCGGCGTCGTCGGGCGCGGCCTGGGTCGCGCCCGCCTCAGGGCTGTCCGGGAGCAGGTGGGACAGCACCATCACGCTGATCGTCTTCCGGATGAACGGCTCCGCGCGGATGCGCTCCAGCACCTCCTCGAAGTGCTCGACGTCCCTCGCCCGCACGTGCAGCAGCGCGTCCGCGCCGCCGGTGACCGTCATCGCCGCCGTGATCTCCGGATGGTTGCGCACCACCTCCGCCAGGCGTCGGGGCGGCGCCGCCCCCTCGCAGTACACCTCGACGTACGCCTCCGTGCGCCAGCCCAGCGCCGACGGCCTCACCGTGGCCGTGAACCCGGTGATCACACCCGTCTCGCGCAGCCGGTCCACCCGGCGCTTGACCGCCGTGGACGACAGGCCGATGGCCGCGCCGATCTCGGCGAAACTGGTCCTGGCGTTCGCCATCAGAGCGGTGATGATCTTCCGGTCGAGCTCGTCGAACGATGCCGGCCTGCTGTTCATGCGGGCACTGTAACCAGACCCGGACCGGCACCGTGTCCGGCGCCGCGCCGCCACCGCGTCCAGCGGGAACGTCCGTGCTCCGCACATGCCCACAGGTACGGATTGCTCCTAGACTCCACGTTCATGCTGCGCGCCCTCGCCGTCGACGACGAACGCCCCTCGCTCGAGGAACTGCTCTACCTGCTCCGCGCCGATCCCAGGATCGGCAGCGTGGAGGGCGCGGGCGACGCCACCGGGGCACTGCGCCGCATCAACCGCGCCCTGGAGTCCGGACCCGACGGCCCCGACGCGATCGACGTCGTCTTCCTCGACATCCACATGCCCGGCCTCGACGGCCTGGAGATGGCCCGGCTGCTCACCGGGTTCGCGAAGCCCCCGCTGGTCGTGTTCGTGACCGCTCACGAAGGCTTCGCCGTGCAGGCGTTCGACCTCAAGGCCGTCGACTACGTCCTCAAGCCCGTACGCCGTGAGCGGCTCGCGGAGGCGGTGCGCCGCGCCGAACAGCTCAGGGAGACCACGCCACTGATCCCCGTGCACGAGCCGGACCCCGACCACATCCTGGTGGAGCTCGGCGGCGTGACACGGTTCGTGCCCGTGGAGGACATCACCCATGTCGAGGCGCAGGGCGACTACGCCCGCCTGCACACCGCCCAGGGCAGCCATCTCGTGCGGATCCCGCTGTCCACCCTGGAGGAGCGGTGGCGCACGCGCGGTTTCGTCCGCATCCACCGCCGCCACCTCGTCGCCCTGCGGCACATCGAGGAACTCCGTCTGGACGCCGGCACCGTGAGCGTCCTCGTCGGCTCCGTCGAACTCCAGGTCAGCCGCCGGCACGCCCGCGAACTGCGGGAGATGCTGATACGCCGGACCGCGGGCTAGGGGGGCGACGTGCCGCAGGACCCCACCGAACGCCGCGTCGTAGTCACCGGGCCGCCCCGGAGCGGACGCCGCCGCGCCCCGGGCTACTACCGCCCGCGCACCGAGATCGACGAGCAGACCACCCTCGGCCACACCTACGTCCGCTCACTGATCCGCAGCCAACTCCGCGTGGCCCTCGCCGTGTTCACGGTGCTGGTGCTCCTGATCGGGCCCCTTCCCCTGTTCTTCGCCGCCACCCGCACGGGCGGCCTGGAATGGGCGGTGCTCGGGTTCGGCCTCTACCCGCCGCTGATCCTGCTCGCCCGCTGGTACGTGCGCCGCGCCGAACGCAACGAGAAGGACTTCGTCCGGCTCGTCGAGGACCGCTGAGGCCAGGGCAGTGAACCAGAACTACGCCGTCCCCGCCGTCGCCCTCGTCGTCCTCGCGACCGTCCTCGTCGGCGCCTTCGGGCTGCGCGTCTCCCGCACCACCTCGGACTTCTACGTCGCCTCCCGCGCCGTCGGCCCCCGCCTGAACGCGGCCGCGATCAGCGGCGAGTACCTGTCCGCGGCATCCTTCCTGGGCATCGCGGGACTCGTCCTCGTCCAAGGTCCGGACATGCTCTGGTACCCGGTCGGCTACACCGCCGGCTACCTCGTCCTGCTGCTGTTCGTCGCCGCGCCGCTGCGCCGCTCCGGCGCCTACACCCTGCCCGACTTCGCCGAGGCCCGGCTCGCCTCCCAGCCGGTGCGGCGGCTCGCCGGGGCGTTCGTCGTCGGCGTCGGCTGGCTGTACCTGCTGCCCCAGCTCCAGGGCGCCGGACTCACCCTGGCCGTGCTGACCGGGGCTCCCCAGCAGCTCGGCGGGATCATCGTCGCCGTCGTGGTGGTGGCGACCGTCGCCGCGGGCGGCATGCGCAGCATCACCTTCGTCCAGGCCTTTCAGTACTGGCTGAAACTCACCGCCCTGCTCGTCCCCGCCCTGTTCCTGGTGCTGGCCTGGCAGGGCGACGGCGCACCCCGCGGGGCGTTCGCCGAACCGGCGACCTTCCGCGAGCACCGCGTCGTACGGATCGACGACACCCTCGACCTGACGCTGTCCCGCCCGCTCGCCGTCACCGCCTCGGGCACCGTCGACGGCCGCCGGTACGACGGACAGCGCGCGGACCTCGCCGCCGGCACCCACCGCGTCGAGCGCGGCACCCGGCTCACCTTCACCCGGGGCGACCCCGTCCCCGTCGCCGAGCACGGCAGCAACGGCGGCATGTCGACCTCGCTCGTCTCCGGCCGCGCGGAACGCCCGCTGTACGCCACGTACGGGCTGATCCTCGCCACCTTCCTCGGCACCATGGGCCTGCCCCACGTCGTCGTCCGCTTCTACACCAGCCCGCACGGGGTCGCCGCCCGCCGCACCACCGTCGCCGTACTCGCCCTGATCGGTGCGTTCTACCTTCTGCCGCCCGTCTACGGCGCCCTGGGCCGGCTCTACGCTCCCGAACTGACCCTCACCGGCGACGCCGACGCCGCCGTCCTCTTACTGCCCGACCGGATGATCGGCGGACTCGGCGGGGACCTGCTGGGCGCACTGCTCGCGGGCGGCGCCTTCGCCGCGTTCCTGTCCACCGCCTCCGGGCTGACCATGGCGGTGGCCGGGGTGCTCGCCCAGGACGTGCTGCCGGCGCGGGGCGTACGGCACTTCCGGCTCGGCACGCTGCTGGCCATGGCGGTGCCGCTGGCGGCGAGCGTGCTGGTCGGCGGGCTCCCGGTGGCCGACGCGGTGGGCCTCGCCTTCGCGGTGTCCGCGTCGTCGTTCTGCCCGCTGCTCGTGCTCGGCATCTGGTGGCGCCGGCTCACCCCGCCGGGCGCCGCGGCCGGAATGCTGGCGGGTGGCGGCGCTGCGTTCCTCTCGGTGGCGGCGACGATGGCGGGCTATCCCGGCAGCGGCACCCTGCACGCCCTGCTCGCCTGGCCCGCGCTGTGGTCGGTGCCGCTCGGGTTCCTGACCATGGTGCTGGTGTCCCTGGCCACGCCCGGGCGGGTGCCGGCCGGGACGGCGGCGATCCTGGCCCGGTTCCACCTGCCGGAGGAGCTGCGGGCGGAGGTGACGGTGTGAGCGGCTTCCTCGCCGGGCTGTGCGTGGCCGTCCTGCCCCTGCTGGCCGCCGGGTTCTGGCTCGGCCGGCGCACCGCTCGCCCCGAGCGTCTCGGCGGGCTCGGCAGCCCGGTCGAACACGCCACCTTCCAGACCCTGCACACCGCCTCCCTGGCAGCACCCCCGCTGCGTGCCGGGCTCACGGAGGAGACCGGCCGCAAGTCCGCGCGACGGCTGCGCTCCCTGCTCGGCACCGACGCGCTCTGCCTCACCGACCGGGAGACCGTGCTGGCCTGGGACGGCGCGGGGGAGCACCACCGGGAGGAGGTGCTCCAGCGGCTCGCGGGCCCCTTGGAGACCGGCCGCGGCGAGGCCTTCCGGCTGAAGTGCGAAGCGCCCGACTGCCCGCTGCACTGGGCCGTGGTCGCACCGCTCACCGTCGACGACCGCGTCCACGGCGCGCTGGTCGCCTGCGCGCCCCGCGAGTCCGCGGTCCTCGTCCGCGCCGCGGGGGAGGTGGCCCGCTGGGTCTCCGTACAACTGGAGCTGGCGGACCTCGACCGGTCCCGTACGCGGCTCATCGAGGCCGAGATCAAGGCACTGCGCGCCCAGATCTCCCCGCACTTCATCTTCAACTCGCTCGCCGTCATAGCCTCGTTCGTGCGCACGGACCCCGAGCGCGCCCGTGAACTCCTGCTGGAGTTCGCGGACTTCACCCGCTACTCGTTCCGCCGGCACGGCGACTTCACCACGCTCGCCGACGAACTTCACGCCATCGACCACTACTTGGCGCTGGTCAGGGCGCGCTTCGGAGATCGGCTCACCGTCACCCTGCAGATCGCGCCGGAGGTACTGCCGGTCGCCCTGCCCTTCCTCTGCCTCCAGCCGCTCGTCGAGAACGCCGTCAAGCACGGCCTGGAGGGCACCACCGACCAACGGCACATCGGCATCACCGCGCAGGACGCGGGCGCCGAGGCCCTGGTCGTCATCGAGGACGACGGCGCGGGAATGGACCCGGAGCTGCTGCGCCGCATCCTCGCCGGGGAGATCAGCCCGTCCGGCGGCATCGGACTGTCCAACGTCGACGACCGGCTGCGCCAGGTCTACGGCGACGACCACGGGCTGGTCATCGAGACCGCGCCGGGAGCGGGCATGAAGATCACGATCCGGTTGCCCAAGTACCAGCCGGGGGTGCACTCGGCCGGGCGGCTGCCGCGCCCGTGAGCGTCAGGGGTTGCGGGTGGTGACCACCATGCCGAGGGTGATCAGGCCGAGGACGACCCAGCCGAACCACAGCCAGCCGCTGCTGCCGAGCGCCACCGTGTAGGCCGTCACCACGACGAGCGCACCGACGGTGAGCACCCCCATCGCCTTCGTGGAACCGGGCATGGCAACACCCTCCTCATGGTTCGTCCTCACCCATGGTGCCCCCGTTCTGCTTGCGGACGGTGCAGACGACCAGATGAGTTCCGGACAACCAGGCGCTCGTGCCCGTCCAGGACGCGGCTTCGTAGCGGGACGGGTCGAAGCCGTAGTCCTTGGGCGGCACGTCCCGCGCGCACGCCGCGTCGGACAGGCTCTTGGCCTCGGTCAGGGTGGTGCCGGGGCCGAGCCGGGTGAAGCCGAGCACCTGCTGGTCGTGCGTGCCCGTGCAGGAGACCAGGCGGGCGACCCGCAGGGAGGGCGCGTCCAGGCAGTCCCGTTTCTGCATGTCGGCGGTGTCCACGAACGGCATCCCCGGCTTGCGGTGGTCCCCGAGCGGCCCGTACACCGGCCCGTGCGCGCCCAGCACCAGACACGCGGTGCGCCGCCCGGCCGCCTCGAACCCGGCCCGGGTCGGGACGACGGCGTAGCCGCGCACGTCGGCGAGCTTCCCGCGGACCTCCTGTGTGCGCTGCTCGCACGCGTCGGGCCCGTGCCGACGGGCCTCGTCCGCGGACGGGCTGGTGACGAGCGCCATGACCTGCCCGTCCGGGGTCCTCTCGGAGCAGGTCGGGTCCACGGTCAGCCGCGGAGGACCGCCCTGGAAGGGGCTCCCGGGCCAGTCGGCGACGACACAGTCACCGTCCTTCAGGGGCCGCGCGAGTCCGACGGCGTCCCCGTACGGCTTGGCCGCCCCACCGCCCGACGGGCGCACCACGGCGTACCAGACCCCGCCCAGGGCGAGTACGAGGCCCAGGGCGCAGGCGAGCAGGGCGCGCAGGAGGTGCGCGCGTTCGAAGTGGTGCGCCTGCCCGTTCGGCGGGGAGGGCGCGCCCGGGGACGCCGGCAGGCCGCCTGCCGCCGGGCTGTGCGAGGTCTGGGTCGGCGCGTGCGGACGCGCCCACCGCGTCCGCGCGCCCTGGACGGGGCGGCCAGGAGCCGCGATCGCCGTCAGTGCGGCTGCCGTGTCCGCCGCCGTGATCCGCAGGGCCGGGTCCTTGACCAGTACGGCGGACAGCAGCGGCCCCAGGGCCCCGGCCCGCACCGGAGGCCGGGGCTCTTCCAGGACCACCGCGGTGATCTCGGCGAGCTGGCTGTCCCGCTCGAAGGGCCCGCACCCCTCGACCGTGAAGTACAGGGTGCAGCCCAGCGAGAACAGGTCGGCCGCCGCGGTGGGCGGCCCGCCGGTTGCACGCTCGGGCGCGAGATAGCCGGGCGTACCGACCAGCGCGGACGTCAGTGTGTACCGGGGTTCGCCCGCGTCCGGCTGCACCGAGATGCCGTAGTCGGTGAGCAGGACCCGGGCGTACGGGGCCCCGCCGCGGTCCGGCGCCAGCAGGATGTTCGCCGGCTTCACGTCCCGGTGCATGACGCCCCGCTCGTGCCCGGCGGTCAGGGCGTCCAGCACGGCGAGCCCGATGCGGGCGCACTCCGCGGGGGCCAGAGGGCCGCGACGATGGACCAGTTCGCGCAGGTCGAGCGCGCCCGGGACGTACTCCATGACGATCCACGGCAGGCCCTCGTGCTCCAGTACGTCGTGCACGGTCACCACGTGCGGATGCCCGCGCAGCCCGGCCGCGTGCCGGGCCTCGGCCCGGGCGCGGGCGACCCGGGCGGCCCGCTCCTCGATCGCCTCCACCGGGTTGCGGAACACGACCTCCTTGAGAGCGACCTCGCAGTCCAGCCGCTGGTCATGGGCGCGCCACACATGGCCCATGGCGCCGCTGCCGAGGCGGTTCAGCAGCAGGTAACGACCGGCGATGGTCCGGCCCACTCCCGACTGCGGTGATCCTGATGGCATCGCGTCGCTCCCCGGTCTGATGCGGCGGTCTGGTGCGGGACGTCCGTGGGCCGGCCGGTCACGGGCTGGGCGTGGCCTGTGGCGCGCTGGTGGCCGGTGTGCGGGAGGCGGGCTTGCTCGTGGCCGGTGCGCTGGCGGCGGGCTTGCTCGTGGCCGGTCTCCCGGTCGGCGGCGTGCCGGTCGACGGCCTGCTGGTCTCGGGCGCCGAGGTGACGGGCTTGGACGGCTTGGACGGGGAGGGCTTGGACGGGTCGGGTGGCTGGGACGGGTCGAGCGACTTCGAGGGGCCGGGCGACCTGGACGAGGTGGGCGTCTTGGACGATGTGGGCGTCTTGGAGGGGCCGGGCGCCGACGTCGCGGGCGCGCTGCTCGAGCCCGGTTTGCCGGTGGTCGGGGAACCGGTCGCCCCGGGCGCGGTACCGGACGGAGCCGCGCTGCCCGACGTGGGCGGCCGGGTGGTCCTGGACGGTGAGGAGCCGCCCGAGGTGCCCGCGCCGCTCGCCGGTGGCGAGGAGGAGCCGCCCGACGCCGGCGGGGAGGACGCCTTCCCGCTGTCGTCAGGCGTCGGGGGAGAGGCGCCGCCGCCCTTCCCCGGTGCCGTCGTCCCGCCCGGCGACGGCGGAGTGGACGTCGCCCTCGGGCCGCCGCCGGGGCCGTCCGTCGTGGCGGTGTCCACCGACAGCGTGACGTACTGCCCGAACGCCAGCTCGGTGCCCGGCGCGGGATCCGAGCCCGTGACCACGGCCTCGTCGGGCGGCGCCCCCTTCCCGGCGTGGGCGACCGCGAGTCCCAGGTCCGTCAGCCGCCGGCCGGCCTCGGCGAACGGCATCCCCGTGACCCGGGGCACCCGGTGCCGCACCCGGGCGTCGAAGGGGGAGTCGTGACCACCGGCCGTCCCGACGGGGCGGCTGATCCCGCGGCCCGGGTCGTCGACGTCGACGAGCGCCAGCCGGGTCAGCGGCTGCGGCGCGGGCCTGACCGCCACCACCGAGGAACGGTCATATCCGGCCCATTTCCTGTTGCCGTCCTCGAACGTGACCGAAATCCGTGTGGTGTCGCCCTGGAACGGGCGCAGCGGGTTTCCGCAGGAGCATTTCACCGTGGGCTGCCCCTGGTCGTTCACCAATACGGCGATTCCGGCCTGGAGCAGCGAGTTGAAAGGGGTGGCCCTGCCCTTCTTGTAGTCGTGGTTCTGAACGAGAGTGTCGTGACGCAGCAGGACCGGTGTGAGCCGGTCGAGATAGGCGGGGATCTGTGCCTGGGTAATTCCGAGGACCTGCGCCCAGACCTTCGCCTTGCGGTCGTTCCCGGGATCGGTGAGGAATTCCTTGAGCCGCTTGACGTCACAGATCGTGGGCTGCCGGGAACCGCCGTAGAGCCCGGGCGTGTTCCCGGCCTGCAGGCCTCCGGGCAGTTCCCGGATCCGGATCGTGGTGTCGTGCCCGAGACCGCTGCGCTCGTCGAAGAAGGGATTCAGCGACGGAATCCCGACGGCGACGGCCTTCACCGCGAACGTATGTGCGCTTTTTCCGCAGCCGGCGACGACCAGTACCGCGGCCAGCAGAACGCCGATCCTGCGGGCCAGGGATTTCCCCGCCCTGTGCAGAGACGCACGCATTGTCATCACCGCTCCCCCCTGCGGTCCCCCCGCGCCCTGCAGAGCGGCGGCAGGGCGTCACCGCACCAGGCTACCGAATGGAGCGGTACTTCAGGCAGCCTGAAAAGAAAGGGAATTCAGCGGTGTGACGGAACTCAGCGGCCGCGTGCGTTGAGTGAGGCGAGATAGGCGTTGTACGCCTCGAGTTCCTTGTCGCCGTCGCGGTCCGCGGCCCGGTCCGTCCGCTTGGCCTGCCGCTGCTCCGACCTGTACCACTGGAACAGCAGCGCGAGCAGCACCAGCACGGACGGGACCTCGCTGAACGCCCAGGCGATGCCGCCCGCCGACGTCTGGTCCGCCAGGGCGTCGATGCCGAGTGAGGCGGGCGGGTTCCGGTAGGCGTCGACCATCGGTGTGGACGCCATCATCAGGGCGATACCGAAGAACGCGTGGAACGGCATGCCCGCGAACAGCTCCAGCATCCGCATCAGATGCCCGGGCCGGTGCGGGCCCGGGTCGACGCCCATGATGGGCCAGAAGAACACCAGGCCGACGGCGAGGAAGTGCACCATCATCGCGATGTGCCCGGCCTTGGAATCCATCAGGAAGTCGAAGAGCGGGGTGAAGTACAGCCCGTAAAGGCTCGCGATGAACAGCGGGATGGTGAACGCCGGGTGCGTGACGATCCGCAGGTAGCGGCTGTGCAGCAGCATCAGCAGCAGCTCACGCGGCCCCTTGCGGCCGCGGCCGGCGGTCGGCAGGGCGCGCAGTGCCAGGGTGATCGGCGCACCGAGCAGGATCAGGATCGGCGCGAGCATGCTGATCAGCATGTGCTGCACCATGTGGACGCTGAACATGACCATGCCGTAGTCGTTCAGCCTGGTGCACATCGTGAGCAGCACGATCAGTACGCCGACGGCGTACGCGAGGGTGCGGCCGGCCGGCCACTTGTCCCCGCGGCGCACGAGCCGGACGACGCCCCACCCGTACAGCCCGAGCCCGATGAGGCAGGCGACGAGGAAGAACGGGTCCGTCGACCAGACGAGCCCCCGCCCCAGCGTGAACGGCGGCAGATCCATGGTCATGCCGTGCCCGCTGTGATCCATCCGCCGGCTCCTGTTTCGTGGGGGTTGTGCGCTGTCTGTCCACAGCTGTCTGTCCGCACCCAGAGTAGAACCGCCCCCGGCCGCGGCTGCGACCGGGGGCGGCTGAAGTCTGCCGATGCGTTACAGAACACACTCCGCCTCGGCGTAGCGCTCCATCGGCACCGTCTTGAGCGTCTCCACCGCCTCCGCCAGCGACACCATCACGATCTTCGTGCCGTGCAGCGCGGTCATCATGCCGAACTCGCCCCGGTGCACGGCCTCGACCGCATGCCACCCGAACCGCGTCGCCAGCACCCGGTCGTACGCCGTGGGCGTACCACCACGCTGCACATGGCCGAGGATCACCGGACGGGCCTCCTTGCCGAGCCGCTGCTCCAGCTCCAGCGAGAGCTGCCGGGCGATCCCGGCGAACCGCTCGTGCCCGTAGATGTCCTTGCCGCCCTCGTCGAACTCCATCGAGCCGGGCTTCGGCTTGGCCCCCTCCGCGGCGACGACGATCGCGAACCGCTTGCCCGCGGCGAACCGTTCGCCGACCTTGGCCGTCAACTCCTCGATGTCGAAGGGGCGTTCCGGCACGACGATCGCGTGGGCGCCGGCCGCCATGCCGGAGTGCAGCGCGATCCAGCCGGTGTGGCGGCCCATGACCTCCACGATCAGCACCCGCTGGTGCGACTCCGCGGTGGTCTTCAGCCGGTCCAGCGCCTCGGTGGCCACACCGACGGCCGTGTCGAAGCCGAAGGTGACGTCCGTGACGGCGATGTCGTTGTCGATGGTCTTCGGCACGCCGACGATCGGCAGACCGTTGTCGGACAGCAGCCGGGCCGCCTTGAGCGTGCCCTCACCGCCGATCGGGATGATCGCGTCGAGACCCAGCTCCTCGACATGGCCCCGGGCCCGCTCCACGCCGTCCCGAAGGTGCTCGGGACGGACCCGGGAGGAGCCGAGGATGGTGCCGCCGCGGGCCAGGATGCCGCTGACCGCGTCCAGGTCGAGCTTGAGGTAGTCGCACTCCAGGAGACCCTTCCAGCCGTCCCTGAAGCCGATGACCTCGTCGCCGTGGTCGGCGACGGCGCGGTGCACGACGGACCGGATGACGGCGTTCAGACCGGGGCAGTCACCACCGGACGTGAGGACACCAATGCGCATAGCCCGAACAACCTTCTCAACGTGGGCACGGGACCGGACCGCGCTGTCCGGCTCGATCCCCGCCACCCTACCGGCGGAGGGGGGCGGGGCCGCACCGTGCGTCCGCCTGCTGGACGCCCCCGCTCAGCTGTGCGGGCGCGCTGTCAGACGGGCCGGTTGCCGCGGATCGGCCGGCGGGTGTACCCACCTGGGCGGTGCCTACGCGGGCTGCTGCGCAGCGGTGCCTACGCAGGCTGCTGCGCAGCCGCGATGCGCTCGTTGCGCAGCGCCTCGTACCAGCGGTCGTCCACCGGCGGCAGCGCGTTGACGTCCAGCGCCAGCTTCAGCAGCAGGTCCGCGATCTGCGGGTTGCGCGCCAGCACGGGACCGTGCATGTACGTGCCGAAGACCGTGTCGTTGTACGCGCCCTCCGTGCCGTCGCCCGTGCCGTTGCCCTTGCCGAGCTTCACCTGCGCGAACGGGCGGGCCGTGGGGCCGAGGTGGGTGACGCCCTGGTGGTTCTCGAAGCCGGTGAGCGGGGGCAGGCCGAGGCGCGGGTCGATGTCCGCGAGGACGTCGCCGACGCACCGCTCGCCCTCGCCGCGCACCGAGACCACGTCGAGCAGACCGAGGCCCGGCTCGCGCTGCCCGAGGTCGTTGATGAACTCGTGGCCGAGGATCTGGTAGCCGGCGCAGACCGAGAAGACGATCGCGCCGTTCTCCACGGCCCGGTACAGATGCCCGTCACGGCGCAGCCGCTCGGCCGCGAGCCGCTGCGGACGGTCCTCGCCGCCGCCGATCAGGTAGATGTCGCCGGAGGTCGGGATCGGCTGGTCGCTGCGCACGTCGAGGCGGGCCACGTCGAGGCCGCGCTGACGGGCCCTGCGCTCCACGACGAGCGCGTTGCCCTGGTCGCCGTAGGTGCTCAGCAGGTCCGGGTAGATCCACACCAGACGCAGCTGGTTGTCACTCATCGATGATCGTCCTTCGTGCTCAGTTGCCGACACGGCGGCGCAGGTCCTGGAACGCGGTGTAGTTGGCGATGACCTCGATCCGGCCCGGCGGCGCGAGCTGCACGGCCTGGTCGAGGTTCTCGCAGACCTGGAAGGACTGGTTCGCGACCTCCAGGCGCACGGCGAGGTCCAGCTTGCGGTCGCCGATGACGAAGATCGGGTGGCCGGTCAGCCGCGTGTAGTCGACGTCCCACAGCCAGGAGGTGTCGGTGCCGTCGGCCGAGCGCGCGTTCACGGAGAGGATCACCGGGGTCGGCGGCGGATCGATCAGCGAGAACGTCTCCAGCCAGCCGGCCGGGTTCTTCGCCAGCAGCAGGCGCAGGTCGCGGTTCTGGAACTGGACGACGTCGTAGCGCCCGGCCACCGCCTGCACCTGGTACATGCGCTCCAGCGCGACCTGCGGGGGCACGCCGAACACGGCGGCGACGGCGGCCGAGCTCGCGGCGTTCGCCTTGTTGGCGCGGCCCGGCAGCTGGAGGTGGATGGGCCAGGCGGAGCCGTGCGGGTCGAGGACGTGGTCCCCGGACAGCGCCCAGCTCGGGGTCGGCCGGCGGAAGCCGCACTCGCCGCAGTACCAGTCGTCGCCGGGGCGCTGCATCACACCGCCGCAGGACGGGCAGGACCAGGCGTCGTCCTTCCACATCTGGCCGGCGGCGACCCAGATCACATTGGGCGAGGAGGACGCGGCCCACACGACCAGCGGGTCGTCGGCGTTCGCGACGACGACGGACTTGGACCCGGCCAGGCCCTCACGCCAGTTCTCGGCGAGCATACGGGTCTCGGCGGCGCGGTCGAGCTGGTCGCGGGAGAGGTTCAGCAGCGCGATGCACTTCGGGTCGGTGTCACGGGCGACCCCCGCGAGGTACTTCTCGTCGACCTCGATCACAGCGAACTTGGCGTCCGAACCGCCGGCCAGCGCCGAGGTGATGCCGGCGGGCATGTTGGCGCCGAGCGCGTTGGAGACGACCGGGCCCGCGGCGCGCAGCGCCTCCGCGATCAGCCGGGTGGTCGTGGTCTTGCCGTTGGTCGCCGAGACCAGGACGACGTCCAGGTTCTGGGCGAGCCGGGCGAGGAGGTCGGGGTCGAGCTTCAGCGCCACTCGGCCGCCGATCACCGAACCGCTGCCGCGCCCAGCGGCGCGCGATGCCGCAGCGACCGCCTTGCCCGCGGTCACGGCCAGCTTGGCCCGCGGCGTCAGCGGGTCCGAGTTGCCTGCCATCAGTTCTCGATCCTCCTTGCGTACAGCGCCGCGCCCTGTTCCGGCAACGTGTGGGCCTCAGCCTATCGAGATCCCCGCACGCCCCCGAACCGCGGCACCACCCCGGCGCCCGCGCGGCCCTGCCGACCGTACCCTTGCCGGCATGCCACATCGCACCATCCCGGGCGCCCGAGGGCGCGTCCGGCCCATCACCGTGCTCGGCGACCGCGTACTTCGCGAGCCCTGCGGGGACGTCACCGACTTCGGACCTGAACTCGCCCGGCTCGTCGAGGACATGTTCGCGACGATGTACGCCGCGCGGGGGGTCGGCCTGGCCGCGAATCAGGTAGGCGAGCCGTTGCGGGTGTTCGTGTACGACTGTCCGGACGACGAAGACGTGCGTCACCTGGGCCATGTGGTGAACCCACGGCTCGTGGAGGCGGACGGTGTGGTGATCCGGGGGCCGGAAGGGTGTCTGTCCCTGCCGGGGCTCGAGGCCGGGACGGAGCGGTTCGACCGGGCGGTCGTCGAGGGGTTCACGGTGGGTGGAGAGCCGGTGCGGGTGGAGGGCACCGGGTGGTTCGCCCGGTGCCTGCAGCACGAGTGCGATCACCTGGCCGGCGGGCTGTACGTGGATCACCTGGAGGGGTGGCGCAAGCGGAGAGTGTTGCGGCAGGCCGCGCGAGCGTCGTGGGGGCGATGAACGTCGGCGACCGCACGCCGTCTTTGGCCGGTCGCGCAGTTCCCCGCGCCCCTTTCGGGGCGCCTCAGAACCCGGGGCCTCCGATGCGGTCCCCGGCCGCAGCCAGACGACCCCACAACAAGTCGGCCAGGCTTCTGACCAACTCCGCCCGCGAGCAGGGCCGTTCCCCCAGCCACCAGTCGCCGGCGGCGTGCATCATGCCGACGATGCCGTGGCCCCACACCCGCGCCAGCTGGTGGGTGTCCGGGCCGAGGTCCAGGCGTTCCTCGATGACCTGGGCCAGTTCCTCACCCATGCGGCGCAGCAGCGGGATCGAGTGGCGGCCGGTGTCGAAGCCCTGGTCGTTCTGCGAGCCGCCCTCCGCCGGATGCATCAGGAAGCGGTACACCTGCGGTCGTGCCTCGATCGCCGCCAGGTACGTGTCCAGCGTGGCCTCGACCCGCTCGCGGCGGTCCGCCGGGGCGTCCAGCGCCGCCCGCAGCGAGTCGAGCAGCGCATCCGTGTGGCGTTTGGCGAGGGCCGCGTACAGCCCGCCCTTGTCGCCGAAGTGGCGGTAGAGGATCGGCTTGGTGATGCCGGCCTCGGCGGCGATGGCGTTCATCGAGGCCCCGGGGCCGTCGCGCAGCACCACTCGGTCGGCGGCCTCCAGCAACTCTCGCCGTCGGCGGTCGGCGGACCGCTCCTGATCGGTCCGCTGCGTGGTGTCCATCATCTCTCCCCACCCGTCCTGATTCGGTGACGCCTGCGCAAAGTAACACTGAAAGGCGGGTCGGTATCGAACGAGCTGCCGACTTGCCAAGGAGGCGGTCCGGCCGGGCCCGGGAGTTGACTTCTCCTACTGGTGAGTAACAGACTGCTGTTACCGCAAGTAACACGTTAGCGCAGTGCTGGAGGGGACATGGCCGAGTTCACCATGGAGCTCAACGACGAACAGAAGGAGGTCCGGGACTGGCTGCACGGCTTCGCCGCCGATGTCATCCGCCCCGCGGCCGCCGAATGGGACGAGCGTGAGGAGACTCCCTGGCCGGTCATCCAGGAGGCCGCGAAGGTCGGCATCTACTCCCTCGACTTCTACGCCCAGCAGTACTTCGACTCCACGGGTCTCGGCATCCCCATGACGATGGAGGAGCTGTTCTGGGGCGACGCGGGCATCGCCCTGTCGATCGTCGGCACCGGACTCGCCGCCGTCGGTGTCCTCGCCAACGGCACCGAGGAGCAGATCGGCACCTGGATCCCCCAGATGTACGGCGACGCCAACGACGTCAAGGTGGCCGCCTTCTGCTCCTCCGAGCCCGACGCCGGCTCCGACGTCGCCTCCATGCGCACGCGCGCCGTGTACGACGAGGCCAAGGACGAGTGGGTGATCAACGGCACCAAGACCTGGGCGACCAACGGCGGTATCGCGGGCGTCCACGTCGTGGTCGCGGTCGTCGACCCGGAGCTCGGCTCCAAGGGCCACGCGTCGTTCATCATCCCGCCGAACACGCCGGGCCTCGCCCAGGGCCAGAAGTTCAAGAAGCACGGCATCCGCGCCTCGCACACCGCCGAGGTGATCCTCGACAACGTCCGCGTCCCCGGCTCCTGCTTGCTCGGCGGCAAGGAGAAGCTGGACGAGCGGCTCGCCCGCGCCCGGGAGAAGGCCCGGAAGGGTGAGGAGCGTGTGAAGAACGCGGCGATGGCCACGTTCGAGGCGAGCCGCCCCGCGGTGGGGGCCATGGCGGTGGGCACCGCCCGCGCCGCCTACGAGGTGGCCCTCGACTACGCCAGGACGCGCGAGCAGTTCGGGCGGCCGATCATCGACAACCAGGGCGTCGCCTTCCAGCTCGCGGACATGCGGACGCAGATCGACGCGGCGCGGCTGCTGGTGTGGCGGGCGTCGTGGATGGCGATCAACGGCAAGCCGTTCACCGCTGCCGAGGGGTCGATGTCGAAGCTGTTCGCGAGCGAGACGGCGAAGAAGGTCACGGCGCAGGCGATACAGATCCTCGGGGGCAACGGGTACACCCGGGAGTACCCCGTGGAGCGCATGCACCGCGATGCGGCCATTTACACGATCTTCGAGGGTACGAGCGAGATCCAGCGGCTGGTGATCGCCCGGACGCTCTCCGGCATGCCCATTCGCTGAGGGCCCCTCACACAGGCTCTAACGGTGCTTGAGCGGCGTGATCTGCTCGATGTCGTACCGCCTCCGCAGCGCCTCGATCGCCTCGTGGTCCGGCGGGCCCCCGTCGGCGAGGATCTCCAGGAGTTCCTCGAAGTAGCGTTCGTGGTCCGGGGGCGGGGACGCCTGGAAGAACATCTTCGCCGGGGTCTCCGTCGGGTTCGCGAAGGCGTGGGGGCAGCCGGGGGGCACGACGATGACCGTGCCCGGTGTGGCGCGCAGCACCCGGCGGCCCGAGCTCGACTCCCACTTCTGCCAGTTGTCGGGGGTCCGCACGCGTGGCTCGAAGGCGAGCACGTCCAGCTCGCCCTCGAGCACGTAGAACAGCTCCTCGCTGCGCGTGTGCACATGGGCGCCGACGTCGAAGCCCGGAGGCACGATCACCTCGAACGTGGACGCCATGCGCGAGTGCGAGCCGGTCACCTTGAACGTCACGTGCTGGGCCGGTGTCTGGACCACGCGTCCCTGGCCCGGCGGCACGAACAGGCCCTCGGTGGCCACTGGTCTGTCAGTCGTCGTCATGAGCCGCTCACCACGTCACGGGAAGGGCATCGGGGCCGCGGGTCAGCGCGCCCTCGCGGAAGGGGACCTCATCGGGCGGCACCGCGAGCCGCAGCCCCGGCACGCGGTCCACGAGGGCGTCGAGCAGCATCCCGGACGCCAACCTGGCCGGCATGCCGCCCGGGCAGCGGTGCGGGCCGGAGCCGAACGCCACATGCGGGTTCGGGTAGCGCGCGAAGTCGATCGTCTCCGGGTCCGGGAAGACACCCGGGTCGCGGTTCGCCGCCGCGTACGACACGTACACCGCCTCACCCGCTCGGATCCGTACGCCCCCGACCTCCACGTCCTGCGTCGCCACCCGGGGCGGTCCCGCGGCGTCGCGGTGCGGGATGTACCGCAGCAGTTCGTCGACGGCCTGCGGGCGGATCGCCGGATCGGCCCTCAGACGTTCGGTCAGATCCGGACGGCTCAGCAGGAGGTGGAACATCCGGCCGGTGTGGCCGGTCACCGCCTCCGCGCCGATCTGCAGCAGCACCGCGAGGCCGGCCGCCTCGTCCAGTGCCACCTCACCCAGGCCCACGGCGGCCCCGAGCAGCGAGACGACGTCCTCGCCGGTGCCGCCCTCACGGGCGCCGATCAGGCCGGTGAAGTACGCGCTCATCTCGTCCCTGGCCCGCTCACCGGCCTTCGTGCCGTGCGCGGGGGAGAGGACGAGCCGGGTCCAGGTGCGGATGTCGTGCCGGTCGGCGGCCGGGATACCCATCAGCTCGCAGATCACGGCGCCGGGGAAGGGGCCGAGGACCGCCGCCACGAGGTCGGCGGGTGGCCCGTCCTGGAGCAGTTCGTCGACCAGTTCGTCGAGCATGCGCCGTGCCGTCTCGCGCACCCGCTCGACGCCGCGCGCCGTGAAGGCCGCGGCGACCGAGCGGCGCGGCCGGGCAGGGTCGGACGGGTTCGGGAAGGCGACCGCGTCGCGCTGCGGGACGACGTGCGGGGCGAGCCGGGTGGGAGGACCGTCCATGACCGGCTCATGGCCGAACCGGGGGTCGTTCGTGACCGCGCGCACATCGTCGTAGCGGGTCACGAGCCAGGCCCAGCCCGCGCCGTCGGGCCGCCCGACCCGGCTGACCGGGCCTTCGCGCATCAGCGCGGCCAGGTCCGGGTCGAAGTCCACGCCGGGCGGGTGGGGGGCGGGCCAGGGGCGGATCGGCGGCAGGACCCCGCCGCTCGTCCCCTCGGCCGCGGCGCGCCGCCTGTCGTCCGTGTCGGTGGTCATCTCATTTCATCCCGTTCCCTGAGATGTGCCAGCGGCCCAGCGCCATCTCCGCCGTGATGCCCGGTCCGAAACCGGCCAGCAGCCCACGCGCCGCGTGTTCGGCACCGCCCGACTCGAACAGCCGGCGCAGCGCGTCCAGGACGACGGCGCTCGCGATGTTGCCGTACTCGGTGAGCGTGGCCCGGCTGAACCGGAACGCCTCCGCCGGCACGTGCAGGAACTTGCTCAGGTCGTCCAGGATGCGCGGGCCGCCCGCGTGGACGATGTAGAAGTCCAGCTCGGACGCGTCCCAGCCATGCTGCCTGGCCAGTCCGTCGAGCGCCGGGGCGAGCGGTTCCATCGTGGTGGGCACCCGCTTGTCCAGCAGGAAGTGGAATCCGGTGGCCCGGACGTCGTACGCGATCCACTCCTCGGTCTTCGGGATCAGGTACGAGGCGTTGCGCTCGAGCTTCACGCCGGTGCCGCCCTTGCCGCGCACGACCGCCGCCGCGATGCCGTCGCCGAACAGGCCGTTGGACAGCAGCGAGCCGACGCCCAGGTCGGTGGGCTGGTAGCACAGCGAGCAGAACTCGCAGGCCACGATGAGGGCGTTGGCGTCGGGGTAGGCCGTGCAGAAGTCGTGCGCCCGGTTGATGGCCGCGCCGCCGGCGGCGCAGCCCAACTGGGCTATGGGTATCTGCCGGGTGTCGGTGCTGAAGCCCATCGAGTTGATCAGCCACGCGGTCAGCGAGGGCATCATGAACCCGGTGCACGACACGTAGATGATCACGTCGATGTCGGTGGTGAGCAGTTCGGCGTCGTCCAGCGCCCGCTGCACCACCGCGGGCACGCGGGCCTTCGCCTCGGCCTCGTAGAGGTTGTTGCGCTCCTCGAAGCCCGGGTGCTTCAGGGTCTCCTCGATGGGCTGCACGATGTGCCGGGTCTTGACCCCGGTGTTCGCGATGAGCCGCAGCGCGAGAGGGAGTTGAGGGTGGTCCGGGTGGCGGGAGCGCGCCAGGTCCAGCGTCTCCTCCATCGTGATCACGTGTTCCGGGACAGAAACCGCGGGCTTGCACAGAGTCGCCATGGAGCGCGCCTTCTTTCGCCTTGGCGGAGGACTCTTCGTCCCCCGGCGGAAGGGGGTTCGTCACCCGTACGCGGGTGGTCCACCCACGATCACCCGGCGCAGCGGGGATATCTCGCGGTGCTACTCCGATCCAGTGGTGGACGTACAGTGACGACGTGTGTGCGTAAAGTCGCAGATCGTAGTCGGAAGAGGAGCGCCGATGACACGTACGGCCAGTGAACTGCTGGAGACGGCCGCCGAGAGGCTCGCCCCCGATCCGCACGCCAACCGGCTGGTTCCGCTGATCGCCCGCGGGGCGGCCCGGCCCGCCACCCTCGCCGCCCTGGCCGCCGAACAGCGGGATGTGATCGCCTCCGACCGCCGCGCCTTCCGGCACCTCGCCGAGCGCTGCCGCGACCAGCCGGCGTGCGCCGACTTCTTCACCGCGCTCGCCGAGGCCGAGGCCGTGGCGCAGGACCGTCTGGGCGCGTACGCCGCCGCCTGCCAGGAGGCGAAGCCGGCCGGGTACGAGCCGATGGCGGACTGCCAGGGGTATGCCGCCTACGTGGCCTGGCTGGCCCTGAACGGGGAACCGGCCGACGTCGCCCTGGCCCTGAGCGTCAACTTCGCGACCTGGGGCGACTACTGCGCCAGGATCGCGCGGGCACTACGCCAGTGCTACGGCTTCACCGACGAGGCCTGCGCCTTCTTCGACCTGTTCGCGGAGCCGTCCCCGGACCTGGACCGGAAGGCGAGCGCGGCGATCCAGGAGGCCCTGGACGCGGACCGCCTGAACGAGGAGCGCGCCCACCGCTACGGCCGCCTGCTCCAGAACTACGAGACCGGTTTCTGGCACGCGCTGTGGGAACTGGACGGCAAGGGCTGACGGCCCCCGGCAGCCCTACGAACCACTGCTGTGCGCGATGCACGCGACGTCGATCCGGTCCGCGAGCTTCGCCAGCTCGATGGCCAACGCGGCCACCGTGTCCTCGTCCAACCCCTGCTCCCCCTCCTCCACAAGCCGCACCCATCGACCGCCCAGCCTGCGCAACAACTTGCTCACATCGGCGGCAGCCACCTGCAAGGTCCCGCGGTCGTCGACGATCAGAGGCAGGGTCACTTCGCGGTTCACAGAGGCGATCGTAACCGTGGAACGCTCACGCCCCGTGCCACACCGTGGTGATGTTGCAGAACTCGCGGATTCCGTGCTCGGCCAGCTCGCGCCCGTAACCGGAGCGCTTGGCCCCGCCGAACGGGAACGCCGGGTGGGACGCCGTCATCCCGTTGACGTACACCCCGCCGGCCTCCAGGTCCTGCACGAAACGGTCCACTTCGGTCCCGTTGCGCGTCCAGACGTTCGAACTCAGTCCGAAGGGTGAATCGTTCGCGATCGCCACCGCCTCGTCGAGGTCCGCGGCCCGGTACAGCGTGGCCACCGGGCCGAACGCCTCCTCGCGGTGGATCCGCATCTCGGGGGTGATGTCGGCGAGGACGGTCGGCGGGTAGTACCAGCCGGGCCGGTCGGGCCGCTCGCCGCCGCACAGCACCGTCGCGCCCGCCTCCACCGCGTCGTCGACGAGTTCCTCCAGGTCGGCCCGGCCCCGCTCGCTGTACAGCGGTCCGACCTCGGTCTCCTCGTCCATCGGGTCGCCGACCTTGAGCGCCTTCATCCCGGCCGTGAACCGCTCGGCGAACGCGTCGAACACGTCCTCGTGCACGATGAAGCGCTTGGCGGCGATGCAGGACTGCCCGGTGTTCTGCACCCTGGCCGTCACCGCGACCTGCGCGGCCCGGTCCAGGTCCGCGGACGGCATGACGATGTACGGGTCGCTGCCGCCCAGTTCCAGCACCGTCTTCTTGATCTCGTCCCCGGCGACCGAGGCGACGGACCGGCCCGCCGGTTCGCTGCCGGTGAGCGTGGCCGCCTTGACCCGCGGGTCGCGCAGCACCTTCTCGACCTCTCCGGAGCCGATCAGCAGGGTCTGGAAGCAGCCCTCGGGGAAGCCCGCCCGGCGGAACAGGTCCTCCAGGTAGAGGGCGGTCTGCGGGACGTTGGAGGCGTGCTTGAGCAGGCCCACGTTGCCCGCCATCAGCGCGGGCGCCGCGAACCGGATCACCTGCCACAGCGGGAAGTTCCACGGCATCACGGCGAGCACGGGGCCGAGCGGCCGGTAGCGCACGATCACCCGGGAGGCGCCCGAGTCCTTCACGTCGACGTCGGCGGGCTCCTCGTCGGCGAGCAGTTCCTCTGCGCGGTCGGCGTACCAGCGCATCGCCTTGGCGCACTTCGCGGCCTCGGCGCGAGCCTGCTTGACCGGCTTGCCCATCTCGGTGGTGATCACCCGGGCGATGTCCTGCTGGTCCTCCTCGAGCAGGTCGGCCGCCTTGCGCATGAGCGGCGCCCGCTCGGCGAACGTCGTGGTGCGATGGGTGCGGAACGCGGCCTCGGCGGCGGCGAGCCTGCGCTCGATCTCCTCCGCGCCCAGGGCGTCGTACGTCTTGAGCGTCTCGCCGGTCGCCGGGTTCACGGTGGCGATGGGCATGGCTGACCTCCTGGAAAGGCTTGCTTCGACCTTCCCGCGCGGCGGTGGCGGCCGCAACGCGGGCGGCGTTGTCCCGCTGTCATCGGACACCGCCCACGCCCGAGTGCTCCGCGAGCCGGTCCAGAAACGCCCTCTGCGCGCTCACGATCACTTCCCGGGCCCGGTCGAGGCCGAACCATGCCACCCGGTCCACCTCCGGGAACTCCTCCAGGCGCCCCGACTTCGGCGGCCACTCCATCGTGAAGGTGCCCGGCTCGATCGCCGCCGGGTCGAGGTCCGCCTCGACCGCCCAGGCCGTGACGGTCTTGCCGCCGCTCTGCCGCACCTCGCCGAGCGGGACGGCCTCCCCGTCGGGCGGCGGCAGCCCCAGCTCCTCCCGGAACTCACGGCGGGCCGCGTCCCAGGACGGCTCGTCGGGGTCGTACTCGCCCTTGGGCACCGTCCACGCCCCGGCCTCGCGGCGGGCGAAGAACGGGCCGCCCATATGGGCCAGCAGGACCTCCGGACCGTGGTCGGTGCGCCGGAACAGCAGCAGACCCGCGCTGCGCCTGCTCCGCCCGCTCACGGCGCCACCTCGGGGTGGGCGGCCAGCAGCGTCTCCACGGTGTCGGCCTCCTCGGGGCGCTTGTCCTCCCGATAGCGCACCACTCGGGCGAAGCGCAGCGTGACGCCGGCCGGGTAGCGGGTGGAGCGCTGCAGCCCGTCGTAGGCGATCTCGACCACGAGTTCGGGCCGTACCTTCACCACCCAGCCGTTGTCCTCGACGGCCAGTTCCTTCAGCCGCTCGGTCTGCCAGGCGAGCATCGCGTCCGTCATGCCCTTGAACGTCTTGCCGAGCATCGCGAAGGAGCCGTCGGGGTTGCGGGCGCCGAGGTGGAGGTTGGACAGCCTGCCGGTGCGGCGACCGTGGCCCCACTCGGCGGCCAGCACCACCAGGTCCAGGGTGTGCACCGGTTTCACCTTGAGCCAGGACGCGCCGCGCCGGCCCGCGCTGTAGGGGGCGTCGAGCGCCTTGACCACCACGCCCTCGTGTCCGCGCTTCAGTGTCTCGGTGAGGAAGGCCTCCGCGGCGGCGATGTCGCCGGGGTCGCCCGGGTCGTGCACGAGCGTGCGCCGCACCCGCATGGGTTCCGGGACCAGCCGGGCCAGCTCGGCATGGCGGTCCGTGAACGGCAGGTCCAGCAGGTCCCGGCCGTCCACGGACAGCGCGTCGAAGAAGACAGGGGAGACGGGGACGGACGCGGCGGCCGTCGCCACGTCCACCCGGGAGCCGACACGCCCCGAGATCTCCTGGAAGGAGCGCGGCCTGCCGTCCTCGTCCAGTGCGATGACCTCGCCGTCCAGGATGAACCGCTCGCCCCGCAACGCAAGGGCGGCCGAGGTGATCTCCGGCAGCCGGTCGGTGATGTCGTCCAGGGTCCGGGTGTGGATGCGTACCTCGTCGCCGTCCCGGTGGACCTGGACGCGGATGCCGTCGAGCTTCTCCTCGACGGCACACGCACCCAGCTTCCGTACGGCCTCGGCGACCGAGGACGCGGTCTGCGCCAGCATCGGCAGCACCGGTCGGCCGACCGTGAGCCGGAACGCCTCCAAGGCCGCCGGGCCGTCGGCGAGCAGGGCCCGCGCCACGGTCTGCAGCGACCCGGCGAGCATGACGGCCCGCCGCACGTCCGCCGGGTCGGCGCCGGTCGCCCCGGCCAGCCCCTCCACGGCGTGGGCGTCCAGCGCCCCCTGCCGCACCTCCCCGGTGAGCAGCCCGAACAGGAACCGCTGCTCCTCGGCGGTGGCCGCCGCCAGCAACGCGCCGACCAGCCTTCTGCGTTCCGCCTGCGAGCCGGTGCCGGTGACCGAGCCGATCCGGGTCAGCCGGGCGTCCACGTCCCGCACGGTGAGCGTGGGCTCCTCGGCCGGCGGCACTCCCTGGTCGAGGAGCTTCCAGCCGATGCCGAGCCGCCCCTGGGGCAGGCGTCCGGCCAGATACGGGATGACGATCGGCACGTCGTCCGCGTCGGCGGCCCGGAACAGCTCGGCGAGCAGCGCGATCTTCCGGGACCGTGCCGAGGTGGCGGCGACCTCCTGGGACACATGGGCGAGCCGGCTCAGCAGCATGCAGTCATGGTGCACCTCGGGCGGCCCACCCACACCTTCGTCTCTCCCGGTCGGCCCCAGAGCCGCCCCGATGCTGCCGCATTGACAAACACGTTTGCCGAAACTGCAATGCAACCATGAGCACCGACGACGTTCTCGCGGGCGTGGGCCCGAGGCTGCGACGGATCCGCAAGGAGCGGGAGGTGACGCTCGCGGCGCTGTCGGAGGCCACCGGCATCTCCGTCAGCACCCTCTCCCGGCTGGAGTCGGGCCTGCGCAGGCCCAGCCTCGAACTGCTGCTGCCGATCGCGCAGGCCCACCAGGTACCGCTGGACGAACTGGTGGGTGCGCCGCCGGTGGGGGACCCGCGGGTGCGTGCCAAGCCGATCGTCCGGGGCGGCCGGACCCACTGGCCGCTGACCCGGCAGCCCGGCGGCCTCCAGGCCTTCAAGGTCCTCGAACCGCAGCGCAAGCCCGCGCCCGATCCGCGGACGCACGAGGGCTACGAGTGGCTGTACGTGCTGTCCGGAAAGCTGCGGCTGGTGCTGGGTGACCACGACGTGGTGCTGACCGCGGGGGAGGCGGCGGAGTTCGACACGCGGGTGCCGCACTGGTTCGGGTCGACGGGGGAGGGGCCGGTGGAGTTCCTCAGCCTGTTCGGGCCGCAGGGGGAGCGGATGCACGTACGGGCGCGGCCCGCTCGTCCGTGACGCATCCGACTGTTCCCTCATGGGCAAGCGACCGCTTAGTATGCGAGGAGCCCGGTCGGACAGAGCAGTCGGTGGAGGCCCCGCATGCAGGCATGGCAAGTGCACGAGAACGGTGAGCCGAGTGAGGTGATGCGCCTCGCGGAGGTGGAGCGGCCCGCGCCCGGTGACGGCCAGGTCCTGCTGAGAGTACGGGCCGCCAACGTCAACTTCCCGGACGCGCTGCTGTGCCGCGGGCAGTACCAGGTCCGGCCCCCGCTGCCGTTCACGCCGGGCGTGGAGATCTGCGGCGAGACCGAGGACGGGCGCCGCGTGATCGCCAACCCGGCGCTGCCGTACGGCGGCTTCGCCGAGTACGCGCTCGCGGACGCCGCGGCCCTGCTGCCCGCCCCGGATTCCCTCGACGACGCCGAGGCCGCCGCCCTGCACATCGGCTACCAGACGGGCTGGTTCGGTCTGCACCGCCGGGCCGGTCTGGAGGCCGGCGAGACGCTGCTCGTCCACGCTGCCGCAGGAGGGGTCGGCAGCGCGGCCGTGCAGCTCGGCAAGGCGGCCGGTGCGACGGTCATCGGCGTCGTCGGGGGTGCGGACAAGGCGTCCGTCGCCCGGGAGCTGGGCTGTGACGTGGTGATCGACCGGCGCGCCGAGGACGTCGTCGCCGCGGTCAAGGAGGCCACCGGCGGCCGGGGCGCCGACGTGATCTACGACCCGGTGGGCGGGGAGGCCTACGCGCAGTCCGCGAAGGTCGTCGCCTTCGAGGGCCGGATCGTCGTCGTGGGCTTCGCCAGCGGGTCCATCCCCAGCCCGGGGCTGAACCACGCACTTGTCAAGAACTACTCGATCCTCGGCCTGCACTGGGGCCTGTACAACACCAAGAACCCGAAGCTGGTCCAGCACTGCCACGAACAGCTCACCGAGCTGGCCGCCCGCGGCGCCATCAAGCCCCTGGTGAGCGAGCGGGTCCCGCTGAGCGGTGCCGCGACCGCCGTGCAGCGCGTGGCCGACGGCGTGACGACCGGCCGTGTCGCCGTCGTCCTGGAGAACGGAGCCACCGCATGACCGACGCCACCGAACTGCGCCGCCGTACGCAGGAGTTGCTCGCCTCCCACCCTCCCGCCACCACCGACCGCCTCGACTTCCTCAGGGCCCGCTTCGACGCCGGACTCGCGTGGGTGCACTACCCGGAGGGCCTCGGCGGCCTGGGCGCCACCCGCTCCCTCCAGGCCGTGGTCGACGCCGAGCTCGAGGCAGCCGGCGCCCCCGACAACGACCCCCGCCGCATCGGCATCGGGCTCGGCATGGCCGCGCCGACCATCCTCCGCTACGGCACCGAGGAGCAGAAGCGGCGCTACCTCAGGCCGCTGTGGACGGGCGAGGAGGTGTGGTGCCAGCTGTTCAGCGAGCCCGGCGCCGGATCCGACCTCGCCGCCCTCGGCACGCGGGCCGTCAGGGACGGCGAGGACTGGATCGTGAACGGGCAGAAGGTGTGGACGTCCAGCGCCCACATCGCCCGCTGGGCCATCCTCATCGCCCGCACCGACCCGGACGTGCCCAAGCACCAGGGCATCACCTACTTCATCTGCGACATGACCGACCCCGGCGTCGAGGTCCGGCCGCTGCGCCAGATCACCGGCGAGGCCGAGTTCAACGAGGTCTTCCTCACCGGCGTCCGCATCCCCGACGCCCGCCGCCTCGGCGAGGTCGGAGACGGCTGGCGGGTCGCGCAGACCACGCTGATGAACGAGCGGGTGTCCATCGGCGGCATGCGCATCCCGCGCGAGGGCGGCATGATCGGCCCGGTCGCGAGGACCTGGCGCGAGCGCCCCGAACTGCGCACCCACGACCTGCACCAGCGGCTGCTGGGGCTGTGGGTCGAGGCCGAGGTCGTCCGGCTCACCGGCGAACGGCTGCGCCAGCAGCTCGCCGTGGGCCAGCCCGGCCCCGAGGGCTCCGGCATGAAGCTCGCCTTCGCCCGCCTCAACCAGGAGATCAGCGGCCTGGAGGTCGAACTGCGGGGCGAGGAGGGCCTGTTGTACGACGACTGGACCCTTCGCCGGCCCGAACTCGTCGACTTCACCGGCCGTGACGCCGGCTACCGCTACCTCCGCTCCAAGGGCAACAGCATCGAGGGCGGGACCAGCGAGGTCCTGCTGAACATCGTCGCCGAGCGCGTCCTGGGCCTGCCCGCCGAGCCGCGCACCGACAAGGACGTCGCATGGAAGGACCTGGCCCGATGAGCACGACGAGCACGCAGCCCGATCTGCTCTACTCGGAGGAGGAAGAGGCGCTGCGCTCCGCCGTGCGCGACCTCCTCACGGACCGCTGCGAACCGGCGGGAGTGATCGCGCGCATCGAGTCGGACGCCCCGCACGACCGCTCGCTGTGGCAGGCGCTCGCCGACGGCATGGGGCTCGCCGGTCTCCTGGTGCCGGAGTCCCTGGGCGGCCAGGGCGCCTCGCACCGCGAAGCCGCCGTGGTCCTGGAGGAGCTGGGGCGCGCGGTCGCCCCGGTGCCGTACCTGACGAGCGCGGTGGTGGCGACCGAGGCCCTGCTCGCCTGCGACAGCGACGAGGCCGCCAAGCTGCTGACGGAGCTGGCGTCCGGGCGGACCGTGGGCGCGCTCGCGGTCGGGCTGTCCGCCGGACCCGGCGGCGCCCACGGCGTCGTACGACACGAGAACGGCGCGCTGCACGGGGAGTTGAGCGCCGTCGCGGACGCGGCCGCCGCCGATGTGCTGCTGGTTCCGGCGGACGACGGATGCCTGTACGCCGTGGACGCGGCCGCCGTCACCATCACCCCGCAGGTGGCCCTGGACCTCACCCGCCCGCTCGCCGCGGTCACCCTCGACGGCGCCTCAGGGCGCCTGCTCACCGCGGACGCCGCACCGGCCGTACGACGAGCCCTGCGGGCCGGCGCGGGACTGCTCGCCTCCGAGCAACTCGGCGTCGCCGACTGGTGCCTGACCGAGACCGTGCGCTATCTGAAGGAACGCAAGCAGTTCAACCGGCCCGTCGGCGGGTTCCAGGCGCTCAAGCACCGGCTCGCACAGCTGTGGCTGGAGGTCGCCGGACTGCGGGCCGCCGCCCGTCACGCGGCCGACGCGCTCGCCAGGGGCAGCGAGGACACGGACATCGCGGTCGCCGTCGCCGAGGCGTACGCGGCACCCGTCGCCGTCCGCGCCGCCGAGGAGGCCCTGCAACTGCACGGCGGGATCGGCATGACCTGGGAGCACCCGATCCACCTGTATCTGAAGCGGGCCAAGGCGGATTCGATCGCCTACGGCACGGCGGGCGCTCACCGCGAGGCGCTGGCCGACCTGGTCGACCTCCAGGCCCCGTGACATGACGCGCGGGAGAAGCCCGCCCCACCCGGGGCGGGCTTTTTCCGTGTGCGCCCGGCGGGCGAGATGAACGCGGGACGGCGGTCCGGCCAACTCCCCCGTCGGACCTGCTTCCCGAGGCTCATGGGCGCCCATACTCCCTTGAAGTCCCGTACGGCACATCAAGGGAGGCAGAGCATGGCCCTCACCACCCGTCGCAGAGCCCTCACCACCCTGGGCGCCGCACTCGCCGGCTCGCTCGCCCTGCCCACCGCGCACGCATGGGCGGGCGAGGGCAAGCGCGGCCCGCGCCCGCTGTGGCGCGCCCACGCCCACAACGACTACGAGCACCCGCGACCCCTCTTCGACGCCCTCGACCACCGCTTCGGCAGCGTGGAGGCCGACATCTACCTCGTCGGCGACCAGCTCCTCGTCGCCCACGACCCCGTCGAACTCGACCCCAGGCGCACCCTGGAATCCCTCTACCTCGACCCGCTCGCCACCCTCGTCAAGGCGAACCACGGCTCGGTGTACCGCGGTTGGCGCAGGCCGCTGCAACTCCTCGTCGACATCAAGACCGAGGGCTCGTCGGCCTACCTGGAACTCGACCGCCACCTCCGGCGCCACCGGCACCTGTTCACGACGTACGCGCACGGCCGCGTGTACCCGGGACCGGTCACCGCGGTCATCTCCGGCGACCGCGCCGCCCGTGCCCCGATGGAGGCGCAGACCGTGCGGCACGCCTTCTACGACGGCCGCCTCAGTGACCTCGGCAGCCCCGCGCCCGCCACCTTCGTCCCACTGATCAGCGACAACTGGACCCTCAACTTCAGCTGGCAGGGGGAGGGGTCCTTCCCCGACGCCGAGCGGCAGAAGCTGCGCGACATCCTCTCCCGGGCGCACGCGCACCGGCAGAAGGTGCGCTTCTGGGCCACCCCCGACGCGGCGGGCCCGGCCCGGGACGCCCTGTGGAGCGAACTGCTGGCCGCGGGGGTCGACTACTTCAACACGGACGACCTCGCGGGCCTCGAGGCGTTCCTCGACGCCCACGAACGGTCCTAGAACCACACGTTCGGCGGACACGTCAGCCGCCCGGATGAACCCTCCGCTACGCCACACTTGCGGCCGAAAGCCGCGAAGTGGGCGTGGCGTAGGAGGGTGATGATGGCCGTTTCCATCTCAGTGGTGCTGTTGCTCCTGATCATTGCGGTGATCTTCGTGCGCAACAACGCCATGAAGATCTCGCACGCGCTGGTCTGCATTCTGCTCGGCTTCTTCCTGGCCAGTACGAGCATGGCCCCGACCATCCACCAGGGGCTCGCGGCGACCGCGCAGATCGTCAGCAGCCTGCGCCCCTGACGCTCACGAGCCGAACACCCCGATCCCGTCCGGGACGGGGCGCTCGGCTCCTGCACTGGGATGGTTGCGCACGCTCACCGTGCCCGTGGCCGACGACCGGGTGACCAGGGTCGTGGAGCCGCCGCCGTCGAGGTTGAAGCCGTCCGTGGCGCCCAGCCACCGCAGGGTCCGGGCGACCTCCGAGACGGTGAGGCCGCTGCGATAGGCGGCCGAGCCGTCCAGGGCGAGCAGCAGCAGGCGGCGGCCGCCGTCCTCGATGCCCACCGCGGTGCGCACGGCGGAGGTCGTGGCGTCGAGGCCGGGCAGCGGCGTGCCGTGCCGCAGCACCGGGAAGCCGCCGACGGCGAAGCGGTACGGAACCCCGGACGCGGCCGCCACCAGCTGGTGCCGCACCTGGACCTTCTCGCCCGTGAAGAGCTTGCGCAGCTGCCGCGCCCCCGCTTCACGGCCCACCAGGACCGTGCTGTCGGCCGCGATGGGGCCGCTGCCCGGATGATCGGCCGTGGCGGCGACCCGGCCGCCCCGGATGGTCACCTCGTACGAGTCCGTGCTGCACGGCCCACCCCGGTCGGTGTCGGTCCCGCAGACGGCGCGCAGCCGCGAGACACTGCCCCAGTCCGAGGTGTACGCCCCGATCGACCCCTCGGGCAGCGCGTACTGGTTGAGCCCGCGCAGCGGCAGCCGCTCGCCCGGTGTGGTCACGGAGCCGTCGAGGGTCAGCCGGTCCAGTCGCGCGGCACCGTCCGTGCCCACTCCGAGCACGTCCTCGGTGCTCGTACCGGGCGGCAGGGCCGGTCCGAAGCGCTGCCCGCGCGGTACGGCGGCCTTGAGCGTGTGCCCGCTCGCGACGGCCGGGCCGACGGCCGAGCCGGTCGCCGGGACCCAAGGATGCTGGGTCTCGGTGATGTTGAAGAAGTCGCCGTTGATCCCCGCCACCGCACGCTGCGCGCCGACGAGTTGGGAGACGGTGGCGCGGGCGGCCACGGCACGCGGATGCAGCAGGTCGACCCGTACCCGCGGATCGCGCAGGTCCACGGTGACCAGGTGCGCGCGCGTCACCCCGTGGGCCGCGGGGATGTCGAACTCGCTGTACTGGACACCCGGCGCGATCCTCCGGGCGTCCGGCGCGGCACTGGCCGGTGCGGCCCCCGCGAGGGCGGCACCGGCCAGTGCGCTCCATGCCAGAAAAGCCGTCAGTACGACTCTGAACCGTCTGTCGTGACGCGTCACAGCTCCCCCTGATGTCTCGCCAACTTGCCCAGGACTCGGGGGAAGTGCACCAGACAGCGGTGTCCCGCGCGGTGCTCAGGCGTCGACGACGCGGGAACGGATGAGAAAACGCACTCCTTCGGGTGCTTCCAGGGAGAAGCCGCTGCCACGGCCCGGCACCACGTCCACGATCAGCCGGGTGTGGCTCCACGCCTGGTACTGGCTCCTGGACATCCAGAAACCGACCGGTTCGCCGACCCCGTCGACCTCCAGTTCCGCGAGCAGCACGTCCGAGCCGCCGGTGCGGAACTCGCCCTCCGGGTAGCACATGGGCGCGCTGCCGTCGCAGCAGCCGCCGGACTGGTGGAACATCAGCGGCCCGTGGACCTCCCGCAGCCGCCGCACCAGCTCGGCGGCCGCGGGGGTCAGCTCCACGCGCGGAATCATGTCCATGGTCACGGCACGATCCCAGCACGGGACACGTTGCAACGACGTTGCGGTCAGCCCCGGTACCCGCGCAGCTTGCGGTAGAGCGTCGCGCGGCCGATGCCGAGCGCCGCCGCCGTACGCGCCTTGTTGCCGCCGTTGCGGTGCAGCGCCTCCAGGATCGTGGTGCGTTCGGCGTGCTCCATCGGGCTGAGCGGACGGACCGCGGGTCCGTCGCGCACGGGATCCGGCAGCTCGGCCCGGCGGACCGGCCCGGACGCCCGGCGGTGCTCCGCCAGCGCCCGTACGACGTGCGCGAGTTCGGTCACGTTTCCGGGCCACGGATACCGCTCCAGGGCGCGCAGGGCGTCCAGTGCCCAGGTCAACGGCGGGTTGCCGGGTGCGGGCCGCGGGGCCAGCGCCGGCAGCAACTCCCTTATGTCCTCGGGGCGCTCGCGCAGCGCGGGCAGGGTGACCGAGCGGGCGGCCAGGGTGTCGAGGAGCCGCTGGAGACACGGGCCGGGCGGCGCGCCGGGCGTGTAGGTGGCGAGCAGGGGCGCCTCGGGGTGCGCGTCGAGCAGGGTGTTCAGGGCGGCCACACCGGACTGGGCGAGCCGTTCGGCGTGGCGGAGCAGGAGAGGACGGCCCCGGGCCAGCTCGGCGAGCGCGCGGTCGAGTTCCCCGTTCTCCGCCGCGTCGACCACCCGTGCGGCGCGCTCGCCCAGCAGCTCCCGGGCGAGCGCGGTCTTCCCCGTGCCGCGCTCACCGGACAGCAGCAGCGGCTCCCGGGAGCGGGCCAGCTCGACGGCGCGCCCGACGGCATGGCGCCAGGGGACCGAGCAGCCGACCAGGGCGACGGCCGGGCGCGGCACCGGAGGCGGGGGATCGGCCAGCGGCTCCAGCACGGCCACGATGCCGACGACCGCGCCGTCCCGGCATACCGGAGTGATCCGCGCGGTGCACCCCGCTCCCTCGGGCAGGACGGCCTCGGCGGGCACGTCCTCCTGGTGCCGTACCGCCACGGCCGTACGCTCCAGGGCCTGAAGGGACTCCGGCGCCAGCATGCGCTCCGCCGCCGCGCTGACCAGGCGGCTGAGGCCGTCCAGCGCGGCCACCGCGGCGTCCGGCCCGCGCGCCGCGCGCAGATAGGCGTCCAGCAGGACCCGCTCGGGCGGCCGTGCCCGGGCGAGCAGTTCGGCCTCCACCGCGGCGACGGCCGCCTCCGCGAGCGCCGCGCCCGGATGCGGCGGGCACCCGGCGCGCAGCCGTGACGCCACGGTCACCGTGCCGAGCGCCTGCCCGGTCCACGGCGCCGACACCGGGACGCTGACCGCCGACACGTCCTGCCACCGGTCGAGGAAGTGCTCCGGTCCGTGCACCTCGGCCCGCCGCCGGGTGCGCAGGGCGAGCGCCGCACTGTTGTGGCCGACCGCCCGTTCCGACAGATCGGGCCAGGGGTCGAGCCCGGCCCCGCTCCCGGCCGTCCACAGCACCCGCAGCCGCTCGTCGGTGAGGAGGAGGACCGACCGTTCGCGGCCGAGCGCGGGGGCGATCCGTTCGAGCACGGGCCGGGCCGCCTCCAGCAGCGCCGACTCCACCGGACGCACCGGATCGGCGGTCGGCTCCCTCAAGTCGTGCTGGACCCCGAAGAACCGCGCACGCCGCCAGGCGGCGACGACCTCCTCCGGCACGCCGTCGGGCAGCGGACGCCCCGACAGGAACCGCTCGCGTGCCAGACGCAGCGGGGCGAGCGCGGGACCGGCGGGGGAGTGTTCTGTCGTGGTCACAACGCCCCCACCGTAGCGGGTTCGGTTGAAGCGGCAACAACTGGCCCTGTTCCGTGCACGGGACGGCCGCGATGTCTCGTAATGAGACACCCGCACGCCCTCGCGCCGGTCCACGATCTTGAACGCTCGGTGTCCGTCCCCCCATCAGGAGCGCCCCGTGTCCACCGTCGTCGAGACCGACGTTCTGATCGTAGGCAGCGGCCCTGCCGGTGCCTCGGCCGCGCTCGCCCTGAGCACCTACGGCGTGCCCAACATCGTCGTGACCCGCTACGCGAGCCTCGCCGACACGCCCCGCGCTCACATCACCAACCAGCGCACGATGGAGGTGCTGCGCGACCTCGGCGTCGAACAGGACGTCGTCCAACAGGCCACCCCGCAGTACCTCATGGGCAACACCACCTTCTGCACCAGCCTCGCCGGGGAGGAACTGGGCCGGGTGCGCTCCTGGGGCAACGACCCGCTGGTCCAGGCCGCGCACGAACTCGCCAGCCCCACCCGTATGTGCGACATGCCGCAGCACCTCATGGAACCGGTCCTCGTGAACGCGGCCGTCGCCCGCGGCACCCGGCTGCGCTTCCAGACCGAGTACCTCACCCACACGCAGGACGCCGACGGGGTCACGGCCACCGTCCGCGACCGGCTGCGCGGGGACACCTACGAGATCCGCGCCAAGTACCTCATCGGCGCGGACGGCGGCCGCTCGAAGGTCGCCGAGGACGCCGGCCTGCCGATGGGCGGTCAGATGGGCGTCGCCGGCAGCATCAACATCGTCTTCGACGCCGACCTGACGAAGTACACGGCCCACCGCCCCTCCACTCTCTACTGGGTCCTCGCGCCCGGCGCGACGGTCGGCGGCATCGGCGCCGGGCTGGTGCGCTGTGTGCGGCCCTGGACCGAGTGGCTCATCGTGTGGGGCTACGACGTCGAGGCGGGCGCCCCCGACCTGACCACCGAGTACGCCGAGTCCGTGATCCGCAAGCTGGTCGGCGACGACGAGATACCGGTGACCGTCAAGTCGTCCTCGGCGTGGACCGTCAACGAGATGTACGCCGAGACCTACTCCAGCGGGCGCGTCTTCTGCGCCGGGGACGCCGTGCACCGCCACCCCCCGTCCAACGGCCTCGGCTCCAACACCTCCATCCAGGACGCCTACAACCTGGCCTGGAAGCTCAAGCTGGTCCTCGACGGCACGGCGGGCCCCAAGCTGCTGGAGTCCTACACCGCCGAGCGCGCCCCCGTCGGCAAGCAGATCGTCACCCGCGCCAACCAGTCCATCGGCGAGACCGCGCCCATCTTCGAAGCGCTCGACGGGCTGTCCCCGCAGACCCCCGAGCAGCTGTGGGCCAACATCGCCGCACGCAAGGAGGCCACCGAGGCCGCCGAGAAACAGCGCGCGAAGCTGCGCGAGGCGATCGCCTTCAAGGTGTACGAGTTCAACGCGCACGGCGTCGACCTCAACCAGCGCTACGTCTCCGACGCGATCGTCCTGGACGGCACTCCAGACCCGGGGTTCACCCGCGACCCCGAGCTGTACCACCAGCCCTCCTCCCGGCCCGGCGCCAGGCTCCCGCACGCCTGGATCACCTCCGGCACCCGCACCCTGTCCACCCTCGACACCGTCGGCAAGGGCCGCTTCACCCTGCTCACCGGCATCGGCGGCGAGAGCTGGGTGCGGGCGGCGAAGGCGCAGGAGACCGAGATCGCCACCGTGGTGATCGGCCCGGGCCAGGAGTACGAGGACCCCTACGGCGACTGGGCACGGCTGCGCGAGATCTCCGACGCGGGCGCCCTGCTGGTGCGGCCCGACGGCTTCGTCGCGTTCCGGCACGCGTCCGCCGCCCCGGACGCCCGGGAACTGCTGTCCGAGGCGTTGCGGCGCATCCTCGGACACGCCTGAACGCGAGATCATGGAGGAAGCGACAGGTACGTCGTGGACGACGAGGAGCACGGCATGACCATCGACAGCACCGCCGGACAGGACACGGTCACCGAGGAGGCCGTCGCCAGTCTCGGCGCGACCGCCGACCCCCGGCTCCGCGAGCTGCTCACGGGCCTGATCCGCCACGTGCACGCCTTCGTGCGCGAGACGCGACTCACCCAGGAGGAGTGGGAGAAGGCCGTCGGCTTCCTGACGGCGACCGGGCAGGCCTGCACGGACACCCGTCAGGAGTTCATCCTGCTGTCGGACGTCCTCGGCGTCTCCATGCTCGTCGAGACCCTGAACGGCCACCGCGCACCCGGCGCCACCGAGTCGACCGTCCTCGGCCCCTTCCACATGACCGAGTCGCCGGTGCGCCAACTGGGCGACGACATAGACCTGGTGGGCAGCGGCGAGCCGTGCGTGGTCAGCGGCCGGGTGCTCTCCGAGGACGGCACACCCCTGCCGGGCGCCGTCCTCGACGTGTGGCAGGCCGACGCCGACGGCCACTACGACGTGCAGCAGCCGGACCTCCAGCCCGCGGGCAACGGACGCGGGCTGTTCACGGCCGACAGCGAGGGCCGCTTCTGGTTCCGCACCTGCGTACCGGCCCCGTATCCCATCCCCACCGACGGCCCGGTCGGCGCACTGCTGCGGGCCACCGGACGGCACCCGTACCGCCCCGCACACATCCACTTCATCGCCACCGCCGACGGACACGCCCCCGTCACCACGCACATCTTCGTGGCCGGCAGCGACTACCTGGACTCCGACGCCGTCTTCGCGGTGAAGAAGAGCCTGGTGCAGGACTTCACGGTCACCGACGACCCGTTCCAGGCACGGGAGTTCGGGGTACCCAACCCGTTCCGGCAGGCCCGCTTCGACCTCGTCCTGGAGCGTGCGACATGACCTTCACCACCGACTTCACCTACGAGACGCGGCCCGTGCGGGTCGTTTTCTGGCCCGGCGCCGCCGTCACCGCGACCCCGGACGAGGCCGTGCGCCTGGGCCTGCGGCGGCTGCTCGTGATCTCCGGCAGCCGCGGCGAGCCCACCGCACGGACGGTCGCCGAAGCCCTCGGCGACGCCTGCGCGGGACTGCACGCCGAGGCCCGTATGCACGTACCGGCCGACGTCGCCGACCGGGGCGTCGAGGCGGCGCGGGCGGCCGGGGCCGACGGGTGCGTGGCGGTCGGCGGCGGCTCCGCGATCGGCCTCGGCAAGGCGATCGCGCTGCGCACCGGGCTGCCGCTGATCGCCGTGCCGTCGACCTACTCCGGTTCCGAGATGACCCCCGTGTGGGGGCTGACCGAACACGGGGCCAAACGCACCGGCCGCGACCCGCAGGTCCAGCCCCGCAGCGTCGTCTACGACCCCGAACTGACCCTCTCCCTGCCCGTACCGCTCACCGTGACCAGCGGCATCAACGCGCTCGCCCACGCCGTCGAGGCGCTGTACGCCCCCGACACCTCCCCGCTGGTCCAGCTGATGGCGGAAGACGGCACCCGGGCGATGGCCGAGGCGCTGCCCCTGCTCGTCGCGGACCCGGGCGACCTCGAGGCACGCAGCCGCGCACTGTACGGGGCGTGGCTGTGCGGGGCCTGCCTCGGCTCGACCACCATGGGGCTGCACCACAAGCTGTGCCATGTGCTGGGCGGCACCTTCAGGCTGCCGCACGCGGAGACGCACACGGTGGTGCTGCCGTACGTCCTCGCCTACAACGCGCCCGCGGCCCCCGAGGCGGTGACCGCGCTGCGGCGGGCGCTCGGCGCCGAGGACGTGGCGCGCGCCCTGTGGGAGCTGGGCGGGCGCCTCGGCGCGCCGCGCTCCCTCGCCGAACTCGGCCTGGCGGAGCCCGACGTGGCGGCGGCCGCCGCCCAGGTGACGGCCCAGCCGTACGCCAACCCGCGCCCGGTGACGGCGGACGGGGTGCGGGGCGTGCTGAGGGCGGCGTACGAGGGACGGCCACCGGAGACCGCCGCGGCATAGGGGCCTTCGCGACGGCGCTCGCACGCTGTCGCATGAACTGTCTCGTAATGAGACACCCGCTGCGGCGCGGTCCGACCCAAGATCGAGAAGGGGGGGACCGCATGCAGGCGCGGCCGCTTCGGCGTGCCCCGAGCCGCCGCTCGCACGGCTGCGCCACCGAAGAAAGGTGAACATCATGGCCCTCGCACTCCTCCGGCGTCGGCGGCCCCGGGGCGCCTCAGCCGAGGCGGCGGGCCTCTCGCTCCCCCTCCCGCCCGGCGCGGGCGCCGTCGCACGCGAGATCGTCGACCCGATGGGCTCGCCGATGGCGGCCGCGGACGTCACCGTCACCGCCCTGGACACGCACCGCGTCGCGGCCCGTGGCACGACCGACCCGTACGGCTTCTTCCTCGCCGCGCTGCCGCCCGGCCACTACAGCCTGCTGGTCGCGGCGGAGGGCCTCAGGCCGCACCGAGAGACCGTCGAGATCGTGGCCGGCACGGCGGCGCGCACCGAGCGCATCTGGCTGCAGCCGGCCGAGGCCCAGCAGCTGCCGATGCCGGGCGCCTGGCTCTTCGACCCGCCGCACACGGCGATTCGCTTCATCGCCAAGCACGTCGGCATGGCCAACGTCCACGGCCGCTTCGAACGCTTCGAGGGCGGCATCCAGATCGCCCAGGACATGACGCAGTCCCGCGTCCACGTCCGGATCGACGCCTCCAGCATCAACACCGGCAACAACACCCGCGACAACCATCTGCGGTCCGCCGACTTCCTGGACGTCGAGCGCTTCCCGTACATCGACTTCGCCAGCACACGCTTCGCATACCGGGGCGGCAGCAAGTGGACCCTGCAGGGTTCCCTCACGATGCACGGCGTGAGCCGCTCGGTCGCCCTGGACACGACGTACCTCGGCATGGTGAACGGCGGCTACGGCGAGGAGCTGCGCTGCGCGGCCCTGGCCAAGGCGGAGCTGCACCGCGAAGACTTCACGTTGAACTGGCGGTCCATGCTGGCCCGGGGCATCGCGGTGGTGGGCCCGACGGTGCAACTGGAGCTGGACGTCCAGGCGATGTACCGCACCCACGACACGCCCACGCCGCCGGAGTAGGGCGCGCCGCGGGCGGTCGGCAGCCGGCGCGGGCGGCCGGATGAGGGCCCCTCAGACCAGTGCGGTAGGGTTTGCCTGCGCGCACCCGCGGAACACGCGGGAGCGCGACGGGACGTGGCGCAGCTTGGTAGCGCACTTGACTGGGGGTCAAGGGGTCGCAGGTTCAAATCCTGTCGTCCCGACAGCGATGTCGGACGTTTCCGCAGGTCAGGGGCTCTCTTCGGAGGGCCCCTGGTGCGTGATGGGGAGCGGCCCGGCAGCCCCGCGCCGACTCGGGCGTCGTGGGCGGCGATCGCCTCCTGCCACAGTGCGGCGAGCAGCACACCGCGGGGGCGGACGGCGTTCGCCGAGACGGCTCGTGCGCAGGCGGCCGATCTGCTGGCCCGCTGCTGGCCGGAGGACGGCCGGTACGTCGACCGGCCCGGCGCCCGGCCCACGGTGCGGGCGTTCTGCGACGCGGTGGAGATCGCCGACCTCCTCCTCGACGGGGCTCCGCCGCAACTGCCCGCGGCAGAGCACGTGGCACGGTTGCGGGCCCTGCAGGACGCCGCCAGCGGTCTGGTCCCCGAGTACGGGCAGGCGCAGCCGTCGGCCGGACCGGCCGCGCCCGGGGCGGTGGAGGCGCTCTTCGGCTGGCTGCACACCCACGTCGACGCGTGGACCGGCATGTGGGGCTCACCCACCCCGGACAGCGGGCGCCTGCAGATGGTCAACGGCTACTACCGGCTCACCCGCGGCTCCTTCGCCCAGTTCGGCCTGCCGGTGCCGTACGCCGAGCGGGTCATCGACACCGTCCTCGACCACGCCCGCGACCGGCGGTTCTTCGCCCCCGGCCGGGAGAACGCCTGCAACGTCCTGGACGTCGTCCACCCCCTGTGGCTCTGCGGCCGGCAGACCGACCACCGCGGCGAGGAGACGCGTGCCTGGGCGGCGACGCAGCTGGCCGCCGCACTCACGCGCTGGCGGCCAGGGCAGGGCTTCGGTTTCGGCCCCACGCCCGACGGCAGCGGCCCCGGCCGGGACCCGGGGCTCCAAGGCACCGAGATGTGGTTCGCCATCGTCTGGCTGCTCGCCGATCTGCTCGGCCTCGCAGACCTCCTCGGCTACCGCCCGCGCGGCATCCACCGCCCCGGAACAGCCCTGACCGGTCCCGCCGGCGACCCGAACCAGCCCTGACCGGTCCCGCCGGCGAACGGGATCACGGGCGCTGACACCGCCCCCCGGCGCAGTGCCCTTCGCCCACCCGGCGACTCGCTCGTGCGGGAGCCGGCGGTGCCCCTGCGCTGCGACGGAGGACGAACCGCCCTCAGCGAACCGCCGCAGCCGGCGGCCGCTCGCGTACGGCGCCGTAGGCGAGGAAGTACGCCGGCACCCGATTCAGCCACCGCGAGGCGGTGAGCAGGTCGGCCATACGCTGGGCTCGCCCGGGGTTGCCGAAGGGCGGGCGGCCCGCGAGCAGCGGTTCGATGACCCGGGCATGGGCGGCCCGCTGCAGCGCCTGGGTCGCGGCCGTGGTGGGCCGGCGGCGGCGCTGCACGGCCCGTACGTCACGCAGGCCGACCGTGCCCGCGCGCAGCGGCTCGACGAGGTGCCGCGCGGCGGCCACGGCGTCCTCCACGGCCAGGTTGATGCCGATGCCGAAGACCGGCGACATCGCGTGCGCCGCGTCGCCGATGCACAGCAGACCCGGGCGGTGCCAGCGCCTGAGGTGGTCGAGGCGTACGTCGAGCAGCTTCACCTGGTCCCACGACCGCAGCGTGTGCACGCGGTCGGCGAGCCAGGGTACGGCGGCCGTGAAGTCGGCCGTGAACCGCTCCACGCCCGCCGCACGGCGCCGGCCGTCGGATCCCTTGGGGATCAGCACGGCGCACTGCCAGTAGTCCCCACGGTCGATCATGGCCGTGAGGAACCGGTCGCCGACGCCTCCCACGAGCCCGTGCGGGTCGTCCTGCCGCCGCGGCAGCCGGAACCACCAGGCGTCCATGGGGCAGGGGAACTGCCGCAGCCGCAGTTCGGGCAGTGCCCTGGCCAGCGAGCCCCGGCCGTCGCAGGCGACGGTGAGGGTGGCCCGCAGCTCACCGGTACGGCCCTCGGACGTGCGGTACCGCACCCCCGTGACCCTTCCGTGGTCCACCAGGAAGGACGTCGCCTCGGTGTTCATCCGCAGGGAGAAGGACGGCTCCCGTCGGGCCTCGTCCGCCAGGAGGTCGAGCAGGTCCCACTGCGGCACCATGGCGATGTAGTTGTACGCGCCCCGCAGCGCGCCGATGTCTCCGACGGTGACCAGTGAACGGTCCCGGCCGATCGGCAGCTGAACGGTCGTCATCCGCCGTTGCGGCAGACGGGCGAAACGCTCGGCGAGGCCCAGCTCGTCCAGCAGGGCCAGGGTCGAGGGATGCACGGTGTCACCGCGGAAGTCGCGCAGGAAGTCGCCGTGCTTCTCCAGGACGGTGACGTCCACGCCGGACCGGGCCAGCAGCAGGGCGAGGACCATTCCGGCGGGGCCGCCACCCACCACACAGCACGTGGTCCGCTCCATCGTGTCTCCCCCTCGGTGTGAACGACAGCCTCACCATACTGGGACATATATCTTCAAAACGTGCTGAATCCGCCACACAGTCCGTGGCCACCCCAGACGTTCTGTGCAGCACTTCGACGCACTTCGGGAGACCACGATGAGCGAGCAGCCGATCCTCCTTCCCTATGCCGACCCGGCCTTCCTGGCAAACCCCTTCCCGTTCTACCGGCAGCTGCGCGAGGAGGGCCCGGTGCGGCGGGCGGTCATCGCCGGCGGCCTGGAGGCCTGGCTGGTCACGCGGTACGAGGACGGCCTCGCCGCGCTCTCCGACCCGCGGCTGAGCAGCGACGTCCGCGACGCGTCGGACCCCCGGCTCCTGAACCAGCTGCCCGCGACGGAGCGCGAGTCCATGCTGCGCAACATGCTCCGGGCGGATCCGCCCGACCACACCCGCCTGCGCAGGCTGGTCTCGAAGGCGTTCACCGCACGTCGGGTGGCCGAGCTGCGGCCCCGCGTCCAGGCCGTCACCGACGGGCTGCTCGACGCGATCGTGCCGGAAGGCCGCGCGGACCTCGTCGCGGACTTCGCGCTGCCGCTTCCGGTCACCGTGATCAGCGAACTGCTCGGGGTGCCCACGACGGACCGGTACGACTTCCAGCGGTGGACCGACGACATGATCCTCAGGGGACCCGAGCCGCCGGATCCTGCCGTGGTCGACGCTGCCTGGCAGCAGATGCGCGCGTACCTGACCAAGCTTCTGGAGGCCAAGCGTGCCAACGCCGGGGACGACCTGCTCAGCGCTCTGATCACCGCTCGTGACGAGGAGCAGCGGCTGGACGAGGACGAGCTGATCGCCATGGCGTTCCTGCTGCTGGTGGCCGGATACATCACCACGGTCAACCTGATCGGGAGCGGCATCGCCGCACTGCTCGCCCATCCGGACCAGCTCCAGCTGCTGCGGGACGATCCGGCGCTGCTGCCGGACGCGATCGAGGAGTTCCTGCGCTACGACGGACCGGTCAACCCCGGCATCGCCCGTTTCGCGCGGGAGGACGTAGAGATCGCGGGCGTGACGATCCCGCGCGGCGCCACCGTGCTGGTGGCCTCCGCCATCGCCGACCGCGATCCGGCGCGGTTCCCGGACCCCGATCGCCTGGACATCACCCGTCGCGACAACGCGCACCTCGCGTTCGGGCACGGCATCCACTACTGCCTGGGCGCGCCGCTGGCCCGGTTGGAGGGCCAGGTCGCCATCGGAACCGCCCTGCGCCGCCTTCCCGGTCTCGCCCTGGCCGTGCCACCGGGCGAGCTGCGATGGAGGCCGGGCGGCCTGCGCGGCCCCGAGCGCCTGCCCGTCACGTTCAGGCCCGGTTCACCGCGATGACCACACGGGGCTGCGGCTGACGGTCGGCGCGGCACCTCTGAGGCGAACTCCCGCGACCACGACGCCATCGCCGTCGAGGACTTCAAACCGAAGTTCCTCGCCAAGACCACCATGGCCCGCAAAGCCGCCGACGCGGCGATCGGCGCCACCAAGACGGCCCTGATCGTGATGGGCCGCAAGCACGGACGGGACATCCGTCTCGTGCATCCCGCGCACACCACCATGGACTGCGCGTCGTGCGGAGCGAGAACCAAGCACGCACTTCCTCTCTCGGAACGTACCTACACCTGCACCGCGTGCGGAGCCGTGTCCCCCAGGGACAAGAACTCCGCGCGCGTGATGCTGGTCCGGGCTGCTCTCAACCCGGCTGGTGCTGAGGGCGTAGGACCCCCGGGAGCGCTGCTCCCGGAGGCAGCCTGAGCCGGGAATCCCCTCCCTTCAGGGAGGGGAGGATGTCAAAGTGTCCAGCCGTGACCGCCGCTGTTGTGGGACAGGGCCAGGAGCGCGGTGGTCACCACGAGGTACCGGGTGAGGCGGCCCTGGCGGAGCAAGGCCGCCGATGCCCAGGCGACAGCCGTGTACCAGGGCATCGTCCACGGTGCAGCGAGCACCCAGGCGAAGGTGAGCGCGAACGGTACGGCGACGACGGCGGGAGCGTCCGCCGGGACGCGGCGGTGCAGTGCCCACGCCAGCGCGAGCATCACGAGGGGCCACAGGACACCGGTGGCGGTCGTTGCCCCGCGAGGGCCCAGGAACCAGGCGCCGAACTTCTCGAACACCGCCCACAACGACGGTGTGGAGACCAGTTGGGAGGCGGCGGAGAGCGGGGCCAGGGCGTGCACGCCGTACGCGCTGTAGAGGACGGCCGGCACCAGCGCGGCCGCGCACGTCAGCCGGGCAGCCCGTTGCCAGGAGCCTGCACGCAGCAACGGCCAGGCCAGTCCGACGCCGAGCAGGGCGGCACTTATCTTGACACCGCAGGCCAGGCCGACCAGCCCCCCGACGATCAGGTCGTGGTGCCATCGGGTGGCCCTGCGGACGAAGTGGATCGCGCAGACGGTCAGACACGCGATGATGGTGTCCAGGTGGCCGCCCGCCACCAGCACGCCGATCAGGAGCGGGTTGGCGATCCACAGCAGTCCGGCCCGGACCGGATCGTCGGCCGTGCGGATCAGCAGGTAGCCGGTGCCCAGGAACGCGGCGGCGTTGGCGAGCATCAGCGCCCATATCGTCAGCCACGGCCGGTCACCGCCGACGAACGCCCCAGCGGCCTGCCACCACGTTGCCACCGGCCCGTACACGGACGGGGTGTACCGCCACCCCTCGCTCACCAGATGGGCGTAGGTGCCACCCAATTGGGCGGGGGTCGTCACATAGGGATCGGCGCCGAGCGCGGCGATACGGCCGTACGCCGCGTAACTGGCCATGTCGGAGGAGCCGACCGGGGTGAGGTTGGCGACGACGAGCACGGCGAGTGCACCGGCGCGGAACAGGAGCCGTGGCTGTGGCCTCCAGCCCCGCCCGTGCGCGCGGAGAAGGCCGAGCGTCCCGAGACACGACAGCACGATGGCCGCGTAGGTGACCGCCGCGGACACGGCGCCGGGCATGGCGGGCAACCGGAGCCAGGTGATCGGCGCCCTGAGTGTGTTGTGGTTCGGCGCGCTCGCGCCGACCAGCGCGAACAGTGCGATGCCTGCCACGGCCGTCCATACGGCCGCGTGCGGCCGGAACTGCCCGACGACCGTCAGCCCCGGCGAGGGAGTTGTCCGCATCCGGCCCGCAGAACGCGGAGTCAGCTCGTCGTTGTCGGTCGTCACGGTCACTCGCTGAGTCGCTGTCGGGTCCTGTTCCTCGGAGGCCTGAGGCGGTCGGGGGAACCGCGGGCAGAAGCCACACGGTCACCGAGATCCACATCCGGCCCGGGTTGGGAGCCTGGCAGCGGTGCGCGAAGGAATCAAGCCCGGGCGTCGGCGCGGTCGCCTTCTCTTGCTCGAGTTGGTCGCTGCCCCGGCTTGCAGCGCGTCACCTTGACGACACGCTGAGCGTCCGGATGCCCGGCGAGCGGCGGGGAGCGTCCCCGAGCCGGGCGGAGCACCGGGCGACGGGCGCAGGCAGGGTTCAGCGGAGGGGCGTGTCGGGCCGCAGTACGGGATTCGATGCGGCTGATCGACTGGCGCCCAACGCGGCTCGGTGTCCGCTTCACCCCGATAAGATGCATTTTGTGATCAGGTCAGGACGGCTCCGGCGCCGCCGCCCTCCGTACGGTGGCCGGCGGGACACCGTACTGCTGTCACCGGTGATCCTCACCGTCCTCGTCGCCAGTCTGGCGTTCGCCACTCCGAGGCAGATCGCCTTCAGCCGCCTCCTGCCCGCGGCACCCGCGCTCGCCGCCGCGATGTGGCCCGTGCTCGCGACGGTCCTGCTGGGGGCGTTCTGCCTGCTGGTGATGATCGGGCTCAGTTTCGTCTACTCCGATCTGGGGACGCCGTACACGGCTGCCGCGATCGTCGCGGTCACGTTGGCGGCCGCGTATGCGAGCCACCTCAGGCTTCAGCGAGAAGAGGCGCTCTTCCAGATCCGGCTCGTCGCCGATGCAGCCCAGAAGGTGCTGCTGCGCCCGCTGCCGCGCTGCATCCAGCACGTCGAGATCGAGTCGCTGTATCTGGCCGCCCAGGAGCAGGCCCGGATCGGAGGTGACTTCTACGAGGCGGTCGACACGCCGTACGGGGTCCGGCTGCTCATCGGCGACGTGCGGGGCAAGGGGCTGTCGGCGGTGGGGGCGGCCTCCGCGGTGATCAACTGCTTCCGGGAGAACGCGTACGACCAGCCCGACCTGATGGGCATCATCCGTCGCCTGGAGATCAGTCTGGCCCGCTACAGCGCCGCGACACACGCCCAGGACCGTCCGGAGCACTTCGCCACCGCTCTCATCGCCGAGATCCTTCACGGCAGCGGGCACGCCCGAATCCTCAACTGCGGGCACCCGCCACCGGTGCTGGTGCGGGACGGGGAGATCCAGATCCTCGAACCCAGCCTCCCCTCGCCACCCCTCAACCTCGCGACGCTCCTCGGAAACCACTACTACGTCGACACCATCGCCTTCGCCTCGGGCGACCAGATGCTGCTCTACACCGACGGCGTCACGGAGACCCGGGATCGCACCGGCACGTTCTTCCCGCTGCCGGAGTGGATGCGGCAGCAGGGCCCGACGCCGCCCCGCGAACTGCTGGACCGGCTCCACCAGGACCTGCTCCACTACAGCGGCGGAAGGCTCGACGACGACATCGCGGCCCTCGCCGTGCGCTGCCGGCACACCCCAGCCCGGGAGCCCTCCGCGTGAGGGCGAGTGCGGTCAGGCCGTGGGCACCCGGCTCAGTGCGCCTTCGCAAGGTGGCCGGCGATGGTGGTGAGCAGCGAATCGTCGCCCGCCGCGGAGCTGTCCGCGGCCCAGCACACGTAGCCGTCGGGGCGGATGAGCAGGGCAGCGGCGCCCAGGTCGTCGGTGCAGGTGGCGCGGACGAGGTCGACCCGTGGCGGGAGCGCGGTGTCGGCCGGGACGGCTCCGGCCAGATCGAGCAGGACGGCGTGCCCGGAGCCGAACAGCGTCGACAGCCGGGTGGGGCCGGCCTCGGTGACCAGGTCGGCGTCCGGCATGCGCTGTCCGGTGAGCGGATGCTCGCCGGGCAGTTCGTAGCGCAGTGAGAGGCCGGACATCAGTCCCGCGAGGTGGCGGTTGGCGTCGGGCAGGCGCAGCAGGTCGATGAAGATGTCGCGCAGCGCGGCCACGTCCTCGCTCGGGTTCGGATCTGCCAGCACCCGCTGCGCCGACGTGTGATGCAGGACCTGGGCTCCGACCGGATGCCGTTCGGCGTGGTAGCTGTCCAGGAGGCCGCCCGGCGCCCGGTCCTGGACGGCCGCGGCCAGTTTCCAGCCGAGGTTGAACGCGTCCTGTATGCCGAGGTTGAGACCCTGGCCGCCCAGCGGCGGGTGGATGTGGGCGGCGTCGCCCGCGAACAGGACCCGGCCCGCGCGGTAGTGCTCCAGTTGCCGAGTGGCGTCGGTGAACCGGGACGCGTTGTCCACGGCACCGAGGGTGGTCTCAGGGCCGTACACGTCGTGCAGCGCGGCGGTGATCTCCTCGTGGGGGACGGGGAGGTCGCCGGTGGTGTCCGTCCGGTCCCCGCGCCCGAAGGTGAGCCGATACCGGTCGCCGCCGAGAGGGACCAGCATGGCCCAGTAGCCGCCCGCGTGACGGGTCAGGCTGCTCATATGGCCCATCTGCCGCGGCACCAGCGGCGACACGGCGGACAGGCGGATGTCGGCCACCACCGCCTGATGCGTCCCGGGCCTGCCGGGAAACGGCAGCCCGAGCAGTTTCCGCACCGTGCTGTGGGCGCCGTCGCACGCCGCCAGGTAGTGGGCCCGCACCGTGAGACCGTCCGCCGTCACGACCACACCGTCGTCGTCCGACTCGATCCCTGAGACGGCGGTGCCGCGCACGACCCGCGCGCCGACGGCGATCGCCCGCTCTTCGAGCACTTCCTCGATCTCCCACTGCGGGATCGCGAGCGGGAAGGGGTGCCTGGTCCGCCAGGGGGTGCAGTCCAGGGGCACGGGCAGGGCCGCGAAGTGCCCGCCCACCGGATCACGCGGCGTGGTCCGCCGCAGCAGCGGCTCCAGCAGCCCGCGCGACTGAAGCAGTTCGGCGGTACGGGGCTGGATCCCGCCGCCCTTCACCTGCTGGATGCGCTGGTGCAGCTTCTCCAGCACCAGGGTCTCGACCCCGGCCAGGGCCAGTTCGTACGCCAGCATCAGTCCGGTCGGGCCGGCGCCCGCGATGACGACCTCGGTCGTGCGCTCCGTCAACACCGTCACTCCCTCTCGCTTTCTCGCCTCGGGCTATATGTATACCAGGTGCAGAAATCCTCTCAGTGCAAAACTCTGATACCGTGGGCGTCGTGGACGGCAAGCCAGGACTACGGGAACGAAAGAAGCAGCGGACCCGCGCGGCGATCTCCGAGGCGGCGATCACGCTGTTCCTCGAACACGGCTTCAACCAGGTCTCGGTGGCCCAGGTGGCCGAGGCCGCCGAGGTGTCCAAACGCACGCTCTTCGCCTACTTCCCGGCGAAGGAGGACCTCGTGGTGCACCGCCTCGCCGACCACGAGACCGAAATCGCCCGCGTCGTGCGGACCCGCCCGCCCGGCACCGCCCCGCTGACCGCAGTGCGCGAGAACTTCCTCAGGGGGCTGCGCGAGCGGGACCCGTTCACCGGGCTCAACGACCATCCCGAGGTGCGCAGGCTGCTCCGGATGATCCTCGACGCGCCCTCGCTGGTGGCCCGGATGGAACGGTTCAAGACCGGCGCCGAACGCGCACTCGCCGAGGCATTGCGGGAAACGGCCAAGACTCCGGAACTCACCGCGCGGCTGGCTGCCGTTCAGATCGTCGCCGTCCACTGGGCGCTGGCGCAGGACAACGCCGAACGCCTGGCGTACGGTGAGCCGGCCGACGAGCGCTACGCGGGTGCGGTGGCTGACGCCGAACACGCGTTCGCGCTGCTGGAGAACGGATTGCGGCAGCTGACCCCGCGGCAGTGAATCTCAGCGGGGCAGCCCGTACACGCGGCAGGCGTTGTCGCGGCCCGTCCACGCGGCGATCCGCCGTGCGTCGGGCAGGCTCAGTTCGTCGGCGTCCACCCGGTCCTGGAGCAACTCTGCCAGGCCCCTGCGGAAGGCCAGCGCGCCGAGCTGGTAGAACTCGGGGATCCCGTAGGCGTCGGAGCTGTAGAGGAGTTTGCGGAACGGGGTGATCTCGAGGGCCTCCTCAAGAATCGCCCGGGCGCGGACGGGACCGACGTGGTGCAGGGTGAGCCCGACGTCGAGGTACACCTGCTCGAAGACCGTGGCCAGGTAGGCAGCCTGACGCTGGTAGGGCCAGCAGTGCAGCAGCAGCACGGCGATCGTGCCGGAGGTGCGGTGCAGCCAGTCGGTCAGATGGGTGGGGTCGACCCGGTGCATCCTGATGTCGTTGTCCCCGAATCCGGTGTGCAGTTGAAGGGGCAGCCCGAGGTCCACCGCCGTCCAGAGCAGATGCCGTACGAGGACGGGATCGTTCAGGCGGGGAGGAGTGCGGGTTTCCTTCTCGGCTCCGGCAGCCTTGCCGCCGGTTCCTGCCGGGGCCAGCCAGCGCCGTGCCGCCTCGGTGACGTCCGCGTCCGAAGGCCGGCTGGGATCCAGGTCGAATCCGGTGCGATAGGCGGCGACGGACTTCACCGCCACCGCGCGCCGCTCGTCCACGGCGTTCCGCGTGGCGGCGACGAACGCCGAGGCGTACTCGTCCGGCTCCACTCCCTCGGCCGCCACCGCCTCGGCGACGGTCTCCAGGCGTACGACTTCGTACGCGGCTGCCGCCGGACGACCCGCGGCGCCCGCGAGCTCCGCGGGTGTCGTGAGGCGGTGCGGCGTGTAGCCGGTGTCGACGCAGAACACGTCCGTCCCCGCAGCGGCGATGAACCTGCGGTTCACCTCGCGCCAGCCCAACTCGGCCCGCCGTGCCAGGTACTCCTTGGCGGGAGCGTGCCGCGGCAGGTCCAGCAGGGGAGCACAGTGGCGGCGGACGGCCACGCCGACGGGGCTGTCGAAGGGGGTGATGCCGCTCCCGGGCCACACGCCGCCTTCGGTGATCAACGAGTGGAACGTCTCCGGGCTCGGATCGGCGGTGAGGACGCCATGACAGTGGTGATCGACGAGGGGCAGACCGGCGACGGCCTCGTGGACCGGCCCGGTGGCGGGTGCGGGTGAGCTGCTCACGGCTGGGCGGCCTCCTGGGGTGGTCGGCGGGGATCCGCTGTCGCGCCTCTGCTCGGTCGTTCAGCAGTTCCCGGTGGTTCTCGGCACTTCTCAGTACTCTCAGTACTCTCAGTACTTCCACCGGTACGCCGCTGCCACGAGCTCGTCGTCGAGCCCGGCCACCGCGGCGATCTCCCCGAGGCGTACGGCGATCACGGCGTCCGCCAGGACCGGCCCCAATGCGGTGCGAAGCAGTTCGTCCTCGCGGAAGTTCCCGACGGACTCCTCCAGTGACGTCGGCAGCCGGCGCACGCCCCGGGCCGCCGCCTCCTCGGCGGTGAACCGTGCGGGATCTCCGGTGATCTCCTCGGGCAGTGGTGAGGACGACTCCAGGCCGTCGAGGCCGGAGGCGATGAGGCATCCGAGCGCCAGATACGGGTTGGCGGCCAGGTCGACCGGTTTCACCTCCAGATTCGCCGCCCGACTGCGCATGCCCGCCGTGCCGGTGATGACGCGCACCGCGGATTCGCGGGTCTCGTGACCCCAGACGCTGAAGACGCCGGCCCACTGCGAGGGTTTGAGGCGCAGATAGCTCGCCGGACTCGGTGCGGTCACCGCCGTGAGGGCCGGCATGTGGGCGAGCAGGCCCGCGGCGAACGACTCCGCCGCGGAGGTCATGCCGTAGCGGCGGTCGCCGTGTGCGTGCAGATTCGCCCCGTCACGCCAGGCGGAGAGATGGACGTGCCCGCCGTTGCCGACGCCTTCCGCCGAGACCGCCGGTGAGAAGGAGACCTTGAGTCCATGACGCTGGGACACCGCCCGGATGGTCTGCCGTACCAGCACGCTCCGGTCGGCGGCGGCCACCGGGTCGAGCGCGCCGACCGAGATCTCGAACTGCCCGGGCGCGTACTCGGGGTGGATCTGGTCGACCTCCACGCCCTGCGCCGCGAACGCCGCCAGCAACTCGACTGCGTAGTCGCTCAGTTCGACCTGCCGGGTGGCGCCGTAGGCAGGGCCGGATGTCGCGGGGACGAAGGCGTCCCCCGGAGCGGCCCCCTGCCCGATGGCCCATTCGACCTCGATGGCCGCCTTGAACGTGATGCCGTGGTCACGGGCCGCGTCGGTGACGATACGGCGCAGGAAGCTGCGGCTGCACGCCGGGTGCCGTTCACCCTCCTGGGTGATCCGGTCGACCGGAGCCCAGGCCCAGCCCGGCTGTCCGGACAGCACCACCAGGTGGTCCAGGTCGGGATACAGGCGGAGATCACCGTCCGGCGAGCCCAGCACGTCGGTGGAGACGATGGAGTCGTTCGCCAGGAAGGTGTCGAACACCGGGGACATTCCCACCCCCCAGGCGGTCGCCCATGCGAGCCGGGCCGTCGGGACGGTCTTCACCCGGCCGATGCCCGCGGTGTCGACGTACGCCAGGACGACGCCGTGCACGCCCCGCGCCGACAGCTCCACCTCCAGCGCGGTGGCCCGCTCGACATCACCCGGGCGCCCGCCGGGGACGGGGTCGGCAAGGGTGGTCATGCGTCCTCCTAGGCGAGTCGGCGGCCCAGCGCCTGCGCACCACTGGTCGCGTGGGCGGTGTACCCGGCCAGGATCGCGCACAAGGGCGGTCCGGAGCAGGTCAGGCGCTGTCGGTGCCAAGGGTGTCGCATCTGCACGGGAGAGCGGCCGCCGCCCTGCGTCGCGGCCGGGTGGCCGTGGACGACCACGAGCAGATCTGGAAGACCACCGGCGTGTGGGCGATGTACCGGACCGCGGACTGGATGTTCTCCTGACGCCAGGAGCCGTTCCTGGTCACCGAGACCAACGCGGGCCCGATCGGGTTCGCCTGGGACAACCGGCCCGCCTACGACGGCCAGTGGCGGCAGGCCGCCTGGGCACACGTGGCGCGCGGCGCGCGGCTGATCGAGTACTGGCAGTGGCAGACCCTGCGCTTCGGCGCCGAGACGTACTGGGGCGGTGTCCTGCCCCGCAGCGGCCAGCCCGGCCGTACGTATGCCGAACTGGCGCGTCTGGGCGCCGACTTCGACAAGGCCGGTCCGCTGGTGGCCGGGATCGAGCCGGACGCCGACATCACGATGGTCTACTCGACGCCCAGCAAGCAGGAGTGGCGGCTGGTTCAGCAGGCTCCGGCTGCCGGGGACCTGACGAAGGCCGAGCGGTCGAAGAGCCTGATCCCGGCGAACCGGGTCGCGGCGAAGGCGGCCCTGTCGCTGGATGCGGCGGCGCCGGACCCCGCGGGCAACGCCCTGCACGCGAACACGACGGGCCACGTCTACGTGTTCGCGCCCGACGGAAGGGTCACCGACCTCGGCCCGGTCTCCTTCGACCAGAACCAGAAGGGCAGCGTGACGCTTCCGGGGACGATCGCGGCCGGGACAAGGATCAGGATCGCTGTGGTCTTCGACGACACGCCGCTGATGTGGGATGCGGCTACGACACGCCGCTGACGCCGGACACGGCCACCGTTCGGGATCTGCCACCGAACGGTGAGCCGCCGACTCGGACCGGGGCCGCGCGGACGTCGTCAGTCGCGCGCTCGGTCCTGGTCCCGGCCGTGGGCCGCCCACAGGCCGCGGACATGTCCGATGTGACGGGTCATCACCGTCCGTACGGCGTCCTCGTCCCGTTCCAGCAGGGCGTCGAGGAGTTCGAGGTGCTCCTGGGCGGAGGCGAGCAGCCGGCCGGCCTCGACGAGCGCGGTCAGCCCGTACAGACGCGACCGCTTGCGCAGGTCACCGACCACCTCGACGAGGTGCGCGTTGCCGGCGAGGGCCAGCAGGCCGAGGTGGAAGCGGGTGTCGGCCTCGACGTAGGCGATGAGGTCCCCGGTCGCCGCCGCGGTGACGATCTCCCGGGCGGCCGGGCGCAGGGCCTCCAGCGAGACCCGGTCGGCCGTCCGGGCCAGCGCCACGGTGGTCGGGATCTCGATCAGGGAGCGGATGTGGGTGTATTCGTCGAGCTGCTTCTCGGAGACCTCCGTGACCCGGAAGCCCTTGTTGGGGACGGTGTCGACCAGTCCCTCCTTGACCAGGTCGAGCATGGCCTCGCGCACCGGGGTCGCCGAGACGCCGAAGCGGGCGGCGAGCGTCGGCGCGGAGTACACCTCGCCGGGGCGCAGCTCGCCCGCGATCAGCGCGGCCCGCAGGGCGTCGGCGACCCGCTCGCGGTAACTGCTCTTCTTGCCGCCGAGCGTGGGCAGGGCGGGAGCGGGGGAGGGCGCGCTGGGGCGCGGGGCGGCCATGGTGTTTCCGTCTCCTCGAAGGGTGCAATGTCACGCGGCACCAGTGTCCCAGTGCTCCGGCGTTCCCGTACCGGGCGGCTGCGGCAGGCGACTACAGCACGAACCCCGCCGGGAACGGGTCCTCCGGGTCCAGAAGGTACTGTGCCGTGCCCGTCACCCACGCCCGCCCGGTGAAGCTGGGCAGCACCGCGGGACGGCCGGCGACCTCCGTGGTCCCGAGCAGGCGCCCCGTGAACCGCGTCCCGATGAAGGACTCGTTCACGAACTCGGTGTGCAGGGGAAGTTCGCGGCGCGCGTGCAGCTGCGCCATGCGCGCGCTGGTACCCGTACCGCACGGGGAGCGGTCGAACCAGCCCGGGTGGATGACCATCGCGTGCCGGGACAGCCGGGCGCCGGCCCCCGGTGCGTACAGGTGGACGTGGTGGCAGCCGCGGATCGTGGGGTCCTCGGGGTGGACGGGCTCCTCCTCGGCGTTGATCGCCTCCATCAGCGCCAGCCCCGCCGCGAGGATGTCGTCCTTGCGGGCTCGGTCGAACGGCAGCCCGAACTCCGCCAGCGGCAGGATCGCGTAGAAGTTGCCCCCGTACGCGAGGTCGTAGGTCACCGTGCGCCCGTCGGGCAGGGTGGCCTTGCGGTCGAGGCCCACGCAGAAGGACGGCACGTTCCTGAGGGTGACGGCCTTGGCCGCGCCGCCCTCGACCGCGACCTCGGCGACGACGAGGCCCGCCGGGGTGTCCAGCCGGATGGTGGTCACCGGCTCGACGACCTCCACCATGCCCGTCTCCACGAGCACGGTCGCCACCCCGATCGTGCCGTGCCCGCACATCGGCAGATAGCCGGACACCTCGATGTAGACGACGCCCCAGTCGCAGTCGGACCGGGTGGGCGGCTGGAGGATCGCGCCGCTCATCGCCGCGTGCCCGCGCGGCTCGTTCATCAGCAACTGCTTGACGTCGTCGCGGTGCTCACGGAACCACAGGCGCCGCTCGTTCATGGTCGCGCCGGGGATGGCGCCGATGCCGCCGGTGATCACCCGGGTGGGCATGCCCTCGGTGTGGGAGTCGACGGCGTGCAGGACGAGTTTGCTGCGCATGACCGGCCTCCCTCCTACGCGAGCCCCGCCGCGACGGCCTTCTCCGTGGCGGCGCGCACGGCGGCCTCCTGCTCGGGCGGCAGCGGCATGCGCGGCGGGCGTACGGGACCGCCGTACCGGCCGACGACGTCCATCGACAACTTGATCGCCTGCACGAACTCCACGCGGGAGTCCCAGCGCAGCAGCGGGTGCAACTGCCGGTACAGCGGCAGCGCGGTGTCGAGGTCGCCCGTGACCGCGGCACGGTACAACTGCACCGAGGCACGCGGGAGGGCGTTGGGATAACCGGCCACCCAGCCCTTGGCGCCGGCGACCGCGAGCTCCAGCAGGACGTCGTCCGCACCGATCAACAGGTCGAGCTCCGGGGCGAGTTCGGCGAGGCGGTAGGCGCGGCGGGGATCGCCCGAGAACTCCTTGACCGCGTGGACGAACCCCTCGCCGTGCAGCTTGGCGAGCAGTTCGGGGACGAGGTCGACCTTGGTGTCGACGGGGTTGTTGTACGCCACCACCGGCAGCCCGGCCTTCGCCACCTCCTCGTAGTGGGCGAGCACGGACCGCTCGTCGGCGCGGTAGGCGTTCGGCGGCAGCAGCATCACCGACGCGCAGCCCGCGTCGCGTGCCTGCTCGGCCCAGCGGCGGGCCTCCGCCGATCCGTACGCGGAGACGCCGGGCATCACCCGGTCCCCGCCGATCGCGGACACCGCGGTCTCCACGACCCGGGCGCGCTCCTCGGGGGTGAGCACCTGGTACTCGCCGAGCGAGCCGTTCGGCACGACACCGTCGCAGCCGTTCTCCACCAGCCAGGAGCACTGCTCGGCGAACCTGGCGTGGTCGACGGCGAGTGTGCCGGTGAGCGGAAGGGCGGTGGCGACGAGAACGCCGCGCCAGGGGCGGTGCTCCGGGACGGTCATACGCGATACCCCATCTCGATGACGTGTGACATGTTACCGATGCTCCTCTTGCCGGCGGTCCTCTCCGGGCTCCCCGGCCAGCACCCCGAGCGGCACCGGGCGCGCGAACGGCCTCCGGGCCACCGTCTCCGCGCACCCGGCGATCCCGGCGACCCCAGGCCCGCACACCCGGCCCTGGCACCAGCCCATTCCGGCCCGGGTCAGCAGCTTCACCGTCCGTAGATCACCGGCGCCCAACTCCGCGACGGCCTCCCGTACGCTCCCGGCGCACACCTCCTCGCAACGGCACACCACGGTGTCGTCGGTGACCTGCTCGGCCCAGTGGGCAGGCGGCGCGTACGCGTTGTCGAGCCCCGCGAAGAACCGGCGCAGCGCCGCCCGGCTCCGCGCGGCGCGCTCCCACCCCCGCGGATCGGGTACGGCACCGGCGAGCCGCGCGGCGACGGACCGTCCGGCGATGTGCCCCTCGGCGAGGGCGAGCGCCGCGCCGCCGATGCCGGTGGCCTCGCCCGCCGCCCAGATGCCCGGGACGTCGGTGCGCTGCTCGTCGTCGACGGCGACGTTCGTCCCGTCGATGCGGCAGCCGAGGGTCTCGGCGAGGTCGGTGTGCGGGAGCATGCCGTGCCCGACGGCGAGGGTGTCGCAGGGGACACGGCGCGCGGTACCGGCCCGGACCCGTCCGCCGGCGTCGAGCGCGGCGACGGTCACCGCCTCCAGCCGGTCGGTGCCCTGCGCCTCGACCACGGTGTGCCGGGCGAGGATCCGCACCCCGTGCCGCAGCAGCCGGGCCGCGTACGCCGCCGCCTCCACCGCCTTGCCGGGCTGGGCGGCCAGGGCCCCGGCGCACCGTACGAAAGCCCTCGGGTCGGCCGACTCCACGAGCGCGGCGACCGTCACCCCCGCCGCCGCGAGCCCGGTCGCGACCGGTAGCAGCAGCGGGCCGGTCCCGGCCACGACCGCCCTGCGCCCCGGCACCACCAGTCCGCCCTTGAGGATGGCCTGGGCGCCGCCCGCGGTGACGACCCCGGGCAGCGTCCAGCCGGGGAAGGGCAGCACGCGCTCGTAGCCGCCGGTCGCCAGAAGCACGGCGCGGGCCCGCACGGCGACCGGCCGCTCCTGCTCGGGCCCGAGCAGGGCGTGCACGGTGAACCCCTCCGACTCCTTCTCCACGCACCACACATGGTGATCCGCCAGGTGGCTGACGTGTCCGGCCGCGAGGTGCCGGTCGAGTCCTTCGCGCAGCCGCAGCCAGGTGCGCCACTGATGGTGCAGGGCCCGCGCCCGCCGCGCGCCGAGTCCGGCGGCGGGCTGCCGGTAGAACTGGCCGCCCGCCTCGGGGGCCGCGTCGACGAGCGTGACGCGCACGCCGCGCGCCCCGGCCGCGAGCGCCGCGGCGAGCCCCGCCGGGCCCGCGCCGATCACCGCGAGGTCAGTCCGCATGCCCCGTCCCCTCCTGCGTACGGATCACATAGCCCGGCCGCACCGGCACCAGACAAGCGCGCTGGTTCGGCCGGTCGTTGACGGTCACCAGGCAGTCGAAGCACACACCGATCCCGCAGAAGACCCCGCGTGGACGGCCCTCGCGCCGGGTGTTGCGCCAGGAGGTGACGCCCGCCGTCCAGAGCGCCGCCGCGACCGTCTGACCGGGCAGCGCCTCGATCTCACGGCCGTCGAAGGTCACGGTGAAGGCGGGGCCCGGCCGGGCGCGGGCCGACTCCAGGGGATTCACACGGCCTCCCGCTCGAAACGCTCCGGCCGGAACGGTCCGAGGTCCCATTCCGGTGTCTTGCCGCTCAGCACCCGCGCGATCAACTGACCGGTCCCGGTGGCGAGTCCGATCCCGGCCCCCTCGTGACCGCAGGCGTGCAGCAGGCCCGGCACCCTGTGGTCCGGGCCGATGGCGGGCAGATGGTCGGGCAGGTACGGCCGGAAGCCGAGATAGGTCCGCATCGCCCGTACCCGCTCCAGGAACGGGAACAGCCGGATCGCGCCGGCCGCCAGCGCCCGCAGGACCGGGAGGGAGAACGACCGGTCGAAGCCCACCCGTTCACGGCTCGCCCCGATCAGGACGGGTCCCGCGGCCGTGCCCTCGACGACCGGCGAGGTCTGCAGGGCCGCCGAGTCGCTGGCCACGTCCGCGACATAGTCGGCGGCGTACACCTTGTGCCGCACCCGGCGCGGCAACGGCTCGGTGACGAGCACGAACCCGCGCCGGGGGAGGAGCGGCAGGTGCACTCCCGCCAGCGCGGCGAGCTCCCCGCCCCACGTACCGGCGGCGTTCACCACGGCCGGGGCGAGGACGTCCCCGCCGGTCGTGCGCACCCCGCGCACGGCTCCCTGCGGGGTGCGCAGCACCTCGGTCACGGTCCACCCGGTCAGCAGGCGGGCACCGGACGCGCGTACGAGATGCGCGGCGGCCAGCGTCGGCATCACCTGGCAGTCCTGCGGGTACAGCATGCCGCCCGCGAGGCCCGGAGCAAGGTGCGGCTCCAGGTCGTGGAGCCGGTCGACGGCGACGGCCTCCGCCTCGACGCCTGCGGCCCGCTGCCCGGCCGCGAAGTCCGCCAGGGCGGTGAGCCCTTCGGGGGACGAGGCGACGACGACACCGCCCTTGGGTTCGTACTCGATCGCCGGTCCCAGCTCCTCGGCCAGCTCTCTCCACAAGCGCAGGGAGTACAGGGCGAGTTCGAGTTCGGGCCCCGGTTCCTTGTCGGAGACGAGCAGATTGCCCTCGCCGGAGCCGGTCGTACCGCCGGCCACAGGGCCACGGTCCACGAGGACGACGTCCATACCGCCGCGGGCGGCGTACAGCGCACAGGCGGCGCCCACCATCCCGGCGCCGACGACCACGACATCGCAGGTCAGTCGCTGACTCACGGTCAGTACTATGTCACATGGCTCTACGAGGGACCAGACGCGCGACGGACGCCGCCGCACAGACGTCACACGTTCCTGACGCTCCCCGGCGCGCCACCGCCCTTGACTTGAAGCGCGCTTCAAGCTGAAGACTCCCGATCGAGCCCGCACCAGCGGGCCGCGACGGGAGGGACCACCATGAAGTACCGGACGATCGGCACCGATCCGAACACCCGCCGTCGGGTGAGCGTGCTCGCGCTGGGCGCGATGCTGTTCGGCTCCCGGACGGACGAGAAGACCTCCTTCGCCGTCCTCGACCGCTATGTCGAGGCGGGCGGCAACTTCATCGACACGTCCGACAACTACGCCTTCTGGACCGACGGCGGCCAGGGCGGCCAGAGCGAGGAACTGCTCGGCCGCTGGCGCCGCAGCCGCGGCATCGGCGACGAGATCGTGATCGCCACCAAGCTCGGCGCACGCCCGCTGGCCCCCGGCACGAGTTATGTCGACAACCCCGAGGGCCTGTCGGCGAAGGCGATCCGGGAGGCGGCCGAACGCAGCCGGGAACGCCTCGGCGTGGACCGGCTCGACCTGCTGTACGCGCACATCGAGGACCGCGCGGTGCCGCTGCGCGAGACCGTCGAGGGGTTCGCCGAACTGGTCGCGGAGGGGGCGGTCGGCCTGCTCGGCGTGAGCAACCACGCCGTCTGGCGGGTGGAGCGCGCCCGCGCCCTCGCGGCGGCGGCCGGGCTGCCCGGCTACGAGGTGCTGCAGTACCAGCACAGCTATCTGCGCCCGCGCACCGACATCCCCGAGGAGATCTTCCCGGACGGAAGCCTCGGCGGCACCACCGCGGAGCTGCTGAGCTACCTGCGCGCCGAGCCGGGCCTGACCCTGGTCGCGTACTCACCACTGCTCAAGGGCGCCTACGCACGTCAGGACGTCCCCTTGCCCCGTGACTTCGACCACCCGGGCACCCCGGCGCGGCTGGCGGTGCTGCGGGAGGTGGCGCGGGAGACCGGGGCGAGTGTCAACCAGGTGGTGCTGGCCTGGCAGATCGGGGGCGACCTGCCGGTGATCCCGCTGGCCGGGGCCTCGTCGGTGGCGCAGTTGGAGGAGAACCTGGCCGCGGTGGAACTGGAACTGACCGCGGAGCAGAGGGCGCGGCTGGACGCGGTGCACTGAGAGCCCCGAGATGCGGGGCTCCCAGACGCGACACCGCTGTTGACGCGACCACCGGCCCGGCACCGTCGGGGCACCTGGCCGGCGGCCGCGTCGCTCGGGCCCGACCGTCGCTCAGGGCAGGCAGCCGATGTGGGCCAGGGCCTGCTTGAGCAGGACGCCCTGGCCGCCCGGCATCTCGTTCTGGACCACGGCCGACGCGGCCTCCTGGGGGCTGAACCACTCCAGGTCCAGCGCGTCCTGGCGGGGACGGCAGTCGCCGGCCACCGGGACGATGTAGGCGAGGGCCACCGCGTGCTGGCGGGGGTCGTGGAACGGGGTGATCCCCAGTGTCGGGAAGTACTCGGCGACGGTGAAGGGCTGCAGGGAGGGCGGAACGCGGGGCAGCGCCACCGGTCCGAGGTCCTTCTCCAGATGGCGCAGGAGGGCGTCACGGACCCGTTCGTGGTGCAGCACCCGCCCCGAGACGAGGGTGCGGCTGACGGTCCCGTCGGGCCCTATCCGCAGCAACAGTCCGATGCTGGTGACTTCACCGCTGTCGTCGACGCGCACGGGCACGGCTTCCACGTACAGGATCGGCATGCGGGCTCGCGCCAGCTCGAGCTCGTCGGGAGTCAGCCAGCCGGGCGTGGTTTCGGTCGTGTCAGGCATTGCCCGATCGTACGGTCAACACCCCGGCATCGACCGCGTGTCTCACCAGGTCAGACGCAAGTCACACCGACGGCATGTGGTCGGCCGCCCGCTCGGTCCGCTTTCCCGCACCGGCGAAATCAGGTCGGTGACGGGAAGGCGACGGTCGGGGAACGGGACGGGAAGGAAAATGTCGGGGAACGGGACCGGAAAGCGGCGGTCGGGGACCTGAACGGGACGGTCAGGTGACGATCCGGTACCGGTGCTCCGGACGCCCCGTCGCCCCGTACCGGAGCTCCAGCCGGACCATGCCCTCCTTGACGAGGTAGGACAGGTACCGCTGGGCCGTCGCCCGGGAAACCCCGGTGAGTTCGGCCGCCTCGGCCGCCGACACGGGACCGCGGGCGGAGAGCAGCGCCTGGTGGACGAGGGTCAGGGTGGGCGCGGAGTGCCCCTTGGCCGGCACCCGTGGGACGGCCGGCGGCCGGGTGGCGCTGAACAGGGCGTCCACATCGGCCTGCTCGGTCTCGGCGGCCGGTCCGAGCGCGTGCACCCGGTACTGGAGTTCGCGGTAGGCGGTCAGCCGTCCGCAGAGGTCGGGGGAGCCGAAGGGCTTGACGAGGTATCCCACGGCGCCCAGTTTCATGGCGGTGCGGACCGACTCGATGTCCCGGTCCGCTGTGATCATGAACGCGTCCGGCCGGGAGCCGCCCTCGTCGCCGGTGAGCCGGCGCAGCACATCGAGCCCGCTGCCGTCCGGCAGGAAGACGTCGAGCAGCAGCAGGTCCGGGTGCAGGGTGCGCACCGCCTCCAGGGCGTCGGCCACGGTCGCCGCCTCACCGACCACCTGGAAGCCCTGGACCCGGCTCACGTACTCGCTGTGGATGTGGCTCACCCGGAAGTCGTCGTCCACGACCAGGGTTCGGATCATCAGCGGTCGCCTCCCACCGGCAACGCCGTTGTGAACAGTGCGCCCTGCGGCGCGGGGGCCGTGTCCGGCAGCGGCAGGACGACGGTGAAGACCGCGCCCGGGCCCTCGCTGACCGCGACCGTGCCACCGTGCCGCTGCACCAGCCGGTGCACCAGGGCGAGCCCCAGGCCGCGCCGGGCGGTGCCCCGCTCGGGCCGGGTCGACCAGCCGTCCTCGAAGATCGCCTCCGTGGCGCCCGGCGGGACCCCCGGCCCGGTGTCCGCCACCCGCACGGTCACGTGGTCGGGGCCCTCGGTGAGGGTGAGGCGCACCTGGCGGCCGCCCGCCGGGGGCGGCCCGTCCGCCGCGGCGTCGACCGCGTTGTCCAGCAGGTTGCCGACGATCGTCAGCAGCCGGCGCAGATGCGGCGGGTCCTGGCCGAGCGCGGAGTCGTCGTCGAGCACGATCCGCACCCCGCGTTCGGCGGCGACCATGGTCTTGGCCACGATCAGCCCGACCATCAGCGAGTTCCCGATCCGTCGGCGCACCGACTCGGTCAGTGCCTGCCCGGCGCCGGCCGACCCGACGGCGAACTCGTAGGCCGCGTCGTGGTCGCCGATGTCCAGCAGCCCGGCCAGCGTGTGCATCCGGTTGGTGAACTCGTGCTGCTGGGCCCGCAGTGCGTCGGTGAGCCCCCGTACGGAGTCCAGCTCGCGCAGCAGTCCGATCAGCTCGGTGCGGTCGCGTACGGTGATCACCGCGCCGAGTTCGCGGCCGCGCAGCGTGACCGGCATGCGGTTGACGACGAGGCAGTGCTCGTCGGTCAGGACGCTGACGTCGGTGCCGCTCAGAGTGCCGTCCAGCGCACGCCGCAGCCGGCCGTCGGGCAGCACCTCCTCGAGCCTGCTGCCGAGCGCGGTGCCGAGCCCGAGCAGCCGCCGGGCCTCGTCGTTCACCACGGTGACCCTGCCGTCGGGGTCGAAGGCGACCACACCCTCCCGGATGCCGTGCAGCATCGCCTCGCGGTCCTGGAAGAGCCCGGCGATCTCCTCCAGTTCGAGGCCGAAGGTGGTCCGCTTCAGCCGCCGCGCCAGCAGATACGCGGCCGCCGAACCGAGCGCGGTGGCGATCGCCGCGTACAGGCCGAAGGTGGGCAGCTCACGCCACAGCTCGCCGAGCACGTACCGCTCCGGGAGCCCCGCCGACACCTCGCCGACCAGCTTGCCGGACGGCCCGTACAGGGGAGCCTTGGCGTTGGCGGACCGTCCGGTGGCGCCCTGGTCGCTGCCGACACGAGGACGGCCGTCCAGCACCTCGATGGGCTCGTTCACCGGCTCGCCGATGAGCTGCGGCATGGGGTGCGAGTGACGGATGCCGCGCAGGTCGAGCACGACCACGTACGACGCCCCGGAGGCCTTCCGGACGCGTTCGGCGATGGTCTGCACCACGCCGTCGTCGGTGCCGTCCGCCATGGCCTGACGGATCTGCGGCTCGGCGGCCGTGGTCCGCGCGATGGCCAACGCCCGCTGCTCGTAGGAACGGTCGAGCTCCCCCCGCTGTGCGAACGCGAACAGCACGAAGCCGATCACGCCGGTGAGGCCGAGGATGAACAGCTGGTTGGCGAGGATCCGGGCGGAGAGCTTCCCTCTGCCGCCGCGTGCGATCCAGGTACGGATGGGCATCACAGGCGCCTCTTTGCCCCTGTCGTACGTCGTGCCGGGTCCGGCCCCTGCGCCGGACCCGCGTGGCGCGATTGTGCCCGATGGCCGAAACTCTGCCCACCCCCGGGCCGCTGAGCAGAATGCGCAGAACCCCGTTCAACGTGCACATCCCGTACGACGTGCGGGGTCCGGGGGGCCGTGAGCTGAACGAGCAGAACCCCGGTTAATTCAACGATCGCGAGATACGTCGGAAACAGCGACGTCACATGGAGCGGCCCCTAGCGTCTGACTTCCTCGATCCCCGAGGCCAGGAAGGAGACCGCCCCAGATGGCTTCGCGAAACGATGTCGCGACGAGCCCGGTCGCCGGCGAAATCGACCGTGACGACGCGCGCATCGAGATCTCCGGGCTCACCAAGCGATTCTTGACCCCCGCCGGTGAGGTGTTCACCGCGCTGCAAGGTGTTTCGTTCACCGTGGAGCCCGGCCAGTTCTGCGCGGTGGTCGGTCCGACCGGCTGCGGCAAGTCGACCACACTGAGCATGGTTTCCGGCCTGGACCGGCCGAGCGAGGGTTCGGTCAAGGTCGGCGGCCGCGAGGTGGACGGCATCACCGACGGCGTCAGCTTCATGTTCCAGGCCGATGCGCTGCTGCCCTGGAAGACCGTCCTCGGCAACGTGCTGATGGGTCCGGTCTTCCGCGGCGTCCCCAAGCAGAAGGCACACGCCTCGGCGCGCGACTGGCTGCGCCGGGTGGGCCTCGCGGGCTTCGAGGACCGCTACCCGCACCAGCTCTCCGGCGGTATGCGCAAGCGCGTGGCGATGGCCGCGGCGCTGATCAACGAACCCAAGATCCTGATCATGGACGAGCCGTTCGGCGCCCTCGACGTGCAGACCAAGGCGATCATGTCGACCGAGTTGCTGGCCCTGTGGGAGCAGATCCGTCCGTCGGTCGTCTTCATCACCCACGACCTCGACGAGGCCGTGGCACTCGCCGACCGCGTCGTCGTCATGACGTCGGGCCCCGGGTCGGTCAAGGCGGTCTTCGACATCGACCTGCCGCGCCCGCGCGGCTCCGTCCAGGAGATCCGCTTCGAGCCCCGCTTCATCGAACTGCAGCACCAGATCTGGGACACGCTGCGCGAGGAGGTGGAGCGCGCCTACGCACGCACCGCAGGAGGTACGGCATGACCACGACGTCCACCGCTTCCGCCGCTCCGGTCACCGACGGCGGCCAAGTGTCGGCCGCGACCGCCGCCAAACGCGCCGTCCGACGCCGTGTCGCGCTGGTGTGGGCGGGCCGCATCGGCCTCGCGGCCGTCGTCATCGGCGGCTGGCAGGCGTTCACCACCTGGGGCATCGTCGACCCCTTCTTCTTCGGGCAGCCGTCCGGCATCGCCAAGCGGCTGGTCGACCTCTTCCAGCACGGCACGGAATTCGGGTCCTTCTACTCGAACATCTGGACCACGATCCAGGAGGCGCTCGTCGGCTTCGCCGTCGGGTCCGTCACTGGAGTGATCTTCGGTGTCGCGCTGGGCCAGAGCCGCTTCCTCTCCGACGTGCTCGGCCCCTACATCAAGATGGTCAACGCGATCCCGCGCATCGTCCTCGGCTCGATCTTCATCGTCGCCTTCGGTATCGGCGTGACCCCGAAGATCCTGCTCGCCGCGGTGCTGGTGTTCTTCATCGTCTTCTTCAACGCCTTCCAGGGCGTCCGCGAGGTCGACCGCAACATCCTCGCCAACGCCAGGGTGCTCGGCGCCTCGCAGATGCAGATCATCCGTCACGTCATCGTGCCGTCCGCGCTCACCTGGATCATCGCGAGCCTGCACAGCGCCTTCGGTTTCGCCATCGTCGGCGCGCTGGTCGGCGAGGTGCTGGGCGCACAGAGCGGCCTCGGCCTGGTCATCAAGACAGCGCAGAACAACTTCGACCCCAACGGTGTGTTCGCGACGATGCTCGTCATCTCGGTCATCGTGCTCGGCGCCGAGTGGCTGATCAGCAAGCTCGAGCACCGGCTGCTGTCCTGGCGCCCGCCGTCGCCCTCCGAGGCGACGAACGCCCTCTGAATCCGTCCCACCCTCCTCCCTCCGCTCTTCCCTGTCCCACCCCCAGAAAAGGAAAGTGGCCAGCCATGTCACGACGATCCGCCACCGTCACCGCGTCCATCCTCACCGTCCTCGCGCTCGGCACGGCCACCGCCTGTTCCGGCGGCTCCCACAGCAGCTCGCAGAGCGTCGGCAGCTCCGGCGGCGTGCCCACGGTGAAGCTCATGGTCGGCGGCATCGACAAGCAGATCTACCTGCCCTACCAACTCGCCCAGGACCTCGGCTTCTACAAGAAGTACGGCGTCAACGTCGTGCTGAGCACCGAACAGGACGGCGGTGTCGGCGCCGAGGAGGCCATGGCCTCGGGGCAGGTGGACATGGCGGGCGCCTGGTACAACCACACGATCGAGTTCCAGGCGAAGGGCAAGGCGGTCGAGGACGTCGTCCAGCTGTCCGGCGCGCCGGGCGAACGCGAGATGTGCACCAAGAAGTCGGGAGTGACCTCGGGCGCCGACTTCAAGGGGAAGACGCTCGGCGTCACGGACCTGGGTTCGGGCACCGACACCCTCACCCAGTTCCTGGGCGCCAAGAAGGGCGTCAAGACCGGCGAGTTCCACCGGATCGGGGTGGGCGCCGGCTCCACCGCCATCGCCGCGCTGCAGAACGGCAAGGTCGACTGCGTCATGACGACGCAGCCGACGGTCGCCGCGATCCAGAAGAAGGGCGTCGGTACCTCCGCGATCGACCTGGCCACCACGGAGGGCGCCACGGCGGCGATGGGCGGTGCCTACCCAGCGGCCAGTGTGCTCGCCCGCACCGACTGGGTGAACCAGAACAAGGCCACCGTGCAGAAGGTCGTCGACGCGCTCGTCGCCACCATGCACTGGATCAACACGCACAGCGCGGCCGACATCGCGAACAAGCTGCCGGCGTCGTTCGTGTCGAACCAGCTGGTGACCAAGGCCGACTACATCACAGCCCTGAACGAGGACAAGGGCCAGTTCCTCCCGGACGGCCTCATGCCGTCCGGCGGTCCGAAGACCGTGCTGGCGACCGAGCAGTTGGTCGGCAACGTGAAGTCGTCGGTGGACCTCGGCAAGACGTTCACCAACGACTTCGCCGTCCAGGCCAACAAGACCGAGGGCTTCAAGACCACCACCACCCCCGCCGGGCCGAACGGCTGAGCCTGCGGAACCTTCAGGGCCGGGCGGGTGAGAGTCACCCGCCCGGCCCCGTGCCGTGGCGTGTCACACGGCGACCGAGTCGCTCCGCACATCGCGCCGCGAGACCGCCAGATAGGCCACGAAGCCGAGGATCGCGACCGTCCACGACAGGGTGACCGGCCCCAGGCCCCAGTCCAGTCCGCCGCGGCTGTGGGCCACGGCCATCCAGTCGGCGATCGACGCGCCGAGGGGGCGGGTGACGACGTACGCGGACCAGAAAGCGGCCACCGCGCTCAGCAGCCCCCCGCGGTGGGCGACCGCCGGCACACAGATCGCCACGGCGTACAGGACGACGGACCCCAGGTAGCCGAGGCCGATCGTGGCGCTCAGGTCGCCCGCGGCCGTGCCGAGCGCGAACGTGGTGAGCACGGCCGCCCAGTAGAACGCCTCGCGGCGCCGGGTGGAGATGCTGTGGATGGACAGGGTCCGCTCGCTCGCGTACCACAGGGCGAAGACGGCGCCCAGCGCCACCAGGAACAGCGGCGTCGAGAGCGTGTAGGGCACGCCGAGACCCACGTGCAGGACGTCGGCGGCCATCGTGCCGAACACGCTGACCATGACGATGGCGGTCCAGTAGACCCAGGCCACGTACCGTCGAACCGCGAACTGCAGCACCAGGGACCCGAGCAGGGCGAGGGCGCCGAGGCCGACCGCGGGGATCGGGCCGAGCAGACGGGCCAGGTAGTCGGAGGCGGTCTCGCCCATTCCCGTGGTCAGAACCTTGATGATCCAGAAGTAGACGGTGACTTCCGGCACCTTGTTCGCCGCCCGGCGTATGCGGGGATGGGCGTGCGGCCGGTCGTCCAGGACGTGCTCTGTGCTCATGCAACGCACGATGACATGGGGAACTGCCGTTGCCCCAGATGCCTTTGCCATTGTTTTGGATCTTCTGGTGCATGCGTTGCCACGAGGCGCCGGGAACCCGAAAGCAGCCTGAACGCCGTGCCGGCATCGTTCGTCAGGGATCTACGAGGCGGGGTAGGAACGGAGTTTGACCGGCACGGCCGGAGCCGCCCCCCGGGTGCTCGTGGGAGGGCGGCTCAGGCGTGCGGGTCCGGTTGCGACGGCTCGGCCTAGGCGGGCGTGGTCAACTGGACCCAGGGGTTGTTGTCACAGTCGAGTGAGGGCGCGGCCCCCGGCATGACGGTACACGTGGTCTCCCACACGGTCCCTGCAGTGGTGATGACATCGATGCGGACCGGGTGGTTCTCCGACGTGGACGCGCCGTGCTCGTTGATGGACACGGCGCAGGCGTTCGTCGGGTAGGACGGGTGGGTGCTGAGGTCGGTCCACACGAACGGGTTGGTCACGGGGGTGGGGCCGGTGTCGCTGCGGATGCCCGCGAACGTCCGTCCGTCGGGGGTCAGCGCGGCTCGGAGGTCGTTGTTACCGGTCTCCTGCACCGCGTCGATGTCGATGCACGGACCCGAGGCCCCCGTGGCACCCGTCGCACCGGTGGCACCCGTCGCCCCCGTAGCGCCGCGGCACTTGTTCTTGTCCTTGTCGTGGTCGCCCCCGATCCCGGTCGCGCGGTGGTTGTCGTTGTCGCACTTGTCGCCGCCGGCCACGGCACTGTGCGCGGGCCCGGTCTGCGCGGCCAGGGCGGCGGGGGCGGCCACGCCGGTGGCCATCACCAGCGCGAGCGAGGCGATCATGCCGGCCTTCTTGAACCTGTCTCGCGCCAGCGGCCCGAGCAGCGATGTCGTCCTGTACTCAGGACTCATGTGTGTGCTCCTTGTGTCAACCTTTTCGGGCAGGTCCCCGAATCCGAGAGTGAGCTTGACCCAGGCACAACCAACAATTGGGAGTTCTTGTCCAAAACACGCAGATATGTCAACAAATCGGACTAAGCGGAGTGCTTCGATGATGTAGGGCCGATTGATCGATGACGATTTCTCGAGCTTTGGGGGTGCGCGGCCAATCGGGCGCCGTTGCGTCCCGCCCTCCGTGTGGATAGGTGGGAGGAGAACCGGCCTGTGTCACAGTGACGGCCTCTCCATCAGGACATCGTCATCCCGAGACCGGTGAGGCCGTGAAGAAGCAGACCATCTGCCTCTGCATGATCGTTAAGAACGAGGCGGGCGTGATCGAGCGGTGCCTCGGCTCCGTACGTCACCTGATCGACACCTGGGTGATCTCGGACACCGGTTCGACAGACGGTACCCAGGATCTCATCCGCACGACGCTCGACGGTATCCCCGGCGAACTCCTCGAAGAACCCTGGATCGACTTCGGCCACAACCGGACGCAGAACATCCAGCACGCCCACGGCAAGGCCGACTACATCCTCACCCTCGACGCCGGTCACGTCGTGCGCCAGGACGCCCCGCTGCCGCACCTGACGGCGGGTTCATACCTGCTGTGCCACGACGTCCCGGGCACCGGGCACCGCTTCAAGCACCTCATGCGGGGCGACTGGCTGTGGCGCTACGAAGGCGTCACCCACGAGCCCCGCACCGACGAGCCCGACGTCCAGGAGGACCTCGACGCACTCGTCATCGAGGACCACGGCGACGGCGGCTGCCGGAGCGACAAGGTCCAGCGTGAGGCGTGCCTGCTGCGCCGCAAACTCGAACGTGACCCCTCCGACGCGCCGACCGTCTTCTATCTGGCCAACATCGAGCGCGACCTGGGGCACGCGGAAGAGGCGATCGCGCTGTACGAGCAGCGTGCCGCGATGGGCGGTTGGCCGGAGGAGGTGTACTGCTCGCTGCTGGAGGCCGGCATCCTCAGGGCCGAGAAGGCGGACGACTGGGCCGGGGCGATGGACGCGTTCTCCCGGGCCTGGGAGTCGCGCCCCCAGCGCTTGGAGGCCTGCTACGAACTGGCCTCGCGGCTGCGCACCCAGGGCCGCCACCACACCGCGTACGCCATCCTCGGCGCCGTCGTGGGCCGACCGGAACCGGACGATCTGTTGACCAAGTCCTGGGTGTACCGCTGGGGTCTGCTCTTCGAGTTCTCGATCACGGCCTTCCACGTGGGCGACCACGCCGGCTCCCTACGCGCTTGCGAGCTGCTGCTGGCCATGCCGGACCTGCCGGACGTCATTCGTCGCCAGACCGAGACCAACCGGGAGTTCGCGGTCCTGGGAGCCGTGAACGTGCCCAAGCCGTACTCCCCGACAGGTCGACCCAAGGCCGCCCGGGCGGGAAAGGGCGCCAGGCGCTCGAAGACCACGAAGACGGCCAAGCGCAAGCGGTAGTAGGCCGCCGTCCATCCAGAACTCGCCTCCATTGCTTTTCGGACCACCCCCTTGACGTGCGCCTGAGGCGGATCGACACTTCAAAGGGGATTTCCTAGTGGACAGGTAGGGAAACATGGGGCGCCTGAAGCCGGTCATCAGCCGTGTTCACCGCACGCGCCGGCAGTCCCTCCTGCTGACCTCCCGCCGTCACATCGATCTGCTGCGCGTCTGCAGCGCGAGCAGCCACCGGCGCTGAAGCCGGCGGAGCCACGCCCCGCCCCCGCCACTCCGCGCCGTTCGCGCAGGAGAGCGCCGCCTGCCCGTGGGCCACCACCCCCGCCCTCGCGTCCCAGGACCCCGGGAGAGACATGTCCGCCCATGCCCTGACCGCACTCCCGTCCGCACAGCCGTTCCCCGCCTTCCGCGGCCGGATCGGCTGCGACGCGCGCAGCGGCCACTACGCAGTGCCGCGCCGCTACCGTCTCCACCTGTCACTGGCGTGTCCGCACTGTCTGCGGATAGCCGTCACGCACAGCCTGCTCGGCCTCGAGGACGTCTGTCCCGTCACGCTGCTGCCCGCGGTGCCCGACGGACCCGGCGGCGAGTACTCCGCGCTGCGTCCGCTGTACGAGGCCAGTGCCCACCGCTACCCCGGAGCCGCCCTGGCGCCGGTGCTCAGCGACGACTGGTCGGGCCGGATCGTCAGCACCCACGCTCCGGACATCATGCGCGACCTGGCGCGGCACTTCGGCACGGACCACCCCGCGCTGTATCCGCAGGGGGCGGACGCCGAGATCGAGGGTGTCAAGCGGCTGTGCGAGCAGGGCATCGACGCGGCGGCCCAGCGCGCCGGACGCGTCGACGCCGACACGGAGGAGCGGGACGCCGCGCTCACCTCGCTGCTGTGCACCCTGCGGTCACTGGAGGGACGGCTCGGCCGTCAGGAGTACCTGCTCGGCGACCGACTCACCGCAGCGGACGTGGAGTTGTGGGTCAGCCTGGTGCAGCTCGACACCGTGCACCGCTGGCACCTGGACGCCGCCGCGGTGCACCGCATCGCCGGCCACCCGCACCTGTGGGCGTACGCCCGCCGGCTGGCCGCCCACCCCGCCTTCGGTCCACACCTCGACCACGCCGGCATCGCCCGACGGCACCACGCGCACTGCCGGGGACTGGAGGCCGCGGGCGCCGCGGTGCAGATCCTGGACTGGGCCTCGCACGTCCCCAACGACGCTGCCACGCACACCGGTTGAGGCGGAGAACGGCGCCCGCTGAGCACGTATCACGTGCCGGACGCACGTTGACATCGCTTGCGGAGCCTGTATTGACTTACGGCCAGAAAGGTCATGAGCGTCAGCGACAAGCCCTGGCTGGCTGACCGGCAACCCTCGCACCGCGGTGGGGTGCCCCAGGTGACGACCCGACCGGATGACGTTTCGGTAAGCGCGTGGCCCCCCGGGCCGGAAGAACGACGGAGACAGTGATGTACGCAGCCTCGAGGACAGCCGCAGTGCGGCTCCGCGGCTGCGTCCTGCTGTGCGCCAACCGTTCCGTCGACCTCCTCCGCGTCAACAGCGCACTGTGTACCACCCCGGGCTCTGCCCGCTGTCACGGCTGACGGCGTTCTGAATCCCTGACGCGCACCGCCGCCGCGGTGTGCCCTCGTTCCGTCCCGTCCCCGGTGCACTGCGCTTCACCAGCCTCGTCACGCCGCGGCCCGCGCCGCCGGGCGGTGCCGTGGCGCGCCGCCGGGGCGTCCGACTCCGCTGGAGCCTGTCATGAGTGAACCCCCCGGAGCCGTCGTGTCCCTCGCCACGGCGCCGCCCGACGAAGACACCGCGGACAAGCCCCCCGCGGCCCAGCGGGTACTGCCCCTGCGCCGGCCGGGCCGCTGGATCGCCACGGCGGTCGTGCTGGTTCTCGTCGCCCAGTTCGTCCACGGCCTGGTGTCCAACCCGTTCTACCAGTGGGACCGCTTCGCCTACTGGTTCCTGCGTCCCACCATCCTCGACGGGCTGCTCATCACGCTCGAAGTCACCGCGCTCAGCGCCGTGTTGGGCCTGCTCGGCGGAATCGTGCTCGCACTGGCACGGCTCTCGAAGAGCCCGGTCCTGCGCGCGGTCAGCTGGACGTACGTGTGGGCGTTGCGCTCCATACCGCTGATCGTGGTGCTGATCTTCCTCTACAACTTCAGCGCCCTGTACAGGACGCTGAGCGTCGGCGTGCCCTTCGGCCCGGCGTTCTTCAGCTTCGACGAGTCCAAGCTCGCCACCGACATGGTCGTCGCCGTCGTCGGACTGAGCCTGAACGAGGCGGCGTACGCGGCGGAGGTGGTCCGCGGCGGCATCCTCTCGGTCGACCAGGGCCAGCACGAGGCGGCCGCCGCGCTCGGCCTGCCGAAGGGTCACCAGTTCCGGCTGATCGTCTTCCCGCAGGCCCTGAGGTCCATCACCCCGAACTACGTCAACCAGCTGATCGGCCTGGTCAAGAGCACGTCACTGGTGTTCTACGTGTCGCTGCTCGACCTGTTCGGCTCCGCGCAGACCATGGGCAGCACCTACCCCGGCGACATCGTGCCGCTGCTGCTGGTCGTCACCGCCTGGTACCTGATCCTGACGAGCCTCGTGTCCGTCGTCCAGTTCTACGTCGAGCGGTACTACGCCCGCGGCGCCACCCGCGCGCTGCCGCCGACCCCGTTGCAGAAGCTCCGCACCGGTCTCGCCGATCTGCGGGCCCGCGCGCGCAGGGAGGCCGCCGTATGACCACCGACACGCTCCAGACCCGCCCCGCCGCCATCCAGGTGCACGACGTGCACAAGGCGTTCGGCGCCCACCAGGTACTGCACGGCGTGGAGTTGACCGTACGGCCGGGCGAGGTGACCGTGATCCTCGGCCCGTCCGGCTCCGGCAAGTCCACCCTGCTGCGGGTGATCAACCACCTGGAGAAGCCCGACCGCGGCTATGTCAGCGTCGGCGGCGAGCCCATCGGCGTGCGCCGGCACGGAGACCACCTCAAGGAGCTGAGCGAGCGGATCATCCTGGGCCAGCGCAGCCGCATCGGATTCGTCTTCCAGAACTTCAACCTCTTCCCGCACCTGACCGTGCTGGAGAACGTGACAGCGGCGCCGGTGGCGACCGGCAAGCTGACCAAGCCGGAGGCCCGGGACCTCGCCCTGGACCTGCTCGGCCGGGTCGGACTCGCCGACAGGACCGGCGCCTACCCGCGGCAGTTGTCCGGCGGCCAGCAGCAGCGCGTCGCCATCGCCCGCGCGCTCGCCCTGCGGCCCGGCGTCATCCTCTTCGACGAACCCACCTCGGCCCTCGACCCCGAACTCGTCGGCGAGGTGCTGGCCGTCATCAAGGACCTGGCCGGCGGCGGCACCACGCTGGTCATCGTCACCCACGAGATCGGCTTCGCCCGCGAATGCGCCGACCGGGTGGTCTTCATGGACGACGGCCGGATCGTCGAACAGGGGCCGCCCGCCGAGGTCCTCGACAACCCGCGGCACGAGCGGACCCGGGACTTCCTGAGCAAGGTGCTCTGAACCCGCCGGTTCCGCGTTCCTCTCCCAAGCCTCCCCCCACGCCACACCGCCACCGCTCACCGAACAAGGACAGCCATGCCCACCCTCAGTCTTCGCGCCCGACTCCTGCGCGGCCTCACCGCAGGCACCGCCGTCGCCTCCCTCGCCGTCGGACTCGCCGCGTGCGGGGGCACGAGCGACGCCGCCACCAACACGGACAGCGCATCCTCCGGAACGGTCACCGTGGGGCAGCTCTCCAACGGCGCCGCCACGCAGACCGCCCTCAAGGTGTCCGAGGTGAAGTCCCTCAACGCCGAACTGCCCGCCGCCATCCGCAAGAGCGGCAAGCTGGAGATCGGCGTCGGCGCCCTGCCCTCCGGCTTCGCACCGCTGGCGTACGTGGGCAGTGACCAGAAGACCCTCACCGGGGCCGAACCCGACTTCGGCCGCCTGGTGGCCGCGGTCCTCGGCCTCGAGCCCGAGCTGAAGAACTTCACCTGGGAGAACCTGTTCGTCGGCATCGACAGCGGCAAGGTCGACGTGGCCTTCTCCAACGTCACCGACACCGAGGAGCGCAAGAAGAAGTACGAGTTCGCCTCCTACCGGCAGGACAACCTGGCCTTCGAGGTGCCGAGGACCAGCACCTGGAACTTCGACGGCGACTACGAGAACCTCGCGGGCAGGACCGTCTCGGTCGGCTCGGGCACCAACCAGGAGAAGCTCCTCCTGGAGTGGAAGGCGAAGCTGGCCAAGGAGGGCAAGAAGCTCACCGTCAAGTACTACCCGGACCGCAACGGCACCTACCTCGCGCTGTCCAGCGGCAAGATCGACGCGTACTTCGGCCCCAACCCCGGTATCGCCTACCACATCAGGCAGGTCGCGAACACGCCCCAGGCGACCCGCAACGCGGGCGAGTTCTCCGGCGCAGGCGAGTCCCTGCAGGGCCTGATCGCTGCGACCGCGAAGAAGGACAGCGGGCTCGCGAAGCCCCTCGCCGACGCCATCAACCACCTGATCGAGAACGGCCAGTACGCCAAGTGGCTGGCCGCCTGGAACCTGTCCAACGAGGCCGTCGCCAGGTCCCAGGTCAACCCGCCCGGGCTGCCGCTCGACAACTCCTGACCGAAGGGATGCCCGGAGTGCGGAACAGACGGCGGAGCGGGGCTGTTGTCGTTGACGACGAGCTGCGCGCCACGACGGCCGTAGGGACGGAGGTGCAGGACGTGACCGGTACCGTGCACGCCCGCGCCCTGAAGCCGTCCCGCCGTCCGCTTCTGCACTCCCGGGCCCACATCGATCTGCTGCGCGTGGCCGGCGCGCTCTGTTGTTCCTGACCGTCCCCAGCTTCGGCCGGGGGTCCCCCCCGTCTCGCCGCGCTCGCCCTCCGCCGCGCCCGCTCGCGCCGGCCGGCCATCTCGTACGGACTTCAGGAAGGCACCCACTCGTGTCCTCGACTTCTCCTTCGCACCTGCACCTCGCCGTCGCCCTGGACGGCACCGGCTGGCATCCCGCCTCCTGGCGCGAGCCCGTGGCCCGGCCCCGGGACCTGTTCACGGCCGGGTACTGGGCCGACCTGATCACCGAGGCCGAAGGCGGTCTGCTCGACTTCGTGACCATCGAGGACGGGCTCGGACCCCAGTCCTCGCAGTTCCTCGACCCGGACGAGCGCACCGACCAGGTACGCGGACGACTGGACGCCGTGCTCGTCGCCTCCCGTGTCGCGCCACTGACCCGGCACATAGGGCTGGTGCCGACCGTGGTGGCCACTCACACAGAGCCGTTCCACATCTCCAAGGCGATCGCCACTTTGGACTACGTCAGCACGGGCCGTGCGGGCCTGCGTGTACAGATCACCGCGCGTCCGAACGAGGCCGCGCACTTCGGCCGCCGCACGATCCCGAGGATCGACGCCTACGACAGCCCGGCCGCCCGGGGCGTCGTGACCGACCTGTTCGACGAGACCGCCGACTACGTCGAGGTCGTCCGGCGCCTGTGGGACAGCTGGGAGGACGACGCGGAGATCCGGGACGTCGCCACCGGCCGCTTCATCGACCGGGACAAGCTCCACTACATCGACTTCGAGGGCAGGTTCTTCAGCGTCAAGGGCCCGTCCATCACGCCCCGACCGCCGCAGGGCCAGCCGATCGTCACCGCTCTCGCCCACCAGACCGTCCCCTACCGGCTGGTGGCCCGCCAGGCCGACATCGGCTACGTCACCCCGCACGACGCCGACCAGGCCCGGGCGATCGTCGCCGAGATCCGCGCCGAGCAGGAGACGGCGGGCCGGGCCGAGGAGCCGCTGCACGTCTTCGGCGACCTCGTGGTCTTCCTGGACGACGACCCGGCCAGGGCCACGGCCCGCAAGCAGCGCCTGGACGACCTCGCCGGATACGAGTACACCAGCGACGCCCGCGTCTTCACCGGCACCCCCGCGCAACTCGCCGATCTTCTCGAGGAGTTGCGGTCCGGTGGTCTGACCGGCTTCCGGCTGCGCCCCGCCGTCGCCGGCCATGACCTCCCCGCCATCACCCGCGGCCTGGTCCCCGAGCTCCAGCGCCGTGACGCCTTCCGCCGCGCCTACGAGTCCGACACCCTGCGCGGACTGCTCGGGCTCGCCCGCCCCGCCAACCGCTACTCCGCAGCCGTCACCGCCTGAGCCGGAGGGACCCGCAGACCATGAGCAAGCCGCTGAAGCAGATCCATCTGGCCGCCCACTTCCCGGGCGTCAACAACACCACCGTGTGGAGCGACCCGAAGGCCGGCAGCCACATCGAGTTCAGCTCCTTCGTCCACTTCGCGCACACCGCCGAACGGGCCAAGTTCGACTTCCTGTTCCTCGCCGAGGGCCTGCGCCTGCGCGAACAGGGCGGGAAGATCTACGACCTGGACGTCGTGGGCCGCCCCGACACCTTCACCGTGCTCGCCGCCCTGGCCGCCGTCACCGACCGGCTCGGCCTGACCGGCACCATCAACTCCACTTTCAACGAGCCCTATGAGGTGGCCCGCCAGTTCGCCAGCCTCGACCACCTCTCCGGCGGACGATCGGCGTGGAACGTCGTCACCTCCTGGGACGCCTTCACCGGCGAGAACTTCCGCCGAGGCGGCTTCCTGCCGCAGGAGGAGCGCTACTCCCGGGCGAAGGAGTTCCTGGCCACCGCGAACGAACTCTTCGACTCCTGGCACGGCGACGAGATCCTCGCCGACCAGGCCAGCGGCACCTTCTTGCGGGACGCCAAGGCCGGCGCCTTCGTCCACCAGGGCAAGCACTTCGACATACACGGCCGGTTCAACGTCCCGCGCAGCCCGCAGGGCCGCCCGGTCGTCTTTCAGGCGGGCGACTCCGAGGAGGGCCGCGAGTTCGCCGCGTCCAGTGCCGACGCCATCTTCAGCCGGCACGCCACCCTGGAGGCGGGCCAGGCCTTCTACGCCGACGTCAAGGGCCGTCTGGCCAAGTACGGGCGCGGACACGACCAGTTGCTCATCCTGCCCGCCGCGACCTTCGTCCTCGGCGACACGGACGCGGAGGCCGAGGACCTGGCCCGCGAGGTGCGCCGGCAACAGGTCAGCGGTGCCACGGCCATCAAGCACCTGGAGTTCGTCTGGAACCGGGACCTGTCGGCGTACGACCCGGACGGCCCGCTGCCCGACGTCGACCCGAACGTGAGCGAGGAGCACATCTCCCGCGGCCGTGCCCAGGTGCGCATGTACCGCGACCCGCTGGCCACCGCCCGCGAGTGGCGGGAGCTCGCCGCCGCCAACAACTGGTCCATCCGCGACCTCGTCATCCACACCGGAAACCGGCAGACCTTCGTCGGCTCCCCGTCCACCGTCGCGAAGACCATCAACGAGTTCGTGCAGGCCGACGCCTCCGACGGCTTCATCCTGGTCCCGCACATCACCCCCGGCGGCCTGGACCCGTTCGCCGACAAGGTCGTCCCGCTCCTGCAGGAGCAGGGCGTCTTCCGCACCGACTACGAGGGCACGACCCTGCGCGACCACCTGGGCCTCGCCCACCCGGACACCGGGGCGCCCAGGGAGCGAGCGGCTTCGTAGGCGTGCGTCCGGCGGGTCACTCCTTCCAGTCGAGCTGGTCCTCGGGAGTGCCCACGCTCCGGCCGTACGCCACCGCTTCGGCGCGGCCCTGGGCATCGCCGCGCCGATAGCGGAACACCTTCCCGGCGAAGACGACCACCCGGTCGTCCCCGACCAGGAAGTCCGAGTACCAGCCCATGTCCGGCTCCAGCGCCTCGGCCAGGGCCTGCGAGAGGGCGGTCGCACGGGAGTCGTCCGTCTCGAACTCGACGAAGGTCCAGGTGGACGGCTGCCCGTCCCGTGCACTCCTGGAGACGTCGATGCGGCTCACCTTGCGGATGCGCAGGCCCTCCGGCTCGAACACCGCACCGGTGCGCAGACTTTCGCCGATGACATACCCGTTGATCACAGCTCGCCTCGCCCTCTCCGACCATGCCGACACCGACCACGTTAGGCCCCGGTACTGACAGCGGGGTGGTCAGCCGAACCATGCGCGACCGCCCCGGCCGGATCGGATCCGGCCGGGGCGGCTGTCACGCGGGCAGGCTGCCGTCCTACGCGAGCGACGCCAGCGCCTCGTTCCAGGTCGCCGACGGGCGCATGACCTCGGCGGCCTTCGCCGGGTCGGGCTGGTAGTAGCCGCCGATGTCGGCCGGCTTGCCCTGGACGGCGTTCAGCTCCTCGACGATCTTCTGCTCGTTGGCGGAGAGCGTCTCGGCGAGCGGGGCGAACGCCTTGGCCAGCTCGGCGTCGTCGGTCTGCCTGGCCAGCTCCTGTGCCCAGTACAGGGACAGGTAGAAGTGGCTGCCGCGGTTGTCGATGCCGCCGACGCGACGGGTCGGGGACTTGTCCTCGTTGAGGAAGGTCGCCGTGGCGCGGTCGAGGGTGTCGGCCAGCACCCGGGCACGGGCGTTGCCCGTGACCTTCGCGTACTGCTCGAAGGACGGCACCAGGGCGAAGAACTCACCCAGGGAGTCCCAGCGCAGGTAGTTCTCCTTGACCAGCTGCTGGACGTGCTTCGGGGCGGAGCCGCCGGCGCCCGTCTCGAACAGGCCGCCGCCCGCCATCAGCGGGACGACCGACAGCATCTTGGCGCTGGTGCCCAGCTCCAGGATGGGGAACAGGTCGGTCAGGTAGTCGCGCAGCACGTTGCCTGTGACGGAGATGGTGTTCTCGCCGCGGCGGATCCGCTCCACGGACAGCTTGGTCGCCTCGACCGGGGAGAGGATCCTGATGTCCAGGCCCTCGGTGTCGTGCTCGGACAGGTACTGCTTGACCTTGGCGATGAGGTTCGCGTCGTGGGCGCGGGTCTCGTCCAGCCAGAAGACGGCCGGGTCGCCGGTGGCGCGGGCGCGGGTGACGGCCAGCTTGACCCAGTCCTTGATCGGGGCGTCCTTGGTCTGGCAGGCGCGGAAGATGTCACCGGCGGAGACGGTCTGCTCGATGACCACGTTGCCGTTGCCGTCGACCAGGCGGACCGTGCCCGTGGTCGGGATCTCGAAGGTCTTGTCGTGGCTGCCGTACTCCTCGGCCTTCTGCGCCATGAGGCCGACATTCGGGACCGAGCCCATGGTGGCCGGGTCGTAGGCGCCGTTGGCGCGGCAGTCGTCGATCACGGCCTGGTAGACGCCGGAGTAGCTGGAGTCCGGCAGGACCGCGAGGGTGTCGTGCTCCTGGCCGTCCGGGCCCCACATGTGGCCCGAGGTGCGGATCATGGCCGGCATGGAGGCGTCGACGATCACGTCGGACGGGACGTGCAGGTTGGTGATGCCCTTGTCGGAGTCGACCATGGCCAGCTCCGGGCCCTCGGCGAGCTCGGCGTCGAAGGAGGCCTTGATCTCGTCGCCGTTCGGCAGGGCCTGAAGGCCCTTGAAGATGCCGCCCAGACCGTCGTTCGGGGTCAGACCGGCCGCGGCGAACGTCTCGCCGTACTTCGCGAACGTCTTCGGGAAGAAGGCGCGCACCACGTGACCGAAGATGATCGGGTCGGAGACCTTCATCATCGTGGCCTTCAGGTGCACGGAGAACAGGACGCCCTCCTCCTTGGCCTTGGCGACCTGCGCCGTCAGGAACTCGCGCAGGGCGGCGACGCGCATCACGGAGGCGTCGACGACCTCGCCCTCGAGAACCGGCACGGACTCGCGCAGCACGGTGGTCGAGCCGTCGTCACCCTTCAGCTCGATGCGCAGCGAACCGGCCTCGGAGATCACCACGGACTTCTCCGTGGAGCGGAAGTCGTCCACGCCCATGGTCGCCACGTTCGTCTTGGACTCGGAGGTCCAGGCGCCCATGCGGTGCGGGTGGGTCTTGGCGTAGTTCTTGACCGAGGCGGGCGCCCGGCGGTCGGAGTTGCCCTCGCGCAGGACCGGGTTCACGGCGGAGCCCTTGACCTTGTCGTAATGGGCGCGGATCTCCCGCTCCTCGTCGGTCTTCGGCTCGTCCGGGTACTCCGGCAGCGCGTAGCCCTTGCCCTGCAGCTCGGCGATCGCCGCCTTCAGCTGCGGTACGGACGCCGAGATGTTCGGCAGCTTGATGATGTTGGCCGCGGGGGTCTTGGCCAGTTCGCCGAGCTCCGTGAGGTCGTCGTTGATCCGCTGGTCCTCGTTCAGGTACTCCGGGAAGACCGCGAGGATGCGCCCGGCCAGCGAGATGTCGCGGGTCTCGACGGCGACACCCGCCTTCCCGGCGTAGGCCTTGACCACCGGCAGGAAGGAATACGTCGCCAGGGCCGGGGCCTCGTCAGTGTGCGTGTAGATGATGGTCGAGTCAGTCACCGGGTGCTCCGCTCCACGTCTGCAACATTGCTCGACATCAAGATATCTCGTACGCGGACCCCGCTCGACAGTGGCCTGCGCCACGGATGCCCCGATGTCCGATCAGGACGCCCCCGCCACCTCGCGCTCGATCCACCGGCAGATCACGTCCACCACATAGGCGTGCTCGGTGCGGCTCAGTTCCCGCCCCTTGGGGATCCCGTGCCACCGCTGGAGGCAGGTACGGCAGCAGGTCGCGGTCGCGTGCTGGGCGACGAAGACCGGGTGGCCCCGGTAGGGGGTCTGCTTGCCGTCGTTGTACGGTTCGGCCGGCGCCAGACGCCCCGCGACGAGGTCGTAGGCGTGCCACCGGATCGTGGAGGGGCCCTTGAGCCGGGCGGTGGCCAGGTCGCGCCCGCGCAGGTGGAACTTCGCGCGGAACGGATGGCGCGCGACGGCGTCCAGCTTCTGGTCGAGCGAGCGGGCCGTCGGAGCCGAAGCCGGAGCGGGAGTCGGGGGGTCGGGGTCTGGCGAGGACATCATGCTCCTTCGAGCATAGAGCCGCCGGTTCCCCGACTCCGGTCCGGCCGGGCCTAACCGGCCTCCGTCACCCTGTCCTCGCCGCTGCGCTGCGGTGGGATGACCGCCGAGCCCTGCTGGAGCGCCACCGTCCGCGTGGGCGCCGGAATGCGGATGCCCTCGGCCCGGTACCGCTTGTGCAGGCGCTTGATGAACTCGTGCTTGATCCGGTACTGGTCGCTGAACTCGCCGACGCCCAGGATCACCGTGAAGCCGATCCGGGAGTCGCCGAAGGTGTGGAAGCGGACGGCCGGCTCATGGTCCGGGACCGCTCCGGTGATCTCCTTCATCACCTCGGCGACGACCTCGGTGGTGACCTTCTCGACGTGCTCGAGATCGCTGTCGTAGGCGACGCCGACCTGGACGAGCACGGTCAGCTGCTGCTCGGGACGGGTGTAGTTGGTCATGTTCGTCTTGGCGAGCTGACCGTTGGGGATCACGACCAGGTTGTTCGAGAGCTGGCGCACGGTCGTCTGCCGCCAGTTGATGTCCACCACGTAACCCTCCTCGCCGCTGCTCAGCCGGATGTAGTCGCCGGGCTGGACGGTCTTGGAGGCGAGGATGTGGACGCCCGCGAACAGGTTGGCGAGGGTGTCCTGCAGGGCCAGCGCGACCGCCAGGCCGCCGACACCCAGGGCGGTGAGCAGCGGCGCGATGGAGATGCCCAGGGTCTGCAGCACCACCAGGAAGCCGATGGCCAGGACCAGGATCCGCGTGATGTTGACGAAGATCGTGGCGGATCCCGCGACCCCGGAACGGGACTGCGTGACCGTCCGCACCAGGCCCGCGACCACCCGGGCCGCAGAGAGGGTGACCACGAAGATGAGCAGCACGGTCAGGGTCTGGTTCACGTGATGCTGGACCGTGCGCGTCAGCGGCAGCACCGCGGCCGCGGCCGCCGCGCCGCTCGCGATCGCCGCCCACGGCACCACCGTGCGCAGCGCGTCCACGATCACATCGTCACCGCTCCAGCGGGTGCGCCCCGCGTGCTTGGCCAGCCAGCGCAGCAGCGTGCGCGACAGGAACGCCACCAGGAAGCCCGCGGCCAGGGCGATCCCGCCGAGGATGAGGTCGTCCAGGGTCACGGCGCGGTTCACCGGTCACCTCCCGCGCGAAAGGAAAGGCCCCGGGGCCGGAAGTGATGAATCGTCACCTTGCCACCTGCTCGAATCACGGATTGCACGATCGCGCCCGGACGGGTGTTCGCTGTCCGGAGTGAGGATTCATCCTGCCGCATGACCGTGACGTCCCCTCACCGGGAGGGTGGGAAGCGGCCATTGGCGTCGCGCGTGCGCGCGGTGGTCACACGTCCGAGAACGATCCGTGCCGCCCCGCGCCCGCCGCGAACCGCGCCGCACCCTGAAAGCCCTGGGCCAGTACGTCCATGCCGTGCCGGAGTTCGACACCCAGGGCCGCCCGCTCGTCCAGCCCTTCCTGGTCGAGCACCGAGGCCCGGTCGCCGCGCAGGCAGGCCTGGGGGAAACGGGCGATCGCGGCGGCGAGTTCCTCCGCCTCGGCGCGGGCACGCCCGTTGGGTACGACCCGGTTGGCGAGCCCCATCTCCTGCGCCTCCCGGGCCGGCACCGGACGGCCGGTGAGGATCATGTCCATCGCCCGGCCGGTGCCGATCAGCCGCGGCAGGCGGACCGTCCCGCCGTCGATGAGCGGCACGCCCCAGCGGCGGCAGAACACCCCGAACACCGCGTCCTCCTCGGCCACCCGCAGGTCGCACCAGAGCGCCAGTTCCAGACCTCCGGCCACGGCGTGCCCCGCGACCGCCGCGATCACCGGCTTGGACAGCCGCAGCCGGGTCGGGCCCATCGGGCCGTCGCCGTCCTCGGCGACCCGGTTGCCGCGCCCGGTGCCGACCGCCTTGAGGTCGGCGCCCGCGCAGAACGTCCCGCCCTCGCCCCACAGCACCGCCACCCGCGCCGCCTCGTGCGCCTCGAACTCCCGGAAGGCGTCGGCCAGTTCGGTGGCCGTCGGCCCGTCCACGGCGTTACGTGCCTCGGGGCGGGAGAGGACGACCGTGAAGACGTGTCCCTGACGTTCGACGCGGACCGGCATCGGCTGCCCCTTTCGGACGGCTCTTGGGAGGACGGAGAGAGGCTCCCGACGTTACTCCCGAGTACGGCCGGCGTCCCCCGGTCAGATCACGCGAGAACAGCTCGCGTCCTTCGGCCGGATCGCCCGAGTCCGGCGGCCGTCCCCCGGCCGGATCACCGAGACGGCGGCCGTCCCCCGGCCGGATCACCGAGACGGCCGCCGTCCCCCGGTCAGATCACCCTCAGCCGTACCAGCGCCCCCAGCGTCAGCGCCCCCGGCAGCAGCGGCAGCCACACCGTGATGATCCGGTACGCCAGAACCACCGCCGTCGCCACGGCCACGGGACCGCCCGCCGCGACCAGGGCGACCACCAGGGCCGCCTCCACCGAGCCGATGCCGCCCGGGGTGGGCACCACGGCGACCGCGACCGTCGCCGCCAGATACGCCACCGCCATGTGCACGGGCGCTACGGGGAGCGACAGCGCCCGCCCCACCGCGGCGAGACCGGCCGCCTGCAGCGTCGGAAAGGCCAGCGAGCCGCCCCACAGGGCGAGAGCCCGGGCGGGACGAGTGTGCACCGAGCGGGCCTCGCAGAGCGCCGTACGCAGGAAGGACCACGCCGCCGTCCGCACCCTTCGCACCAGCAGCAGCACCGCCACCGCCACGCACACCACCCCGGCCGCCGCGAGCAGGAGCGGCCCGGTCGCCGAGGCGGGTACGAGACCGCCGAGGTGGAGGGCGTCCGGGAAGGCGACCAGCAGCACCAGCAGCAGGCCGACCCGGGTGACCGACTCGGCGAGCAGGTACAGCGCGAGTGCCGCCGAGGAGCGGGCGAGCGGCACCCCGCACACCGTCATGAACCGCAGGTTGACCGCGCCGGCGCCGAGACCCGTGGGCAGCAGGTGGTTGGCGGCGCCCGCCGCGAACTGGGTGGCGAGCAGCCGGCGCAGTGGCAGCCGCTGCACCACCGCGCCCTGCCGGGTCAGGGCCGCCGCCACCCAGGTCAGACAGGTGGCGCCGACGGCGGCCACCAGCCACGGCCACTCGGCCGCCCTGAGATGGCCGAAGCCCTCCGCGAGCACCGAGCGGTGCCGCACCGCGACCACGGTCACAAGGACGATCGGGAGCAGGCAGAGCACATGGCGGACCGGAACACGTCTGGGGAGTCCCTGAGGGAGACGCAGGACAGTCACACCGGCAGAGGGTCTCCGCACCGCACCAACACGAGGTTGCGTGCGCGAGGACGGCGGCTGACGCGCCGGGCAAGGCACGGGGGGGGGCCCGCGCGCCGTTCATTGACCTCAACGAAGCTCGAGGTTCTACCGTCGTTCCCATGAGCATGGAGACCACCGCCTGGCAGCAGCTGCACAGCGTCATGACCGCGCAAGCGGAGCGCCGCCCCTTCGCCCGTGCCACGCTGCGCCGCATCGGCGCGTTCGCCCGCCCGCACCGGCGCCGCATCGCGCAGTTCGTCGTGGTGAGTGTGCTGACCGCACTGCTCGCCGTCGCCACGCCCGTGCTGGCCGGCCGCGTCGTCGACGCGATCGTGTCGCACGGCGACCGCGGCACGGTCGTACGGCTGTCGACACTCATCGCCCTCATCGCGCTCGCCGAGGCGGCGCTCGGGATCCTCGGCCGCTGGCTTTCGGCCACGCTCGGCGAGGGGCTCATCCTCGATCTGCGGACGGCTGTGTTCGATCATGTGCAGCGCATGCCGGTCGCGTTCTTCACACGTACTCGTACGGGAGCGCTCGTCAGTCGTCTCAACAACGACGTCATCGGCGCCCAGCGGGCCTTCAGCAACACGCTGTCGGGGGTCGTCGGCAACGTGGTCACGCTGCTGCTCACGCTCGCCGTGATGCTGACCCTGTCCTGGCAGATAACCCTGCTCGCGCTGGTGCTGCTGCCGGTCTTCGTGGTCCCCGCCCGGCGGACGGGCCGCCGCATGGCCCGGTTGCAGCGCGAGGCCGCGGGCCTGAACGCGGCCATGGGCACCCGGATGACCGAGCGGTTCTCCGCGCCGGGCGCCACGCTGGTGAAGCTCTTCGGGCGGCCCGCGGAGGAGTCCGCCGAGTTCGCGGCGCGGGCCCGGCGGGTGCGGGACATCGGGGTGCGCACCGCGATGGCGCAGTCCGCGTTCATCACCGCGCTCACCCTCGTCTCGGCCCTGGCACTCGCCCTCGTCTACGGCCTCGGCGGCTGGTTCGCCCTGCGCGGTTCCCTTCAGGCGGGGTCGATCGTCTCCCTCGCCCTGCTCCTCACCAGGCTCTACGCGCCGCTCACCTCTCTCGCCGGGGCGCGCGTCGAGGTCATGAGCGCCCTCGTCAGCTTCGAGCGCGTCTTCGAGGTGCTGGACCTCAAGCCGCTCATCGAGGACAAGCCGGACGCCCGCAAGGTCCCCGACGGACCGGTGGCGGTGGAGTTCGAGGGCGTCCGCTTCGCCTACCCGGCTGCCGACAAGGTCTCCCTCGCCTCCCTGGAGGAGGTGGCGACCCTCGACACGCGCGGCGGCGCCGACGTCCTGCACGGTGTCTCCTTCCGCGCCGAACCGGGGCAGACCGTCGCCCTCGTGGGCTCCTCCGGCGCCGGCAAGTCGACCATCGCCGCCCTGCTGCCGCGGCTCTACGACGTGGACGAGGGCGCCGTCCGCGTCGGCGGCGTCGACGTCCGCGACCTCAGCGCCGCGTCGTTGCGCGCGACCCTCGGCATGGTGACGCAGGACGGCCACCTGTTCCACGACACGGTCCGCGCCAACCTGCTGCTCGCCCGCCCGGACGCCACGGAGGAGGAGCTGTGGGACGTGCTGCGCCGGGCCCGCCTCGACGACCTCGTACGCTCCCTGCCCGACGGGCTCGACACCGTCGTCGGCGAGCGCGGCTACCGCCTCTCCGGCGGTGAGCGCCAGCGTCTGACCATCGCGCGCCTGCTGCTGGCCCGGCAGCGCGTCGTCATCCTCGACGAGGCCACCGCCCACCTGGACAACACCTCGGAGGCCGCCGTCCAGGAGGCCCTGACGGAGGCGCTCGAGGGCCGCACCGCCGTCGTCATCGCCCACCGCCTGTCCACCGTGCGCGCCGCCGACCTGATCCTCGTGGTCGAGTCCGGGCGGATCGTGGAGCGGGGCACGCACGAGCAGCTCCTCGCGGCGGGCGGCCGGTACGCGGAGCTGTACCGGACCCAGTTCGAGAGGACGGTCCCGCCGGTGGAGCCACGGACGGGGACGCGGAACGGGACAGCGGCGCAGACCCGGCCGGACACCGCGGCGGAGGCCGTGGCCTAGGACGGAGGTTTTGCGGGGCCGTGCCGGGAGCCCTCGCGGTGGGCGTCCGGCCTGCCGTGACCGTAGCGTGAAGGAGCGGGCACCAGGGGAGGGGCCGGAAGGGAGACGGTGACGATGGCGGACATCGACTACGCGGCCCTGTTCGCCGCCACACCGAGCCCCTACCTGGTGCTGGGAACCGACCTGGTCATCGTGGAGGTCAACCAGGCATACCTGGACGCGACGAGGCGCACCCGCGAGGACCTGGTCGGACGGCACGTCTTCGACGCCTTCCCCGACAACCCGAGCGACCCCGCCGCCGACGGGGTGCGGAACCTGAACGCCTCGCTGCACCGGGTCCTGATCACCAGACAGCCCGACACCATGGCGCTGCAGAAGTACGACATCCCGATCATGGGTCGCCCCGGGGTCTTCGAGGAGCGGTGGTGGTCCCCGATCAACACGCCGATCCTCCGGTCGGACGGCAGCGTCGGCTCGATCATCCACCGGGTGGAGGACGTGACCGCGTACGTCCAGACCCACGGCGTGGGCCACTGGCGGATGTCGGACAAGCTCACCGAGCGCGAGGCGCTGGAGGCCGAGCTGTACGCGCGGGCGCGCGAGCTGCAGCGGCTGAACGAGGAGCTGCGCCAGGCGCACCGGCGGGAGCGCGTGGTGGCCCTCACCCTGCAGGAGGCCATGCTCCAGTCGCCCGACCTCGCGCACCACGAGAACGTCGCCGTGCGTTACCTGCCCGCCACCGGCTCGCTGAACGTGTGCGGCGACTGGTACGACCTGGTCGACCTGCCCGACGACCGCTTCGCGGTGGCCGTCGGCGACGTCGTCGGCCACGGCCTGGAGGCCGCCGCCGTCATGGGCATGCTCCGCAGCGCGCTCAGCGCGGCCACCCGTGCCCTGGAGCGGCCCGCCCAGGCCCTTGAGGTGCTGGGCCTGTACGCCCGCTCCGTCGAGGGCGCGCTCAACACCACCGCCGTCAAGGTGATGGTGGAGCCCCGCAGCCAGTTGCTCATCTACAGCAGCGCGGGTCACCCGCCGCCGGTTCTGGTCCATCAGGACGGCTCCTGCGAGATGCTGGACCGGGCCACCGACCCACCGCTGGGCGCCCGCCCCCAACATGTGCCCCGGCCGCAGGCCGGTCAGACCTACCTCCCCGGCGACACGCTCGTCCTCTACACCGACGGGCTGATCGAACGCCGCGACCAGAGCATAGAAGCGGGCCTGAACCGCCTGAAGGACGTCCTGTGCCGCCAGTGCTCCCTCAGCCCGGAACGCCTCGCCGACGCCCTGCTGGCCCGGTTGGGCGTGGCCGGCGGGGCCCGCGACGACATCGCCCTGGTCGTCGTCCGGCTGTGACCCTTCGGCCCAAGGCCCGGCGGAGGGTGGCGCGGACGGCTCTGTGTCGAGAAGGGAGGACCGGGTACTCAGACGGGCACGGAAGGGCTGCCCGGGAGCGACGGCACCGGGCACTGCCCGGGACGGCAATGGAGTGGCCATGACACAGCACGGGGATCGAGCGACCCCCGCCCGGCGATCGGAGGTGCGTGAACTGCGTCCGGCGACGACGAATTCGGAACGATCCGGCCCGGAGCCGGGGGAGCCGCAACTGCCGCACGACCGCCACCAGGCGATCCTCGAGGCGACCAAACGGGTCGGCGCCGTGCTCAAGAGCGAGGGGCACACGTTCGCGCTGGCCGGAAGCGTGGCCGTCTACGCCCACGGCGGCAGCCAGAACCTGCAGCACGACGCCGACTTCTGCGTGCGGCCCGAGGACGCCGAAGCGGTGGCGGACACGCTGAGCGAAGCCGGTCTGACCGTCTACCGGCCGCCGGAGGACTGGCTGCTCAAGGCCAAGTGCTTCGACCAGGACATCGACGTCATCTTCGAGCTGGCGCACCGGCCCGTCACCACGGACATGCTCTCCCGGGCACAGGAGCTCTCCGTCGCCTCGGTGCGCATGCCCGTGCTGGCCCCCACCGACCTGCTGTGGAGTCTGATCGCAGCCTTCTCCGAGCACCACTGCGACTTCGGCGCGGTGCTGCCCGTCGCCCGCGCGCTGCGCGAGAAGGTCGACTGGGAGCGGGTGCGGCAGGACTGCGGGGACGAACCCATGCCCGCCGCCTTCTTCTTCCTCCTCGAACGCCTGAACGTCATCGCCCCGCGCAAGGAGGCACCATGAGCCAGCATGGCTCAGAGCAGGCACCACCCGGTGCCGCGCCCGCTCTGAACACGGAGTACCGCGTCGCCCACCTCCTGGAGCACCTGGCCGGGGGGCACCCCGGTGAGCTGGGGGTCCGGGTCGAGGTGCGCGGCGAGGCGGTGCTGCTGACCGGCACGGTCGCCTCCGCCCAGTGCCGTGACGAAATCCTCGGCATGGTCCACGAGGAACTGGCCGGCATCCCGGTCCACTACGACATCGTCGTCGCGGACACCTCCTGCCCCGACCATGCGGAGGAGCTCACATGATCCGCGTGGCAGCCGTAGGGGACATCCACATGGGAGCCGAGAGCCAAGGAGTGCTGCGGCCGGCGTTCGAGTCCCTGCCCGAGTGCGCGGACCTGCTGCTGCTGGCCGGGGACCTCACCCGCCACGGCACGCCGGAGGAGGCCCGCGTGGTGGCCCGGGAGGTCCAGGACCTCGCGGTCCCGGTCGTGGCGGTGCTCGGCAACCACGACCACCACGACGAGCGTCCGGACGAGGTCACCGCCATCCTCCGGGACGCCGGGGCGCGGGTCCTCGAGGGAGAGGGAACCGTCGTGGAGGCCGGGGGCTCGCGCATCGGCGTGGCCGGCACCAAGGGGTTCTGCGGCGGATTCGTCGGCCGCAGCGCCGGGGAGTTCGGCGAGCCGCTGATGAAGGAGTTCGTGCGGACCTCGCGCCGCTCGGCCGACGCCCTGCGCAAGGCCCTGGAGGAGCTGGACGGTCAGGGCTGCGACGCCCGGATCGCCCTCACCCACTATTCGCCCGTGCCCGAGACCCTGGCCGGCGAACCCCTGGAGATCTATCCGTTCCTCGGGACCTATCTGCTGGCCGAGGCGATCGACACGGCCGGCGCGGACCTCGCGGTGCACGGGCACGCGCACGCCGGCACGGAGCACGGCATGACCACCGGCGGTGTCAAGGTGCGCAATGTCGCCCAGCCGGTCATCGGGCGGGCCTTCCGCGTCTACCACCTGCGGACGCGGGAACCGGTGGGCGCCGGCGCCTCCGACTGAGCACCGGCCCCGGAACCTTACTGCCCGCCGTCCGGGAGCTGCACGACACCCACGCGCACGACACCCCCGGACCGGCAGCGGCGCCGCGCAGTCCCACCGGGGCGGCGGGCGCCGCTGACGTGCCGTGCTACGACTTCGGCCGGCGGCCCGTCGTCCGCGTCATGGTCTCCGGTCTCTTGCGGGAACCGGTCGCCATCTCCTCGGAGTCGAGTATGTGTTCCCCATACAGGTCGTGCAGCCAGTTGGCCTGGTAGATGGTGTCGAGATAGCGCTCGCCGAGGTCCGGAGCGATGGCGACCGCGGTGAGGTCCCGGGTGTCGTGCCGGGACAGCCAGTCCAAGGCGCCGCTGACCACCGTCCCGGTGGAGCCGCCGAAGAGGAACCCGCGCCGGGCCAGCCGGTGGCAGGCACGGATGGTGTCCGCCTCCTCGACCCGGATCACCTCGTCGACGTACGACTCGTCGAGCAGCGGCGGGCGCATGCTCATGCCGAGGCCGGGGATCATCCGGCGGCCCGGCTCGCCGCCGAAGGCCACCGATCCCACGGCGTCCACCGCGACGATGTGCACCGGCCGGTGCCACTGGCGGAAGTAGCGCGCGCAGCCCATCAGCGTGCCGGTGGTGCCCGCCCCGACGAACAGCACGTCGAGGTGCGGGAACTGGGAGGCGATCTCCGGAGCCGTCTTGCGGTAGTGCGCGCGCCAGTTGCCCGGGTTGGTGTACTGGCTGAGCCACACGTACCGGTCGTCGGTGTCGCACAGCGCGCGGACGTACTCGATCCGCGCGCCGAGGAACCCGCCGTTGGCGTCCAGGTCGGAGATGACGTGCACCTTGCTGCCCAGGGCCTCCATCAGCAGCCTGGTCGACAGGTTGCAACGGGAGTCCGTCACACACAGAAACCGGTAGCCCTTGCTCGCGGCGATCATGCTGAGCGCCACGCCCAGGTTCCCCGACGAGGACTCGACCAGTATCGAGTCCGGCGTCAGGAGGCCGTCCCTCTCGGCGGCTTCGACCATCTCGGTCGCGGCCTTCAACTTGATCGAACCGGCGAAGTTGAAGCCCTCGCACTTCAGATAGAGGGGGCGGCCGAAGATCGACCGCAGGTCGACGTACAGCTGGCTCTCGTTGAAGGCATGGGGAGCGGAGATGACAGGCACGGTGGCCTCCTGATGCCGGGGCTGAGGGGTGCCTTCAGCCGTAGCGGCGCAGATCGTGGAAGAAGTGGTCGATGAGGTGGAGATGTCCGGAGCGCGCCACTTCGTCGTAGACGTACTTGCCGACGGCGAGGTCGAGGACGCCGAGTCCGAACGGCGAGAAGATCACCGTCCGGTCGTCCGGCAGGGTCACCCGTCCGGTCATGACGTCGTCGAGGGTGCCGTCGAGGAAGTCGCGGCCGCCCGTGAGCTGCTCGGTCAGATGGGGGGAGGTGTCGGCTTTCAGACAGTGCTCGACGTCATCGACGACGTTGGCGGACGCGAGCAGGACCTCGGGGGCGAGGTCACGCAGGGACACGTGCAGCACCAGGGGGTGGTGCGAGAACCAGGCCGGATCGGTGACGTGGGGCTTACCGGCGACGGTGGCGAAGACGACCAGGTCGCTGGAGCGGATCAGCGCCTCGGCGCTGTCGTGGACCGTGACCTCGCCGGTCGCGTCCGCCTGCTCCAGGTAACCGCGGAAGCCGGCCGTGCTGTCGGCGGACAGGTCGTGCAGGCCGATCGTGTCGAAGGTCCAGCCGGTGCCCGCCAGGAAGACGTGGATGTAGCGGGCGATCAGGCCGGTGCCGAAGAAGCCGACCCGCCTCGGGCGGGACCGGCCGCGGCTGAGCCGGTCGGCCGCCAGCGCCGCGGACGCCGCGGTCCTGGTGGCACTGATGATGGAACTCTCCAGGCAGGCGAACGGGTAGCCGGTCTCGTGGTCGTTGAGGATGAGCACCGCGGAGGCCCGGGGCAGTCCGGAGGAGACGTTGGCCGGGAAGCTGGAGATCCACTTCATGCCGTCCACACGGTTCGGTCCGCCGATGGAGGCCGGCAGCGCGATGATCCGGGAGGACGGGCGGTCGGGGAAGCGCAGGAAGTACGACGGGGGATTGACCGAGTCCCCGGCGCCGTGCAGCCGGTAGGTGGCCTCGACCAGGTCCACGACCTGCTGTTCGCGCCCGTCGAGTGCCCGCTGCACCTGCGCGCCGGGGATCACCGCGAAGGTGGGCCCTGCCGTGTGGTCGGGCGTGGGCTGGGCGGCGGGGGACGACAGAACGGTCATCGCCGGGTCACCTCCGGGCCCGCGCAGCAGTCGGCCGGGCGGCACGGCTCGGCCATGGCGACCAGCACCTGGCGGTCCCCGGTGTAGGCCTCCCTGCTGTGCGCGGTGCGGATGTTGTCGACCAGCATCACGTCGCCCGCCTGCCAGGGCTCGCGACGCGTGTGCTGCTCATAGGTCGTGTTGAGCAGGTCGACGATGTCCTCTCCGATGGGACTGCCGTCTCCGAAGCGGGTGTTGAACGGCAGCCCGTCCTCCCCGTACTCGTCCACCAGGTACTCGCGCACCTCCGGCGCGAGCGTCCATTCGTTGAGGAAGGCGATCTGGTTGAACCAGCAGCGCCGTCCGGTGACCGGGTGCCGCACCACGGCGGCGCGCCGCTGCCGGGTGCGCAGCGAGCCGTCGGGCAGCCAGTCGGTGTCGATGGCGTTCTCGCGGCAGTAACGCTCGATGGCGGCCCGGTCGTCGGTGCCGAAGGACTCGGTCAGGGACGCCCCGATCTCGTCGTTGTAGCTGCGGGTGAGCAGCCAGCCCTCACGCTCGAACCGCTCGCCGATCTCGGCCGGCAGCGCCCGCAGGACCTCTTCCGCGTCGGCCACCGCGGTCGCCCCGCCCTGATCGGGCGCGGTCAGGCAGGCGAACAACATCAGGCCGGGGCACTGAAGGGTGTAGCTCAGCTCGTGGTGCATGCACATCGGCTGGTTGGCCGGCCAGGTCGCGGAGGAGTACAGCCGGGGGCCGTGGGTCTGCCGGGGCGCGAAGGCCTCCCGCTCCGTCATCAGCTCCCCGGCCAGCGCCGTGAAGACGGCGCCGACCCGCTCCGTCTCCTTCAGCCCCAGGCCGCGGACGAGCAGTGCGCCGTGCTCGGCGACCCGCGCACGCAGCGCTTCCCGGTTCTCGGCCGCCCAGTTCACCGCGTCACCGGGGGCATCGATGCGCAGGATCGGCGGTTTGCCCGGCTGCAGTGCCACTTCGGGCAGTGAGGCCAGGGACGATGACGACATCTGTGTTCTTCCTTTCGGTTGCCCCGCACGGAGGCTGACGGTGAGGCAGGGGCTGTTGGAGAGGCAGGGGCTGACGGGGGAGGTACAGGCTCACGGGGAGACAGGGGCTCGTGATCATGAGGAGGACAGCAGTTCGGTCGCGCCCAGAACGGCGCGTGCCGCTGCGTCCGGGCGGGTGCGCGGGAAGTAATGACCGCCGTCGGGCAGTTCCCGCAGCTCCACGTGTTCGGCCAGCAGCTGCCAGTCGCGGTACCGGGCGCGGTAGTCCGCCGTGTTCGGGTCGTCGGCGGCGACGACCACGGTGACGGGCGCGGACAGCCGCACCGCGGGCGGGGCTTCCAGCGCCTCGGCGAAGTAGTGGTGCGCACCGACGCAGTCGTGCCGGTAGGCGGCGCCGAGGTGCTCGGCGTGCTGCGCGCTCAGCTCGCCCAGTTCCGTGTAGCCGCTGTCCGCGCTGAGCCGGGCGGCGATCTCGGCGTTGCTCCGCTGCGTCAGCTCGGCGACGGCGGCGCGCCGCTCGGCCGCGGTGCCGAGCAGCTGGGCACCGAGGAACACCCGTGCCACGTCCACTCCGCGCTCCCTCAGTCTCCTCGCCGTCTCCAGCGCCAGTGCGGTGCCCGAGGAGTGGCCCCACAGCACGACCCTGGTCAGGCCGCGCCCGGCGAGCTCGGCGACGACCTGCTCGGCCACCTGGGCGATCGGCGCGAACGGCTCACTGGTGGCGGCCAGGTCGTGACCGGGGAGTTCCACGGCGTACACCGCGGGCCCGCCGTCCGCCAGGGCCCCGGCCATCGGACGGAAGTTGACCGCGTTGCCGCCCGCGTACGGGAAGCAGACCAGGGCGCACTGCGGCACACCGTCCGGCTGCGACAGCGGCTGCAGCAGCTCCGGGCGCTCGGGTGCGGCGCCGTCGAGGAGGGCGGCGAGGTCGGCGAGCACCGGGTGCCGGGTGATGTCCTTCAGGGACACCGCGCGGTCCAGGGCGATGGTGAGCTTGACCGCCGTCAGGGAAGTGCCGCCGGAGTCGAAGAAGTGGTCCTGCCGGCCGATCCGGTGCTCGGGGACGCCCAGCAGCTCCGCCCAGGTCGCCGCCAGCTTCCGCTCGGTCGGGGTACGCGGGGCACGGTCCTCCTCCCCGGCCCGGTCGGCGTCCGCGGCCGGCTCGGTCCGTTCCGCGAGCGCGGTCAGGGCCTTCCGGTCGATCTTGCCGTTGGCGGTCAGCGGCAGGCTGTCCTGCCAGTGGAAGGCCGTCGGGACCATGTAGGCGGGCAGCACGGCGCCCAGCGCCTCGCGCAGCGCCTCAGCCTCCAGGCGCCGGCCGGTGTGGAAGGCGATCAGGTGCGTGCTGCCACCGGCCAGTTCGGCGGTGACCACCGTTCCGTCGCGCACCCCGGGCACCCGTAGCAGCGTGTTCTCGATCTCGCCGATCTCGATGCGGAAACCGCGGATCTTGACCTGGTTGTCCCGGCGGCCCAGGAACTCCAGCTTGCCGTCGGGATGCCAGCGCCCCCAGTCACCTCCGAGGTAGAGGCGCTCGCCGGGCCGGTACGGATCCCGCAGGTACGCCTGGCGGGTCCGCTCGGGATCGTTGATGTACCCCCGCCCCACGCACACCCCGGAGAACGCGATCACCCCGGGGGCGCCCAGCGGCACCAGTGACAGATGCTCGTCGACGACGTAGACGCGCACGTTGCTGACGGGACGCCCGAGCAGTACCCGTTCCGGCACCCGGTGGAGGACCTCGTGGTTGGTGTCGTCCGAGGTCTCGGTCAGCCCGTAGGCGTTGAGCAGTTCGATGTCCGGCTGGATCGCGAACCAGCGCTGCACCAGCTCCCGTTTCAGGGCCTCACCGGTCACCGAGACACACGTCAGGTCCGGCAGCTCGCGGGGGTGCCGCTCCAGATACGACACCACCACCTCCAGATAGGAGGGCACGACCTGGACCACCCCGACCCGGCCGCGGACCAGGGTGTCGACGAACCGCTCCACATCCACGACCACGTCCTGCTCGACCAGCAGCGTCCGACCGCCGACCAGCAGCGCGGACAGCAACTGCCACAGCGAGATGTCGAAGCACTGCGGGGCCGTCTGGGCCACCACCCGACCCTGGCCGATCCCCAGATCCTCGATCTTGGCGTGGAGGTGGTTGAGCATGCCCGCGTGCTCGCACATCGCCCCCTTGGGCTCGCCGGTGGAGCCGGAGGTGAAGTAGATGTACGCGAGCTGGCCGGCGCTCACCTTCACGCCGAGGTCGTCCTCGGCGTGCTCCTCGGCGTACGCCGTCTCGACCAGCAGCTTCTCGACGCCCGGCAGGGTGGCGAGGGCCTGGTCCAGGGTGTGGGTGCTGCCGGACTCGGTGAGCACCAGCCGGCATCCGGCGCGCGACAGCGTCGTCCCGATACGGCCCGCCGGGAAGTGCGGCTCGATGGGCAGGTAGGCGCCTCCGGCCTTGAACACCGCCAACACCGAGGCCAGCCAGTCGAGATCGCGTTCGGTGACCACCGCCACGACGTCCTCGCGGGCAAGTCCACGAGCCAGAAGGGCCCGTGCGAGCCGGTTCGCACGCGCGTTCAGCTCCGCGTACGTCCACTGGCGGTCGCCGTGCACCGCGGCCACCGCCTCCGGGTGGGCCCGTACCCGCTGCTCGAACAGCTCGTGCGCCCGGATGTCGGGCAGGGCCCGGTGCGGTCCGGCCAGTCCTTCGAGCTGGTACAGCATCTCCTCCGCCGACAGCAGGCTCTGCCGCCCGTGCCCGGCGTCCGGGTCGGCCGCGATCAGCCGCAGCGCGGTCAGGTGGTAGCCGCCGATCCGGGCCGCCGACTCGGCGTCCAGGACGTCCGTGCGGTACCGCACCCGCACCAGCGGCCGTCCGCCCCGGTCACTGAAGCCCACGCCCAGCACCGCGTCGTCGGCCGGCCCCTGCCCGGCGCCCGTGGCGTCGAACACGACCTCGTACGACGGCTCGGAGAGCCCCAGCTCCCGGCGCAGCGCGTCCACCGGGAAGTCCCGGTGAGCCAGCACCTCGGCCTCGGCGCGGTGTGCGGCGAGCACCAGTTCGCGCCACGACCCGGGGGCGACCGTCAGACGGCACGGCAGCGGCCCGCCCGCAGCCCCGGCCGCGTAGCCCGTCACCACCTCGCGCTCACCCGACAGCGCGGCCAGCACCTTGGCGTGCGCCGCCAGCAGCACCGAACTCACCGGCACCCGCAGCACGTCCGCCAGCCCGCGCACCGCTGCGGCGATGTCGTCCGACAGCACCGTCTCCTGCTCGGCCGCACCCGCCACCGGATCCCGCACCCAGCGGGGTACCGCGGTGAAACCGCCGGCGGTCAGCACGCCGCGCCAGTACTCCCGGTCCGCTTCCACGAGCGCTCCCATCGATCGGTCTTCCTGAAGTTCCTCAACTCGCCGTGGTGGCGGCGCCGTTCGCCGAGGGCGTGTCTGTCGCCGTAGTCGATCCGCTGCCGTCGCCCGGCGCATGGGACAACTCGGCGGCGGGGTTTCCGCCCCACAGGGCGTTCGGGGGGACTTCCTCGCCCTTCATGAGGAAGGAGTCGGGAGCCAGGACGGCGCCGTCGCCCATCGTCACGCCGTAGTGCACATGGGCGCCGACCCCGAGGGTGCAGCCGACGCCGAGGACGGAGTAGTCGGACTTGAACGTGCCGTCCTCCTGCGAATGGCACTGGACCTTGGAGCCGGCGTTGAGCGTGCAGTCGTCGCCGATGGCGGTGAGCGTCCGCTCCGTCGCATAGCAGCCGTCGTCGAAGACCCTGCGGCCGATGCGCACGCCCAGCAGCCGCCAGATCACGTTCTTGAAGGGGGTTCCGTTGAAGACGTTGAGGTGTGCGGACGGCACCTTCCACACGCGCTCGTGATACCAGAATTCCGGGTCGTAGATGGAGCACAACCTGGGACTGAGCGGACGCAACAACGTGAAGCAGCGCTCCACCAGGACCCAATAGAGGGCGGTGAACGCGAGCGTGAGCGCCAGATAACCGGAGATCACCACATAACCCAGCACTCCGTACAGGTCGACGGAGGCGAGAGCGAACGCCGTGAGCACAAAGGTGTGCAGCCAGCGCACGAACAGGAAAAGCGCCATCGAGCGGAGGTTGTAGCGGTTCTTGGCGGACAGTCGGCGACGCAGCTCTTCCCCGGCTCTGAGATGGTCGAACCGGGTGTCGCGCTCCACCGTCCGCGGAATCTCGAAGCAGGGAGAGCCGAGCAGTCCGACGCCTTCGCGGACCTCTCCGTCGAGCGGGACCATGACCTTCGTGGCGAGCAGACAGTTGTCGCCCGTTCTCGCTCCCGCCGGATACACGATGTTGTTGCCTAGGAAGTTGCGCGCGCCGATCGACGCCCGGGACACCCGGAAGGACGTGCTGGAGAAGTCCGCATTGAGGATGGAGAGCCCGTCGGCCACCATGGTGCCGCTGCCGACCGTCGCCAAGTACGGGGTCTCGTGCTGCACTTCGGTGCCGAAATTCGACCCGGTCTGCTCGACACGGGACAGGTCGTATCCGAGGCCGAGCAGGTAATGGACGATGTAGGAACTGTCACCGAACAGCCAGGCGAAGAACTTGATGTTCGTCATACCGGAGATCGCCCGGAACGCCGCGTAGTGGAAGCCGTAGAGCGGATACACCTTGTCGGGCTTGACGGCCAGGTGCAGCAGACGCGGCACGGAGAACAGGGCGGCGAGACCCAGCACGACGAAACCGAAGAACAGCCCCAGTGAGAGCAGCAGCGTGTCGACGGCGAACTCCCTCGTCAGGATGCCGACGTCGTCGGGGTTCAGCCGGTCATCGAGCACGGGGATCCAGGTGAAGAGCATGTACAGACCGCCGACCGCCAGCGGGATGTACAGCAGAAACAGCTGGAGCAGGCTGACGAGGGCGAACCAGGCCCGGCGCGGAGTGCCGCACCGGGCCGGCGCGACCCTGACGTGGTCGATGTCCGTGGGCTGGGCCGGTGACCCGTGATGGCGCTCGCCCGCCGGGACCGTCTGGCCGCGGTACAGGGCGGACGCGTGGCCGAGCTGGGCTCCGTCGCCCATCGACGTGTCGATGTCGAGTACGGTCTTCGAGCCGATGTACACGTCCCGGCCGAGTGTGACGCGGCCGGTCTGGATGCGCCCGGCGTGCGCCCGGTAGCAGAGGAGGAAGGCGTCCTTGCGGATCACGGATCCGGCGCCGATCGTGAGCAGGTCGGTGCAGACCGGCACGGACCGGGAGAGGATCGTGACGCCCTTGCCGATCCGTGCGCCGAGTGCCCGCAGGTACATGACGTACAGCGGATTCCCGACGAAGAGAATCATCGGGTTGGCGTGGAGCAGCGCCTTGACGATCCAGAAGCGCAGATAGGTCAGGCTCCAGACGGGGAACTCACGCGGTTTCCAGCGACCGATGAGAACCCATTTGGCGACGACCGGGAAAGCGCACAGAGTCAGGAAACCGAGGCCGCCGAAGACGACCGAGCGGAGATAGACGTCGGCCACCCCCGAGCCGTCGGAGACCCAGTCGTAGCCATCGGCCGCGACGAGTCCGGTGACGAAGGAATAGCCCAGGAAGAACAGCAACTGGAGTGCGCCGCACAGGACATAACGCGGCGTACTCCCCGGAGCCGGGGCCGGCATCCGTGCCGGTGGTGTCGTCGGCGTGGGGGAGTCGGCGGCAGCCGGTGCGGCGTCCGAGAGGGCCGCCGCCAGAGAGCGGACCGTGGGGTTTTGATAGATGTCCTTCATCGAGACGGACGGAAGGTCCGGGCGCTTCCTGACCCGTGCGCAGAACTGCGCCATCACCAATGAATTGGCACCGAGATCCTCGAAAAAATGACTGTCGGAGGATACGCTTTCGACGTCGACGACCTCGGCCAGAACTTCGGCGAATTTCCTCTCGGTCTCCCTTGCCGGGCCGGCGCCGCTGCGCCGGGCGATCGCGGGTTCGTCCTGACCGAGGACGAGCGCCTCGGCAGACCTGTCTACCATTCAAGCTCCTTGAGGAAATCCGACAACCACCGGCCACGGGTGACCGGTCCGGTGTCTTCCGTGCTCGGCAGTGCCCGGACCGAGCAATCCGGAAGCCACGGTGTCGCGCACTCTTATCTGATCACGGCTCCACGCGCTTCAGTTTGTGTCGGACATACTCAAGTTGCCACTCGTATTCGATCGCGACGAAACGACAGTGGCGCTGAACAGGGCAGTGTTCCTTGTTCCGTACCCCGGTGGAGTGAGTGACAAGTCACCCATATGGGTGTTCACCCTGGCGGGGCGTGGCAGGGGCGCCGAGTGCCCCGTCCGATCCCGCGGTGTGCAAGTAATTGCGCAATCATGACGGCGCCGTCATACGGTCGACCGAGTAGGATCACGCCGCCGGAGAAATCGGAGACACCATGACGCGAATGGGACCACGGGGTGCGGGCCCCGCAGCGCCGCGCAGTGTGGACGTGGCGCGTCTCGCGGGCGTGTCGCAGAAGACGGTGTCACGGGTCTTCGACGGTGAGCGGTATGTCTCGGCCGAGGTGCGGCGGCGTGTGCTCGAGGCTGCCGAGGAGCTCGGCTACCGGATGAACGGCGCGGCCCGGGCGCTGGCCGCCGGACGGACCCGCTCCATCGGCGTGGTCACGCTGGGCACGGCCCTGTACGGTCCCGCCTCGCTGCTCATCGGCGTCGAGCGGGCCGCCCGGGACGCGGGCTATGCGCTGCGGGTGGTCAACACGCTGGAAGGCGACGCGGGGGGAGTCGCCAGGGCCGTGGAGTCGCTGCTCGAGCAGGGCGTGGACGGCATCGTCGTCTCCGAGCCCATCGACGAGGGAGAGGTCTCGGTCGGTGTCGACGTGCCGGTCCTCGTCCTCGGCGCACCGGCCGCGTTCGCGGGGCCCTGAGTGGTGTCCGTCGGGGTGGGCGCCGAGTCGCTGGCGCGTGCGGCCACGGAGCACCTGCTCGACCTGGGGCCGACGGTCCACTCATCTCGCGGGCTCCCAACGGTGGTTCGCCGCTCGGGACCGGCTCGGCGGGTGGCGGGCCGCGCTCACTTCGCGTGACAGGCGGGTGCCTCCCGTCATCGAGGGCGACTGGTCGGCCGCGTCCGGGTACGCGGCGGGACGCGAACTCGCCTCGGAGGGGAACGTGACGGCGGTGTTCGCCGCCAACGACGACATGGCCATCGGCCTGATCCGCGCGCTGACAGAGGCCGGCCTGCGCGTGCCGGACGACGTGAGTGTCATCGGGTTCGACGACAGCCCCGTCTCCGCCTATGTGACCCCTCCGCTGACCACGGTGCGCCAGCCCTTCGACGCCGTGGCCCGGGAAGGGCTCCGGCTTCTGGTGCAGGCCATCGAGAAGCCCGAGGCGGACCTCGCGCCGGCGGGCGACCCACCCGTCGAGCTCGTCGTCCGCGCCTCCACCGCCCGCCCGCGGGCCCTCGGGGGTGCCTGAACGGCCGAGCGCTAGGAGGCGGGCTCCTGCGGGTGTCCGTCTTCGTCGGCGGGGTGGGACGCCTGGGCGGGCAGGCCGGTCAGGGCCGCACACTGGGCCGGGCCGATCAGGCCGACCAGGACCTGGGCGAGGGCGGGGGTGTTCTCCGTGAGCAGCCGCCGGCCCTTGTCCGTGAGGGTGAGCGCGATGCCGCGCCGGTCGCCGCAGACCGACTCACGGGTGACGAGACCCATGTGGTGCAGGCAGCCGACCTGGTAGGTCAGCCGTGTCTTGGGGCGGTCGAGGAGTTCGCAGAGTGGTGCCCGGCGATGTGGGGCCTGGTCACCGTCAAGGGTACCTTCACCTCGGTCACCGGCCAGGGAGAGGTGCGCCCGGACGGCCCCGCGGCTGTTCTCCCTCTCCTAGTCGCTAGTCGCTAGTGGCTTGTCACGCAGCCTTGGCCGGGTAATCGACCCGCTGCTCGTCGGCCAGCAGATTGTCTCCAAGACCTGATCTTGGAGGTGGTCGTGGGACGTCGACCGAGTGTGTTCGTCCGGCCGGTCACGATGGACGAGGGCCGGAAATTGCAGCGGATCAGCCGGACCGCGAAGGATCCGGTGAAACTCCGCCGGACGATCGTGGTGCTGATATCCGCCCAGGGCCAGACCGTCAAGGACATCACCACGCTGCTGCAGGTTGGCGAGGGCTACGTCCGCGATGTCATCCACGCCTTCAACGAGCGGGGGTTCGACGCGCTGGACCCAAAATGGAGCGGGGGACGCCCCAAAACGATCAGTGACGAGGTGCGCGAGCACATCTGCCTGATCGCCCGGACGTCCCCCGCCGACTGGAAGATCACTGCCTTCTCCACCTGGAGCCTGTGCAAGCTCACCGACCACCTCATCAAGCAGAAGGTGACCGCAGCCATCAGCCGGGAGACCCTGCGCCGGATTCTGCGCAAGGGCAAGGTCTCCTGGAAGACCACTGGAAGGCATCCACCGACCCGGAGTTCATCGCGAGGATGCGGTGCATCTTGGCGCTGTACGACACCCCGCCCGCCGACGGACGGGTGATATGCGTCGACGAGTTCGGGCCGCTGAACCTGATGCCGCGCAAGGGCAAGGCGTGGGGTCCGGTGAGGCGCCCGCGCCGGCTCCGGGCCACCTACAACCGCTACCACGGCGTGATGCACATGCTCGCCGCCCTCGACCTGGCCACCGGCAAGCTGTACTACCGCATCCGCCCGCGCAAGCGCTGGCAGGAGTTGCTCGGCCTCCTCAAGGCCCTGCGCGCCCGCTGGCCCGGTCAGAAGCTGTACGTGGTGCTGGACAACTTCTCCCCGCACAAGCACGCCAAGGTCCGCGCCTGGGCAGCCGACCACCAGGTCGAGCTGGTCTTCCTGCCGACCTACGGATCCTGGCTGAACTGGATCGAGGCCGAGTTCACGGCCCTGCGCTACTTCGCACTCAACGGCACCGACCACCGCAGCCACGACGAGCAGAACGCCGCCATCGCCGCCTACGTCCGCTGGCGCAACACCCGCGCGGAACCGAAGACGAACTTCGCCCCCGACTCACCCATCCGGCAGTGGACCCAATACCCGGCCAAGGCTGCGTGACGCACCGGCCTCCTAGTACTCCAGCCGTAGATCGTGATCTCGATGGTGAGGGGCGACGAGGAGACAGGTGGCCAGCGTCGATCGTCTGGACGAGATCGGCCACGCCATCGGGGGCGTCCGTTCCTTCTCGGCCTACGCGAGTCCGCCGAGACGGAGGGCATCCCTTATCTCGCTGAGCTTCGCGGTCGTCGCCGGGGTCCACTCCTTCTCCTGTTCACCGAGTCGGAGGGCATCCTCGATCTCGCTGAGCTTCGCTGAGGACAGGGCGCCCGCCCGCTCGATCAGGTCGTCTCGGGACACGGTGGTCAGCCACGTGCAAGGGGTAAAGCCTGGACGCGGGAACGCGAACCGCAGCACGCCTTCAAAGGGCAGTCCTTCCATGGCGCCTACTACCACTTCGACGCCCAGACCGCTGATGTCGACGCCCGCCGGAGCGACGACCTGCATCACCCGGATCCCGGACGCGTCGTCTCCCGACAGCAGTACGACCAGCCGCCGCTCGTCGAACTCGACCCACCAGACTTCGCCACGTTGCACATGTCCTCCTGACACGGGACGGCAGGCGGACGCTGCGCGACCCTGACGCGCTGTGGAGACGGTGCGGCCACCGTTGATCATCGGTGTGTGAAGACTGAAGATCATGCGGTGGCCGCAGGTCACAGCGTAGACCCTGCCCGCTGGCAGGAGGCGTTCGAGGGCCTGATGAGCCGGATAGCGGGGCGGTTTGCGCGGGTCGAACCCCGGCGTCGAGCGAGGCAGTTGGTGCTCGGGCTGCTGTCGGACCTGCCGCGCAAGAACTGCTGGACCACCGCCGAGTGGGCCGGGGAGGCCACCCCGGACGGCATGCAGCACCTGCTCGGCCGGGCCAATTGGGAAGCCGACCAGGTACGCGACGACCTGCGCGAGTACGTGGTGGAGCACCTGCACGACGACCAGGCGGTGCTGGTGGTCGACGAGACCGGGGACGTGAAGAAGGGCACCGGCACGGTCGGCGTCCAGCGCCAGTACACCGGCACCGCGGGCAGGATCGAGAACGCTCAGGTCGCCGTCTACCTGGTCTACACCGGCCGGCGCGGGCACGCGGCAGTGGACCGGGAACTGTACGTCCCGCGCTCCTGGACCTCCGACCCCGACCGCTGCCGCGCCGCCGGGCTTGGCGGGGAGACTCCCTTCGCCACCAAACCGGAGCTGGCCGCCCGCATGGTCGTCCGGTTCCTGGACGCCGGCCATCAGGCCGCATGGGTCGCGGGCGACGAGGTCTACGGCGGCAACCCCAAGCTGCGAGACGCGCTGGAGAAACGCGGCACCGGCTACATCCTCGCGGTGGCCTGCTCGCACGAAGTCACCACCGGTGCGGGGAAGTTCCGTGCGGACACGCTGGCCAAGAAGGTGCCCAAACGGGCCTGGCAGAAGCTCTCCGCCGGGGCCGGAGCCAAGGGCCATCGCTTCTACGACTGGGCCGTCATCGACCTCGCCGACCCAAGGCCCGGCAGTCGCCAACTGCTGATCCGCCGCAACCGCAGCACCGGCGAACTCGCCTACTACCGCTGCTACTCGCCCACACCGGTGCCGCTGACCACGCTGGTGCGAGTCGCTGGATCAAGATGGCGAGTAGCGGAGTTCTTCCAATCCGGAAAGGGCCTGGCCGCCCTGGACGAGCATCAGGTCCGCCGCTACGCGTCCTGGTCCCGCTGGGTCACCCTGGGCATGCTCGCGCACGCCTTCCTCGCCATCGTCCGAGCAGACGAGCACGCCCGCCGTCCTGCACGAGACGCCCTCATACCGCTCACCTGCAACGAGATCCAACACCTTTTCATCGCCCTGGTCGTCCAACCCGTCCACGACGTTGCCCATCGGCTGGGCTGGTCCGCCTGGCGACGCCGCCACCAAGCCCGATCCCAGGCCAGCCACTACCAGCGACAAGCCGCCCAGGCATGAAGATCACGATCTACGGCTGGAGTACTAGCCGGTATTGCCGAGCGGCGAGGCCGCTTCGCGTGCGTCGATGAGCTCGTCCCAGTGCTCCGCTGCCCAGGTGCACGCTGCGGCCATCGGCACAAGGAGGCTGCGGCCGAGCGGGGTCAGTTCGTATTCGACCCGGCGCGCCGACTCGGCGTGGACCGTGCGTGTGACCAGGCCATCACGCTCCAGCGCACGGAGCGACTGCGTGAGTACCTTGGCAGTGATGCCGTGGAGCGGGATCCGCAGCTCCGAGAACCGCCGCGGTCCCTGTTCGAGGCAGCGGATGATCATCCCTGCCCATTTGTCGCCGAAGCGGATCGGTGAGAGATCGGACGGGCAGACCGGGTCGAACATGTCGGGATCCAGTGGCTCAGTCACCGCCCCACAGTAGCTGGTATCTCCTTGGTAACCAGGGCCTTCCCTATCGTCCGGGGAAGCGGTCGGCGTTCGGGCCCGGCCTGCGGATTCGAGGGGAAGCCATGAGCCAGATCATTGTCTTCGGTGCCGGCGGCAGGGCAGGCCGGGCCGCCGTCGCAGAGGCCCGCAGCCGTGGTCACCAGGTCACCGCAGTCGTGCGTGACCCGGCCAAGTACGCCGATCTGTTGGCTGTGGACGGCGTAAGGACCGTCGCGGGCGATGTCACCCACGCCCGCAGCGTCGCCCGGCTGTCCATCGGACATGATGCCGCGATCAGCACGGTCTACGATGCCGTCACGCAGCCCGAAGCCTTCTTCGCCAGCGCATCCCGTGCCCTCCTCGACGGCCTGGCGCAAGCCGGCGTGAACCGACTGGTGGGAGTCGGCCTGGCCTCGGTACTGGAGACCGCCTCCGGAGCCCTCCTTATGGACACACCTGGTTATCCCCAGGACTACCGTGCCTTCTACCTGGGACACGCGGCAGGAACGGAGGTGCTGCGCACCGTGACCACCGGATTGGACTGGCTGGTCCTCAGCCCGGCGGGCGACTTCGACCACGGCGGTGCCCGCACCGGCAGGTACCGGACGGCCCCGGCCGAGGCGACCAGCCGCATCTCCTACGCCGACTTCGCGATCGCGTTGCTCGACGAGATCGACAATCCGCAGCACCACCGCACGCACGTCGGCGTCGAGACCGGCTGATGGATAGGCAGGAGGAAATCGCCGACAGTCCGAACGAGTGGGTGGCGCAACACATCCGCGATTACCTCAAGACGAACGGCAAAGCCAGACCAGGCATGAACGACCTGCTCCTGACGACCCGCGGCCGCAAGTCCGGAAAACTGCGCCGCACGGCCCTGGTCTACGTGCCGGATGGCGACCGCTACATCCTCGCCGCTTCCAATGCGGGAGCCGATCAGCACCCAGCCTGGTACCTCAACCTGACCGCAAACCCTAACGTCACGGTCCAGATCGGCCCGGAAACCTTCCCCGCAGCCGCGAGAACCGCCACGCCCGACGAGAAACCGCGACTGTGGGAGCTCATTGTGGCGGCCCTTCCGTCTTACCAGGGCTACCAGGAGGCGACCAGCCGCGAGATCCCGGTAGTGATCATCGACCGCACGTACTGATCATCTGCGGTCCGCTGATCCGCTGAGACAGACACCACCTCGACGAGGCGCCTGGCCGGAGGAACACTCCACCCGGCCTCCGCCAGCACCTTCGTGATCACCACCGAGAGACAGCCGGACACCGTCCGGCAGCGGATCAATACCCGGCCAACCATCCGAGCCGAGCCACCACGGTCCCGAACTCCTGGATGACCTCGCTTTTCTGATGCAGCCACGGCTGGCTGCTCGTGGGATGGGAACCGGTGGTCATGACGTGCCTCCTGCGATGCGGTGCCGTGAATACGTGGCCGACGTTAGGGGCGGTAACGGGGGACGGGTTGCCCGGGAGCGCACGACGAGGTGCCGCTGAGCGCACCGAGTCGGTGGTGGGACCGGGGAGGGGTGACGGGGTGTCACTCGCTGCCGGCCGTGAGCCGGGCGACGACGCCGTCCAGGTCGATGTGACGGTGCTCGGTGCCCGGCGGCACCATCGTGTCGGTACGTCGCAGAAAGGCCGTGACCGCCCGGATCCCGACCTCGAGTACCGCCGCTCCGGTCCGCGTCCTGAGCAGGATGCGGAGTGCGTCCGGGTGGCACCGGTGCGGCGGGATCACCACCACCTCCCCGATCCCCGCGGACCGGCGAAGACCGTCCGTGAGGAGCGACCGGGCGAACACCCAGTCGACGGAGGGGGCGCCGGGGGCGCCCAGCGACAGACGGACGGCATACGGGTCGCTCACGTCGTAGCGGAGCTCGGCGGGGAGCGGTATCGGCGGTTCGTCGGCCACCGAGACGATGATCTCGGTCCTGTGGACGACCGACCTCTCGTCCGCGGTACCGGGGAGAGGGTGTCTCATGCCGCCCCCTGTCTGCGACTGTGCGTGCGGTTGCGTTCGTCAGCGCGGGATCTGACGGTGGATGGTGCCGATCACCGTAGGGCAGGCCCGGGGGAGCGTCTTGCCGAGGAGCGCACGGGGTGTGGTCCGAAGGAGAACCCCGTGCGGCACTTCGGTTCGGGCCGTGCGGCGCCCGTCACTCGTCGCCGTGGTCGGGGGTCCGCCGGGCGCGGCGGTGCTCGGTGGTCCAGTAGAGGAGTGCCAGGACCGGCAGGGCCGCACCGAGGACGGTGACCGCGCCCCAGCCGCCGGCGCGGTAGGCGATCGAGCCGAGCTGGGAGCCGAGGGCGCCGCCGAGGAAGAAGGTGGCGATGAAGGCACTGTTCAGACGCGCCCGGGCGCCCGGGTCGAGCTGGTAGACCGTGTGCTGGCCGAGGATCAGGGTGGTCTGGACGGCCATGTCGAGGACGACGGCGGCGAGGGCGAGCAACACGACGCTGTGCCCGCCGAACCCGGCGAGCGCGAAGGCCAGCGCGGCGGCGGCGAACGCGGCGCCGGTCATGCGCCGGGTCAGCCCGTGGTCGGCCCAGCGCCCGGCCAGCGGGGCGATGGCCGCGCCGGCGGCTCCGACGAGGGCGAAGATGCCGACGCCGACGGGGGAGTAGTGGAAGCGGGGGCCGGTGAGGACGTAGGAGACGGTGGTCCAGAAGGCGCTGAAGGCGCCGAACATCGCCGCCTGGTACAGGCCGCGGCGCAGCAGCGCGGGGTGCCTGCGCACCAGTGCGGCGGTGGAGCGCAGCACGTGGTGGTACGGGACGGTCGTGGTGGGGGCGTGCTGGGGCAGTGCGGCCCGAAGGGCCACGGCCAGGAGGGCCATCAGGACCGCGGAGCCGAGGTAGACGACGCGCCAGCCGGCGACGTCGGAGACCAGGCTGCTGAGGGTGCGGGAGAGCAGGATGCCGGTGAGCAGGCCGCTCATCACCCGGCCGACGATCCGGCCCCGGGCGTGGTCCGGGGCGAGGCTCGCGGCGAACGGGACCAGGATCTGGGCGACCACGGACGTGGCACCGCTGATCAGGGAGGCGGCCAGCAGCATCGGGAACCCGGTCGCGAGGCCGGCCGCCACCAGGGCGAGGGTGGTGACCGTCAGCAGGACGGTGATCAGGCCGCGCTTCTCCAGCCGGTCGCCGAGCGGCACCAGGAAGAGCATGCCGATCACATAACCGACCTGGGTGAGCGTGATCAGTGTGCCCGCGGTGGGCGTGCTGATGTGGAAGACGTCCCGCAGGGACGACAGCAGGGGCTGCGCGTAGTAGAGGTTGGCCACCGTCATGCCGGAGGCGACGGCCAGCAACGCGATCAGCCAGCCCGGCACACCGTGCGCGGGTGCGGCGCTGGTGACCTTGGACGGGGTCCGGACACCGGAGGACTGGGACACGGGGACCTTCTTCGGGACGGGGAGCCGGGCGGTACCGGCTCGGAAGGACGCCTGGCGGTGATCGAGCAGCTTCCTCGGTGCTTTCACGGGGGCGTCAGCGTTCGGCCGCCTCGTTTGCTTCCCCATCCGTCGTGATGGTTCCGGATGGCGGCCATCTTGTTCGGAGATGGCCGCCAGTGAGAACCGTCGACCGCGCCTAAGGGCGGCGTACCGGATGCCCGCTCATGACCGAGACCCGGTTGAAGGCGTTGATGGTGACCGCCACCCAGATCACGGCGGAGATCTGGTCGTCGGTGAGGACCTCCCGGGCGGTGCCGTACGCGGCCTCCTGCGCGGCGGTGTCGGCGGGGTCCGTGGTCGCCTCGGCGAGCGCGAGTGCCGCGCGTTCGTCCGGCGTGAACAGTTCGGTGTCCCGCCAGGCCGCCAGCACGCCGAGGCGTTGCGGGGTCTCACCCGCGCGCAGGGCGGCGTTCGTGTGTACGTTGAGGCAGTACGCGCAGCCGTTCATCTGCGACACGCGCAGATTGACCAGTTCCACGAGCGTCCGGTCGAGCCCCGCCTCGGCGGCGACCGCCCGCACGGCTTCGGAGGCCCGCACCAGCGCCTGATAGGCGGCCGGGCTCTGCTTGTCGATGAAGATCCGCCGGATCGCGGACCCGGTCGTGTGGGTGCTCAACCTGGGACTCCTTCGGGGGCCGGTGAGGGCTCCCTCATCTGTTGGTGTGCGCGGTGCCGTCGCCCTATGATCGGGCATGGTAGTTGAATATAGAACGATTAGCGGGCTGGGAGGCGGTCCACGGTGAGCAATGTCGAAACGAAACCGATGGAGCTGCGGTGCGGCGCATCGGTGGACGGTGAGCGTCCGGCCACGACGCCACGGGTCGACGTACTGACCCCACGCGATGTGCCCCTGGGTGGCCCGCGGGCGATGACCGTGCGGCGCACCCTGCCACAGCGTGCCCGGACCCTGATCGGGGCCTGGTGCTTCGCGGACCACTACGGGCCCGACGACGTCTCCGAGTCGGGCGGCATGGACGTCGCCCCGCATCCCCACACCGGGCTGCAGACGGTGAGCTGGCTGTTCAGCGGCGAGATCGAGCACCGGGACAGCCTGGGCAGCCACGCGTTCGTACGGCCGGGTGAGCTGAACCTCATGACGGGCGGGTACGGCATCAGCCACTCCGAGGTCTCCACCCCCCGGACCACGATCCTGCACGGCGTCCAGCTCTGGGTGGCGCTGCCGGACGAACACCGCGACACCGCCCGGGACTTCCAGCACCACGTCCCGGAGCCCGTGCGGATCGACGGGGCCGAGATCAGGGTCTTCCTGGGCTCCCTCGCCGGAGCCACCTCGCCGGTGCGGACCTTCAGCCCCCTGCTCGGCGCCGAGATCGTCCTCGAGCCCCACGCGACCGTCACGCTCGCCGTGGACCCCGGCTTCGAACACGGTCTCCTCGTCGACCAGGGTGATGTCCGCCTCGCCGATGCCCTGCTGCACCGCGCGGAGTTGGGCTATGCGCACCCGGGCATCGACACGCTGACGCTGACGAACGAGTCGGACGACATCGCACGGACGGTGCTGCTCGGCGGAACTCCCTTCGAGGAGGAGATCGTCATGTGGTGGAACTTCATCGGGCGGAGCCACGCGGACATTGCGAAGGCCCGGGAGGAATGGCAGAACTCCTCGGACCGCTTCGGCGTCGTGGAAGGATATGCGGGAAACCGCCTTCCCGCCCCCGCCCTGCCGAACGCCGTCATCACGCCGCGCAGAAATCCGTCGCGTCACTGAACCCCACGCTGAAAGGCATCCCATGAGCCAGTCTTCCGCCGCTCCCGTCGTCGAGCGGATAGACGCGAAGAACCGCTACGAGATCCTGGTCGACGGCACGCGCGCCGGGCTGACCGCCTACCGCGACCGCGGTGACCAGCGGGTCTTCTACCACACGGAGGTCGACGACGCCTTCGCCGGTCAGGGCCTGGCCTCGCAGCTGGTCCAGCAGGCGCTCACCGACGTGCGCGCCTCGGGGAAGCGGATCGTGCCCGTCTGCCCCTATGTGGCCAAGTTCCTGAAGAAGCACGAGGAGTTCGCCGACATCACCGAACCGGTGACGCCCGACGTCCTGCGCTGGCTGGACACGGAACTGGGCTGACGACCCGCGCACCCGGCCCGGCCGCCGCTCACTGCGGCCGGGTGTGCGAGCAGCGCACCGCCTCTGTCCCCACAGTGCACGATGGCGACCCTTGGCTCGCCTTTCCGTTTCCACCGCGGTCAGTCTCACAGCAGTTGCATTTCCTCGCGTGGCGTTCCCTGTGAACGGCACGCGTTCGTGTTTTCGCGGGAATTGACCGGGCGAGAACCGTAATACGGTCAGCAGCATCAGCGGCCCTGCGTTCTCCCTGACGGCGGCCCCTTCACCCGACGGCCGGCGCGGACAGCACCGGTCGGTCACCGAAGGGTGCGCTGCCGGAACGGATCTCGTGCGCTGACGGTCAAGTGCCGCTCACCCGCGCTCACTGACGTCGTCCGGGCGCGACGCGGGCGCTGCCGTGCCCGCGTACGGCCGCGCCCGCCCCCGGGCAGGAATCCGAGGAGTGCCATGGCCAAGCAGACCATCGCCGAACAGTACGTCGACCTGATGGCCCGGGCCGGTGTACGCCGTATCTACGGGGTGGTCGGGGACAGCCTGAACCCGGTGGTCGACGCGGTCAGGCGGCACGACGCCGTCGAGTGGGTCCAGGCCCGCCACGAGGAGGTCGCGGCGTTCGCGGCCGGGGCGGAGGCGCAGCTCACCGGACGGCTGGCCGCCTGCGCGGGCTCCTGCGGACCCGGCAACCTCCATCTGATCAACGGCCTGTATGACGCCCACCGTTCGATGGCGCCGGTGCTCGCCCTGGCCGCACACATCCCCAGCGGGGAGATCGGCACGGGCTACTTCCAGGAGACGCACCCCGACAGGCTGTTCACCGAATGCAGCCACTACTCGGAGCTGATCTCCTTGCCCCGCCAGATGCCGCGCGTGGTGCAGACCGCCATCCAGCACGCCGTCGGCCGGCGCGGCGTCTCCGTCGTGGCTCTGCCCGGCGACACCGCCGGCGAGGACTCCCCTGGGCGACTTCCTCACACTCGTCCAGTACGGGCTGCCGGTGACGGTGGTCGTCTTCAACAACTCCTCCCTCGGCATGGTCGACCTGGAGATGATGGTCGACGGACTGCCCCCGCACGCCACGACCTACCCGCACACCGACTACGCGGCGATCGCCACCGCGGCCGGTGCACGCGGCATCCGGGTGGAGAAGCCCGCCGAGGTGCGTGACGCGCTGCGCGAGGCTTTCGCCCACGACGGACCGGCGTTGGTCGACGTCGTCACCGACCCCGCGGCGCTGGCCGTCCCGCCGAAGATCCAGCCGAGCAGATCAGCGGCTTCGCGCTGTCCGCGAGCCGGACGGTCCTGACCGGGGGCGTGGGACGCATGGTCCACCTGGCCCGGGCCAACCTGCGCAACATTCCCCGCCCGTGACACCGGGCGCCTGGGCCCGTTCCGACCGATCCGGCACGACGGGTCCCGAGTCGGCGGCGAAGGCCCCGGACTCCTATCTCTGCCCCCAGGTGCAAAGTAACGGTCAGAGCTTCGTGACCATGGTCTTCTTGGGCTGGCGGGGCACGGTCTTGGTCTTGTCGAGGTGTCCGTACACCGTCGAGCGGGCCACGCCAAACATGTCGGCGATCTGCTGGACCGTTTTCTCCCGCTCGTCGTAGAGCCGTTGGGCGAGCGCGGCCTGGTCCTGGGTGAGTCGGGGCCGGCGCCCACCCACCCGGCCGCGGGCACGTGCGGAGGCGAGCCCGTCGTTGGTGTTCGCCACGATCAGCTCGCGCTGGAGCTCGGCGAAGACCGACAGCATCCCGAACATCGCCCGGCCCTCCATGGTGGCGGTGTCGATGCCCTGCTCGATGACGTGCAACCCGATCCGGCGCTCGCGCAACTCGGCGCCGAGGGTCACCAGACGGCGCAGGTGGATGGGCTATTGCGCATCGTGCGGGCGGGGGTGCGGGGGGTGGTGGTGCTCGGTTAGGACGGTGAGCAGGCGGGTGAGTTCGTCCTGCTGGCCGGGGGTGAGGGGGGCGAGGAGTTCGCGCTGGGCGTCGGCGATGAGTGTATCGAGGCGCTCCAGGCGGCGGCGGCCGATGGTGGTGACGGTGATGACGTTGCGGCGGCGGTCGGCGGGGTCGGGTTCGCGGCGGATGCATTCGGAGTCGGCAAGCTCGTTGAGGACGGCGACCATGTCGCTGCGGTAGATGCCGGTGCGGCGGCTGAGTTCGGCCTGGCTGGCGGCGCCGGCCTCGGCGAGCGCGACCAGCACGGCGAAGTGCCACTTGCGAGCGCCTTCGGCTGCCAGGCGCTCGCTGACGAGCCGGTCGGCGACTACCGCGGCCCCGGCGATCAGGCGGCTGGGGATGGCGCGCAGCCGGGCCGGGGTGGGCTCGGGGGTCGGGCTCATGGGTGATCCTCCACCTCTTGTGTTAGTGCCACTAACAGTCTACCTTCGTTAGTGTCATAAACGTTTGGGCCACTAACGATCTCCCTGGAGTGAAGACCGTGATCAAGCCGTTCCGCATCGACGTCCCCCAGGCCGACCTCGACGACCTGGCCGACCGCCTCTCCCGCACCCGCTGGCCCAACGAAGTCGCCGACGCCGGGTGGGACTACGGCTTCCCGCTGGCGCGGCTGAAGGAGCTTGCCGAGTACTGGCGCACCGGCTACGACTGGCGTGCGCATGAGGCCAAGCTCAACGAGCTTCCGCACTTCACCACCGAGATCGACGGCCAGAACATTCACTTCGTCCACGTCCCGTCCTCGAGGCCGGACGCGCTCGCGCTGATCCTCACCCACGGCTGGCCCGGTTCGTTCCTGGAGTTCCTCGACGTGATCGAGCCGCTGTCGCGCGACTTCCACCTGGTGATTCCGTCCATCCCGGGTTACGGCTTCTCGGGGCCGACCCACCAGCGCGGCTGGGACATCGTCCACGTCGCGCAGGCCTGGGCCGAGCTGATGCGCCGTCTCGGCTACGAGCGCTACGGCGCGCAGGGCGGCGACTTCGGCGCGGGCATCTCCCTGGCGCTTGGCGCGGTGGCACCCGAGCAGGTCGTCGGGGTCCACGTCAACTACCTTCCGACCCGGCCGGACCCGGATGCCGACATCGAACTGTCCGAAACGGATGAAGCCCGGCTGGACAAGGTCAGGCAGCTGATGGCGAACCGTCCGCCGTACCAGGCCCTCCAGGCCCTCACCCCCCAGACCATCGGCTACGCGCTGACCGACTCGCCGGTCGGCCAACTGGTCTGGATCGCCGAGCGCTTCGCACAGTGGACCGACCCCCGCTCGCACATCAGTGACGACCGCATGCTCACCGACGTCTCGCTGTACTGGCTGACTGCCACCGCGGCCTCCTCGGCGCGGCTGCACCACGACACCCCGCGGGGGATCGAGCCGTGCCCGGTACCGGTCGGCGTGGCGGTGTTCCCGCACGACATCACGCAGTCGGTGCGACCTCTGGCCGAGCGGCTGTACGACATCAGGCACTGGTCGGAGTTCGAGCGCGGCGGCCACTTCGCCGCGATGGAGGTGCCGGAGCTGCTCGCCCAGGACGTCCAGGACTTCTTCCTCACCCGCATCAAGCACGACTAGCAGGTCGCCACCCGCTGAGAGGCACTGCGGGCCGCGGACTGCCGGGCCCCCGGGAGCTTCGCTGACCTGGCCCGGCAGAGGGGCGCAAGGCCGTCGACGAGGTGCAGTCCGGGGACATCGACAAGCCGGCGGTCGACGAGGAGTGGATCACCGTCTCCGGCGGTCCGACGGGCAGTGTCCGGGCGCGCATCGTCAAGCCCGCCGGGGCGACCGGAACGCTCCCGGTGATCATCTACATCCACGGCGCGGGCTGGGTCTTCGGCAACGCCCACACCCACGACCGCCTGGTGCGCGAACTCGCCGTCGGCGCGAACGCCGCCGTCGTCTTCCCCGAGTACGACCTGGAGGGGGGCGAGAGCCTCGGCGAGCTGCAGGGCCGCTTCCCCCTCTCACCGCTGGTGAGCAACCTGAAGGAGTGGACGTACCCCGCTCCGGGCGGCGGGGACGCGGTCGAGGTCACCATCGCCGAGGCGGCCTTCCCGTCGGTCTTCGCCGCCGACGTGCCGGCGGAGGTCACGAAGGTCCTCGCGGCGGCGCAGCGTCCGCTGGCCAGCGCGGCCTTCGAGGAGACGGCCTCCGCCGCCGCGTGGAAGACCAAGCCGTCCTGGGCGCTGGTCGCCGGCGCGGACGAGGCGATCAACCCGGACGTGGAGCGCTTCGGCGCGAAGCGGGCCGGCGCGACCGTCGTCGAGGTGGAGGGGGCGTCGCACGCGGTCGCCGTCTCGCGGCCCAAGGACGTCGCCGACCTGATCCGGGACGCTGTCCGCGCGACGAGCTGACCGCCGGCACGGACGGCCGCGCGGACGCACTCCCCGCACCGCGTCCGCGCGGCTTCACCGCGACCGAGTGGTGGGCCGGCCCCGGTCACCCGACACTGGAGAAATGACCGGGCCCAGTGACCTCGCACCGGCCGCAGACGGCAGTACGGACGGCACATGGGCGGCATCGGCCGCGTCGTCCGCATCGCGGGCATCGGCTGCACCGGCTTGGCCGGCACCAGTTGCACCGGCTTGGCCGGCATCGGCCGCATCGGCTCAGGAGACAACGCTGTGACTTCCTTCTCACCCGGCTTCAAGGGGCGCGAACGGCGCCTCGCGGACCGGCTGCCGCCCGGTCAGTACCCGACCGAGTCCTTCCCCGTGCTGTCGGCGGGCCCCACACCGAGGGTCCCCACCGAGACGTGGTCCTTCACCGTGACCACGGAGTTCGGCGCCACACACAGCTGGACCTGGGACGAGATGATGGCCCTGCCGCAGCAGGAGACGACCCACGACATCCACTGTGTGACGCGCTGGTCGAAGTTCGACACGCAGTGGCGGGGCGTCCCCGTCGACGCCTTCCTCGAGGACGTGGAGACGGCCGCGGACCACGCCGTCGTCAGCAGCTACGGCGGCTACACCACCAATCTCCCGCTGGAGGACCTCCTCGACGGCAAGGCGTGGATCGTCCACACCTACGACGGCTATCCGCTGTCCCCCGAGCACGGTGGCCCCGCGCGACTGCTCGTACCGCACCTGTACTTCTGGAAGTCGGCCAAGTGGGTGCGCGGACTGACACTCACGCACGAGGACGAGCCGGGCTTCTGGGAGAGCGTCGGGTACCACAACTACGGCGACCCGTGGCGCGAACAGCGCAACTGGGGCGACTGAGCATGGGCATCGCCTGGCGCCGCGCCCGGCTCCTCGAGCGCCACTCCCAGACCGCCACCGCCCGGTCCCTGGTCCTGACGGTGCCCGGCTGGCCCGGCCATCTGCCCGGCCAGCACGTCGACGTACGGCTCACCGCCGACGACGGCTACCAGGCCGTACGCAGCTTCTCCCTGGCCGCGCCCGCCGACGGCGACCGCATCGAACTCGGCGTGCAGGCCGTGCCGGACGGGGAGGTCTCGCCCTACCTGGCCGACGATCTGCCGGTGGGTGCGGAGGTGGAGGTGCGCGGCCCGCTCGGCAACTGGTTCGTCTGGCGGGCCGAGCAGACAGAGCCGGCGCTCCTGGTCGCGGGCGGCTCCGGTGTCGTCCCCCTGACGGCCATGGTCCGCGCCCACCGCGCGGCACGCTCGCGCGGCCCCCTGCACATGCTGTACTCGGTCCGCAGCCCGGAGGACGTCTGGTACCGCGACGACCTGGCCGACGGCGACCCCTTCCTCGACGTCCGCATCGTGTACACACGGCAGGCCCCGCCCGGCAGCGCGCGTTCGCCCGGCCGCATCACACCGGCCGACCTGGACGAGGCGACGGCCAGACTGAAGCCGGCCAGTCCCGTGTACGTCTGCGGGTCCACCGACTTCGTGGAGGCTGTCGACAACCTGCTGATCGACAGGGGGCGGGACCCCGTCACGATCCGCACCGAGCGCTTCGGATGACCCACCGACCCCGACCGCACGGGAGGTCCTCATGGCAGACGCCACCACCCACCTCGACGGCAACTGCCTCGCCGGCCCGCTCTCGGAGATCCTCTCGGCGGAGCCCACCACGGCCTGGTGGCGGTGCCCGGAGTGCGCGCGGTCGGGCCCGCTCGCCGAACTCCACGTCTACGGCCCCGAACCGGGCCTGACCGCCCGCTGCCCCGGCTGCGCGCACATCGCCCTCCGCCTGGTCAGGGAGGGCGAACACATCTGGCTCACGATGGGCGGGGGCACCGGTGCGTTCCGCTTCTCCACCAGTTCGTAGCTGCCCCGCTCTTCCCCCCGAGCCGGCCCTGAGGATCCGCCAGGGACCGCCGTTGGGGTGCGACCCGGCGCAGTACGTGGGGGCGAAGCGAGTGAACGGTGTCGCTGGTGAAGCCTGTTCGTGGAGATGCCGCAGAAACTGCTGATGCGGTACCCCTCGGCACCTATCGTGTCCGTTATGCGTGCAATTACCGTCAACCGTTACGGTGGCCCGGAGACCCTGGAACTGGCCGAGACCGACGACCCCAAGGTCGGACCCGACTCGGTGCTCGTACGAGTGAAGGCCGCCGGGGTCAATCCGGTGGACTGGAAGATCGTCGCCGGTTATCTCGACCCGCTCATGTACGTCCACTTTCCCTTCGTGCCCGGATGGGACGTGGCGGGCGTCGTCGAGGCGGTCGGCCTGGACGTCCCGGAATTCTCGGTCGGCGACGAGGTCTTCGGGTACGTCCGCAAGGACGAAGTGCAGCACGGCACCTATGCCGAGCTCGTCGCCGCGCCCGTGCGTACCCTCGCCCGCAAGCCCGCGTCGCTGAGCTGGCAGCAGGCGGCCGGCGTCCCGCTGGCCGGGCTCACCGCCTGGCAGTCACTGGCCCGGGTGGGGGTCGCCGAGGGCGACACGGTCCTGGTCCACGCGGCGGCCGGCGGCGTCGGGTCCTTCGCCGTGCAGATCGCGGTGGCCAAGGGAGCCCGGGTGATCGGCACCGCCGGCGAACACAACCACGACTTCCTGCGCTCCCTGGGCGCGGAACCCGTCACCTACGGCGACGGCCTGGCCGACCGGGTACGGCAGCTGGCGCCGGAGGGCATCGACGCGGCAGTGGACTACGTCGGCGGTGACGCGGTCGCCGTCTCCGGGGAACTGCTGAAGGACCGCTCGCGCCTCGCGTCGATCGTCGACCCGGCGGTCACCGAGCACGGCGGACACCACGTGTGGGTCCGGCCCGACAGCGCGGACCTCGCGAAGCTCGCTCGACTCGCCGACGCCGGCAAGCTCGATGTCCACGTCGAGCACACCCTGCCGCTGGCCGAGGCCGCCGAGGCGTTCCGTCTCAGCATGAGCGGCCGGACCCGCGGCAAGATCGTGCTCGAGGTCGGCTGATCAGCGGCCCGGGGCATGGATCGCGGCAGCGCACGGGGACCGTCCCGAGGCTGCCGCGGCGGCTGCGCCGCACGACCTCCACCCGGCTCACAGCAGGGCCGTCCACGGATGGGCTTCCTTGCCCCGTCCAGGCGCGGAAGGGCGGCGTACCGAGCCCGTCCCCGACGGGGGACGCGGCGCGGTTCGCCGCTCTCGCCGTGACGCCGCACACTGGTTCATAGCCCGCTGAGGACCAGGCCGACCCGGTCCGAGGCTGGGGCGCTGACGCAGGCAACCGGAGACGGTTCGGGCCGTCTGGGCCATACGCAGACCGCGGTCACGCACCCGCTGCACGGGAACGGCGGGTGCGACGCACCCAGCGGAGGATTCCATGCACGTGGCTGTGATGGGGCAGGGCTACGTCGGAGTGACCGGTGCGGTGGAGCTGACCTTGCAGGGCCACCATGTCACCGGCCTCGAGCAGAACCCGGCCCGGCTCTGCGACCTGCGGGGAGGACGGGTCCCCTTCAGCGAGCCCGGGTTGCAGCAGGCGCTGTCGGCGGCCCTCGCCACCGGGCGGCTGTCGTTCGCCGGCGCACTCGAACCACCCCACCTGCACCAGCCCTTCGACGTCGTCCTCATCGCCGTGGGGACACCGCCCGACGGGCACGGATGGGTGGATCTCTCACAGGTCCGCACCGCCCTGGACGCCGTCCTCCGGCTACGGCCCGCCCCGCGTGTGGTGGCGGTGAAGTCCACCATCCCGCCGGGCACCAGCAACACCCTCGCGGCCGCCCACCCTGGGCTGAGGGAGCGCTACGTGCACAATCCGGAGTTCCTCAGCCAAGGCAGCGCGTTGCGGGACTGGGCCTGCCCCGCCCGGATCGTCGTCGGCCTGTGGTCGCACGATCTCCTTCCGGCACTCCGCGACCTCTACGCTGGCCCGGCCTGCGAGTGGGTCGTGACCAGCCCCACCGGCGCGGAGATCATCAAGTACGCCGCCAACGCCTTCCTGGCCACCAAGATCAGTTTCGGGAACGAGATCGCCCGCCTGTGCTGTCTGCCGGACGTCAACGTCGACCACGTCATGCGCGGCATCGGCGCCGACCCGCGCATCGGGCACGCCCTGCTGCAGCCCGGCCTGGGGTTCGGCGACCACTGCCTGCCCAAGGACACCGCCGCCCTGGCCCGCTGGGCGGCCACCCTGGACGTGCCCACTCCGCTGCTGGACGCCACCATCGCCGTCAACCGGGACCAGCCCCAGCTCGTCGTCCGGACGCTACAGAGCGCACTGGACGGACAACTGCCCGACGCGGTCGTCGCGGTGCTGGGGCTCCGCTACCAGCCCTGGAGCGACGACCTGCGCGCGGCCCCCAGCCGCAGCATCGTCCCCGCCCTGCTCGACCAGGCGGCCGAGGTCCGCGTCTGGGACCCGGCCACCGGCAAGGACGACATCGCCGCGCTGTTCCCCGGCACCCGCCCCGCGGACTGCCTGAGCGCCGCCGTCCGGGGAGCCCACGCGGCCGTCATCCTCACCGAGTGGCCGGACATCGTGGAAGCGGACTGGCGGATCCTGAGCGGCCTGCTCACCGAACCGCGTCTGATCGTGGACGGCAAGAACTGCCTACCGCCCCGGCAACTGCTGAGCCTGCCCGCCCGCTACCACTCGATCGGCTCCCGCCCACCCACCACCGGACCCACACCCCAGCCGGCCCTGAACGACCTGACCTGAGACCGTCCCGCCGCTACGGCTCCTCAAGGAGGGGCCGGCGACCGCGCGTACGCCCGAAGCTTCTCCGGCGTCATCACCCAGTAGACCCCGTCGACCCCGTCCCGTCCCGCGGTCACACTCAAGAAAGCGACGCGAGGCGCCGCGACGGGGCGTCAGGAGGGCCGTGCGGCTCGTCGGTCCTTGCGCCGCTCGAGTTCCTCGTCGTCGACGAGGGCGACCATGGGCCGGCCCGGTTCGCACAGCATGGTGACGACGAAGCGGAGCGGGGTGTCTTCCCTGTTGTTGCCGTCCTGGTAGTGGATGACGTCGCCGCCAGGCTCCCAGAACGTTTCCCCTGCCCGAACGACGCGTTCGGGTTCGCCCTCGATCTCGAAGCGCATCTCCCCTTCGAGCACGTACCCGAAAGCCGGGCCGGGGTGGCGGTGGGGAGGGGTGCCGGGGTCCCCGGGAGGGAGACCGCGGGCGTGCCGATCTTCCAGGTGCCACCGTTGCGGTCGGTGTACTCCTGGACGCGGTCGCGGGTGGTGAGGTCCTCGCCACCGATCCGACGACCGGCAAGACCTCCAAGGAGAAGGTCACCGACACGATCGAGGGCAGGGGCGCGAAGAAGCTCGTCAAGGTCACGATCGACACGGACGGCGACAAGGGCCTCTCGACGGACACCATCACGGCGACCGCGGGTCACCCCTTCTGGGTCCCGGACCTGAAGAAGTGGCTGAAGGCCGGCGACCTCAAGCCCGGCGAGTGGCTCCGCACCGGCTCGGGCACCGGCGTCAAGATCGAAGCAGTCAGCGCCTGGACCCAGCAGGCGGCGGTCTACAACCTGACGGTCGATACGGCTCACACCTACTATGTGGTGGCCGGGACCACCCAGGTCCTGGTGCACAACTGCGCCGTCAGCCCCCATTCGTTGGAGCGAACGGAACAGCTCGGCGGCACCTTCGATCGTCAACTGGTCGACGAGATCGCCGAAAGCATGAGCAACGACGGCTGGGTCGGAAAGCCCATCGAGGTCTTCGAGCACCTGAACCGGCGCTACATCATCAACGGCCACCACCGAGTCGCGGCGGCCAAGAAGGCGGGGATCGATGTCCCGTACCGGTCTCTCTCACTCGACGAGATCAAGGCATACAAGTATCGATCCGCCGATGAGGTGGTCTGGGCGTCCGTCGAAGTAGGCCCGGACTTCCCGGAGGAGCGGAGAGGACGGAGGCGTCGATGACCCAGCCGACCGCGGCTGCCGCCTGTGTGCATTCCTTCCTGCGGCATCGCAGACGCATCAGAAGGGCGCTGTTGGACAGCTACCCGCGGTTCGACACGCTCGGGCACGTCCTGGAGGCGGTCCGCGCCGGGGAACTGGAACGGAGGGGCGAGTCGGATGCCGGCTACTCGTACGCGGTCCATGGGCGCGGATGCCGGATGGTCGGACCCGACGGCGCTCAGATCGATGTGGACCTGCTCCTTGACGGGTCGGAGGCGTTCGACGCCTGGCGCCTGGCGGTTTTCGCGCGAAGCGTCGGCATGATCCCCGCCCCGTCCAGGGACGACCTTGTGCTGGCGTGCCGTGACATGGCGCGGGAGGGCATCCTCGACGAGCCCGAGTCAGGATGGTTCCGAGTCGTCGAATGACGAGATGACGAGTGACGGCTGGGTCGGGTATCCCATCGCGATGGGATACCCACCCAGACCGTGCGTCATCCTTCGCCATCATCCGTTCCGCGGAGGTGATGCGGCGGCCCCTGAAGCTGTCGGGCGTCCGTCTCGAGGACTACGAGTCAGGCGCGGGTCGGCCGGGTCATCGCCGCCCGCCCAGGCGCGGCCCATCCCGACGAGACCGGCCGGCGACAGCCATGGCTCGTGTGGTGCGAGGGCGTGCTCCGCGGGTTGGCTGAGCGTGAGGTCGAGCCAGGGGGAGATCAGGAGCGAGGCTCATCCGCTCCTCCGCAATAACGAATGCGTCAGCGTATCCGTATCTCTCCTCGGCAACGCCGGACGCCCCTCTCCCGGACGCTGGACCGTTGAACACACCGTCGGCCTGATTCATGCGGCGCCGCCGCCTCGCCGGTGAAGCCACCCCGACTGGCGCCAACCTGGCCTGGGCGATCGGCGCATTGCGGGCGATCACCGGCGCTCCACGCACGTTCGCGATGGCCTGACCTCTGGCGGCTGGACGGGGTCCGACCGTTCCGACTGTCACGGCGTGGAGAACCGGCCGGGCCCCGGAGGCGAGGGGCCGTCGGCGCGGACGCCGTTGGTGACTCGCAGGAACTCCAGCCTTTCCGCATCGGCGGAACCCGCGGCCACCGTGTAGACGATGAGGCGGATGTCGCTGCCTGGGACGGTGAGCACGTCGCAGTCGCATGTCACCTCGCCGACCTGGGGGTGCACGATGGTCTTGCGGGCCGAGACGTGGAGTCCGACCGCGCCCTCGTCCCACAGCCGGGTGAACTCCGCACTGGTGGAGTGCAGTTCCTCGACAAGGTCGATCAGGCCGCGGTCATGGGGGTAGTTGACCAGAGCCTGATGGCGGCTTGGAGGCCAGCATCGGTTTCGCGCTCGCGGCCACTCCCAGCCGCCGGCCCCGGGGGAGTCAACGATGTGGAGCAGGCTCGCTCACGCAGGCGTCTGGCTCAGCATCGTCTTCGCCGCGTCCCGGTCGACCGGTGAGGGTCGACCGGGACGTCGGGCTCAGGCGAGGTCGAACCGGTCGAGATTCATCACCTTGTTCCACGCTGCCACGAAGTCACGTACGAATTTCTCTCCCGCATCCTGGGACGCGTAGACCTCCGAGACGGCTCGGAGCTGGGAGTGCGCACCGAAGATCAGGTCGACGGCGGTGGCGGTCCACTTGACCTCGCCGGTGGCGCGATCCCGGCCTTCGAACACGTTCTCCTCCGTAGCCGACGCCTTCCACTCCGTGCGCATGTCGAGCAGGTTGACGAAGAAGTCGTTGGTCAAGACTCCCGGCCGGTGGGTGAAGACCCCGTGGGGGGACCCCTTGAAACCGGTGTTCAGGGCCCGCATGCCGCCGATCAGCACCGCCATCTCAGGAGCGGTCAGCGTCAGCAGGTTGGCGCGGTCCAGCATGAGGGTCTCCGGCGACAGCTTCTCGCCAGCCGGAAGGTAGTTGCGGAAGGCATCCGCCTTGGGCTCCAGCACGGCGAACGACGCCGCGTCGGTCTGCTCCTGCGAGGCGTCCGTACGCCCCGGTGCGAACGGCACCGTGACGTCGTGCCCGGCGTTCCGCGCGGCCTGCTCGACGGCCGCGCACCCGCCGAGGACGATCAGGTCGGCGAGGGAGACCCGCGTTCCGCCGGTCTGAGAGACGTTGAAGTCCTGCTGGATCCGCTCGAGCGTGCGCACCACCTCGGTCACCTCGGGGAGGTCGTTGAGCTCCCAGTCCTTCTGCGGCGCCAGCCGGATCCGTGCCCCGTTCGCCCCGCCGCGCTTGTCGGTGCCGCGGAAGCTTGCCGCCGATGCCCAGGCGGTGGTGACCAGCTGGGCGATGGAGAGGCCCGAGGCAAGGATCCTGCCCTTGAGGGCAGCGATGTCCTCGTCCCCGACCAGTTCGTGATCGACGTCGGGAACGGGGTCCTGCCACAGCTGCGGCTCCGGAATCCACGGGCCGAGGTAACGAGAGCGGGGTCCCATGTCGCGGTGCAGCAGTTTGTACCACGCCTTGGCGAACGCCACCGCGAGCTCGTCCGGGTTCTCGTGGAACCTCTTCGTGATCGGGCCGTAGACCGGGTCCACCTTCAGCGCGAGGTCCGTCGTCAGCATCATGGGGGCGTGCCGCTTCGACGGATCATGGGCGTCCCGTACGGCGTTCCTGGCCGCAGGATCCGACGGAGTCCACTGGTGGGCGCCGGCAGGGCTGCTCGTCAGCTCCCACTCGTACCCGTAGAGATTGTCCAAGTACCCGTTGTCCCACTTGGTCGGCTCGGTGGTCCATGCGCCCTCCAGACCACTGGTGAGCGTGTGGGGGCCCGTGCCGCTGCCGTATGTGTTCCGCCAGCCGAGGCCCTGCTGCTCGATGGGGGCGGCCTCGGGTTCCGGGCCGATATAACTGGCTTCGACCGCGCCATGACACTTGCCGAAGGTGTGGCCGCCGACGATGAGTGCGACTGTCTCCTCGTCATTCATCGCCATGCGCGCGAACGTCTCCCGAATGTCCCGGGCGGCAGCCATCGGGTCCGGGTTTCCGTTGGGCCCCTCCGGATTGACGTAGATCAGTCCCATCTGCACGGCGGCGAAAGGACCGGTGAGTTCCCTGTCGCCGCTGTAGCGCTCATCTCCGAGCCATGTGTCCTCGGGCCCCCAGAAGATCTCCTCGGGTTCCCAGATGTCCTCTCGCCCGAAACCGAACCCGAACGTCTTGAATCCCATGGATTCCATGGCACAGTTTCCGGCGAAGACCAGAAGATCGGCCCAGGAGATCTTCCGGCCGTACTTTTGTTTGACCGGCCAAAGCAGACGGCGCGCCTTGTCCAGGCTCGCGTTGTCCGGCCAGCTGTTGAGGGGGGCGAAGCGCTGTGCGCCGCTTCCGCCACCGCCGCGGCCGTCCGCGATGCGGTACGTTCCCGCGGCATGCCAGCTCATCCGGATGAAGAGCGGCCCGTAGTGACCGTAGTCCGCAGGCCACCAGTCCTGGGATGTCGTCATCACCTCGAAGACGTCACGCTTCAGTGCGTCGACGTCGAGGGTCGCGAACTCTTTCGCGTAGTCGAAGTCCTCGTCCATCGGGCTGGATCGTGGCGAGTGCTGGTGGAGAACCTGAAGGTCCAGCTGATTCGGCCACCAGTCCCGGTTCGTCCTGGGCCGCCGAGTCGGTGTGGGCGTCGGTGAAGGGATTGCCGGATTCTCGCTTTCACTGCCGGACATGCCCGTCCTTCTTCCTGTCTCGGTGTTCTGCCTGCCGGTTGCCGCTCTTGACGTCGTTGGCTCTGTTGGTGTCGAGCCCGTCGACCCACACAATCAGCGCGCCACGGCGCCCACCGGCTGGAAAATGTGCTGTGCCGCGTCCGTATGGTCGCGCACCGCAGACCACACCTCTATGAAACACGCAGAGCACCCCGCATGACAGACGTGAGAGCAGGGTCGGCCTTTCTGCTCCCGTGCCGATTTCCGACGCAAGCCGAATCGCATACGACAGCCCCCGGACTGGCCGGAGGGACCTGGCTGGTGGCGGCCGTAAGGCGTGGCACGCAGCGCCCGCTCTTGCAGAGTGACTGCACGCCTTTGACCTGCGGGGAGCAGGCAGGGAGCCACCTCTAGGAGCACTGAATGCTGCGCATCAGGCTCAAGTCGAAGATCGAGCGCTTGGGTGTTTCCGCAGGTCATAGCCCTGATTGTCGCGCCCGGGTCAGCAAATGGTCAGCATCGGGCCGGACGGTGTCCGGCTTGCTGACCTGCACCTGTGGCAGGGGCCTGCTGCGCCGCCCGGCGCCCTGCTCGGAAGGCTTGATACGTGGCTCGACAGCTCGCCCGTGGGATGGGGTCTTTTTTCAAGGAGTGCGGTTGTTCCAGACGGACTCGCTACTCGCACCCGTACGCGATTCGGTTCCGGGACGTTCTCGACAAGCAGCGTGAAGAGGCCGGCTACGACACGCAGGACGAAGCGATCGAGCGCCTTACGCAGATCTACGCGGAGAAAAAGAAGACAGCGCCGTCCGTTGCCGAGGCCCGCCGGGAACTCGGTCAGCGATCACCGTCCACAACGCTCTGGTCGGCGCCGGCCTGCGGGACCGGATAAGGATCGGCGCCAGCGGAAAGGTGGCCACCGGAGCCGACATCGTCAAGCGCATGGTGCAGGGCGCCGACTTCACCAACGCGGCTCGCGCCATGATGTTCGCGATCGGATGCATCCAGGCACAGAGCTGCCACACCAACACCTGCCCCGCCGGAGTCGCCACCCAAGACCCCCGCCGCGCCCGCGCGTTGCACGTCGACGACAACTCGGTCCGGGTCCAGCGCTTCCAGTCCGCCACGGTGAACAGTTCCCTGAAGATCATCGCCTCGCTGGGCGTGAACGGACCGGCCGAGCTGCGCCCGCACATGCTTCGCCGGCGCGTGGATCCGGTCACGGTCCGCTCCTACGCGGAACTCTATGAATGGCTGGACCCGGGCATTTGCTGATCGAGCCGCCGGAGTCCTGGGCGGTGGACTGGAAGGCCGCCGATCCTGATCGTTTCGCCGCCTGACTGGTCTCGCCGCGGTGAGCGGGCGGGGTGCGCCATCGACGTCGGTAACCACTCGAAGAACTCTTCCTGCGGACCGGAGCGCGTTTCGCTCGAGCGGAGGCCCGGCGGTGGAGGCGGGACTACGTCCGCGGACTGCTCGGCCCGGTCGGCCGGACCTCGAACTGCACAACCAGCCCGAGACCCAATGGCAGCACGAGCTGGTCTACTGAACCACCACTGGATGCGGAAGGTGCACCGACACCATACGGGCCCCGCTCGTGCAGGCCGGCCGCTCGCCACCCTCTGACACGAGCCGGTGAGCGCCATCTCCGCCATCTCCCAAAGCTGCGACTATGTGACTGGCGCGGCGTCAGAAAGTCGGCAACGGGTCAGTGTGAGTCCTCAAACACCTGCCGACAGCTGACCACACATGCCAAACGATGTAGCCTCCGAAGACCGCCCTTGACCTGCAGAGGCAGGCAGGGAGCAGACGAACCGGGAGTTTCTTCATGTTTCGTACCATGTTCAAGTCGAAGATCCACCGTGCCACCGTCACCCAGGCCGACCTGCACTACGTGGGATCGGTGACCATCGATGCCGACCTCCTCGACGCCGCCGACCTGCTCCCCGGGGAGCTGGTCCACATCGTCGACATCACCAACGGCGCCCGCCTGGAGACGTACGTCATCGAGGGCGAGCGCGGCTCCGGTGTCATCGGCATCAACGGGGCCGCGGCCCATCTCGTCCACCCCGGCGACCTGGTGATCATCATCAGCTACGCCCAGGTCTCCGACGCCGAGGCACGGACCCTGCGGCCGAGGGTGGTGCACGTGGACGGCGAGAACCGGATCGTGGCCCTGGGCGCCGACCCGTCCGCCCCGGTACCGGGCTCGGACCAGGAGCGCAGCCCGCAGGCCGTGGCCGCCCGGTGACCTTGCACAGCGGCCCGCTCGCCCTGCAGCACACTTCGCCCGCCCACGTCCCCGTCTTCGAGGCCCTGCGCGACGCGGCCCGTCCGGGACTCGGCCTCACGCACCACGTGGCGACGGAGCTGCTGGACCGCGCCCGCGCGTACGGCCCCGGCGCCGTGGCCGACGACGTCGGGGGCGTCCTGCGGGGGGCAGTCGCGGCGGGCGCCCGCGCCGTGCTGTGCACCTGCTCGACCATCGGCGCGGTCGCCGAGCGGGCGGACGTCGGTGTGCCGGTGCTGCGCGTGGACCGGCCCATGGCCGCGGCCGCGGTGGCCACAGGGCCCCGGATCGTCGTCGTCGCCGCGCTGGAGAGCACCCTCGAGCCGACGGTCGCCCTGGTGCGCGAGGAGGCGGCGGGCCGAGGTCCCGTCGAACCGCGCACCCTGCTCGTCGACGACGCGTGGGCGCGTTTCGAGGCCGGGGACACCGAGGGCTACCTCCGCGTGATCGCCGACGCCGCCGACTCGGTCACCGACGCGGACGCGATCGTCCTCGCCCAGGCGTCCATGGCCCCGGCACGGCACCTGACCAGGACCACCGTCCCGGTCCTGTCGAGCCCGGAGCTCGGATTCGCCGCTGCGGCCACCGCGGCGGCACATGGTCCTCGGGACGGTTCACACGGCCCTCGGGACGGTTCACACGGCTGACCGGTGGTCGGTGCCGCCGTGCGGTGCGCCCGACCGGCCGCGGAGGTACGCGGTGGCCCGGTCGGGCCCCGGCCCGTCCCGCGACGGGGTGAGTGCCCGTACGGCGCCCGGGTACCCGGGGGACAAGTCCAGGCCGACGTACGACTGGCTGGAGGACACGATGACGCATCCGTTCCCCGATCCCGCACAGCCGGGACCACCACCCGGACCGGGACCGACCCCGGGACCGGAGCCGACCCCCGAACCGGGCCCCGCGCCGGGCCCTGAGCCGGCGCCCCCGGAACCCCCGGGGCCCACGCCACCGGAACCGGAGCCGACACCTCCGGCACCTGGCCCCACGCCCCCGGGACCCGAGCCGGTGCCTCCGGGACCGGGCCCCGACCGACCGCACCCCGAACCGGGCCCCGACCGCCCGCACCCCGGCCCGGGGCCGGTACCCACTCCGGAGCCGCCCCCGTCGCCGATCCCGAAACCGCCGGGTCCGGACCCCGTCCCCGAACCCGGAGAACCGGGGCCGCCCCTTTCGTAGGACGACCCGAGACGGAAAGCACGCCGGCCCGGTGCGCGGGCGGAGACCCCGCGCACCGGGCCACTGCCGTACCCGGCCATCTGCGTACCCCGACCACCGCCGTACCCGGGCGCCGACGGACCGGCACGGGCGACCGGCGACCGAAGAGCCGCCCGCCCCCGAAGCCCCCGAGCTGCCCGACCTCTGAGCCGCCCGCTCCCTACGCCTCGACCTCGGACCGGTCCCCGCCCCACAGCGTGTGGAACGACCCCGAACGGTCCGTCCGCCGGTACGTGTGCGCTCCGAAGAAGTCACGCTGCCCCTGGGTCAGCGCGGCCGGCAGCCGCTCCGCGCGCAGGGCGTCGTAGTAGGCGAGGGCCGCGGAGAAGCCCGGCGTCGGCACGCCCTGGCGGGTCGCGGCCACCAGGACCTCGCGCCAGTCGTCCTGCGCCGCGGCGATCTCCTGCGCGAACGTCTCGTCCGACAGCAGGCTCGGCAGGTCCGCCCGGGCGTCGTACGCCGAGCGGATGCGGTCCAGGAACGCCGCTCGGATGATGCAGCCGCCGCGCCAGATGGACGCCACCTCGCCGAGGTCGATGTACCAGTCGTACTCCGCGCTGCCCGACGCGATCTCGTGGAAGCCCTGCGTGTACGACACGATCTTCGACGCGTACAGCGCCTGCTCCACCCGGTCGGCGAAGGCCGCCGCCTCGGACTCGCCGAGCGGCGAAGCCTTCGGCCCGGCCAGGCCCCGTGACGCCTCGCGCAGTGCCGTGTGCCCGGACAGCGAGCGGGCGAAGACCGCCTCCGCGATGCCGGACACCGGCACGCCGAGGTCCAGCGCGATCTGCACCGTCCAGCGGCCGGTGCCCTTCTGCTCCGCCTGGTCGAGGACCACGTCCACGAACGGCTTGCCCGTCGCCGCGTCCACGTGGGAGAGCACCTCCGCCGTGATCTCGATCAGGTACGAGTCCAGGCGGCCGGTGTTCCAGGTGCGGAAGATGTCCGCGATCTCGGCGGGGGAGTAGCCGGCGACGTCGCGCAGCAGCTGGTACGCCTCGCCGATCAGCTGCATGTCGGCGTACTCGATGCCGTTGTGCACCATCTTCACGAAGTGCCCGGCGCCGTCCGGGCCGACGTGGGTCACGCACGGTGCGCCGTCCTTCGCCTTCGCGGAGATCTTCTCCAGCATCGGGCCCAGCGACTCGTACGACTCGGCCGAGCCGCCCGGCATGATGCTCGGCCCGTGCAGCGCGCCCTCCTCGCCTCCGGAGATGCCGGTGCCGACGAAATGGATGCCCCGCTCCCGCAGATCCTTCTCTCGGCGACGGGTGTCCGCGAAGTGCGCGTTGCCGCCGTCGATGATCATGTCGCCGGGCTCGAGCAGCGGCGCGAACTCCTCGATCACGGCGTCCGTCGGCCCGCCCGCCTTCACCATGATCATCAGGCGCCGTGGCCGTTCCAGCGCCGCCACGAAGTCCTCGGCGGACTCGGTCGCCACGAAGTCGCCCTCGTGTCCGAACTCCTTCACCAGCTCATGGGTCCGTGACACGGTCCGGTTGTGCAGGGCGACCGCGTAGCCGTTGCGCGCGAAGTTACGGGCGAGGTTGCGGCCCATGACCGCGAGACCCGTGACGCCGATCTGGGCTGAAGTGCTCATAACGGTTGGCTCCTAGAGGTCCTGGAATCGGCGGTGCCGGTTCGGTCCGGACGACATCATCGAAGGGTGGTGCCGCTCGTGCTGGTCAGTATTGCCCGGTGACCATCGTGACGCGCCGGTACACCCGCCGCACATCCGGAATCTCCCGCCGCATCCGGGATCTTCCGTCGAGGAGCAGGCGCCACGCGCGCGCCCCGGCAGTTCCCTCCGGCCGCCGCAACCAGGCGCGATTCCCGGCCAGTTGACGTGACGGAGCGACCGATTCCCCGTCTTGTCATGGCCTGTTCGCGGCGTTTACTTTTGCCCCTCCTGACGCATGTCGAGGGGGCTTTCCATGGCCGTACGCGGCCGGCATCGCCGGTATCAGCCGACAAGGATCAACCGCGCCTCGCTCACCGTCACGGCGGGCGGCGCCGGCATGGCACTCCCGCTCATCGGCACCGGCGTCGCGCACGCGGCCGACGTGGACACCTGGAGCAAGGTCGCCGCCTGCGAGTCCAGCGGCGACTGGGGCATCAACACCGGCAACGGCTATTACGGTGGACTGCAGTTCACGCAGTCGACCTGGGAGGCCTACGGGGGGACGGCGTACGCGCGGCGCGCGGATCTGGCCACCAGGGACCAGCAGATCGCCGTCGCCGAGAAGGTCCTCGAGGGACAGGGGCCCGGCGCCTGGCCGGTGTGCTCCGTCCGCGCGGATCTGACCCGGGGCGGGTCCGGCCCCGACACCTCGGGGGCCGTCCCGGCGAGCGTCAAGCGTTCCGTTCACGACGTGAAACCGCAGACCACGCCCCAGTCGCGGGCGGGCACCACCGAGATGTACACCGTGGTGCACGGCGACACGCTCTCCGGCATCGCCGACTCCCACCACGTCCAGGGCGGCTGGCAGGGGCTGTACGCGGCCAACCGGACGACGGTCGGCGCGGACCCGGACCTGATCCTGCCCGGCCAGCGGCTCAACCTGCGGGCCAAGGCGGGCAAGGCGGCCAAGGCCCCGGCGCACCCGGAGACGACGCCGGAGCGGACCCATGAGACGTCCGAGGCGACGACTCACAAGACGTCCGAGCCGACCCACAAGACGGCGCCCCACAAGAGGTCCCAGGGAACCCACAAGTCGGCCCCCCGGAAGACGCCTTCGCACCACAGCGCCTCCACCCACTCGATGGTCGCCCCGGTGAACGCCGCTACGGGCACGCGCTACCACGCCGCGGGGTCGGCATGGTCGCAGGGCTACCACACCGGCGTCGACTTCCCCGTGCCGACCGGCACCTCCGTGCGGGCGGTCGCGGCCGGGCAGGTGGTCGGCGCCGGCTGGGGCGGCTCCTTCGGCTACCAGGTGGTCATCCGGCACGCCGACGGCCGCTACACGCAGTACGCCCATCTGTCGGCGATCTCCGTCAGGGACGGGCAGAGCGTGGTGGCCGGCCAGCGCATCGGCCGTTCCGGCTCCACGGGCAACAGCACGGGCCCGCATCTGCACTTCGAGGTGCGGACGGGGCCCGGGTTCGGCAGCGACATCGATCCGGTCGGCTATCTCCGTGCGGGTGGCGTCGCCGTCTGACACCGGTCGGTCCGGTGCCGTCCGACGGGACCGGACCGGTCAGGACCCGGCCCGAGCGCGATGCCGGTCCATGACGGGCGCCGGAATGAACACCCCGGTGTGCAGGGGGCCGTACGGGCGCGACGGCTCGCCGTACGCGGCGGGATCCCATTCCCCGTACGTCTTCCCGGCCATGCCCTGCTCGTCCGGGACGGTCTTCCGCACGGGCGTCGCGGGTTCCGGCACCGACCGCGCCTTCGGCCACGGCTCGCCCGGGGCCTCCGTGAGGGCCTCGCCGACCGCCGCCGGGCGCCGCTCGCCGTCGATCCGCTCCGTGGTCAGCAGGATCAGTCCGCCGGCGGCGAGAACACCGCAGACCAGGGCGAGCACGGTGCCGGTGGTGCCGTAGCGGAAGGTCTCGCCGAACAGGGTGATGCCCACCGCGGCCGCCGCCACCGGATTGACGACGGTCAGCGTGGCGAGCGGTGCCGCGAGGCCCGCGCCCCGGTAGGAGGCCTGCGACAGCAGCAGACCGGCCGTCGCGAGGACGCCTATCGCCGCGAGGCTCGGCAGGTCGGCCAGGGAGACCCCGCCGGTCCAGTCGACCGCGACCGTCTTGGTGAACACCGACGACATGCCGAACGCGACACCGGACGCCACCGCCAACAGCACGCTGCGCACCGCCGGATGCCGGCTCGTCGCCCGCCCCGCGGCCATCAGCGCCATCACGCCACCGGCGGTGACCAGGGCCAGCGTCATCCGCTGGGCGCCACCGAGGGAGTGCGTGTCGGAGGCACCGACCAGGGACAGCAGGCCCGCGAGGCCCACGGTCGCCATGACGGCGCCGCGCCAGGCGGTCGTCCCCGCCCGGCGACCCACGCACAGGGCCGCCATCGGCAGCGCGAACACGATCGTCAGCGCGCCCAGCGGCTGGACCAGGCTCAAGGGGCCGTAGGCGAGCGCGGCCACATGCAGCAGCCCGCCGAGACCGTTCAGCACGACCGCCGCCCACCAGGCCGGCCTGGTGAGCGGCGCGTAGGACCGGTCGGGCGCGGACACGGCGACCTGCTCCTGCACGATCGCCCCGCCCGCGTACGCGACGGCCGAGACGAGTGACAGGAGCACGGACAACGCGAGGGCGCTCATCAGTGGCTCCTTCGCGTGGGGCCGGAGCGGGCGGCCCGGCGCGACGAACGGTCTTCTTCCATGGTCAACACGATGCCGTCCGAGGCTGTTCCCCGTCGTCGTCCCTGAGCACCCATTGGGTCATACTGCCGATGGAGTACGAGAGCGTTTCTCTCATCCCCGAGAGGGGTGCCGACGGTCCGGTCCCCTTAGGCCGAAGCCCGGACGCCCGGACCCGGAGCCCCGGCCCCGGACCGCGTAGCCCGTAGCCCGCGGCACGCAGCGCGCTTGGTAGTACTGACCTCGTGGACCTCGACCCGGACCTCTCGGCGCTCGGCGCGCTCGGCGGCTTCTTCGTTCTGCGCACCGGTGCGCCGCCGTGTGGGGCGCTGCCCACGCTGGCACAGGCGTACGCGTCCGGCCCGCCGGAGGGCGACACGGATCCGCTGGCCGTGCGCATCCGCAAGGTCGCGCACAGTCTCCGGGCACCGGAACTCCGAGTCGCCGCCTCCCTCGCCCACCAGGGCCTGGCGGCCCGGATCTGGTCCGTCGCGCTCGGCTGCGCCGCGCTGTACGGGCGGGTGCCCGACCTCGATCCCCGGCTGCTGCGCTGGGACCCCGAGGGCGGCGTGCCCGACGACCTGTGGCTGAGCGAGGTGCGCCCGCTGCCCGTCGCCTCGCTCGACGCGGTCGTACGTGAGGGGCACCTCGCGCCCCTCACGGCCGTCCTCAGCGCGCGCCACAGCGTCTCCGCAAGGCTGTTGTGGGGCAACGCGGGCTCCGCGCTCGCCGGCACCGTCCGCATGGTCGACCGCTGGGCGCGGGAGACCGGCCGTACGGACGTGGGGGAGCGGGCCCGCTCCCTCGCCGCGGGACTGTTCGCGCACCCCGACCTGTCCGGCACCCTGGACCCCGCCACCGGCCGCCGCCGCAGCTGCTGCCTCTACTACCGGCTGCCCGCGGGCGGACTGTGCGGCGACTGCTGCTTCGACAGCCCGCCGGGGCGCGAGTGAGCACAGGTGGTCTTCCGCAACGGCCGCATCTGGGTGACCATGTGGGAACGAGCCGCTGAGACAGGGGGTACCGGGTGCGAGTGGGACTGCTGACCCGGGAGTACCCGCCGGACGTGTACGGCGGTGCGGGCGTCCATGTCGAGTTCCTCGCCCGGGAGTTGCGCTCCCTCGTCGACCTCGACGTGCACTGCTGGGGTGAGGGCGGCGCGGGCGGCGTCATACGCCACCGGCCGTGGCCCGGCCTCGACTCCGCCAACGACGCGCTGCGCACCTTCTCCGTGGACCTGGCCATGACCGCCGCCCTGCAGGGCCGCGAGCTGGTCCACTCCCACACCTGGTATGCCAACCTCGCCGGCCACCTCGCCAAGCTGCTCCACGGCATCCCGCACGTGGTGACCGCGCACTCGCTGGAGCCGCTGCGCCCCTGGAAGGCCGAGCAGCTCGGCGGCGGGTACGCGCTCTCCAGCTGGGCGGAGCGCACCGCGATCGAGGCCGCGGACGCGGTGATCGCCGTCTCCGGCGCCATGCGCGACGACATCCTCGCCTGCTACCCGGCCCTCGACCCGGCACGGGTCCACGTCGTGCACAACGGCATCGACACCACCCTGTACCGGCCGGACCCCGGCACGGACGTCCTCGCCCGCATCGGCGTCGACCCGGACCGCCCCTACGTCCTGTTCGTCGGGCGGATCACCCGCCAGAAGGGCGTGCCCCATCTGCTGCGCGCGGTGCGGCACATCGACCCGGCGGTCCAGGTCGTCCTGTGCGCGGGCGCGCCGGACACCCCAGAGATCGACCGCGAGTTCCGTGACCTGTTCGAGGAGCTGAGCAGGTGCCGTGAGGGCGTGCACTGGATCCCCAAGATGCTGCCGCGCCCCGAGGTGATCCAGCTCCTCACCCATGCCACGGTGTTCGTCTGCCCGTCGGTGTACGAGCCGCTCGGCATCGTCAACCTGGAGGCCATGGCGTGCGGCACCGCCGTGGTGGCCTCGCGCACCGGCGGCATTCCGGAGGTCGTGGACGACGGCCGTACCGGCCTGCTGGTCGACGTGGACGACGGCTTCGAGGAGCACCTCGCGCGCGCCCTCGACGCCGTCCTCGCCGATCCGGTCGCCGCGCGGCGGATGGGCGAGGCCGGACGGGAGCGCGCGGCGGGGGAGTTCGGCTGGGACGCGGTGGCCCGGCGCACGGTCCGCCTGTACGAGGATGTCCTCAAACAGGGGTAGTAATCAGCAAAGTGCAGCACAACCGGGCGTAGAGGGGCGGCGGCATGCGGCGCGGTGGACCTTCGGTGCTGGGAATCGTACTGGCCGGCGGGGAGGGCAAGCGGCTGATGCCGCTGACCGCCGACCGTGCGAAACCGGCCGTGACCTTCGGCGGGACCTACCGCCTCGTGGACTTCGTCCTGTCGAACCTCGTCAACGGCGACATCCTGCGCATCTGCGTGCTCACGCAGTACAAGTCGCACTCGCTGGACCGGCACATCACCACCACCTGGCGGATGTCCAGCCTGCTCGGCAACTACGTCACCCCGGTACCGGCCCAGCAGCGGCTCGGCCCGCGCTGGTACCTGGGCAGCGCGGACGCGATCCTGCAGTCGCTGAACCTGATCCACGACGAACAGCCGGAGTACGTGGCGGTGTTCGGCGCCGACCACGTCTACCGCATGGACCCGCGGCAGATGCTCGCGCAGCACATCGAGGGCGGGGCGGGCGTGACCGTCGCGGGCATACGGGTGCCGCGCACCGAGTCCTCCTCCTTCGGCGTGATCACGCCCGGCTCGGACGGTCAGACGGTCGAACGCTTTCTGGAGAAGCCCGCCGACCCGCCCGGCCTGCCGGACGACCCCGAGACCGTCTTCGCCTCCATGGGGAACTACATCTTCACCACCAAGGCGCTGATCGAGGCGTTGCAGCGGGACGCCGAGGACCAGAACTCGGTGCACGACATGGGCGGTTCGATCCTGCCCCAGCTCACCGAGCGCGGCGAGGCCCAGCTGTACGACTTCAGCGCCAACCACGTGCCCGGCGAGACCAATCGTGACCGGGGCTACTGGCGGGACGTGGGCACCCTGGACGCGTACTACGAGGCGCACATGGACCTGATCGCGGAGCGCCCGGCCTTCAACCTGTACAACCGCGACTGGCCCATCTACACGCATTCCAACCAGCTGTCACCGGCCCGCTTCAACTCGGGCGGCATCGCCAGCGAGTCGATCATCAGCGCCGGGTGCCTGATCCGGGGGCAGGTGACGCGGTCGGTCCTGTCCCCGGGCGTCCTGGTGGACCCGGGCGCCGTCGTCCAGGGCTCGGTCCTGCACGACAACGTCCACGTCGGCCGCGGCGCGATCGTCCGCGGAGCGGTCCTCGACAAGAACGTGGAGGTCCCCCCGGGCGCGACGATCGGCGTCAACCCGGAACGGGACGCTGAGCTGTACACGGTGTCGAAGGGCGGAGTGATCGCGCTGGGGAAGGGGCAGCGGGTGCCATAGGCCCCCTGGGGGCCGGGCCGCCACCGGCTGGTACGTCAGCGGAAGGCGGCGACATTCTTCCGGGCCCAGTCGGCGAAGGAGCGGGGCGGGCGGCCGAGGACGCGTTCGACGTCGGGGCTGACGCGTTGTTCGGCGGGGGTCGGCTCGCCCAGGATGGTCAGCGTGGTCTCGACCACCGGCTCGGGCATGAACCGCACCATCTCCGCGCGCGCCTCGTCGCGGGTCTGCTCGATGAACCGTACGGGTTCGCCGAGTGCGTCGCCGATCGCCTCCGCCCGTTGCCGCGGCGTGGTGAGCGACGGCCCGGTCAACTCGTGGACGCGGCCGTGGTGACCGTCCTCGCGCAGCGCCGCCGCGGCGACCCCGGCGATGTCGCCCGGGTCGACGGTGGGCAGTCCGACATCTGCGAACGGCGTCGCGACGGCCCGCCGGGTACGGACCGCCTCGGCCCAGGCGTACGCGTTGGAGTGGAAGCCGCCGGGTCGCAGGATCGTCCACTCCAGGCCCGACTCGCGTACGGCGTCCTCGATGGCGCGCGCGACGCCCCCGTGCGAGCCCGACTCCGGCCGGGTCGCGACCCCTTGAGACGAGAGCAGCACCACTCGTTCGACACCGCCGGCCTTGGCGGCGTCCAGGATGTCCCGCGGGCTCAGCAGGTGCGCACTGGGACCGCCGTTCTGCAGGAAGAGCGCATCGGCGCCGTCGAACACGGGCCGGAGGCTCTCGGGGTCGGTCAGGTCGGCCGTCCGCCGCCGGACGCCCTCCGGCATGTCGGCCTCCGAGATCCCACGCGACGTCGCGGTCACCCGCTCGCCGGCGGCCACCAGGATCTGCACGAGCCCCCGGCCGACGTTGCCGGTCGCCCCCGTCACTACGAACATGGTCAACTCCCTGCTGTTTCAAAGTGGTTGTCGAGACACAGGGACGCTAACACCGTCGGTATAGTAGGTACCTACAGGAAAGTGGCTATCCCGGAGGGGTGCGCATGGCCGGTGAAGCGACCTGGGCGGCGTCGGCCGCGACCGACCCCGAACTCGCCTGTCCCATCGCCCCGGTCGTCGACATCGTGTTCAGCCGCTGGACGACCCCGATCCTGTGGACCCTCCACACCCACGGCCGTCAGCGTTTCGTCGAACTCCAGCGGCGGATCGACAGGATCACACCCAAGGTGCTGACCCAGCGGCTGAGGCAACTCGAGCGCGACGGGCTGATCGTGCGCACGTACCACCCGGAGGTCCCCCCACGGGTCGAGTACGAGATCAGCGAACTCGGCCGCAGTCTCGCCCCGCTCTTCGCGCACCTCGCGGAATGGTCCGCCGAGCACCTGGACGAGGTCGAACGGGCCAGGAACGACTACGACACCGACCCGGCCCGGTAGCACCGCCGGGCGGCACGGGCGGGTGAACGGCCGCCGTTCGGGAAGAACCTCGGCGAGCACATCCTCGTTGCCCATCCCGTGGAGTCGCAGCTACCCGGCATCGAGCGGCACGAGGACCGTATGGGGTACCGCCGCGCCTTCAGTGTGCCCGCCGGCCGGCGGATCGGCTCGGGCAGGTGGCTCCAGCTCACCCACGACTCGGGGATGCCGGCCGCGATCCGCTCACCCGCTCCCGCCGGCTTCTCGTGCCGGACGCCGTGCGCCCGGGGGTGCGCGCACCAGTCGCTGATCCGCGACGCGTCCCGGAACAACCCCGCCGGGTGCCCGGGAAACTGACGCGCCGCCACCACCCTGTGCTCGACGACATCAATCCTCCGGAGGTCTTCCGAGATGAGACGCACCCGGCGCCCGCGCCTCGCCGCCGCGAGCACGGTGGTGGCCGCGACGCTGTGCCTCCCGCCGGCCGCCCATGCCGCCCAGCCGCGCGACGGCGGGCTCACCGGCCTGGTCAACCCGTTCATCGGCACGCAGGCCGAGGGCAACACCTTCCCAGGCCCCGCCGTGCCCTTCGGCATGGTGCAGTTCTCCCCGGACACCGGGCACAACACCGGCTACGACCACACCCAGAACCGGATCCGCGGCTTCTCCCTCGTGCACCTCTCCGGCGTCGGCTGCGCCATCGGAGGGGACCTGCCGGTGCTGCCGACGACGGGTGACGTGACCGAGACGGACTACGCCAAGTACGCGGCCACGTTCAGCCACGCGAACGAGCAGGCGAGCCCCGGCTACTACCGGGTCGGCCTCGACAGCGGCATCGAGGCCGAACTGACGGCGTCCCAGCGCACCGCCGTGCAGCGCTACGCCTTCCCGGCCACCGACAAGGCGAACGTGCTGCTCAACGCGGGCCAGGCGCTGCACAAGAACGTGTCCTCCAAGGTGGAGATCCTCGACGACCGCACCGTGCGCACCGAGATCACGGGCACCGGCTTCTGCCGCTCCACCCGGCCGTACACGGTCTACACCGTCACCCGTTTCAACCGGCCGTTCACCGCGCACGGGACCTGGTACCAGGACTCGATCACCCCGGGGGCGACGAAGTCGGCGGGGCCCGGGCGCAACGGGGCGTACGTCACGTTCGACACCAGAAAGAACCGCACCGTCGAGGCGACCACCGCGCTGTCGTACGTCGACGTACACGGCGCCGACGTCAACCTCGCTACCACGTACGGCCGTTCGTTCGACACCGTGCGGGAGGCCGCCCGCCGTGCCTGGGAGGACCGTCTCGACGACGTCCGGGTCCAGGGCGGAGACGCCACCCTGCGCACCACCTTCTACTCGTCGCTGTACCGGTCGTTCCTCGCGCCGAACGTCGGCAGCGACGCCGACGGCCGCTACACCGGCTGGGACCAGAAGGTCCACCGGGCGCAGGGCTTCACGTACTTCCAGAACTGGTCGCTGTGGGACACCTACCGCACCCAGTCCCAGCTGCTGTCCCTGCTCGCGCCGCGCGAGGCGCGCGACATGGCGATCTCCCTGCTGAAGGTCGACGAGCAGGGCGGCTGGCTGCCCAAGTGGGGCTACGGCCCGGTCGAGACGAACATCATGAGCGGTGACCCCGTCACCCCGTACCTGACGCACGCCTATCATCAGGGGCTGCTCAAGGGGTATGAGGACCGGGCGTACCGCGCGCTGAAGAAGAACGCCGACGGCCTGCCGTCCGCCGACACCATGTACACGGGCCGTGAGGCGAACCGCGAGTACATCGCACGCGGCTTCGCGCCCTACATCAAGGGCCGTCCCTACACCAAGCCCGGCGACTCCGACTACCACCACGGCGGGTCGGTGACGCTGGAGTACGCGCTCGCCGACGCCATGCTCGCCCAGATGGCACGCGACCTCGGACACCCCGCGGACGCCGCCCGCTACGCCGCCCGGTCGCGGAACTACCGCACCCTCCTCGACCGCTCGACCGGCTTCTTCCGCGCCCGGGACGCGTCCGGCGCGTTCGCCGGACCGGCCGATCCGGCCAAGAGCCAGGGGTTCCACGAGGGCACCGCCTGGCAGTACCAGTGGCTCGTGCCGCAGGACCTGCCCGGGATGGTCGGCCTCATCGGCGGCCGGCAGGCGGCCAATGACCGGCTCGACGCCTTCTTCGCCTACGACGAGCTGCTCAAGGACCCGGAGAGGACCGCACGTGAGGTGTGGGTGCACGGGGCGTACGCCTACTACGACGCGGCCACGTACAACCCGCAGAACGAGCCGGACCTGATCGCCCCCTACACGTATCTGTCGACCGGTCAGCCGTGGAAGACCACGGACGTGGTGCACGCGGCGCTGACCCTCTTCACCAACGGCCCGACCGGGATGACCGGCAACGACGACCTCGGCACGATGTCCGCCTGGAACGTGCTGTCGTCCATCGGCCTCTTCCCCGTGCAGCCCGGCTATCCCACCTGGGGTCTGACCACCCCGGTGTTCGACCGCGTCGACCTGCTGCTCGACCGGGCCTACTACCCGCGCGGCAGGCTGACCGTCACCGCACCCGGCACGTCACAGACCGACCGGTACGTCCAGAACGTGCGCATCGACGGAACGGCGTACGAACGCACGTACGTCACGACGGACGCGCTGCGTCGTCTGGGCACGCTGGAGTTCACGGTCGGCGCGCGGCCGTCCGGGTGGGGTACGGCTCCGCAGGCCGCGCCGCCCCCGCTGAAATGACCCCTTCCGCCACATCGGTCCCGCCTCTCTCGGCGAGGCGGGACTTAATCCGCTGTTAACTGTACGTAGCCTGATCGTACTTGACCGTAATCGCCTGTCGGAGGTTGACTCGTGCTTCCCTCATCGTCGACGCGAGGCAAGCCATTGACTTCTGACCTGCTCGCACCACTCGACCTGGCGTTCTGGAACATCGAGTCCGCCCGGCACCCCATGCACCTCGGTGCCCTCGGCGTGTTCTCCTGCCACTCGCCGACCGCGGGCGCCCATGCCGCGGATCTGCTGGCGGCCCGCGCCGCCGCGGTCCCGGGACTGCGCATGCGGATCCGCGACGTCTGGCTGCCGGACGTACGCCTGCCGCGCGACCTCGCCGCCGCGCGCCTCCCGCTCGCCCTGGGCGGCGCGACCCGGGAACCCGACCCCGACTTCGACCCCCTGCGCCATGTGCGGCTGCACGCGCCCACCGCCGACTTCCACGCCGAGGCCGGGCGGCTCATGGAGCGCGCGCTGGTGCGCGGCCGGCCGCCGTGGGAGGCGCATGTGCTGCCGGGGGAGGACGGCACCTCCTTCGCCGTGCTGTTCAAGTTCCACCACGCGCTCGCCGACGGGCTGCGCGCGCTGACCCTCGCGGCCGCCGTCATGGACCCGATGGACATGCCCGAGCCCCGGCCGCGCCCGCCGGAGCCCGCGCGGGGCCTCCTGCCCGACGTGCGCAAGCTCCCGGGGCTGCTGCGCGGCACGCTCACCGACGTGGGGCGCGCCCTCGACATCGGCGCCTCCGTCGCCCTGTCCACCCTCGGCATGCGCTCCTCGTCCGCGCTCACCTCCGAGCCCAGCGGGACCCGCCGTACGGCCGGTGTCGCCATCGACCTCGACGATGTGCACCGGGTGCGCAAGTCGGCGGGCGGCACCGTCAACGACGTACTGATCGCGGTCGTCGCGGGCGCCCTGCGGCGCTGGCTGGACGAGCGCGGCGACGGCAGCGCGGGCGTCGAGCCTCGGGCGCTCATCCCGGTGTCCAAGCGCCGGCCGCGCACCGCACACCCACAGGGCAACCGGCTCTCCGGCTACCTGATACGGCTTCCGGTCGGTGATCCGGACCCGCTGGAGCGGTTGCGGACGGTCCGCACGGCCATGGACCGGAACAAGGACGCCGGGCCCAACCGGGGCGCGGGCGCCGTCGCGCTGCTCGCCGACCATGTGCCGGCGCTGGGGCACCGGCTGGGCGGGCCGCTGGTCAGCCAGGCCGCGCGGCTCTGGTTCGACATCCTGGTCACCAGCGTGCCGCTGCCCAGCCTCGGCCTGAGGCTCGGCGGCAACCCGCTCGCCGAGGTCTACCCGCTCGCCCCCCTGGCCCGCGGCCAGTCCCTGGCGGTGGCGATCTCCACGTACCGCGGCCGCGTCCACTACGGGCTCGTCGCGGACGGCCGGGCGGTACCGGACCTGGAACGCCTGGCCCGGGCGGTCCCGGACGAGGTCGAGACGCTGCTGGCGGCCTGCCGCATCTGACCGGGGACGGACACGTTGGTCCCGGCATCCCGAGTGGTGCCGGGGCGCGCGTCCGCGGTGGCGAGCGGCCCGCCCGCCGGCGGGGTCTTCCCAGCTCCGCCGCCCCCGCCCCCCGTCCCGTCCCTGGGGGCTGCGTCCCCAGATCCCCACCCTCGGCCTACGGTCTCGTCCTCGACTTCCCCGAGCACTTCGAGCAGGGGCGACCCCCAGAAGAGCTGAAGTGATCATCGCGGGTTTGGTGACCCGCCCCGCCGCTCCGTAAAATTCCCCGTTCGAAAGCGAGCGCGGTCGGAGCGCTGCGCGGGAGAGCGAGGAACGGCAGCGCGATGACGGTGACAGAGGACGGCCCGGCGGCCATGGACGAGGTGGCGTACGGCCCCGGCATCGACCCCGAGCGGCTCGCCGTATGCCTCAGCGTGCTCGAGGAGCTGGACAAGCTCGACGTCGACCACCCCGACGCGATCAAGGTGCGCCGCGCCACCTCGCACATCTACCGCACGGTCAAGCAGCGCCGCCGCCAGGAGCGCCGCGCCGCCAAGACCGCCCACGACAAGGCGGTCACCGAGGCCACCGCCACCGGCTCCGCGCAGCGCATCGACGACGAGACCGAGGGCATCCTGCCGTCCTCGGCCACCGAGACCGGCCGGATCGCGGGGATACTCCAGCGCCCCCGCTCCTGCTACGTCTGCAAGACCCGCTACGTCGAAGTCGACTACTTCTACCACCAGCTCTGCCAGGCGTGCGCCGCCGAGAACCGGGCCCGCCGCGACGCCCGGGCCGACCTCACCGGCAAGCGCGCCCTGCTCACCGGTGGCCGCGCCAAGATCGGCATGTACATCGCGCTGCGCCTGCTGCGCGACGGCGCCCACACCACGATCACCACACGCTTCCCGAACGACGCGATCCGCCGCTTCAAGGCCCAGCCCGACAGCGACGAGTGGATCCACCGGCTGAAGATCGTCGGCATCGACCTGCGCGACCCGGCCCAGGTGGTGGCGCTCGCCGACTCGGTCGCCGCAGAGGGGCCGCTGGACATCCTGATCAACAACGCGGCGCAGACCGTACGCCGCTCCCCGCAGGCCTACAGCGAACTGGTGGCAGCCGAGTCCGCCCCGCTGCCGGCGGGCGAGCTGCCGGCCGCCGAGGTCATCGGCACGTTCGGCTCCGGGGCCGTGGCCGCGCTGCCCGTGGCCGGCGGCGGCGCGCTGACCGCGCAGGACGTCACCGACCTCGCGCTGGTCTCCGGCTCCGCGTCCCTGGAACGCATCGCGGCCGGTACGGCCATCGACGCGGGCGGCCTCGTCCCCGACCTGCACGACACCAACAGCTGGGTGCAGACGGTCGAGGAGGTCACGCCCATCGAGCTGCTCGAGGTCCAGTTGTGCAACTCGACGGCGCCCTTCATCCTGATCAGCCGCCTGCGCCCGGCGATGGCGGCGTCGGGGGCCCGCCGCACCTACATCGTGAACGTCTCCGCCATGGAGGGCGTCTTCAGCCGCGGCTACAAGGGCGCCGGCCACCCGCACACCAACATGGCCAAGGCCGCCCTGAACATGCTCACCCGCACCAGCGCCCAGGAGATGTTCGAGAAGGACCGCATCCTGATGACCGCCGTCGACACCGGGTGGATCACCGACGAGCGCCCGCATCCGGACAAGGTGCGCCTGGCGGACGAGGGCTTCCACGCGCCGCTCGACCTCGTCGACGGTGCGGCCCGGGTATACGATCCGATTGTGCGCGGCGAACAGGGCGAGGACCTGTACGGCGTCTTCCTGAAGGACTACGCGCCGGGGAAGTGGTGAGCCCGGAAGCGGCCCGAAGGCGGTGACGCGGCGCCCTTGACGCGTCATCCGGCGCCGGCCGGGAACTCGTCCTCGACGAGCACCGCGCAAGGAGGTCCCATGTCCACTCCACATGAGATCGATCCCCGCGCCGCCGGTGATCCCCGCAACGTCTACCCGAGCGACGAACAGTTCTACATGTCCGATCGTCCGGCGGACTGCGTCCTGCCGGAGGACCGGCCGCGCGGCGGCGGGCCCACCGAGCCGGTGAAGCACCGCGGCTCCTGGGCCACCGTGATGATGATCGTCGGCATCATCCTGCTGATCCTGTTCGGGATCGCGCTGTTCCCCTGAGCGGCCGCCGGTCCCGTACGGCGTACGCCCCGGAGGCTGAGGCCCCGGGGCGTACGTGCGAAAACCCTTCGCCGTGGTGCCGCCCCGGCGGTTAACGTCACGCCATGACCTCAAGTCCCCACTGACTGCGGCCGTCCCGGCGCAGCGGGAGAACCAGGGAAGGCGGCGACCGTGACCGTTGCGAACGTCCTGCTGTCCGGCATCGTCGGCTCGACCGCGTACGGGCTCGCCCACGAGGGATCCGACGTGGACCGGCTCGGCCTGTTCGCGGCGGCCACGGAGCGGCTGCACGGACTGCACCCGCCCAAGGAGTCCCACGTCTCCACCGCCCCGGACCGCACCCTGCACGAGGCCGCGAAGTGGTGCCGGCTCGCGCTCGGCGGCAATCCGACCGCGACGGAACTGGTCTGGCTCCCGGACGAGTTGTACGAGGTGCGCACCGCGCTCGGCGACGAGCTGATCGGCATCCGGACGTCCTTCCTGTGCGCCAAGCGCGTCCGTGACGCCTACCTCGGCTACGCCACCCAGCAGTTCCGCCGTCTGGAGTCCCGAGGGGACGGCTCCTTCTCCGCCGACACCCGCGGACGCACCGCCAAACACGCCCGCCACCTCAAGCGGCTCTGCCACCAGGGCCTGGAGCTGTACACCACCGGGCGCCTGACCCTCCGCGTGGAGAACCCGCAGGAGTACCACGAGTTCGGCGAGCGCGTGGCCACCGACCCGGCGGCCGCGCTGCCCCTGCTGCGGTTCTACGAGAACGCCTTCGGCGAGGCACGCACAGCGCTGCCGGAGCGGCCCGACGAGAGGGCCGTCGAGGCATGGCTGCGCCGTGTCCGCGCCCACTTCTACGCGCCCCGTGCGCGGGCCGCTTGACGTCCTGCGCCCGGTCGGGCGCGATCGCCGCGAGCGCACGGCGTGGCGCCCGTGCCGGACCGGGGCCGATCGCGAGAAAGGTCAGGACGGCGCACCGGCGGCGCGCCCCCGGCAGCGTGTCGCGTTCAGTCCACGGCCTCCAGCCGGGCGTGCCGTGCCGCCACGAGCTCCAGCACGGTCCGCCAGTCCTCCAGTACGCCCGCGTCCAGGCCCGCCACCCCGGCCGCCTCGTCCGCCCGCCGCAGGGTGACGGCGTCGCCGGCCAGCGGGTCGCTTTCGAACGCGGCGGCCTCCGCCGGCGTGAGCGGCCCGCCGTGCTTCTGCAGGCGTACGAGACGGGAGACCCGTTCGCCGAGCAGCGGCCGTACCGCGTCGGCCGCGAGGTCGGCGTGCCCGGCGCCGTCGGGCCGCCCCAGCAGCCGGCCGATGCCGAGTACCAGCCCGGCGACCTGCAGTTCCTTGTCCGCGGGGTGACTTCGGCGCAGCAGGGCGGCGGTCTGCAGGGCGTGTTCGTGCACGTCGACCGGCCGTCCGCCGCCGGGGGTGTTCCGTGCGCCCCGGCAGGCGTGCAGCAGGTCCATCAGCTCCTCGACGCTGCGCAGCTCCATGCGTCAGTCCTCCCGCGAGAAAAGCCGTTGCCGGTCATCAGCAGATCAGGGTGAGCTTGCGTATCGGCCAACGGGACCTGAACTGAGCACCGTGCGCGCCGGTCCGTACACCTGCCGTACCGGTGAGCAGTTCGAGGAGGGGACCGAACGGGTGGCCGCGAACCATGCTGAACGCCGTCAAAGCGGCGGAAAGTGCGACCGTTGGACGTCGTACGACTCAAGACAGTTACACGGTTGTTTCAGCCCCATCGAGCGGGAGGCCGCTCATTTGGTTAACCTGAGGTGTACGGACAGCCATTGGGGTCCTACCCACACCCACGGTCCGTCCCGGGGCAGGCCGGTCACCACGGCCTGCTCCCGCACGAGTTGCCGGCGCCACCGCGTCCGACCTTTCTGACTCATACCCGACCGGACGTCGAGGGCACAGCGGCACACTGGACCGGAACGTCCTGAGGGTTACCCGACACATAAGGAGTGCGCGGTGACACCGGAGAAGACGCATCACGAACAGCGCCCCAAGGAACGCATGGAGCGCGGAGGTCGTCGTACCGAGAAGAAGCTCGGCAGCTTGGACGTGTGGGCCCGTTCCGCCCCCATCCGGCTGGCCGGCTACGAGGACGACCTCGCCGAGCCGCACATCCTGCCGAGTGTGGACTGACCCGTCGGACCCGTCGTGAACGCTGACGGCATGGGCGTGCCAGACTCACGCCCATGCTGATCAGAGCAGCCGCGGCCGGCGACTGGCCGCGCATCTGGCCGTTCTGGCACCGGATCGTCGCCGCCGGGGAGACCTACACCTGGGACCCGGACACCTCCGAGGAGACGGCCCGCGCCCTGTGGATGGCGCCGGCCAAACGCGTGTACGTCGCCGAGGACGACACCGGAGCGGTCGTCGGCTCGGCCTACGTGACGGCCAACTACGGCGGCCCCGCGGCCGGCATCGCCAACGCCGGTTTCATGGTGGATCCCGACCACGCGGGGCAGGGCATCGGCCGCGCTCTCGCCGAGTACATCCTGGCCGCGGCCAAGGCCCAGGGCTACCGGGGCATGGTCTTCAACGCGGTCGTCGAGACCAACCCCGCGGTGGCGCTGTGGACGTCACTCGGTTTCGCCGTCGTGGGCACCATTCCGGACGCCTACGACCACCCCCGGTTCGGGAGGGTGGGGCTGCACGTCATGTACCGGGCGCTGTAGGAACCCTCTGAATCGAACAGGCATCCGCGCATCATGTGTTCGACGTGTCTGGTTAGATGCGTCCGCGCATGTGTCGATCCCGCCCGGTGGGGGGACTCGGCGCACCGTGAACGACAACGCACCTCAGCACCCCGGACAGCAGCATCCCCAGCCGGAGTTCCCCCAGCAGGACCAGCCGCACCCGGGCTGGACCGGCCCGATGGACCCGCCGCCCGACCACGGGGAGGAGTCGTACCGCGGCAGCGGCCTCCTCACGGACCGGAAGGCCGTCATCACCGGCGGCGACTCCGGGATCGGACGCGCCGTCGCACTCGCCTACGCGCGAGAGGGCGCGGACGTCCTGTTCACCCATCTGGAGCAGGAGAGCGGCGAGGCCCGGGAGACGGCGCGCCTGGTCGAGGACGCGGGCCGCAAGGCGGTCCCGGTGCCCTGCGACATCCGTGACGAGGAGCAGTGCGACCGGCTGATCGAACGGGCGCTCTCCGAGTTCGGGCGCATCGACATCCTGGTCAACAACGCCGCGTACCAGATGGCCCAGTCCGACGGCATCCAGGCCATCACCACCGAGCAGTTCGACCGGGTGATGCGGACGAACCTGTACGGGATGTTCTGGCTCTGCAAGAAGGCGCTGCCGCACATCCCGCCCGGCGGATCGATCATCAACACCACGTCCGTCCAGGCGTACAAGCCCAGTCCGCACCTGCTCGACTACGCCACGACCAAGGGCGCCATCGTCACCTTCACGCAGGGCCTCGCGCAGATGGTCGCCTCCGACGGCATCCGGGTGAACGCGGTGGCCCCGGGGCCCGTGTGGACCCCGCTGATCCCGGCCACGCTCCCGGACACCACCAACTTCGGCAAGCAGGCACCGTTGGGCAGGCCCGCCCAGCCGGCCGAGATCGCTCCGGCGTACGTCTTCCTCGCCTCGCAGCACGCGAGCTACATCACCGCCGAGATCGTCAACGCCACGGGCGGCACGCCGCTGCCCTGACCGGCCGCGCTTCGACGGCCCGCCCCGGGGAACTCGGTGCGCCATGAGTGACCACACCGGCACGCAGACGTCGTACTGGATCGAAACGGCACCCGGAGTTCCCCGGCCGGCCCTCACCGAGGACATCACCGTCGACGTGGCCGTCGTCGGGGGCGGGGTGGCGGGCCTGAGCACCGCCTGGGAGGTGGCGCGCGGCGGCCGCAGCGTCGCCGTGCTGGAGGCCGGACGCCTCGCCGAGGGCGTCACCGGGTACACGACCGCCAAGCTCTCCGCGCTGCACTCCCTCGTCTACCAGCGACTGCGCCGAACCCGGGGCGCCGACGGCGCGCGGCTGTACGGCCGTTCCCAGCTGGAGGCGATCGGCCGCGCCGCCGAGCTGGTGGACGAACTCGGCATCGACTGCGACTGGGAGACCGCACCGGCGTTCACCTACGCGACGGACCACGACCGTGTGTCCGAGCTGCGCGCCGAGGCGGAGGCCGCGCGGGAGGCGGGGCTGCCCGCCGAGTTCGTCACCGAAACGGACCTGCCCTTTCCCGTGGCGGGCGCGGTCAGGGTGGCCGACCAGGCGCAGTTCCACCCGCGCAAGTACCTCCTCGCGCTCGCCGAGGCGCTGGAGGGCGGTGGCGGGCAGCTGTACGAGCGCACCCGCGTGGTCGGGCTGCACGAAGGCGAGCCCTGCCGTCTGACGACCGAGGCCGGGCAGACGGTCACCGCACGGGACGTCGTGGTGGCCACCCATTACCCGATCTTCGACCGCGCGCTGCTCTTCGCCCGGCTCTCGCCGCGCCGCGAGGTCGTGCTGACGGCTCCGATCGACGCCGGACGCGCGCCGCGGGGCATGTACATCACCCCCGAGGAGAACACGCGGTCGCTCCGCACCACCCCCTACCAGGACGGCACGCGTCTGCTGATCGTCACCGGCGAGCACTTCACGCCGGGCACCTCCGACACCGGGGAACACCTCACCCGGCTGGCCGACTGGGCCACCGAGCACTTCGGGCCCCTGGAGTTCAGGCACCGCTGGGCCACCCAGGACAACGACTCCTCGGACACCGTGCCGCTCGTCGGGCCCCTGCACCCGGCGAGCCGCCACACCTACGTCGCCACGGGCTTCGGCGGCTGGGGGCTCAGCGGCGGTGTCATGGCGGGGCTCCTGCTGTCCGCGCTGATCGACGGGCGCGAGCCGCCGTGGGCACAGTTGTACGACCCGCGCCGGGTCGGCACGGTCCTGAGGGAGGCGCCCGCCTTCCTCAAGTACCAGGCGAAGGTCGCCCAGCACTTCGTGGGCGACCGTCTGGCGCCGTTCATCGGCGGCGGCTCGGTCGACGACATCGCCCCGGGAGACGGCGCGGTGCTGCGCGTCGGCGGCCATGCGTGCGCCGTGTCCCGGGACGAGGCGGGGCAGCTGCACGCCGTGTCGGCGCGCTGCACCCACCTGGGGTGCCTCGTCGCCTTCAACCGCGCCGAGCAGGCGTGGGAGTGCCCCTGCCACGGTTCCCGCTTCGACGTCGACGGACGCGTCCTGCAGGGCCCGGCCGTACGGCCGCTGGAGAAGCGGGACGTCTGACGGACGCCCACGCGAATCGGGTGGGCGCCGCCTTCGGTTCGGGTGGGCGCCGCCTTCGGTTCGGGTGGACGCCGGCTTCGGGTGGACGCCGGCTTCGGGTGGACGCCGGCTTCACATTCCGGCGTCCGTCCCCGTCCGGGCGCAGGCGATGCAGAGGTCCGTGTGCGGTACCGCCAGCAGACGGTCGCGGCCGATCTCGCCACCGCAGGCCGTGCACCGGCCGAAGCCGGGCGCCCCCACCCGGGACAGGGTGGTGAGGATCCGGTCCAGCAGCATCCGGGCGCGCTCGGTGTCCGTGCGCAGGCTTTCGAGGGCGGTCGTCTTCGCGCTCGCGTCGCCCGCGTCCAGGTCGCTGTCCGCGGACAGGGCGGACATCTGCGCCTCGGCCGCCGCGAGTTCCACGCGCAGCGCGTCCGCTTCGGCGGTCAGCCGCTCGGCGATGTCACGCAGGTCGTCGGTCGACAGTTCCGTCGTCGGCATGGGTACGTCACCTCGGGTTCGGTCCTCGGGGCGGTCACGGCTTGAGCAGGGTCTTGATCATGCCGTCTTCCTTGGCCTGGAACATCGCGTACGCCTTGGGGCCGTCCTCGAGCGGCATCGCGTGCGTCTTGAAGCCGTCCACGCCGAGGGGGTCCTCGTCCGTGAGCAGGGGCAGGATGTCCTCCACCCAGTTCCAGACGTTCGCCTGGCCCATGCGCACCTGGACCTGCTTGTCGAACATGGTCAGCAGGGGCATGGGACTCGCGGCGCCGCCGTACACCCCGGAGATCGACAGGGTGCCGCCGCGGCGTACCAGGTCGATGGCCGTGTGCAGGGCCCCCAGCCGGTCCACTCCGGCGTGCTCCATCAGCGGTTGCGCCACCGCGTCGGGCAGATGACCGGTCAGCCACTGCGCGGCCTTGGCGAACGGCGCGCCGTGCGCCTCCATGCCGACGGCGTCGATCACGGAGTCCGGTCCCCGCCCGTCGGTCAGCTCCCGCACGGCCTCGGTCAGGGCCTTGCCGCTGTGCCGGCGGAGGTCGAAGCAGGTGACTCCGTGCGCCGCGGCGCGCTCCAGCCGCTCGTCCACCAGGTCCACGCCGATGACCAGAGCGGCGCCCCGGTGCCGGGCGATCCGGGTGCACATGTCGCCGATGGGTCCGAGGCCCAGGACGGCCACGCTGCCGCCCTCCGGCACCGCCGCGTACTCCACCGCCTGCCAGGCGGTCGGCAGCACGTCGGACAGGTACACGAACCGGTCGTCCGGCGGCCCCTCGGGCACCTTGATGGGCAGCCTGTCGCCGAACGGCACCCGCATCAGCTCCGCCTGCCCGCCCGGCACCTGTCCGTACAGCTTGGTGTACCCGAACAGGGCGGCGCCGGTGCCGCGCTCGCGGACCTGGGTCGTCTCGCACTGCGAGTGCAGGCCCTGGTCGCACATGAAACAGTCACGGCATGAGACGTTGAACGGGATGACCACCCGGTCGCCCGGCTTGAGTGTGCGAACCTGCGGCCCGACCTCCTCGACGATGCCCATGGGTTCGTGGCCCAGGACGTCGCCCGGGTCGATGTAGGGACCGAAGAGTTCGTACAGGTGGAGGTCGGAACCGCAGATCCCGCTGGACGTGACCCTGACGATGATGTCGTCGGGCTTCTCGATCCGGGGGTCGGGGACGCTCTCCACGCGGACGTCGCGTCGGCCCTGCCAGGTCAGTGCTCGCATGTTGTGCTCCTCCGGTCCTACCGCATGCCGGGACCGCACCGGTCTTCCGAGTACCGGGCTCCCGGTCCGAGTCCCCGGGGCGCCCGGTTCGACACACCGACGTGGGGGCCGGCGGTGGTCACACGCGGGCGGCGAACCGCTCCCAGACGCGGTGCTTCGTCAGCAGCCCGGTGATCTGCTGCAGCGCGCCGGAACCGGTCGGGGCGGTCACCACTCCGGGAGCGTCCGTCGGCACACCGGCCGCCTGGAGCACGGCCTCGGCGCCGGCCCAGCCGCCGATCGCCTTGCCGTGCCGGAAGGCCTCCGCCAGCATCAGCAGCACCCGGGGATCGACGCTGTTGTCGGCTCCGGGCTCCCCGGCCTTCGCGTCGCGCGCGCCGTACGCGTCGGGGGCGGGTGCCGGAGCGCCGGCCACCAGCACGGCGTCGTACTCGACCGACCGGGCGGTGGCGAAGCTGCGCTGGACGGTGATGGGCTCGCCGTCCGGGTCGAGCTTCCCGCCGGTGGGAGCGATGACCAGCGGCACCATGCCCGCGGTGAACACCGCGTCCCGCACCGTGCGCAGACCGTCGAGGTCGGTGCTGCCGTCGGTGACGACACCGATGACGCGCCCGTCCAGCGGCCAGGTCTCGCCCACCTGTGACAGGGCGGGACTGGGGTCGACCGCGACGATCGGCACGGTGGCCTCGGGCGCGGGCAGGCCGAGGCCGGCGGCGACCTGTTCGCACAGCTCGGGGTCGATGTTGGCGAGTACCCGCAGCCCTCGTTCCTTGACGGCCTGTTCGTAGCACTTGCCGAGTTCGAAGGTGTAGGCGGCGACCAGGTGCTCCCGTTCCACGGGGCTCAGGCTCAGCCAGAACATCCTCGGCTGGGTGAAGTGGTCCGCGAAGGACGCGGGCGCCGTGCGGGACTTCGTCGCCTCGGGGATGCGCACCGGAGCCTCGACGTACGCGTGGTCGCCCGCGCCCGCCGAAGCGCCGGTGCCGGCCACGAACGGGCAGCCGCCGTCCAGGGAGTTGGGCCGGTAGGGGGCCACCCCGGTGTGCACGGCGGTCTGGTGCATGCCGTCGCGCAGCATGTCGTTCACCGGGGCGTGCGGGCGGTTCACCGGGATCTGCGCGAAGTTGGGTCCGCCCAGGCGGGTGATCTGGGTGTCCAGGTAGGAGAAGAGGCGGCCGGCCAGCAGCGGGTCGTCGGTGATGTCGATGCCGGGCACGAGATGGCCGGGGTGGAAGGCGACCTGCTCGGTCTCGGCGAAGAAGTTCGACGGGTTGGCGTTCAGCGTGAGCAGACCGACCGGCTGCACCGGTGCCAGTTCCTCGGGGACGATGTTGGTCGGGTCCAGCAGGTCAATGCCCTCGAAGGTTTGTTCGGGAGTGTCCGGGAAGGTCTGGATGCCCAGCTCCCACTGCGGATACGCGCCCGCCTCGATCGCGTCGGCCAGGTCGCGCCGGTGGAAGTCCGGGTCCGTACCGCTGATGAGCTGGGCCTCCTCCCACACCAGGGAGTGCACGCCGAGCTTCGGCTTCCAGTGGAACTTCACCAGTGTGGTGGCGCCCTCGGCGCCGACCAGCCGGAAGGTGTGGACTCCGAAGCCCTCCATCATCCGGAACGAGCGCGGAATGCCCCGGTCGGACATGTTCCACATCGTGTGGAACGTGGCCTCGGTGTGCAGGGTGACGAAGTCCCAGAACGTGTCGTGCGCGCTCTGCGCCTGCGGGATCTCCCGGTCGGGGTGCGGCTTCGCGGCGTGGACGACGTCCGGGAACTTGATCGCGTCCTGGATGAAGAACACCGGGATGTTGTTGCCGACCAGGTCGAAGACGCCTTCGCCGGTGTAGAACTTGGTCGCGAAGCCCCGGGTGTCACGCACGGTGTCGGCCGACCCCCGGGAACCGAGCACCGTGGAGAACCGTACGAACACCGGTGTCTCGACGTCCCGCTGGAGAAAGGCCGCGCTGGTGACGTTCGCGGCGGTGCCGTAGCTCTGGAACACCCCGTGGGCCGCGGCGCCGCGGGCGTGGACGACCCGCTCGGGGATGCGCTCGTGGTCGAAGTGGGTGATCTTCTCGCGCAGATGGTGATCCTGGAGCAGGACGGGCCCGCGCTCACCGGCCTTCAGGGAGTGGTCCGTGTCGTGGAGGCGGTTGCCCTGCGCGGTGGTGAGGTAGGGCCCGCCCTGGGCCCGCGCCGTCGGGTCCGCCTCCGTGGGGCGGCCGGTCGGGCCGACCGCGGCCGGGGTCGTCTGGTCGGGCTTGGGCGGCAGCGGCGGCCTGGGCTCGGTCGGCTCCGCCACCTCGGGCGGCTCCGCGCCGGGCCTGCCGGGGACGCCGCCGTCCGCATGCCCGTCGCCCCGCAGCGCGTCGACCACCTTGTCCTTCATGCCTTTGACCGGGTTCTCGCTCATGTGGTTGCCGCCTTCCGGGCGTGTCGTCCACGCGGCGAAACGGGGCCGCGGAGGGGGACGCCCTCCTGTGCCCATGGAGGAAGCGCCGCGCGCTCGCGTTCGCTTGCCCCGCCTGGGTACCCACGCCCGCTTCGGTGAAGCGTGTACGCGGCAGCCAAATGGCCCGGTTGTTCTTCGGCCCTCAGTCCTCGCCCCGGACGATGTTTCCCTCGGGGTCGCGGCGCGGCCAGGGCCTCTTCCCGTCGTCGACAGCCGGCACACAGGTGCGCAAGCGGTTGTCGCGCAGGCGGCGGGCCTGCGCCCAACCGGTCTCGGGCGGGCGGACGACGGGCTTCTCACTTGGCTGTGCGGTCACGACAGTTCATCTTCCTTCTGCATCCTCGAGCGCCGGGCCTCATCTCACCGGGGCCTCACGGCGCTTGCTGACCGAGTCCCCAGGGACGGCGTGGGGAAACAGGCCGCGGTGACGTGTGCCACCTTTCTGCGGCACGCCCCGTGCGCCGCGGCCGAAACGACCGGGTGAGGCGTCGGGTTCGCCGGGTACCCGGCGGCCGAGCGCGGTGACCGGCACCGCAGCAATGCGCGAAGGGAGACATGATGGCCCAGCACGTACGCGACATCATGACCGCCGCACCCGTGACGGTCGAGCCGCAGACCCCGGTTGCGACCGTGGCCCAGGTGATGCGCGACCAGAACATCGGCGCGGTCCTCGTGACGGAGGGCGACCGGCTGCGTGGGCTGGTCAGCGACCGCGACCTCGTGGTGCGCACGGTCGCGGAGGGAGCGGACCCGCGGGAGACCACGGTGGATCGCGCGTGCAGCGGCGACCTGGTCACCGTGAGCCCCGAGGACGAACTGGACCGCGCGGTACGGCTGATGCGCGAGCACTCCGTGCGCCGTGTCCCGGTCGTCGAGAACGGGGAGCCCGTGGGCATCGTGTCCCTCGGCGACCTGGCCATCGAGCGGGACCCTGAGTCGGCGCTCGGTGACATCAGCGTCGCGAAGTCCAACCAGTAGAACGGGCGTCAACCGGCCGGTTCGGAGCGTGTGGCGCCGCCCCGGTCCAGCGGGGCGGTGCGCCGCCAGGGCCGCAGGGACTCCAACCGGCCCGCCACCGCCAGCAGTTCGCGCTCCGAGCCCGGCCGTCCCACCAGCTGTACCGCGCAGGGCGCGCCGTTCGGGAGGGTGCCGAACGGAACCGACATCGCCGGCCAGCCCGTGAGGTTCCACGGCGGGGTCATGGGGGAGTAGGCGGTGTTCGTCAGCACGTTGCGCAGCCAGCCGCGCTCGTGCCAGGAATCGGCGACCGGGCCGCGACGGGCGAGCGCCGGAGTGAGCAGCACGTCGTGCGCGGCGAAGAACGGTTCGAGGAGCCGGCGCAGTTGCTCGCGGCGGTCACCGGACCGCACGCTCCCGGTGAAGCGCCGCCCCACCGCCGCGTGCACCCGGGTGCGCCGGGCCAGCCGCCGCGGATCGAGGCCCTCCGCGTCCACCGCCGTACCCGCCGTCCAGTGTGCCAGCGACGTCGTGCCCAGCCACCAGGGGTACGGCGGCTCGTCCGGACGCACGTCGTGACCCGCCCTCGACAGCAGTGCGGCCGCCGCGCGGGCCGCGTCCGCGTACGGGCGGCTCACCGTGACGCCGAGCAGAGGGCTGCGCAGGGAGAGCGCGACCCTGCGCGGCTCGGTTCCCGGCCCCTGATCCTCCCCTGTCCCCGCCAGGACGTCGAACATCAGCCGTGCGTCCTCCACCGTCGTGGCCAGCGGCCCGTTCTCGGACATGCCGAACCAGTCGCCGTTGCCGATGCCCGCGGGGATCACGCCGTGACCGGGCTTGATGGTGACGAGGCCGCAGTTCGCGGCCGGGATGCGCAGCGATCCCATCCCGTCGTTGCCGAGCGCGACCGGCACCATCCCGGCGGCCACCGCCGCCGCGCTGCCGCCGGAGGAGCCGCCCGCGGTGCGCGTCGGGTCCCACGGGTTCCGGGCGGTCCCGTGCACCCCTTCCGTGGTGCCGAAGACGCACAGCTCCGGCACGTTGGTCAGACCGACCACCACCGCGCCAGCCGCGCGCAGCCGGGCCACCGTGACATGGTCCCGCTCGGCGGGCGTGTCGGCGGTCGCGGCCGAGCCGTTGCGCGTCGACTCGCCGCGCACCGCCAGATTGTCCTTGACCGCCACGGGAACGCCGGCCAGCGGCAGACCGGCCAGATCCGCGCGCGCCGCGACCTCGTCCGCCTCAGTGAGCGCCGCCTCCGTGCGAACCCGGCGGAAGGCGCCGACGCGGCCGTCCAGCTCCTCGATCCGCGCGAGGTGCTCCGCCACCACCTCCCGCGGGGTGACCCGCTTGTCCCTGACGGCGGCGGCGATCTCGGCGGCGGTCCGGCCGACCCAGCTGGTCACGGGCGCTCCCTGTCGGTGCTCGGCGTGGTTGGCGCATGAGCGTACTGGCGAGTACGAGCAGCACTGTGCCGTGCGGGCGCCGCCACGTCGAGAGCCCGAGGGAGACCTGTCACCAGGGTCACCCTCGGACGACAGGCTCTGGAAGGCTCATGAGATCTTGGTGAGGGGCCATCCGGCCCCGGCCGGATGGCCCCTCACCAAGATCTCATGAGCCTTCTAGCCGTCGTTCCGCCGCACCTCCAGCAGCAACGCCTGGTCCGGGTTGAGGTTGGGCATGGGCAGTCCGGCCACCGTGAGCACCGCACCGGGCAGCGTCAGCCAGTCGTCGAGCGCGGCGGCGAGCCACGCCGGCCCCGAGGTCTGGTGGAAGGAAGGCAGCCCCAGCTCGGTACGGACCCGTACCCGGTAGGTGGCCTCGGCGGCGAGTCCGGGCAGCTGCACCCGCCCGGACTGCCCCTCGGGCGAGGTGGCCACCCGGGCCCAGCAGTACAGCGCGGCCGCACCGTCGTGCGCCACGACCCCGTGCAGCAGGGTCGCGTCGCCGGCGAGGTCGGCGCGGACCGTGCGGCCGCCGTGCAGCAGGGGGCGCAGTTCGCGGTAGAGCGCGGCCCAGGCGGTGAGCCGGGCGAGTTCCTCCGGGGTGCACCGGGTGATGTCCTGCTCGATGCCGGCATGCCCGAACAGGGCCGTGGTCAGCCGGAAGGCGTCGGAGCTGACCCGGGCGGTGGTGTGGCTGGTACCGGAGCCGACGTGGGCGCCGACCAGCTCGGGCGGCAGCAGTTGCGCCGTCCACCGCTGGATCGTCTGACGCTCCACCGGATCGTTGCAGTCCGAGGCCCACACCCGGTCGGTGCGGGCCAGGATGCCGAGGTCGATCCGGCCGCCGCCGCTGGCGCAGCTCTCGATCTCCAGCCCGGGGTGGCGCTCCTTGAGGGCGTCGATCAGCCGGTACAGCGCGAGGACCTGGGCGTGCGCGACCGGGCGGTCGGCGCCGCCGTGCACGGCCTCGTGGAGCTCCCGGTTGTGGTCCCACTTCAGATAGGCGATGCCGTACTTCCCCACCAGGGCGTCCAGCGCGCCCAGCAGGTAGTCCCAGACCTGCGGGTTGGCCAGGTCCAGGACGTGCTGGTGCCGGGAGGAGGGTCCGACACCGCGCGCCGGGCCGAGGACCCAGTCGGGGTGTTCCCTGGCCAGGTCGGAATCCAGGTTGACCATCTCGGGCTCGACCCACAGCCCGAACTCCATGCCGAGCGAGCGCACATGGTCCACCAGCGGGGTCAGCCCCTCGGGCCACACCACCGGGTCCACGGTCCAGTCCCCGAGCCCGGCGTTGTCCGAGCGGCGCCCGCGGAACCAGCCGTCGTCGAGCACGAAACGCTCGACACCGACCTCGGCGGCCTTGTCGGCGAGCCGCAGCAGCCGGTCCAGATCGTGGTCGAAGTACACCGCCTCCCAGCTGTTGAGGATCAGCGGGCGGGGGGTGCGCGGGTGGGCGGGCCGGGCCCGCAATAGGGTGTGGAAACGGTCCGCGAGCCCGTCGAGGCCCTGATCGGACCAGGTGAAGTGGCACACCGGCGTGGTGTACGACTCACCGGGGGCGAGCCGGATCTCCCCGGGCCGCAGCAGCTCTCCCCCGCCGAGCACCGCGGCATGGGTGCCCGCGCCCTCCGGCAGCTGCTCGACCAGATACCGTTGGTCGCCGCTCCAGGCGAGGTGCACGCCCCACACCTCGCCGTGGCGGAAACCGAACCCCGGCACGCCGACCGTCACCAGGTACGGCGAGTCCAGGCCGGGTTTGCCGCGCCGCACCTCCCGGGCGTACGTGCCGAAGCCCAGCGGGCGGCGCTGCGGGGAGCGCTCCCTGCTCCACTTCCCGGTGAAGTCCAGGATCTCCGCGGCCCGGCGGGGCAGCGGCAGCATGGTCGTGACCTGCGCGAGGTCGTACGGTTCCGGGGCGGCGTCCGGCCGGCGGCCGATCCGCGTCTGCACCCCCAGGACGCCGGAAGGCTCCAGGCGGTAGGCCACGGTGACGTCGAGTCCGGCTCCGGGGTCGGTGAGGTCCAGGGACAACTCCCCGCCCTCGGCCTGCGGGCGGTACGACGTGCCGGCCAGGCTGAGCCGCGGCGCGGCGGCCGTACCGCCCAGGTGGCCCTGGTGGGCCGGGGTGCCGGACCAGCCGTCCGCCTCGGTGGGCCAGACGGTGAACCGGCGCGGGATGTCGATGGAGTTGTTCAGTACGGCGGGTTCACCGGTCAGGGCGAGCGCCGCCAGGCCGGCCTCCGTCAGCTCGCCCAAGTCGGCTCCCCAGTGCAGGACTCTGGGCACCGGCTCGGCGAGCTCGACGACGAGTGAGGTGCCGGCCGCGCGCAGGGCCAGGATCCGCGCGGTGATGTCGGGCATGCAGAGTCCTTTCATGGCTCCGGCCCGCCGGACGGACCCTGGTCGTGGGCCGCGTCCGGCGCCCGGACAACCGGTTGCCTTCGGTGGTTCAGCTCTTCGCGAGCAGCGTCTTGCTCTTGTCCCGCATGTCCGTGAACACGGAGTCGTCCTTCTGACCGGCGAAGTACGCCTCGAACAACGGCTCCAGCGCGTCCTGCAGGGCGGCGCCGTTGCCGTAGACCGGGGAGGGGTAGAGGACCTTGTTCTTCAGCATGTCGGTGAAGACGGACAGGTCCACACCCTTGGCGGCCAGCGCCTTGGCCGAGGAGTCCATGGCCGCCGGGATCGACGGGAAGAATGTACCCGTCTGCGAGGCCTTGGACTGACACGACTCGGAGCCCATGTAGGAAACCCACTGCCAGGCCAGGTCCGGGTTCTTGGTGCCGGCCCAGACGTTGTTGCCGTTGGAGTTGCTCAGCACGGCGCGGGTCTTGCCGTCGGGGCCGTAGGGGGTGGGTGCGATGCCGACCTTCAGGTTCGGGATCTTCACGAAGGTCGACGCTTCCCACGAGCCGGCGCTCTCCATGGCGACCTTGCCGGAGGCCAGCAGGTCCACATCGCTGACACTGTTGGCGAAGTCACCGATCTTCGGTGCGTAGCCCTTGTTCGTCAACGAGCGGATCCAGTCCATGGTCTTCACGAACCGCGGGTCGGTGTAGTTGAACACCGTCGGCCAGGTGGGCTTGTCGCCCAGGCGCCAGCCCGTGGTGTCGACCAGCGGGCTCCAGGTGGTCTGGCCGATGAAGTCCTTGGCGGCGACCTGTCCGTAGCCGTAGGTCTTGACGTGCGTCTTGTCGAAGCCCGGCTGGTCGCCGCGGCGTCCCTCGGTGTCGATCGTCATGTGGGCGATCATCTTGCCCAGCGTGCCGCCGTCGTCGGGGTTCCAGGTCAGCGAGTCGACGTCCTTCTTGCCGTACCCGGCCTTGGCCAGCGCGTCCGCGCTGTAGTAAATGCCGGTCGCCGCCCAGTCCAGCGGCAGCGCGTACTGCTTGCCGTCGGTGAACTTCCAGGCGTCCACGCCGACCGAGAAGCGGGACAGGTCGAACTTGTCCTTGGCGATGAAGTCGTCCAACGGCATCAGCTGATGCTGGGAGGCGTACGCCTGGAAGAACTGGACGCTGTTCTGGAAGGCGTCGGGCGCGCTGCCGGCCACGAACCCGGCGGTCAGCTTGGTGAAGTAGTCCGCCACGTTGTACTGGCTGATCTTCACCGTGACACCGGGATGGGCCTTCTCGAAGTCCGTGGCGCACACCTGGTACGCGGCGGCCTGCTTGTCGTCCCAGGTCCACCAGTTCACGGTCCTGGAACCGCCGCCGGCGGACGAGCCGGAGGAGCAGGCCGAGACCACTGCGGCGAGGGTGACCGTGGCGCCCAGCGCGACGGCCTTGCGCAGTCGCAGCACTTTTCTCATCGTTCCTTCTTTCCTTCAGGACGCAGGGGCGGGGGACGGCACCCCTGGCGGACGGGACGACGTCTTCAGGAGCGCGCCGAACGCGCTCAGTGCGGTGGCCAGGTCCTCGGGACCGCCGGCGTCATGGCCGTTGAACTCCCACAGCCGCAGCTGCTTGGGCCCGGCATAGGCGTGGTACGCGGCGATCGCAGTGACCGGCGGGCACACCTCGTCGCGCAGCCCGGCGGAGAACCAGGCCGGGGCCGTGGCCCGGCGGGCGAAGGCGAGCCCGTCGAAGTAGCTGAGCGTCCGGAAGGTCTGCTCCACCAGATCCCGGCGCGCGGCCAGATAGCCGACGATCTCGGCATAGGGCTCCGCGTCGGTGAGCCGGGTGGCCTGCCGGATGTCGCACAGGAAGGGCGCCTGGAAGTGCGCGGCCGCGAGGCCGGGTACGAGCCCGGCGACCGCGAGTGCGATTCCGCCGCCCTGGCTGGGGCCGACGACGGCGACCTTGGCCGGGTCCACCAGATCGGCGCGGCCTCGCAGCGCCTCCACGGCGCGGACGGCATCGGTGAAGACGCGCCGGTAGACGTACGTGGTCCGGTCCTCGACGCCGCGGGTGAGGAAGCCGGGATACGCGGGGCCGCTGCCGACCGGGTCGGGTGTGCCGCCGCCGCCCGCCCAGGCGCCGCCCTGACCACGGGCGTCCACCAGCAGATGGGCGTATCCGGCCGACGCCCACAGCAGGTCGTCGACGGGGGCGCCGCGCCCGCTGCCGTAGCCGTGGAACTGCACGACGGCCGGCAGCGGACCGGTCCGCCGCCGGGGCATGCGGAGCCAGCCGCGGACCGGATGCCCGTCGAAGCCGGGGAAGACGGCGTCGAAGACGTCCACGGTCTCCAGGCCGGTCGCCACCGGGGTCAGGTCCAGCGCGGCCTCCCGCCGGGCACGGGCCTCGGCGAGGGTGTCCTTCCAGAAGACGTCGAAGTCGGCGGGCTCCCGGTAGGCGCTGCGGTAGGAGAACAGCTCGGGCAGATCCTGTTCGGTCAGCACGGCACCGGCTCCCCTCGCGGGCACAGGTCCGCGTCGAGGGTGACCTGCGTCCTGGCCGGGACGCGCACGATGACGCCACGGTCCCGGTGGCGCACCCGGACCGGCTCGGCGTCGTCGCCGGCGAGGCGACGCACCGTGACCGAGGTGAGCGCGCCGCCGCTCCAGGTGAAGTCGGCCGCGAGGCCGCCGCGGCAGCGCAGGTCCCTGGCCTCGCCGTCCGGCCACTCGGCGGGCAGGGCGGGCAGCAGGTGGAGGGTGCCGGTGTGGCTCTGCAGCACCATCTCGGTGAGGGCGGCCATGAAGCCGTAGTTGCCGTCGATCTGGAAGGGCGGATGGGTGGAGAAGAGGTTGGGCAGCAGTCCGCCCCAACGGGATCCGTCGACCGGGGCGTCGGCGCCGGGGTCGCCGTCGAGCGGGCGGCTCGCCTGAAGCAGAAGGCCGCGTGCGGTGGCGGCGTCGCGCAGCCGGGCCCGCAGGGCGATCTTCCACGCCCAGGACCAGCCCATGGCGCCCGGGCCACGGCGGTTCAGGGACCTCAGCGCGGCCTCGGCCGGTCCGGGGGTGGTGTCGGGATCGATGAGACCGAGCGGGTACACGGCGGACAGATGGGAGAGGTGACGGTGGTGCGGGTCGGCCTCGGGCAGGTCCTCGGCCCACTCCTGGAGACGGCCGTCGGCCAAGATCCCCGGCGGGCGCAGCCTGGGCAGCGCGGCGCGGATCTCGCCCGCCAACGGGGTGTCCAGGCCGAGGATGCCGGCCGCTTCCAGGACGCGCTCGAAGGTGGCCCGGGTCAGCGCCATGTCCATCGCCGAGGAGCGGGTCAGTGACCTTGGGGTGCCGTCGGCATCCAGGAAGAGGTTCTCGGGGGAGGTCGAGGGGAGGGTGTCGAGGTGTCCGGTGCCGTCGTCGACCAGCCAGTCGAGCAGGAACTCGGCGCAGCCGCTCAGCAGCGGCCAGGCCCGCTCCCGCAGGAAGTCCAGGTCACGGGTGAACTCGTAGTGGTCCCACAGGTGCTGGGACAGCCAGGCGCCGCCCATCATCCAGATCGCCCACGAGGGGTTGCCGTGACCCATGCCGACCGGCAGCGCCCAGCCCCAGGGGTCGCTGTTGTGGTGCGCCACCCAGCCTCGGGCGCCGTACAGCTGCCGTGCCACCTCGCTGCCCTGGGCGGCGAGCCGGTCGAGCAGGTCGAACAGCGGCTCGTGGCAGGCGGCGAGGCCGGCGGCTTCCGCGCCCCAGTAGTTCATCTGGGTGTTGATGTTGAGGGTGTAGTTGGACGACCAGGCGGGGCGCAGGTCGGCGTTCCAGATGCCCTGGAGGTTGGCCGGGGGACCGGCGTGCGGGCGGGAGGCGGTGGCCAGCAGATACCGGCCGAGCTGGAACAGCACCGTGGCGGTGAGGCGTTCGTCGTCCCCGCTGAGGATGTCGCGCGCCACGTCGTGGGTGCCGCCGCGCCGGTCGCCGATGCGCAGGGCGGTGCCGCCGAGGAGGCCGCGCAGATCGGCTTCGTGGGCCTTGAGCAGGTCCTCGGCGCCCTGGACGGCGGCGCCCGCGGCCGTACGGGCCGCGGTCTGAAGGTGGGTGGCGCGGTCCGCGAAGGGCTGTGCGTGCCAGTGGCGGGCGGCGTTGGTGGAACTGGCGAGGGCGACCAGGACGTGCGAGGCGCCCGCGACGAGCAGGCTGCCGTCCGCCACGGTCACCTCGCCGTCGGTGCTCAGGGCGAGGGCGAGCGCGCCGAAAGGGTCGTAGCCGTCGACGGGTCCGCCGGCGTACCGCAGGGGTTCGGCGACATCGGGTTCGTGGGCGGGTGCGCCGTCCACCGGTATCTCCACGCCCAGGGTGAGCCCGCGGACGGTGGCCGACCGGTGCACCTCCCGCAGCGGGGTGGACAGTTCGACGCGCAGGTCCACGGTGCCGCCCGCCGCGTACACCGTCGCGCAGAGGGTGCCCGTCACGGCGTCGGCCCAGACCCGGCGGTGCACCGCCGTGCCGTCGAGGTCGAAGCGTTCCCCGGCCACCGCGGTGTCGAGGTTGAGGGTCCGGCCCCGGTAGGCGGCTCGCTCGCCACCGGACACGGTCAGCCACAGGTCGGCGTAGGGCAGGTACTCCTGGCTGTACGGCCCCTCGAAGGCCATCAGCAGCGCCTCGGCCCGGTCCTGGTCACCGGAGCGGAGCGCGGCGCGGACCTCCTCGAGCCGCCGCGGTCCGGCGCCGGCCGCGCGGACCGCGGCGAGGGCGGCGGCCGGGCCGCCGGGGGTTCCGGACCACACGGTGGAGTCGTTGAGCTGGATCCGGGCCCGGTGGGAGCCGCCGAAGACCATCGCGCCGAGCCGGCCGTTGCCGACAGGCGCGGCCTCGGTCCACTCGGCCGCGGGCGCGGGCCATCGCAGCACCAGGTCGGAGGAGTGCATGGCTGTGCCGTCCAATCGAGGTGGGGAGCCGGTCACTTCAGGCCGGAGAAGCCGATGGAGTTGACGACGCGCTTGCCGAAGGCGACGAAGAGCAGCAGCATCGGCAGCGCCGCGATGAGCGCGGCGGCCATCAGACCCGCCCAGTCCGGCGCGGCCTGCGGCGAGGACTGCTTGAAGACCCCCAGCGCGAGGGTCAGCGGCTGCACGCTCTGCCCGTTGGTGATCAGCAGCGGCCAGAAGTAGTCGTTCCAGGCGTTGACGAACATCAGCAGCGACACGGTGGCGAGCGGTGCGGACGACATCGGCAGGATGATCCGCAAGAAGATCCGCAGCGGTCCGGCGCCGTCGATGATGGCGGCCTCCTCGACCTCGCTGCTCAGCCCCAGCATGAACTGCCGCAGGAAGAACAGCGTGAACGCCTGGAAGAGGCCGCCGGGCAGGATCAGCCCGGCGAAGGTGTTGGTGAGCCCGAGGTCCTTCACGAGGACGAAGTTGGGCAGCAGCGTGAACACGCCGGGCACCATCAGGGCGCTGATCAGGACGTTGAACACCAGGTTGCGGCCACGCCAGTGCAGCCGGGAGAAGGCGTAGGCGGCGCACGCGGAGAACAGCACGATCAGCGCCGTCTGCACGGACGCGTAGATCAGCGAGTTGCGCAGGTACAGCGCGATGTCGAGGGAGGCGCCGGAGCCCCCCTGGGCCTGCGCCTCGGCGGTGGAGGCGATGCCGAGGGCCCGCTCGAACGCGCCCCAGGTGAAGCCGACCGGCAGCGGCGAGGAGGGGTTGGTGGCCAGCTCGTAGTTGTTCGACAGGGCGGTGCGCAGGATCCAGTAGAACGGGAAGAGGGTGGCCACGACGATGACGCCGAGGTAGATCCAGGCCGCGATCCTGCCGGGTGAGAACCTGCGGGTGCCCTGGCGGGGCCGGCGCGGGACGGCCGTCCGGCCGGGTGCGAGGGTGACAGCCATGTCGGCCTCCTTCAGTTCAGGTCGGACTCGCCCGCGCGGGCGAGCCGCAGCTGGGTGAAGGTGACCGTGATGAGCAGGGCGAACAGGGCCAGCGACAGGGTGGCGGCGTAACCGAAGTCGAACTGCCGGAAGGCCTTGTCGTAGATGTACATCTGCAGCACGTTCGAGGCGTTGGCCGGGCCGCCCCTGGTGGTGACCTGGACGATGTCGAACACCTGGAAGGAGTTGATCACGGTCAGGACGACCACCATGACGAGGATCGGCCGCAGCAGGGGAACCGTCAGCCGGCGGAACATCTGCACTTCGCTCGCGCCGTCGACCCGGCCCGCCTCGTAGATCGTCGACGGGATGGTCTGCAGGCCGGCGAAGATCAGCAGGGCGTAGTAGCCCATCCACTTCCAGACGCTGATCGCGGCGAGTGAGGGGATCGCCCATCCTCCGCTGCCGAAGAAGAGGATCGAGTGGCCGGTCAGGTGCCTGAGCACGATGTTGACGACGCCGAGTTGCGGGTCGAGCATCCACTGCCAGACCAGGGCGGCGATGACGTTGGAGATCAGGAAGGGCAGCAGGATCACGCCGCGCAGGACGGACGACCGGGCCATCCGGTGCAGCACCACCGCCGTCACCAGGGAGATCAGGGTGCCGAAGCACACGGACAGGACGACGAAGTAGACGGTGACGAGCAGGGAGTGCCAGAAGACGTCGTCACCGGACATCTCCCGCAAGTTGGCCAGTCCCACCCAGTGCGGCGGGGTGAGGACGTGGAAGTCGGTGAAACTGAGGTAGATGCCGCGCAGGGTCGGATAGGCGAAGAAGACCGCGAAGCCGGCCACGGCGGGGAGGATCAGCAGCAGGGCGGCCGGCAGGTCCCGGCGGCGGGCCGCCGCCGACCTGGTCGGGGTGTGGCGGCCCGGCTTGCGGACCGTGCGGGGCCTGCCCGGTCGGGCGGCCGTGGTGGTCACCGCGGCGGACGGCGGTGGGACCGGCGTCGTGGGGTTGCCCTGTGATGTGACCACCACGGCACTCTCCTTACGTGTTCAGGCGGGTGGATCTCCGACGGACGGCAGACGGGGGATCAGAGGGTGATCCGGTCCACGTCGGACACGTAGTCCGAGGGGTTGCCGAAACTGATCGTGTTCGTGCCCGCCTTCAGCTGCACCGGCACGGTGATCGACTGCGGACGGCCCCAGTTGTTGTCGTTGGTGCCGGGCAGCGGCACCTGGAAGGACGTCCCGCCGGCGGTGACGACGACCGTGCGGCCGGAGGAGCCGTCGGTGTAGTCGAGCCTCATCAGGTACGTGCCGTCCTTGGGCGCGGTCACGTCGGTGATGGCGACCGATCCGCTGTAGCCGAGGTTGCCGACCTTCTTGCCGCCGGAGCACTCGGAACAGCCCCCGATGCTCGCGTTGCCGCTGAGGGTGTTGCCCGGTGCCTCGGCCTCGTACGAGACCGGCCCGCCGACCGCCGGCGTGGTGACGGCCACGGCCTTGCTCGGCGGGGAGACGCGGCCCATGGCGTCGTGGGCGACCACGGTGAAGGAGTAGCCGGTGGCGGCGCTCAGACCGCTCACGGTGGCGGAGTTTCCGGTGACGGTGGCGGCCTTCGTCCCGTTCGCGTAGACGTCGTAACCCGTCGTTGTGGTACCGGAGTTCACCGCGTCCCAGGCGAGCGAGACGCTGGTCGCGGTGGAGGCGGTGCCGTGCACGGCGAGAGGGACGCCGGGGTGGGTGCCGGTGCTGCTCGGGGTCAGGTGCAGCAGGCGCGAACCGTGCGGCGGCAGGTTGTCGGTGAAGGAACCGCCGACCGAGCCCAGGTTCTTGTGGCTCCACAGGTCGCGGACCGCCGCCTTGCCGCTGATGCCCAGGTCGCTCCAGTTCGCGGTCACGTCCGCATAGCCGCTGCCGAGGTTGAACAGCGCCACGGTGTAACTGCCGTCCGGGTTGCGGGCGTACCAGACCTGCTGGGGCGTGTCCTGGCTGACCGGCTTGGCCGGGTGGCCCGCCTGGTCGACCGCGATGACCTCGTCGTTGGTGAGCAGCTTCAGACCGTAGGAGTCGAGCTTGGTGAGGTCGTCACCGATGTACAGCGGCGCGGACTCGATGGCCCACAGCGTCATGTAGCTCTGCCGCTCGACGTCGTTGATGCCGTCCATGGCACCGACGCCCACGTCGAGGGAGTCGAGGTTGTTCCAGTGGCCGGGACCGGCGTCGGGTATCCACTGCACGACGTCGTTCCAGCGCTGCTTGACCGAGTTGTTCCAGGTCACCAGCGTGTCGCAGTAGCACTCGACGTCCGTGTCGACCCGCCACCCGTTGGAGTTGGCCTTCCAGACGTCGGCCTGGTTGTGGCTGAGCGACCAGGACAGGATGAACTGGATGGGGCGGCCGGTGTTCTGCAGCGCGGTGTGCCACGCCTGGATGTCGGGGACGTTGTTGTGCGCGTCGTCGCCCTGGAAGGAACCGGGGCCGACTCCGTCGATCTTGAGGAAGTCCACGCCCCAGCCCGCCAGTTCGTCGGCGATGGACTGGATGTACTTGGTGGTGCAGGGGCTGGCGAAGTTCAGCTGGTAGGAGACGTTGTCCCAGCCGCTGGTCTTGCGCAGGTCCGGGTAGACGATGTCCTTGGTGGTGCAGCCCGGCGCGTTGAAGATCGGGGTCCTGCCGTCGTTGTAGTAGTCCATGTAGAGGCCGACCGCCAGGTAGAGGCCGAACTTCAGCCCCTTGCGGTGCAGGTAGTCCCCGACGTACTTCATGCCGTGCGGGAACTTCTTCAGGTCGGCGGTCGGGCGGGCGTAGTCGTCCGCGACGTTCTTGCCGTTGTCGACGTTCCAGCCGGCGTCCACGTTGACGTACTCGTAGCCGTGGGACTTCAGCTTCGAGGCCAGGACGTCGGCCTGCTGCAGCACATGGGCCTCGGTGAGCCACTTCTCCCCGCCGTAGCCGGGGAAGTTGGTGGATTCGAGGCTCCACGTGCTGTACCCCATGTACGGCTTGGCGGCCACGGCCGAGGCGGCCGTCGCTTCGGAGGCCTGGGTGCCGGAAGCAGCTGACGGGGTGGTGGCCCACGCGGTGGGCGCGGCGAGGGCCACCGCCAGCGCGGTGGCACAGGTGAGTGTTCTGAGGCGTACGGGTCGAGCTGGACGAGCCATGGATGTACTCCATCTCGGCGCGAGCGCAAGCGGTCTTCCGCCTGAGGGATCGAGGGTGGTGGGAGCTCCCTCGGTGGTGGTCGTCCCGGAGCGCCACCGAAGGAGAACAACTGAGGACCAACGGGGAATGTGTGGCCACGCCCCTCCCCGGCACGGATCCGTCCCGTCCGCTCCGACGAGGAGTGCGGCGAATGTAGCCACGGTTTCCTTCCAGCGTCAACATAGTTGACTCATAGAAACCCGCAGTCTCCGACGAGGAAGTCCAAGGCCGCTGCGCCCTGTCGCTCCTCAGGTCGATGCGAAGGGTGGCCAGGTGAGAGGGGCAAGCCGTTGATTTAGTTTCCTTGGGAAAGGTAAGGTCGCTCCATGAGCCTCGCCGACCAGCCCCCCGCCGCCGCCCTGGTCTTCCAGACGCTGCTCCAGCACGGCCCGCTGAGCCGTGCCGAGGTCGGGCGGCGGACCGGGCTGTCACCGGGAGCCGTCACCAAGGTGGCCACTCCGCTGATCGACGACGGGTGGATCGCCGAGGTGGGCCGGCCCACGGTGGAGCGGGCCAACGGCCGTCCGGCGACGCTGATAGCGGTCCGGGCCGAACGCGCCCGGTTCATCGGGGTCAAGGTCACCGGGGACGAACTCATCGGCGTGCTGGCCGACCTGACCGCTCAGCCGCTGGCGTCCCGGCGGGCCGCTCTCGGCTCGCGGGACGTGGGCAGCGTGGTGGTGGCGATCGCCCGCCTGGTGGATCAGCTGCGGGCGACGGCAGGCACGGCGGGGCCCGACGGGATCCACAGCATCGGGGTCGCCATTTCCGGCGACGTGGACGGCCAGACCGGCACCGTGCAGTACTCACCCTTCCTGAACTGGCGCCGGGTACCGCTGGCTCAGCTGGTCGAGTCGGCCACCGGCACTGCGACGGTCATCGAGAACGACGTCCGTGCCCTGACCGTGGCCGAGCAGTGGTTCGGTGCAGGTGCCGGCCTGTCGTCGTTCGCTGTGGTCACCGTCGGTGCCGGCATCGGGGCCGGTCTCTCCATCGGCGGCCGCGTGGTCTCGGGGGCGCACGGCGTGGCGGGCGAGATCGGCCATCTCCCGGTGGGCGGCACCGACCGCACCTGCACCTGCGGCAACACCGGCTGCGTCGAAGCGGTCGCCTCCACCCACGCGATCACCGAGCAGGCCCGCCAGGCCACCGGTGACCCGGAGTTGACCATGGAGAAGGCGGTCCGGCTCGCCCATGCCGGTGACCCCGCCGTCCGGGCCGTCTTCGCCCGCGCCGGGCATGCCATGGGCCTGGCGCTGGCCTCGGTCGCCAACCTCATCGGCCCGGAGCGGATCATCATCTCCGGTGAGGGCGTGGCGTCGTACGACCTGTTCGCCGATCAGATCCGGCAGACCTTCGCCGACCACGCCTTCGGCGCCGCCGCGGACTGTGATCTCGTGGTCCGGCCGCTGCCCTTCGAGGAGTGGGCCCGGGGCGGTGCCGCGGTCGCGGCCCAGCGCGTCTTCGCTCCCCTCAAGTAGGCGACCCCGGCGCCCGCCGTGCGTCAGTAGGTGTCGGAGTCGGGGACCACATGCATGGTGGCCTCCTCGGCCGATGCGCCGGCGCCGTCCAGCCCGACGTCGGAAGCGACCAGGTCGGAGTCGGTGTTCTCGTGACTGCCCTCGTCGGGCGCGAGCAGCCGTCCGGCACGCTCGTCGCCGACCTCGTCGTCGATGAGCTCGCCGTCCGTGTCCCAGGCGTCCCCGATGCCGTCGCCGTCCAGGACACCGATGTCCGGTACCTCCTCGGCAAGGCGCTCGTCCAGACTCTCCCCCCGTTGCCGCTCCGACGCCGTGACGCCCGTGTGCAGCACGCCCCAGGGCCGCTCCGGGGGAGAGTACCCCTCGTCCAGCGCCTGGTCACCGGCCCGGTAGTCCAGGGTGTCGGAGGCGTCCAGCAGCCCGGCGTCGTCCTGCACCTCGGAACCGTCCGGCTGGTAGACCTCGTCACCCATCGCTGCGTCGGCCACGTGCGCTCCTTCCCTGTGCGTGCTGTCTTTCTCGCAGACCTCGGGCAGCGGCAGTGGTCCAGGACTGCACAATCCTGGCCTGAGCGTGCAGAGTTCACCGCTCGCCGTCCGCAGGCCGTTGCCGGAAGCCGTGCGCGCGCCGAGCATGTGGGCCATGAGCCAAGCCGATGCCCCGAGGACCACCACCACGGCGTCCGGCGACTGGTCGCCATGCACCGGCACCGCTCTGGTCACTCGCACCGGCACCACTCTGGTCACCCGCACCGGCGCCGCTCTGGTCGCCCGCGCCGCCCGCGCCGCCGCCGTTCAGGAGGGCAGCTGGCTGCGCAGCCACTCCTCCACCTCGCCGACGTGCGCGGCGGCCGCCGCCCTCGCCGCCTCCGGGTCGTGCGCGGCCAGGGCGCGGTGGATCGCCGCGTGCTCGCGGCGGGTACGTGCGAAGGCGCCCTCTTCCTCATAGCCGCGCCACACACGGGCGCGGAACGTCCGCGAGGACAGGCCCTCCAGGATCGCCGCCATCGTCTCGTTGCCCGCCGCGACAGCGATCTCCCGGTGGAAGGCGAGGTCGTGCGCGAGGATCTCCTCCGGATCGTCCGTCGCGTTCATTGCCGCCAGGTGCTTCTCCACCTCGGCGAGTTGGTCCTCCGTGATACGGGCGGCCGCCAGCGCCGTCGCCGTCGACTCCAGGACCCGCCGCACCTCCAGCAGCTCCACCAGGCGCTGCCCGCGCGAGAGATCGGCCACCACGCCGAAGGTCTCCAGGAGGTCCCCGGCCTCCAGTTGGGTGACGTAGATGCCCGAGCCGTGCCGGGCCTCCAGCACGCCGAGGACCGTGAGCGCGCGGATCGCCTCCCGCACCGAACTGCGCGAGATGCCGAGCTGTGCCGCGAGGTCGCGTTCCGTCGGCAGGCGCTGGCCGGGCTCGAGCCGGCCCTCGGCGATCATCGCCTTGATCTGCTCGATGGCGCGCTGCGTCACGGTGCCCTTGTACGGGGCTGTCTCGTCCACGCCACTCCTCCAGTCACCGGGTGCGTCGCAGTCTAACCACCAAGGTGGTCGGACCACTATGGCCCGATGACGCGAAAATGTGCCGTCGAGGGGTGTTCTGGCGGGGGAGTGGTCTGATAAGTATGCGGGCAACTGCTCGAACACGCTCAACGAGGAGCTGCCAGATGCCCGGCAGAACACTGAGGAAGCGGAACAGGCCCCGGATCATCGGCGCGGCGGCCCTCGCCGTCGGCGCCTCACTCGTGCTCGCCGCGTGCGGCAGCACCAAGGACACCGGCGCCTCCAGTGCCGGCGGCGACGGCACCGGCAAGGTCGGGGTGATCCTGCCCCTGCTGACCTCGCCGTTCTGGCAGTCGTACAACGACTACGTGCCCAAGATGGCGAAGTCCGAGGGTGTCGACGCCCTCAAGACCGTCAACTCCAACAGCGACCCCTCGCAGCAGATCACCGACATCAACAACGAGCTCAACCAGGGCGTCAAGGGCCTGGTCGTCGCCCCGCTGGACAGCGCCGCCATCGAGGCGGGCCTCGACCAGGCGGAACGCAAGGGCGTCCCCGTGGTGGCCGTCGACGTGGCGCCCGACAAGGGCAAGGTCGCGATGGTGGTGCGCGCCGACAACGTCGCGTACGGCGAGAAGGCGTGCGACTACCTCGGGCAGCACATCACCAGCGGCAAGGTCGTGCAGATCATGGGCGACCTCGCGTCCGTCAACGGCCGCGACCGGTCCGAGGCGTTCCGCTCCTGCGTCAAGAAGAAGTACCCCAAGCTGAAGGTCCTGGAGATCCCCGCCAAGTGGGAGTCGGACACCGCGGCCTCCAAGCTGGACACCCTGCTGAACGCGAACCCCGACATCAAGGGCATCTACATGCAGGCGGGCGGGGTCTACCTGGCGCCCACCCTGCAGACCCTGAAGTCCAAGAACATGCTGAAGACGGCGGGCCAGAACGGCCACATCGTCATCGTGTCCAACGACGGCATCCCGCAGGAGTTCGACGCCATCCGCAAGGGTGAGATCGACGCCACCGTCTCGCAGCCGGCGGACGCCTACGCGAAGTACGGCATGTACTACATCAAGGCCGCGATGGCGGGGAAGACGTTCAAGCCCGGCCCCACCGACCACGACTCCACCATCGTCAAGCTGCCGAACGGCATCCTGGAGGACCAGCTGCCCGCCCCGCTGGTCACCAAGGACAACGTCGACGACCCCAAGCTCTGGGGCAACACGGTCAAATGAGCACACCACTGGTCGAGGCGAGGGGCATCGTCAAGCGGTACGGCCCCACGGTCGCCCTACAGGACGGACAGCTCACCGTGCTCCCCGGCGAGTCCCACGCCCTCGTCGGCCGCAACGGCGCCGGCAAGTCCACACTCGTCAACGTCCTCACCGGACTCCAGGCACCCGACGAGGGCACGATCCGCTTCGACGGCGAGCCCGCACCCCCGCTCGCCGACCGCGACGCCTGGCGCCGCAAGGTCGCCTGCGTGTACCAGAAGCCCACGGTCGTCCCGGAGCTGACGGTCGCCGAGAACCTGCTCATCAACCGGCAGCCCACCGGGCGCGGCGGCCTCATCAGCTGGCGGAAGCTGAAGGCCGAGGCCGCCGAGGTCCTGGCCACCTGGGACGTGCACGTCGACCCGGAGGCCCGCACCGCCGACCTCAAGGTCGAGGACCGCCAGATGGTGGAGATCGCCCGGGCGCTCAGCTTCGGCGCCCGGTTCATCATCCTCGACGAACCGACCGCCCAGCTCGACAACCGGGAGATCGAGCGCCTGTTCACGCGGATGCGCGCGCTCCAGGACTCCGGTGTCACCTTCCTGTTCATCTCCCACCACCTCCAGGAGGTCTACGAGGTCTGCCAGACCGTCACGGTCCTGCGCGACGCCCGCTGGATCACGACCGCCCCGGTCGCCGACCTGCCGCGCGCGGCCCTGGTGGAGGCCATGGCCGGGGAGGCCGTCGCCGAACGCGCGGCGGCGGTGCGGGACGCGGTCGCGGACGACGCGCCGGTCGCCCTCGAAGCCCAGGGGCTCACCGGACAGGCGTACCGGGACATCGACCTCACCGTCCGCCACGGAGAGGTCGTCGGACTCGCCGGCTCCAGCGGCAGCGGCAAGATCGAACTCGCCGAGACCCTGGCCGGACTGCACACCCCGGGCGGTGGCACGGCCCGGCTCGACGGCCGGCCGCTGCCGTTCGGCGACGTCCAGGCCGCGCTCAAGGCGGGCGTCGGCTGCGTACCCCGCGACCGCCACGAACAGGGTCTGGTCCCCGGCATGTCCGTGGGTGACAACGCCACCATGAGCGTCCTGGAGCGCCTCGGCCGCCACGGGTTCGTCGGCACCCGGCGCAAACGCGGCTTCGCCGACGACCTCATCCACCGCCTCGACATCCACGCCGAGGGACCCGACCAGCCCGTCTCCGACCTGTCCGGCGGCAACGCGCAGAAGGTCGTCATGGCCCGCGCCCTGGCCTCCGACCCGCGCCTGCTGGTCCTCATCAACCCCACCGCGGGCGTCGACGTCAAGTCCAAGGAGTCCCTGCTGTCCCGGGTCGACAGCGCCCGCGAGGACGGCACCGCCGTGCTCGTCGTCTCCGACGAACTCGACGACCTGCGCCGCTGCGACCGCGTCCTCGTCCTCTTCCACGGCCGGATCGTCGCCGAGCACCCGGCGGGCTGGCACGACCACGAGCTGATCGCCTCCATCGAAGGAGTGGACCATGGCTGACACCAAGGCCCCGCCGCTCACGCCCCTCCCGGTCCCGGACGCCCGCTCGGCCAAGGCCGTCCTGCTCCGCCGGGCCCGTGAACTCGCCCTGCTCCCGGCCCTGGTGCTGCTGATGGTGCTCGGTGCGTTCGTCAACGACTCCTTCCTCACCGAACGCAACATCATCTCCATCCTCGGCGCCTCCGCGGCCCTCGCGATGGTCGTGCTCGCCGAGTCGCTCGTCCTGATCACCGGCAAGTTCGACCTGTCCCTGGAGTCCGTGGTCGGCATCGCCCCGGCCGTGGGCGCCCTGCTCGTCCTGCCCGCCGCCCAGTCCGGCTGGGGCACCCTGTGGCCCGCCGCCCTCGCCCTGGTCGCGATCCTCGTCGTCGGCGCGGCCATCGGTGCCTTCAACGGCGTCCTGGTGGTCAGGTTCAAGCTCAACGCGTTCATCGTCACCCTCGCGATGCTGATCGTCCTGCGCGGTCTGCTGGTCGGCGCGACCAAGGGCAAGACGCTGTTCGGGATGCCCGACGCCTTCTTCACCCTGGCCACCACGACCTTCCTGCGCGTCCCGATGTCCGTGTGGCTGGCCGCGTTCGCCTTCGCGGTCACCGGGCTCGTCCTGCGCTACCACCGTGTGGGACGCGCCCTCTACGCGATCGGCGGCAACGCGGACGCGGCCCGCGCGGCCGGCATCCGCGTCGAGCGGGTGATGCTCGGTGTCTTCGTGGTCGCGGGCCTCCTCGCCTCCGTCGGCGGGATCATGCAGACCGGTTACGTCGGCGCGATCAGCGCCAACCAGGGCCAGAACATGATCTTCACCGTGTTCGCGGCGGCCGTCATCGGCGGCATCAGCCTGGACGGCGGCAAGGGCACCATGCTCGGCGCCGTCACCGGTGTGCTTCTCCTGGGCGTCGTGCAGAACCTGCTCACCCTGGCCCAGGTGCCGTCGTTCTGGATCCAGGCCATCTACGGCGGAATCATCCTCGTCGCCCTGGTGATCGCCCGGGTGACGACGGGCCGTGCCCAGGACTGACCCGCCTCGTTGTCGTACAGCGCCGTACGACGTACGCCCTCGTGTACGACCTTGTGTCCCGGACCGAAAGGCCTCCCGTGTCCCCAACTGCCGCCCGTATCACCGGGATCGACACCTTCGACATCCGTTTCCCCACCTCGCGCGAGCTCGACGGCTCCGACGCGATGAACCCCGACCCCGACTACTCGGCCGCCTACCTGGTGCTGCACACGGACGCCGGCGACGGCCTGGAGGGTCACGGGTTCACGTTCACCATCGGGCGGGGCAACGAGGTGCAGGTCGCCGCGATCGAGGCGCTGCGCGGACACGTGGTCGGACGGAACGTGGACGAGGTGTGCGCCGATCCCGGCTCGGTGTTCCACGCCCTGATCGGCGACAGCCAGCTCCGCTGGCTGGGCCCCGAGAAGGGCGTGATGCACATGGCGATCGGCGCGGTCGTCAACGCCGTCTGGGACCTGGCCGCCCAGCGCGCCGGCAAGCCGCTGTGGCGGCTGCTCGCCGACGCCGACCCCGAGTGGCTGGTCCGCCAGATCGACTTCCGCTACCTCACCGACGCGCTCACCCCCGAGGAGGCGCTGGAGCTGCTGCGGCGCGGCAAGCAGGGCGCCGAGGAGCGCACCGCCCACCTGCTGGACCGGGGCTACCCCGCCTACACCACCTCCGCAGGCTGGCTCGGATACGCCGACGACAAGCTCACCCGTCTCGCCGCGCAGGCCGTCGCCGACGGCTTCCGGCAGATCAAGCTGAAGGTCGGCGCGGACCTGGCCGACGACGTACGCCGCTGCCGGGTGGCCCGCAACGTCGTCGGCCCGGACGTGCGGATCGCCATCGACGCCAACCAGCGCTGGGACGTGGACGAGGCGATCACCTGGACCAAGGCGCTCGCCGAGTTCGACCCGTACTGGATCGAGGAGCCGACCAGCCCCGACGACATCCTGGGCCACGCGGCGATCCGCAGGGCCGTGGCCCCGGTGAGGGTCGCCACCGGCGAACACGTGCAGAACCGCATCATCTTCAAACAGCTCCTCCAGGCCGGGGCGATCGACGTGCTCCAGATCGACGCGGCCCGCGTCGGCGGCGTCAACGAGAACCTCGCGATCCTGCTGCTGGCCGCCAAGTTCGGCGTGCCGGTGTGCCCGCACGCGGGCGGCGTCGGGCTGTGCGAGCTGGTCCAGCACCTGTCGATGTTCGACTTCGTCGCGCTCTCCGGCACGACCGAGGACCGGGTGATCGAGTACGTGGACCATCTGCACGAGCACTTCCGGGACCCGGTGGTGATCCGGGAGGGCCACTACACCGCACCCGCCGCGCCGGGCTTCTCCGCCGCGATGCGGCCCGAGTCCATCGCGGAGTACACGTTCCCCGGCGGCACCTTCTGGGCCGCCGACCTCGAGGGCAGGAAGGGGCAGGCTGCATGAGCGACTTCGAGGGCCTCAGGGCCCTGGTGACCGGCGGGGCCTCCGGCATCGGGCGGGCGACCGCGGAGCTGCTGGCGGAGCGCGGGGCCCAGGTGGCCGTCCTGGACCTCGACCCCTCGCAGGTCGGCAAGCCGCTGCTCGCCCACCGGGCGGACGTCGGCGACGACGCGTCCGTACGGGCCGCCGTGGCCGCCGCCTTCGCCGGCCTCGGCGGTCTGGACGTGCTGGTCAACAACGCCGGCATCGGCGCCCAGGGCACGGTGGAGGACAACGACGACGAGCAGTGGCGGCGGGTGTTCGACGTCAACGTGCTCGGCATCGTCCGGACGACCCGAGCGGCGCTGCCGCACCTGAGGCAGTCCGCCCACGCGGCGATCGTCAACACCTGTTCCATCGCCGCCACGGCGGGCCTGCCGCAGCGGGCCCTGTACAGCGCCAGCAAGGGCGCCGTGTACTCGCTGACCCTCGCCATGGCCGCCGACCACGTCCGCGAGGGCATCCGCGTCAACTGCGTCAACCCCGGCACGGTCGACACGCCGTGGGTCGGCCGCCTCCTCGACGCGGCCCCCGACCCGGCCGCCGAAAGGGCGGCGCTGGAGGCCCGCCAGCCCACCGGCCGCCTGGTCACGGCCACCGAAGTGGCGGGCGCCATCGCCTACTTGGCGAGCCCCCTGTCCGGCGCGACCACGGGCACGGCGCTCGCCGTGGACGGCGGCATGCAGGGCCTCAGGCTGCGGCCGGTGGGCCGGTGAGCGCGCTCGGCGGGAGCGGCGTCGAGGTCAGCCCGCTGGCCTTCGGCGCCGCCGGGATCGGCAACCTCTACAGCGACGTGAGCGAGGAGCAGGCGTACGACGCGGTCCAGGCCGCCTGGCAGAGCGGGATCCGCTACTTCGACACCGCCCCGCACTACGGCCTCGGCCTGTCCGAACGCCGCCTCGGGGCCGCCCTGCGCGAGCACCCCCGCACCGCGTACACGGTCTCCACCAAGGTGGGCCGCCTGCTCCAGCCCACGGATGAGGGCGGCGACGACCGCGCGAACGGCTTCGCGGTCCCCGCCACCCACCGCCGCGTCTGGGACTTCAGCGCGGACGGCGTACGACGCGCTCTCGAGGCGAGCCTCGAACGGCTCGGCCTGGACCGTGTCGACGTGGTCTACCTGCACGACCCGGACGACCACGCCGAGCAGGCGTTCGGCGAGGGTTACCCGGCGCTGGAGAAGCTGCGCTCCGAGGGCCTGGTGGGGGCGATCGGCGCGGGCATGAACCAGGCCGGGATGCTGACCTGGTTCGTGCGCGAGACGGACGTGGACGTGGTGCTGTGCGCGGGCCGGTACACCCTGCTCGACCAGCGCGCCCTGACCGAGCTGCTGCCCGCGGCGGCCGAACGCGGGGTGTCGGTCGTCGTCGGCGGCGCCTTCAACTCCGGCCTGCTGGCGGACCCGCGGCCGGGCGCCACGTTCAACTACGCCACGGCACCCGAGGAACTGCTCGACCGCGCTCTGCGCCTGAAGACGCTGGCGGAACGCCACGGCACCACGCTGCGGGCCGCGGCCCTGGCGTTCTGCTCCGCGCACCCGGCCGTGGCGAGCGTACTGGTGGGCGCCCGCTCGGCGGCCGAGGTGCGCGACTGCGCCGAGCAGTTCGCGGCGACCGTACCGGCCGGATTCTGGCAGGAGCTGAGAGAAGCCGGCCTCCTGCCGCCGCACGCCCCCGTGCCCACCGAGGAGCCGTGATGAGAGTAGCCCTGCACACCAAGGTCCGTGCCGACCGCGTCGGGGAGTACGAGGCCGCCCACCGGGAGGTGCCGAAGGAACTCACGGACGCGATCCGTGCCGCCGGAGCGGCCTCCTGGACGATCTGGCGATGGGGGTACCCCCTGCTCGAGCGAAGCCGAGAGCTTGGGGGAGGGACCGACCTCTTCCACGTGCTGGAGTGCGAGGACTACGGGCGGCTGCTGGCCGAGCTGGAGAAGCTGCCCGTCAACGTCGCCTGGCAGGCACGGATGGCGGAGCTGCTCGACGTGGTGCACGACTACTCGGCCCAGGGCGCGGACGCGGGCCTGCCGGTGGTCTGGGAGCTGCCGTGACCGTGGACGCGCACCACCACGTGTGGGACCTCTCCGTCCGCGACCAGGACTGGATCAGGGGCCCGGAACTCGAGCCGATCCGCCGCAGCTTCACGATCGCGGACCTGGAACGTCAGGCACGCCCGGTCGGCGTGGACCGCACCGTACTGGTGCAGACGGTCACCGTCGCCGAGGAGACGCCGGAGTTCCTGGCCCTGGCGGAGCGGAACGAGATCGTCGCGGGCGTCGTCGGCTGGACGGACCTGACGAGCCCCGGCGTGGCGGACACGCTGGCCCGCCTGCGGGAGCTGCCCGGGGGCTCGTATCTGCGCGGCATCCGCCACCAGGTCCAGGGCGAACCGGACCCCGAGTGGCTGCTGCGCCCCGACGTACGCCGGGGCCTTGCCGCCGTCGCGGACGCGGGCCTGGTCTACGACCTGCTGGTGCTGCCCCGGCAACTCCCGGCATGCGTCAAGGCGGCGGAGTCGCTCCCCGAACTCACCTTCGTACTCGACCACTTGGGCAAACCCCCGATCGCCTCCGGAAACCTGGAGCCCTGGGCATCCGACATCCGTGCCCTCGCCGCCCTGCCGAACACGGTCTGCAAGCTGTCGGGCATGGTGACGGAGGCGGACTGGAAGACCTGGCGGGTGGAGGACCTGCGCCCCTACACCGACACGGTCCTGGACGCCTTCGGCCCGTCCCGGCTGATGTTCGGCTCGGACTGGCCGGTGTGCACGGTGGCGGCGTCGTACGCGGACGTCTCGGACACGGCGGCGGCGCTGACGCAGGGCCTTGGCGACGACGAGCGCCACCAGATCTTCGAGGGCACCGCCACCCGCGTCTACCACCTCTGAGCCACCGGCGCGGCCAGCCGGGTCGGTGGCATGAACTCGCGGACGTAGGTGCGGTGCCAGCAGGCCCCCGTCTCCCGCAGTTCACGCCACGTCGTGTACCGGTAGCGGAAGAGGCGCGCCCGGATGTACCGCGGCGGTTCGTCCGGCGGGAAGGGGGAGCGGCGCAGGAGCTTCAGGGTGTCGCGGTCGTTCTCCAGCAGACGTTCCACCAGGCCGCCGAACCAGGACCCCGCGTACGCGGGGGACAGTGCCGCGAACCACATCAGCCAGTCGAGCCGCAGGTGGTACGGGGCGAACTGGCGCGGCCAGTGCCGTGGATCGCCCGGTTTGCCCTTGAACTCGTACTCCCGCCACTCGGAGTCCTCCCGCGGCAGGTCGTCCGCCGTGCCCTCCACCACCACCTCGTACCGGATCCGGCTGACGCTGCCGAACGCGCCGTAGGTGTTGACCAGGTGCAGCGGGTCGAAGGAGCGGTTCATGATCTGGCCGCGGGAGATCATGTTGCGTACCGGGTGGTAGCCGAGGGCGAGCAGGCCCGCGCCGATCACCAGGACCAGGACCTCGTACCACAGGGGAGCAGCGGGGACCTTCGGGGCAGTGGTGGGGAACAGGACCGCCGACAGGCCCAGCACGATCGTGATCCAGTTCAGCCAGGAGAAGTTGCCCGAGAGGACCAGCCACAGCTGCGTCACGATCATCAGGGACGCGGCGGCCGTCGCGACCGGCTGCGGGGTGAAGAGCAGGACCGGGACGACCAGTTGGGTGACGTGGTTGGCCGCCACCTCCACCCGGTGCAGCGGCTTCGGCAGATGGTGGAAGAACCAGCTCAGCGGGCCCGGCATCGGCTGCGTCTCGTGGTGGTAGTCCAGGCAGGTCAGCTTCCGCCAGCAGGCGTCCCCACGCATCTTGATCAGCCCGGCGCCGAACTCCAGACGGAACAGGATCCAGCGCAGCAGGAACAGCACCACGATCGGCGGCGCGACCTTGTCGTTGCCCAGGAACACCGCCAGGAAGCCGACCTCCAGCAGCAGCGACTCCCAGCCGAAGGAGTACCAGGTCTGGCCGACGTTGACGATCGACAGGTACAGCAGCCACGGGATCAGCCACAGCGCCATCCCCGCCCACAACGGCACCAGCGAGTCGGCCCCGGCGACCAGCGCCGCCGACACCGCGCACCCCGTCCACGACCAGGCGGCGAAGAAGCGGTCCGAGTAGTGGAAGTGGAAGACGCTGGGCGCCAGTTTGAACGGCACCCGGGCGACGTACCGCGGCACCGGCAGCATGCCGCGCTCCCCGATCAGCGCCCGGAACTGCAGCGCGGCGGTCAGGAAGGCGACGAGGTACACCACCGCCAGAGCCCGCTGGAAGACCAGTCGGCTCAGCCAGTACTCCGGTGCGACGAACCAGTCCACGGCAACCGCTCCTCTCCCTCCAGTGTCACCCGGTACCCCCGGCCGAACCGGTCAGCCCGTGACTCCGTGTACACCTCGGCTCGGCTTGCGTAACCCGGTACGACGGCGGCGGCCGGGCCCACGCGGCCGTACCGGACCGCCGGGCCGGGGCCCTGGACGACCGCGCCGGCAGAAGTCGAAGAATCCGGCAATCCCTGGCATGGTGGCCCCATGGTTGATCGGGGAGGGAGCACCCTGTCACTCCCGGAGGACTGGCCCGCCCACCCGGATCCGATCCTGGCGCTCAACCGCATGGGCAGCTTCGACTGGGACCTGGACACCGGGCTGTTCCACATGGACGCCCGGGCCCACGAGATCTTCGACGTGCGCCCCGAGGACTACGACGGCCGCCCCGAGAGCCTGCGCTCGCGCGTTCCGCCGTCCGAGGGCCGCCGTGTCGACGCCCTGGTCGCCCGGGCCTTCAAGGACGGCAGCGAGAACTACGGCACCTACTTCCGCGTCCGCCGCCGCGACGGCACCCTGCGCTGGACCCACACCCAGGGCTACATCCGGCGCGACGAGACGGGCCGCCCGCGCCGGATCATCGGCATCGTGCGCGACGCCACCCAGGAGCTGCGCGACGGCCTGGCCCCCAGGGAACAGCTGGCCCAGGACGAGGCGCTGCGCCGGCAGACGAGCGTCGTCGAGTCCACCACCGCCGCGCTCGCCCACGCCCGCACCGTCCAGGACGTCATCGACGTCCTCAAGGACAGCCACGGCCTCACCCACCTGGGTGCGCGCAGCCTCGTCATGGGCCTGGTGGAGGCGGGCCGCATCCGGATCGTCGCCGAGGGCCCCGAGGGCAGCTCGGTGCCCGGCACCCGGGTCACCCGCGTCGACGAGGCCTACCCGATGAGCGAGGCAGTAAGGACCCTGCGGCCGCGGTTCATCGAGTCGCCGGAGGAGTTCGCCGAGCGCTACCCCGTCCTGTGGCCGCACCTGACGGACCTGCGCATCACCTCTGCCGCCTACCTGCCGCTCGTCGCCCAGGCCCGCCCCATCGGCGCGATGGGCCTGCTCTACGACGACCGGCACGGCTTCACCCCCGACGAGCGCAACGTCCTGGTCGCGCTCGGCAGCAGCATCGCGCAGAGCCTGCAACGCGCCATGCTCTACGAACAGGAGAAGGACCTCGCCCAGGGCCTCCAGCAGGCGATGCTGCCGCGGTCCATCCCCAGCGTGCCCGGCGCCGACGTCGCCGTCCGCTACCGCTCGGCGTCCCTCGGCCGGGACATCGGCGGCGACTGGTACGACCTGATCCCGCTGCCCGGGGACCGGGCCGGCGCCGTCATCGGTGACGTACAGGGCCACGACACCCACGCGGCCGCCGTCATGGGCCAGCTGCGCATCGTCCTGCGCGCCTACGCCGCCGAGGGCCACCCGCCCGCCACCGTGATGGCCCGCGCCTCCGTCTTCCTCAAGGAACTCGACACCGAACGCTTCGCGACCTGCCTGTACGTCGAGGCCGACCTGGCCACCGGGGTGGTGCAGCTGGTCCGCGCCGGCCATATCGACCCGCTGCTCAGACTGTCCGACGGCACCTGCCGGCGGCTGCCCGTCGAAGGCGGCCTGCCGCTCGGGCTGTCCGCCGAGTTCCACCACCTGGAGTACCCCGTCACCACGGTGGAGCTGGACCCCGGCCAGACCCTGGTGCTGTGCACCGACGGCCTGATCGAAGAGCCGGGCGCCGACCTCGACGAGGGCGTGCGCACCCTTCAGGAGCTGGTCTGCACCGGCCCGGACGATGTGCGCGACCTCGCCGACCGGCTCATCGACGCGGCCGAGGAGCGGGGCGGCGACGACGACGTGGCCCTGCTGCTCCTGCGGCGCCGGGGGCTCACCCAGCGGTTCGGCGACCGCCTCCGGCAGCAGGTCCCGCCCGGTGACCCGGAAGCCCTCACCGCCGCCCGGCACATGATCCGCGCCGCCGTCCGCGCATGGGGCGGCGGCGAGCGCTCCGACGAGATCGAACTGGTCGCCGACGAGCTGATCACCAACGTCCTCGTGCACACCGAAGGCACCGCCGTCGTCACCCTGCGGGTCCTCACGGGCCACGCCCGCCGCTTCCGCGTCGAGGTCGAGGACGCCTCCAGCGCCCTGCCCCGCCGCCGCGACGCGGGCGAGTCGGAGGTCTCCGGCCGGGGCCTGCTGCTCGTCGACCGGCTCGCAGACGTGTGGGGCGTGGAGGCCCGCGGCGGCGGCAAGGTCGTATGGGGCGAGTTCACGGTCCGGGAACGCGGCTGACGGACGCGACGGGTGGCGACGCCGGTGGCGGGTGGCACTCTGGACACATGCCGGAACTGCCCGAGGTCGAAGCGCTGAAGGACTTCCTCGCCGACCGACTCGTCGGCCACGAGGTGGTCCGGGTGCTGCCCGTCGCGATCAGCGTCCTGAAGACGTACGACCCACCGGTCACCGCCCTCGAGGGCCGCGAGGTGACCGCCGTCGGCCGGTACGGCAAGTTCCTGGACCTGGACGCCGGTGGACTGCACCTCGTGACGCACCTGGCCCGGGCCGGCTGGCTCCAGTGGAAGGACCGCCTGCCCGACGGCGCACCCCGCCCCGGCAAGGGCCCGCTCGCGCTGCGGGTCGCGCTGGAGACCGGGGAGGGCTTCGACCTGACGGAGGCGGGCACCCAGAAGCGGCTGGCGGTGTACGTCGTCGGTGATCCGCGCCAGGTGCCGGGCATCGCCCGCCTGGGTCCCGACCCGCTGGCCGACGGCTTCGGCGAGCAGCGCCTTGCCGAGCTCCTCGCGGGGGAGCGGCGCCAGATCAAGGGCGCGCTGCGCGACCAGAGCGTGATCGCCGGCATCGGCAACGCCTACAGCGACGAGATCCTGCACGCCGCCCGGATGTCCCCGTTCAAGCTGGCCTCGTCGCTGTCGCCGGAGGATGTGCACCGCCTGTACGACGCGCTGCGCTCGACGCTGACCGAGGCGGTGGAGCGTTCGCGCGGCCTGGCCGCCGGGCGCCTGAAGGCGGAGAAGAAGACGGGCCTCCGGGTCCACGGCCGCACCGGGGAGCCCTGCCCGGTGTGCGGCGACACGATCCGCGAGGTCTCCTTCAGCGACTCCTCGCTGCAGTACTGCCCGACCTGCCAGACGGGCGGCAAGCCGCTGGCGGACCGCAGACTGTCCCGGCTGCTCAAGTAGAGGGTGGAGGGGGCAGCGGCCGGTCAGCGGGCCTTCAGCATGACCAGGCGCTGTCCGTCCTTGGTGCGCACATCGAAGTGGTCGATCTGGTCCGACCGCATCCCCGTGCCGCCCTGGAGCTTGGTCGGCTCACCGTCCTCCGCGGGATCCATCCAGCTCGCCACCGTCTGCTCCGCACCGTCCTTGCCGACCGCGACGAGCCGGCAGGGATGCGGCCCCGACCGGTCCTTGACCGTCACGTCGATCTGGCTGCCCCACACCTCGTCGTGCGCGGTGATCCGCGCCCACACGCCCGTGTCCGGGTCGGTCGCGGTCATGGCCGTCACGGTGGTGGACGTCGAGCCGTGCCCGGCGACGAGCGCCGTCGTCGGCCCTCCGACCGCGAACACCACGGCCGCCGCGACCGCGTACAGCCATCGCCTGCGCCCGCTGCGGTGCTTGGTCGCCACCTCGTCGAGCAGCCGCTCCAGCAGCCGGGGCCCGGGCGCCGCGAAGGGGTGCACGGACCTCGGGGTCGACCTCCGGTAGAGCATCAACTGACGTGCGGCGGGGCGGAACTCCGTCACGTGCGCCGCGCACGTCGGGCACTCCATGAGGTGGTCCTCGAAGCGGAAGGCTTCCGCCTCGTCCAGCACGCCCAGCGCGTAGGCGCCGACGTCGCGGTGGCGTTCCAGGGACCTCATACCAAATCCTCAGGCCGGTGGGCGGGGTGGGGGGTGGTGCTGCTGTTGCCCACCGGTACGGACCAGGCGGCCGAATCACTCAAGGCCGTTACCGAATCGCGGCCAAGAAAGGCATTCGGAGCCGCCGGGCCGGCGGATTGGTCGTCCCGGGAAACTTCTTCAGAAGAGATGGATGGCGAGATGTCCCAGGGGGAGCCCCAGCTGCCAGGCCGGCGTCCACACCTTGGGGCCGTCGTCCTCGCCGACCACCGGGCCGCCGCCGGGCACCGCGTCCAGATCGGGGGCGAGCAGCTCGGTCTCCTCCAGCCAGCGCCAGGCCGCCGTGGCCAGCTCCAGGTCCGGCGCCGGGCCGCCCGACCGGGCCGCTTCCGCGGACAGTTCCGCCATCCGCTCGCACACCCAGTCCTGCCAGGGCTGGTCGTACGCCGTCAGCGAGAGCCAGGTCTCCAGCTGCGAGACGACCCGGATGCGGGAGAGCTCGCCACCGGTGTCGGACAGGAAGATCGTCAGCGCCAGGGCGTCGCGCCCGGCGCGGAACTCGAAGGACGTCGGCGGCATCAGGTCGCCGGTCCGCAGCAGTTCGTCCGCGATGTACTCGGCGTACAGCCATGCCATGGGGACGGTCAGTTCACCGCCGTCGGTGCCGTCCGTGCTCTCGTGGCCTCTGTGCAGCATCCCTTCCTGCCTTCCTCCGGTGCGTGCGCGTCGCCCGAGACTCGGGCCCCAGTCCGCAACACGGATGAGGCAAGCCCATTGCTCAACCATGGTCCGCAGCAAGGCGCTTTGCGAAGGCTTGACTCAGGCTTCGGTTTCACCGCAGGTCCGCCGCGTATCCCGGAAGGACCCGGCGCAGGGCGCGCAGGGCGTAGTACGCACGGGACTTCACAGTACCGGGCGGAATCCCCAGGGTTCGGGCGGCCTCCGCCACACTCGCCCCGTGAAAGTACACCTGCACCAGGACTTCCCTGTGCTCGGGAGTGAGTGTCTTCACAGCCCGCCGTACGTCGAGCGTCGCGGCGGCCCGTTCGGCGTGGTCGGCGATCACGCGGGCGTTCTCCGGGACGGCGTCCCCGACCTCGGCGGGGCGGGCCTGACGCGCCCGCTTGGCGTCGATGGCGAGCCGCCGGCCGACGGTGAGCAGCCAGGGGCGCACGGAGTCGAAATCGGGCGCGCGCAGCGCTTCGGGGTGTTGCCAGGCGCGTACGAACGTCTCCTGCAGCAGGTCCTCGGCGCGCTGACGGTCACCGTCCGAGAGCCGGAGCAGCAGCGCGAAGAGGGGACGGCCGTGCTCGCGCTGCAGCTCGGCCAGCTCGTGCTCGGCGGTCGTCCCGGTGGTGGGGGTGGTGCTTCCGGCCGTCATGGGCGTATGGCAACGCGGCTTCGCCCGCCGGGACAGGGCCGCGACGGCGCGGTGCGGTGGGCGGTCGCTGTTCGTCGGTGAACGGTGCGGTGAGCGGTCGACCGGAGAGGCGTGCGGGGCCTCCCGGGGCCGGCTCAGGGGGTGTGCGGGGCCTTGGCCAGCTCCGAGCGCCGGTAGGAGTAACCGAAGTAGACGATCTGGCCGATCAGGAACCACACGGCGAACCGCACCCATGTCTCCCACCGCAGGAACGTGATCAGCCAGAGCGAGAAGACCACGCCCATCGCGGGGAGGAACGGCATCCACGGCGTGCGGAAGGTGCGCGGCAGCTCCGGCTGCCGGTAGCGCAGCACGATCACCGCCGTGCACACCACGACGAACGCCAACAGGATGCCGATGTTGGTCAGTTCGGCCACCTGGGCGATCGGCAGGAACCCGGCGATGAGGGCCGAGGCGATCCCGACGATCCATGTCACACGGGTCGGGACGTGACGCGTGGGATGCGTCTTGGCGAACCACGAGGGCAGCAGTCCGTCGCGCGACATGGAGAACCACACCCGGGTGACGCCCAGCATGAACGTGAACATGACGGTGAGGATGCCGATGACGGCCCCGACCGCGATCACGTCCGCGAGCCCGCTGAGGCCGACCGCCTTGAACGCGCTGGAGAAGCCGCTCTCCTTGTCGATGTGCGAGTACTTCTGCATGCCCGTCAGCACCAGGCAGGCCGCTACGTACAGCACCATGGAGATCGCCAGCGAGTAGACGATCGCCTTCGGCATGTGGCGCTGCGCGTCCTTGGACTCCTCCGCGGCGGTCGACATGGCGTCGTAGCCGAAGACCGCGAAGAACACGGTCGCCGCACCGGTGAACGCGCCGCCGATCCCGTAGGGGAAGAACGGGTGGTAGTTGCCGCTGTCGATGTGGAAGACGCCGACACCGATCACCAGCAGCACGACGAGGATCTTCAGCGCCACGACGAACGTCTCGAAACGGGCCGCGTTGCGGATGCCGAGGTTCAGCAGGTAGGCGATCAGCAGACACAGCACCAGCGCGAACAGGTCCACCCGGTGTCCGGCCCCCGTCCCCGGCGCCCCCAGCATCCACGCCGGCAGGTGCGCGCCCATCTCGCCGACGAGGAAGCCGAAGTAGCCGGAGATGCCGATGGCGACCACCGCCACGATCGCCGTGTACTCCAGCAGCAGGTCCCAGCCGATGAACCAGCCGGCGTACTCGCCGAGCACCGCGTAGCCGTACGTGTAGGCCGATCCGGCCTTCGGGATGAGCCCGGCGAATTCGGCGTACGACAGGGCGGCGGTCGCGCTCGCCAGGCCCGCGATCAGGAACGACACCAGGACCGCGGGTCCGGCGGTGCCGTTCGCCACCGTGCCGGCGAGGGTGAAGATGCCGGCGCCGATGATCCCGCCGACGCCGATCGCGGTCAGCTGCCACAGGCCGAGCGAGCGCTCGAGCCGGGTGCCCTCGCCGACCTCCGTCTCGTCGATGTGCTCGATGGGTTTGCGGCGGAGAATTCCCTCGCCCTTACGGAGTCCGGCCATGAGCCTCACCTCTTCGCGGACCTCTTCGCGGACGGCAATGCGCTGGCCGGATCATGATGGCGCAGCCCCGCCGGGGAGGGAAGACGGCGACGTCCCTACGGTACGACTGTTACGGGCCATCGGCCCGCCTTCACCAGGCGGATCGCCACCGAGCCGATGATGCGGTGGCCGGCCTGCTCGGAGGCGCCGACCACGACGGCGTCCGCCTTCAGCTCCTCGGCGGCCTTCACCAGGCCGTTGTACGGGTCGCCACGGAAGGTGTGGAACTCCCAGCGCACGTCGAATATGCCCTTCAGCCGCTCGGCCGCCTCACGGATCTGGGCGACCAGTTCCTCGGCGATCTGGTCGGTCGTCTCCGCCACCGGAACCCCGAGGGCCGCCCCGGCCGCCATCACCGGTTGTACGTACACGACCGCGAGCAGCGCGTGCTGCCGCCGGGCGAGACCGCCGGCGTAGGCCGCGGCCCGCAACGACGAGTCGGAGCCGTCCACCCCGACGAGGATGACCTTGGGCCCGTCCGTGCCCCGCTCGAACTGGTGCGAGTGCTGTTCCGTCACATGGGCGAGGCTATCGGAATCCGCAGGTCCGGGCCGTTGCGGCCGGGGATCACGGGCCGGACGTCCGCTCAGGTCCCTACATCCGGGTACGTGGGTCCCATGGGGTGATTTCCGCCGCCGTGGTCGGTGTTGCGCGGCCACGCGCGCTGTGATCCGCGCGACTGATGAATCATGAAAAAGGATCAGCTGCTCTCGCGGCGCCGCCTGCTGCTCGCCGGAGCCGCCGTCCTGGGCGCGGCCGGGGCGGCGGGAGCGGCCGGGCTGCTCCTCGAGGACGATCCGGTACGGCCGGCGCGCGGCGCCCTCGCCGCTCCGGGCCCGGGGGCCCGCGCCCCGCACAGGCCGTCCACCTTCCGGCTGCGGCCCATGACCGGGTCCGGCCCGGCGCGTCGCACACCGGTGCGGACCGCAGTGCGCCGCGAGCCGATCCTGCGCATGCCGGACCGCGGCAGGAGCATGGTGCTGACCTTCGACGACGGCCCGGACCCCCGCTACACCCCGGGCATCCTGCGGACCCTGCGCGAGTACGACGTGCGCGCGATGTTCTTCGTCTGCGGGGGGATGGCCGCGGACCACAAGGACCTGCTGCGCGAGATGGCCGACGACGGTCACATCGTCGGCAACCACACCTGGACCCACCCGCTGCTCACCCGGCTGACCCGTCCCGGTATCCGCTCCGAGATGGAACGCACCTGCGAGATCGTCCAGGACGCGTACGGAGAGGCGCCGCTGTGGTTCCGCGCGCCGTACGGGGCCTGGAACCGGGCCACCTTCGAACTCGGCGCCGAACTGGGCATGGAGCCGCTGGCCTGGACGGTCGACAGCGGCGACTGGACGACCCCGCCGCCGGACGCGAAGGCCATCGTGGGGCAGGTGGAGGGCGGCGCCGCACCGGGCGTCATCGTCCTCTCGCACGACGCCGGCGGCGACCGCACACAGACCGTGGCGGCGCTGCGCGACTATCTGCCTTTCCTGCTGGACGCCGGCTACCACCTCACCGTGCCCAGGAGGCGGTCGACCTGAGCACGCTGCCGGGCACGCGCGCCGGTCCCCGCTCAGCGCACGGCGACCATCCGGGCGAACACCACCACGTTCCCCGCGTAGTTCCCGTCGACGAACTCTCCCCCGCAGGTGATCACCCGCAGCTCCGGCGCCCCCTTGTTCCCGTAGACGCGGTCACCGGGGAAGTGGGCCTTGTCGAAGACCTCGTTGCCGTAGACCTCGAACACGGCGGTCCTGCCGTCCTGGCGCCGGACCTCGATGTGATGGCCCTTGCCCAGAGCTCCGAGCCCGTAGAAGACGGCCGGTCCCTCATGGTTGTCGACATGGCCCACGATCACGGCCGTGCCCTTCTCGCCGGGTGAGACCGCGCCGGTGAACCAGCCCGCCAGGTTCGGATCCTCGGGCGGCGGGGCGGCCACCCACCCGGATGTGTCCAGGCCCACCGGTATGACGGGGGCGTCGATCTGGAGCGCCGGGACGCGGACGCGCTCGACCGCGGAGTACGGCAACGGATCGGGCGCCTCCGAGACGCTGGAGCCCGAGCCGGGGCCCGAACCCGAGCGGGAGTCGGGGGCCGCCGCCTTCGCGGGCTGGGGCGGGCCCACAGGGGACTCGCCGGAACCGTTCCGCACCAGGGCGAGACCGGTCAGCAGCACCAGCGCGATCACTCCCCACGGGGCGCGCTTGCGCTGGTGCCCGCTCTCTCCTCCTTCGGCCGGCCCGGAAGCAGACATTCGCCATCCCCTCCCGGCGCCGCCCTCTCGCCGCGCCGTTCACGCTGTGACGGTCAGGAGGTGCTGCCGCGGCCACGGCGGCGCGTAAGGTGCCAGGCCGTGCCGACCGAGACCAGGACGAGGGCGGCGCCGAGGCCGGTCTTCTTCAGGTCGAAGCCGCCGATGCTGCCGCCCTCACCGGCGTGCACGCCGTGCTGTGGCCGCTCCGCCTCGCCGCGTCCGTTCCCACGGCCTGAGCCCTCGTCCCGCGACTCCTCGTCGCGGTCGTCGCGCCCGGCGGTCATGACGAGCTGCCGGTGACCGGCCTGGTGGCCGCACTGGAACAGCACGTCGAACGTGGTGCCCGGCAGTGCGTCCCTGCCGACCGTGACCGTGGTCGAGTTGCGGCCGCGGGGGATGGTGACGTCGTCGTCGAAAGCGCCCGAGAAGACCTTGGCGTCTTGGTTGCAGCCCCGCACCGGCAGGTTGACCCGCCCGCCGGGGGCGACCGCGGCCGGTTCCAGGTTGTAGGAGAAACCCGAGTGGCCGGCGCCGGCCTCCCCGCCTCGGGCGACGGCCGTCGTACACGCCGTGAGGGCCAGGGCACTGACGCCCAGCATTGCGGCCGAAGCGAGGCGAATCGCGCGCATGGTGAGCCTCCAGGTCTCCGAGGAGCCGTGCCGCGGACCTGTTCCGCTTGCGTCGGAAATGCACCTCGTTGCCCGAAACGCTAAGAAAGGGGGTGGCTGGGCGCGATCCCAGTAGAGCGAACGGGGTACGGGAATGTGCCGCTCAGGGGAAGCGGGGCGGTGAAGGGGGCGGGCGCGGAGGGCGCCCGCCGCTTGTGGGCTCGATGGGTCAGCTCCCGCGAGGGCTCGGTTGGCCCGCCCCTCGAGGGTCAGTGGGTCCGCCCGAGCCCTGAGGGGTCGAAGGCCGCCCGCCCCTCGAGGGGCCGAGCCCCGTCAGCCGTGCAGCTGCGGGAACAGCGCCAGGAACGGCTCCGAGGAGGCCGAGACACCCCGGCTGTAGGGCGCGTCGAAGTCCCAGATCAGGAAAAGCAGGAAGGCGATCAGCGCCGAGAAGAGCCCCGCCAGCAGGAGTTCGCGGGCCGTTCGCCGGATCTGCAGCGCGAACACCATCCCGATGGTGACCACCGCTCCCGCGATCAGCCCGAACCACACCACCGGCGGCATGGTCGAGCCGGTGGCGTCGGCGCGCGCGTTGCGCGCCGCGTCGGCCGCCGTCACCTGGTCCACGAGCGGCTGGTACGCCTGCGCCTCGTAGTCCGTCTTCGGGTGGTAGTCGGTGACGTCCTGACGGATCCGCTGGAACAGCTCCTGGCCGCGGGCGGTCACCTCGCCGTGATCGGCCATGGCCTTCCACTCGGTGGTGACGACATGGCCGACATACGCGTTGACGTCGGCGCGGACGCGGTCGCGGACATCGGCCGGGTAGACGCGGACGCGCTGCGAGATCTCGTGCAGCGCCTGCGCCTCGGCCTGCACATGGTCCTGGGCGGCGCTGCGGGCCTCCCACACCCCGGCGATGGCCAGGCCCAGCACGATGGCGTACACGACGCCGATCCACATCGTCATGTACTCGATCACGTCCGGGGTCTCGGACGGGTCCTCGTCCACGGCGGCCGTGCGGGCCCGGACCAGGGTCACCACGATCACGACGGCGCACGCGGCCGCCATCGCGAGGGTGAGAACAAGCCATTCCGACAACAGGTGCCTCCGGAGATCAGCGCGGACGCAGCGCGGCGATGGCGAACACCGCGGGCGCGACGATGAGCAGGGTGAACGTGAGCGGCGACGGCCCGCTGTGGGGCGGCCGTGGGTGGGACACGGGGTGGTGGGCCGGATAGCGCACCGGGGTCGGTGCGGGGTGCGGGCTCGGCCGGGGCGGGGGCGTCGGGGACGGCGTCGGCGCGGGGGAGGGGATGTGGACGGGGACCGGGGCGGGTCTCGGGGCCGGCGGCAGGGCGCGCGGCGGCGGGGGCGGCGGCACGGGCTTCGGTGTGGGGTGCGGCAGCGGGGGCGGCGGGGGCTCGGGCGGCGGCTTGGGGGTGGGCGTCGGAGTCGGGGTCGGGGTCGGCGTGGGGCTGGGCGGCGGCGTGGGGCTCGGGCTCGGTGCGGAGCACGGCGGCGTGGGCCAGAGGTCGCCGCCCGCGACCGCCACCGCCTCCGTGCCGCCCGGACCGGTCGAGGCGTACGCGCACGCGTCGGCCGACGCCGCCCCGGCGGGAACGCCCACGAGGAACCACGCCAGCGTCACCAGGGCCAACATCCGGGTGACGAGGGCCCTTCGGGGCCGTTGGGGTCGTTGCACGACCGAGATCATCGGCTTGGCCGCGCCCCCGCACGCCCGGGCCCCCGCGAATTGCCTCGAAGGAGGGAGATCCGCCTTCGTGGCGTTTTGGGCAACCACGCCCGGTCCACGTCGAGTTGGGTACATCCGTGCGAGGGATGCCGGAGGAGGGCCGGGGCGGTGGCCGGAAACGCGTCACAGGTTCCGGAAAGAAATTCCCGGCCCGATTGAACACACCGGGCACTCCCGCCCGTACCCATGGCCACACAGCGGCGCACAGAGAACGCTGCAACATCGAAGCTGACAGCGGGAGTTGAGAATGAAGACAACCTGGCGGAGCGCCTCCCTCGTGGCGACCGCTGCCGCCGTGCTGGCACTCACGACGGCGTGCGGTTCGCAGAGCGGCACCCAGTCGACGGGCAGCCAGAACGTGGGGGCCACCGCTTTCCCGGGCGGTCTGGGCTCCAGCCCCTCCCTCCCCGGAAACGGCTACGGCGCCGACTCCACCGCCGCGCCGAGCGCCTCCGCCTCCGCGGGCGGGCAGTCCGCGGGTCAGCTGGCCGTCGCCGACAACGCGAAGCTCGGCAAGATCGTCACGGACGGCGCCGGCTTCACCCTCTACCGCTTCGACCAGGACACGGCCGAGCCGCCGAAGTCCTCCTGCGACGGCGACTGCGCGAAGACGTGGCCGCCGGTCCCCGCCGAAGGGGCCACCGTCGCCTCCGGTATCGATACGTCCCTGCTGGGCGAGGTCACCCGCTCCGACGGCACCAAGCAGCTCACCATCGCCGGCTGGCCGATGTACCGGTACGCCAAGGACACCAAGGCCGGTGACATCAACGGCCAGGGGGTCAAGGGCGCCTGGTTCGCGACCGCGCCCACCGGCAAGAAGGCCGGCGCCGCCCTGCCCGGCCTGTCGGTGCGCAACGACCCCAAGCTCGGCCCGATCGTCGTCGACAAGAACGGCATGACGGTCTACCGCTTCCTGAAGGACAAGGCCTGGCCCGAGCCGGTGTCGAACTGCACCGGCGCCTGCCTGGAGAAGTGGCCCGCCGTCGCCCCCGTCTCGGCCGACGACACCAAGGGCGTCCAGAAGAAGGGCCTCATGGGCTTCACCCGCCCCGACGGCGCCAAGCAGATGACCGTCAACTGCTGGCCGATCTACACCTTCTCCGGCGACAAGGCCCCCGGAGACACCAACGGTCAGGGTGTGGGCGGCACCTGGTACGCCGTCTCGCCCGACGGAAAGCCGGTCGGCGCGCCGAAGTAGAGATCACACCTCCCCAGGGTCGATCGACCGCCTCACCCAGTCAGCGACGGAACGCGGAAGGGAGTGGACACACAAGCCGGACGAACGGGACACAGGCGCGCACGACCGGTCCGCCCCCTCCGCAACCGCACGGAGGGGGTGGGCCCTTTGGCGCGCGCGGCGGCGCACGTCCCCGGCCCTCCACGGAAACACCACGTGGTGACCGGGAACGGACGGTCAATTTCCGTTTTTACTCGCTCCGTTGGCGGACGATCAGTAGCCTCTGCTCGAACACCGGATCGCCTACACCGTCGTCAACGCCTTGGAGAGCTGCATGGAGCGCCCCGCCTGGGCCCCTCGGAGCATCGACATCTCCGTGCCCAGTGTCGCCCGTATGTACGACTTCTACCTGGGCGGCTCCCACAACTTCGAGGTCGACCGCGAAGCGGCGCGCAGGGCCATGGAGCACATGCCGGGGCTTCCCAAGATCATGCAGGCGAACCGGGCGTTCATGCGCCGCGCCGTGCGCTTCGCCGTCGGGGAGGGCGTCACCCAGTTCCTCGACATCGGCTCCGGCATCCCCACCTTCGGCAACGTCCACGAGGTGGCGCAGCAGGCGCACCCGGGGGCGCGCGTGGTGTACGTCGACCACGACCCTGTGGCGGTCGCGCACAGCCGGGCCGTCCTCCGGGGCAACGAGCACGCGGACGTCGTCGCGGCCGACCTCCGCAAGCCCCAGGAGATCCTGGCGAGCCCTCAGGTGGAGCGACTGATCGACCGGAACCGGCCAGTCGCGCTCCTTCTCGTTGCCATACTGCACTTCGTGGAGGACACGGACGACCCGTACGGTGCGGTGGCCGAGCTGCGCGACTCGCTCGCGCCCGGCAGCCTGCTCGTTCTCACGCACGCCTCGTACGAGGGGATCCCGCTGCCGAAGGAGCGGGCCGACGGCGCGGTCGACGTGTACAACACCATCCGCAATCCGCTGATCATGCGCTCGCGCGACGAGATCGCGCGGTTCTTCGAGGGGTACGACATGGTGGAACCCGGGCTGGTGCCGATGCCGAAGTGGCGGCCCGACACGGCACCCGAGGACGAGGACCCCTTTTCGTTCGCGGGGTTCGCCGGCGTGGGGCGCTCGGCGTGACCGCGGGACCGGGTGGACCGGAGGACAGACTGCGCAGGTTCGCGACGATCTGGAGCCGGGCCGTCTATCCGGTGACCTCGACGTCGCTGACCCGGCCGGAGTTCGAGGAGCGACTGCTGCCGCTGGCCCGGCAGTTGAGCGAGGCGTTGCGGGCCAGGGCGTTCGACGCCGCCACGGCCAAGGGGATCGGCGCGGCGCTCATCGACGCGCACTGCACCGACCCGGAGGCCCTCAGCCGCACCCTCGACTGCGTCGACGCCTACCTCGTGCTCTACTGCGGCGACACGGACGCCTCCGCGCAGGCGCAGGAGGCCCAGCGCACCCGCTGCTCACGGTTGCAGCACGCGATGGCCGCCGGGTTCGCGGTGGCGCTCAAGGAGCGCACGCTGGCCGAACAGGAGGCCATCGCGCAGGCCGCCCTCACGGCCCAGGGCGAGGTGGCCGAGGCCCTGCACGCCACGGAGGCCCGCTTCCGCGCGGTCTTCGAGGGCGCCGCCATAGGCATCGGCATCGCCGACCTCGACGGCAACGTGCTCCAGGTCAACGGCGCCCTGCTGCGCATGTTCGGCGGCTCCGAGCAACTGGTGCGCGGCCGCAACGTCGCCGAGTGGACCCACCCCGACGACGCACCGCAGGTCTGGCGCCTGTACGACGAGCTGGTGCGCGGCGAGCGGGACCACTACCACGTGGAGAAGGCCTTCTACCGGCCTGACGGAACGGTCCTGTGGACCAACCTCACGGTGTCCCTGCTGCGGGACGCGGACGGCAATCCGCAGTACCAGCTCGCGCTCATGGAGGACACCACCGAGCGGCGGCTGCTGAACCTGCGGCTGCGGTACGAAGCCACGCACGACGCGCTCACCGGCCTGCCCAACCGGACCCTGTTCTTCGAGCGGCTGGAGAAGGCCCTGGCGGCGGGGGAGGGCCGGCGGTTCGGCCTGTGCTACCTCGACCTGGACGGCTTCAAGACCATCAACGACAGCCTCGGGCACGCGGCCGGGGACCGGCTGCTCGTCGAGGTCGCCGACCGGCTGCAGGCGTGCGCGACCGGCCCCGGCGAGATGGTCGCGCGCCTCGGCGGCGACGAGTTCGTGGCGCTGACCACCGGGCCCGACACCGAGCGCGGGGTCGACGAGCTCGCCGGGCGCATCATGAACGCGCTGGTCACCCCGATCAGCGTCGACGGGCGTGAGCTGACCGTGCGCGGCAGCATCGGCATCGTCGAGGGTCCGGTCGGGGAGCGCGGCCCGGCGGAGGTGCTGCGCAGCGCGGACATCACCATGTACCGGGCGAAGTCGGCGGGCGGCAACCGCTACGAGCTCGCCGACCCCGAGGCCGACGCCCGCACCATCACCCGGCACGGGCTGACCACGGCGCTGCCCACGGCCCTGAACCGGGGCGAGTTCTTCATCGAGTACCAGCCGCTGGTGCACCTCGGCGACGGCAAGGTGCACGGCGCCGAGGCGCTGGTGCGCTGGCTGCACCCGCAGCACGGAGTGCTCGGCCCCGACCGTTTCATCCCGCTCGCCGAGCGCACCGGGCTGATCGTGCCGCTGGGCCGCTGGGTGCTCCAGGAGGCGGTACGGCAGGCCCGCGCCTGGCAGGAGAAGCAGGACCAGCCCGGCCCGCTGCGCATCAACGTCAACCTCTCGCCCTGCCAGCTCACCCATCCGGGGCTGGTCTCCGACACCGTCGAGATCCTGGAGCGGGCCGGCCTCGAGCCGGACGCGCTCTGCCTGGAGGTCACGGAGTCGGCGCTCATCGGCGCGGACGACGATCTGCTCAAGCCGCTGCGCCGGCTGGCCGAGATGGGGGTGGACATCGCCCTCGACGACTTCGGCACCGGCTACTCGAACCTCGCCAACCTGCGCCGGCTGCCGGTGCGGGTCCTCAAGCTGGACCGTTCCTTCACCCAGAGCATGCAGCAGTACCCGGCGGACCCGGTCGACCTGAAGATCGTGGAGGGGATCGTCTCCCTGGCCCACAGCCTCGACCTCGCGGTCACGGTGGAGGGCGTGGAGACCGGCGCCCAGGCCGAACAGCTGCGGATGATGGGCTGCGACACGGCCCAGGGCTGGTACTACGCCCGCCCCGGCCCCCCGGAGCGCCTGCACGAACTGGCCCTGGTGGACGCGACGGGCTGAGTTCCGCTGCCGTACGGACTGCGCCCTTCGGTCCGCTCGTGCCCTCCCGTGTCTCACGCATGCGCAGACAACCAACACGGCCGTAACGCCGTCTTCGCCTGTGACCGACGGCTGGGGGATGCGATGAACTGGTCCAGGCTGGTGGGGGTTGCCGCGGCCGGTCTTGTGCTGTGCGGGTGCGCCCATTCGGCGAGCACCTCCAAAGCAGTGCAGAGCCCGGGAGTATCCGCGCACGGCGAGCACAGGACGGCGGGCGCGCCTTCCGGCACGCCCGACAAGCCGACGTTGACCATCAACGGCAATCTCGACGCCCGCCCCGGGCAACTGGTCGACATACGACTCCACGACGTCGGACGCGTCCAGGGGCACGATGCGGTGACCGCGCAGTCGCCGGCGTTCAGCGGGCCCGTACCGCTGCGATGGCAGGATGGCTCCTACGGGGGTACGCCGGCCCTGGCGATGACGGACAAGCCCGGTTGGTACCCTCTCTCGGTCGCCGTCGCGGGCCGCACCGTCGCCCGCGAAAGGATCCACGTGGTGGCTTCCCGACGCCCGTCCTTCACGGTGACGTCTGGGTCTGACGTGGCCCGGCCCGGGGAGCCGGTGTGGCTGACCTTCGACGACCTGTACCCCGGTGAGCGGGGCACCGACTTCACCGTACGGTCCGCGGCTCTGTCACGGCCGGTGCCTCTCGTCCACAGCGGGCAGTCCGACTTCTACAATCCCCGGGAGTTCACCGCCAGGCCGGAGCTCAAACCCGCCCTGGCGGACGGCAGGTACACCGTCGAGCTGTACGGTCCGCACGGCCACCGCATTGCCGAGAGGCATCTGACGGTCCGCGCGTCGCGTCCCGGCGACCGCGACTACTTCGGCAAGGCGTACGGCCCCGACCTCTACGACCCGCGCATCGGCTACGCCGACAGCCCTCACGGGCGGGACTTCAAGGTCGCCGCCGCAGGACAGGTCGCGGTAATGTGGCACGACGCGGATCCGGACCCGGGCGAGGAATCGAGGCTGACCGCGACCTCCCCGGCGTTCACCCACGTCCTCCACCTCAGGCCCGACGACAGCAAGTCCGCCGACGGCGACGACCCGCGCTGCATCGGCACCGCCACCCTTCGCGGCGACCTCAAGCCTGGCCGCTACCCCGTGACGGTCGTCGCCCACCACGGCCGCGTGAAGAAGACCGGCTACCTGACGGTGACGCCGCGGTAGGTTGCCGGGTCCTTCACGAGCCGTGCGCAGGGCGGCAATCGGAGCGCTGGTGATGCCTCAGTAGATGCGGGGCGGTGGTGCCGGGCGGGTGGCGAGGTGGTCCTGGAGCTCTCGTTGGCGGAACTGATACGCGATGCCTGCCGTGCGCAGCAGGCCCAGTCGGTGGCACTGCGCGAGGAAGGCGGCCGGCCTCCATGGCAGGACTCCGCGCGTGGAGAGGACGAGAGCGACATAGCGCAGCGTAGCTGCTCCCGGGCCGCCCCCAAGGGCGAAGCCGATGGCGATCAAGAGGCCTTCGGATGCCCCGACCCACAGCCCGACAGCCAGGCCGTGTCCGTGCATTCCCCACCCCAGACCGCTGAACAGTCCCTGCCCGAGGCCGTAACCGAACCCTGCCAGAGCGAAACCCACCGCGTCATCCCGTAACGGCATACCGGGCAGTGTGGGCGCTCGGTTGGTCGCGCCCCCGAAAGCAGTGGCGCAAAAGACAAGGAAGAAGGCGGCGTTGAGGACTCCCAGCGTGATGGCCCAAGGGCCGCCCACTGTGTGCCGGGCAGGGTATCCCCCCGCGATTCCCACGGCGAGGGCCAGAACGTAAGCAGGCCAGAGCGCTCTGTGGCGCAGCCGCCGGAAGTCGACTCTTCGAGGCTGCGGCCAGTACAACCACCCGGCTCTGACGACTGCGGCAGTACTGAGCACGGCGACAACGGCACCGGCGGTGCGGGTGTGGTGTGTCAGGGCACCCATCCAGATGGTCGTGAACCAACCTGGCTGCAACAGTACGAAGACCATGACGGCGTTGACCGCCATCACCTGCACGGGCCTGCCCAGGGGCCAGAGTTCGTGCAGGACGATGTCGGTGCCGGACAGCCGCCGTCCTGCCACCTGAACCGGCTCTCGAGACGCGGAGGCGTTGAGGTAACGGGCAAGAGCGGCCAGGTAGCGCCACGTCTTTGCCGGATCCAGCCGCCTGCCGCGCCGGCGGAAGGCTGAATGACCGGAGGAGCCGTCGTCGGACTCGTAGTCATCGTGCTGAGAGGCGTTCACCGCGGCTTTGACGTATCGGTCCAGCAGGTGGCGGTAGAGGTCTCCGCGGCGGGCCAGGCTCACCAGATCGGCCGGGTCGCGCAGGAAGCCTTCTTGTTCAGCCGGCTCCTCGTAGACCACTGCGGCCAGGGTCAGTCTCCAGGGACTGCCGAGTTTGCTCGCCAGTGCCGACCGTGCCTGCGGCTGCCCCGGAGGTGGGGTGATGTCGTCGAGGACAGGTTGCCAGCGGGTCAGGCTCGCAGGCGAGGCCCCCACCCGCAGGCGCAGGTAGTCGAGTATCTGGTCCGGGGTCACCGGTGCGATCTGCACGCGCACGGACATCTGCAGCGGTTTTCCCGCACGCAGCAGTGCGTCGTAGGTGTCGTGGCGGCACGTCACCACCACGTGAGCCTTCTGCCCGGCCCTTTCGTACCGTTCGAGAGCACCAAGGAGCTGGGCGGCCCGGGTTGTGGCGGCACCCATGTCCATCTCGTCCAGTCCGTCGATGACCGGAAGGACCAAGTTGCCGTCGACCAGACGACGGGCCTCGTGGGAGGTGAGGCGGTAGGTGCTGACCAGATGGGCCCGCAACCAGTCGCGCAGAGGTGTTCCCGGCCACGCTCCGGCAGCAAGCCGGACCGGGACCGGATCCTTCTCGCCCCTGTCTCGCGCCAGATCAAGCATCAGCTTGATGGCCAGCACGGTCTTGCCTGCGCCGGCGTCCGATGTCCCGTTGCCTCTCCCGCGTCTTCCGCCGCGGGTGGCCGCTCCCGTGATGACCAGCCGGCGAGGGCGCAGGGACGAGTAGTAGTCCGCGACAGCCTTCAGTGTCCCCTCGTCCGCCGCACCTTCCACGCCATGGGCGTCAACCAGGCTGAAGGCCAGGTTGATGGGACCGTTCAGCGCCTGTCTGTCACCGCCCAGCAACTGCTTGAACTGCGCTGTCTCGGCCTCCAGCACCGCATGGGCCAGCTTGGCTGCCAACTCGCTGTCGGGATGGGCGGGCCGCCACAGGCCCCACAACCCGAACACCGCGCCCAGCACGCCGGGCAACACGGACAGCACCCCAGCGGTGTCCCCGAAGGACAGGTGCCCGCGCCGCAGGGCGTGGGCAGTCCAGACCAGAGCGGCCAGGGACGCCAGAGCGCTGATGACCCCGACGGCGTGACGTCCACCTCGTCCCCTCGTACGCATGCGCCGCATCATCGCCTGCGGACCATCCCCGTGGCGGCTGTGTTACCAAATCACTGCATACGGTGACGCGCACGCCTCACGAGGGCGATGCACGGCAGAGACCGAAGCCGTCCGGCAACGGCAACGCCGGTTCGGACTCGCGCGACAGAAACCGTATGGGGCGACAACCTCACCGCTCCAGCAGCATCCGCTGCAGCTCCCGGGCCGCACGCGGCGGAGCCACATCGCTGCGGTGGGCCAGGGCGATCGTCCGGTACAGTCCGGGCCGGGCCAACGGGGTCACCCGCAGCCCGCGCCCGGAACGGGTCGCGACCATCCGCGGGACCACGGCCACGCCCAGGCCCGCCCGCACGAAGCCCAGCACCGCGTCCATCTCACCGCCCTCGACCGCGAAGACCGGCTCGAAGCCCTCGGCGCGGCACGCCGCCACGGTGAGCTCCCTCAGGTCGTAGCCGTGCCGGAACATCACCAGGCGCTCGCCCTCCAGATCCGCGATCCGGACCGTGCGGCGACCGCCGCCGGGCCGTGGCGCGTCCGGGGAGGAAACCACCACCAGGTCCTCGCGCAGCAGCTCCACCGTGGTCAGGGCGGGGGAGGGGGTGGGCAGCGGCAGCACGACCAGCGCCAGGTCGAGGGCGCCGCGCGCGAGCTCCCGTACGAGGTCGTGGGAGCCGCCCTCCTCGATCAGCAGCCGGATGCCGGGGTAGCGGTCGTGGAAGGCGCGCAGCACATCCGGCAGCAGGCCGGTGCACAGGCTCGGGGTGGCGCCCAGGCGGATCCGGCCGCTGCGCAGCTGCACCAGCTCCTGCACCTCGTGCCGGGCCGTGTCCGCGTCGGCCAGGATCCGGCGGGCCAGCGGCAGCAGCGCCTCCCCGGCGTCGGTGAGCGTGATGTTGCCGCGCGCCCGCAGGAACAGATCCGCCCCCAGCTCCCGCTCCAGCGCCCTGATCTGCTGCGACAGCGAGGGCTGGGCGACATGGACCAACTCCGCGGCCCGGGTGAAGTGCCGGGTCTCGGCGACGGCCACGAAGTACTGGAGCTGCTGGAACTGCACTCCTCCATCATAGGATGCGCCTATCGAAACAAGCCGGACCATGTCTTGGACCGATGAGGACGTTCGGCCCTAGCGTGCTGTGACATGGCACTGGCAACGCGGACGGACCGACGACCGTCCATGGCACGCACCGTGTGGGACTCCACCGTCGGCAAGAAGACCGTGATGGCGGTCAGCGGCCTGATCATGCTGCTGTACCTGGTCGCCCACATGATCGGGAACCTGAAGATCTACTTCGGGGCGGGCGAGTTCAACCACTACGCCCACTGGCTGCGCACCATCGGCGAGCCGTTCATGCACTACGAGTGGACGCTCTGGCTCATCCGGATCGTCCTGATCGTGGCCGTCGTCGCCCACGCCGTCTCCGCCTACCAGCTCAGCCGCCGCGACATCAAGGCCCGCCCCAGCAAGTACGTGCACGCAAGGCCGCGGGCGAGCTACGCCACCCGCACCATGCGCTGGGGCGGGATCATCCTCGGCCTGTTCATCGTCTGGCACGTCCTGGACCTGACCACCGGCACCGTGCACCCGGGCACCTTCCAGCCCGGGCACCCGTACCAGAACGTCGTCGACGACTTCTCCCACTGGTACAGCAACGTCATCTACATCGTCGCGATGCTGGCGCTCGGCCTGCACATCCGGCACGGCTTCTGGAGCGCCGCCCAGACCCTCGGCGTCGGCAGCCGCACCCGCGACCGCGCCCTGAAGACCGTCGCCAACGTTCTCGCGCTGCTGCTCACGGCCGGATTCATCGCCGTACCCGTGGGCGTCATGACCGGAGTGGTGAGCTGACATGACCGACTACGTGAACTACACATCCGGCGACCCGGTCGTCGACGGCAAGGCCCCCTCCGGCCCCATCCAGGAGCGCTGGGACAAGCGCCGCTTCGAGGCCAAGCTGGTCAACCCCGCCAACCGCCGCAAGCACACCGTCATCGTCGTCGGCACCGGCCTCGCCGGCGGCTCCGCGGGCGCCACCCTCGCCGAACAGGGCTACCACGTCGTCCAGTTCTGCTACCAGGACTCCCCGCGCCGCGCCCACTCGATCGCCGCGCAGGGCGGCATCAACGCGGCCAAGAACTACCGCAACGACGGCGACTCGATCCACCGGCTCTTCTACGACACCGTCAAGGGCGGCGACTTCCGCGCCCGCGAGTCGAACGTCCACCGCCTGGCCCAGATCTCGGTGGAGATCATCGACCAGTGCGTGGCGCAGGGCGTCCCCTTCGCCCGCGAGTACGGCGGCCTCCTCGACACCCGCTCCTTCGGCGGCGTCCAGGTCTCCCGCACCTTCTACGCCCGCGGCCAGACGGGCCAGCAGCTCCTCCTCGGCGCCTACCAGGCGCTGTCGCGGCAGATCGCCGCCGGGAACGTGGAGATGCACCCGCGCACCGAGATGCTCGACCTGATCGTCATCGACGGCCGGGCCCGCGGCATCGTCGCCCGCGACCTGATCACCGGAAAGATCGACACGTACTTCGCGGACGCCGTCGTCCTCGCCTCGGGCGGCTACGGCAACGTCTTCTACCTGTCGACCAACGCCATGAACTCCAACGCGACCGCCATCTGGCGGGCGCACCGGCGCGGCGCCTACTTCGCCAACCCCTGCTTCACCCAGATCCACCCCACCTGCATCCCGCGCACCGGCGACCACCAGTCCAAGCTCACCCTGATGAGCGAGTCGCTGCGCAACGACGGCCGGATCTGGGTGCCCAAGGCCAAGGGCGACAACCGCCCGCCGAACGTGATCCCCGAGGACGAGCGCGACTACTACCTGGAGCGCATCTACCCGTCCTTCGGCAACCTCGTGCCGCGCGACATCGCCTCCCGCGCCGCCAAGAACGTCTGCGACGAGGGCCGCGGCGTCGGCCCCGGCGGCCAGGGCGTCTACCTCGACTTCGCGGACGCCATCAAGCGGATGGGCCGCGAGAAGGTCGAGGAGAAGTACGGCAACCTCTTCGAGATGTACGAGCGGATCACCGCGGAGAACCCCTACGAGGTGCCGATGCGGATCTACCCCGCCGTGCACTACACGATGGGCGGCCTGTGGGTCGACTACGACCTGCAGACGACGGTCCCCGGCCTGTTCGCGATCGGCGAGGCCAACTTCTCCGACCACGGCGCCAACCGCCTCGGCGCCTCCGCGCTGATGCAGGGCCTGGCCGACGGCTACTTCGTCCTCCCGGCGACCATCAACGACTACCTGGCCCGCAACCCGCACCAGGAGCCGGTCACCGCCGAACACCCCGCCGTGCAGGAGGTGCTGGCCGAGACCGAGGACCGGCTGAACCTGCTGCTCTCCGTCGACGGCGACCGTACCCCGGACTCCTTCCACCGCGAGCTCGGCGAGCTGATGTGGGAGTTCTGCGGCATGGCCCGCAGCGACTCCGGTCTGCGCAAGGCCCTGGAACGGATCCCGCAGATCCGTGAGGAGTTCTGGCGGCGGATCAAGGTGCCCGGCACGGGCGAGGAGCTCAACCAGTCGCTGGAGAAGGCCAACCGCATCGTCGACTACCTGGAGCTCGCCGAGCTGATGTGCCTCGACGCGCTGCACCGCACCGAGTCCTGCGGCGGCCACTTCCGCGAGGAGTCCCAGACCCCGGACGGCGAGGCCGCCCGCAGGGACGACGAGTTCTCCTACGCGGCCGCCTGGGAGTTCACGGGTACGGGCGAGGCCCCGACCCTCCACAAGGAAGACCTGGTCTTCGAGTACGTCCACCCCACCCAGCGGAGCTACGCATGAAGCTCACCCTGCGCGTCTGGCGGCAGAAGAACGCCGACGCCGACGGCGCCATGTCCACCTACGAGGTGGACGGCATCTCGCCCGACATGTCCTTCCTGGAGATGCTGGACGTCCTCAACGAACAGCTCATCCTCTCCGGCGAGGACCCCGTCGCCTTCGACCACGACTGCCGCGAGGGCATCTGCGGCGCGTGCAGCCTGGTCATCAACGGCGACGCGCACGGCCCCGAGCGCACCACCACCTGCCAGCTGCACATGCGGTCCTTCAAGGACGGCGACACCATCGACATCGAGCCCTGGCGGGCCGCCGCCTTCCCGGTGGTGAAGGACCTGGTCGTGGACCGCTCGGCCTTCGACCGGATCATCCAGGCCGGCGGCTACATCACCGCCCCGACCGGCTCCGCGCCCGAGGCCCACGCCACCCCCGTGCCCAAGGCGGACGCCGACTACGCCTTCGAGCACGCCGAGTGCATCGGCTGCGGCGCCTGCGTGGCCGCCTGCCCCAACGGCGCGGCGATGCTGTTCACCTCGGCCAAGATCAACCACCTCAGCGTCCTGCCGCAGGGCGCGCCCGAGCGCGAGACCCGCGTCCTCGACATGGTGGCCCAGATGGACGAGGAGGGCTTCGGCGGCTGCACGCTCACCGGCGAGTGCGCCACCGCATGCCCCAAGGGCATCCCGCTGGTCTCCATCACGAACATGAACAAGGAGTGGCTGCGGGCCACCCGCAAGGCGGCCAAGCGGTAGAGCCGCCCACGTGGAGACGTTCGCCGGCAGGGTGCGGACGGGCGGGTCCGGGTGTGGTGCTCAAGACCCGGTCCCGCCAGGCACCGTCCGGGCACCCCTGGCATTCAACAACCTCACACCCGCTCTCCCTTCGTGGGTCACGCGCAGGCCAACCGGCATCGGAAGAACAGGAGCGCGCAGACCGAACCGCTCAGGTCTGCGGCCGCACCGCCGAACCGGCCCGTGACCAGGAGAGAGCCATGACCGGCGTTTCCACCCTCGCCAGCCCCCCACCGCCGCTGGCGCCCACCCGCTACACCGTCTCCCTCGCCCGTGACGAGGCCGACGTCCGGGCCGCGCAGCGGCTGCGCCACGACGTCTTCGCCGGGGAGATGGGCGCCCTCCTGTCCACCCCGCAGCCCGGCCTGGACATCGACCCCTTCGACGCGTACTGCGACCACCTGCTCGTGACGGACACCGTGACCGGCCAGGTCGTGGGCACCTACCGGCTGCTGCCGCCCGAGCGGGCCGCGATCGCCGGGCGCCTGTACTCGGAGAGCGAGTTCGACCTCGGCCCGCTCGCGCCGATCCGCTCCGGGCTCGTCGAGGTGGGCCGCTCCTGCGTCCACCCCGACCACCGCGACGGCACGGTCATCGGGCTGATCTGGGCCGGCATAGCCCGCTACATGGTGGACGGCGGCCACGAGTGGCTGGCCGGCTGCTGCTCCCTGCCGCTCGCCGACGGCGGTGCCCTCGCCGCGGCCACCTGGGAACGCGTGCGCGCCAAGTACCTGGCGCCCGAGGAGTACCGGGTACGGCCGCTGCTGCCCTGGCGCCCCGAGACGCCGGCCCCGGAAGGGCACGCCGAGCTGCCCCCGCTGCTGCGCGGTTACCTCCGCCTGGGTGCCTGGGTCTGCGGGGAGCCCGCGCACGACCCCGACTTCGGCGTCGCCGACCTGTACGTGCTGCTGTCGATGCGCCGGATCAACGCGCGCTATCTGCGGCACTTCCTCTCGCTCGTCCCGGCGTGATGAACACCCCCCGGACCGGAGTGACGAACGTGTCCCGTCTCGGCTCTGCCCTGCGACCGCGCCGCGGCACCCCGGTGCTCGCGAGCACGACGGCGCTGCCGGCCCCGGTGGGGGTGCCCAGGCCGCGGCGCGTCGAGGTGCACCTGCCGGCGCCCGCCCCGGCGAGCCCCTGGATGCCCAGCGCCCCCTGCTCGCCGCAGTCCTGCGTGGACGCCGTGGCGTCGGCGGCCGCCGTACCGCGCGCCGTCCTGCGGTTCGCGGCCGTCCTGACGTTGATGGTCGCCGGGCTCGCGCTCTTCCCGGTCGTCCGCCGGATGCCCGTCGCACCGCGCGAACGGGCCGTCCGGACCTGGTGCCGGACGGTCGTGCGCGCCACGGGCGTCCGGGTGCGGATCACCGGGGCCGCCCCGCCGGACGGCGGCCTGCTGATGGTCGCCAACCACATCTCCTGGCTGGACATCCCGCTGCTCGCCGCCGTGCGGCCCGGCCGGATGCTCGCCAAGTCCGACATCCGGCAGTGGCCGGTGGCGGGCGCGCTGACCGCGCTCAGCGGTGCCCTCTTCATCGACCGCAACCGGCTGCGGGCGCTGCCCGACACGGTCGCCCGCATCGCGGACGGCCTGCGCGGCGGTTCGGCGGTCGTGGTGTTCCCCGAGGGGAGCACCTGGTGCGGCAGGGCGCAGGGCCGCTTCCGGCGCGCCGCCTTCCAGGCGGCACTGGACGCGGGCGCGCCCGTCCAGCCGGTACGGCTCCACTACCGCCACGACGGGGGCCCGGCGAGCACCGCGCCCGCGTTCGTGGGCAGCGACTCCCTGCTGACCTCCGTGTGGCGGGTGCTCACGGCACGCGGTCTCGTCGCCGAGGTCCGGGTCATGCCGGTGCTGGCGCCGGGCGGCGCGCGGGACCGCCGCGCCCTCACCCTGGCCGCCCAGCGAGCCGTCGGACTCCCGGAGCGTGCGCAACCGGACCCGCACGCGCACCTCTGAGGCACCCTCGCCGCTCCGGTGCGCCGTCGATCATTGCTACGGTGCACCGGTGTCCGAATCCTCACGCGATACCGCCGAGGGCGCCGGCTGGGGCGCCGTAGAACGCGGCAGTTACCGGGACTTGATGCCGGGTCATGTCGAGAAGCTTTCCTGGCTGAACCCGAGGACTCTCTGGGCGGCGCGCAACGGCGTGCTGGCCTCCTGGTTCGGCGACCCCACCGGTCGTACCCGGAGCCGCTGGGCACAACAGTGCGAGGCGGCGGGCGCGCCCGCGGACAGGGTGATCCGGCGCGACGACCAGGACCGCTTCTCCTTCATGGTCCTCGGGGACACCGGCGAGGGAGACGACTCCCAATACGCCGTGGTGCCGGGCTTCCTGAAGGTGAGTCAGGACACCAGCTTCGCCGTCATAGCCAGCGACGTGATCTACCCGGTCGGTGCGACCGCCGACTACGGGACCAAGTTCTTCCGCCCGTACCAGGACTACCGGGCACCCATCTACGCCATACCCGGCAACCACGACTGGTACGAGGACCTGTACGGGTTCATGAGCGTCTTCTGCGACGCCCCGCCGCTCGCCCCGGACCCGGCCCCCCGCCCGCCGCTCCGCGCCCGGCTGCGCTCCCGGCTGTGGCACCGCCCGGGCGCACAGGACGGACAACGCCTCGCCGAGGCACGCGCGTTGCGCTCCGCACCCGAACAGCGGGCCGTGCAGCCCGGCCCGTACTGGGCCATCGACGCCGGACCCGTCCGTATCGTCGGCATCGACACCGGCCTGCTCGGCACCATCGACGCCGAACAGGGCCGCTGGCTGCGGGAGGTCTCCCGAGGCCCCCGCCCCAAGATCCTCATCACCGGCTCGCCGCTGTACGTGGACGGCGAGCACCACCCCTGCCCCATCGACGGCGGCGGCACGGTCGACGACATCGTCCGCGATCCGGACCACCACTACGTCGCGGCGATCGGCGGAGACATCCACAACTACCAGCGCTACCCGGTGGACGTGGACGGCCGCACCATCCAGTACGTGGTCTCGGGCGGCGGCGGCGCGTTCATGCACGCCACCCACACCATCCCGCGCGTCTCCATCGCGAACGTCACCGAGAAGGACTTCCGCTGCTACCCGCTGCGCGGCGACTCCCTCGCCTTCTACAGCAGGCTCTACGGGCGCCGGCTGCGGCTGCGCCGCTTCTTCACCCTCACCGAGGCCGAGGCGACCGCCGTCATCGCCGAGCGCCTGGGCATCCCCCCGACCCGCACCCGGGCCACACCCGCCCGGGTCACCTGGCGCACCCGCCTCGTCGCCAGTCTGCTGGGCGCCGGCGGCCGCCCCGACCGGACCTCCCGTTTCCGGCTGCCCGTCCGCAAGATCTACACCCAGCTCTTCTCGCCGAGTTCGGCCACCTACAGCCCGCCGTTCTTCAAGAGCTTCCTGCGCCTGGACGTCACCCCGGAGGCGGTCCGGCTGCGCTGCTTCGCCGCGACCGGCAACCGGCGCGAGGAACTGGACCCGCCCGTCGAGGACGAGGTGACCATTCCGCTTGTGTGAAAGAGAAAGGGGGGAGTTGGTGTTGCGCGTGCGTCCGGACTGTCGCGGCTGCGGGGGGACCAGTGGTCTCGTACCGTGGTCGCCCGAGTGGGGAACCACCGTTCTCACCATCGCGGAGGCGATATGACGCACCCACCCCGCCCACCGTTCCCGCCGTTCACCCACGACACCGCCACGGAGAAGGTGCGGCTCGCGGAAGACGCCTGGAACACCCGCGACCCGGAGAAGGTCGCACTCGCCTACACGGTGGACTCCCGCTGGCGCAATCGGGCGGAGTTCGTCACCGGCCGCGACGAGATCGTCGCCTTCCTCACCCGCAAGTGGCGCCGCGAGCTGGACTACCGGCTCATCAAGGAGCTCTGGGCCGTCGACGGCAACCGCATCGCGGTGCGGTTCGCCTACGAGTGCCACGACGACTCGGGCAACTGGTTCCGCTCCTACGGCAACGAGAACTGGGAGTTCGACGACAACGGCCTGATGCGCCGGCGACACGCCTCCATCAACGACCTCCCCATCCAGGAGCAGGACCGCCTGTTCCACTGGCCGCCGGGACGCAGACCCGACGACCACCCGGGGCTGAGCGACCTGGGGCTGTGACCACTTGGCGGCGCGCGTCCCCTACGCCGCGCCCAGCCCCGCGACCCGGGCCAGCCTCCGGTACGAGTCCACGAGCGCCGCACGGTCGTACGTGCTGGTCGTGACCAGCACCTCTCGCGCCCCCGTCTCCTTGAGCAGGTCCTCCAGCTCGTCGGCGACCTGCTCCTCGGTGCCGGCGAGGTGACCGACGAGCCCCTCCTCGTAGAACGCCCGCTCCCTGGCGCTCATCGTCATCGACTCCACCCGTTGGGCGTCAGGCAGCGGCGGAAAGGTGCCGTGGGTGCGCGCGTGCGCCATCGACCAGGCCTCGGGGATCAGGATGCGGCGGGCGTCTTCGGCGGTGGCGGCGACCGCGACGGTGCCGGAGACGACGACGTACGGCTCGGGCGCCCACGCGGAGGGCCGGAACTCCCGCCGGTAGCGCTCGATGCCGCGCAGCATCCGCTCCCGGTTCCGGAAGTCACCGATGACCATGGGCAGCCCGGAGTGGGCGGCGATCAGCGCACCCTCGCCCATGGCCAGCACGAAGGGCGGCACGGACAGGCCCTCGGCGGGCCGGGCGTGCACGCCGGTGGGCGAGGTGCCGCCGAACCACCCCAGCAGCTCGGCGAGTTGGCCCGCGAAGTCGTCGGCGTCGCCCTTGTCCCGGCCGAGCGCCCTGCGCACCCCGTCCGTGAAGCCGACGGAACGGCCGAGCCCCATGTCGATCCGTCCCGGGAACAGCGACTCGAGTACGCCGAACTGCTCGGCCACCACGAGCGGTCGGTGATTGGGCAGCATCACACCGCCCGTCCCCACCCGGATGGTCCGCGTGGCCGCGGCGACGGCCGCCGCCAGCACGGTCGGCGCCGAACCCGCGACACCTGGCACGCCGTGGTGCTCGGAGACCCAGAACCGGTGATATCCCAGCCGCTCGACCTCCTGCGCCAGCCGCACGGTGTCCCGCAGGGCCTCGGAGCCGTCGTGCCCCTCGCGGGTGCGCGAGCGGTCCAGTACGGAGAAACGGGTGTCCGCGATCACTGAGCTCACAAGGGGTTCAACGCTCGCTCGGCCGCGGGATTCCCGGAACCCTTGGCAACGAGGTATGACGCGATATAACGTCAGATCCGGTCTTCGACTGGAACGGGGTGAGGGAATGCCGGGAGAAGTCGCGCACGCCGACGAGCTTCTGGACTCGGGCGCGCCGCCCGCGCTGCTGCGGGCCTCGCACGCGGACCGCGAGCATGTCGTCGACGTGCTGCGCGTCGCCGCAGGGGACGGCCGACTGACCGCGGAGGAACTCGACGAGCGCCTGGAGGCCGCCTTCTCGGCCCGCACCATGGGAGAGCTGGCCGTCCTCACGGCGGACCTGCCGGCCGTGGCGCAGGACACGGGGCGGCCGCTGCCCGAAGCGAAGGACGTCGTCCGGATCGACCAGCATGGCAGTTCGACCCGGCGTGACGGTCCCTGGGTCGTCCCCCGGCGGATGGAGATCCGCTCGTCCTGGGGCGAGGTGACGCTCGACTTCACCCAGGCCGTCCTCGCCCACGACACCCTGCGCATCGAACTGGACCTGCGCGGTGCCGCCCTGAAGCTGAGGACCGGGCCCGGCGTCATGGTGGACACCGACGCGCTCACGGCGAGCTACGCCAAGATCAGGGCGCGCCGGTCGGGCGGCGGCGCGGCGCCGGTGGCCCTGCGCATCGAACTCGTCGGCCACATCAGGTACAGCCGGGTCACGGTGCGCCCCCGGCGGCGCGCCCTCTGGAGGCCCCGGCCCCGGCCCTCCGTCTGACGGCCGCCCGTCCCCGCTCAGTCGACGTGGACCCGCTCAGTCGACGTGGACCCGCTCAGTCGACGTCGACCCGCTCAGCCGACGTCGACCCGCTCAGCCGACCCGCTCAGCGGACGCGCACCCGCTCAGCCGACGTGGACCCGCGGCCGCCGTTTGCGGTCCCGCTCCGCCTCCCGCAGTACCTCACGGGTGACCGGGGCCACCTCGCCCTGGCCGAAGAGGAAGAAGCGCAGGAAGTTGGCGAACGGGCCGCCCTCGGTCCACTCGAAGTAGATGTGCGGGATGCAGCCGGTCCTGTCGCGGACGTGCAGCAGCAGTGCCGCCAGGGCGTTGGGGATCGAGGACGACTCCAGCGTCAGGACGCGGTAGCGGCCGTGCAGCACCTCTCCGCGCACGACCAGCCCCGCCTCGAACTCCGAGGGGTCGCCGACCGTCACCTCCACGAAGACGAAGTCCTCCTGGGCCGTGACGTCGTTGTCCGCCCGGATCTGCTCGATCTTCTCGCGGTACTCCGCGATGTCGCGCCGGTCCGGCTCATTGGCGATGAAGCGGATTCGGCGGCTGGCGATGTCCCTGACGAAACGTTCCGCCATGTCGTCGAGGGTCACGCTGGTCACCCGGAGCTCGAAGGCACGGGCCAGCCGGGACAGCAGCGAGACGAGGATGATCCCAGCGATGAAGCAGGCGCCGATCTTCACACCGTCCGGCCGCTCGATGACGTTGACGACGGTGACGTACAGCAGGACCGCCGAGACGACCGCGAAGCCGATGGTCCAGCCGCGCTGCGCGGCCTTGCGGGCGGCGATGGTCACCGCGATCGCCGCGGACGACATCAGGACCAGGACGCCGGTGGCGTAGGCGCCGCCCTGGGCGTCGACGTTGGCGTCGAAGATCCAGGTGACCAGGAAGGCGATCAGGGTGAAGACGATGACCATGGGGCGCACGGCGCGGGCCCAGTGCGGGGCCATGCCGTAGCGGGGCAGGTAGCGGGGCATCAGGTTGAGCAGCCCGGCCATGGCGGAGGCGCCGGCGAACCACAGGATCGCGATGGTCGAGATGTCGTAGAGGGTGCCGAAGCCGCCGCCCAGGTACTGGTGGGCGAGGTACGCCAGCGCACGGCCGTTGGCCTGGCCGCCCGGCTCGAACTCCTTCGCCGGGATCAGCACGGTGGTGATGAAGCTGGTGGCGATCAGGAAGACGCTCATGATCAGCGCGGCGGCCGTGAGCAGCTTCTTGGTGTCGCGGATGCGGCCCGCGGGCTTGTCCTCGGTGTCGCCGGGGTCGCCCTGGACGTGCGGCATGACGGCGACGCCGGTCTCGAAGCCGGACAGGCCGAGCGCCAGCTTCGGGAAGACCAGCAGGGAGACGCCGATCATGGCGAGGACGTTGCCGTGCTGGGTGGTCAGGGCGTTGCTCCAGTCGGTCACCACATGCCCGGCGGTGACCACGTGCCACAGGCCGACGGCCACCACGACGGCGTTCAGGCTCAGATAGGTCACCACCAGGGCTACCGCGACACCGATCGCCTCCAGGAAGCCCTTGAGGAAGACTGCGCCCAGCAGTGCCACGAGGAAGAGGGTGATCACCATCTCCTTCCCGTGCAGCAGACCCGTCAGATGCGGGTTCTCCACCAGGTGGGTGGAGGCGTCGGCGGCGGAGAGGGTGATGGTGATCAGGAAGTCGGTGGCGGCGAATCCGAGCAGGGTGAGGACGAAGAGCTTGCCCTGCCAGAAGGAGAGCAGGCGCTCCAGCATGGCGATGGAGCCTTCGCCGTGCGGGCTCTCCTCGGCGACGCGGCGGTAGACGGGCAGGGCGCCGGCCAGGGTGACGGCGACGAGGACGACGGTGGCGACGGGGGAGAGCAGCCCGGCGGCGAGGGCGGCGATGCCGGGCTGGTAGCCGAGGGTGGAGAAGTAGTCGACGCCGGTCAGGCACATCACCCGCCACCAGCGCTGGCCCTTGTGCGGGGGCTCGGGCTGGGCATGCGGGCCCTGCACGGTGCCCTTGCCCATGTCGGACAGCCCCTGCAGCATCCACGCCCGCAATCGACTCGCGGGTGGGTGTTCGGTGGTCACGGCCATGGACGTGCTCTCCTGTTGTGCGGCGTGCGCCTGATGTGCGGCTTGGTGCGGGAATCGGCCCTCACGCGGACGGCCGCACCAGCGTAAGCAGAGAGTGATGCGAGGGCCCACGGATGACGGGTCTCGAGGCGTCAAGCTTCCGTTAAGAACGGCTGGCGGACGGCCGACCGCCCGGAAGGCCCCCCTGGTGTCAGATGTCGGCCAGCCGGGCCTCTTCCAGGTCCAGCGAGTGCTGGAGGCGGCGGCGTGTGGTGTCCCTGATGGCGTGTTCGTCGTAGGGGCGCCGGAGTTCCGCCGCTTCGACGGCGATCAGCTCGCGGCGCAACTGCCGGTGGATCAGGTCGGCGAACTCGACGGGGGCGGCGGTCCCGTCCACGTCGGCGAGGCGTTCGCGGGCGTCGTCGAGGCGGGCGGTCAGCCCCCGGCGCAACCGGTCCAGGACGACGTCCGGGGCGGCCCGCAGCTGCGCCAGTTCGTCCAGGCGCCGCTTGCCCGCGCCGGCCAGACGGCAGCGGGCGGCGGCCTCCTCGCGTTCCGTGTGGTCGGGCTCCAGCGCGATGCCCGAGCGGCGAACGAGCGGAGAGAGGGTGAAGCCCTGGACGACGAGGGTGACGACCACGACCGACGTCGACAGCACGAGCAGCAGGGGCCGCTGGGGCCGCTGGGGCCGCTGCGTCAGCGCGGCGCCGTGCCAGGTGGTGACCGGGATGGACAGGGCCGCGGCCAGCGGGACGACGCCCCGGGTGCCCGCCCAGGTCAGAACCAGCGGCACCCGCCAGTTCCTGCGCTGCATCCCGCTCTTGCGCTGCACCACCGCCGACAGGGGCGCCACCCACAGCAGTCGGACCGCGACGAGCGTGGCGGCGACGGCGAGCGCGGAGCCCACGGCGACACTCACCGCCACCCGGAACAGCACCAGCGAGGTCGCGTCGTTGAACAGGCTCTCCGCCTGCACCAGCACCTGAGCCCTCGGCGGCAGCGCCAGCCGCCGCCCGAGCGCGGTGACCGCCACCGGGTCGGTGCTCGCCAGGACCGCGCCGAGCACGAACGCCATCCGCCACGGCAGTGGTGTCACCAGCGACGCCACCACGGCCACCGGCCGCCGACGCCAGCACCACCAGGACCCGGGGGTCGATCTCTTGTGCAACTCGCGTCGTGCCTCGTCGCGGCCCCTCCATACGGCCGACGCTGGACACTCCCGGAGCCGAAAGGACCGGCCTTGATACGACGCTGACGGTCGCTCGGGCTTTTCGCGCCGTCCTCACCCGCCCACCCATGTCAGGGGGCGACCCCGGCCACCCGGGTTCGAAGCCCCGACCTCACGGCCCGGTTACAGAACCCTCAACCTCTGGTGGCGGCGGAGTGAGGAGACGACGATGGGCGCATGACTCTGGCCCAGCGCGCTCTGGAGCGGCTCGACTCCTGGCCCGACCTCACGGTGGGGCCGGCCAGTTGCGGCACGGGGCGGGCGCTCAGCACCCCGCACAGCGAGATCGTCCACTTCCACGGCGACCGCGAGGCGGATCTGCACCTGACCACCGGGGCCATCCGCCGTTTCTCCGGCGACCTCGCGGAGTCGACCGCCATCCGCATCCTTCCCGGCTCACGCTGGGTGACCGTGCGTCTGGACTGCGACACCGACGTCGACCTGCTGCTGAGTCTGGTGAGCGTGGCGCTGCACGCCCACCAGTCCTCTCAGCCACCGGCACCCCACGCGGCCGCCGCCTGCAACCTCCACCGCGTCATGCTGCTGCCCCGCGACCTCGACCCGAGCGGGTTCAGCTGAGAGCTCCGCACGGCTGCGTCAGCCCTCCGAGGCGCGTCGGCGGGAGGCCTCGATCTCCTCGTACGCCTGCTCCCGCCCCTCCCAGTGCGACCCCTCGACCGACTTGCCGGGCTCCAGGTCCTTGTACACCTCGAAGAAGTGGGTGATCTCCAGCCGGTCGAAGGCGGGAACATCACCGATGTCCTGGACCCCCGCGTAGCGGGGATCGTGCGCCGGGACGCACAGGATCTTGTCGTCGGGGCCCTTCTCGTCCTTCATGACGAACATGCCGACGGCGCGGCACTCGATCGCACAGCCGGGGAACGTGGGCTCGCCGACGATGACGAGGGCGTCGAGCGGGTCGCCGTCCCGGCCGAGCGTGTGGTCGATGTAGCCGTAGTCGGCCGGGTACTGGGTGGAGGTGAACAGCATCCGGTCCAGACGGATGCGGTGCTGGGCGTGGTCCATCTCGTACTTGTTGCGCGATCCCTGCGGGATCTCCACGATCACGTCGAATTCCACGACGGCCTCCTTGCCTGGTCGGTCGGCAGGCCGGGGCGCGGGCCGCCTTTCCAGTGTGCCCCGGCCACCCGCACGGCGGCATCCGAGGGCCGACCGTGTGAGAGCGCCGGACGCCGGGTACCCGCCAGCGCCGGAAGGAGTACCCGCCGACGTGCCGGAGCTGTCCCGCGGCGGTGACACGCGACGGTGAGGAGGAGCGGGAGTGCCGCGGATCGAAGAGGGCGAGGCACGGCGACGGTTCACCGACGCCCGGGTGGCGCGGCTGGCGACGGTGGACCCCGAGGGGCGCCCCCACCTCGTACCGGTCGTGTTCGCCGTGCGCGACGACGGCGGGATCGTCATGGCCGTCGACCGCAAACCCAAGAGCTCCCGGAAGCTGAAGCGGCTGCACAACATCGCCGTCCACCCGGCCGTGAGCCTGCTGGTGGACGCGTACGACGAGGACTGGGAGCGGCTGTGGTGGGTACGGGCGGACGGAGGCGCCCGGGCCGTGCCGCCGGAGGTGTCCGAGGACGACGACCGTGGGGAGTACGACGCCGCGCTCGCCCTGCTGGGGCGGAAGTACCCCCAGTACCGGGACAGCCCGCCGGACGGACCGGTGGTCGTGGTCACCGTCCACCGCTGGAGCGGCTGGCGCGCCGCTCCCGAGTCCCGGGCGGCCGGCCGGGAGCCGCACTCCGACACGACGAACCAGGAGGTTTCCCATGACCAGGCAGGTACGTGACGTGATGTCCCGTGGCACGGTCGCCGTCGAGCCGATGACCTCGGTGGCGCGGGCGGCCCGCCTGATGCGCGACGAGAACGTCGGCGATGTGCTGGTGACGTACGACAGCGACCTGTTCGGGGTGCTCACCGACCGCGACATCGTGGTCCGCATGATCGCCGAGAACGGCGACCCGGACACCACGACCGCGGGCTCGGTGTGCAGCCGTCCCCCCGTGGTGACGCTCGCGCCCGACGACACGACCGACCACGCGGTCGCCCTGATGCGCCGCCACGCCGTGCGCAGGCTGCCTGTGGTCGAGAAGGGCGGCTGCCCGGTCGGCATCGTCAGCCTGGGCGACCTCGCCGCGGCCGAGGACCCGCGTTCGGCTCTGGCGGACGTCAGCAACGCCCGGCCCGACCGGTGAGGGCCTCTCGTCAGCGCCGGGTGTCGGGTCCCCCCGGGTCGTCGACCACGGTGGTCCGGCGGGCCCTGCGCGCGCCCCGTGTCCGGTGCGTCGCCGCGCTCGCCGCCGTGGCCAGGCCCAGCGCGAAGATCAGTGCCAGGGCGAGGCCGGCGCAGAAGATGGCGAGGGTGTTCATGGTGGCGATGTTCTGCCCGAGCATCGACACGGTGTAGTGCGGGCCGCCGCCCAGATTGTCGGCGATCACCAGCCCGGTGAAGGCGGCGGTGGCGGCGAGGAGGAGCATTCCGAGGAAGCGCATCCGAGTCATCTCCCCAAAGAGTCGTGACACCCTGCGGGTACCCGCCCCGGCACGGGCCCAGACAGCGGCGAAACCGCCCCCGAGGCACCGCGGCGACGGCACAATGGCCGCCGGCGGCGCGCCACCGCCGAGGCCGAGGGGAGACGGACGTGAGCGAGCACCAGCGCCAGTCGGGCGGGCCGACCCGGGTGGACACCCAGGTGGCCCACAACGCCCGGGTGTGGAACTACTGGATCGGCGGCCGCGACAACTACGAGATCGACCGGAAGGTCGGCGACCAGGTCGCGTCGATGTTCCCGGTGATCCGCGAAGTGGCCCGCGCGGACCGTGCCTTCCTCGGGCGGGCGGTCCGGTTCCTGGCCGACGAGTGCGGGGTGCGGCAGTTCCTGGACGTCGGCACCGGGCTGCCGACGCTGGACAACACCCACGACATCGCCCAGCGCATCGCGCCCGAGTCCCGGATCGTGTACGTCGACAACGATCCCGTCGTGCTGGTCCACGCCCGTGCGCTGCTGACCAGCACCCCCGAGGGAGCCACCGACTACGTCGACGCCGACGTGCACGACCCGGACTCCGTCGTCCGCCGCGCCGCGGCCACCCTCGACCTCACCCGCCCCGTCGCCGTCATGATGCTCGGCATCCTCAACTTCGTCCTCGACACCGACCGGGCACGGGAGATCACCCGCACCCTCATGTCCGCGGTGCCGTCCGGCAGTTGCCTCGTCCTGACCCACCCCACCACGGACGCCGACCTCGGCGGCCAGGGCAACGTCGAGGCGATGCGGTTCTGGAACGACAACGCGACCCCGCCCATCACCGCCCGCACCCGCGCGCAGGTCGCGTCCTTCTTCGACGGCCTGGACATCCTCGCCCCCGGACTCGTCTCGTGCGCCCACTGGCGGCCCGACGCGGCCGCCGACTCGGCGGTCACGGTCCCGCAGTTCGGCGCGGTCGCCGTCAAGCCCTGAACTGCCCCGCTCACAGCGGGGTGTGACTGGTCGTCATGAGGTACGCCCCGTAGGTCACGGAGAGCAGGGTGAGCGCGATGCCGAGCAGGCATGCCTGTTTCGGCCGCACCCGCCAGGTCCGTACGAGCCCCCGCGCGAGCGGGATCAGCAGCGGGAACGCGGGCAGCAGGAAACGCGGCTTCGACGCGTAGGGACCGGAGCCGCCGACCGTGATCAGGAGCAGTATCCCGGCGTAGACGATCAGCGCCAGCGGCGCCCGGTCGACGCACAGCAGGCAGAACAGCAGGATGGCCGCCGCGACGATCACCAGCGCCAGAGGGTAGACGACCCGGCCGCCGTGCACCAGCAGCCCCTTGAGGAAGTGCAGCGAGCCCGCGCCGAAGTCGAAGCGGGAGTCCCAGGCGCGCTGCACGGTGAAGTAGCCGCCGAACAGATCACCCATATGGGCGCCCACCCACAGCACGAAACTCACCCAGCCGAGGGGCGCGATGGCGGCGCCGAACCACAGCCCGAGCGGGACCCGGCCGCGCCGCCTGACGATCTCGTGCACGGCGACGACGACCACCGCGGCGGCCACGGAGAACCCCGTGGGCCGGGACAGGCCCGCCAGGGCCGCCAGCACACCGGCCCACAGCCAGCGGCCCGTCAGCACCGCGTAGAGCGCCCAGACGGCCAGCGCGGTCAGCAGGGACTCGGTGTAGGCGAGGTTGAGGACGACGGAGTGCGGCATCGCGGCCCACACTCCGACGAGGACGGTGGCGACCGCGCGTCCGTACAGGCGGTGGCCGATCACGTAGATGCCGTACGCGGCCACCCCGGCGGCGCTCCAGGCGACCAGCAGGGCGGCGGCGCCCGGACTGATCGGCAGGACGGTGTACACGGCGCGGATGAGTCCCGGGTACAGGGGGAAGAACGCCCAGTCCCGCTGGACGGCACCGTTGTGGAGGACGTGGACGTACGTGCCGTAGCCGTGCTGCGCGATGTGCAGGTACCAGCGGGAGTCCCAGGAGTGGGCCAGACCCTTGAGCATCGGGTGGCCGGCGAGGTGGTTCGCCACGGCGATCGCGACGATACCGGCCATGCGGATGGAGGCGAACAGCGCGAGGGCCGACGTGGCGCCGGGCAGAAGTCGGTTGTCGAAGGGAAGGCGGATGCGACGGGCACCGCCCCCGGTGCGCGTGGGGGCGGGGGCGGGCGAGAGTGCGCTCACCCTCTGACCCTGCGATACCGGCGCACGGTCCGCAACGTGAGGTTTGGCCATGGTTGGGTCATATACCACTGCTGTACGAGAATCTGGCGTGACGGAGTGCTGAAGCAGGTGAGTCGTGCACGTCTGAAAGGACGAAGTTCCGTGGTGGGGAGGTTGCCTGGCCGACGGATGTTCTCACTCTTCCGCGTGACGAGTGGCACCGGCGCGGTTCCTGCCACTTGACTGGGGGAGTGAACGCCCCTGTCCTTGACGGAAGGAGGGCCCGCATGGATTTCCGCCCCCAGCGGATACCCCTGCCGCCCAGCAGATCCCCGGCGCCGGACAGCCGCGCGGCGGTCTTCTGGCGCAACCGCGCGCTGGGCCTGTTCGACCGGCTCCCGCTGCCCACGGCCTACTGCACGACCGACGGCACCATCCTGCGGGTCAACGCGGCCATGGCGGGGGAGTGGGGCACACTCGCCGGTCCCCTGCGCGGGCGCAGCATCCTCGATCTGTTCCACCCGGAGACCAGGGACGAGTTGCGCGCCGTCACCGAGGCGATCCGGCTGCACCGCAGGTCCCGTTACACCGTCGCGGTCGGCTGGACCTCCGCGGCCGGCGTCGAGCGCCGCGGCGAGATGACCGTCGACATGGTCGGCGAGGCCTCCGACGACGCCCCGGACCTGCTGCTGATGCTTCCCGTCCGCGAGGACGTCCCCGCCCCGGCGCAAGACCGCGGCGGCCCGCCCGTCAAGGCGGACGAGATCGAGGCCCGGATCCTCGCGCTGGCGGCGGCCGGTTCCACGACCGGTCAGATCGCCTCCGCCGTGGGACTGACCGTGGACGGCGTCAACTACCACTTCAAGCAGCTCTCCCGCCGCTGGGGTGTGACCGGCAAGGCGGCCCTGGTGGCGCGCGCCTACGTCGAGGGCGTCCTCGCGCCCGGCGTGTGGCCGCCGGCCCCCGCACGGCCGGACGGCTGACGGCAGCCACGAGGCGCTCTCCCTAGAGTGGGGGCGTGACCAACGACAGCAGGCCCGTCGCCGTCTTCGACGTGGACAACACCCTCGCCGACACGGCGCACCGGCAGAGCTTCCTCCGGACGAGACCGCGTGACTGGGACGCCTTCTTCGCGGCCGCGCCGCAGGACCCGCCGCTGGCCGAGGGGATCGCGCTCGCGCTGAGGACCGCCGAGGAGTGCGAGCTGGTCTATCTGACCGGGCGGCCCGCGCGCTGCCGGCGCGACACCCTCGACTGGCTCACCGCTCACGGGCTGCCCGAGGGACGCCTGTACATGCGGTCGAACGGCGACCGCAGGCCCGCCCGCGTCACCAAGCTGGAACTGCTGCGCGAGCTGGCCCGCGGCCGGGAGGTCCGTGTTCTCGTCGACGACGACGAACTGGTCTGCCAGGACGCCGAACGAGCGGGTTTCACCGTCGTCCGTGCCCGCTGGGCGTCCCCGTCCGCCGTCCTGAAGGACGCCCAGGAACGGGAGGGGCGGACCTGACAGGCCCGCCCCGGGCGGACGCGTGAGGCCCGCCCTCGGCGGACTGTGACGCCCGCCCCTCGCCCTCCGCTACTCGCCGTCCTCGAGCCGGAAGCCCACCTTCAGGCCGACCTGGTAGTGCTCGATCCGCCCGTTCTCGATCCGGCCCCTGACCTGCGTGACCTCGAACCAGTCCAGGTTGCGCAGCGTCTGCGAGGCGCGTTCGATCCCGTTGCGGATGGCCTGGTCGATGCCCTCGGGCGAGCTGCCGACGATCTCGGTGACCCGGTAGATGTGATCGGTCATGCGGGTGCTCCTCTCCTTGGCGGGTGTCCGCGGGTGTGTCGCGCGCCGGCTCAGCCGGCCGGGCGCGCCGAGCTCAGAGACAGGGCGAACCTCCCTTCCCGGTCCGTCCACCAGTGCGTCAGGTCCAGTCCCGCGGCGGCCAGTTCCCGGCTCACACCGTCCTTGCGGAACTTCGCCGACACCTCGGTGCGCAGCTCCTCGCCCTCCGCGAAGTCGACCGCCAGGGCCAGCGCGGGGACCTTCACGGTCTGCGCGGTGCGCGCCCGCAGCCGCATCTCGATCCACTCGTTCTCCGCGTCCCACAGCGCCACATGGTCGAAGGCGTCCGGGTCGAAGTCGGCGCCCAGCTCCCGGTTGACGACGGCCAGCACGTTCTTGTTGAACGCGGCCGTCACCCCGGCCGCGTCGTCGTACGCCGCCACCAGCACCGAGGGGTCCTTCACCAGGTCGGTACCGAGCAGCAGGGTGTCCCCGGGCGCCAACAGGGCCCTGACGGCCTTGAGGAACGCCGCCCGTTCGGCGGGCACCAGGTTGCCGATCGTGCCGCCGAGGAAGGCGACGAGCCGCGGCCCGGGTGTCTTCGGCAGTGTGATGGACGCCGTGAAGTCGGCGATGAGCGCGTGGACGTGCAGACCGGGCCGCTCGGCGGCCAGGGCCTGTCCCGCCTGGGTGAGCGCGCTCTCGCTGACGTCGACGGGGACGTAGGTGTGCAGCCCGCCCATCGCGTCCAGCAGGTGCCGTGTCTTCTCGGACGAGCCGGAGCCCAGCTCGACCAGTGTGCGCGCGCCGGCCGCGGCCGCGATCTCCCCGGAGCGGGCGATGAGGATCTCCCGTTCGGCGCGTGTGGGGTAGTACTCCGGCAACTCGGTGATCTTTTCGAACAGGTCGCTGCCGTGGGCGTCGTAGAACCACTTCGGGGGCAGCGTCTTGGGGCTGCTGGTGAGGCCGGTCAGGACGTCCGTGCGCAGCGCGGCGTCCGTGGCGTCCTCGGGCAGGGTGCGGGTGAGATGGAACGGGCTCACGTGCGGGGCTCCTCGGGCGATGGGGGTGCCCCCACTCGAGCGGAGCCGAGAGTGGGGGAGGATGCCATGTCGTCGCGCGGGTCCTTGAGCGGGGTCAGCAGGACGTCGGTGGTGTCGGCCGTGAGCAGCGTGCGGTCGGGCACCTCCTGCCAGCGCGAGTCGTCGTCGTGGGGCTCCGAGGCGACGACGATGCTGCTGCCCGGCTCGGCGAGGTACCACAGGGTGTCGCCCCACGCGGTCGCCGCGATCGTCGAGCCGTTGGTGAGCAGCAGGTTGAGCCGGGAGTCGGGGGCCGCCGCGGCGATATCGAGCACGGTGTCGGCCAGCGCCTGGCCCCCGTCGTCGCCGGCGCGCAACCGGTTCAGCACGAGCGCCCAGACGAGGGCCGAGTCGGTGCGGGCCTCCAGCGACAGCAGTTCGGCCGGCGGCAGGGACCGGGCGAGGGCGGCGACGGAGCGGGGCCATCCGGGCACCGCCCCGTTGTGGCTGAACAGCCACCGGCCCGCAGCGAACGGCGCCGCCGCGGCCTCTCCCGCGGCGCACCCTTCGGTCGCGTCCCGCACGGCCGCCAGCAGTGCACCGGAGCGCACGACCCGCGCCAGGTCGGCGAAGGACGGGTCGCTCCAGATGGGCTCCATCCGGCGGTACCGCGCGGGCACCGGATCACCCTCGGCGTACCAGCCGACGCCGAAGCCGTCGGCGTTGACCGTCCCGTACCGCTGCCGCCGCGGCTCCCACGACTGCCGGTACAGGCTGTGCGCCGGCTCCTTGAGGAGCCTGCCGAGCGGCTCCTCGGGGCCCAGGTAGGCGAGATGACGACACATCACACGTCCCGGGCGGTGCGGAAGCCGGAGAAGATCTGGCGCCGGATCGGATAGTCCCAGTTCCGGAAGGTGCCCCGGCAGGCCACCGGGTCCACGGCGAACGAACCGCCGCGCAGCACCTTGTACTCCGGCCCGAAGAACACCTCCGAGTACTCCTTGTACGGGAACGCCGTGAATCCCGGGTAGGGCAGGAAGTCGCTCGACGTCCACTCCCACACGTCACCGATCAACTGCCGTACGCCGAGCGGGGAGGCGCCCGCCGGATAACTGCCGACCGGCGCGGGACGCAGGTGCCGCTGCCCGAGGTTGGCGTGCTCGGGGGTCGGGTCGGCCTCGCCCCACGGGTAGCGCCGGGACCGTCCTGTGGCAGGGTCGTGGCGGGCGGCCTTCTCCCACTCGGTCTCGGTGGGCAGCCGGCGCCCCGCCCAGCGCGCGTACGCGTCCGCCTCGTACCAGCACACGTGCAGCACCGGCTCGTCGGGCGGTACGACCTCCGTGACGCCGAAGCGCCGCCGCAGCCACTGCCCGCCCTCGCGACGCCAGAACAGCGGGGCCTCGATGCCGTGCTTCCGGATGTGGGCCCAGCCCTCAGCGCTCCACCAGCGCTCGTCGCCGTAGCCGCCGTCCTCGATGAAGGCCGTGTAGGCGCCGTTCGTCACCGGGACGGCGTCGATGTAGAACGGTGGCACCTGACGCTGGTGCGCGGGCCGTTCGTTGTCCAGTGCCCACGGCTCGGTGGACGTGCCCATGATGAACGGGCCGCCTGGCACGAAGACCTCGCCCGGGCCGTCGTACGGCGCCACCGGCTCCGGATCCGGGGCGGTGAGCGCCTGCGGGCCCTTGCGGAGCTGGTGGGTGATCAGCATCGTCTCGTCGTGCTGCTGCTCGTGCTGGGCGATCATGCCGAAGGCGAAGCCCGCCTCGGTCAGGGGCCGGCCCGTGAGCGGCGTGCGCTCCAGCACGTCCAGGGCCCGCCCGCGCACCTCGGCGGCATAGCGCCGGGCCTCGTCGGGCGGCAGCAGCGGCAGCGAGGGCCGTTCGGCGCGCGGGTGTTCGAAGGCGTCGTACAGCCCGTCGATCTCGGGCCGCATCGCCTCACGGCCGGCGACCGCGCGCAGCAGCCACAGCTCTTCCTGGTTGCCTATGTGCGCCAGGTCCCACACCAGCGGTGACATCAGCGGGGAGTGCTGTGCCGTCAGGTCGGACTCGTCGACGCAGGTGGTCAGGAGCGCGGTGCGGTCGCGGGCCGTGGTGAGGGCGTCCAGCGCGCGCTCCCGGAGTATCTCGGGGTCGATCGGGGAGCGTTCGTCGGTCATGTGCGCATGTCCTTCCCGTGGAACCGGGTGTCGTCCCCGCCGGAGGGGGCGTCCTTCCCGTGGAAGCGGAGCAGCAGGTCGTCGGCGGGGCAGCGGCCCCGGGCCACATAGCGGTCGGTGAACTCGGCGACGGCACCCAGCACGTCGGCGGTGGCACCGAGCCTCGGCAGCGCCTCGGCGGCGGCCGTGAAGCAGGCGACGGCGGTCTCGTGCAGCTCGGGGTCGGCCAGACCGTCGCGGGCCGCCGCGATCCACAGCGGATTGCACGGCGGCGGCAGGGGGCCCGCCCGCTCGGCGAGGGGTTTGACCGACCGGTACGCGGTCTCGGCGGCCTCGGGGTCGTCGAAGAGCGCGGCCGTCACGGCGAGCGGCACGATCCAGCCGTCGTCACCCGGCTGCGCGTCGATCATGCGCAGTTCCAGATGGCCGCGCGGTCTGACCGGAGGGAACAGGGTCGTCAGGTGGTAGTCCAGGTCCCCGCGGTCCGGCGGATCGGCGGACCGGGTCCAGGACCGGAAACTCAGGCCCTGCGGCACCCGCCAGGGACCGCTGTCGTCGCGGACGCACATCACCGGCGCGTCCAGCACATGCCGGGCCCAGGCGGCGCGCGGGTCGCCGACGAGCGGCGGCGCGCTGGAGCGGCCCGGGTCCATGGCCGTCCACAGGAACTGCCGCGTCGAGCGCCAGCCCGTGGGCCGGCCCCCGGCGAGCGGGGAGTGCGCGAACGCGGCGACCAGGACCGCGCCCAGCTGGTGCGCCAGCCACCAGCGCCGCCCGAAGCCCAGGGGGCCCGGCTCCTCGTGCCCGGCGTCCAGGCACACCTGCACCGAGGCGGAGGAGCACATCATGGACCGCCCCTCGGGCCCCGCACGGTCCAGGCAGCGCTCCATGGCGTCGTAGCGCGGCTCGCGGAGGTAGCGGCGGGGAGGGCGCCACGGGTCGTGGCCGTGGCCGCTGAGGGCGAGGCCGGCCTCGCGCAGCACGGCGCGCACCGCGTCGAGGTCGGCGGAGACGGACCCGACGCACTCCATGAGGGAGGCGGCCGGAGCGGAGCTGAGCTCCAGCTGACCGCCGGGTTCGACCGTGAGGGCCGAACGCAGGGGCAGGGTCCGCAGTGCGGCATAGGCCGCGTCGAGACGTTCCGGTGCTACGGGGAGCCACGGCGTGCGCGGCTCGTGGACGAGCCATTCCACTTCGACACCGAGCGAGCGGGGCGGTCCGGTCTTGAAGCAGATACCGCGGACCAGCGCCTCCACGTCGGCTTCGGTGACGGCGGAGCGGTGCTCCGGACAGTCACTCACCGAATCGGACATGTCAGGATCCTCCTGAGGTTCCACCATGTCGCCGATCCGGGCCCCGGGAGGCCGGACCGGCATCGCTCGTCCCACCCAAGACGCTCCCCTGGATTCGCACAAGGGTGCACAGTGGGGCTTTCCGGACTGCTTTCCTCTTGTTGTGCGAGTGGCGAGACGTTGTTTCCGGGACCGCGAAACTCTGTTGCGGCGTGAGACCAGCATCGCTCACCATGCGTTCATGAGCACGACGGGGGAGATGTGCGCCATGCCGGGGGAGCGGGCGCGCGGCGGGGGCCCCGGCCCCCCCCGGGGGGGGGCCCGGGCCCCCCCCCCCCCCGGGGCGCCCCCCCCCCCCCCGCCGCCGGGGGGGGCGGGCCCCCGCGCGGGGGGGGGGGGGGGGGGGGGGGGGCGGGGGCGCGGGGGGGGGGGGGGGGGGCCCCCGCGCCTGCGCGGGATCGCGCGGCAGACGGAGGAGATCGTGGCGGCGGGGGCCTACCGCGCGCCCGGCGGACGTACGGTGGCCATCGCTGCGGCGGTCGAGGCCGCCCGCACACGGACGCGGATGTACGGCCCGGACGCGGTGGACATACCGCCGGCCGGCCAGGTCACCGGGGTCTTGGAGGTCACCGGCGAGAGCAGCCTGGAAGCGGCCCGGCGCCTTGTCGGCCGGTCGGGTGATCCGGTGGCCGTCCTGAGCTTCGCCTCCGCCCGGAATCCGGGCGGTGGCTTCCTGAACGGCGCGCAGGCCCAGGAAGAGGCCCTGTGCCGCGCCTCCGCGCTGTACGCGTGCGTCCGCGAGGTCAGGGAGTTCTACGACCACCACCGTGCGCACCGCGACCCGTTCTACACGGACCGTGTCATCCATTCACCGGCGGTGCCCGTCTTCCGCGACGACCACGGGCGCCTGCTGGACGTTCCGTACGCGGTCGGCTTCCTGACCGCAGCCGCGCCGAACGCGGGAGTGGTCCTGCACAGGGCGCCGGAGCGCGCGGCCGAACTGCCGCGCGCCCTCGCGACCCGCGCCGAGCGGGTGCTGGAGACGGCGGCGGCCTGCGGCTACCGGCGCCTGGTGCTGGGCGCCTGGGGCTGCGGGGTGTTCCGGAACGACCCGGCGCAGGTGGCCGGGGCGTTCCAGGGGCTGCTGGCCGGGGGGCGGTTCGCGGGACACTTCGAGGAGGTCGTCTTCGCCGTGCTGGACCGCACGCCGGGGACGACGACGAGGGCGGCGTTCGAGCGTGCCTTCGGCACCCGGGTGGGCGCAGCCTGACCCCTCTGGGGCTCGGGGCTCAGTTCCAGCCGTAGCGTTCCCGGAGCCGGTGCACCACGAGGTTGAACCGCATCCGGTCCAGCGCGCACGCCTCGCGCCGCATGCCGGCCTCGTGCACCCGAAGGACGCGGTCCACGTCCACCCAGGACTCGCGCCCGGACCGGTCCCAGGGCCCGCTCCCGATCGGCACCCACTCACGGTCGCCGTCGTGCCGCTTGCTGGAGAGCTGCACGGCCAGCAGCGTGCCCGCCGCCTCACGGGCGACCACGAGCACCGGGCGGTCCTTGCCGCGCCCGTCGTTCTCCTCGAACGGCACCCACGTCCAGACGATCTCGCCGGGGTCGGGGTCGCCGTCGTGCGCGGGGGAGTACTCGGTCCGCACCCGGCCCACCTGACGCGGGTCGGCCTCCGTGGTGGCGGAGGGGCCGTGGCGGCCGGGGACGTCTTCTTCGGTAAAGGCAGTCACGCGGCTCACGGTAGAGCGTCACGGCGCACGCGCGCCGAGCGGGTCCGCTGTGACGCCGCGTCAACTCGCCCTGGCGCCTGCTACGGCTGGGGCGGGTTGTCCTGCTCGGGCCGGGACCGCATCTGTTCCCTGAGCGCGTCCGGACCCTTGTCGACCTGACCGGGCTGCGCGCCGTGAGGCTGCTCGCCTGCGGGCTGCCCCGCCTTGTCGTGGCCCTCGCCGACGCGTTCGCCATGGCCCTTCAGCATCTGCCTCAGCTTGTCCATCACGGACATGACACCCTCCTTCGCGGGTCTGCCCCCTCCTTCAAGGATCAGGGCCGTTCGCCAGGGGTGCATCCGCTGGGGGATCTGCCGCGTACCCTCCAGGCATGGTTGACCACTGCTCGGTCGACGCCGGAGGCGTCCGGCTGGCCTGCCGGATCTCGGGACCGCCCGATGCCCCGCCACTCGTCCTGTTGCACGCCCTCGGCGAAGACGGCTCCAGCTGGGACGCGGTGGCGCCCCACTTCGCCCGCAGCCGACGCGTGCACGCCCTCGATCTGCGCGGCCACGGCCGAAGCGACTGGCCCGGTGTGTACTCGCTCGAGCTGATGCGAGCCGATGTGCTCGGCTTCCTGGACGCGCTGGGCCTCGGCACGGTGGAGCTGATCGGGCACTCCCTGGGCGGCGTGGTGGCCTACCTGCTCGCCCAGGACCGTCCGGGGCGGGTGAGCCGGCTCGTCCTGGAGGACGTACCGGTGCCGCGCCCCCGACACCCGACCGCCCCGGCCCGGCCGGAGGGCGACCTGACCTTCGACTGGGAGGTGGTGACGGCGGTCAGGCCGCAGCTCGACACGCCGGATCCCCGCTGGCTGGAGCGGCTCGGCCGGATCACCGCCGAGACCCTCGTGCTCGCCGGAGGCCCCGGCAGCCACATCCCCCAGGACGGCATCGCGGAACTGGCGCGCCGGGTCCCGCGCGGGCGGGTGGTGACCATCCCGGTCGGGCACCTCATCCATGAGGCCGCCCCGGACGCCTTCACGGACGCCGTCTCCGCCTTCCTGCTGTGAGCCGTCCCCGGGGTCAGCGCTTGTACGGGTCGCCGTCGGGCAGTCAGGCGTCGGGGACGTGGATGCCGAGGTCGCCGGCCCCCTCGGCCAGGACGTCGGCGACGGCCCGTACCGCCGCGCGCTCCCGTCAGATCCGGGGGCAGCCGGTTGACGTAGCCCACCGGGTACTCCGTGGGCCAGATCCTCGGCCCCCTGGCCGTCGCCCCGCTGCTCCACCACGGCTACCGCCAGGCCCTGCTCCTGGCCGCCGTCGTGGTCCTCGCCGCCGCCCTCGCCGTGGGCGTCCTGCGCATCGGCTTCCCGCACCACCGGGCGGTCGTACGGGGCAGCGCCCCGGGAGACAGGCCCGCCGCGGCGGACGCCGTAGCGGCTTCGACGGACCGCCACTGACGCAGCCGCGCTACTGTCGGGCTGTCGGGACGGCCGCTCAACGACGTACCGCACCGAAGCCACTGACGGGGAGCCGCACATGACCACTGCAAGGGACCTGCTGATCGTCGCCCTGGACGCGGCACCCGGCCGTTCCGCCGAACCGGGCGACCTCTCGCTCGCGCTCGCGGGAGCGGAGTTGCTCGACCTCCGGGACGCCCGGGCCCTCACGCTGGACGGAGACCTCCTCGTACCGGGCGACCCGCCGGTGACCGACGACCGCCTGGTGCGGGAGGCCGCGGCGTCACTCGTCCGGCAGACGCCCTATGAAACGGTCGAGGACTGGCTCTGGCGCCGGGGGCGTGATCTGTCCTCGGCGTATCTGGCCGCCTTCGAGGACGAGGGACTGCTCAAGCGCCAGCACCGCCGCCTGCTGCCGTCCTGGACCGGTGAGGCGGTGCTGGCCGACTCCGCCGCCCGGCAGCGGGCGGCGGGCCGATGGGCCGAGGACGAGCCCGTGCTCGCCGCTCTCGCCACGGCCATCGGGATCCGTGAGACACCCGCCGGAGAGCTGCCGGACGAGACCGACGAGGCGGTGACGACGGTGCTCGCCGCCGTCGACGACGCGGTGACGGAACTGACGGCCGTACGACAGCGACGAGCCATCGAAAAGGCGGCCTTCGACAACATCTGGAGGGGGAACTGACGCGGACGCGGGGCGCCCGCCGAACCGTCACAGGGCCCCGTCGTCGAGCGGCTGGGACAGGGCCGCCTTGACCTGCCTCGTCCGCTCGTCGGCGAGGACCTCGACCCGGTTGTCGGCCAGAGCCCGCATGGTCTGCTCGGCGACGTCCCCGGCGCCGATCTTCGGCGCGTCCGCCCAGGCGGCCAGTTCCGTGTCCACGAAGCCCGCGTGCACTCCGACCACCAGGGTGCCCTGGTCCCGCAGCCCCTCGCGCAGCGCGCTGGTCAGCGACCACTGCGCCGCCTTGGAGGCCGCATAGCCGGGCCAGCCGGGCCGGCCGACCCAGGACGCCACCGACAGCATGTTCACCAGGGCGCCGCCCCCGTTCCGCGCCAGGACGGGCGCGAAGGCACGGGCGACGGCCCAGGTGCCGAAGAAGTTCACCTCCATCGCCTCACGGGCGCCGTCGAGGGAGCCCTCGAAGAGCTTGGTGCCCCAGCCGCCCACACCGGCGTTGTTGATCACAATGCTGACGTCACCCGCCGCGGTGGCGGCCGCGGCGACCTCTTCATGACGGGTGACATCCAGACGCAGCGGCGTGACGTCCGGGTCCGTCACGCTCTCCGGGTCGCGCGCCGCCGCGTAGACCTTGACGGCACCGTGGTCGAGCAACGCGCGGGCGAACGCCCTGCCGATGCCGCGGTTCGCGCCCGTGACCAGGGCCACCGATCCGGCGATGTCCATAGCTCCTCCTCATGCCGTGGGACGGGACTCGTCCGTCAGCCGACGCGCACCACCGCCCCGGGGCCCATCCTTCCCCGGGGAGGGTGTCAACTCGCGGTCAGCGCCGGGTCGTTCGGGTGTTCGCCAAGGGGTGTCGTCTCGACCGTCATCCAGGGTGACTGCGGGAACGCCTCCAGGACGGCCCCCAGCTCGGTCGTGTCCTCGGCCCGCCACAGGCCCAGTGCCCGCCCCTGGCCCGGTAGCCGCCACAGTCGTACGAGACTCCCCTGGGCGGCCAGTTCGCGCGCACGGACCGCCTCCGCTTCCACAGCCGAGTCGATCGTCTGAGCGGGCGTGCCTTCGGCCGCCGAGCGAGTGAAGCGGACCAGGAATTCCCGGGCACCCGCACGTCCGGGCGCCGCCGGGGACGGGTCGTCGGGGTGCGCTGACAGCGGTGTGGCCTCGTCCGTGCGCCACACGCGCAGCGGCATCGAGGCCAGCACTTCCTCCAGCCGGGAGTCGTCCTCGGCCGCGAACAGCCCCAGCGTGCGCCACTCGCCGGGCCGCAGCGGCGGCCGCCACAGGCGGAGCAGGCGCCCCTGTGCGGCCGGCTCACGCGAGTGCGCGGCCTCACGGGCGCGGATGTCCGCGACGGCCTCCTCCGGTGTGCCCTCGGGGACGTGGTTGGTCATCGTGACGAGGTATTCCATTGGCGCGACTCCCGTTGCGGCTCGCTGTGCCCTCCGCATCACCATCACGCGCGGCGCGGTGGCGCGCACCCTTGCCGACCGCGCTCCGGATCCGGGTCCGCACGCAGGCGTCACCCGTCAAGGTGGTGACGTAAGTCTCATCCCGGTCACCAGCGGGGGCCCCGGCCACGGGCCGTCGCGCCGCGCCGCAGAACGCGCTTCGGGCGTACGGGATCCGAGTCCCGTACGCCCGAAGCCTCAGCGCCTCAGCGCCTCATTCCCGAGGGACTCATCCCCCGTCCTTCTCCACCGTGACCTTCTCCGGTCGCGGCGGTACGAACCCGTTCAGCCCGGCCGTCCCCGCCGCGGGCGCCGTGTTCTGGTTCATCGAGGACAGCAACTGGCGGGCGAGCCCCAGGCCGGTGCCGCCCATCGTCAGGGCCTTGGCGAACATGTCGGCCATGCCGTCCGCCCCGTTGAGCAGCACCATGTTGTCGACATTGCCGAACGCCGACGCGCCCGCCTGGACGATCTCAGGCCACTTCTCGGCGAGTTGCTGCGCGACCACGGCCTCCTGGTTGTCCGCGAGGGCCGCGGCGCGCGCCTTGATGGCCTCCGCCTCCGCAAGGCCCTGGGCGCGGGTCGCCTCCGCCTCGGCCAGGCCCTTCGCCTGAGCCGCGGCCGCCTCGGCCTCACCGGTCGCGCGGGTCGCCTCGGCCGCCGCCGCACCGCGCGTCTTGGTCGCCTCGGCCTCCGCAGCCGCGGCCGCCTTGACCCGTGTCGCCTCGGCCGCCGCCGCCAGCTCGGTCTCCTTCGCCTTGGCCTGCGCCGCCGAGATCCGCGCGTCACGCTCGGCCTCGGCCAGCGTGCGCTTCTCGTACGCCTTCGCGTCCGCGGGCTTGCGGACGTCCGCCTGGAGCTGCTGCTCGCGCCGGTGCGCCTCCAGCTCCGCGACCCGCGTCTCCTGCACCACGACCTCCTGGCGGGCCGCGGCATCCGCGAGCGGACCGGCCTGGCGCGCCTTGGCGGCCGCCTTGTCCCGCTCGGCCTGGTACCCGGCCTGCAGGATCTCGCTGTCCCGCGTCGCCTCCGCCATCCGCGCGAACGACTGCTGCTCCGCCTCGGTGGCGAGACGGTTCGACTCCGCCTGCGCGATGCGCGCGTCCCGCTGCACCGCCGCGGCGTGCGGCGCGGCCAGGTTCCGGATGTACCCCGTCGGGTCCTCGATCTCGTGGATCTGCAGCGAGTCCACGATCAGACCGAGCTTCTCCATCTCCGTACCGCAGGCGGCCCGGGTCTGCCCGGTGAGCTTCTCCCGGTCGCGGATCATGTCCTCGACCGTCAACCCGCCGACGATGGACCGCAGATGACCGGCGAACACGTTGTGCACGCGCTCCGACATCAGCTTCTGCTGGTCCAGGAAGCGGCGGGCCGCGTTGGCGATCGACACGAAGTCGTCGCCCACCTTGAAGATGACCACGCCCCGCACCTTCAGCGGAATGCCCTGATGGGTCACGCAGTCCACGTGCAGTTCGGTCTCGTTGAGGTCGAGCGACAGCTTGCGCACCGCCTGCACGCCCGGCAGGACCAGCGTGCCGCGCCCCGTGACGATGCGGAAGCCCATCCCTTCCTCGAGACCCTCCGTCCGATGCTTGGAACCGGAGATGATCAGTGCTTCGTTGGGCTCCGCGACACGCCACATGAGCTTGAAGATCCCAACGATGACAAGCAGCGCGAGGACGACAGCCCCCGCGACGACGCCGATGACCATCGGCATACGCCCCCTTTGCCTGGTGCCGGGTCGGCACCGAACGAAGGCGAGTCTGCGCCTGCCCAAGCCCGGGGTGAAGACACTGACGAAACCTTGTCGCAATCTTGACACCCACGCCTCTCACCTGCGGTGAGAGGGGCTCAACTGGCGTACATGGCCTCGACGTAGACGGTTCGGGGCGGCAGATACTCCACCACCATCACCACCGCGCCCCGCTCGATGCGGCCGGTTCCGTCCGCGGGATACGCGAGGAAGTGCTCGGCCCCGCCGCGCACGCGGACGATCACCTCGCCGACCAGTCCGGGCCCGACGGTACCGGTGACACGTCCCATCAAGCCGACCATCGGCGCATCGTCCATGGTCACAGGGTACGGTCCGCACGCTCCTGCGTCGCCGGCGCGTCCAGGGCGCCCGCGTACCGCGGCCACCGCCCGTCCCAGCGCTGGTCCGCCTCCAACTGGGCCGCCAGCGACACCAGAAGAGGCTCGCTGTTCGCCGGGCCCAGCAACTGCGCGCCCACGGGCAGACCGTCAGCGACGAAACCGGCGGGCACACTGATCCCCGGCCAGCCCAGCACGTTCCACGGCCATGCGTACGGACACGCCGCGATCATCGCCCGGTCCGTGTTCCAGCCGTTCATGTTCGCCAGCGTTCCGATGCGCGGCGGGGGAGCGGCCGTCGTCGGCGCGAGGAGGACGTCGTACGTCGTGAAGAGCGCCCCCACGCGCCGGTGCAGCGTCGCCTCCGCCCGCCGCGCCACGCGCAGCGGAGCCCCGCCGAGCAGCCGGCCCAGGCGTGCGGCGTCACGGGTGCGCCGGTCGAGCAGGTCCGGGTACGGCACGTTGCGCACCCACTCGGCCAGCCCTGCGGTCGCCCGCGGTACGAACGCCAGCCCGATCTGCCCGTACCGCGGCTCCGCCTCCTCGACCACGTGCCCGAGCGCGGCGCACCGCTCCGCGAGCGCGAGCACCCGCTCCCGTACGCGGGGATCGAGCCGCGCCGGCAACGCCGTGAACGGCGGCTTCAGCGAGAGCGCGATCCGCAGCCGGCCCGGGTCGCGTGCCACCGCGGCCGAGACGTCCAGTGCGGGCGGCCGGTGTCGTTCGCCGTCGTGGTTCCCGCTCGCCGCGTCCAGGAGCAGCGCCGCGTCGGCGACCGTACGGGCGAGCGTGCCGTTGACCGTGATGCCGTAGAAGGACTCTGGGCTCGGCCAGGTCGAGATCCGGCCGCGCTGCGGCTTGATGCCGACCAGGTGCGTCCAGGCGGCCGGGATGCGGACCGACCCGGCGCCGTCCGAGCCCAGCGCGGCCGGCACCAGGCCCGCGGCGACCGCCGCCGCGGAGCCGCCGGACGAGCCGCCCGGTGTGTGGCGGAGGTTCCACGGGTTGCGGGTGGCGCCGAAGGCGGGCCCCTCGGTGAACGGCCACTGCCCCAGCTCGCAGGTGTTGGTCTTGCCGACGATCACCGCGCCGGCCGCCCGCAGCCGCCGTACCGCCTCGCCGTCCTCGGCCGCCGGCGGGAACTCGCCCGGGCAGCCGAACGCGGTGGGCTCACCCGCCACGTCCATGTCGTCCTTGACCGCCACCGGCACCCCGAGCAGCGGCCGCCGCACCCCGGCCGCCAGCAGCCTGTCGGCCGCCTCCGCCTCGGCGAGCGCGGCCTCGGCGCGCACCACGCGGAACGCGTTCACCGTGGGTTGCGCCGCCTGGATCCGGGCCAGCGTGCGTTCCACGAGTGCCCGGGAGGTCATCTCGCCGGCGGCGAGCGCGCGGGCGCACTCCGCCGGTCCCGGAATGCGGTCGGACGTCATGGGGACACCTCCGCGGAACCGTCTTCTACCGAACGGTAACCTGTGCGGGCGCCGTGCGACAGTGATTACGCAACTTCCCTTGTGGGAGGGGTGGTTACGGTCACCAGCGCACCCCGGGAACGCGCGGTGTGAGCGTTCTGCGAAGATGCGGTACGTCATGGTGCAGATACCGGAACAGCCCGTCCCTTCGTCGCCCGCACCACCCGCCGTGCCGACGAGTGCCGATGTGGCACGCCTGGCCGGTGTCTCGCGCGCGACCGTCTCCTACGTCCTCAACAACACCAGCGCCGTACGCATCAGCGAACCCACCCGGCGCCGCGTCCACGAGGCCGCCAAGGAACTGGGGTACGTCCCGCACGCGGCCGCCCGCAGCCTGCGCGCCGGACACAGCCGCATGGTGCTCATGCCCTCCCCGAACGTGCCGGCGGGCCCGCTGTACAGCCGGTTCCTGAGCGAACTGCAGTGGGCGCTCAGCCGGCTCGACTACACGGTCGTGCAGTACGGCGGCATCGGCCTCGACCGGGACGAGGCGGCCCGCGCCTGGGCGGAACTGCGGCCGGTCGCGGTCATCGTGCCCGGCGGCGGCCTCGGCGCCGAGGGCGTGCACGTCCTCAAGCGCTCCGGCGCCCGCGCCGTCGTCACCCTCGGCTCCGAACGCGTCCAGGGCGCGCACGCGCTGCTCCTGGACCAGCACGGGGTGGGGCACAGCGCCGGGGTCCATCTGCTGGCCCGCGGCCGCCGCCGCGTCGGTGTGGTCATGCCCGAGGAGCCCGGTCTGGAGTTCTTCTCCAGGCCCCGGCTGGAAGGCGTGCGGCGCGCCCTGGAGGGCACCGACGCGACCGTCACCGAGCTGCAGCTCGCCTACGAGGAGGACGCCGCAGCCCGGCTGGCCGGGCGCTGGCGCTCCCTGGGCCTGGACTCCGTCTTCGCGTACAACGACGAGTACGCCATGCTCCTGATGCGCGCACTGCAGGACGAGGGCGTGGACGTCCCGGAGGAGACGGCCGTGGTCGGCGCCGACGACCTGATGCTCGGCCGGCTGCTGCGGCCGCGGCTGAGCACGGTCCACATCGAACTGCCGTCCGGACGCGACCTCGCCGAGCTGGTCGACCGCGCGGTGCGCGATCCTGGAGGTGTGCCGGAGGTGCACGAGGTGTTCGGGGCACGGATCGTGCACCGCGAATCGAGCTGAGCACGCGGGACGGGGGCCTTTACGCGCACCGTACGCCCCCGCCCGGTGCCGGATCGGAGAGCCCTCATGCTGCTCGACACGCAGACCTGGCAGCCGCAGCCGCTGACGGGCGCCGAGTACACCGTCACCGAGCCCGCCACCGGCGAGTCGCTCGGCACCGTCACGCTCGCCTCCGAACAGGACGTCGAGACCGCCGCCCGGGCCGCCGTCACCGCCCAGGGCGCCTGGGCGAGGACCCCCTACAGTGTGCACGCCGCCGTGCTCCGCAGGGCCGGCGACCTGCTCGCCGAGCACACCGCCGAGCTGCGCGACTGGCTCGTCCGCGAGTCCGGTTCCGTCCCGGACAAGGCCGGCTTCGAGCTGCACGTCGCCGCACAGGAGTGCTACGAGGCGGCGGCTCTCGCGTCCCACCCGATGGGGCAGGTCCTGCCCTCGGAGGCGCCCCGGCTGTCGTACACGCGCCGTGTCCCCGTCGGCGTGGTGGGCGTGATCGCCCCGTTCAACGCCCCGCTGATCCTCGCGGTCCGCTCCGTCGCACCGGCCCTCGCCCTCGGCAACGCCGTCGTGCTCAAACCCGACCCGCGCACCGCCGTCTGCGGCGGCCTCGCCGTGGCCGCCGTGTTCGCCGAGGCGGGACTGCCCGAGGGCCTGCTGCACGTCCTGCCCGGCGAACCCGACGTGGGCCAGGAACTGGTCGCCGACCCGCGCGTCCCGGTCATCTCCTTCACCGGGTCGACCGCCGCCGGCCGCGCGATCGCCGAGGCCGGCGGGCACCACCTGAAACGCATCCACCTGGAGCTCGGCGGCAACTCCGCGCTGATCGTCCTCGAGGACGCCGACCTCGACGCAGTCGTCTCCACCGCGGCCTGGGGGTCCTTCTTCCACCAGGGCCAGATCTGCATGACGACCGGCCGTCACCTCGTCCACGCGTCCCTGTACGAGGAGTACGTCGAGCGGCTCGCCGCCAAGGCCGACACGCTCACCGTCGGCGACCCGTACCGCGAGAAGGTGCACCTCGGCCCCGTCATCGACGCGAGCCAACTCGCCCGGATCCACGGGCTGGTGGCGGCCAGCATCGCCCGAGGCGCGAAACTCGTGGCGGGCGGCACGCACCGCGGCCTGTTCTACCGGCCGACGGTGCTGGCCGGAGCCGACGACACGACACCGGCGTACACGGAGGAGGTCTTCGGGCCGGTCGCACCCGTACGCCCCTTCAGATCAGCGGAAGAGGCCGTCGGCCTCGCCTCCGCGGGGCCGTACGGCCTCTCCCTGGGCATCGTCACGCGGGACGCCGCGCGCGGCCTCGACCTGGCCGAGCGGATCCCGACGGGCATGGCCCACATCAACGACCAGACGGTGGGCGACGAGGCTGTCGCGCCCTTCGGCGGCCTCGCCGCCTCCGGCACCGGCGCGCGCTTCGGCGGCGAGGCCAATCTGGACGCCTTCACCCACCTGCGCTGGACCACGGTGCGCGGGGACGTGGCGACGTACCCCTTCTGAACCGCTCTGCCGGCAGCCGTCACTCGCCGTTCTGCTCGACCGTGGCCTGCTGCTCGGCCACCGCCTTGCGGACCTCGTCCATGTCCAGCCTGCGGGCCTGTCCGATCACGTCGTCCAGAGCGGCCTGCGGCAGCGCGCCCGGCTGCGCGAACACGGCGACCCGGTCCCGGACGATCATCAGCGTCGGGATCGACTGGATGCCGAACGCCGCCGCGAGCTCGGGCTGCGCCTCGGTGTCCACCTTGGCGAACACCAGGTCAGGGTTCTCCTCGGCGGCCTTCTCGTACACCGGCGCGAACTGACGGCACGGCCCGCACCAGGACGCCCAGAAGTCGATCAGCACGAAGTCGTTGTCCTGGACCGTCTGGTCGAAATTCTCCTTGGTGAGCTCCACGGTGTTGCTCATGGCGTATCCCTCTTCCTGATGTCGGGGCCGAGCCGCTGTCGTCAACCGTCACACTTGGTCACGTATTCCGCGCCCTACCCGTGTGGCCACCGGGCACACCACCCACCAGACTGTCCCCATGACGGAAACGGAATCCATCGCGTACGACGTCGTGGTGCTCGGAGCCGGGCCCGTGGGGGAGAACGTCGCCGACCGCACTCGTGCGGCCGGCCTGTCCACCGCGGTCGTGGAGAGCGAGCTGGTCGGCGGCGAGTGCTCCTACTGGGCGTGCGTCCCCAGCAAGGCACTGCTCCGCCCGGTGATCGCCCGCGCCGACGCCCGCCGCGTCCCCGGCCTCGCCCGGCTCGCGCAGGGCCCCCTCGACGCCGCCGCGGTCCTCGCCCACCGCAACTACGAGGTCGGGGACTGGAAGGACGACGGGCAGGTCTCCTGGCTGGACGGCATCGGAGCCGACCTCTACCGGGGCCACGGACGGCTGGACGGGCCGCGCAGGGTCACGGTGACCGGCCCGGACGGCGAGCGGCACGTGCTGACCGCACGGCACGCGGTGGCCGTGTGCACCGGCAGCGACGCCCAGCTGCCCGACCTGCCCGGGATCGCCGAGGTGAACCCGTGGACCAGCCGTGAGGCGACCAGCGCCCAGTCCGTCCCCGGCCGGCTGATCGTCGTGGGCGGCGGTGTGGTGGCCTCCGAGATGGCCACCGCCTGGCAGGCCCTCGGCTCCCAGGTCACCGTCCTGTGCCGCGGCAAGGGCCTGCTGCCGCGCATGGAGCCGTTCGCCGGGGAACTGGTCGCGGAGGCGCTCACCGACGCGGGCGCGGACGTGCGCTTCGGCACCTCGGTGGAATCGGTACGGCGCGAGGGCGACACCGTCGTGGTCGTCACGGACGCCGGCGACCGCCTCGAGGCCGACGAGATCCTCTTCGCCACCGGCCGGACCCCGCGCACCGGCGACATCGGCCTCGACACGGTCGGCCTGGAGCCCGGCTCCTGGCTGCCGGTCGACGACACCCTGCGGGTGGCGGGCAGCGAGTGGCTGTACGCGGTCGGCGACGTCAACCACCGCGCCCTCCTCACCCACCAGGGCAAGTACCAGGCCCGCATCGCGGGTGCGGCGATCGCGGCCCGCGCGGCGCACGTCCCGCTGCTGGAGACGGACCGCTGGGGCGCCCACTCCGCGACCGCCGACCACGCGGCCGTCCCGCAGGTGGTCTTCACCGACCCGGAAGCGGCGGCCGTTGGCCTGTCGCTGGCCGAGGCGGAGCAGGCGGGCCGCCGGGTGCGCGCCGTGGACGTGGAGTTCTCCTCGGTGGCGGGCGCGAACCTGTTCGCCGACGGCTACCACGGCCGCGCCCGCATGGTCGTCGACCTGGACAGCGAGACCCTGCTGGGCGTCACGTTCGTCGGCCCCGGCGTCGGCGAACTCATCCACTCCGCGAGCATCGCCGTCGCCGGCGAAGTGCCCATCGACCGTCTGTGGCACGCGGTGCCGTCGTTCCCGACGATCAGCGAGGTGTGGCTGCGGCTGCTGGAGGCGTACCGGGGCTGACACCGGTAGCCTCAGCCGGGCAGCGTGAACCCCAGTTCTCGCGCTGCCCGTTCCGGCGTCGGCTGGGCCCAACGCGCCGCCACCGCCTCGTTGGTCGACAGCGAGCGCAGCTCGGCGCGGTCCAGGTAGAGCGTGCCGTCCAGGTGGTCCGTCTCGTGCTGGACGATGCGCGCCGGCCAGCCCGTGCACTCCTCGTCCACGGCGGCCCCGTGCTCGTCCAGCGCCCGCAGCCGCACCCGGGCGTGCCGGGCCACCACGGCCTGCCATCCGGGCACGCTCAGACAGCCCTCGAAGAACGCGGCGCGCTCGGTGCCGACCGCCTCATACGACGGGTTGACCAGCACCCGGAACGGCTGCGGCACCCGCCCGCGCGCCACCCGGACCTCCTGCGGGACCGGCGCCGGGTCCTCGATGACCGCGATCCGCAACGCCACCCCGACCTGCGGCGCGGCGAGACCCACGCCCGGCGCCGCGTGCATCGTCACGCGCAGGGCCTCGACGAAGCGGGCCAGCAGCGCGGGCCCCAACTGCCCGTCGAACGGCTCGGCGCCGGAGCGCAGCACCGGATGACCGGCGGCGACGATCGGCAACGGGCCACCGGCGGCGAGCAGTTCCTCGACCTGCTCGGCCAGCGGCTTGTGGTCACGCGGAGATCCCATCGCGCCAGCATGCCACGGCCCTGTCGGCACCCCCGCGTGACGCACGCCACGTGCGCCTGCCGGAACGCGGCCCTTTCCTGCCCCGACCTCTGGACCGCCACCGCTGAGAAGCGAGCCCCCGGAGAGGCCCGCCGATGCCCACCGCTTCCTCTCGGCGACGGGCCTGACCTGGTCCAGGCCGCCCGGTCGTTCTCGGCGTAGTGGATCAGGAGAGACTCCACTGCTGGCTCGTCGCACCGGTGCCCGTCTCCTGGTCCACCGCCGTCCCCTTGGTGGTGACACCGCCCGCGACGCCGATGTTCAGGTCGCTGCCCACACCGGCCAGCATGTACGTGCTGCCGGTGTAGCTGCCCACCAGGTCGAGGAACCACTGCTGGTTCGTGCCGCCGTTGCAGGTCCACTGCTGCAGTTGCACGCCGGTGTCGGTCGACTGGTTCGGCACGTCCAGGCACAGGCCGCTGTTCACGCTCTTCAGCGTGTAGACGTTGTCCCCGACCCGGGTGAAGGTCCACTGCTGGTTGGTGCCGCCGGTGGACGTCCACTGGATGACCTTGGCACCGTTCGATGTGGAGGCGCCCGAAACGTCCAGCAGCAGAGCGCTGTTGACGTCGGTGAGTGTGTGGACCCCTGTCGTGGGAATGCCGCTGTCGGCGGTCCAGGTGCCGGCGCCGGCGTCGAGGGACCACGTGGGGTACTGACCGAGGTTCACCGTGCGTCCCCTGATGGTCAGCGGCAGCCAGATCAGCTGCGACGAGCCGAGGTCGGAGGTGTTCCAGCGGTCGCCGGCGTAGATGTAGGTCGTCCCGGAGGTGCCCTGGACCGTGATGACGTTCGCCGTCTGGCTGCCGTAGGTATGGGTGCCGGGAGCGGCGAAGTTCCGGAACGCCGACCAGGGGCCGCCCAGTGACGTGGCGGTGGCGTAGATGTTGTCGTTCAGGCTCCACCCGGTGAGGTGCGAGCCGAACACGTAGTAGACGCCGTTGACCTTCACCATGGCGGGCGCCTCGACGCTGTTGCTGCCACTGCCGCCCAGCACCGCCACCGCGCTGTCCACGGAGAGGTAGTCGGCGGACAGCTTGTCGATGCGCAGGCCGTTGTTGCGGTCCTCGCTCAGCAGATACGCGGTGCCGTCGGTGTCCTGGAACAGGCCGATGTCACGGCTGAGGTTGCCCAGCGGACGGAAGCTTCCCCGGTAGGTGTACGGACCGCACGGGGTACTGCTGGTCGCCACACCGACCTTGGCCTCGGAGTAGTTGGTGCTGTCGATGTGCATGTACATCACGTACGTGCTCGTCGAGGCGTTGTAGATGACCTTGGGGCGCTCCACGACGCGGCTCGGCCCCAGGTCGCCGCTGCTCTGTCTGGCCAGGGCGATGCCCTGGTAGGTCCAGGTGCCCAGGTCGGTCGAGGTGTAGCAGGGTATGTCCTGGAACGACGTGTCCGACGAGGTCTCGCCGGTCTTGTCCTCGCCGAATCCGTACCAGGTGCCGCCCACCTTGATGATGCCGAGGCCGTGCAGCTGAAGCGCGTTCCCGTTCTGGTCGGTGCGTGCGGCGCCGGTGGTGAACGACACGGTGGCCGCGTGCGCCTCGGTCGCCGGAAGCAGCAGTGCCGCCACGGCTCCGAGAAACGTCAGAAAGGCGGCGGCTCTGCGGCGCCGGCGTTCGGCGGGTCTACGGGGTGTTCCCTCGGACATGCTTCGTCCCTCTCTTCAGGTGCCCGGCGGGGACCCATGAGAGTCGGACCTGTTCAGCTGCGTCAATATACGCGTTCGATTTTGTTGATTCTTGACCGAGTGAGTAGTGCTCGACTGCGTCTCGACGAGGTGGATGTGTCCCCGCTGTCCGAGATTTCGGGCTATCACCGTGCTCGTCTGAAGGGTTGACCTGGCAGGCGGCCACGCACTGGAAACGTTGCGGCAGTCGGACTCTGTCGCCTCCTGATTGGATTTGTTCGCTCCCTCCTTGCAGGGTGGTCAGCCCGGACCGCCGGCGCGGCTCAGAAAGCCGTGTGCGCGAACCAGCGGTCGAGTACCGCGACCTCTCCCGAGACGTCGAAGGCGGAGTCCTGGTACGACCGCCGCCCGTAGAGCAGGAGCAGGAGGTCCCCCGCCTGCCCCCGGACCTCCGCCGTCAACGCCCCCGTCGGCGCCGCATCGCCCGCTGCCGGTGCCAGCAGGCGGAAACCGTCCGGATCCAGTCGTACCCGCCACTCCTCGCCGGTACCGCCGGCCAAGTCCGCGCACCGGAAGGCGATGACCTCGCCGTTGCCGTGCAGCTTGGTCACCCCCGGCGCGAAGAGACCCGCGTAGGGCAGGTTGACGAGGAACTCGTCCACCCCGTCCGCCGCCAGTGCGGGGTCGATCTCCGACTCCCCGCCGACGGCCCGCTCCGCGTCCACCCGGTGCACCAGCGTTTCGCACAGCATCCGGCGGGCCCAGAACCGCGCATGCTGGTCCTCACCCCAGGCCCACATCCCCGCCTGAGGGTCCGTGGCCCGCAGCACCTCGGCCACCGCGGGTACGCCCGCCGCCACCCAGTCGGCATACTCCTGCGCACGTTCCGGCAGCCCCAGTTCCACGTCGCGGCTGCGCGGGGGCTCCTGCACCAGCCGGGTCAGCAGTGTGCTGAACCAGCGCTGCAACGACCCGACGTGCCGGGTGAGTTCGGCCAGGGTCCAGTCGGGGCAGGAGGGCACGGCGGTCCCGGGGTCCGCACCTTTGACCACCTCGGCGAAGCGCAGCGTCTCCCGCTCGATCGCCTGCCGGTAGATGCCGTACGGCAGAGGGTGCCCTGCCCGGCTCGTCGTCCCCATGTGCTGCCGCCCTTTCCCGTCCGCGGTCGGATTCCGCCGTGATCAGTCTGACGGTTGAAGTCCACTCGAAGGCAAATCCGCGCGGTGCCGGGGCGAGCGACTGACGGGTCCGGATGAGGGTACCGGTCACGCCGTCAGAAGTCGGCGGCCGGACGTCAGGAGGCCATCGCCCGCCGATTGAGCCGTGTGGAGGGTGATGAGGTGCGTCTGCGTCCCAGTCGTCCCTGCGATCCGGGCTACACGCGCAGGCGCCGCGGTCGGGGGTTCCAGTATCTCGACGCCTCCGGGAACGTTCTGACGGATGCGTCGGAAATCGAGCGGATCAAGGGGCTGGTCATTCCTCCGGCCTGGAAGGACGTATGGATCTGCCGTCACCCCCACGGCCACCTCCAGGCCGTCGGCACCGATGCGGCAGGACGCCGCCAGTACCTCTACCACCCCCGGTTCCGGGCGCAGCAGGAGGAGAACAAACACGAGCACGTCCTGGAGGTCGCCGACGCGCTGCCGCGCCTGCGGGAAGCCGTGGAAGCCCACCTCGGCCTCCGCGGACTGACCCGGGACCGCGTCCTCGCCACCGGCGCGCGCCTGCTCGACCTCGGCTTCTTCCGCATAGGAAGCGAGCGCTACGCGGACATGAACAACTCCTACGGCCTGACCACGCTGCTGCGCCGGCACGCCAGGGCCTCGCGGGGACACATCGTCTTCGACTACCCGGCCAAACACGGCAAGGAGCTGGTACAGGCGGTGGGGGACGACGCCATACTCCGTGCGCTCACCTCCCTGTTGCGGCGGCGAGGGGGAGGCGACCGGCTGTTGGCCTACTGGCAGCCGCCCAGCTGGCGCGAGGTCTCGGGCGACGACCTCAACGCCTACCTGAGGGAGGTCAGCGGCGTGGCCGTCACCGCGAAGGACTTCCGCACCTGGCACGCCACCGTCCTGGCCTCCGTCGCCCTGGGCGTCTCACAGCCCGCGGCCCGCAGCGAGACCGGGCGGCGCCGGGCCATCGCCCGTGCCGTCAGGGAGGTCGCCGACTACCTGGGCAACACGCCGGCGGTCTGCCGCGCCTCCTACATCAACCCCCGCGTGATCGAACTCTTCGAGGAAGGCGTCACCGTCGCCCCGTGCCTGGACCGGCTGGGGGACGGGGCCGCCTTCGGTGTCCCGGCGACGCAAGGCGCGATCGAGAAGGCCGTCAGTCGCATGATCAGAACGGGACGCCCTCCCGCCGGCAGTGGGGCGGGCCTGATCTAGAGCGATACGCCCCGGTGGCCCGGTCACGCCCCGGCGGCCTGCTCACGTCCCGGGCCCGGTCACGCCCCGGCCCGGTTCGCTTCTCGCCGTCCGGTCATGTGTTTTGCCAGGTGGCGCCCGGGTACTGCGGCCCGTGGGTGCCGAAGGGCGGGGAGCAGTGCGTCCGTCTGCTCCGGCGCACCACCGAACGGGAGGAGTCCCGATGAACCCGCTGTACGTGGCCCGGGCCCAGGGCTTGTTCAATCTCGTCGGCGGCGGCTGGCCCCTGCTTCACCTGCGCAGCTTCGAGTGGGTCTTCGGCCGCAAGACCGAGCACTGGCTGCAACGGACGACGGCGGGTCTCCTCGCCACCAGCGGCTGGGCGCTGCTGCGCACCCCTGCCGTGCCCGGCGGCCCGGCCCAGGCACGCCGTACGGGCGTGGGCACGGCGGTGACGCTGCTGGCCGTCGACCTGGTCTACGTGCCCCGGGGCCGGATCCGCCCGACCTATCTGCTGGACGCGGCGATGCAGGCCGGGTGGCTGACGGCCTGGTGGCGGTGCGGCCGCCTGAGCGGTCACCGCGGTAAGGAACGGTGACGCGTGCCGGGCAGGACTGCACCACGCATCGGCCGGGGGCATGCCGGGCGCGTACGGCTGCGGTTCGACGGGTGGATCGCGGGGATCGGCACGTCGTCGGGGACGCGGGTGGTGGTCGGCCACTGGGCGCGGTCGCCGTTCGGCCCGTTCACCGACGTGATGCTCGAGCGGAAGGACGGACACCGCGTCCTTCTGGCCCCGTCCGCGCGGACGGCGCGTTTCGTCGCCGGCACCTACGTCTTCGACGAGGTTCGGGTCGTACCGGTCGCAGTGGAGGCCGGCCGCGGGGAATGCGCGGTCGTGGCCCCACCGCTCGACCTCCGTTTCGTCACCGGCCGCAGAGGGCCCATGGGCCTGCTGCTCACAGCCGTCCCCGGACCGCTCGCCGCCCGTCCTGCCTGGGCCGTACTGGTGGCCCCGGCCGCCAGGGCGTTGCTGGGGGTGCGGACCCACGGCAGCGCGGGCGCCGGCCGGTACGAGTGGTACGGGGCGAAGGACCTGCGTCCTGTCACCGAGGCTTGGGGCGTCTACGAAGGGGAGGACCTCGGTTCCCTGGCACCGGTCGAACCCGCCGTGCGGTTCGGGTTCGGCTCGACGCCCCGCAGGCCGTGCCTGATGAGGGTCACCACCACGGTGGCCGTGGAGCAGAGCCGGCGGGCGGTTCCCGTACGGTGATCCGGCCGGGAGCCGCCCCACCGGGTCAGGTGTCGGTGGCGTCGCCGCCCGTCCCGCGCTCGTCGGTCCCGGCGTCCGGCTCCCGCCGGGCCCGTTCGTCCTTCTCGACACCTTCGAGGGGCTTGCCCGCGGTGGTGCCGCGCTCGGTCCGGTAGCCCTCCTCGGCGCTCGCCGTACCGGGCACCGTCCGCTCCTGCGCCTGGCTCTCCGCGCCCGAGTGGGCGCCCGGCTCGCCGGCGTCACGGCCCCGCGCGTACCCGCTACCGCGGCGGTCCTTGCGATCACTCATGTCCGTGCCTCCGGTCGGTCTCGGAACCCCCTCGAGTTCCCTCGGGGCACAGGCGGAAACGGCGTCGCGGCCCCTGCCGGGCCCGGACGTCCGCACCGCCTTGGGCAACCGTTCACGGCTGCTCAGCCCCGCCGTCGCGTCGAAGGGCTGGGATCTGGGCCTCACATCCCGGACGTATCGAAGGAGGTCCCATGCCCGGCATACGACGCACCTCCGCCCGAGTCCGCACTCTGCACGCCACGCCGGCCGTGGTGGCCGCCGTCGCACCGTTCGGCGTCGGCTCCGCGGCACGGGCCGACGCTCCCGCTCGAGCCGCCGGGGAATGGACGACACAGGCGGTCGCCCCGGCGTGGAGGTCCGCACCGGAACCCTGCGGAACGCCGCTGCGGCGCCGTCGTGGACCGTGGCCGCCCCTCGGACGCCACCGGTGAGCGGGCGGTCGGGTACACGGTCCAGGTGCTGCCGGCCGGGCACCACTGACACCCGGCGGGCGACACGGCGCCCCGTCAGATCCCTTCGGACGTACGGGTGAGTGAGGACCGCGAGCACCGCGCGGTCGCGGTGCTCGCGGTCCCCAGCCCGGTCACGACAGATGTGGGGGATATCTCGTCACGATGACACATCACCACGTCAGCGCACCGGAATGACTGATTCCGAGCGGCTTCGGCCGGCCCGCCGCACAGCGGAACGTCCTGGTCTCAGCGGTGACGTACTAAAGTTGACCGCTTGTTTGGAGCTGGACCGGAAGATCCCCGGGCATCCCTGAGGGCCCACCAGCGCCCGGAACGCTCCGGGAACGACACGTGAGGACCCGATGGCAGCCCTCCGGCAAGGCCCCGCAGTCGCCCCGACCGACGACGAGATGCACGCCCGGTTCGGCGACCGCGCCCGCTTCTCCGCCGCCCCCGCCGCCGCGCCGCGGACGCTCATGGACATCCTCGACGCCTCCGTACGCGCGTACCCCGGCGAACCGGCCCTCGACGACGGCCGCCGTTGCCTGACCTACCGCTCCCTCGCCGTCGAGGTCGACAACCTCCGGCGTCGTCTCGCGGACGCGGGGGTCGGCCTGGGCGACCGGGTCGGCGTGCGTGTCCCGTCCGGCACCAACGACCTGTACGTGGCGATCCTCGCCGTGCTCGCCGCCGGTGCCGCCTACGTTCCCGTGGACGCGGAGGACCCGGACGAGCGGGCCGAGTTGGTGTTCGGCGAGGCGCAGGTGCGCGCGGTCGTGGGCGCCGGGCACCAGATCACCGTCAACGGCACGTCCGACGTCCCCGCCGCCCGCCCCGGCGTCGAGCAGGACGCGTGGATCATCTTCACCTCTGGCTCGACCGGGAAACCCAAGGGCGTCGCCGTCAGTCACCGCAGTGCCGCCGCGTTCGTGGACGCCGAGGCCGAACTCTTCCTGACGAAGGAACCGATCGGGCCCGGCGACCGGGTCATGGCGGGCCTGTCCGTGGCCTTCGACGCCTCCTGCGAGGAGATGTGGCTGGCCTGGCGCTACGGGGCCTGCCTGGTGCCCGTACCGCGCGCGCAGGTGCGCAGCGGCGCGGACCTCGGCCCCTGGCTGGTCGAGCAGGAGATCACCGTCGTCTCCACGGTGCCGACGCTGGCCGCGCTCTGGGAGCCGGAGGCCCTGAACGACGTCCGCCTGCTGATCTTCGGCGGCGAGGCCTGCCCGCCCGAACTGGCACAGCGGCTGGTCACCGAGGGGCGCGAGGTCTGGAACACCTACGGGCCGACCGAGGCGACCGTGGTGGCCTGTGCCTCGCTGCTCACCGGCGAGGAGCCGATCCGGATCGGACTGCCCCTGAACGGCTGGGAACTGGCCGTCGTGGACGACGCCGGACAGCCGGTGGCGATGGGGGAGAGCGGCCAGTTGGTGATCGGCGGTGTCGGCCTCGCCCGGTACCTCGACGCGGAGAAGGACGCCGAGAAGTACGCGCCTGTCGTCTCCCTCGGCTGGGAACGCGCCTACCGCAGCGGCGACCTGGTCCGGGCCGAGCCGGAGGGCCTGATCTTCCTCGGGCGCGCCGACGAGCAGATCAAGCTCGGCGGGCGGCGGATCGAACTCGGCGAGGTGGACGCGGCGTTGCAGGCCCTGCCCGGGGTGGCCGGCGCCGCCGCGGCCGTACGGACGGCGCGCAGCGGCAACCAGCTCCTCGTCGGCTACGTCGTCACCCAGGAGGGGTGGGACCACACGGCGGCCGTCGAGAGGCTGCGGGCCGAACTGCCCGCCGCGCTCGTCCCGTTGCTCGCACCGGTCGACGACCTGCCGACCCGCACCTCCGGCAAGGTCGACCGGGGCGCGCTGCCCTGGCCGCTGGAGGACCTGGAAGGCCCCGCCAACCAGCTGTACGGCACGGAGGCCTGGCTCGCCGAGCAGTGGACCGAGGTCCTCGGCATCCCGGTGACCGACGCATCCGACGACTTCTTCGCGATCGGCGGGGGCAGCCTGGCCGCCGCCCAGCTCACCACCCGGCTGCGCACCCGCTACCCCAGCGCGGCCGTCCTCGACATCTACCAGCAGCCCAGGCTGCGCGAACTGGCCCGCCACCTGGAGGAGTCGGTACAGGACGACGCGGCGCGGCGCGTGATCGCTCTTGTGCCGGCGCGGGCCGGGGCACTTCAACTCCTCCTGCTGATCCCCCTGTTCACCGTGCTGGGGCTGCGCTGGACCGTGGCGCTGGCCGCCCTCGGCAACGTCCTGCACTGGTTCGGCCCGTATCCGTGGGCGCCGACGACCTCGTGGTGGGCCGTGGCGGCCGGGGCGCTGCTGTTCTTCAGCCCGCCGGGGCGGCTCGCGATCGCCGCGGGCGGGGCCCGGCTGCTGCTGCGGGGTGTCGAGCCCGGCCGGTACCCCCGCGGCGGCGGAGTGCACCTGCGGCTGTGGGCCGCCGAACGGCTCGCCGAGTTCAGCGGGGCCACCTCGCTGACGGGCTCGTGGCTGGAGCGGTACGCCCGGGCCCTGGGAGCCAAGGTCGGCGCGGATGTGGACCTGCACTCGCTGCCGCCGGTGACCGGCATGCTCAAGCTGGGCCGGGGCGCGGCCGTCGAGTCCGAGGTGGATCTGGCGGGCCACTGGCTGGACGGCGACGTGCTGGAGATCGGCCCGGTCAAGGTGGGAGCGCACGCCGTGGTCGGCACGCGCAGCATGCTCTTTCCGGGTGCGCGCGTCGGCAAGCGCGCCGAGGTCGCGCCCGGGTCGGCCGTCGCCGGGCAGATCCCGACCGGCCAGCGCTGGGCGGGCGCGCCCGCCGTGAAGCTCGGACGGGCCAAGCACAACTGGCCCAAGGAGCGGCCGCACCGCGGTACGGGGTGGCGGGCGGTGTACGGCGTCACCGGCTTCGCGTTGACGGCCCTGCCGGTGCCGGCGGGGCTGGCCGCGCTCCTGGTGGCGCATGTCTTCGTCGACCCGGCCGCCGGTCTCGGCGCGGCCCTGCGGGGCGCCGCCGTGGCACTGGTGCCGGCGACGCTCGCCTTCGGTCTGACGTACGCGCTGTCGCTCCTGGCCGCCGTACGGCTGACGAGTCTCGGGCTGCGCGAGGGCACACATCCCACCCACAGCCGGGCCGGCTGGCAGGCCTGGACGGTCACCCAGCTCATGGACCGCTCGCGCGAGATGCTCTTCCCGCTGTACGCCGGGCTGGTCACTCCGGTGTGGCTGCGGCTGCTCGGGATGCGGATCGGGCGGGGCGCCGAGGTGTCGACCGTCCTGGCGCTGCCGAGCCTGACCACGGTCGGTGACGGGGCGTTCCTCGCCGACGACACGCTGACCGCGCCGTACGAGCTGGGCGGCGGCTGGGTGAGGATCGGGCGCGCGGAGATCGGGCGGCGGGCGTTCCTCGGGAACTCCGGGATGACCGCGCCGGGCCGCAGCGTGCCGGACGGCGGGCTGGTCGGCGTGCTGTCGGCGACGCCGAAGAAGGCCAAGAAGGGCAGCTCCTACCTGGGCCTGCCGCCGGTGAAGCTGCCGCGCGCGGTGTCCGACGGCCACCGGAGCCGCACCTACGAACCGCCGGCCCGGCTGCTGTGGGCGCGCGGGCTGGTGGAGCTGTGCCGGATCGTGCCCGTGTTCTGCTCGGCGGGTCTCGCCGTGCTGACGGCCGCGGCGCTCAGCGCGCTGGACGGCTGGGCCTGGCTGCTGGGCGGGGCGGTGCTGCTGTGCGCCGGGCTGGTGGCCGGTGCCGTGTCCGTCGTGGCGAAGTGGCTGCTCGTGGGCCGCCACCGGGCCGGGGAGCACCCGCTGTGGAGCTCCTTCGTCTGGCGCAACGAACTGGCGGACACCTTCGTCGAGGTCGTGACCGTGCCATGGCTCGCCGGATCGGTGCCGGGCACGCCGTTGATGACGCTGTGGCTGCGCGGGCTCGGCGCCCGGATCGGCCGGGGCGTGTGGGTGGAGAGCTACTGGCTGCCCGAGACGGACCTGGTCACGCTGGGGGACGGGGCCACGGTCAACCGAGGCTGCGTCCTGCAGACCCACCTCTTCCACGACCGGATCTTGCGGACGGATACTGTGGTCCTCCGTGAGGGCGCCACGCTGGGTCCTGGCGGAATCGTCCTGCCCGGCAGCACGGTCGGGGCCCGTACCACGCTGGGTCCCGCCTCCCTGGTGATGGCGGCGGAGTCCGTGCCCGACGACACCCGCTGGCTGGGCAACCCGATCGAGGCATGGCGCCCCCGGAAGCGAGCGACGTGACCCGTATCGGGCCGGGGGACGGGGCACCGGCACGACGTACGAGCACAGCGCAGGGAGCAGACGCACCAGTGAGCCCTCAGCAGAAGGCGGAAGCAGACCCGTACTTCCCCGACAACGGCGACCCCCGCTACCGGGTCCACCGCTACGAGCTCACGCTGGACTACCGCCCCGGCCCCAACCGGCTCGCCGGGGCGGCACGTCTGAACGCCATAGCGGGCCCGGCCCCGCTCACCGAGTTCCAGCTGAACCTGGCCGACTTCCGCGTCGGCCGGGTCAAGGTCGACGGCCGGGCGGCGCACTACACGCACCGCGGCGGCCGGCTGCGCGTCCGCCCGTCCAAACCCGTCCGGGGGGGTGCCGCGTTCACCGTCGAGGTGCACTGGTCCGGCAATCCGAAGCCCGTCAACACCCCCTGGGGCGGCGTCGGCTGGGAGGAGCTCCAGGACGGGGCGCTGGTGGCGAGCCAGCCGGTCGGGGCACCCTCCTGGTATCCGTGCAACGACCGCCCGGCGGACAAGGCCTCCTACCAGATCTCGGTCACCACGCCGTCGGCGTACTCCGTGGTCACCGGCGGGCGCCTGCTGACCCGTACGACCAAGGCGTCGACGACGACCTGGGTGTACGACCAGCCCGCGCCGACCTCCAGCTATCTCGTCGGGCTGTCGATCGGCAGGTACCAGACCGTGCTGCTCGGCGATCCGGGCGAGGACGGTGTGCCGCAGCACGCGCACATCCCCGTGCCCCTGCTCGCGCGGTTCTCCCGGGACTTCGCGCGCCAGCCGGCCATGATGGCCCTGTTCCAGGAGCTGTTCGGTCCCTACCCGTTCGGCGAGTACGCCGTGGTGGTGACCGAGGAGGATCTCGACGTCCCCGTCGAGGCACAGGGGTTGTCGCTGTTCGGCGCCAACCACGTGGACGGCGCCCGCGGTTCCGAGCGGCTGGTGGCGCACGAGCTGGCGCACCAGTGGTTCGGCAACAGCGTGACCGTCGCCGACTGGCGGCACATCTGGCTCAACGAGGGGTTCGCGAAGTACGCGGAATGGCTCTGGTCGGAGCGGTCCGGGGGACTCGCGGCCGATCGACTGGCCGCGACGGCGCACCGGAAGCTGTCCTCGCTTCCGCAGGACCTGCGACTCGCCGACCCGGGCCGCAAGCGCATGTTCGACGACCGCCTCTACGAGCGCGGCGGCCTGGTGCTGCACGCGGTGCGCTGCGCGCTGGGCGACGAGGCGTTCTTCCGGATGCTGCGCGGCTGGGCGGGCGTGCACCGGGGCGGGACCGTGACGACCGGCGCCTTCACCGCCCACGCCGCACGGTTCGCGTCCCGGCCCCTGGACGACCTGTTCCAGGCGTGGGTGGAGGAGGCGGCGCTGCCGCCGCTGCCGGTCCCCGAACACCCGCTGCCGATGCGTCCGTTCTACCCGCCCAGCAACGCCGGCTCCGTCTGAGGCAGGGCGGCCGCCGGTCCTTCAGCCGTCGAGGCGGAGCGAGGGTCCTTCAGCCGTCGAGGCGGACGCGGGTCCTTCAGCCGTCGAGACGGACGCCGGTCCGTCAGCGGCCGAGGCGGACGACGTCCGGAACGGCGGAACCGTTGACACCGCGTTCAACTCCTTGCCGCTCGACCGGTGTTCGGAGCCTTTCCTGCTTCATCTCTTGACGCTCCTGGTACAGACCTTTAGATTCACTGACCGCTCACCGTTCCATGAATGCGCTCGACTTTCAGTCTTGTGAACGCAGGGTGGTGCTACGGGGAGGCGGCTCGGTGGCGCGCGAACGCGGCTTCGTGCTCTGCCCCCGTGCCCACCGCCTCCGAAAGGCCGTACTCCGCACGGCCGGACGCCCCCCACCACCAGCCGCGTAGTCGGCACAGGAGGACCCGTGTTCAGCCTCTTGCGCACCAGTCGAACGCACCCCCGCAGAACCGCTCCCGGCGTCCGCGCCTGGGCGGCGGCCGCCCTGGTCGCGGCATCGGCCGCGTCCCTGCTCACCGCCACACCCGCTCAGGGGATCACCGCCACGTCCTCCCGGGCGGCGGCACCGTCCCGAGCCGCTGCCGCGCAGTCCGCGGTCCTGCCGACCGGCTGGGCGACCATCGTGAACGCCGGCAGCGGCAAGTGCCTGGACGCCCGGGGCGCCGGAACCGCCAACGGCACCGCGGTCCAGCAGTACAACTGCAACAACACCGGCGCCCAGCAGTGGAGTTTCGCTGCCACCAGCGACGGTTACGTGCGAACGTCCGCTTCCGGGACATGGTGACCGTCTCCCTCGGCGGCACCGGAACCATCCGCCACATCGTCAACGACCGTGGCGGGCCGTCCAACTCCAGCACCAACGTGGCCGATCTGGTCGCCTATCCGTGAGCCTGTCCTGACCGTACGGCAGCGGTGCCTCCCGTCGTGAGAGTGCGGCGGGAGGCACCGCTGCCGTCTCCGGGCGTACCGGGCGGCTTGCAGGCGGCCGATGCGACGACGCGGCCGGTCGCCGATCACCGTCCCGCGCGTCCCGGACGGCGCCCCCGCGGTTGCGGGGCACCGCTCGACGCCGTGGACTTGAGTGCGTGGGGCGCCCGCAGCCCTGCCGACCCGGTGTGGAGGAGACATGATCGTCGCTGCGGGGGCGCTGGCACCCGGGGGCGGCGCGCCGTGCTGAGCGTGCTGCTCGCCGTCCTGGCGGCGATCGCGAACGCCCTCGCCTCCGTGCTGCAGCGCAAGGCGGCGCGGGACCGCCCGGCGAGCGAGAGCCTGAGCTGGCGGCTCGTACGGCACCTGTTGCACCGGCCGGTGTGGTTCGCCGGCGTCCTCTCGGTCATCGCCGGATTCCTGCTGCAGGCCGCGGCGCTGGGCAACGGCCAGATCTCGCTGGTGCAGCCGGTGCTGGTCCTGGAACTGCCCGCCACCCTGCTGCTGGCATCGCTGGTGTTCAGGAGCCGACTGGGCGTCCGGGAATGGGGCGCCTCGGTGATGATGGCCGCCGGCCTCGCGGGGCTGCTGTTCGCCCTGTCCCCCTCGCAGGGCTCGGCCGCACACGCCACCGCTCTGAGGTGGGCGTTCGCCTCGGGAGTGAACGTGCTCCTGGTCGCCGCCATGGTGGTGTGGGCCCGTCTCGCCGATCCCGGGGCCCGCAAGGCGGCCCTCCTGGGAGTGGCGACCGGGTGCGGTTTCGGGTTCACCGCCGCGCTGATCAAGGGCATGACGGACACGTTCACCCACGGCATCGGCGCGCTGTTCACCAGCTGGCAGCTCTACGCCATGATCGTGGCGGGCACCGGCGCGATGTTCCTGCTGCAGTCCGCGATGCACGCCGGACGGCTGCTCGCCAGCCAGCCCGGGCTGACGATGTCCGACCCGGTCGTCGCGATCCTGTGGGGCGTCTTCGTCTTCGGCGAAGCGGTCCGGGGCGGCGTGTACACCATCTTGTCGGTCGCGGGGGCAGTCGTCGTGGCCGTTGCCGTGACGCTGCTCACCCGCTCCCCGCTGCTCGCCGGTCAGACGGGTATCGGAGAAGGAGGGCAGCCCCGCGGCGAGGCCGGCACGAAGACGGGATAGCGTCCCCGGGCTCTCATCCGAGGCCGGCGAAGGGATCGCTCGGCTGCCAGGCGGCGGGCAGGACGACGTCGACGCCGTCACGGCGCGCGAGGGGCAGCAGTCGGCTCATGGTCGTGTCGAGGTCGTCGAACAGGTAGGGCAGCGGGCGCAACGGGCGCCCCAGACCGGTGAAGAAGTCGTCCCAGTGGACGAGGACGACGCGCCGGGCTCCGGTGGTGGTGACGACCTCGTCCCAGTACGCCTGGAGGAACGCGGCGGGCTGCTTGCCCAGGTTGCCGATGCCCAGATAGACGACGTCGGCCCGGTGACCGCGCAGGGCGCCGGGCCGGTGGTTGGCGCTGGCGTGCAGCAGCAGACGGCCGCGGGGGTGCGCGACCAGCACGGAGTAGACGGTGCCGGTCTTCCAGGCCCGGGCGCGGGCCGGCGGGACCAGGGGCCGGTCGATGCTGCCCGGGTAGTGGTCGCCGGGGCTGTGCAGGGAGGTCAGGAAGGTCAGGTCGAAGCCGCCGTAGGTGAGGGTGTCGCCGTCCTCGACGACCCGCAGCGATCGTGCGGGGACCCCCTGACCGCGCCCGACGTTCGCGGTGGACCGCGACCCGACCAGCTCGGCACCGGTTTCCAGCGCCCACAGCGGGGCGTCGAGGGCGTGGTCGTAGTGGGAATGCGCGCACACCACGGCGGCGAGGCCGTCCACGCCCAGTCGCTCGACGGCCGCGCGGACCAGCCTGCGGTCGGGCGCGATGCGGCCCAAGGCCACGCGCAGCAGGCGGGGCCGGGTGACGAACCCGTCCATGAGGAGACGGGTCTCACCGTCCGACAGCAGGACGGAGCTGGCGCCGAGGAAGTGGGCGGTCAGTCCGTCGTGCGGGAGCGCGGCACGCTGCAGATACGGCAGGTAGGGCCGCAGGCTGGGGCGGCTGATCGGTGTCCTCACCCGGCCATCCTCGGGCGTGTACGGCCCCGGTGCCAGCCCCGGTGCCCCTGCGGTCGGGCAGGCGCGCCCGGGGCGGGATCCGCTCTACATGGCAGGGTCGCCGAACTGTTCCAGGAGGACGTCGACCGGCGTGGGGTCCGTCGCGGCGGACGTGACGTCGTGGACGTCGTGGAGGGTCTGCTCCGCCCAGATCACCTTGCCCCGGGCCGTGTAGCGCGTCCCCCACCGCTGGGCGAACTGCGCCACCAGGAACAGCCCCCGCCCGCCCTCGTCCGTGGTCGCCGCCCGCCGCAGCCGCGGCGAGGTGCTGCTGCCGTCCGCCACCTCGCAGATCAGGCAGCGCCCGTACAGCAGCCGCACGGTCACCGGTGGCGACCCGTGCCGGATCGCGTTCGTGACCAACTCGCTGATGATCAGCTCCGTGGTGAACCCGATGTCCTCCAGCCCCCACTCCCGCAATTTGTCCCTGCACCGTGTCCGGACCGAGGGCACGACCGCCGGCTCCGGCGGCACGCCCCACTCGGCCACGCACGAGCGCGGGAACAGCCGGGTCCGCGCCACCAGCAGGGCGATGTCGTCGGCGGGTCGCGCCGGCCCCACCGCATCGATCACCGCCTGGCACGCCTCCTCCGGACTGCGCCTTCCGGCCGCGCCCAGCGCCCGGCGCAGCCGATCCAGGCCGACGTCGATGTCACGGGCGCGTTCCTCCACCAGACCGTCGGTGTAGAGCACCAGTTGGGAACCCTCGCTCAAACGCAGCTCGGCGGTCTCGAAGGGGTAACCGCCCAGGCCGAGCGGTGCCGACGCCGGTACGCCCGGACAGGTGACGGTTCCGTCCGGACGCACCACCACCGGTTCGGGGTGCCCGGCGCGGGCCATCGTGCACGCCCCCGTCACCGGGTCGTAGATCGCGTACAGACACGTCGCTCCCGTCACCGCCTCGCCCTCGTGGCCGTCGGCGGCCTCGGCGGCGTCCTCCTCGTTGTCCATGCGGGCGACCAGGTCGTCCAGGTTCCCGAGCACCTCGTCCACGGGGAGGTCCAGCGTGGAGAAGTTGTGCACCGCGGTGCGCAGTCGCCCCATCGTCGCCGCCGCGTGCAGTCCGTGACCGACGACGTCGCCCATCGCCAGCGCCACACGTGCGCCCGGCAGCGGGATGACGTCGAACCAGTCCCCGCCCACCCCCGTCGCAGCAGGCAGATACCGCCAGGCCACCTCGAGCGCGTCCTGCTCCGGTTGCCCCCGCGGCAGCAGACTGCGCTGCAACGTCACCGCCATCTCGTGCTCCCGCGTGAACCGCCGGGCGTTGTCGATGGCCACCGCCGCCCGCGCGGCCAGCTCCTCCGCGAAGTACAGATCGTCCGGCTCGAACGCGGGGGAGTCCGTCGTCCGGTAGAAGTTCGCCACACCGAGCGGCACGTTCCGAGCCTGCAACGGCATGGTCACCAGCGAATGCAGCCCGAGTTCCAGCGCCTTGCGTGCACGTTCCGGATCCTGCTCCCGCCAGCCGTGCGCCCTGCGCAGGTCCGGCTCCACCATCCCCCGACCCTCCTGGAGCGCGTGCATCTGCGGGGTTCCCGGCGAGAACGTGATCATCTCGCCCACCGGATACACCGGCATCACCTGCCGGTCCCCGCTGATCGCCGTACGCCGCAGATGCCGCCATCCCTCCGCGGTCGGCTCCCAGCCGCGCAGCACGGCGTCCAGCAGATCGACGGTGACGAGGTCCGCGAACTGCGGCACCGTCACGTCCGCCAGCTCCTGCGCCGTACGCCCCACATCGAGCGTCGTCCCGATCCGCAACCCCGCCTCGTAGAGGAGCTTCAGCCGCTCCCGCGCCACCTCGGCCCGTCCCGAGACCGCCGCCAGCTCCGTGGTGTCCCGCAGCGTCACCACGCTGCCCCCCGGACCACCGTGCGGGAAAGTGGGCCGCTTGTTCACCGCCAGCAGCCGGTCCTCCGCGACGTGCACCTCGTCGGTCACCGCGTCCGGCGAGATCAGCAGCCGCGTGATCTTCTCCGGCAGCCCCAGCTCCCGCACCGGGCGCCCCTGCGCGTCGGCCGGCAGGGCCAGCAGCCGCCGCGCCTCGTCGTTGGCCAGCAGCAGCCGCCCGTCGGGGGTGGTGATGAGCACCCCTTCCCGCACCGCGTGCAGCACCGCCTCGTGGTGCTCGTACAGCCGCGCCAGCTCCACCGGGGCCAGGCCGTGCGTCTGCCGCAGCAGCCGTCGGGACGCCAGCGTGGTCCCGGTCGCGGCCAGTGCCAGCGCCGCCGCGCCGGTACCGACGATGATCGGCAGCTGCGGCATCCACAGGCGCGACACGTTCTTGACCGTGATCCCCGCCGAAACCAGGCCGACGACCGTGCCATGGGAGTCGAACACCGGGACCACCGCCTGCACGGCCGTGCCCTTGCCGGCGGGAACGGGCGGCCCACCGGCCTGCTCGATGACGGTACGGCCTTCCAGCGCCGGCTTGATGTCGCCGACGAACTTCTTCCCGATCTCCTTCGGGTAGGGGTACGTATAACGAATTCCCTTCGTGTCCGTGACGACCACGAAATCCACGCCCGCCTTCTTGCGCGCCGCTTCGGCCCGCGGCTGCAGGACCGCCGACGGGTCCCGGCTGCGCAGCGCCTCGGCCGTTCCGGGCGCGTTCGCGAACGACTGGGCCGCGACGACCGACACGCGGCGCCCCTGCTGCAGCGCGTCCCGCGCCGCCTGGAGCATCACGCTCGCCACCGCGGCCACGACCAGCAGCACCACGATCACGATCTGAAGGAGGAACACCTGCCCGGCCGCGCTGTGAGGGTTCAGCACGGAACCGCGACGCTCACGCGCGCGTCCGGTGGGCGGGGGCCGCGCCTGGGTCCGATCTCGTCCGAAACGTACCCTCATGTTCCCTTCATAGCACCGCTGTGCGCACCAGGACCGGCCGATCCGAAGCCGTCAGCGTTCCCTCTCCCACACCTCGGGGCCACCGCCGTGCCACTCGATCAAGGGCGAGTCGGCCACGTCCACCTCGTCCACGCCCTCCAGCCCGGCGTGCTGCAGGAAGACCGTCAAGTCATGCAGCGAATAGGCGGTGCCGAGGATCTCGCCGTCCGCGCGCACGCGCCGGCCGCCGCTCTCGCTCGGCGGGTACACGATCACTCGACGCTCGGCCATGGCTCCAGCCTCGCCCCCGGGGGCCGGGCCCGCATGCCGGGCTACTCCGCGCACAGCCCCGCGCCCTGCCACCCCGGCGTGTCGGGCGGGCGGCCGGGGGCACTGGGAGACGATGGGTTTTCCTCGGACAGCCAGGCCGGGGCCGGAGAGGCAGGGGCCGCATGGAGCAGGGGGTCACACCGCAGGGAGCCGTTGAGGGGACCGGGGCGGTCGCGTCCGGCGCCGGACACGCGCCCCGGCCGAGCGGTGCCGTCGACACGCGACGGCGCATTCCCCGCACGGACACCCTGCTGAGCGATCCCCGCCTGGTGGAGGCGGTGGGCCGGCTGGGGCCCCGCGTGGTGAAGGCGGCCGTGCGGCAGGCGCAGGAACAGGCACGCGACGGCTGCATCCCGCCGGAGCGGGTGCGGGACGCGGCCCTCGCCCTGCTCCCGGGGACCGCCGGCGGTCTGCGCCCGGTGATCAACGCCACCGGCGTGGTGCTGCACACCAACCTCGGCCGGGCGTCCCTGTCGGCCGCGGCCCGGCAGGCGGTGCTGGAGGCCGCCGGGCCCACGGACGTCGAACTGGACCTGCACACCGGCGTCCGGGCCCGCCGCGGGCGCACGGCTGTGAAGGCGCTGTGCGACCGGGTGCCCTCCGCCGCCGCGGCGCACGTCGTCAACAACGGAGCCGCCGCGCTGGTCCTGGTCGCGACCGCGCTCGCCGCCGGCAAGGAGATCGTCATCAGCCGGGGGGAGATGGTGGAGATCGGTGACGGCTTCCGGCTCCCGGACCTTCTGGTCTCCACCGGGGCCCGGCTCCGCGAGGTCGGCACCACCAACCGCACGACCGCCGCGGACTACGCCGCCGCGATCGGACCTCAGACGGGGTTCGTGCTGAAGGTGCACCCCTCCAACTTCCGCGTCACCGGTTTCACCCGCGCCGCAGATGTCGGCGAACTGGCGCCGCTGGGCGTCCCCGTGGTCTCCGACATCGGCTCCGGGCTGCTCGCCCCCCACCCGCTGCTGCCCGAGGAACCCGACGCCGAGACGCAGTTGCGGTCCGGCGCCTCACTTGTCACCGCGAGCGGCGACAAACTGCTCGGCGGCCCGCAGTGCGGACTGCTCCTCGGCGACGGGGAGTTGGTCCGCACCGTCTCCCGGCACCCCCTGGCCCGCGCCCTGCGCGTGGACAAGCTGACCCTGGCCGCCCTGGAGGCCACGCTCACCGGCCCGCGGACCCCGACCGCCGCCGCCCTGGCCGCCGACCCCGAACAGCTGATGGCCCGCGCCGAGGAGCTCGCCAAGGCGCTGAGCGCCGACGGCATCGACGTACGCGCCGTCGACAGCGCGGCGACCGTGGGAGGCGGCGGCGCGCCCGGGGTGACGCTGCCCAGCGCCGCCCTGTCCCTGCCCGAGTCCTGCGCCGCCGCGCTGCGCACAGGCGCCGTCCCCGTCGTCGGGCGCCTGGAGGCGGGGCGCTGTCTGCTCGACCTGCGGGCCGTGCCCCCGGAGGACGACGAGCGGCTGGCCGGGGCCGTGCGGTCGGCGGCGGGGAGGTAGTCGCCATGCGGGTGCTGGCCACGGCCGGGCACGTCGACCACGGCAAGTCCGCTCTGGTGCGGGCTCTGACCGGGATGGAACCCGACCGCTTGGAGGAGGAGCGGCGCAGGGGGCTCACCCTCGACCTCGGTTTCGTGTGGACCCGGCTGGAGGCGGACGGGGAGCACCTGGCCTTCGTGGACGTGCCGGGACACGAGCGGTTCGTCGCCACCATGCTGGCCGGGGCAGGACCCGTGCCCGCCGTGCTGTTCGTCGTGGCCGCCGACCAGGGCTGGCAACCCCAGTCCGAGGAACACCTGGCGATCCTCGACGCGCTCGGGGTACGGCACGCCGTGCTCGCGGTGACCCGCAGTGACCTGGCGGACCCCGAGCCCGTGCGCGCCGACGCCCTGGAGCGCCTGGCCGCCACCTCCCTCGGCACGGTGCCGTCCGTGGCGGTCAGCGCGGTGACCGGCGCCGGACTGGACGAACTGCGCGCGGAGCTGGCCCGTTCGGCACGATCGCTGCCGGTGCCGCCCGCGGACGCCGACGTGCGGCTCTGGCTGGATCGCGCCTTCACCGTACGCGGCCACGGCACCGTGGTGACCGGCACGCTCGCCGCGGGCACCCTGCGTACCGGTGACCGGCTGGTGACGGGCGACGGCTCGACCCTGCTGAAGGTGCGCGGGCTGCAGTGCCTGCACGAGGAACGGTCCGCCGTCAGCGGTGTGGCACGGGTGGCGGTCAACGTGCACGGCTCCGTGGACGGTGCCCTGCGACGGGGGCAGGTGCTGCTGACACCGGACCGCTGGCTGCTCACCGACCTCGTGGACGTGCGCGTCACCGGTGAACCGGTCGCCGACCTGCCCCGCACGGTCACCCTCCACATCGGTACGGCCGCCGTCCCGGCGACGGTCCGCCCACTGGGGGAGGACACCGCGCGGCTGACCCTGAACCGGGCCCTGCCTCTGCGTGTCGGGGACCGGGCCGTGCTCCGGGAGCCGGGCGGGCAGCGCATGCCGTGCGGGGTGACCGTGCTCGACGTACGCCCGCCGCGACTGGCCCGGCGGGGCGCGGGGCGTTCCAGGGCGGCGGAACTGGCGGCCATGACCGGCCGCCCGGACGGTGCCGCGGAGCTGCGGCGCCGGCGAATCGTCCGCCGCTCGGAGCTGCTGGCGATGGGGGTGCCGCCGCCCACCGCGCCCGTCGCCGGGGAGTGGCTGGTCGACGAGACCCACTGGGCGGCACTGCGGGAGCGCCTGGCCGCCGAGGTGAAGCGGTACGCCGAGGAGCACCCGCTGGAACCGGGCCTGCCGGCCGAGGCGGCCCGGCGCCTGCTCGGCCTGCCCGACCGGACGTTGGTGGACGCGCTCGCCGAGACACCGGGCCAGTCCCGACTGCTGCGCCGGCAAGGCCGGTTGTACGGTCCCGGCAGCCTCCGGCCGACACTGCCACCGCCCCTCCAGGCCGCCGTCGACGCCGTACGACACGAGCTGACGCGGACGCCGTTCCGCGCACCGGACGCCGACCGCCTGAAGGAACTCGGGCTGACCCGCAAGGCGGTGGCCGCCGCGGTCTCGGCGGGCGCGCTGCTGGCGGTGGCCGACGGCATCGTGCTGCTGCCGGGAGCGGACGCCCGGGCCGCCGACGTCCTGCGCCGGCTGCCCCAGCCGTTCACACTCAGCGAGGCCCGCCGCGCCCTGGACACCACGCGCAGGGTGGCCGTGCCGCTCCTGGAACTGCTGGACGCGCGGGGACACACCGAGCGGGTGGACGACCAGCGCCGGCGCTGCCGGCCCGAGCCGGGCAGCGGAGGCGGACGGGAATCGAACCCGCCTGCCCGAGATCCTCGGACACCTCGGTTTTGAAGACCGGGAGGGCCACCAGGCACCCACACGCCTCCACCGCCCGCCAGGCTAGTGCCCCAGGAGACAGGTATGACACCGACCCGCCAAGAGACCGTCCGCCTCACGCAGTTCGCCCATGGCGGCGGCTGCGCCTGCAAGATCCCGCCCGGAGAGCTGGAGGAGGTGGTCGCGGGGCTGACCGTGCCACCGCTCGCCGGGGGCGACACCCCGTTGCTGGTCGGCCTCGCCACCGGCGACGACGCGGCCGTGGTCACCCACCGGGGGACGGCGATCGTCTGCACCGCCGACTTCTTCACCCCGGTCGTGGACGACCCCTACGACTGGGGGCGCATCGCCGCCGCCAACGCCCTGTCCGACGTGTACGCGATGGGTGGCCGGCCCGTGCTGGCCGTGAACCTCCTGGCCTGGCCGCGCGACCGGCTCCCGTTCGACCTGGCCCGCGAGGTGCTGCGCGGTGGACTGGACGTCGCCACCGAGGCGGGCTGCCACGTCGGCGGCGGGCACAGCGTGGACGACCCGGAACCGAAGTACGGCATGGCGGTCACCGGTGTCGCCGACCCCGAGCGGCTGCTGCGCAACGACGCCGGCCGGCCGGGACTGCCGCTGTCGCTGACCAAGCCCCTGGGCACCGGTGTGCTCAACAACCGGCACAAGGCCACCGGCGAACGGTTCGAGCAGGCCGTCGCCACGATGGCCGCCCTCAACCGGGACGCATCCCAGGCCGCCCTCGCCGCCGAAGTCACCTGTGCCACCGACGTCACCGGCTTCGGCTTCCTCGGCCATCTGCACAAGCTGGCCCGCGCCTCCGGCGTCACCGCCGTGGTCGACACCGCCGCCGTGCCCTACCTCGACGGCGCCCGCGAGGCCGTACGGGACGGCTACGTCAGCGGCGGCACCCGGCGCAACCTCGAATGGGTCACCCCGCACACCGACTTCGGGGACACGGACGCCGACACCCGTCTGCTGCTGGCCGACGCGCAGACCTCCGGCGGCCTGCTCGTCGCCGGGGAGGTACCCGGCGCGCCGGTGATCGGGGAGCTCGTGCCGCGCGGCTCGCACTCGGTGGTACTGAGGTGAGCTCCGCGACGGTGGCTCAGACCTCCGTGCCGGTGTGGTCGTCGATGCCGGCCCGGGCCCGGTAGGCGCGCACCAGCTCGACGGCCGCCGGGCCCCTGGGACGGCGGCCGGGCCGGATGTCGACGGCGAACGCCTTCGTCTCCTGGATGTGGGTGTTGGGGTCGAGGGACATGTGCACCAGCTCGTTGGCCGCGTCGCCCGTGGTGTAGCCGTTCGGCCCCCAGTGGTAGGGCAGACCGACCTGGTGCAGGGTGCGGCCGTGCACGGTCAGCGGGGGCACCCGGTCGGTCACCAGCACCCGCGCCTCGATGACGTTCCGGGCGCTGACGATCGTTGCCCAGCCGGTGTGCTCCAGGCTGCGCTCGGCGGCGAGTTCGGGTGATACCTCGCAGAAGAACTCCGGCTGCAACTCGGCCAGGTAGGGCTGCCAGCGGGACATGCCGCCCGCGGTGTGGTGCTCGGTGAGCCGGTAGGTGGTGGCGACGTACGGGAACACCTCCGTGCCCGGCTCGTCGCCGCTGGGCTGGTAGCGGTTGTCCGGGTGCGTCGGCAGCAAGTGCCGTACGGGATTGCGCTGCTGGGGGTACAGCAGGTTGGTGAAGGGCGAATCCTGCGGCTCGTAGTGCGTGGGAAGCGGCCCGTCGGTGAGCCCGGAGGGCACGAACAGCCAGGCCTTGCCGTCGGCCTGCATGATGAACGGGTCGGTGCCCGACAGCGCCTCGGCGCCCGTGGCGTCCGGCGGGGGCTGGTGATGAGGGGACTTGTTGTTCGCGAAGTCGGGGATGTCGTGTCCCACCCACAGCGCCTTGTCCTCGTCCCACCACACCAGTGCCTTGCGCTCGCTCCACGGCCTGCCGTCCGGGTCGGCGGAGGCGCGGTTGTAGAGGATGCGGCGGTTGGCCGGCCACGCCCAGCCCCACTCGTTCGCCACCCAGTTCTGCTGCTTGCCCGGCTTGCGGCGGGCCGCCTGGTTCACGCCGTCGGCGTAGACCCCGCAGTAGATCCAGCAGCCGCAGGCCGTGGAGCCGTCGTCGCTCAGTTGCTCGTAGGAGGCCAGCGGGTCGCCCTCGGCGTCGTAGCCGTTGATCTCCGCGAGGACCGCCTCCGCCTCCGGTTCGGCGTTCTCGCCCTTCGTGGGGTAGTCCCAGGTCAGGTCCAGCACCGGGCGGTCCATCCCGTCGGCCGACCCGGCGAGCTTCTCCCGGATGATGCGGCCGAGGTGGTAGGTGAACCACAGGTCGCTGCGCGCCTCGCCAGGCGGCTCGACGGCCTGGTGGTGCCACTGCAGCAGACGCTGGGTGTTGGTGAAGGTGCCGTCCTTCTCGGTGTGCGCGGCGGCCGGAAGGAAGAACACCTCGGTGCGGATGTCCTCCGTGCGCAGCTCGCCCGTCTCGATCTCCGGGCCGTCCTTCCACCAGGTGGCCGACTCGATGAGGGAGAAGTCGCGTACGACGAGCCAGTCGAGATTGGCCATGCCCAGCCGCTGCATCTTGGAGTTGGCCGAGCCGACCGCCGGGTTCTCACCCATCAGGAAGTAGCCCTTGCAGGTTCCCTCCAGCTGGGCCATCACCGTCTCGTAGGTCGAGTGGGAGCCCGTCAGGCGCGGCAGATAGTCGAAGCAGAAGTCGTTGTCGGGCGTCGCGGCGTCGCCCCAGTACGCCTTGAGCAGGCTCACCAGGTACGCGCGCATGTTGCCCCAGTAGCCCTTGTGCGCCGCCTCCGCCTCGATGAAGGCGTCGAGGTCCTGGTTGTGGTGCGCGTGCGGCATCGGGATGTAGCCGGGCAGCAGGTTGAACAGGGTGGGGATGTCGGTCGAACCCTGGATGGAGGCGTGTCCGCGCAGGGCGAGGATGCCTCCGCCCGGACGGCCGATGTTGCCGAGCAGGCTCTGCAGCACGGCGGCCGTGCGGATGTACTGGACACCGACGGTGTGCTGCGTCCAGCCGACCGCGTAGGCGAAGGCGGTGGTCCGCTCGCGTCCGGAGTTCTCCGTCACGAGTTCGCACACCTGGCGGAACAGGTCCTGCGGCACTCCGCAGATCCGCTCGACCATCTCCGGTGTGTAGCGGGCGTAGTGGCGCTTGAGCACCTGGAAGACACAGCGCGGGTGGGTCAGTGTCTCGTCGCGCCGGGGCTCGCCCTCCGGGATCGCGGCGCCGCCCGAACCGTGGGCCTCACCGCGCGCCGCCTCCGACACCGAGCGGCCGCCACGCGTGCGCTCCTGGTACTCCTGGTCACGTTCGCCCGAGGCCGCCTGGATCTCCGTGCCCTCGTACTGCCAGCTGCTGTTGTCGTAGCTGCGGCTGTCGGTGTCCAGACCCGAGAAGACGCCGTCGAGGTCCTCGGTGTCCCGGAAGTCCTCCCGCAGCAGCACCGGCGCGTTGGTGTACGCCACGATGTAGTCGCGGAAGTACTTCTCGTTGCTCAGGACGTAGTTGACGATCCCGCCGAGGAAGGCGATGTCCGAGCCCGCGCGCAGCGGCACATGCAGGTCGGCCAGCGCGCTGGTGCGGGTGAACCGCGGGTCGACGTGGATCACCTTCGCTCCGCGGGCCTTGGCCTCCATCACCCACTGGAACCCGACCGGGTGGCACTCGGCCATGTTCGAGCCCTGGATGACGATGCAGTCGGAGTTCTGCAGGTCCTGCTGGAAGGTGGTCGCGCCGCCGCGGCCGAACGAGGTTCCCAGACTGGGAACGGTGGAGGAGTGTCAAACACGCGCCTGGTTCTCGATCTGAATCGCTCCCAGGGCGGTGAACAGCTTCTTGATCAGGTAGTTCTCTTCGTTGTCGAGGGTCGCCCCGCCGAGGCTCGCGATGCCGAGCGTGCGCCGGGTGCGGGTCCCGTCGACCTCCCACTGCCAGCCGGCCCGGCGCGCCGCGATCACCCGGTCGGCGATCATGTCCATCGCCGTGTCGAGGTCGAGACGCTCCCAATCGGTGCCGTACGGGCGCCGGTACAGGACGTGGTGCTCGCGCGAGTCGCCGGTGGTCAGCTGGAGGCTCGCCGCGCCCTTGGGGCACAGACGGCCGCGTGAGATGGGGGAGTCGGGGTCGCCCTCGATCTGCGTGACCCGCTCGTCCTCGACGTAGACGTTCTGGCCGCAGCCCACGGCGCAGTACGGGCAGACCGACTTGACCACCCGGTCGGCGGTGGCTACCCGGGGCGTGAGCCGCGCGCTGGTCCCGCTCTTGGCGGCGGCCCCGCGGCCCAGCGGGTCGGTGCCCTTGAGCTGGCGGTAGACCGGCCAGGAGTCGATCCATGTGCGTACGCCCATGTTTGGCTACTCCTCCCGCTCGGTTCCTCGTCGTGCGGCCTCCCAGGCGCGCACGACGCCGGACCCCAGACGTTCCCGGTCCTCCTGCGGCAGATTCTCCCGCAGGCGGGCGAAGACGGCATCCTCGAACGCCGCGTGCCGGCGCAGTCGGTCCACGAGTTGCTCGACCAGGTCGTCGAACTCCTCGGTGTCCGGGGACGCCTCGCTCAGGGCCGCGAGGGTGCCGGCGCCCTCCCGCTCCTGCCGGAGCCCCTGATCCGCCAGATGGTCCCCGTCGTCGAGCGCCTCCCGTACGGCCGGCCAGAGGTGGCGCTGCTCGGCCGGCTCATGACTGCGCAACGCCTCGGTGATCAGGCCGACGAGCAACCCCCTGCGCGACCGCTGGGCCTTCGAGCCGCCCTTCTTGGCGCCCGGCAGAGCCTGCACCTGCTTCAGCAGGGCCGTCACCCGGTCGTGGTCGCGCGTCAGCACCGTGGTCACCTCGTGCACGTCACCGGGGGCCCGCTCGCCCTCCGGGCGGAGATCCCGCTGCTCGGCGGCCCGCCGCATCTGGCGGTCCGCGGCGGCGCGGTGCTTGACCCACTGGTGTACGGCGTCCTTGCCGGTGGGGTTCTCGGACGGCGGGCTGGACAGGTGCTGGGTGGACTCCCCGGGCATGCCCGGACGGTGCTGCTCCGCGGTGGTGAGGGTGTCGCCGCCGTCCGCGGGCAGCCCCGTCGCGATCAGGAATGCCTGCCCCGCGGGTATGCCGAGCCGCCGGCCGGCCTCCTCGTAGTCGAGGCCGTCCGAGAGCAGGTCCAACACCTGGCTCCGGGTGGGCATGACGTCCACCTCCTTCCGGCCCGGCTGGTCCTGGGTACCCTCCGCGCGGCCGGTGAAACGGCCGCCCGGCCGGGTGCCGGGCCGTCAGCGACCGCGCGCGTCCAGCCGTTCCCGCTGCGGCACGACCGTGTACTTGGGGTCCTCGGCGGACACCACCCCGGCGTGGAAAACGGCGAACCGCAGAGCCGCCGAGCCGGCCAGCAGTGCCGCGCCCGCCGTCACCGACAGACGGCGGCCCGGACGCCGGCCCGCGAGGGCCGCCAGCGCCGCGCCGCCCGCCGTGAGCGCCTCCGCGGCGCGCAGCAGCGTACGGGGCCTGCCCTGCTCGTACGGTTCCGCCGCCAGGCCTGTGCGCCGCTTCATCAGCCGGAAGGCGCCGAGCTCCAGGGCGGCGCCCAGCACCGCCATACGGTGCGCGGGCCCCGCCTGCGCCGCCGGGGCGCCGACCAGGCCCAGCCCGGCCGCCGCGCTCGCGGCGGATCCCGCGAACACGAACGGCATCTCGCGGTAGCCCTCGTGCCAGGTGGGCACCGCCGTGTCGGAGATCAGGACGGCGGTGTAGGTGGCGACCGCCGGTCCCAGGACGGCCGCGCCCGCCGTGGCGGCGGCCCCGGCCATGCGGTAGCGGCCCGCGACGTCGGCGGCCGCGGCGGCCACCGTCAGCGGCGCGTAACCGGCGAGCAGCCAGGAGCCGACGCTCATCGGTGAGGTCGGCTTGAGGACGCGGAGCATGTTGACGAAACGGGCCGGGCGCCCCAGGTCGTGCACGAGCGCGGCCAGCGACAGCGAGATCGCGCCCGCGGCGCCCAGCTTCGCGGTACGCGCCAGCACCGGCCGTCCGGTGGCCTGGCCCCCGGCGGCGAGCAGCGACGACGCGCCCGCGAGGCCGCCGAGGTAGAGGTAGCCCGCGATGTCGAGGGGTTTCCAGACCGGCTTGTTCAGGATCGGTTTGCCGTAGTACGAGGAGAACCGCGCCTCGGGCACCATGGACCGCTCACCGCGTCCGCGGCGTCGCCGGCGGCGTCCGGTGTGCGCGCCGGTGAGGGCCTCGCGTCCGGGGCGGGCCCCCTCCACGCCGTCGCGGGTGACGTCGGAGCCGGTCATCGCGGCCTCCTGGCGAAGCTGACGGCGGCCAGCGCCGCGAGCGATGCGGCGGCCGCCGCCGCGTGCCGCCACATCGAGGGCAGGTCCCGGGTGGTGACGACCGGGTCGGGCGGCAGTCCGTAGACCTCCGGCTCGTCCAGCAGCAGGAAGAACGCGCCGTCGCCGCCGACACCGTCCTCGGGGCTCTCGCCGTACAGGCGGGCATCGGTGACGCCGGCGGCGTGGAGCTGTGCGACCCGGGCGGCGGCGCGTTCGCGCAGCTCGTCGAGCGGGCCGAACTGGATGGAGTCGGTGGGGCAGGACTTGGCGCAGGCCGGTTCCATCCCGACGCCGAGCCGGTCGTAGCACAGGGTGCACTTCCACACCCGCCCGTCGTGGGGACGCTGGTCGATGACGCCGTACGGGCAGGCGGGCACGCAGTACCCGCAGCCGTTGCAGATGTCCTCCTGGACCACCACCGTGCCGAACTCCGTCCGGAACAGCGAGCCGGTCGGGCACACATCGAGACAGGCGGCGTGCGTGCAGTGTTTGCAGACGTCCGAGGACATCAGCCAGCGGAGTTCGGTGCGTCCGTCCGGGGACACCGGCGAGATCTCCCCGGCCGGTGCGCCGGGGGGTGCGGAGCCGGGCGTGGGCGCCGTGGCTCCCGGACCCGGGGAGGAGGCGGAGGTGCCGAGGCTCCGGGCGGCGTCGAAGACGTCGACGTCCTGGTGACCGGCACCGGGTTCCTGACCGCCGAGCGGTTTGCGCTGCTCGATGAACGCCACGTGCCGCCAGGAGTCCGCGCCCAGCCCCTGGGTGTTGTCGTAGGACATGCCGGTCAGTTCCAGGCCGTCCTCGGGTACGGAGTTCCACTCCTTGCAGGCCACCTCGCACGCCTTGCAGCCGATGCACACCGAGGTGTCCGTGAAGAAACCCATGCGCGGCGGGGTGTCGGTGTAACCGGACGCCTTCGCCACGTCGGGTTGCGGACCGAAGAGCAGGTTGGCGCGCACGGCCTCCTCGCCTGCCCCGCCGGCCTCCGCGCCGCTGCCACGCGTCATGCCCCGACCTCCTGGACCCTGTCGTCACATCTCCGCCTGCGGCGCGACGCCTGGCCGCCCTGCGGACGGACGACGGGCATGTGACGGCAGGGCTCGCCCAGTCGTCACCGGCACCCGTCGAGCTCGGCGCTCACTCGCGTTTCGAGCCTGGCACGAGTCCCCCGGGCGCGCTCGCCGGAAACACCCTCGGGGGATTCCGTCCCGGAGACGGCAGTTCGGCAGCCCGGCCCGTTCGGCCCAGCGACGAGCCGCCGTGGACGGCGTCCACCGGCCGGCGAGTGGGGGTTCGCGGGAGCCGGGAGCGCCGCGCGGTGGAAAGGACGTATGCCGGAGCGTGAGGGCCCCGCGCGGGCCGCGGACGACGTCGTCGGCACCCGCGGAGAGCGAGCCGGAGCCGCATCCGCTCGCCTGGCGGCACGATGACCCCCGCCGCCGTCCCTCCCACCGCGTCGGCGGGCGTCAGTTGGCCGACGGGCTGGGCGTGGGGGAGGCCGTGTTGATGTTCAGGTCCGGGCGCGGAGTGAGGACGACCATCGGCTCTCCGGGCTGGGGCGCCGGCGGGGTGAGCTGGTCCTTGGGGAGCTTGGGCGGGGTGGTCTGCTGGAAGTTGGCCTGGTCGAAGTTGACCGTGCCCGTCTTCTCCATCATCGTCAGGTGGTCCAGGACGGTGTCGTTGGCCAGGTCGGCGAGCTGACGCACCAGCGTGTTCTTGGTGGTGGCACGGACCTTGGCGATCACCGGGAAGATCTGGCCGTGGGTCACACGCATGATGTTCGCGGCGGTGGAGTCGAACTCCTTGCCGTTGGCCGCGTCCGCGGTCGCCACGAACTGCTGCTGTTGCGGTGTCGCCCGGTTGGGCAGGGTGATGCCCAGCTCCGGGGCGATCTTGCGGCACATCTCGTCGAGTCCGGCGTGCCCGACGATGAGGTGCTTGCCGGCTTCCCGCATCTCCGGCGACGAGCCCTTCTTCAGCGAGATCTCGCCCAGGGGGTACTCCCACAGCCCCGCGGAACGCACCTTGACGACGAAGTCGCGGTCGGACTCGGTCAGCGGGCCGTACCGCGTGTTGGCGATGACCCGGTCCGGAGAGCTGGACGTGGTCTGGACGCCGAGCATGGCGGGGTAGGCGAGGGCGGTGAGGGTCAGGCCCAGTGCCCCGGCCACGAAGAGGGTTCCTGCGATGTTGCGGGATATGGGCATGCTGCCTCCATGCACGAGCGGCTTGTACAGCAGGAGGTACGTAGGCGCCAGCCGCATCGATCATTGCTTTGGGAAAAACTTGTCCATCCCCCTGTGTCGTGCGTCACAGGGGGAGGTGTGCGGGAGGTGCGTTCACCGTGTCAGGGGGCACAGGGCCGTGATGAGGCCTGTGATACCGAGGAGTGCGCAGGCGCACGCCGCGTGAGCCTTGAACAGAGCGCGCCGCAGTGCGGCGTACCGGGCCTCGTACTCGTCCCGCAGTTGCCGGGCGCGTCGGGCGATGGTGGCCAGTGTCTGACGGGTGATGTCGAGACGCTGGGTGACGTAGTGGCGTACCAGCTCCTCGGCCTGTGCGGTCGTCAGCCAGGGGAGCCGGGCGCACAGGGCCTCGGCTTCGCGGTGCGCCCTGTCGTACTCGGCGTGGGCGAGCAGGTAACCCTCGACCTCGGCGGCGAGCGCGGGCCCCTCGGTGTGCGGTGTCCTGTCGTCCGGTGCGGCGCTCACCGCGCAGGTCCCTGGTGTCCCGGTGCCTCGATGACGTCGCGCTTGCCGGTGTAGGTCGCGTAGTCGACCTCGGCCAGGTCGGGGTGGTGCAGGTCGAAGGCGGGGGACTCGGAGCGGATCCGGGGCAGGGTGGTGAAGTTGTGGCGCGGCGGTGGGCAGGAAGTCGCCCACTCCAGCGAGCGGCCGTAACCCCAGGGGTCGTCGACCTGGACGCGCTCGCCGTACTGCGCGGTCCTCCACACGTTGTACAGGAACGGCAGGGTGGACAGGCCCAGCAGGAAGGCGCCGATGCTGGAGACGGTGTTCAGCCAGGTGAAGCCGTCGGCGGCCAGGTAGTCGGCGTAGCGGCGGGGCATGCCCTCGGCGCCGAGCCAGTGCTGGACCAGGAACGTGGTGTGGAAGCCGACGAACAGCGTCCAGAAGTGGATGTACTCCAGGCGGTGGTTGAGCATGGTGCCGGTCATCTTCGGCCACCAGAAGCTGAATCCGCCGAACATCGCGAACACGATGGTGCCGAAGAGCACGTAGTGGAAGTGCGCGACCACGAAGTAGCTGTCGGTGACTTCCCAGTCGAGTGGCGGCGAGCCCAGGATCACGCCGGTCAGCCCGCCGAAGAGGAAGGTGACGAGGAAGCCGACCGCCCACAGCATCGGCGGCTCGAAGGACAGCGAGCCCTTCCACATGGTGCCGATCCAGTTGAAGAACTTCACACCGGTCGGCACGGCGATGAGGTAGGTCAGCAAGGAGAAGAACGGCAGCAGCACGGCCTGGGTGGCGAACATGTGGTGGGCCCACACCGTGACCGAGAGGCCGGCGATCGAGATCGTCGCACCGACCAGGCCCATGTAGCCGAAGATCGGTTTGCGGGCGAACACGGGGATGATCTCGGTGATCACGCCGAAGAAGGGCAGGGCGAGGATGTAGACCTCGGGGTGCCCGAAGAACCAGAACAGGTGCTGCCACAGGATCGACCCGCCGTTGGCCGGATCGAAGACATGGGCGCCGAAGCGGCGGTCGGCCTCCAACGCGAAGAGGGCGGCGGCCAGCACGGGGAAGGCGAACAGGACCAGGACCGAGGTCAGCAGCACGTTCCAGGTGAAGATCGGCATCCGGAAGATCGTCATGCCGGGAGCGCGCATGCACACGATCGTGGTGACGAAGTTGACCGCACCCAGGATGGTCCCGAACCCCGCCAGTGCCAGCCCCATGATCCACAGGTCGGCACCGAGGTGGGCGGTGCGCTCCGGGCCGCTGAGCGGGGTGTAGGCCGTCCAGCCGAAGTCCGCCGCCCCGTTGGGGGTGAGGAAACTGCTCAGCACGATCAGCGCGCCGAACAGGAACAGCCAGTACGACAGCATGTTCAGCCGCGGGAAGGCCACGTCGGGCGAGCCGATCTGCAGCGGCATGACCGCGTTGGCGAAGCCGGCGAAGGTCGGGGTGGCGAAGAGCAGCAGCATGATCGTGCCGTGCATCGTGAACAGCTGGTTGTACTGCTCCTCGGACACGATCTGCAGGCCCGGGCGCGCCAGCTCCGCCCGGATCAGCAGCGCCATCACCCCGCCGACCAGGAAGAAGACGAACGACGTGATCAGATACAGATGCCCGATCTTCTTGTGATCCGTCGTCGTCAGCCAGGACACCACCACGCGCCCCGGGTGGCGACGCCCCTCGACCGGTACGAGTGTGGCCGGCTCCGTCTGTGCGGTCATCGCAACAACTCCAGATACGGGAAAAAGCCGCGAATGGAAATTACGCGGTCAAAGATCCCGTAACGGCGCTTGCTGCGCACGCGCATGCGGCTGAATGGCCCGTCGTGTCGGACACCCGCCCAGTGGCGGGTGCATGCCACCTGACCTATCCTCACGAGCAGGACGACGTGAGGTGCCGGCGGGTGCCCGGCGGAGCGCACGAGGCAGACCATGGGAGTCGTGGCCCGCGTGGACGCGTACCAGCGGCGCCACCGCTGGGCGGGGCTGCCGCTCGCGGTGCTGTACAAGTTCTACGACGACCAGGCGACCTATCTCGCCGCGGTCCTCACCTACTACTCGTTCCTGTCGCTGTTCCCGCTGCTGCTGATCCTCGTCTCCGTCCTCGGCACCCTGCTCAGCGGCAACCCCCAGCTGCGGGAACGCCTGCTGAACTCCGCGCTCGGCGAGTTCCCCGTCATCGGCGACCAGCTCGGCGAGAACATCCACTCCTTCCACGGCAGCGGCGTCGCCCTCGTGGTGGGCGTGGTGGGCAGCCTCTACGGCGCCCTGGGCGTGGCCCAGGCCGCGCAGCACGCGCTGAACAAGATCTGGGCCGTGCCACGGCACGCGCGCCCCGATCCGTTCCGGTCACGGCTGAGGGGCCTGCTGTTCCTGTCGATCCTCGCGCTCGGGTTGTGCCTGACCACGGGGCTGTCCGTCGCGGAGTCGCGGGCGAGCGTCTTCGGCGCCCGGCTGGAGACCGGCGTCAGAGTCGCCGCCGCGGCCGCGGCCATCGTCCTCAACGCGGCTCTGCTGCTGCTCATCTACCGGACGCTGATCCGGCGCCGGCTGCCGCTGCGCCGTCTGTTCGGCGCCGTCCTCGGCGGCGCCTTCGCCTGGCAGCTGCTGCAGTGGGGCGGCTCGTACTACGTCAGCAAGGTGCTGCACGGCGCCACGGCCACCTACGGCCTGTTCGGCATCGTCCTCGGTCTGCTGGCCTGGCTCTACCTCGGCGCACTGATCTTCCTCATGACGGCCGAGGTCAGCGTGGTCCGGATCATGCGGCTGTGGCCGCGCAGCCTGCTGACCCCGTTCACCGACCGGGTGCAGCTCACTTCGGCCGACCGGCGCGCCTACCAGTCGTACGCGGCCACCGAGGCCTTCAAGGGCTTCCAGAAGATCAGAGTCCGCTTCGGTCCGCCCCCGCCCCCGCCCTCCGACTCCGAGGACCCTCCCAAGACAGCCGGCTGACCGGCGGGCGGCGGCACGACGGGCGGCGTGTCGTAGATTCTCCGGTTTCCGGCGCCTACGGCGTGAGGGTGGCCGCGTCGCCCGTGCCGTTTACGCGTCGCCCGAGAGGGTCACTCATCGTGGCGGCAGAGGTGCGTGGCGAGGGAGCAGACATGACGTTGGTCGCCGATTTCATGTTGCAGCGCCTGCGCGAGTGGGGTGTCGAAAGGGTCTTCGGCTATCCGGGGGACGGGATCAACGGACTGCTCGGTGCCTTCGACCGGGCCGCGGGGCATCCGGAGTTCGTCCAGGTCAGGCACGAGGAGATGGCCGCCTTCATGGCGTGCGCCCATGCCAAGTTCACCGGCGAGGTCGGCTGCTGCACGGCCACCTCCGGCCCCGGCGCGGTGCACCTGCTCAACGGGCTGTACGACGCCAAGCTGGACCACCAGCCCGTGGTCGCGGTGGTGGGCCAGCAGAAGCGGCTCTGTCTCGGCTCGCACTACCAGCAGGAGATCGCCCTCGAGCAACTGTTCGCGGACGTCTCCGAGTTCTGTCAGATGGTGGTCCACCCGGGGCAGGCCCGGCACGTCATCGACCGGGCGTTCAAAACCGCGCTGACCACCCGAGGCGTCGCCACGATCATCATTCCCGAGGACGTGCAGGAGGCGGACGCCCAGCCCTCGCCGCCCAAGACGCACGGCGCCGTCTTCTCCAGCGTGGGCTGGAGCCGCCCCCGGGTGCTGCCCGACGAGGCCGAGCTGCGCAAGGCGGCCGACGTGCTGAACTCCGGCAGCAAGGTCGCCATGATCATCGGCCAGGGTGCGGCCCACGCCGAGAGCGAGGTCGTCGAGACGGCCGAACTGCTGGGCGCCGGGGTCGCCAAGGCGCTGCTGGGCCGCGAAGTGCTGCCCGACGACCTGCCGTTCGTCACCGGCCCCATCGGTCTGCTCGGCAGCAAGGCCAGCGACAACATGATCCAGGGCTGCGACACCCTGCTGATGGTCGGCACCAGCTTCCCGTATGCCGAATGGCTGCCCGACGAGGGCCAGGCCCGCGGCGTCGAGATCGACATCGACGGGCGGATGATCGGCATCCGCTATCCCATGGAGGCCCATCTCGTCGGGGACTCCAAGGAGACGCTCAAGGCCCTCCTGCCGCTGCTCAGGCGCAAGGAGGACCGCGGCTGGCGGAAGAAGATCGAGAAGGACGTCGCCGAGTGGAACGCGGTCTGCGAGAAGTGGTCCGACCAGCACTTCGGCGGGAAGATCAACCCCCAGGCCGTCGCGGCCGAGCTGTCGCCCCGGCTGCCCGACGGCGCGATCCTGACGGCCGACTCGGGTTCGGGAACGAACTGGTGGGCGCGCCATCTGAAACTGCGCGAGGGCATGCAGGCCTCCCTGTCGGGCACGCTGGCCACGATGGGTCCGGGGACGCCGTACGCGATCGCCGCGCGGTTCGCGTATCCGGAGCGGCCGGTGATCGCGTTCGTCGGCGACGGCGCGTTCCAGATGAACGGCATGAACGAGATGATCACCGTCAAGCGGTACCTGGACCGGCTGTCCGGACCCGCGCCGTTCGTCTTCTGCGTGTTCAACAACCAGGACCTCAACCAGGTCACCTGGGAACAGCGGGCCATGGCCGGGGACCCCAAGTTCCCGGGCTCCCAGTCCATCCCCGACGTCCCGTACGCCAAGTACGCCGAACTCCTCGGCCTGAAGGGCGTCTACTGCGACAAGCCGAAGAAGGTCGGCGCCGCCTGGGACGAGGCGCTCGCCAGTGACCGGCCGGTGGTGCTGGAGTTCAAGGTGGACCCGGAGATCGCCCCGATCCCGCCGCACATCGTGACCGAGCAGGGCAAGAAGGCCGCCAAGGCCGCCGTGCGCGACCCCGAGAGGGTGGGCATCGCCACAAGGGGCGTGCGCCAGAAGCTCGCCGAGTACGCCGAGCGCCTCCCCGGACGCCACCATGGGGACTGACACCGGAACCGCCGGGGCCACCGGCCCGGCGACGGCCGAGTGCCGCATCGACGCGGTGGACGTGCACGCCTTCGAGGTGCCCACCGACGGCCCGGACGGCAAGGAGCAGGACGGAACGCTGGACTGGGACTCCACCACGGTCGTCCTGGTCCGGGTCCACGCCGGCGGGCGGACCGGGCTGGGGTACACCTACGGGGACGTGTCGGCCGCCTCGTTCGTCGAATCCAAGCTGGTGCCGGCGGTCAAGGGGCAGGACGTGACCTCGCCGCCGGCCCTGTGGCAGCGGATGGGCGTGCGGATCCGCAACGCCGGGCGCCCGGGCGTGGGAGCCATGGCGGTGTCCGCCGTCGACGTGGCGCTGTGGGACCTCAAGGCGAGGCTGCTGGGGCTCCCCCTGGTCCGGCTGCTCCCGGCCTACCACGACCGCGTGCCCGTCTACGGCAGCGGCGGCTTCACCAACTACTCGCCGGCCCGCCTCACCGAGCAGCTCACCGGATGGGTGGACCAGGGCATCCCCCGCGTCAAGCTGAAGACCTCGCGGGAACCGGAGCGCGACCCGCTGCGGCTGACCGCGGTGCGCAAGGCGGTCGGCGACGAGCCGGAGCTGTTCACCGACGCCAACGGGGCGCTCGGCCGCAAGGAGGCGCTCTACTGGGCGCGCCGCTTCCACGACGAGTGGGACGTGCGCTGGTTCGAGGAACCCGTCAGCTCCGCCGACCTGGAAGGACTGCGCCTGCTGCGCGAGCGCGGACCGGAGCGAGTGGAGATCGCGGCGGGCGAGTACGCCTACACGATGCGGGACTTCGTCAACCTCGTGGAGCGTCCGGCCGTGGACTGCCTCCAGGCCGACGTCACCCGCTGCGGCGGCATCACCGGCGTCCTGGAGGTGGCCGGCCTCTCGGCGGCCCATGACCTCGACCTGTCTGCGCACTGCGCCCCGGCGGTGTCCGCGCACGCCTTCTGCGCCGTACGACGGCTGCGGCACCTGGAGTACTTCCACGACCACGTACGGGTCGAGAACCTGCTGTTCGACGGCGCCCTGTCGCCCGAGGACGGCGCCCTGCGACCGGACACCGGACGCCCGGGGCTCGGCCTGGACGTCAAGTGGGCCGACGCCGAGCCGTACCGCGTGTACGGGGCGCCGCCGAGCTGAGCCGTGGCGGGCGCGGTGGCGGGCCGATCAGTGCGTGTAGCGCGGCCGCCAGTGGTGTTCGCAGAACCAGCGGCCGAACAGCGCACCGCCGTAGACCACGAACCCGACGCCGGTCAGCCAGGACTCCAGTACGAGGACGACCCCGAGCGGTCCGTAACTGACCGCGTTGCTGACGATGAGCGGCGTGAAGACGAGGTAGGAGAAGACCCGCAGACCGATCAGCCCGACCACGGTGGCCAGCGCGCCCGGCAGCAGGTCTCGCCAGCGGACCTGACCGCCCAGGAGGAAGCGCTGGCCCCACCAGAAGAACAGCACGCCGGTCGCCAGGGACACCGCGACCCGCAGCCATCCGTGCAAGGCCAGACGTGTCTGCACCTCCTGGTAGAGGTAGGTGGTGAGCACGATCAGCCAGGTGGCCTGGCGCCAGATGCGGTGCCACGGGCCGGGAGGCAGGTTCCAGATCCGTTCGTAACCGTTCTGGACGCTCCCGCCGAAGGACACCCCGAATACGGCGAGCAGAATCCCGCCCCACACACTGGTCGCGCTGATCACCTTGCGCGGCGCGGCGGTGATGGCGGTGACCACGTGCGCGGACCGGCCGGACAGCCCCATGCCGTCGACCAGCCACGTCGTGAAGCCCCCGTGCGCCAGAGGGTCGGCGGCCGCCACCACGATGAGCAGGGGCGCCAGCGTCACCAGGGCCAGCGTGGCGAAGCCGAGGGCGCGGTGCATCAGCTCCAGTTCACGGCCGCGCCGGACCAGGTCGTACGTCTTCAGCCGGTCCCACACGTGGTGCACGGCCTGCCGGATCAGTTTCACGGCCTGCTCCGCGATCATCCTCCCGCTCCTTGGGTGCCCCGCCGATGCATGACGGGTGATCGGGGGACGGGGGGACAAACGTGGGGCGGCACGGGCGGACCCGCTGTGACCTGACGGGATTCCCCCGGATCACAGCACCTTGCGCTGGACCAGGGCCGCGAGGGCCAGCGCGCCCGGGAGCAGCGGCAGCCAGACCGTCAGGACCCGGTAGCCGATCACGGTGGCCGTGGCCAGCTCCACCGGTGCGCCGTACGCGACCAGGGTGACCACCAGCGCCGCGTCGACCGGGCCGATGCCGCCCGGTGCGGGGACGGCCCCGGCCGCCGTGCTCGCGGCGAGGAACGCGAAGATCATCTGCGGCCAGGACAAGGGAAGGCCGAGCGAGGCACCGGCCGAGGCGACCACACTCGCCTGGAGCACCGGGGCGGCGGCCGAACCGCCCCACAGGGCGAGGACCCGGCTGGGCCGCGTGTGCAGCAGCCGCGCGTCGGCCAGGGCGGTGCGCGCGAAGCCGAGCGCCGCCCGGCGCAACGGACGTACGGCCGTCAGGAGCACGGCGGCCGTGCCGAGACCGAGGACCGCCCCTCCGGCCACCAGGAGCAACGTCCCCTCGTCCGGGACGAGTCGGCCGAGCCTCAGCATCCTGGGGAACGCCAGGACGAAAGCCACGAGCACCAGCGTCTTCGCGATCGGTTTGACCAGCGAGTACAGGGCCAGCGAGGCGGTGGCCCGGGCGAAAGGGATGCCGTGGGCCTGCAGGAACCGCAGGGTGACGGCATGGGCGCCGATGCTCGCCGGCAGCACGTGGTTGGCCGCCCCGGCGGCCAACTGGGACGCGAGCAGCGGCAGCGGCGGAAGCCGCTCCGGTACGGCGCCCTGGCGGACGCACGCCGCGGTCACCCAGCCCAGGCAGGTGAAGAAGACCCCGGCCACCAGCCACCAGGGGTCGGCGGAGGCCAACCGTGCCGTGCCGTCGCGCACGGCACGCCAGTCGGCCACCGCCCACGCCCCGACCAGCAGGAGCGGGACCAGGCCCAGCGCACGGCGGGCAAGGCGCGCGTACGAAGGGGAGCGGACGGGGGCGGGGAGCGGTCGGGAGAGGTTGTCGAGCGGGAGCAGGGACACGGCGCACATCGTCCTTCCCCATCACTCCCGCGGGTGCGCGGCGGACGGACGCAAGGCGAGGCAGGGGGACGCGAGCAACGTTCCCGCCCGGTGTGACGGCACGGTGTCCGGGAGGCGAAGGTCCGTCGGCGGGCGGACGACCGGCGATCGGCGGGCGGACGACCGGCCGAGGGCCCGCCGTCCCGCGCCCGCGACGTCCGCCGTCACTTCGAGCCGGAGAACCGGGCGAGCGGGCCCTTGTGCCGGAGCAGGGCGTAGCCGATGCCGAGCCCCAGGGCCACCGGCGCCTCGAGAGCGCCCGCGACGGCCAGCGCGCCGAGACCCACGTACAGGGGCAGGCCGTGCGCCTCGGGCAGGACCCGGCGCGCGGCGGCCACAGGAACCGCGACGGCGTTGACCGCCCAGGTGGCGGCCTCGCCGAGCGAGGGGACGGTCAGCGTGATCGTGCGCCCACCGAAGACGGCGGGCGGCCTCCTCTCCGGCCGTCTCACGGCCGACTGCCGCACGACCGGCCGAGCCGCGACGGACTGTCTCACCGTCGCCTGTCTCGTGGTCGCCCCTCTCGCCGCCGCCTGTCTCGTGGTCGCCTGCCTCGTCGCCGGCCGTTTCGCGGACGACTGTCGAGCGGACGACTGTCGAGCGACCGGCCGCGTCGCGGACGACTGTCGAGCGGACGACTGTCTCTTCGTCGTCCGGCTCGTCGCCTGTCTCCTCCTCGGCTGTGTCGCTGCCGCCTGTCTTGTCGTCGCCGGCCTTGTCGCCGACTGTCTCGTGGTCGGCTGCCCTGTGGTCGGCTGTCCTGTGGTCGGTTGTGTCGCGTTCGGCCGGCCGGCGACAGGCCGTCGGGCGGCCGACGAGGCGTCGGAGCGCTGCCTGGTGCGCGCCGCGGCGGCGGGCTGCCCCGCCTTCGTGCTGCTCGTCACCGTGCGTCTCTGAGCGGTCTTCACCGGGCGCTTCTGCGTGGACTTTCGCGCGGTCTTCGGCGTGGTCACGGTTCACATCCGTTCGTGGGTCCGGGACATCGCCCCCCACCGAGGCAGACGGTACCGGCGGGGAAAGGGGCCTGCGAGCCGGGAAGCCGTTCGGATCAGCCCGCCGAGCGGGTGCTTCCGGTGCGCGCGATGATCGGATCCGTACGGGGACCGGCCCGCTCGGGAGGTGGCACGGATGTCGCTGCTGTCAGGGACGCGCCTGCCACTGCCGGGCCCGCTGGCCGACGGCCTGGCCGCCGGCGCCCGGGGTGCCGCGGAGGCGGCCGTGACGCTGCTCGGCCTCGGCCGGAGGGACGTGTGGTCCCGCCCGGGCCGCTGCCACATCCAGGTCCGCGGCGTGCACGGTCCCCGCGGCCTGCGGGTCGGCCGGATCGTGGAGCGCGCGCTGGAGGAGCATCCCGGGGTCCTGTGGGCGCGCGTGAACGCACCGGCGGAACGGGTCGTCGTGGAACTGGCCTCGCCGCCGCCGTCGCGGCAGGAGCTGCTCCGGATCGTCTCCCACGCCGAGGCCCACGGGGCCGCCGCCACCGCGGAGCCCGGCGAGTACGACGAATGGTGCCCCGGACCGCACCACCCCTGTGAGGCGCCGCACAGCCGGCCCACCCTCCCGGTCCTCGCCGCGGACATCGCGGGCCTGCTCCTCACGGTCGCCACCCGCCTGTCGCCGTGGACACCGCTGCCGGCCGAGGTGGGCGCGCTGGCCACCGCAGTCCAGTGCCACCCGTGGCTGCGCAGGCTGGTCACCGCCGGCCTCACGGAACTGGAACGCCCCGAATCGGTGGTTCCGACGCTCAACGCGCTCGTCCAGGGCCTGGCCACCCGTGGCGGAGGACTGATGCTCGACGCCGCCCAGCGCATCGCGCAGTGGCGGGAGGCGAACGCGACCCTCGAGGCGTGGGCGGACGCGGAGCCGCGGCTGGTGCGGGGACCGGAGGACGCGCAGGCCGAGCCGGTCGTCGTGGAACGGCCGCGGGTCCACCGCGACGTGACGGCACGTTACGCCGAACGGGCCATGGGGGCGGGCGCCGCCGTGGGCGCCCTGACCGCGCCGTACGCGGGACCGCGGCGCGCGCTCGCGGTGGCGCTGGCCGGCATGCCGAAGGCTCCCGAGGCCGGGCGGGAGGGCTTCGCCACCAGCCTCGGCCGGTTCCTCGCACTGCGCGGCGTCGTGGCCATGGACCGCGGTGCGCTGCGCCGCCTGGGCCAGGTGGACACCGTGGTGCTGGACGTGGACGTGCTGCGCGGCGGGCGGTACGAGCTGACCGACCTGGTGCCGCTCGACGGCGCCGACACCGAACAGTGCTCCGACCGGCTCTTCGCCCTGTTCGACCCGGCCGCGCCGACACGGGTCCGGCGCGACGGCGAAGGCTGGGTGCTCGGCCCGCTCGAGGACCTGGAACTGACCGGCCGCACCGGGCGCCCGGATGCCGAGCGGCTGCGGTCCCGGGGCGGCGAACGGGTGCTGGGACTCGCCCTGCGGCGCCGCCTGATGGCCGTCGCGGGCGTGGCGACGCAGACCCTTCCGGGCGCGCAGGCCCTGGCCGCGGCCGCCAGACGTTCCCGGATCCGGGTGGTCCTCGCCGGCGACCGGACCGACCCGCGCCTCGGCTTCGTCGACGCCACGGTGCCCTCGGGGCGCCACCTGGTGGCGTCGGTGCGGGCCCTGCAGGCGGACGGCGCGGTGGTGCTGCTGGTGTCGGGCAACCGCCGTGCGCTCGCGGCCTCGGACTGCGGCATCGGCGTGCACCGGGACGGGGAGCCGCCGGCCTGGGGCGCCGACCTGCTCGTCGGCACCGATCTGGAGGCCGTGGCGCTGATCCTGTCCGGCGTCGGCGTGGCCCGCCGGGTCGACCGGGACAGCGCCGTGCTGTCCACCGGCGGCAGCGGCATCGGCGCGGTGGCGGCGTTGCGGGCACCGGCCACCGAGGCGTGCTCGCGCGGGCAGGCGGCGTGCAACACGGCCGGGGCGATCGCCTTCTGCCTGGGTGTCTGGCGCGCCCGGCAACTCTGCTCCCGCCCCGTCACCCCCTCCGTGGCGACCGTGCCCTGGCACCTGATGCCGCCCGCGCGGGTCCTTCAGAGGCTGCGGACGTCCGCCGACGGGCTCTCCCCGCAGGAGGCCGCCGCGCGGGCCGAAGGCCCCTCGGGGACGGGTGCCGCGCCGCGCACCACCCTGCTGTCCGCGTTCGTCGAGGAACTGGCCAACCCGCTGACTCCGGTGCTCGCGGGCGGGGCCGCCCTGGCCGCCGCCGTCGGGTCCAGGGCGGACGCCGCACTGGTCGCCGCGGTCACCGCCACCTCGGCGCTGGTCGGCGGTGTGCAGCGGGTCCGCACCGAGCGCGCGCTCGCCGAGCTGACCGCGCGCTCCGCGGTCGGGGCACGGGTGCGGCGCGGGGGCGTCGAGCGGCTGGTCACCGCCGAGGAGCTGGTGCCGGGGGACGTCGTCGTGCTGAGGCCCGAGGACGTGGTGCCCGCCGACTGCCGGCTGCTGCACGCCGAGGGTCTGGAGGTCGACGAGTCGTCCTTGACCGGCGAGTCCCTGCCCGTCGCCAAGACCCCGGCCCCCGTGGTCGCCGCGCAGCTCACCGAGCGCTCCTCGATGCTCTACGAGAGCAGCACCGTCTCCGCAGGCGAGGCGGTCGCCGTGGTGGTGGCCACCGGCGCGGCCACCGAGGCAGGGCGCACCATGGCCACCGCACGGGAGGCCGCACCGGTCACCGGCGTCGAGGCGCGGCTGTCGTCGCTGACCAAGGCCAGCCTTCCCGTGGCGACGGCGTCCGCGGTGGCGGTGGCCGGGGCGGGACTGCTGCACGGGCGCCCGCTCGCCCAGAGCCTCGCCTCCGCGGTGAACCTGGCCGTCGCCTCGGTCCCCGAAGGCCTGCCGTTCCTCGTCAACGCCGCCCAACTGGCCTCCGCGCGCCGCCTGGCCGAGCAGGGCGCCCTCGTCCGCAACCCGCGCACCATCGAGGCGCTGGGCCGGGCCGATGTGCTCTGCTTCGACAAGACCGGCACCCTCACCGAGGGCAACCTCCAGCTCGTCGCGGTCAGCGACGGAGAGCGGAACATGTCCGTCGACCGGCTGGGCCCGCGGCACAAGGCGATCCTGTCCGCGGCGCTCCGGGCCACCCCCGCCGCCCGGCAGTCCGAGCCGATGGCCCACCAGACCGACCGGGCGGTGGACGCCGGGGCCCGCCGGGCGCGGGTGTCGGTCGGCCGCGGCGCGCCCGGCTGGCGGCGCAGCGGCACCCTGCCCTTCGACCCGTCCCGGGCCTACCACGCCACGGTGGGCCGCACCGTCGGCTCCACCCTGCTGAGCGTCAAGGGCGCCCCGGAGACCGTCCTGGCCCGCTGCTTGCGCAGACGCCGGAACGGGGCCGAGAGCGCGCTCGACGACGCCGGGCGCAAGGCACTCGCCCGGGCCACGGAGGAGCTCGCCGGCGCGGGCCGCCGCGTCCTCGCCGTGGCCGAACGCGCCCTGGGCCAGGGCGAGGAGCTGACCGACGCCGCGGTGCGGGACCTGGTCTTCGTGGGCTTCGTCGTCCTCGCCGACCCGGTACGCCCTTCGGCCGCGCCGGCCACCGCCCGGCTGCGCGCGGCGGGCGTGCACACCGTCCTGCTCACCGGGGACCACGCCGCCACCGCGGAGGCCATCGCGGCCTCCGTCACCGGCGAGTCCCACCAGAAGGTCTGCACCGGGCCGGAGTTGGACGCGCTCGACGACGACGAACTCGACGCTCTGCTGCCCACGGTGGACGTGATCGCCCGGTGCACCCCGCACAACAAGGTCCGTATCGTCGAGGCGTTCCAGCGGCTCGGCCGCGTGGTGGCGATGACCGGCGACGGTGCCAACGACGCCCCGGCCATCCGGCTCGCCGACGTCGGCATCGCCCTGGGGCGGCGCGGCACGCCCGCGGCGACGGCCGCGGCGGATCTCGTCATCGGTGACGACCGTCTGGAGACGATCGTCGCCGCGCTCACCGAGGGCCGGGCGATGTGGACCTCGGTCAGGACCGCGCTGGCCATCCTGATCGGCGGCAACCTCGGGGAGGTCACCTTCAGCGTGCTCGCCTCTGCCGTGGCGGGCAGCTCACCGCTCAGTGCCCGCCAGATCATGCTGGTGAACCTTCTCACCGACCTCGCCCCGGCGCTGTCCATCGCCGTCCGCACGCCGGCCGAGAGCACCGGGGAGCAGTTGCTCCGGGAAGGACCGCACCAGTCGCTGGGGACCTCGCTCACCGAGGAGATGGTTCAGCGCGGGCTCACCACGGCGCTCGGCGCCGGACTGGCCTGGACGGCCGCCCGGTTCACCGGCACGCGCCGCCGCGCCGCCACCGTGGCGCTGGTCGCGGTGGTCGGCACCCAGCTCGCGCAGACCCTCACCAGCGGCGGCGCGGACCTCCAGGTGCTCGCCGCCACCCTCGGTTCGGCCGCCGTGCTCGTCGGCATCGTCCAGACCCCGGGCATCAGCCGGTTCTTCGGTTCCACACCGCTCGGCCCCGTCGGCTGGGGCACCACTGTGGCGTCCATCGCGACCGCCACGCTCCTCCACGGGACGCTGAAGCCGCTCTCGCAGCGCCTGGCCGGTGCCGGATGGCTGCCCGCCGGGGGTGACGACGCCGGGGCCGAGGCGCCCGGGGAGGCCGCGCCCGTGCCGGCGGCCGCCGCCCTGACTGCCTGGCTGAGCGGTGCGCTGTCCCGCCTGGGCCTGCCCGTACCCGGGGCGGGCCCTGTCATCGCGTGAACGACAAGCCGGTCCCGTGTTCCCGTCACTCCTCGGGCGCGTCCTCGTCCACCCGGTACGTCTTGGTCCAGGTGGCGCCACAGCGGCAGCGGGACGACTCGATCAGTTCGCCGTTCTCGCTCACACTCAGACCGTGTCCGATGCGCACGTGAACATGTTGACCCACGGCGCGTCTCCTCTCGCTGACGGCAGCCGGCGGAAAAGCCATTGAACGAGATACCGCGGCGGGGAGTAAGAGAGCGTTCGCATGGTGAGACGTTTCGAGAAACACGCGGATTCCTCCCGGACGTGACGCCGGACGTCAGAATGGAAGGGAGGAAGCGCCATGGCACGGATACTCGTCGACGGCGACGATCTCGTCGTACGCCTGAGATGGCGGGAAAAGGCGGCCGCCCGCCACGGTGACGTACGCGTGCCGCTCGAGGCGGTACGCCGGGTGACCGTCGAACCCGACTGGTGGCGTGCCCTGCGGGGAGACGCCCGGCGGGGGCTGTGGATCCCCGGGACGCTGTGCATCGGAACGCGGGGCCATCCCGGCGGAGAGGACTTCGTGGTGGTGAGGCCGGGCCCGCCCGTCGTGTGCGTCGCCCTGCGGCCCGGCGCCCCCTTCCGTCTCCTCGCAGTCTCGGTGCCGGACGGCGCCGAGGCCACGGCGCGGCGACTGCGCCGTCTCGCACCGAGGATCGACTCCTCCACCAGCGCGCGGGAGGCGATCCCCGTCCCTGGGGAGAGCTGAGCGCAGGACCCCGCGGCGGACCGCGCCGACATGGGTTGCGGCCCCTGCCGTACGGGCGTTTTCTGGAGGTGTCCGGCGGTGAAAGAGCGCGAACGGGGCCACGGCACAAGCCCGAGGGCCCGCGCCTGTAGTGCCTCCCCCGGTAGCGGCTCCGTTCCGCCGCCGTCAGCCGGCGTTCGACGCGGAGGTGACGCAGGTGAAAGCCGTCGTCTACGAGAAGCCCTTCAGCGTGGCTGTGAGGGATGTCCAGGATCCCCGGATCGAGCACCCGAACGATGTGCTCGTACGGGTCACGTCGACCGCGATCTGCGGTTCGGACCTGCACATGTACGAAGGCCGCACGGCGGCCGAGTCGGGCATCGTCTTCGGACACGAGAACCTCGGCATCATCGAGGAGGTCGGCAGTGGCGTGACCTCCCTGTCCGAGGGTGACCGTGTGGTGATGCCCTTCAACGTCGCCTGCGGATTCTGCAAGAACTGCCTCGTCGGAAAGACCGGGTTCTGCCTCACGGTGAATCCCGGATTCGCCGGCGGCGCCTATGGATATGTGGCGATGGGGCCGTTCATCGGTGGTCAGGCGGAGCGGCTGCGGGTGCCCTACGCCGATTTCAACTGCCTGAAACTGCCGCCCGGTGAGGAGTTCGAGACCGATTTCGTCCTGCTCGCCGACATCTTCCCGACCGGTTACCACGGATGCGAACTCGCCCAGGTGTCCCCCGGTGAGAGCGTGGCCGTCTACGGTGCCGGCCCGGTGGGTCTGATGGCCGCCTACTCCGCGTTGCTGCGCGGGGCGTCGAAGGTGTTCTCCGTCGACCGGGTGCCCGAGCGGCTCGCCAAGGCGGAGGAGATCGGGGCCATCCCCATCGACTTCACCAAGGGCGACCCGGCCGAGCAGATCAAGGAACAGACGAACGGAGAGGGCACCGACAAGGGCGTGGACGCCGTGGGCTACCAGGCCCAGGCGCACGACGCCAGCCACGAGGAACCCGCCATCGTCCTCAACGAGCTCGTGGAGACGGTGCGGCCCACCGGCATGCTCGGTGTACCGGGCCTGTACGTGCCCTCCGACCCCGGCGGACCCGACGAGCACGCCAAGCGGGGCCAGTTGCTGGTCTCCATCGGCCGGATGTTCGAGAAGGGTCAGCAGATGGGCACCGGCCAGTGCAACGTCAAGCGGTACAACCGCCAGCTGCGTGATCTGATCATCGCGGGGCGGGCCAAGCCCAGCTTCGTGGTCTCCCATGAACTGCCGCTGGACCAGGCGCCGCAGGCGTACGAGAAGTTCGACAAGAGGATCGAGGGCTACACCAAGGTGGTGCTGCACCCCGCTCACGCCCTCGCGGCCTGAGCGACGGGTCCGGGCGCGCACGGGCGCGCCCGGACCCCGTCAGTTCTGATCGCCGGAGACGACGATGGCTCGACCGGAGGATCGCCGGCCCATCGTGGCCGGTGTCGACCCCGATCCCGCCAAGCGGTGGGCGCTCGCCTGGGCGGCGGACGAGGCCGCCCTGCGCCGGGTGCCGCTGCGTCTGGTGCACGCCGCGACGCCGCCCACCGCGGGCATCAGGAGATGGGAGCCGCCCTCCTCCTGGGAGGCCTGCACCCGGGCGCTGCGGGAGGCGGGGGAGCAGGTGCTCCAGGCGGCGGTGTCGTTCGTGGAGGCCCGGCAGCCGGGGGTCGAGGTGTCCGGTCTGCCGGCCGAGGGCGACCCGGCGTGGGTCCTGCGGGAGCAGGGACACGACGCGGCGGCCGTCGTCCTCGGGTCGTGGCATCTGAGCCGGGTCCGGGAGGTCTTCTCCGCCTCGGTCACCCTGAACGTCATGGCGCACGCCCGCTGCCCGGTGGTCGTCGTGCCCGAACCGCAGGACACCGTCCCTGAGGACGCGTACTTCGTCGTCGGCGTGGACGGCAGCGCGCGTTCCGCTGCCGCCGTCGACGTCGCCTTCCAGGAGGCCGCCCTGCGCGGGGCCGGGCTGCGCGCGCTCTACGTCTGGCAGCCGGGGCTGCTCGGGGTGCTGGACGAGCACGCGGCCCGGAAGGAGTGCAGGCGGCTGCTCCATGAGACGGTGGCCGACCGCGGCGCCGCGTATCCGGACGTCGCGCTGCATCAGGAGCTGGTCGGCGGCCATCCCGTGAAGGTGCTGACCGAGGCCTCCGCCCACGCGCTCGGGCTGGTGGTGGGCACCCGCGGGCACGGCGGCTTCACCGGCATGCTGCTCGGCTCGGTGAGCCAGGGCGTGCTGCACCACGCCCGCTGCCCCGTCATCACCGTGCCGCACGACCTCCCCGCATGAGCCGCTAGGAACCTGCTCCCGTGCCGGTGCCAGTGGCAGTGCCAGTGGCAGTGCCGGTGCCGGTGGCAGTGCCGGCGGTGGTGGTACCGGTGGTGGTACCGGTCCCGGCGGCGCTGCCCTGGTCTTCCTGCCCCGGAACCTCTCCCGGCACGCGGACCGGTGGCGCCCCGGCCCGCAGATCCTCGACCGCGTGCTCCGGAAGGTTTCCGTCTGCCTCCCGCCGCTGCTCACGCTCCAGTCTCAGGACCTCCAGGACGGCCGAGCCGTCGATGGTCTCGCGGGTGACGAGCAGGCCGGCGAGGCGGTCCAGGGCCCGGCGGTGCTCCCGCAGCAGCCCCGTCGCCCGCTCCTCGGCCTCGCGCAGCAGACGGGCGGCCTCCTGGTCGATGATCCGCTGGGTCTGTTCCGAGTACGGCTGCCGCATCGAGTCCTCCGGGCTCTCGCCCAGGTAGTGCGGGCCCGCGGCGGCGTAGCCGACCGGGCCGAGCGCCGGGGACAGGCCGAAGTCCCGCACCATGCGCGTGGCGATCTGGGTGGCCCCGGCCAGATCGTTGGCGGCGCCGCTGGAGCCCGCGCCGAAGACCACCAACTCGGCCGCCCGGCCGCCGAGACGCACCGCGAGCAGATCCGTCAGGTAGGCCTCGCTGTACAGATGGCGTTCGGCCTCGGGAAGCTGCTCGGTCACCCCGAGCGTCATGCCCGACGGCAGGACGGTGACCTTCGCGACGGGGTCGGCGTGCTCGCACAGCGCGGCGACCAGGGCATGCCCCGACTCGTGGACGGCGACCGAGTGGCGCTCCTCGGGCAGCAGGGCGTTGGACGCCTCGCGACGGCCCAGCAGGACCCGGTCGCGGGCGGCGTCCAGATCGTGCGGCTCGATCAGCACGCGGTCGGCCCGTACGGCGTTGATGGCGGCCTCGTTGACCAGGTTCGCGAGGTCGGCGCCGGAGAAGCCGGGAGTGGCGCGAGCCACGGTGCCGAGGTCGACGTCGGGCGACAGGATCTTGCCCCGGGCGTGGACGGTGAGGATCGCGGCGCGCTCGGCCTGGTTGGGCAGGGGGACGGTGACCTGCCGGTCGAACCTGCCCGGGCGCAGCAGGGCGGGGTCCAGCGCCTCCGGCCGGTTGGTGGCGGCGAGCACGACGATGCCGGTGGACTGGTCGAACCCGTCCATCTCGGCCAGCAGCTGGTTGAGGGTCTGCTCGCGTTCGTCGTTGCCGCCGATGTGGCCGCTGCCCGAGCGGCGCGCGCCCACGGCGTCCAGCTCGTCGATGAAGATGATCGACGGCGCGCGCTTGCGGGCCTCGTCGAACAGGTCCCGAACCCGGGAGGCGCCCACGCCGACGAACATCTCCACGAACGCGGACCCGGTCACCGACAGGAACGGCACGTCGGCCTCACCGGCGACGGCACGAGCGAAGAGCGTCTTGCCGGTGCCGGGCGGTCCCACCATGATCACTCCGCGGGGTCCCTTGGCGCCGGCCGCCGCATAGCGCATGGGGTTGCGCAGGAAGTCGACGACCTCGCTGATCTCCTGCTTCACCCCGTCGTATCCGGCCACGTCGTCGAACCGGGTGGTGGGCCGCTCCGCCTCGATGATCTTCGCCCGGGAGCGGCCGATGGCGCTGAGCCCACCGGTGACCGAGCGCGCGGCACGGCGCCCGAACCACCAGAAGGCGCCGACCAGGAGCAGCAGCGGGAGGAAGGCGACGAAGAACGACAGGAAGGGGTTGCCGCCGCTCTTGCTCTGCGAGGCGGTGATCTGCACGTGCTTGGCCTGGAGCTGCTGCTGCAGCGACCCGGTCCCCAGCGCGGTGGGCAGCTGGGTGGTGAACTTGGTGCCGTTCTTCAGACTGCCGCTGACCGCCCCCCTGTCGTTGATGTCGACCGTCTTGACCTGCCCGGCACCGACCTTGGCGGTGAAGTCGCTGTACGTCAGGTGGGCCGGCGCAGTCCCCGACGGGGCGCGCACCAGCATGATGACGACCAGGAAGGCCACCCACAGCAGCGGAACGATCCACCACTGCCGGCCCCCCGGCGTGGGCCGCTGGTTCCCGGGCGGCCTCGGCGCGTCCCGCGGCGGCCCGGACTTGGCCGGTGGCGTGAGATGCCGGTGCGGCATCCGCACTCGCGTGATCACCACCCACCGCCTCCTCCCACCAGTGCGATGTCACCGGGCGCCCGGCGGCGGGGCATTCCCGGGTCACTTCTCATGGTCTCTCGCCCGGCCCCGGAAGGGTGCCCGGCCGAGGTAAGCCGGCGGCGAATCCGGAGAAGGAAGAATTGCCGGTCTGTGTAGCCGACATCAACAGTGGCCGGTCCCATGCGCCTTCGTGCTCCTGTGCGCCCCCCGGGAAAAGCGCGCGGGAAGCGGGCGGCGGGTTGGACTGGGCAGGACAGGACTCATGCTCCACGTCCGAGGAACGTTCACCGATTTCCTGTGTCGACCGCGGAAGGTGGTATTCGATGAGCGGTTCCCTGCCCGAGGCCCGGCGAGTATGGACGGTGGCCACTGCGCCGGGCATATTCCCATTCGTCGGTCACGGTATCACCCTGTTCCGGAACCCACTGGCCTTTCTGAATTCCGTTTCCGGTTACGGGGATCTGGTCGAGATACGCCTCGGTCCCCAGCGTGCCTGGCTGGTGTGCCACCCGGAGCTGGTGCACCGGGTCCTCATGGACGCCCGTACGTTCGACAAGGGCGGTCCGCAGTACGACAGGCTGCGGCCGCTGATGGGCAACGGCCTGGTCACCTGCGCCCACGAGGACCACCGACGGCAGCGCAGGCTGATCCAGCCCGCCTTCCACCCGGCCCGCATCGCCGACTACGCGCGGGTGATGGGCGAGGAGGCCGAGTTCGTCCTCGGCGCGTGGCGGCCCGGCGAGAAGGTCGACGTGAGCGGGGCGATGCTGGCCCTGACCACCCGGGTGACCAGCCGCTTCCTGCTCTCCGATGCGCTGGACGCCGTGACCGTCGCCGAGCTGCGGGACTGCCTCGGGGCCCTCGTCCGGGGCCTGTTCGTCCGTACGGTCGTGCCGCTCGCCCCCCTGTTCCGGCTCCCCACGCCCGCCAACCGGCGCTACCGCCGTGCCTTCGACCGCCTGCACGCGATCGTCGACTCCGTCATCGACGAACGGCGGCGGGGCCGTCCCCGCGACGATCTGCTGGGCAGCCTGCTGGAGGCCGAGCGAGGCCACGAGGGAGCGGCGGTCACCGGTCGGGAGATCCACGACCAGCTGATCACGCTCCTGCTCACCGGCGTCGAGAGCACGGCGATGTGCCTCGGCTCGCTGTTCGCCCTGCTGCCCCGCCATCCGGAGGTCGAGCGCCGGCTGCACGAGGAGGTCGACGAGGTGCTCGCCGAGGGGCGGCCGCCCGGCCCGGAGGAGCTGACGCGCCTGTCGTACACCCGCGGCGTGGTGACGGAGACGCTGCGGGTGTATCCGCCGGGCTGGCTCTTCACCCGGACCACCACCGAGGAGGCCGATCTCGCAGGCGTTCGCCTCCCCAGGGGGGCGACCGTCCTGTACAGCCCCTACGTCCTGCACCACGATCCCGCGTCGTTCCCCGACCCCGACCGGTTCCTGCCCGAGCGCTGGCTGTCCGGGCGGGCCGCGGCCGTACGCAACGGCGCCCTGCTGCCCTTCGCCGCCGGCAGCCGCAAATGCGTCGGGGACACCTTCGCCATGGCGGAGGCCACCCTGGCCGTGGCGACGGTCGCCCGCCGCTGGCGTCTGCGGCCGCTGCCCGGACATGTCGAGCAGCCACGCCCCGCCGCGACCCTCGGGCCGAGGGCACTGGAGATGATCTGCCGATCCCGGTCACAGACGCCACCGGGGAAACCGCCGGCGCGAGCGTCCGACACCCCGGACAAAGACGGTGCGCAGCCCTTTGAGCCTCTGGCAGAGGTCGTCCGCATTCCGCCCGGCACCACCACGCGATCCCCCCAGGAATTCCCCGCAAACGGAACGGCGACATCCTCGCCGCGGAACCGCCGAAGGGAAGGTGACAAAGGTGTCGGTGGAGCATGAGGACGTCACAGCCGGACCGCACGCAGGAAATCCGGCGGGAAACCTCAAGGAACTGATCGAGTCCGAGCTCTACATGCCCTTTCCCCCGCTGCGCAATCCGCACGAATCCGAGGCCGCGGCCGGCGTCGAGGAATGGTTGCGCAGCTGGGGCCTGACCGACGACCCCGCGGTCGCCGCGATGATCGCCCGCACCCGTCCCGCGGAACTGGCCTCCTACAACAGCCCGACCATGGATGCCGGCATCCTGCGGATCGTGGCGAACCAGATCGCCTACCAGTTCGTCTTCGACGACCGGGCGGAGGAGATCGGCCGGCGCCGGCCGAGCAGGCTGCTGCCCATGCTGTGCGAGAGCATCGCCGTACTGCGCGACGGCCGGCCGCCGACCACGCCTCTGGGGGCCGCCCTGGCCGACCTCCACCGGCAGGTCCAAGAGCGCTGCACCCCGGACCAGGCGGCGCGCTGGGCCTGGCACGGCCGCGAGTACGTGCACGGCCTGCTGTACGAGGCGGTGGCGCAGACCGACCCTCCCCGCGTACGGGTCGGCCTGTGCGGCTCGATACGGTCCCTCACCGCGGGCGTCGAACCGTTCTACCCGCTGTGCGAGGCCGCACAGCCCCACGAACTGTCCCCCGGCGAGCTCTGGCACCCGGCCATGCGCCGACTGCGCAGACTCTCGGCCGACGCCGCGGTGTGGATACCCGACCTGTTCTCCGCAGTGAAGGAGCAACGGGAGGGCGGCGTGATCAACCTGGCCCTGGCCTACGCCAGGGAGCACCACTGCACCCTGCCGCAGGCCGTCCGGCTCGCCATCGGAAGGATCAACCGCACCATCAGGGAGTTCGAGCGGCTCTCCGAGCAGATCCGGCCGCGGTCGAGCCCCGCCGCCCTCGGCTATGTGGACGGCATGGCCGGCTGGATCCGTGGCTGCTACTACTGGTCCCGCGACGTGCCGCGCTACGCGGACACCGCGACCGTCCCCGTCGGCTGACGTACGACGCCAAGGCGCCGCCCCGCGTGGCGGCGGCGCCTCGGCGGGCACTCCCCACCGGGCTCCCGCAAGGAGCCCAGTTCGCGGCGATACCCGAGGTGGGGACGGGCAAACCGCCGTCGTTGATGATTCATTCTTTCCATACGCCGTACCGCCAGAACGCCTCCTGACCGCGCCCACCAGGGCGTACGCTCAGCGCGTCTTCCGACAGCTGACGGCAGGAAGCGACGGGGCACATGGCACACGGACCACGGCAACCGATCACCGGCCACCGGCACTTGCTCGAGCGGAACCGGGAACTGAAGGCGATCGACTCGGCGTTGGCGGCCCTGTGCGACGCGGCCGACGGCGCCCCGCCCGCACGGCAGGGCGGACTGCTCGCCTTCACCGGATCGGCCGGCATGGGCAAGACCACCCTCCTCGCGGAAGTCCGCTCCCGCGCCGTGACCCACGGGTGCACCGTGCTCTCCGGCAAGGGCGGCGAGAACGAACAGGGCCTGGCGTTCCGCGTGGTCCGGCAACTCCTGCAGCCCGTCCTCGCGACGATGGACGACACGAACCGCCGGGAACTGATGGGAAGTTGGTACGACATCGTCGCAGCCGCCCTCGGTCTGGAGGCGGAGTGCGCCGCACCGGTGCCGGACCCGACCGTGGTCCGTGACGGCCTGGACTGGGTCATGACCCGACTGACGGTGGTCAAGGCGCCCGTCGTCCTGCTCCTGGACGACATGCACTGGGCCGACGACGAGTCCCTGAGCTGGCTCGCCTCCTTCGCGCCACGGGCCCACGACCTGCCGCTGCTCATCGTCGTCGCCTACCGGCCGGACGAACTGCCCTCCGTGGCGGCCGCGCTCGGCTCCCTCACCGAACGCCGCGGGGAACGCCCCTACACCCTGGCGCCGCTCACCGGCGACGGCGTCGCGCGGATCCTGCGGGACGAACTGGGACAGGAGCCTGAGGACGCGTTCTGCGACGAATGCCGGCAGATCACCGGAGGCAGCCCGTTCGAGACCGTCGAGCTCGCGATCCGGCTCGGCCGGCGCCGGGTGAAGGGCACGCGGGAGGAGCTTCCCGTGATGCGGGAGCTCGCCTCCGCGGTCAAGGGCCGCGGACTGCTCGCACGCCTGCGGCAACTCGGTACGCCCACCGTCCGCTTCGCCTGGGCCGCCGCAGTGCTCGGCAGCTCCATCTCGCGGGACCTCGCGGCCGCCATCGCGGTGGTCGGCGCCGAGCAGGCCGCCGAGGCGGTGGAGAGGCTGCGCTCCGCCCGCGTCCTGGCCGAGGACGAGGGCCCCGAGGGCGCCCTGGAGTTCGTTCACCCGCTGATCGCCACCACCGTCTACCGGGCGATCCCGCCCGGCGTGCGGGTCGGGCTGCACAACGCGGCCGCGGAGGCCGTCCGCACGGCCGGGCTCGGCGCCGTCGCGGCCGCCCGGCATCTGCTGGAGGTTCCCTGCGAGGGCAACGCCGACGCGGTCCAGTGCCTGCGCGAGGCCGCCCGTGACCACCTGCGCGCCGGGGCCCCCGAGGCCGCCCGGCGCGTCCTGACCCGGGCGCTGCGCGAGCCGCCCGCCGAGGAGGAGCGTGCCGCGCTGCTCTACGAACTCGCCGGTGCGACGTTCCTGATCGACCCGGTGGCGACCGTCGGCCATCTGCGGGCGGCGCTCGCCGAGCCCGTGATCGACGACGAGCTGCGCGCCCGTATCGTCTACCGGCTGACACAGGCGCTCGCGCACACCGACCAAGTGGCTCAGGCCGCGGCCGTGGCCGCCGAGGAGGCGCGCCGGGCCACGCACTCGCGCACGCGCCTGAGGATGCAGGCCGACCACTTCCAGTGGAGTTCCTGCCGCACCGACGAACCCGACCCGCGGGCCCGCTCCCGCCGGCTGGCCCGGCTGGCGGCCCGCCTGCCCGGCCGGAGCCTGGAGGAGCGCTGCATCCTCGGGCTGAGGGCCTGGGACGCCCTCCTGTGCGGCGAGCCGCGCAGCACGGTCCTGGCGTACGCCGAGAAGGCCCTGCGCGGCGGACTGAGCTGGACCGAGGAGAACCGCGGCTTCGAGGTGCCCGTCTCGGTCGCCCTCACGTTCATGTACTGCGACCAGCCGCGACGGGCGGAGGAGCTGTTCACCCGGGGCATCGCGGATTGCGAGGCGAAGGGCTGGCGCGGCTCCCACCTGGCGCTCGGCCAGACTCTCCTCGGCTACATCCGCTACCGCCGCGGCTGCCTCGCCGAGGCGGAGGACCTGGTACGGGAGGGGCTGCACATCGCCGAACGGGTGCGGGAGGCGGTTCCGGCTCAGTGGTTCGCGCTCGGCATCCTCATCCAGATCCTGCTGGCCCGGGGACGCACCGCCGAGGCGCGCCAGGTCGCCGACGCCCACCGCTACGGCGAGATCGTCCCGCACGCCGTCGTCTACCCCGACCCGCGCACGGTCTACGCCGAACTGCTCCTTGCGGAGGGACGCGACCAGGAGGCGGAGAGGCCGCTGTCCGCTGTCGGTGAGTGGCTGGAGTCCCGGGCCTGGCGCAACCCGGCCTGGTGCCCCTGGCAGCTCGACCTGGCGTCCGCCCTCGCCACCAGGTCCCCGGAGCGCGCGGCCGGCCTGGCCGAGGAGGCCGTCAAGCGGGCCCGGGACTTCGGCGCGGCATCCGTGATCGGCCAGGCCCTGCACGTCCAGGCCGAGGTGACCGGCGGCGCCGCCGCGCTCGACACCCACGCGGAGGCCGTGGCCCAGCTGGAGCGCTCACCGGCGTCGTACGAGCTGGCCCGGGCCCTGGTCGGGCACGGGGCCGCACTGCTGCGGGGCGCCAGAGTGCAGGAGGCCGCCGACCGGCTCTACCGCGGGCTGGAGGTCGCCGTCCACTGCGGCGCGGAGGGCGTCGCCACCCGGGCCAGGGCGGAACTGTCCGCGGCGGGACTGCCGTCGCTGCCCCTGCGCTACGCCCAGTCGGACACCCTCACCGCGCAGGAACGCACCGCCGCCGAACTGACCGCCCAGGGCCACCCGGCCCCGGTCGTGGCCAAGGAGCTGCGCCTGACCGAGCAGGGCGTGAGGCAGTTGCTCTCCTCCGTCTACCGCAAGATCGGCACCGACGCCGCGGGTCTCGCCCAGGCCCTGACGACGTTTCCCCGGCCGTGACGCCCCCCGTCACGCCACGAGCACGTCCGCCCAGCGGCTGGTCCCGCCCGGGTGCGTGTGCACACCGCACCGCGCCGACAGCGTGGTGACGATGTCGATGCCCCGGCCGTGCTCGTCCGGGTCGACCTCGCAGGACGTACGCGCGGGTCCCGTGTCGGTCACGTCGACCCGTACGGCACCGTGTCCGTCCACGAGGATCCGTGACAGTCTGAGCGTCGCCGGGGGCAGGGCGTGCACGAGCGCGTTGGTGAGCAGCTCCGAGGTCACGAGGAGCACGTCGTCAGCGGCGTCCTCGGGCACGTTCCAGCGGGTGAGGAGCGCCTGTACGCGTCGGCGTACCGCTGAGACGGCCCTGGGCGCGTGCGGCAGCGGAAAAACGTGTTCCACCTCCGCGCACGGCGCGGCGTTGAGCTGCGCTGTGATCATGGGCCTTCCTCCTCCATGCGACGCCCTCGGCCGGGAGCCGGGCGTGATGGAACGCTAAGGACCTAAATGTCGCGGGTCAATGAACTGCGGTCGGCATTACCGAACACAAGTCCTTAATCGGGACGAATCCGGACTATGATCGATTCATGGCAGGCCCGGTCCAGTCCATAGAGAGGGCGGCGGCGATCTTGCGCCTGCTCGCCGCCGGCCCCCGTCGGCTCGGACTCGGCGAGGTGGCTTCCGCGCTGGGTCTGGCCAAGGGCACCGCCCACGGCATCCTGCGCACCCTGCAGCACGTCGACTTCGTGGAGCAGGACGCCGCGACGGGAAAGTACCAGCTCGGGGCGGCGCTGCTGCACCTCGGCACGAGCTACCTCGACGTGAACGAGCTGCGGTCCCGCGCCATCAACTGGGCCGACGCCCTCGCCGCCCGCAGCGGGGAGGCGGTCCGCCTGGGCACCCCCCTGGAGGGCAAGGTGCTCGTGGTCCACCACGTCTTCCGGCCGGACGACACCCTCCAGACCCTGGACGTGGGCGCGCTGCTGCCGCTGCACGCCTCCTCGCTCGGCAAGGTCCTGCTGGCCTTCGGGGCAGCGCCCGTGGAACCCCTGATGGAGACCGAACTGGAGGCGTACACCCGGCACACCCTGGTCCTCCCGGAGGACCTCACCCGGGCGCTCGGCGAGATCCGGGAGCTCGGCTGGGGCGCCGAGGTGCAGGAGATGAGCGTCGGCGAGGGCGGGATCGCCGCGCCGATCCGGGGGCACGGCGGTCTGGTGGTGGGAGCGATCGGCCTGTCCGGCCCCGTCGAGCGGATCTGCGACACCAAAGGCCGGCCCCTGCCGGCCCTGATCACCTTGCTCCGGGAGGCCGCGCGGGCGATCTCCAGAGACCTGGGCGCGGCCCGCTGGTAGGTCCGGGCACCCCGGCGACGCATGGGAAGGCAGGCCCGATCATGGTTGAACGGTATGTGGTGTCCATCGACCAGGGCACCACGTCCACGCGGTGCATCCTGTTCGACCACCGCGGGCGGCTGGTCTCGGTCGCCCAGAGGGAGCACCAGCAGTACTTCCCCCGGCCCGGCTGGGTGGAGCACGACGCCGTGGAGATCTGGCGCAACCTGCAGCGCGTGGTGCCCGAGGCGCTGGCCAACGCCGGTATCGACCCCGGACAGGTCGCCGCCATCGGGATCGCCAACCAGCGCGAGACGACCGTCCTGTGGGATCCGCGCACCGGGGCCCCACTGGGACGGGCGATCGTCTGGCAGGACACCCGTACCGGACCGATGGTCGAGGACCTGATGGACCGGCCGGGGGAGGAGTTCTTCCTCGACCGCTGCGGCCTTCCCCCCTCCACCTACTTCTCCGCACCCCGGATCCGCTGGCTGTTCGACAACGTCGAGGGCCTCGAGCAGCGGGCCCGGGCGGGCGAGGTGCTGTTCGGCACCATCGAGAGCTGGCTGATCTGGAACCTGACCGGCGGCACCGACGGCGGTCTGCACATCACCGACGTGACCAACGCCAGCCGCACCATGCTGATCAACATCCGGACGCTGACCTGGGACCAGGAACTGATGGAGTTCTTCGGGGTGCCGCGCCCGATGCTGCCGGAGATCCGCTCCTCCGCCGAGATCTACGCCGAGGCCCGCTCGGTACTCCCGGGCGTGCGCATCACGGCCGCCCTCGGGGACCAGCAGGCGGCCCTGTTCGGGCAGACCTGCTTCTCGCCCGGCGAGGCGAAGTGCACCTACGGCACCGGCAGCTTCCTGCTGATGAACACCGGTACCGAGCTCGTGCGGTCACGGCACGGGCTGCTCACCACCGTCGCGTACAGGATCGCCCCCCATCCCACGGTCTACGCCCTGGAGGGACCCATCGCCGTCACCGGCTCCCTGGTCCAGTGGTTCCGCGACCGTCTCGGCCTGATCAACAGCGCACCCGAGATCGAGACACTGGCCCGTACCGTCGAGGACAACGGCGGCTGCTACATCGTCCCCGCGTTCTCCGGCCTGTTCGCCCCGCACTGGCGCAGCGACGCACGCGGCGTCATCGTCGGTCTCACCTCCTACATCACCAAGGGCCACCTGGCCCGGGCCGTCCTGGAGGCCACCGGCTGGCAGACGCGGGAGGTCGTCGACGCGATCAACGCCGACTCCGGGCTCGCCCTGAAGCAGCTCAAGGTGGACGGCGGCATGACCTCCGACAACCTGCTCATGCAGTTCCTGGCCGATGTGCTCGACGTCCCCGTGGTGCGGCCGATGGTCGCCGAGACGGTCTCCCTCGGCGCCGCCTACGCCGCCGGACTGGCCTCCGGCTACTGGCCCGATCTGGAGGTGCTGCGCCGCAACTGGCACCGGGCCGCCCAGTGGCTGCCCAACATGGACCCCGAGCGGCGGGAGTGGGAGTACGAGAACTGGCAGCGGGCCGTCGAACGGTCCCTGGGCTGGGTCCGGCCGCCGAAACACTCCTCGTGACGGGGGCGACGGAACCGACCGCGGCAGCAGAGCAGCCCGCTCAGGTCCGCCGTCCCCGCAGGAGCGCGCGGATCCGCCGGCGTGCGCCCTCTTCCGCGAGGCCGGCGGGTCGCGGCGGCTCGGTCTCCGCGTCGACCACGAACTCCACGACCACGGGCCGCCGCGCGGCGAGAGCGGCGTCCCAGGCGGCGCCGATGTCCTTCGGGCGGTAGCAGTGGACGCCCTCCAGACCGAGCAGGCGGGCGTAGGCGGCGTAGGGAACGTCCGGGACCGAGGAGGTGCCGCTCAGCCGGGGATTGCCGGTGGCCGCCCGCCGGTCCCAGGTGGCCTGGTTGAGGTCCCGGTTGTTGAACACGCAGAAGACCAGCGGGGGGCCGCCGGACAGGCGGTCCAGATGGTCCTTGACGGTGATCATCTCGGCCATCCCGCTCATCTGGAAGGCACCGTCGCCCACGAAGGCGATGACCGGCCGGTCCGGATGCGCGAAGCGGGCCGCCAGGGCGTAAGGGACGGCGGTGCCCATGGCCGCGTGGTGACCCGAGAGCGCGGCGCGCATGCCGGCGCGCAGGTGGAGATGGCGCGCCCACCACACGGTGCTGGAGCCCGCGTCGGCGGTGAGCAGCGCCCGGTCGGGGAGTCGGTCGGAGAGCTCGGTGGCCACCGCGGCCGGGTTGATGAGGTGCCCGAAGTGCTGCCGGGCCTCGGTGCGCCGGTTCCTGTGCCAGGTCCGCACGCTCTTCTCGACGCTTCGGCGCCAGGCGCGGTTCTTCTTGTGGTGCAGCAGGGGCAGCAGCGCCTCGAGCGTCGCCTTCGGATCGCCGACCAGACGCACGTCCCCCGGCCTGCACGGAGCGGTGACGCCCGCCTCCGGGTTGATCTCGACGCTCCGCACCGCCCACCGGCCCGGCGGCATCCAGGCCTCGCGGGGCCCCGCCCCGACCAGCAGCAGGGTGTCGCAGGCACGCACCAGCCTCTCGCTGGCCGGACTGGCGACCCGGCCCGCCGGACCGGTCACGTACCCCAGGTCGTCGGGGAGGACGTCCATCGCGAGCAGCGCCTTCGCCACCCCGGCACCGAGCAACCCGGCCGCCCGCTCGACCTCCGCCCCCGCGCCCGCCGCGCCCCGCCCGATGACCATGGCCACCTTCCGGCCCTCGTCGAGGATGCCTGCCGCACGGCGGAGCTCCCCCTCCTCCGGCATCAGGAGCGGCCGGCTCCGTGCGAGCGCGAGGACGTCCGGCGCAGCCGCCGTCCCGGCCGATGGCGGGGCCTGCTGGTCCAGGACGTCGGCCGGCAGGATCACCACCGCGACACCGCGCCGGGCCCACGCCGTCCGGAAGGCCCGGTCCAGGACGGGCCCCGCCTGGTCCGGAGAGATGACGACCTCGCAGGACTCCGACACGTCCGCGCACAGCCGGTCCAGGTGCACCGCCTGCGGCCGGCGTGCCCCCGGGCCGGTCCGCGGCGTGTCGCCTAGCAGGGCCACCACCGGCTGCCGGTCAAGCTGGGCGTCGTACAGGCCGTTGAGGACCTGTACGGCCCCCGGCCCGGACGGGGCGAGGCAGCAGCCGACCGTGTCCGTGAACCGCGCGTGCCCGCAGGCCATGAAGGAGGCGGCCTCGCCGTGCCGCGCCTGGACGAACTCCGGCTCCCGGCCCGCCCGGCGGAAGGCCTCCAGCAGCGGGTCGGCCCCCTGCCCCGGATAGCCGTACACCCGGACGACGCCCCAGGCGCGCAGGCGCTCCCGTACGACTTCCGAAACCACGGCCATGAGTCCTCCCAGCACATGTGCTGTGACGAGACCTGCCCCGGGCCCGGCCGTCCCCGACCGCCGCCGGGGCGAATGGGTCCCGCCGGACCGCTTTTTCCACCCATTGGCGCAGGTCCCCGCCAGGTGTGCCCGGCCGCCGGCGAGGCCGGACGCGGGCACCCGTCCGGCGCAGCGCGCGTTTCGCCCGCGCCACGAGAGGACACGGCTGTGTCGATGCTGTGTCGATCGAAAGCGGACGGCTGCCCCGGGAGGACGAGCGCGTGCCGGCGTCAGACGATGAGCGATCCGGTGCGGCGGAGCACCGCGGAGAGCGCCTGGTGTCGGTGCTCGACCGGCGCATGCCGCTGCGGACGTCGGCACGGGAGTACCTGCGCAAAGCCTTTCCCGACCACTGGTCGTTCCTGCTCGGCGAGATCGCCCTCTACAGCCTGCTCGTCCTGGTCGTGACGGGTGTCTACCTCACGTTCTACTTCCACCCTGACATGACCGAGACCCCGTATACCGGCTCCTACGCCCCGCTGCGGGGCACCCGGGCCTCCCAGGCGTACATCTCGGCGCTGAACATCAGTTTCGACGTCCGGGGCGGGCTGCTCATCCGGCAGATCCACCACTGGGGAGCGGACGTCTTCGTCGCCGCCATCGGCTGCCATCTGCTGCGGATCTTCTTCACCGGGGCCTTCCGCCGCCCCCGCGAGATCAACTGGATGATCGGGGTGACGTTGTTCCTGCTGGCCCTCTTCGAGGGGTTCTGCGGCTACTCGCTCCCCGACGACCTGCTCTCCGGCACGGGGCTGCGCACCTCGCAGGGGATCCTGCTGTCGATCCCCGTCATCGGCACCTATCTGAGCTTCTTCGTCTTCGACGGCCAGTACCCGGGACACGCCATCATCCCCCGGCTGTACATCGCGCACGTCCTGCTGGTCCCCGGCCTGCTGCTGCTCCTGGTCCGGGTGCACCTCGGGCTCGTGGTGCAACTCAAGCACACCCAGTGGGCCGAGCCCGGCCGCACCAACCGCAACGCGGTCGGCAAGCCGCTGTTCCCGCAGTACGCCGCCAAGTCGGCGGGTCTGTTCTTCGCCGTCGCCGGTGCCCTCACCCTGATGGCGGCGCTGTTCCAGATCAACCCGATCTGGGATTTCGGTCCCTACCGCACGGACCACGTGTCGCTGGACTCGCAGCCCGACTGGTACGTCGGCTATCTGGAGGGCGCCCAGCGCCTGATGCCCGCCTGGGAGACGAACTTCGCCGGCCACACGATCGTCTGGGACGTGCTCCTGCCCGGGGTGGCACTGCCCGCCGTGCTGTTCGGGGTCCTCTACTGCTATCCACTGTTCGAACGCTGGCTGACGGGGCCGTCCCACGAGCACCACCTGTGCGACCGGCCGCGCAACCAGCCCACACGCACGGCGCTCGGCGTGGTGGGCGTGACCGTCTACGCGGTGCTGCTGATGGCCGGGGGCCAGGACGTGCTCGGGTACGTCTTCCACGTCCCGGTCGAGTACCTGACGTACGCCTTCCGCACCCTGCTGTTCGCCGGGCCACTCTTCGCCTACTGGGCGACGCGGCGTCTGTGCCTGGGGCTGCAGGCGGCGGACCGGCGCAGGCTGCGGGAGGGAGGGGGCACCGGGGACGTACGGCGGACGGCGGCGGGCGGCTACCGCGAGGGCCGGACACCGCTCCCGGCCGAGGAGGCCTACCGGATACTGGTGCGCGACACCCCCCGCCCCAGGGCGTACGGTACGGAGGCGTGGCGGCTCTTCCGCCGGCACCGGGTGCGCAACCGGCTCAGCGCCTGGTACTTCGGCGACCGCGTCGAACTGCCCGCCGCCGACTGGCAGATGCGGGCGGTACGGGCCGTGACCGCCGACCCGGAGGAGGCCGAGAAGGCCGTGACCGCCGACCCGGAGGAGGCCGAGAAGGCCCACAGCGGCTGAGGGCCCGCGGGGTCAGCCGGTGCGTCGCAGCTCCCGGGCCTCCTCCGCGTGGATCCACCGCCAGGTCACCGTCAGCGCCGCGAGACCGACCGGCAGCATGGACACCACCATGGCGAGTCCCGCCACGTCCTCACCCGCCGCGATCAGCCCCACGGCGGGCAGGTCGAGCAACGGCATGGACAGGTAGAGGTAGAGGCATCTGCCGGGGTCCGTCAGACGGTGCCGGGTGCCCACGACCGGCAGCCAGAACCACACCGCCGCCACCACCACGGCCGCCTCCCACCAGGCCGTGGGGCCCGGTGGCCGGGCGGCCCCGGTATGCGCGAGCGTCACCGCGGCGTGCAGCACGAGGAAGAACGGCAGCGCGGCCCCCGCGGGCAGCGACAGGCGCCACCACACGGGGTGCCGCCGGGTGGCCCGGAGCACGCCCGGGACGAGCGCGGACACCGACAGCCCGGTCACCGTCATGCCCCACACGGGGCCGGCCATCGCGTGCCCGGTCACGCCTCATCCCTCGCCCGGGGTCGAGGCGCCCCGCACGGAGAGGGCGGCGGCCACCCCCAGCAGCGGGACGGCCACGACCAGCAGCCACAGGCCGTACACGGCGGAGAGCACGCCCAGGGTGATCCCCGCCGCCGCGGGCAGGACCGCCGCCGCGCCGCCCCGGGGCAGCCGGTAGCGGGTGTGCTGCTCCGGGCCGGCCTCCGAGGACCCGAGCACGAGCAGTGCGGCCAGTTCGAGCAGCGCCACCACCGAGCCCCACAGCCAGTAGACGAGGCTCGCCTCCCCGTAGACGGCGAGGATCGCGAGCAGCACGCCGTTGAGCAGCCCCCACCCGGCCACCATGACCGCCGCCGCGTGCCGTTTCACCCGCGGCTCCCGGACAGCGCCGCCCGGTCGTCCGGCTCCCTCCGCCCCTCCCGCAGCGTCAGCAGCGGGGCGTGGCCGTGCACCGGCGGCACCGGATACTCCGGCGTGAAGTTCGTGGCCGGCGGCGGCGAGGAGGTGGCCCATTCCAGGGTGCCCGCACCCCACGGGTCGGGCGGTGCGGGCACATGGCGGCCCAGCGAGCGCTTGCGCAGCGTCCACAGCACATTGACGACGAACACGACCATGCCCGCCGCCAGCACGGCGGCTCCGCAGCTGGCGAGCAGGTTGAGCAGGCCGAATCCGTCGAAGGGGGCGTAGCTGACGACGCGGCGCGGCATGCCCTCGTAACCGAGGGCGAACATCGGCAGGAAGGTCAGGTTGGTGCCGATCACCAGCAGCACGAAGTGCAGCCGGCCCAGGCGCTCGCCCAGCTCCACACCGGTGGCCTTCGGGAACCAGAAGTAGACGGCCGCGAACAGCCCGAAGGCGCTGCCGGCGAACAGCACGTAGTGCAGATGGGCCACCACGAAGTAGCTGTCCGTCAGGTGGTAGTCGAGGACCGGGGTGCCGACCATGATCCCGGTCAGGCCCCCGATCAGGAACTGCGGCAGGAAGGCGAGGGCGAAGAGCATCGGAGTGCGGAAGACCAGCGGGCCGCCGAGCACCGTGCCGATCATGGCGAAGTACTCCACGCCCGCCGGGACCAGCAGGCTGATCGACGTCAGCGAGTAGTAGTCGTTCGCAACCTGCCCGGTCGCGAACATGTGGTGGGCCCACACACTCATCGACAGGGCGGCGAACACGAGCAGGGACAGGACGGTCCCCTTGTAGCCGAAGAAGGCCCGCCCGGAGAAGACGGCCAGCACCTCGGCGACCGCCCCGAGATACGGGAAGAACATCACGTACACGACCGGGTGGCCGTAGAACCAGAACAGGTGCTGGTAGCCGATGTTCCACGCGTTCGCATGGAAGACGGACGGGTCGGCGCGGCCCGCGGCGAGCAGGGCCATCGCGGCCAGGAGCGAGGGGAAGGAGCCGATGACCATCAGGCAGCTGGCGACCATGGACCAGGTGAAGATGGGCATCCGCAGCATGGTCATCCCCTGGGTCCGCTTGCGCAGCGCAGTCCAGAGCACGGTCCAGCCCATGAGGATCACGCCCGTGGTGGAGAGCACCACGCCGACGATCCACAGGTCGGGTCCCACGCCGGGGGAGAAGTCGCTGTCGGCCAGCGGCGGATACGAGAACCAGCCCGAGCTGGCGCTGCCGTCGGCGGCGGCGAGACTGACCAGCAGCACAACGGCCCCGCACGCGTAGAGCCAGTAGCCGAGCAGCGTGGTGCGGGGCGCGGCGATGGCCGGGGCACCGATCTGCAGCGGGACCAGGTAGACACCGATCCCGAGGGCGAACGGCGTGATGACCAGGTAGATCATCCCCGAGCCGTGCAGGGTGAACAGCTGGTTGTAGGTGTGCGGGAGCACCAGGTCCAGCTCCGGCTGGGCGAGCTGACCGCGCATGATCAGGGCGAGGACGCCCATCACCACCAGCAGCACCAGCGAGGTGGCGACCGTCAGCAGGCCGATCCGCTTGTGGTCGGTGCTGGTCGCCCAGCCGAGCCAGTTCCCCGCCGGCACCTCCTTGGACCCGCTCGGCGCCTGAGCGGTCGTCATGCGGGCGTACCGCCCGCCGGCGCTCCCGCGTGCTGTGCCAGCCACTTGTCGTACGCCGCGGGCGAGACGGCCTTGAGCCAGAAGTCCATGGTGTGGTGCCGGTCCCCGCAGAACTCCCCGCACCGGCCGATCCAGCGGCCCTCGCGGTCCACGGTGAGGGTGACGGTGTTCACGTGGTGCGGGAAGATGTCCCGCTTGTAGCGGAGATCGGGCACCCACAGCGAGTGGATGACGTCCGGTGAGGCCATCTTGAACCTGATGGGCCGTCCCGTCGGCACCACGAGAGTCGGCTGCCTTCCCGCCCTGCAGTCGGCACTCACCCTGAGCGGCTTCCTGGCCTGCGGGTAGTCGAACCGCCAGCACCACTGGAACGCCGTGACGGTCACCTCGACCGGATCGCCGTGCGCCGCCGCGTGGTGCTCGTCGTGATTCTGCCGGGCCGTGTAGGCCACCAGGAAGGCCGCGACGGCGACCAGCACGGCGACGTAGAAGGCTTCGGGACGGGTGTGTTCGAGTCGGCGCGACGGGCGGCGCCGGGCCCCCGCCCGGCGCCGTACCACGGCGAGGAACACCAGCACCGCGACGACGGCGAACACGAACGCGGCGAGGGCGGACTCGAGGGCGAACACCGTCCCGAAGAACTGCCGCGTGGTCATGGGGCTCCTGTTGTGTCGCGCCGGACGCGTGAACAGGAACGGAGATTACGGGCGAACGGCGCTTTCCGGTCAGGTGACACACCGTACGCCCACGGTTCAGCGGGGGTGCCGGGCGCCGCGCCGCAACGCAACCATCCGCCAGATCCTGACCTCGCGCATGATTCCGGGCATCTCCCTCACCAGCAGGGTCAGCGCCACGCCGCCCACGATCAGCGCCTCCGCCATCAGCACTCGTCTGGCCGTCATCTTCCGTACTCCTCGCTCGTCGTAAGTGCGGCCGCGCCCCAGTGGGCGCGGCCGTGACCGCTGCCTCACCCCGGGGAGAGACTCGGCATCATCTTCATGATCGCGTTGTGCTTCTTCCAGTGGATCCCGGTCGAGCGCCGCGCGTCGGCGGTGCCGTCCTTGTGGTGCCCGGGCTGCCGGTGGTAGGGGCCCTTGTTCCCCTGGTGCAGCCCGGTGACGTGCCGGGGCGTATAGGTTTTGACCTGCGGTCTGCCTACTCGGATCCTGCCCATCGTCAGCTCCTTGCCGGGTCCTACGGTTGTTCGGTCAGCTCCGCGAAGAACCGCTCGACGGCGGGCCACACCCGGCTGCCGCCGGACAGGCCCCGCCACTCCCGCCGGACGAGTGCCACCATCCGGAAGCAGTCGTCCACGGGGACGATCCAGTGGTGCTTCGCGGACCGTGCGGTGTTCACGAGCAGTGCCTCCACCTCCGGTGCGAGACCGGCGAGCGGGGGACACCGGGCGACCACGTCACGCCAGGCCTCCGCGTCCGCCTCCCAGCGGGTGGCGCCCGCGGGGCTCGGGTAGTGCGCGCTCACGGTGCCGTCCGAGTGCCGTACGAAGAACGCCAGCCCCACCGGTACGCCGAGTTCCCGCGTGCCCACCTCGGGCAGCCGCACCCGGCGCCGCGGCAGCAGCCGGTACCGCCCCTCGCTCGCCTCCTCCTCCACGAAGAGCAGGGAGCAGGGCCGGCACGCGCACAGCACCTCCTCCTGCCCAGTGTCGTACAGGTGCCGGTGCTCGGGCTCGACGTCGGCGCCGCACAGGTCGCACCGCTCCGCGTCCGGCCGCCGGGCGGCCGAGCGGATGACGCGGGCCAGCGCGCCGGTGGTCACGACCGCTCCCCGGCGGACACCGTGCGCACGGTGAGCGTGTCGACCGGGACGAAGGCGGGGGGCCTCGCGTCGTCGCCAGGCACCCGTTCGACGCCGGAGAGTTCGGGCGCCAGGGCGAGCACGGCCTCGCGGACCGCCTCCTCCACCGAGGCCGAGGAGGATCCGCACCCCTTGGCGGCGAGCCGCACCCGGGCGACCCCCTCCTCGACGCCCGCCAGTTCCACGTCCCCGCCCCGCTCCCGCACCGCCGGGCGCATCCCGTCGACGGCGCGGGCGGCCCGGACCTCGGGCGGCTCGGGGTGGATGTCGTGCAGCACCAGGAGATGACCGACGAGGTCGTCGGCGGCCATACGGTCGACCAGGGTGGGGTCGGCGGCGTCCAGGACGCGGGCCAGGGCCTCGCCGTACACCTCGGTGAGGATCCGCACCGCCTCGATCGCCGCCCCGGTCATCGGACCCGGGGCGCCTTCGAGCTGCTCGAGCAGCCCGTCGAGGCGGGAGAGCCGCTTTGCGACCGCCGCTTCATCGAGCCGGGCGGAGTCATCCATGAGCCGCTCCGAACATGGGCGAGTGCAGCTTGGTCAGCGTGTTGCCCTTGCCGAGGTACATGTGCACGCCGCAGGGCAGACAGGGGTCGAAGCTGCGGACGGTGCGCATGATGTCGACGCCCTTGAAGTCCTCCGGACCGTTCTCCTCGAAGATCGGCTGGCCCTGGACGGCGTCCTCGTAAGGTCCGGGGGTGCCGTAGTGGTCCCGCGGGCTCGCGTTCCACGGCGTCGGCGGGTACGGGTGGTAGTTCGCGATCTTCTTGTCCTTGATCACCAGGTGGTGGGAGAGGACACCCCGCACCGCCTCGTGGAAGCCGCAGCCGATCGCCTCGTCCGGTACCTCGTAGTTCTCGAAGATCTTGGTGTCACCGCTGCGGACATGGTCCATCGCCCGCTCCAGGAAGAAGAAGGCCATGGCGGCGGAGTAGGCGACGAAGTACGGCCGGGCCCGGTCGCGTTCGATCGTGTTGCTCCACTGGGGGATCTTCCACTCGAACGTCATCTCCGGCAGCTTGTCGCTCTTGGGCAGCGAGATGCGCACGCTGTGTCCGGTGGCCTTCACATACGGCGTGTCGACCAGCCCGTTGAGCGCCGTCGACCACAACCGGGCGAGCGGGCCGCCGCCGGTGTCCAGCGCCAGGTGCTGGGCAGTGTTCTTGTCGTACCAGCGCGGGCTCATCACCCAGCTGTAGTTGCCCTCGAAGTTCCGCTTCTGCGGCACCGGCACCGTCGTCTGGTTCCACGGGTGGCGCATGTCGACGGCGTTGCCGAGCGGGTCGTGGGTGACGAACGGGTCCTCGTTCACCCAGTCCTCGTAGTACGAGCTGCCCAGCAGGATCCGCATGCCCAGGTTGATGTCGACCAGGTCGTTGGTGACGAGACTGCCGTCCACGATGATGCCCGGGGTGACGAACATCGCCTTGCCCCAGTCGCTCATCGTCTCGTAGCGGTAGTCCACAACGTCCGGGTTCTGCCAGGCGCCCCAGCAGCCGAGCAGGATCCGGCGGCGACCCACCTCCTCGTAGCCGGGCAGCGCGTCGTAGAAGAAGTCGAAGACGTCGTCGTTCATCGACACGGCCTGCTTGACGAAGTCCAGGACGCGCAGCAGCCGGGAGAGGTAGTCGGTGAACGTGGTCGGCTCCGGCATGGTGCCGACCCCGCCCGGATACAGCGTGGACGGGTGCACATGGCGCCCCTCCATCAGGCAGAACATCTCCCGGGTGATGCGGCTGACCTTGAGCGCCTCCTTGTACAGCTCGCCCTCGAAGGGGTTGAAGGCACGCATGATGTCGGCGATGGTCCGGTAGCCGTGGATGTACCCGTTCCGGGCCTCCGTGCGCTCGGCCCGGGCCAGGAGGCTCGGGTTGGTGGCCTTGACCATGGCCTCGCAGAAGTCGACGAACACCAGGTTGTCCTGAAAGATGGTGTGGTCGAACATGTACTCGGCCGCTTCGCCGAGGTTGACGATGGTCTCCGCCAGCCGCGGCGGCTTGACGCCGTAGGCCATCTGCTGCGCGTAGTTGGAACACGTCGTGTGGTTGTCCCCGCAGATCCCGCAGATGCGCGAGGTGATGAAGCCCGCGTCGCGGGGGTCCTTGCCCTTCATGAAGACGGAGTAGCCCCTGAAGAGCGAGGACGTGCTGTGGCACTCCACCACCTCGCGGTTCGCGAAGTCGATCTTCGTGTAGATGCCGAGATTGCCGATGATCCGGGTGATCGGGTCCCAGGACATGTCCACGATCTGCGCGGGCTTTCGCGCCGCGGCCCGCGGCTCGGTTGCCGTCATGTCCGTGCCTACCTCGCTCTCTCTCGCTGTCGCCTGCGCCCGTCGGGGCGCCAGTACGGGTCGTAGCCGCTCGTCAACTTGTCCTTGTTGTGGCGCCACTTGGGCTCACGGTTGACGGCCATGTTGGTGATGCCGCGCAGCCGCCGGATCACGGCCCCGTAGGGCCTGATCACAGCGGACGAGAGGGTCCCGCCCGTCGGCTCGTCCATGAACGGCATGAAGGCGTCCGGGAACCCGGGCATCGTGCAGCCGATGCAGATGCCACCGACGTTGGGGCAGCCGCCGATGCCGGCCATCCAGCCGCGCTTGGGCACGTTGCAGTTGACGACCGGGCCCCAGCAGCCGATCTTCACCTGGCACTTGGGGGAGTTGTAGTCCTTGGCGAAGTCGGCCTGCTCGTAGTAGGCGGCCCGGTCGCACCCCTCGTGCACCGTCTTCCCGAACAGCCACTGCGGGCGCAGCATGTGGTCCAGCGGGGGCGGCGGCGCCGACCCGGCCGCGTGGTAGAGCACCCAGGTGAGGGTCTCCATGAAGTTCTCCGGCTGGATCGGGCAGCCCGGCACGTTGACGATCGGAAGCGCGCCCTGCGACTTGAAGTCCCAGCCCAGATAGTCCGCGAGACCCATGCAGCCCGTGGGGTTGCCCGCCATCGCGTGGATCCCGCCGTACGTGGCGCAGGTGCCGGCGGCGACGACCGCCCAGGCCTTGGGCGCGAGCTGGTCGATCCACCAGTTGAGGGTGAGCGGTTCGCCGGTGTCCTGGTCGTTGCCGAACGACGTCCAGTAGCCGTCGCCCTCGATGATGTTCTGGTTGGGGATCGAGCCCTCGATGACGAGGATGAACGGCGCCAGTTCACCGCGGGCCGCGGCGCGGAACGGGGCGAGGAAGTCCTCGCCGCCCAGGCTCGGGGAGAGCACCTTGTTGTACAGGTTCACCTTCGGCAGGCCCGGCACCAGCCCGGCGACGATGTCCTCGATCGCCGGCTGGCCGGACGCCGTCATCGAGACGGTGTCCCCGTCACAGCTCATGCCCTCGGAGATCCACAGGATATGGATCTCGTCGAAGCCGTTCCTCTGTTCAGCCCTCGTGGGCTGCTGGCTGACCTCCGTGGTACCGCTTTCGACGGTCATGTCCTCGGCCTCCCTTGCAGTCGGTCCCTAAGGCGGTCGTAGGCCGCGGCCACCGGTCCGGCGAAGGCCAGGGCGGGAGGCTCGGCGGGCGCGTTGGGGTGCGGACGGGTCGGGGCGGTCTGCTTGGACCGGGCCAGGAGTCTGCCGAGCCGCAACAGCTCCTCCTCGGAGACCGCGTCGCGGAGCAGGGGCATCAGCTCGCCCTCCTCCTCGCGGATGTGCTCCTCGACCTCGCGGCGCAGCTCGTCCATGAGTTCGCTCGTGCGCTCGTCGTCCCCGGACTGCTTGTCCAGGGCCAGGAGGGTCTCCTTGACCGCCCTGTGCTCGCTCAGGTGCTCGCGGATCCGCTGGTCCCCGTCCGACAGGACCTTCTTGGCCAGCGGGTAGACCATCAGCTCCTCGAGCGCCGCGTGCTTGGACAGCTCGCGGACAAGGGTTTCCACCACGGCCCGGCGCTGCGCTGCGGAGGCGGCGGCGTGGTAGTCGCGGAACAGCTGCTCGACCATTCGGTGGTCGTGCATCAGCAACTCGATGGCGTCCATTACGGCCTTCCTGGTCGGGGACGGTGGCGGCACAGAGGTGGGGCGGATCCGCCGGCTAGGAGGCGGAAGAGGGGGAGGGAGCGAGGGAGCGGACGGCCCCGTGCAGCCGGGCGAGCACCTCCGGCGGCATGGTCTCCACCCGGTCGAGGATCCGCGCGGCCCGCGGGTCGGTGGCGCGTGCCTCGCGTTTCTCGTCGTCCGTGAGCAGCAGCGTCCGCAGCGTCAGGATCTCGTCGATCTCCGCGGCGTCGTGCAGGTCGCCGGGGCTCTCCGGGGCCACCTGCGGGTGGTCGGGCAGGATGATCGGCGACGACAGGACGAGCGAGTCGGACCCCTCCGGGCCCGCGAGCACCGGGAAGGTGTGCAGGTTGCGGCACTCCCTCACGTACGGCGCGACGTCCTCGGGCGGGTCGATCGAGGAGTAGAAGCCGAGCCCCTCACCGCCGACGAAGGTGTGCGCCGCGATGAGCGAGTGCCGCAGGGCCTCGTCGCGGGGAGCGTCGGGCGGCGTCGTACGGCCGGTGTTCTCGGTGCGGACGCGCAGGCGGTACAAGGAGTCGGCGCCCGCGACGGGTTCGAGGTGCAGCGTGGTGCGCGCCTCGACGGGGGAGCGGCGGCGCACCAGGCGCCCCGCGTCCGCGGGCAGGGGCTCGGTCTCGTCGCCGCCGGGAGCGCCGAAGGCGAACTCCGCGTCGTGGGCGAGGAGTTCGGCGAGCGGAGCGGTGAGGTCGGTCTCGCGCGGCATCGCCTCGTCGAAGGACAGATGGACCGTACCGGCGGTCTCCAGGGAGTCCACGGGCGTGTAGTGACCGTCCTCGTCCCGTCGCTCCACGCCTCGGTACTGCATCTGCAGATAGCGCACGCGCACCCGCACCACGGCGCCGGGTCGCGCGCGCAGCAGGCACTCGGTCTGCTGCCGCCAGGACTCCACGGACCCCGAGACGCCCGGCGTCACCGGGCCGTGGGCCTCGGCCCAGGCGCGGGGGGCGAGGATGCCGAACTGCCAGCGCACCCGGTTCTTGGCCGACGAGCGGCGGTACGGGTAGAGCAGGTATCCCTCGTAGAGGACGGCGTCGGCCACGGCGCACGCCTCTTCGACCGCGGAATGCACGCTCACGGTATGGCCCAAGGGGTCGCTCACCGTAACTCCTCACTGACCAGATGTGCCTATTGCAGGGTTTACAACGATCACACCTTTTATTGCGATGAGCGCGTATTGAGCGCGGATGGGTGAGTGGCGCGTCGAGAGGGGCGGGGGGTCGTCGTGTCGTCACGGCCTGAGCGGGTACTGCGGGGAGGTGACTCACGGCCGTCGGCCCCGGCGGGAACCCGAGGAACGAGACGGAGGCGGCAGCGATGCGGATGCAAGGCGACGACTCGGCGGAGGGCAGGAGCCGAGTGGGCGACGCGGCGGCGCGGCTGGCCCAGGACACCGCGCAGCTCGCTCGCCACGAGATACTCGCGGTGCAGAGCGAGGTCAGGGCGGCGCTGCGCCGGATCGGAGCGGGTGGTGCGCTGCTGAGCGCCGCCGGGGTCTGCGGCCTGCTGGCCCTGTGGTCGGCCCACGAGACGGCCCTGCGGACACTGGAGCCGGCCCTGCCGGGCGCCCGCGCACCGGCCGTACTGACCTGCGCCTACGCCACGGGCGCCGCCACGCTGGGCGTCGCGGCCCGCAACCGGGTACGCGCCGCCGGCCAGGCGTCGGCGGACGCACTGGACCGGGCACGGGAGGCCGTTCCGACGGGGGTGCGAAGGGGCGAGGGGAGCGACTGAGCGGGGCCGGCGCACGGGCCGGTGGGGTCAGCGGCCCGGAGTGCGGGGCTGCGGTGAGCCGGCGCGGGCGCCGAATCGGGGCGAGTCGGAGGGCTCGGGCACGCCGGGCGTTGGGCCGTTCGGGTGGTCGCGCGGGAGTCGGTGCGGCGCGTATGCGGGGCGGGAGCGCGTGCGGGGTGCCGGGGTGGCAGGCTGCGGGGTCGGGTCGGGGCCGTCCGGGTCAGGGGGGTGTCCGACGATTCGCGTCGCCCGCCCGGCGGGAATCCTCGGACGCCCCCAGCCCCGGCCCTGCCGGGCGGCACCACGCTCGCGCGCCGTGTGGGCCGTCGGTCCATGGACGGCGCGTACGGAAGGAAGGGGTGTCCGTGGAGATGATCCCGGTCGACTCCGAACCGGCTCGCTCCGGTACCGCGTTCACCGAGCCGGCGTACCGACGGGTGCGAGCCGCGCAGGGCGGCAGCGCACCGGTCGGTGACGCGACCGCCTGGGACCTGTTCCGCATGGCCTTCGCCTCGGTCGCCCCGCCGGGCGCAACCCGCCCGCCCGCCGCGGGCAGCGGCTGCCGACGCCCGTGACCAGGGTCCGACCATGCTGGTCGGACCGGCCGGGCCGCCGCCGTATCGACGGCTGCCTCGTCGTCGACGCTCTGTAGCCGGGCCAGGAGAGGGAAAGCGAATCTTCAGGCGTCCTCGCGCAGGGCGTCCGCGATCGGCTTGGCGCCGCCGTGTGCGGTGAGGCCGCCGTCGACCGGGATCTCGGCGCCGGTGATGAAGGACGCGTCGTCGGAGAGGAGGAAGGTGACGAGCGGGGTGATGTCGTCGACGGTCCCGGTGCGGCCGAGCGGTGTCCCGAGGAGGTTGGCCTCGCGGAACGCGGGAGCGGCGGAGGCGGTCATCTCGGTCTCGATGAAGCCGGGATGGATGCTGTTCACGCGGATGCCGCGCGGTCCCAGTTCCATGGCGGCGGTCCTCGACAGGCCGCGCAGGGCCCACTTGCTGGCGGTGTAGGCGACCGGGTAGTGGGCGGTCAGGGCCGCCGACGAACCGATGTTCACGATCGACGCCCCCGCCCGCATCAGCGGCACCAGGTGCTGGATGCCGAGGAGCGGCCCGGTGACGTTGACGGCGTGGACGCGGGCCATGTCCTCGGGGCGTACGTCGTCCATGCGGGCGCGCCAGGTGACGCCCGCGTTGTTGACCAAGCCGTGCACCTGCCCGTACGTCTCGCGCAGGTCGGCGGCGAGGCGGGCCCAGTCCTCCTCGCTGGTGACGTCGAGGCGGCGGCAGCCGGGGGCCTCCGTCGCGTCGGTGGCGATCACGCGGGCGCCCTCGCGGTTCAGCGCCTCGGCCTCCGCGGCGCCCTGGCCTCGGGCCGCGCCGGTGACCACGACGACCTTGCCCGGCAGCCTCTTGGCGCGGAGGTCGGTCACGGTCGCTCCCGCAGGCGGAGCCGAGCGGGCGGAACCGGCACCGGGGCAGGGCCGGCCACCACGGTGTTGGAGACGCTGCCGATGCCTTCGACGGTGAGCGTGACCAGGTCGCCGGGCTTCAGCGGCGGCGGGTCCTGCCTGCCGCGTACGCCCCACAGCTCAGCGAGGCAGCCGCCGTTTCCGCAGGTCCCGGAACCGAGCACGTCACCGGGGCGGACGACGGTGCCGCGCGAGGCGTACGCGGTCATCTCCTCGAAGGTCCAGCTCATGTTGGACAGCAGGTCCTTGCCGACGACCTCGCCGTTGATCTCGGCGGTCAGCGCCAGACGCAGGAAGCCGTCCGTGTCCCGGCAGGGCTCCAGCTCGTCGGCGGTGACGAGATACGGGCCGAGGGTGGTGGCGGTGTCCTTGCCCTTGCAGGGGCCGAGGCCGACCTTCATCTCTGCCGACTGCAGGTCGCGGGCCGACCAGTCGTTGAAGACCGTGTAGCCGACGATGTGGTCGCGGGCCTGTTCGGGGATGAGGTCGCGGCCCTCCTTGCCGATCACGGCGGCGACTTCCAGCTCGAAGTCCAGCACCCTCGAGCCCGGCGGCACGGGGATGTCGTCGTGCGGGCCGTACACCGCGTAGGGGTTGGTGAAGTAGAACGTCGGGGCCGCGTACCACTGCTCCGGCACACCGGCGGCCCCGTCCACGGACCGCCGTACGCCCTCGACGTGTTCCTCGAAGGTGACGAAGTCCCGCACGGTGGGCGGCTGGAGCGGCGGAAGCAGCCGCACCTCGGAGACATGGGGGCCGGGCGGGGCGTCGAGCACCGCGGCGCCCGCGTCCAGCAGTCCGGGCAGGCCGCTCAGGTCGGCGAGCAGTCCGGTCAGGGAGCGGGCCCCTGGCAGCGGGTGGAGCGTGCCGTCCTCTTCGACGACGGCCACTTGGCGTCGGTTGCGGTGCTCGTAGGTGGCGAAACGCATGGCGGTTCCTGTCGGCGGGAGGGCGGGCACTGGGCGAGCCCGGGGGCGCGGCGGGCAGTCAGGGCGACAGGGGATCGCCGCGCCCCCGGTGACCGGGGCCTCGCCGGTCAGACCGGCGGGGCGACGAAGCAGCCGCGGTCGACGTCGTTGAACGACTCCTTGGCGACCATCTCGTTCATCGGGTTGGCGGTGCCCCACTGGTCGGTGACCTCGGGCTGGGAGAAGTCGTAGACGTGCGGGTGCCAGGTGTCCTCGTCGAGGAGTTCCAGCTCGGTGGTGTACTCGACGGTGTTGCCGTGCGGGTCGAAGAAGTAGGAGAAGGTGTTGTCGCCCGCCATGTGCCGTCCCGGGCCCCAGATCTTGCGGACCCCGGCGCGCAGCAGGCGGCCGGTGCCGCGCATGTACTCGTCGATGCCGCGCAGCTCGAAGGAGATGTGGTGCAGGGAGGTGTGCGGGCCCTGCGCGATGGCCATGGAGTGGTGCTGGTTGCTGATCCGCATGAAGTGCATGACCTCGCCCATGTGCGGAGAGCTGAGGGTGTCGGAGAGGCGGAAGCCGAGGTGGCGCTCGTACCAGTCCCGGGTGCGGTTCAGGTCTGGGGAGTTGAGGACGACGTGCGACAGCTTGACCGGGATGGACTCCTTCTCCTCGATCCTGCGGTGCCGGCGGGCCTCGACATCGGCGGAGACCTCGATGGTGCGCCCGTCGACGTCGAAGAAGCGGAAGCCGTAACCGCCGCCGGGGGTCTCCACCTTCCCCGGCTGGGAGAGCGGCTGAACGCCGACCGCGAGGAGTTGCTCGGCCAGGGTGTCCACGTCCGCCGCGCTCGCGGCACCGTAGGAGACGAGGTCGAGGCGCTTGTCCTCGGCCTTGCGGAGCCGTACGACGTACTGCTCGGGGCTGCCCTCGGCGGCCAGGAAGGAGATGCCGGAGTCCTCGGCGACCTTGGTCAGGCCCCAGACGCCGGAGTAGAAGTCGAGCTGCTTTTCGTAGTCGGGCACGGCCAGGTCGACGTGCCGCAGGTGGGTGAGCAGACGTGCGCTCATGGTCGTTTCCTCCTGTGCGGGGTCAGGTCAGGCGCAGCAGCGCTGTCGCGTTGCCGCCGCGCACGGCGTGGAAGTCGGCGTCGGGCAGCCGGGCGGCGCGCAGTGCGCCCACCGGGTCCTCGGTGCCCATGTCGAAGGGGTAGTCGGACCCGAGCAGGACCCGGTCGGCCCCGGCGGCCTGGATCAGCGCCCGCAGCACATGGGGGTCGTGGACGAGGGAGTCGAAGTACAGGCGGCGCAGGTAGGTGCTGGGCAGGTGGGCGCAGCCGCCGCCCGCGTCGGGGCGGGTGGACCAGGCATGGTCGGAGCGGCCGATGTGGGTGGGCAGGTAGCCGCCGCCGTGCGACGCGATCAGCTTCAGTTCCGGGTGGCGGTCCAGTACCCCGGAGAAGATCAGGTGGGACAGGGCGACGGCGTTCTCGGTGGGCTGGCCGACCGTGTTGGACAGGTACCACCGGTCCAGGCGCTCGTCGAGGGTGCAGCCGAAGGGGTGCAGGAAGAGGATCGCGCCGGTCTCCTCGGCCCGGGACCAGAAGGGCTCGTACGCCGGGTCGGACAGTTCGCGACCGGGTGCGTGGCTGGAGATCTCCACACCCAGCAGCCCCTGTTCCAGCGCGTGGTCGAGTGCTGCCACGGCCTGGTCGGGATGCTGGAGGGGCACGAGTCCCAGCCCGCGCAGCCGGTCGGGTGCGGCCGAACAGTGGGCGGCAGTCGCCTCGTTGGCGAGCCGGCACAGCTTCTCGGCCGTCTCCTCGTCCGTCCAGTAGTGGTAGTGCGAGGGGGACGGGCTGACCAGTTGGACGTCCACGCCCTGCGCGTCCATGGCGGCCAGCCGCACGCCGACGTCGGTCATCCTCGGTATGCGCTCGCGGACCATCGGAGCGCTGACGGCCAGCGCATCGGGCCCGTTGCGGCGGGCGTCGAGCGCCTTGGCCTCCTCGAGCCCCGGCAGGTCCGCCACCAGGGTCTCGACCTCCGACAGCAGGACGTGAGCGTGCACGTCCACGGTCGGGGAGGGGCGTGCGTCAGCGCTCCATGAGGGGTGATGGTCGGGTGACGGGCGGGAGGTCACGGCCGCTCCTTGAGGAAGCTCATCGTGCGGACCATCAGCCCCGGCACGTCGCCGCGCACGCCGTCCAGCTGCCACTGCCCGAGCTGCACGGAGGCATCGACGACGGTCCGCACCCGGGGGACGCGGCGCTCGTAGTAGGCCTGGAACAGCTCGTCGTCCCAGTCCCGTCCGCAGGTGAGGAGCTCGGCGAGTACGGAGGCGTCCTCCAGGGACATGGCCGCGCCCTGGGCGAGCGTGGGCGGGCAGCAGTGCGCGGCGTCACCGATCAGCACGACGCGGCCGCGATGCCAGGAGCCCTCCACCAGCAGCCGGTCGAACCACGTGTAGTTGACCTTCTCGGGGTCGGTGATGTGCCGGGTGATCTCCGTCCAGGCGCCGCCGTAGCCCTGTGCCAGGCGGCGCATCTCGGCGGCGTAGTCGGCCGGGTCGACGGACTCCCGGTGACGGCACCCCTCGACGACGTACGCGTAGATGGTGTCCTGGCCGGTGGGGCAGTACCCGGCGATGTAGGCCGGGCCGCCGTAGGCGAGGTCGGTGCGCATCACGCCCTCGGGGCGCGGCGCGGCCACCCGCCAGATGGCCATGCCGGTCGGTTCGGGCTTGTCGGTGATCCCGATCGTCGCGCGGGTCGCGGAGTTCAGGCCGTCGGCGGCGATCACCAGGTCGTAGCGGCCCTCGGTGCCGTCGCCGAACCGCACCGAGACCCCGTCGGCGTCCTGCTCCAGGGCTGTGGCGGTGGTGCCCAGGCGGACGGTGGCGCCGGAGGCGCGGACGGCGTCGATGAGGATCTGCTGGAGTCGGGGGCGCTGCATGCCGAGGGTGGCGGGCAGGTCGTCGCCACCGGTCCGGATGTCCTCGGCGACGTGCAGCACGGTGCCGTCGGGGGCGGTCACACCCACGGAGCCGAAGGCGAATCCGCTGGCCTCCACCTGCTCCCAGACGCCGAGTTCGCGCAGGACCCTCAGGGCGTTGCCCTGCAGGGTGATGCCGGAGCCGGTGGTGGCGTTCCAGTCGGGCTTGGCCTCGATGAGATCCACGGCGATGCCGGCGCGGCGCAGGAGGACGGTGACGGCGTTGCCGGAGGCGCCTCCTCCGACGACGAGGACGGTGCGGGTACTTCCGGCCGGAGGCTGGGGGAGAGTGCGGCTGTCTGCCATGGCGGGGATACCTCTCGAGGTCGGCCGCGCGGCTTCGGGCGGCTGGGGTGCGGCTCGCCCGCTCCGAGTGCGGGCCAGGTGGGCTGACGGGTCACCCGCAGCGGGTGGTGCGGTGGTGCGAGCCGGGTGCGCGCGCCCGCTGGCCGGGACGCGGCGCACCCGGGCGGCTCGCCGCTACTTGACGGCTATCGGGTTGACGGGGGAGCCGACGGCTCCGGTGATGGGCAGGGGCGCGGCGGTGAGCCAGAACTCGTACACGCCGTCCGCCGCGCAGTCCTCGGCGAGCGCGTCGAGATCCCACATCTCCCCGATGAGCAGGCCCATGTTGGGGATGGCGACCTGGTGCAGCGGCTGGAAGGCGTTCTCGAACTCGTTGGGCCGTACCTCGAATCCCCACGTGTCGGTGGCGATCGCGGCGATCTCGGTGCCGTGCAGCCAGCCGGCGGTGCTGAAGGACAGGCCGGGCGCGGGCCCACCGGCGTAGTCGCCCCAGCCGTCGCGCTTGGCACGGGCGAGGTGACCGGTGCGGACGAGGACGATGTCGCCGCGGCCCACGGTCACTCCCTGCGCCTCGGCGGTCGTGGTCAGATGCTCTTCTGTGATGGCGAACCCGTCGGGCAACTCGCCTGCCTCGCCGACGACTTGGCCCACGTCCAGCAGCACCCCGCGTCCCGCGACACACGGCGCCATGTGCTCGATGCCGGTGACGAGATCGCCGTCGGAGGTGACGACCCTGTCGGCCCGGCGCCCGTTCCAGGCGAAGCCGTGGTCGAAGATGTGCCCGAGCCCGTCCCACTGGGTGGAGCACTGCAGCGGCATCGCGATCACGTCGTCGGCGCCGCCGATCCCGTGCGGGAAGCCCTGGTTGCCGAGGGCGGCGTCGGTGCCGGTGTCGAGCATGGTGTGCACCGGGTTGGTCCGGCGCCGCCAGCCCTTCTGCGGGCCGTTCATGTCGAACCGCTGTGAGAGGGAGAAGCTCACCCCGCGCCGGACCAGAGCGGCGCCCTCGCGTCGCTTGTCCTCGCTGAGGAAGTTGAGCGTGCCCAGGACGTCGTCGTCGCCCCAGCGCCCCCAGTTCGAGTACGCCTTGGCGGCCTCGGCGATCGCGCCCTCCGGGTCGTGCCGGTTCACACCGCCTCCCGCACGCATCGGGTGCGCTGCGCGCCCAGCCCGGTGATGGAACCCTCCATGACGTCGCCGTCACGCAGCAGCCGGCCCCAGTGGATTCCGTTGCCCGCCGGGCTGCCGGTCAGCACCAGGTCACCGGGCAGGAGCCGGGCGCTCTGGGAGACGTACGACACCAGCCGCGCCACGCCGAAGAGCATGTCCTTGGTGGTCTCGTCCTGCATGGTCTCGCCGTTGAGCTTGAGGGTGACCCGCAGGTCGCCCGGGTCGGCGATCGACTCGGCCGGCACGAGCCACGGGCCGAGCGGCGTGAAGCCGGGCGCGTTCTTGCTGCGCAGCCAGTCCGTGCCGATGGCCGGCATGTCGCGGCGGAAGACGGTGGCACGGTCGGTGAGGTCGTTGGCGATGGTGTAGCCGGCGACGTACTCCAGGGCCTCCTCGACCGGCACGCGATGGGCGGCCCTGCCGATCACGGCCGCCAACTCGAGCTCCCAGTCCGGCTTTTCGGCCCACGCGGGCAGGACCACGTCGTCGTACGGACCCGTGAGGGCGCTCGGCAGGCCGATGAACACGTAGGGCAGGTCCTCGGCGGCCCGCCGGTCCATGAGGGCGGCGATCTCCGCGCGTACCTCCTCCACCGTGCGGGAGTCGTCGGGGGCGCGGTGGGCGACCTCCAGGTCGATCACGTGCTGCCGGTAGTTGGCGCCGGACTGGAAGATCTGCCGCGGCTCGACCGGGGCGTGCACCCGCAGGCCCTCCAGCGGCCGCCAGTCGAGGGCGTCGTCGTCCGCGAGGGAGTGCAGGACGGGGAGGGTCTCCTCCCACCGCTCCAGTACGGCACGCACACCGGACGGCGTCCAGTCCAGGACCCGGCTCAGGTCCAGCACCCGCTCCTTGGCCAGCAGTCCGGGGAACGGCCCGCCGTCCGGGGCGGAGAACGTGCCGAGCGCGAACGGGCCGACAGGTTGCACGAGTGTTGCCATGAGATGTCCTCCCGCTGGGTTGCGGTCTACTCTGGCCCCGATCGGCCAATCACGGAAATCAATCCTGTAAATGCGTCGAATCCATGCCATGGATGGTTTTCTCGTTGCTTAGGCGGTGCCCGGTGAACCTGTCCCGACTCGACCTGAACCTGGTGGTCGCCCTGCGCGCGCTGCTGGAGGAACGCAACGTCACCCGGGCCGGCGAGCGCATCGGACTGAGCCAGCCCGCGATGAGCGCCGCACTGGCCCGGCTGCGCCGCCATTTCGACGACGAATTGCTCGCCCGCACCGGCAACGCCTACGAGCTGACCCCGCTCGGGGCCGCCCTGCGCGACCGCAGCGCCACCGCATGCGACCTGCTGGAACGCGTCTTCTCCAGCCAGGCCGACTTCGACCCGACCGCCGAGACCCGCGAGTTCACCCTGCTCGCCTCCGACTACGGTGCGGCCGTGTTCGGCGCCGAACTCGCCCGCACCGTGCACCAGGAGGCGCCCGGGATCCGGCTCACCTTCCAGCACCCGGCGCCGTCCGTCGTCGAGAACACGGCCACCGTGCTGAGCACCGTCGACGGACTGCTGATGCCGCACGGCGTGATCGACGGCTTCCCCACCGTCGACCTCTTCCAGGACCGGTGGCTGTGCCTGGTGGCGGACGACCATCCCGAGGTCGGCGACGAGCTCACGCTCGACGAGCTGGCCCGGCTGCCCTGGGCCGTCTACCAGCGCCCCTTCGACGCCCCGGCCGCTCGGCAGCTCAGCATGATCGGCATCAGCCCCCGGGTGGAGGTCTCCGTGCAGACCTTCCAGCTGCTGCCCCACATGGTCGAGGGCACCCGCCGGGTGGCGATGATCCAGGAGCGGCTGGCGCGCAGAGCGGTCTGCTGCGCCGCCGTGCGCGTCCTGCCCTGTCCCTTCGAGGCGGTGCCGGTGCAGGAGGCGCTGTGGTGGCACCCGGTGCACGCCCAGGACGCGGCCCACATCTGGCTGCGGCAGAAGGCCGCGGAGGTGGGCGCCACGCTGGCGGGCCACGATTCGAAACGGCCGGCGGCCAACCGACTCTGACACCGGCGAGGCGGCGGCCCGTGAGGAACGGGAACCCGCCCGTGCGGGCAGCGGTGACCGGCCCGTGCCCGCCTCGCCGTCGTACCGGGGGAAGGGCGAACGAGGCGGGCGGACCGCGGTCGGGCGCGGTCCCGACACGGACTCGGCGCCCGAGGCCTCCGATCTGACGGGAGCGCCGCCACCGCCGCGGCCTCGCATCGGGGGCGCCGCCTCGGACGTACTGCGCCGCCCGCCGAGCGGCAACGCTGCCATCGCGAGCGGAGGCGGGTGGAGACGCGGCCCGTGGCGTCGTCGGCGGTCGGGCCCACCGGCGTCCCGCTCAGGCCAATTGTTCGGGCAGCGGCCGGGTGTCCGTCGCGGCGGCGCGGCGACGGACCGCCGTCATTCCCGCCGCGACGACCGCGGCGGCCAGCCCGAGGACGCCCACCGCTCCGGCGAGACTGCCGACGGCCGACTCCACGGCGAGCAGGACCAGCGGGCAGACGAACTCGCCGGCGAAGAAGGCCGCCATCCACAACCCCGTGCCCCGGCCGCGGTCCTCGAACGCCAGCCGTGACATGGCGCTGGTGAGGAGGGCGGGCAGCAGCATGCCGGTGCCCACGCAGTTGACCACGGCACCCACGACCAGCAGCGGGACGCCTCCGGCGAGGAACATCACCCCGAAGCCCGCCGCGCAGATCGCGAGGACGGCGGGCAGCACAGGGTCCGGGGAGCGCTTCAGCCGGGCGAAGGTGACCGCTCCGGCCACGGTGGCGGCGCTGGCGATCGCGGTGGCCAGGCCGATCACGGCGGAGTTCGTCATCCCCAGGTCGTCGAGCAGGTACGCCATCTCCACGGGGACGGTGTAGAAGACCATCGCTCCGAAGAAGGTGAGGGCACAGATGCCCGACGACCGCCGCCAGGGGAACGGTCTGCGACTGCCGACCGTCGCCGTCTCGGCTCGGGCCTCCCCGGCTGACGCACGGGCGGCCGGGTCGGGGAGGGCGGCGGCCATCAGCGGGGCGAGCACCAGGCTCACTGCGTAGACCCAGAAGGGCACGCGCCAGCCCGCCGACCCGGCGGCGCCGCCGAGCACGAAGAAGGCGGTGGCCGACGCGGAGGCGCACATGGTCTGCAGCGCCAGGTACTTCACCCGCCGCTGACCGGTGTAGTAGTCGCCGATCAGTGTGGTGCAGCAGGTCATGATGGCGGCCTCGGTGACACCGACCAGGACTCGGCCGGCGATGATCGCGCCCAGCGAGTCCAGCCAGAGGGGGGCCGTACCGAACACGGCGTACAGGACGGTCGTCACGACCAGCAGGCGCTTGCGCCCCAGCCGGTCCACGATCACTCCGGCGAACGGAGCCAGCACCGCGAGCGCGAGCGCCGGAACGGTCAGCGCGAGGGGGACCAGCGCCTTGGCCCCCGGGGTCGACGCGAAGTGGTCCTGCATCTTCGGCAGTACCGGGGCGATCAGCACCGCCCCGAGGATCGGCAGACAGCTGCCCGCCATCAGCAGGGCCACGCGCAGCAGATGGGCCGGGCCCGTCACGGCGACGGGCGACGGAGCGGCGTCATCGACCGCGGCGGGAGGCAGGGGCACGGAACCGGGCATGGCGACTCCAGGGGACGGTGTACGGAGCAGGCATGCCTCGACGGGCGCCGACGGCCCCAGGGCATGCGGAGAGGCGAGGGCCGCACACCTACGGCTGATCCGGACAAAGGGCGTGCGGGGTAGGGACGACTATGGGCCGTCCGAGGGCCCGCGGCCATCCTCCGCACGATCCGAATCCCGTATCCGGGTCATCCACGCCGTGGATGGGGAGGGCGGGGCGGGTGCAGGCAGTCGGTCTGCGCGCCCAGAGATCACCGACGCGCACCAGGCCAGGGTCGGCCAGGTGGCGCCGGCTCGGCTGATCACCCACTACGGCGACAGCGTCGCCGCCACACCAGAAGCCTCAAAGCCGCACCCATCATGCGCGGCGCCGCAACGCGGAGTTGCCCGCGTTCGGGGTGCTGGTCCTTCTGGCGGGCGCGTTCCTGCCGATCATGGACTTCTTCATCACGAACGTCGCCCTGCCCAGCATCGACACCTCGCTGCACGCCTCGGCGCCCTCGCTGCAGTTGGTGATCGCCGGATACGGCGTCGCCTATGCCGCCCTGCTGGTCCTCGGCGGACGGCTGGGCGACCGGTACGGCCGTCATCGGCTGTTCCTCGCCGCTCTCATCGGGTTCGTCCTGGCCTCGCTGGTCTGCGGACTGGCGCCGAGCGTCGGTCTGCTGATCGCGGCCCGGATCATTCAGGGGGCCACCGCGGCGCTGTTGGTGCCGCAGGTGCTGGCGACCTTCCACCACACTCTCGAAGGCGAGCGCAAGGCGCGCGCCCTGGCTCTGTACGGGGCGACCTCGGGCATCGCCGCGGTCGTCGGCCAACTGGTGGGCGGGCTGCTGGTCAGCGCGGACATCGCCGGCGCCTCCTGGCGGCCGATCTTCCTGGTCAACGTGCCCATCGGGCTGATGGTCCTGCTCGTCGCCGCCCGTATCGTGCCGGCCACGCGTTCCGAGCACCCGGTCGGCATCGACCTGCCCGGCACGGTTCTGTTCGCTGCCACGCTCGTCGCCCTGCTCGTCCCGCTGACCGAGGGGCACTCGCTCGGCTGGCCGTGGTGGACTTGGCTGCTGCTCGCCCTGGCCGTTGCTCTGGGAACCCTCGCCTACGGGGTGGAGAATCGGGCCGAGCGGCGCGGCGAGGTTCCGCTGCTGCCGCCGTCGCTGCTGCGGTTGCCGTCGATGTCCCGCGGGCTGGTCATGGTGCTGGCCTTCAGTATCGGCTTCGGGGCGTTCATGTTCGTCTTCGCGCTGACCGTCCAGGACGGGTTGCACGCCGACGCCCTGCACGGCGGCCTTGCGATCCTGCCGATGGCCCTGCTGTTCTTCGCCGGCTCCGTACTGGCGCCGCGGCTGATCTCCCGTTTCGGGCGGGCTGCGATGTCCGCGGGTGCCGTGCTGCAACTGGCCGGGCTGGCCTGGCTGGTGGCGACCCTCCTGGTGGACTGGCCGCACGTTTCCCTCTGGGCCATGGCCGCCCCCCTGGCCCTGGCGGGGGCCGGACAGTCGATGCTGTTCGCCGGCCTGTTCCGCAGTGTGCTCGCCGACGTTCCCGCCCACCTCGGCGGCATCGGCAGCGGCGCGCTGATCACCCTGCAGCAGAGCGGGCTCGCGCTCGGCGTGGCCACGCTCGGCACCCTGTACATCGGCCTGGCGCCGCGCGGCACCTCACACGCCTTCGCCGTCGTGGAGTCCGTGCACATGGGTATCGTCGCCCTCCTTGCCGTCGGCGTCGCCGCGCTGCCTCGCTTCACGCAGGCGGCCTCCGACGTTTTGGTGGCCGAAGCCTGAGGCCGGACGGCTGCCGCCGAGGCGGCGGTACGGCGCCGGGCGTGCAGGCCGCGTCCGTCGCCGCCCCGGTCGGGGAGAGCCATGACGACCACGCCAGAACGAGCCCCGGAGGTTGGGGGGAGCCCTCGGCGGACCGGCAGCCGCTTCGACGTCCAGCAGGGTTTCGTCCCCATCACCTGCCGCGGCCTGGTCGGCTCGGACCAGACCGGCTTGCCGCGCCGGCTCGGGGAGTTGCCGTCGGGTACGGAAACGGCATGGCCGGATGGACTCCGCCGGGTGTCTCGTGCCGGACGCGGACACATGGGCGGCCGGTGCGGAGGCGACGGCTTACCTGCGTCCGCAATCAGCGGGCCCTGCGGTGAGGCTAGGAGCGTGGGTCAGTAACTGTGACTGAGCACGCGGGTTGGCCGCTGAGCGCCGTAGTTGGCCATTTCGGCGCTCAGTGGCAAAGAGCACCTGTTCAGTCGAGGACCGCGGTGGCTTCGATCTCGACCAGATGGTCGGGGACATCCAGTGCCGCAACGCCTATCAGCGTGGTCGGCGGGGCCGGGGTGATCCCCAGCTTCGCGGCTGCCCGGGAGATCCCTTCCAGGAGCGGGGGCATCTTGTCGGGGGTCCAGTCGACGACGTAGAAGGTCAGCTTCGCCACGTCGTCGAAGGAGCCATCGCGGACCTCATGGAGCCCGACGGCATGCACACGTCGCCGACCGTCGACTACGGCATCGTGCTGCAGGGCGAGATCTTCCTCGAACTCGACGACGGCCACTGCACCCCGCTCTCGGCCGGAGACATCGTGATCCAGAACGGCACCTGGCACGGCTGGCGCAACCGCAGCGGCGAACCAGTCACGATGGCCTTCGTCCTCATCGGTGCCGAGCACGCGGGCTGACTGGGCCGAAGCCGCGGACAACGCCGTAGCCCGTCCATGGGCTTCGGACGTTCCGCTCTTCTCGACTGCATGCCTGTCTCCGGGTACCGGGTCGGCCGGCCGGCAGGCTTGCGCACGCCGTCGATCCCAGCCTTGTAGCACTGGACCCTGTCGACGGAGCGACCAGAGAAGCGCACTTGGAGGGCGCCCGGCTCTCCGGCGTCGCTGCGAGGGAAGAAGCGGCAGCGGTCTGCCAGTCTTGGACGTGTCCAGGTGGCCGGCGCACAAGAGCATCAACGCGACGGCGGACACGTACGGGCACCTGACCCCGGACGCCACCGGCCGGGCGGTCGAGGTGCTGGATGTGCGCTGACCCGGCACCGTGCTGACCCGGTGCGGCACGAGCCAGCGTTTTCGCAGGTCGGAGGAGTGGTTTCATATGTGCGGCCGATATGTCTCCACCCGGGGCCCCCAGGATCTCGTACGACTGTTCAGGGTCACCGACTGGGACGAGCGGGACGACCTGCCGCCGAGCTGGAACGTCGCTCCGACGGACGAGGTGTGGGCGGTTCTCGAACGCGCCCCTCGCGGCTCGGGAGCCGTCCGGCGGCAGTTGCGCCCGCTGCGGTGGGGCCTGGTGCCGTCCTGGGCGAAGGACCCGAAGATCGGCGCCAGGATGATCAACGCGCGGATGGAGACGGTGCACGAGAAGCCCGCCTTCCGCCTGGCCTTCCTCAGGCGGCGCTGTCTGCTGCCCGCCGACGGCTTCTACGAGTGGCAGCAGGTGCCGGCCGGCGGCAAGGCCAAGGTCCGCAAACAGCCGTACTTCATCAGCCCGCAGGACGGCCAGGTCATGGCCCTGGCGGGGCTGTACGAGTTCTGGCGCGACCCGTCGGCGGCCGAGGACGACGACTCCGCCTGGTGGACGACCTGCACCATCCTCACCACGGAGGCCACCGACGCCGCGGGGCGCATCCACCCTCGGATGCCGCTGGCCGTCGCCCCCGGCCACCAGGACGCCTGGCTCGACCCCGCGCACCAGGACCCGGCCCGGCTGCGCGCCCTGCTGAACCCTCCGGCCGACGGCCGTCTGGACGCCCGCCCCGTCTCCACGGCCGTCAACGACGTCCGGAACAACGGCCCCCAACTGCTGGAGCGAGCCGAGGCGTAGGCTCCGACGGCACGACGCCCGTCGGCGCATTCGCTCGTATGCTGTCCCCGAATCGCTCAAACGAACATTCAGGGCGGGGAGGCCTCATGCGTGAGCCGGTCGATCTCAGGCGTCGGCGGATCCTGGCCGCGGTGCAGTCGCGCGGTGCGGCGCGGGTGCGGGACCTCGCCGCCGAGCTCCAGGTGTCCGTGGTGACGATCCGCAGGGACGTGGAGGAGCTGACCCGTGAGGGGAAGCTGCGGCGCGGTCACGGGGTGGTCCGCTCGACGCTTCCCGCCCAGGAGGTGCCGGGCACCCCCGTCGCGGACGGGGACACCGTCGCCGTGGTGGTGCCCGAGCGGCATTCGTACCTCTACGAGACCCTGCACGGCGCCCGCACGGCGCTGGAGGAGGCCGGCCTGCGCATCGCCCTGCACATCGCGCCGCAGGTGCCCGGAGCGGAACGCCCGCAGGTGGAGCGGGCGCTGGCGGAGGGCGTACGCGGTGTTCTCCTCGCGCCGCGGTGGCGCACTCCGGCGGCCGAGGAGGCCGATCACGAGTGGCTCGCGGACCTGGGCGTGCCGACGGTGCTGATGGAACGGCGGCCCCGCAAGGGCAGCGCCCTGCACGCGATGGACTCGGTGTGCTCGGACCACTGGTACGGCGCCCATCTCGCCGTGGAGCACCTGGTGGGTCTCGGACACCGGCGGATCGTCTTCGCGACACGTGACGACAGCCCCACCGCGCGCACCCTGCGGGCCGCGCTGGGCGAGGTCGCCGAGGCGCATCCGCTCGTCGAGGAGTGGGCCTGGGCGCTCAGTTCGCCCGCGGCCGGGGAGGGCGGGCCGACGGACCTGGCCGCTATGCTGCGCAGACTCGGGGCCACCGCGGCCGTGCTGCACGGCGACGTCGACGCCCTGATGCTGGTTCAGCAGCTCGCCGAGAACGGTGTGCGGGTCCCCCAGGACTGCTCGGTCGTGGCGTACGACGACGTGGTGGCAGGGCTCGGCACCCCAAGGCTGACCGCCGTCTCGCCGCCGAAGGGCGAGGTGGGCCGCGTCGCCGCCGAACTGCTGCTGCGACGGCTCGAGGGCTCCGGCAAGGGCGCGGTCCACACGGCGCAGCGCATCGAGCTGCTGCCCACGCTGGTGGTGCGCGACTCCACCGGTGAGCAGCCGCGCACGGAATTGAGCGTTTGACCGTTTCATTTTCTTCTGATCGATCTATTGACCGTTTCTTGTACGGCCGTGAGGATTCCCGTGTCTCGAACAGGTCGTGTCCGCACGGACACCAGCAGCCGCGGGAGGCACCATGCCTGGTCGACAGAGCCGTCGATCCGTGCTCGCCGCGATGGCCGCACTACCGCTGACAGGGGCCGTGAGCGCCTGCAGCGGCTCGGCGGGTTCCCCGTCGCGCGGCACCGGCAGGACCACGCGCATCACCTTCTGGTCCGCCCTGCGCGGGAGCCAGGAGGTGGTGGACGCGTTCAATCGCACGCACGACCGCATCCAGGTCGACTTCCAGCAGGTCCCCTCCGGGGGACAGGGCGGCTACGCCAAACTCAGCAACGCCGCCCGGGCCGGCAACGCGCCCGACGTCGCCACCATCGAGTACCCGCAGGTCCCCGGCTTCGCCATCGACGGCGTCGCCCGTGACGTCACCGCGCTCGTCAGTGACACCCTGCGTGCCAAACTGCTCCCGCAGGCCCTCGGCCTGACCACGTTTCAGGGGCGTGTGTTCAGCGTCCCGCTCGACGTCGAGCCGATGGTCATGCACTACCGGGCGGACCTGTTCGAGCAGTACGGACTCCAAGTGCCGCGTACCTGGGACGAGTTCGCGGACCTGGCCCGCACCGTCAGGCGCAAGGCCCCGGAGCGGCGGCTGGTGCTGTTCCCCACCGACGGGGCCACGCAGTTCGCCGCGTACTCCTGGCAGGCGGGCGCCCAGTGGTTCGACACCTCCCACGGCGCCTGGAACGTCTCCCTCGCCGACGCCCCTACCCGGCGCACCGCGGCGTACTGGCAGCGGCTGATCGACGACGACGTGGTGTTCGTGAACGCCGTCGAAAGCCGGCAGTCCGACGCGCAGATCGGCAACGGGCTGGTCCTCACCCGGCTGAGCGGCGCCTGGGACGCCGGTGCCCAGATGAAGGCGCGGCCCGCGCAGAAGGGCCAGTGGCGGATCGCCCCGCTGCCCCAGTGGGACACCGGCCGGCCCCACGTCGGCACGCACGGCGGCTCGACCTTCGCCGTCACCAAGGACAGCAGGCACCCCGAGGCCGCCATGGAGTTCATCGAGTGGCAGGTCTCCCACCCGGACGCGCTGCGCGCCCGCCTCTCCAGCGGCACCAGCAGCCAGTACCCGGCGGCCTCCGCCCTCGTCGCCGTGGGACGCGCCGCCTTCGACCGGTCGTACTACGGCGGTCAGGACATCTACCGCCTCTTCGAGCAGGAGGCCCACAAGATCCGCGACGGCTGGGTCTGGGGACCCCGGATGACCGCCACCGGGAGGGTGATGCAGGACTCCTTCGCCCGTGTCGGCGCCGGCCAGGGCACCCTCATCGACGCCGTGCGCGCGGCTCAGGACGGCACCATGCCCGACCTGAAGGCCCTGGGCCTGTCCACCACCCAGCACAGCACCTGAGCCGCCCGAAAGGCAGGTGATGCCCCATGACCGCGACCACCCCGCACGCGCAGGCCACCCCGCTCCACACCGCCGCCCCGGCCACCGCCGGCCGCACGCGCAGGGCCGCCAGGCGCCGTCAACTCGCCGCCTGCGCCGCCCTGATGGCGCCCTTCTTCGCCCTGCTCGTCACCGTCTTCCTGATCCCCGTCGGCACCGCCGTCTACCTCAGCTTCTACAGCGACGACCACCCCGGTCTGGGCTTCGGCCCCGGCCGCACGGTCTTCGTCGGGCTGCGCAGCTACGCGGCCGTCCTCACCGACCCGACCTTCCTGTCCGGGCTCGGCACGGTCGCCCTGTACTGCCTGCTCTACATCCCCGTCATGGTCGTCGGCGCGCTCGCACTCGCGCTGCTGCTGGACTCCGGCGTGGTACGCCTGCGCGCCTGGGCCCAGCTCGGGCTCTTCCTGCCGCACGCCGTCCCCGGCATCATCGCGGCCCTGATCTGGCTCTACCTCTACACGCCGGGCATCAGCCCCGTCATCGACCTGTTCGCCAAGGCCGACATCACCATCGACTTCCTCGGCCTGCACACCGTGCTGCCCTCCATGGTGAACATCGCCCTGTGGAGCAACCTCGGCTACAACATGGTCGTCTTCTACGCCGCCCTGCAGGCCGTGCCCCGCGAGGTGATCGAGGCGTCCGTCGTCGACGGCGCCGGACCGGTGCGCACGGCCCTGCAGGTCAAGACGCCGCTGGTGCGCGCCTCCGTCGTGATGGTCGCCATGTTCACCCTCATCTGGGGACTGCAGCTGTTCACCGAGCCGATGCTCCTCAGCCAGTCCTCACCGATGATCAACTCCCGCTTCTCGCCGAGCATGTACGTCTACGACGCGGCCTTCACCCGCAACAACTACAGCCTGGCGGCGGCCGCCTCGGTCGTCCTGCTGCTGTGCACCATCGCCCTGTCCTACGGCGTCACCCGCTTCACCAGCCGTTCCACGACCGCCGAGGAGGCCCGATGAGCGCCGCCGGCACCACCCTCCCACGCCACCGGCTGCTCGGCCGGGCCACCGTCAACACCGTGGTCGCGCTGTCCGCGCTGTACACCCTGCTGCCGGTGCTGTGGCTGGTCCTCGCCGCGGGCAAGACCAGGGACGCCCTGTTCGGCAGCGATCTGCTGTCCCTGAAGGACTTCTCGTTCCTGACGAACCTGCACGACCTGTTCGCCATGGACGACGGCCAGTACGGCCGCTGGTACCTCAACAGCCTGCTCTACGCGGTCGTCGGCGCCGCGCTCGGCGCCCTGATCAGCGTGGCCTGCGGGTACGCCTTCGACAAGTATCGCTTCCGGCACAAGGAGAAGCTGTTCGGCCTGGTCCTCGCGGCGGTGATGGTCCCGCAGACCGTCCTCGCGCTGCCGCTGTACTTGATGGCCTCCGGCGCCGGCCTGGTCAACACCTTCTGGGCGGTGTTCATCCCGGTCCTGTTCAATCCGTTCGGCGTCTACCTGGGCCGTATCTTCAGCCAGGGCTACGTGCCCGACGAGGTCCTGGAGGCCGCGCGCATGGACGGCGCCGGCGAGCTGACCACGTACGTCAGGGTGGCGCTGCGCATGCTCGGCCCCGGCCTGGTGACCGTGTTCCTCTTCCAGCTCACCGCCATCTGGAACAACTTCTTCCTGCCCATGGTGATGCTGTCCGACCAGGACCTGTATCCGGTCAGCCTGGGCCTGTACACCTGGAACAGCTCGGCCTCCGTGTCGCCCGAGTACTACCCCGTGGTGATCATGGGCTCGCTACTCGCCGTCCTCCCGCTGATCCTCGCCTTCGCCCTGCTGCAGCGCTTCTGGCGCAGCGGACTGACCGCCGGCGCCGTCAAATAGCCCCCTCCCGTCAGGAGTTCCCGCACCGACATGACCGTCTCGACGCCAGGACCCGGCTTCCGCCCCCGTGCCGCCCTCGCCATGTCCCCCCAGGCCGCCGCGGCCGTCCTCGACCCCGAGTCGCTGGACGCGCTCGCCGCGCTCTGCGAACTCGCCCCGCCGCCCGTCCTGGACGACTTCACCACGCCCCGGGCCCGGGCCGTCCTCGCCGACGTCGACCTGCTGGTCACCGGCTGGGGCTGCCCTCCGCTCGACGAGGAGGCGCTCGCGGCGGCGCCCCGGCTGCGGGCGGTCGTGCACACCGCGGGCAGCGTCCGCGGCCACATCACCGACGCCTGCTGGAAGCGCGGCATCGACGTGTCCTCCGCCGCCTCCGCCAACGCCGTCCCGGTCGCCGAGTACACCCTCGCGATGATCCTGCTCACCGGCAAGCACGTCCTGGAACGCGCCCGCGCCTACCGCGCCACCCGCACCCGCGACGACTGGCTGCGCACCCCGCGCGCCATCGGCAACCACCGCCGCACCATCGGCATCCTGTCCGCATCGCTCACCGGCCGCCGCGTCATCGAGCTGCTCCGCCCCCACGACTTCCACGTCTTCCTCCACGACCCGTACGTCACCGACGCCGATGCCGCCGAACTCGGCGTGGAACGCGTCGAGTTGGACGAGCTGTTCACCCGCTGCGACACCGTCAGCGTGCACACCCCGCTGCTGCCCGCCACCCGCGGTCTGGTCAGCCGCGCACTGATCGAGTCGATGCGCCCCGGCGCCGTCCTGATCAACACCGCCCGTGGCGCGGTCGTCGACCAGGACGCGCTCACGGATGCCGCCGTGGCCGGCCGCATCCGGGCCGTCGTCGACGTCACCGACCCCGAAGTCCTGCCGCCCGAACACCCGTTGTGGAACTGCGACAACGTTCTCCTCACCCCCCATCTGGCCGGCTCCCAGGGCAACGAGTGGCGTCGCCTCGCCGACCTCGCCCTCGCGGAGATCGCGCGGTGGGCTTCCGGCGCCGGCTTCCTGCATCCCGTACGACGCGAAAGGCTGGCTTTCCAGGCATGAGGACCCCCGGCATCCCCTTCGAACTCCCCCCTGCGGACCGAGAGTCGAGCCCGTACACCGGATACACGCGGGCCCACTGGGAGGCCGTCGCCGACGGGCTGCTGGCGTCCGCGTGGCGCTGGAGCACACCGGGCTGCGCCCTGCTCGACCTGCCCGGGCGTCCCTCACGCTCGGGAGTGCGCTCCGACGGACTGGAGGGCTACGCCCGCACGTTCCTCGCCGCCGCCTTCCGGGTGGCGGGCGCCGCGGGGGACGACCCGCACGGCTGGCTCGAGCGGTACGCGCGCGGCCTCGCCGCCGGCACCCGCACCCCCGGCCGCGACGACGCCGAGTCCTGGCCGCTGATCCTCGACCACGACGTGCAGGGCCAGCCGATGGTGGAGTCCGCGTCGGTCGCGCTCGGGCTGCGGCTGACCGCGCCCTGGCTGTGGAAGAACCTCGACGCGGACGTCCAGGACCGGGCGGAGGAATGGCTGCGCGGGGCGCTGCGCCACACGCCCGCGCCCAACAACTGGTACCTCTTCCCGTACACCGTCGCCGGGTTCCTGGAGTCGGTCGGCCGAGGCGACGCGGAGACGGCCGCGGCACGGCAGCGGGCGCTGGACCTGCTGGAGGAGTGGTACCGGGGCGACGGCTGGTACGCGGACGGGGACGGCCGCGCCTTCGACCACTACAACGGCTGGGCCCTGCACCTGTACCCGGTGCTCGACGCCCACCTCGCCGGGGACGAGGAGTCGTCCGCCCGCTACGGGGCGCGGCTGCGGGAGCACCTGGACGGCTTCTCGCTGATGTTCGGCGCGGACGGCGCGCCAGTGCACTTCGGCCGGTCGCTCGCGTACCGCTTCGCCGCGTCCGCCGCCGTCGGCCTGGGCGCCCTCACCGGACACACCCCGCTGACCCCGGGCACCTCCCGGCGCCTGGCGAGCGGCAGCCTGCGGTACTTCCTGGACCACGGCGCACTGAACGAGGACGGGCTGCTGAGCCTCGGCTGGCACGGCCCGCACGAGGCGACCCTGCAGACCTACTCGGGTCCGGCGTCCCCGTACTGGGCGTCGAAGGCGTTCGTTTCCCTGCTGGCACCCGCCGGCCATCCCCTGTGGACGGCCCGGGAGGAGCCCGCGCCGGCCGAGGAGGCCGACCGGGTGCTCGCCCTGCCGGCGCCGGGGCTGCTGGTGCAGGCCACCCGGGCCGACGGGATCGTACGGTTGCACAACCACGGCAGCGACCATGTGCGGCCGCACGAGGGCGAGTTCGCCGCCGAGGACGATCCGCACTACGGGCGCCAGGCGTACTCCACCCGCACCGGCCCCACAGCCCTCGGGAACATCCCGGACAACCACCTGTCCGTCGAGGTCGAAGGGCGGGGGACCGTACGGCGGCGCGTCCACCCCCTGGGGGCGGGCGACGGCGACGGCTGGGGCTGGGCCGCCTCCTGGCACCGGCCCGTGTTCGCCGCCGGGCCGCCGATGGTGCCCGGCCTGAGGGTGGAGAGCGTCACGGTGGTCCGCGGACGGTACGAGCTGCGCGTCCACCGGGTGATCGGCGCCCCGGACGGCGCCCGGGTCACCCACACCGGCTGGGCCACCGGCCCGGAGGAGCCCGTGGTGTCGGCGCTGCACGGGCTCCACGGCTGGGACGAGGGCCCCGAGCCGGTCCCCGCGCCCGGCGGCACCGCCTACGCGCGCTGGGCCCGGGTCCCCCGGCTCACCGGTCGCGCCGGCGGCACCACCGTGCACGTGTGCCTGGCGAGTCTGACCGCGGAACCCGACCCGGCGCCCCTGGCGGAGGCGGTCGCCGGCGTGACGGTCGACGACGACGGCGTCGAGGTGACGTGGGCCCACGACGGGGCGCGGTCCCGGGTCGGGTTCCGGCCGTTCGGCGTCTCGCTCCTTCAGTGAGTGAGGGGCCGTCAGCCGATGTGGTAACTGTCGCCGTACACCTTCCAGTCCAGCGGCGGGTCGAGGTTCAGATTGCCCTTGCGCAGGAACACCCGCTGCTCGGTGTCGACCCTGCTGGTGTCGCTGTGGGCCTCCTCCTGCTTCATGGCCCACACCCGCGCGTCCAGGAAGGCGTTCAGGTAGGCGACCTCGCCGCCGCCCTGCGCCGGCGGCTTCGCCGTGCGCAGGGCCCGCTTGCGGATGTTGCGGAAGCTCGTCGGGTCGTCCCCGTCGCCGTGCATCACGATGGCGTCGTAGTACGTGAACTGCCCCAGGACGCCGAGCCCGTCCGCCTTGCCCCGCTGGACGGCCGGGTTGAAGTACACCCGGTCGCGTTCGTCGTTCTGCGCCTGCTGGAACGCCGTGTCCTGCACCGCCTTGCGCCAGTCCTTGGGGAAGTTCGGGTCCAGTCCGTCGTGGGAGTCGCCGCCGTTCACCCGGCGCAGCGCCGGCAGGTACTTGGCGAGGACGTTGCCGGGCTTGCGGTCGGTGTAGAGCTGGACGAGGTCCAGCATGTCGCCGGTGCCGGAGCAGAATCCGATGATGCCGGCGGTGTAGCCGCGGCCGTCGCCGATGTCCTCGATGTACTTGTACTGGGCCTTCCAGTCGAGGGAGGAGTTCTCCGCGCTCGAGACCAGCTCCATGGCGATCTCCTTCTTCGCGGGGTCGTCGAGCCCGACGGCCCTCGCCGCCTCGGGGGCCGCCGCGGCGCGCTGGGCGTCCAGGAGCGGGACGGCCGCCAGAGAGGCGCCTACGAAGGCGAGGACGGCGCGACGCGAGGTGCCGGCGGGGGCTGCCGCGGCATGGTTCGGATGCACCACTGGGACTCCAAGTGAAGGTGGGGGGTGGGAACTTGGGGCGTGCATTGTTAGGAAGGTTTCCTATCAGAGATGGCGCCCACGGTCACCTGTGCGGCGGGCAAGTTCCTGGTAAAGAGCGGGAGATGGGCGAGACGTCTCCTGCCGGGACGTCTCCTGGCTGGACGTCTCGTGGCGCGACGTCCCTCAGGGCAGAGACTGCTCGGCCCAGATGACCTTGCCCCGGGGCGTGTAGCGGGTGCCCCAGCGCTCGGTGAGCTGGGCGACGAGGAACAGGCCGCGCCCGCCCTCGTCGGTCATGGCCGCGTACCGCAGATGGGGTGAGGTGGTGCTGCCGTCGAAGACCTCGCAGATCAGGCTGCGGTCGTACAGCATGCGGACCCGCACGGGCGCGCTGCCGTACCGGATCGCGTTGGTGACCAGCTCGCTGAGGATGAGCTCCGTGGTGAACGTCAGCTCTTCCAGACCCCACAGCGCCAGCTGCCGGGTCACCGACGCGCGCACCTCGCCGACGGCCGCCGGGTCCGTCGGCACCGGCCACTCGGCCACCCGGTCGGCGGCCAGGGCCCGGGTGCGCGCGACGATCAGGGCGATGTCGTCGCTCGGCCGGTCCGGCAGCTCCGACTCCAGGACGGCCCGGCAGGTGTCCTCCGGGGACGGCCCGGCTCCGGCCAGCGCGGCGCGCAGCAGCTCCAGACCGTCGTCGATGTCCCGGCCCCGGTCCTCGACCAGTCCGTCGGTGTACAGCACCAGCCGGCTGCCCTCCGCGAGCTCGAGGTCGGCCGTCTCGAACGGAAGGCCCCCGAGACCGAGCGGGGGACCGGCCGGGACGTCGGGGAACTCCACGCTGCCGTCGGGCCGGATCAAGGCCGGCGGCGGATGGCCGGCCCGGGCGACGGTGCAGCGCCGGGAGACCGGGTCGTAGATCGCGTACAGACAGGTCGCGCCCGTGACGGGGGCGCTGCCCGGATCGGCCGCCTCGTCCTGGTCGATGCGGCCGACCAACTCGTCGAGCAGCCCGAGAAGTTCGTCGGGCGGCGGGTCGAGCGCGGAGAAGTTGTGCACCGCGGTGCGCAGCCGCCCCATCGTGGCCGCGGCGTGCAGCCCGTGGCCCACGACGTCGCCCACCACCAGCGCCACCCGGGCACCGGACAACGGCAGTACGTCGAACCAGTCACCGCCCACTCCGGCCTGCGCCGGAAGGTACCGGTAGGCGATGTCCAGGGCCCCCTGCGCGGGCAGCGTCCGCGGCAGCAGACTGCGCTGCAGCGTCACCGCCATGCTGTGCTCGCGAGTGAAGCGGCGGGCGTTGTCGATGGAGACGGCGGCGCGGGCGACCAGCTCCTCGGCGAGGGCCAGGTCCTCCTCGTCGAAGGGCTCCGCCTTCTCGCAGCGCCAGAAGTCGACCAGGCCCAGGATCAGGGACCCCGCCCGCACCGGCACCGTGATCAGCGAGTGGATCCCGTACTCCACCACCTGAGCGGTCCGCTCGGCGTCCTGCGCCAGCCGGCCCGGAGCCTCGCCGAGACGGGGCTCGAGGACGGCCCGTCCGCCGCGCAGCCCCTCGGCCTGCGGAGAGGACTCCACCCACTGGATCCGCTCGCCCACCGAGTACAGCGGAGTGTCCTTGCGGACACCGCTGAACGCCGCACGGCGCAGCTCGTCCCCCGCCCCCGGCTCCTCGCCGTCCAGCACCGCCTCGAACAGGTCCACACTGGCGAAGTCCGCGAACCGGGGGACGGCCAGCTCGGTCAGCTCCTCGGCGGTACGCGTCACATCCAGGCTCGTGCCGATGCCCAGACCGGCGTCGTAGAGCAGGCTGAGGCGTTCCCGCGCCACCTCGGCCCGGCCGGACAGGGCGCGCAGCTCCGTCGAGTCGCGGAGGGTGGCCACACTGCCGGGCGGGCCGCCGTCCACGTCGGTGGACCGCTGGTTGATGGCCAGCAGCCGGTCCCCGACCAGGTGCACCTCGTCGGTGGCGACCCGTCCGGACGCCAGGAGGGCGGCGGTCTCCGGGGGGAGGCCGAGCTCGGACACATGGCGCCGCTCGGCGTCCTTGGGCAGGCCGAGCAGGCGGTGCGCTTCGTCGTTGGCGAGCAGCAGGTCGCCGTCCCCGTCGAGGATCAGCACCCCTTCCCGTACCGAGTGCAGCACCGCGTCGTGGTGCTCGTACATCCGGGTCATCTCCCGCGGCCCCAGGCCGTGGGTCTGGCGCAGCAGCCGCCTGCTGACAAGTGCGGTGCCCGCTGTGGCCAGGGCGAGGCCCACGGCCGCGGCGGCCAGGACGAGCGGCATCTGCCGGTTCGCCGCGCCGCCCACGTGTTCCGTCGTGACACCGGCCGCCACCAGGCCCACGACCTTGCCGTCGGGCGCCCTGACGGGCACCACGGCCTGCACCAGCCGCCCGATGGTCCCGTTGATCTCCTCGATCTCGGTGCCCCCGGCCAGCGCCGGCTGGATGTTCCCGACGAACTTCTTGCCGATACGGTCGGGTCTCGGGTGGGTGTAGCGGATCCCGTCGGTGTTCATGACGACGATGAAGTCGACCTTCGTCGCCTTGCGGGCGGCCTCGGCCCGCGGCTGCAGCACGGCCGTGGGATCCGGGCTGCCCAGCGCCTGGACCGTGCCCGGCGCGTTGGCGAACGCCTCGGCCACGGCGAGGGAACGGTTACGGGCCTCCTGTGTGGTGTCGTGCCGCACCTGCAGCAGCAGCGCCGCCACCGCCGCGACGACCAGCAGCAGCACGATGACGACCTGCAGGACGAAGACCTGCCCGGCGACGCTGCGTCCGCTCAGCGCCGCCCGCAGTCCCGACCGGGACCGGCCCGCCGCCTCCTGCTCGCGGCGGGCGAGCGACCGGCGCGCCGCTCGCCCCGGTCCCTGCTCGGACGCCCCTGGAGCGCGGTCGTGCGCTGGTGCGCGCACACCGCTGGCACGACGGGGCGAACGGGTACCGGGTCGACCCGGAAGCCGGACCATGTGCCGACTCTATCGGGCGGCAACTGTGTCCGGGAGGGCGCGTTGCCTACGGCAATGACGTCCTGATGGGAGGCGTCACGGCAGCCGTCTCACACCGGGTCTGTGAGATGTGTGTGAGACGGCGTGAGCGCGCAACGGCCCCGGGTCTCCTCGCCGGCCGCATCGAGTTCTTCGACCTGCGCGACGCCGGCCGCGCCCAGCAGACCCTCCTCCGCGCGCTCCAGACCGCCGGCGAGGCCGACGATCCACTGCTCGGATCCGCGATCCTTGCCCGTACGAAGCCCCACGGCGGCGCGCTTCTCACGCTCCTCGTACAGGTCGAAGCCGGGCCGGAACTCCTGAAAGGTCCGAGTCCTGGCCTCGCGGAGAAACCCGGGCCACCTGAACCATCTCCAGGTCCGGATCGGCAGCGACCACCGCCGCCCACTCCTGTGTTGTGATCTGCTCGCCCTCATCCTCCCACCACGGCGTACGCCTGGTGATGTGCACGTCATAGCCCATGCCCGTCACAGTAAGGGGCGCCACTGACACCACCGAGCGCTCACGAAGTCACACCGGAGTACTGGGGCCCGTCCGATGGGTCTCTCGGAGCTGCCACCACGACAGACCTGCGAACGCGGAGTCGCCCCTGGCCGCCTTGGGAGGGTTCAATGCCCAGGTGGTGAACTGGGCACAAATGCGTGACTGCAGATTCGACGTCGATCGCGTCCCTGAGCTCTTGGAGCGGGTGGAGCGCCAGGTCGACCCTGAAGCGTGGAAGGAGCTGCGTTGGCGGCTCGTCCTTGAGCACGACCTGCTGTCTCCGGCCAGTTTCGCCGCCTTGCCGCGTCTGGTGCGCCTCGCGCCACGCAGCGCGGAGGCGCGCGGCCTGGCCGGGAAGATCCTTGAGCGCGCGGCAGGGCGGCACGGCTGCGATGGTCTGCTGGCGGACTGCGCCGACGCGATCAAGGAGTTCCGTGAGGTGCTGGACGGGCATCTGCGGTCGCGGCCGGCTGACTACCTCGTGTCCTTCCGTGCCCTGCTCGCGGTCGAAGAGGAGTACCACTGGGCGAACGCTCTGGAGGGCTTCGCGGACGACATCATTGGCGTGGACTGTCCCCACTGTGGCATGGCCGTGACGATCGCCATCGGCGGCTTCGGATACTACTCGGAGGTGTGCGACGGGGGTGAGGAGATCCGACGGGACCTGCGTCCGGTGGCCGCCGAGGAACTCACCGGAACCGGCCGATGGATGCACGAGATCACTGTCCGCGACGGGCAGGAGGCGCTCGCCAACGGAATTGCCCATCTGTTCGGTAAAGCGGAATGCCCGTGCTGTGCCAGCGTCTTCACCGTCGCGGACGAGTACACGTCCGCCAACCGTCCGGTCATGCGGTAAGCCGCCTTCGCCGCCATCCCCACTGCCTCACGGAAGTGACCTCTACTCCACAATCCTTGCATGCTTCCCCAAACCCACGGGTGAAGGGTCGCTGCATCCAAATGTGGGGCGCCACTGCCAAGGTTGTCGATCAACTCCTGCTCCGCCTCCAACTGGGCGATAGCCCGATGAGCGGCTTCGCGGTGGCGCCGATACGGCTGGCGGGCGGGTTCTGGCCAATCGGCAGTACGCCAATCGGGAAGAACGCGATCCAGAACTTGTTCGATGATCTGAGCAGCCGCCTGCACTTCCGCCTTGGGCTTGTCGAGTTCGTAGCTCCAGAATCCGATAGTTCCCGGAGGGTCGGGGCCCCACTCGTTCCAACCGTTCTTCGTCTCGATCTTCACGACGCACAGGCCGCTGTCCCGATACATCTTGCGGGGCATGTTCCTCGCACCTCCCCGCTACGAGACCTGCCGCCGGAGGATGTGCGATGTCTACACTGCCGTGCCCCGGGAGGCGAGGGGCGTCACACACGGTGGCGGTTCCGGTGCGGTTCCCGTGACCTGCCCGCCGCCGAGTGGTGGCCCCGGTACCCGCCTTTCGGGTGAACCTGCCGCCTGTCTGCGGGAGCGGCCGACGGGTGTGGCCGACGATCGCAGACGGCCGGGCACATCTGTCCGTACCGTCGTCCGCCGGGAGTACGCCGTGCACATTCTGCTCGTGGCCAGCGCGTTCAACAGCCTCACCCAGCGCGTCCATGCCGAACTGCGCGACCGCGGCCACACCGTCGCGGTGGAACTCGCCCTGCCCGACGGTTCGCTGACCGAGGCGGTACGGCGGCACGCCCCCCAACTCGTCCTGGCGCCCCTGCTGAAGACGGCGATCCCACGCGAGGTGTGGGCGGCGTACCCGTGCTTCATCGTCCACCCGGGTCCCGTCGGCGACCGGGGGCCGGCCTCCCTCGACTGGGCCGTCCAGGAGGGCGCCGAGCGCTGGGGCGTGACGGTCCTCCAGGCGGAGGAGGAGATGGACGCCGGTGACGTGTGGGCGTCCGTCGCCTGCCCCCTCCCGCCGCTGTCCAAGAGCGACCTGTACCGGGGCGAGATCGCCGACGCGGCCCTCGCCGCAGTCCTCCTCGCCGTCGAGCGCTTCGCCTCCGGGACCCACACGCCCGTGCGGCAGGACACCTCGCGGCCCCGTCCGTATCTCGACCAGAGCGTGCGGCGCATCGACTGGGACAGCGACACGACCGACACCGTCCTGCGCAAGCTGCGCGCGGCCGACTCGCAGCCCGGTGTGCTGGACGTGCTGCTCGGCGAGGAGTGGTACCTGCACGGCGGCCACCCCGACAACGATCTGCGCGGCGCCCCCGGGGAGCTGCTCGCCACCCGGGCCGGGGCGGTCTGCCGGGCGACACGCGACGGCGCCGTGTGGATCCCCGAGCTGCGACGGCGGCGCCGCCCCGGACAGCCGCGCTCGGTCAAGCTCCCGGCCGTGCAGGCCCTCGGCGACCGGCTGCCCGAGCTGCCGGAGCTGCCCGTCCCGCCGGGCGCTCGGTGGCCCACCTGGACGGACATCCGCTACCGCGAGGAGGCCGGCGTCGGCTTCCTCGCGTTCTCCTTCCCCGGCGGCGCGATGAGCACCACGCAGTGCCGGCGCCTCCTGGACGCCTACCGCCAGGCCTGCGCGCGCCCCACCTCGGTGCTGGTGCTCGGCGGGCAGCGGGACTTCTTCTCCAACGGGATCCACCTGGGCGTCATCGAGGCGGCCGAGGACCCGGCGGCCGAGTCCTGGGCGAACATCAACGCCATCGACGACCTGGTCGAGGCGGTCCTGACGACCACGGACCGGCTGGTGGTGGCCGCACTCGCGGGCAACGCGGCGGCGGGCGGCGCGATGCTGGCCCTGGCCGCCGACGAGGTGTGGTGCCGCTCCGGCTGCGTACTGAACCCGCACTACCGGCTGATGGGCCTCACCGGCTCGGAGTACTGGACGTACACGCTGCCCCGCCGGGTGGGAGCCGCCGCGGCCGACCGCATCGTGCGCGAGGCGCTGCCGATGAGCGCCGCCGGCGCCCTCGGCCTCGGGCTCGTCGACCGGGTGATCGAGTGCGCGCCGCAGGACTTCACCGCGGAGGCCGGCCGGCTGGCGGCGCGGCTGGCGTCGCTGCCCGGGACACGGGCACGGATCGCGGCGAAGAAGGAGGCACTGGAGCGCCAGGAGAGCGCCGAGCCCCTGTCCGCCTTCCGGGAACGGGAGCTGGCCGCTATGCACCGCGTCTTCCACGACCCGGACGCCCCCTACCACGCCCTCAGACGCGCCTTCGTCCGCAAGGAGAAGCCGTCGTGCACACCCCCGCACCTGGCCCGGGCCACCGGCCCCCGCACGGCGGGGGATCCGGTCCGGGCCGAGGCCCCGGCCGAGGAGCACACCCCGTAAGCCGGCCCCACCGGAAGGACCGCCATGAGCGTGACCGCGTTCACCCCGCAGACCGAGGCCCGCTTCGCCCTCGCCCGGAAGGTGGCGGACGCCGTCCTCTTCGCGGGCTGCCCGCTCCACCCGTACCGGACCTCCGCCCCCGGCACCCGGCTGCGAAGGCAGTGCGGGGTGCTCGTGCCGCCCGCCTGGGGGGCGGGCAGCGAGGAGAACGACTTCCAGCACACCGAATGCCTGATGGAGCCGGGGCCCGGCGCCACCCTCGCGGTGGAGCTGCGCTTCCTGCGCGCCCGGCGGCGCATGGTGCAACGGGCGTGCCCCGACGGCGAGTTCGAGACGGTACCCGAACTCCGGCTGGGCGAAAGGCTCCTGGTGCCCTGCGACGAGGGCACCGAGGAGCGCGTCGAGGCGGTCGTCACCGTGGACGAGCTCACCGGCGGCGACGGGGTCATCGTCGCCTTCGGCCGCCGCGCGGGGGAGGAGCACGAGCAGATCCTCGACGAGGACGGCCGGGTCGCCGGCCGTACGGTCCGCCGGGGCGAGGAGATCCGCGGCCTGCTGCGGCTGTCGGCACACCGGCTCGAGGGGCCCTGCCCGGTCCTGCGACTCACCGCCGTGGTGGAGAACACCAGCGTCTGGGCGCCCGAGGCCGGGGAGAGTGCCGACCGGGGCGCGGCGCTGCCGCACTCCCTGGTCTCCACCCATCTGCTGATGGGGCTGAGTGCCGGCTCCTTCCTGTCGATGAGCGATCCCCCCGAGTGGGCCCGGGCCGCGATCGCGTCCTGCCGCAATCTCCACACCTGGCCCGTCCTCTCCGGCGAGCCGGGCCGCGCCGACGTGATGCTGTCCTCACCGGTCATCCTGGAGGACCACCCGAGGACCGACGCGCAGGGCGTGCCGCCCGCGGACACACCGTGGTGGGATGCGGCGGGCGAGCCCGGCGGCGAACCGGAGGGCGGGCGCATCGTGGTGAACGGGCGGCCGTTGGGTCCCGGGAGCCGGGTGCGGCTCGACCCGGGGCTGCGGCGCACCGACGCCCAGGACGTGTTCCTGCGGGGCCGCCCCGCGACCGTCGAGGCCGTGCGGCACGACGTGGACGGCTCGGTCCACCTGGCGGTGACCGTGGACGACGACCCGGGCGCCGACGTCCGCCGCGAGCGGGGAACCTTCCACTACTTCCGGCCCGACGAGGTCACCCCGCTGGAGGACCACGTATGAGCGGCACCGTCCTCGTCGCCGGCATCGGGAACGTCTTCCTCGGGGACGACGGCTTCGGCGTGGAGACCGTCCAAGCGCTCACCCGGCGCGAACTGCCCGCACACGTCGAGGTCGTGGACATCGGGGTGCGCGGAGTGCACCTCGCCTACCAGCTCCTCGACCGCTACGACACCCTGATCCTGGTGGACGCCACCGCGCGCGGCGAGGCCCCCGGCACGCTGTACGTCATCGAGCACGACGACACGGGCGCCGACGATCTCGAAGTGGCCACGATCGACGGCCACCGGATGACCCCCGACGCCGTACTCGCCCTGCTGAGCAACCTGTGCGCCGGAACCGGAGCCGAACCGCCGCGCCGCACGCTCGTGGTCGGCTGCGAACCGGCCTCGGTGGAGGAGCGCGTCGGACTCAGCCCGCCCGTGTCCGCCGCCGTCCCCGAGGCCGTCCGGCTGATCGAGGAGATACTGTGCGGCGAACGGCGTACGCCGCCGGACGGCGACGGCGTGCCGGTCCACGGGCCCGGGGTGCCTCACCTCTAATGGTTCCCGGCGGGCCGCGCACGCGGTCTCCGTCCCCACGGGGCGGGGCCCCGGCCTTCGCCGGGACGGAGACCCATGCACGAGATGTCCATCGCGCTGGCGGTGATCGGCCAGGTGGAAGAGGCGGCCGAGCGGGCCGGTGACGTCACGGCGGTGCGTTCGGTACGGCTCCAGGTGGGCGAACTCGCCGGTGTCGTACCCGACGCCCTGTCCTTCTGCTTCGAACTGGCCTGCGCCGGGACCCTGCTGGAGGGCGCCGAACTCGTCACCGACGAGGTCCCGGGGCGGGCCCGCTGCGAGCCGTGCGCGCACGAATGGGCCGTCGGCATGCCGCCCCTGCTGAGCTGCCCGCGGTGCGACGGCGCCGCCATCGAGCTGCTGTCGGGCCGCGAACTGCAGATCGTCAGCGTGCACTGGGAGGACTCCCGGACGCACGCACCCACCCGCGAAACCGTCCCCGAGGAGCGCTGAACCATGTGCCGAGTGGTCGACCTGCAGCAGGCCGTACTCGCCAAGAACGACCAGGCCGCGCACACCCTGCGCGCGGAGCTCGCGGCCCGCGGCACCACCGTCGTCAACCTGCTGTCCAGCCCGGGCAGCGGCAAGACCGCCCTCCTCGAACGCGAACTCGTGCTGGCCCGGGAGCGGTCCGTGCCGGTCGCGGCGCTCACCGCGGACCTCGCCACCGAGAACGACGCCACACGGTTGGCGCGTTCGGGCGTGCCGGTCAAGCAGGTCCTCACCGACGGGCTGTGCCACCTGGAGGCCGACATGCTCGCCCGCCACCTCCAGGGGTGGCTGCCGGAGGGGACCCGGCTGCTGTTCGTGGAGAACGTCGGCAACCTCGTCTGCCCGGCCTCCTACGACCTGGGGGAGACGCTGCGCGTCGTCCTCGCCTCCGTGACCGAGGGCGAGGACAAGCCGCTGAAGTACCCCACCGCCTTCGGCCTCGCCCACCTGGTGGTGGTCACCAAGACCGACATCGCCGAGGCCGTCGCCTTCGACCTGGCGGCGTTCCGCGCGAACGTCGAGCAGGTCAACCCCGGTGTGGAGGTGCTGCTCACCTCCGCCCGCCGGGACCTGGGGCCCGGCGCCCTGCTCGACCGGGCGCTGGCCGCAGCGGACGGCGCCCCCGTGCACACACCCGTCATGGCCCGGCCGGCCCACGGCCACACCCATGACCACGCGGACCGCGCCGGCGCCCTGGCGCAGTCCCGCTCGTGAGCGCTCCGCCCCCGACGGCCGTCGCCGTCCAGGCGCCGCTGCGCCGCAGGGTCACCGTACGGGGCGTGGTGCAGGGCGTGGGCTTCCGGCCGTACGTCCACGCCCTCGCCACCTCCCTCGGCCTGTCGGGGCATGTGACGAACACCCCGCAGGGTGTCGTCGCGGAGGTCGAGGGGGCGCCCGCCGCCGTCGGCCGGTTCTGCGACCGCATCACCGAGGACGCCCCACCGCTTGCCCGCGTCGAGCACGTCGACCACCAGGACGTGCCCCCCGCCGGCGACACCGCGTTCACGATCCTCGCCTCCCGCACGGACGGCCCCGCGGGCACCCTGATCCCGCCCGACACCGCCACCTGCGCCGCGTGCCTGCGGGAACTCGCGGACCCCGACGACCGGCGCCACCGCCACCCCTTCATCACCTGCACGCACTGCGGCCCCCGGTTCACGATCGTCACCGGCCTGCCCTACGACCGGGCGAAGACGACCATGGCCGGCTTCCCGATGTGCCCCGACTGCGCCCGTGAGTACGCCGATCCCGCCGACCGCCGCTTCCACGCGCAGCCGGTCGCCTGCCCCGCCTGCGGGCCACGCCTGCGGCTGCTCGTCCTCCCCCGGGACGGCGACGGCCCGCCGCGACCGGTCACGGACACCGATCCGGTCGCCGGGGCGCGCCGGCTGCTGGCGTCCGGCGCGATCCTCGCCGTCAAGGGCCTGGGCGGCTACCACCTGGCCTGCGACGCCACCGACCCCGCCGCCGTCGCCCGGCTGCGCAGCCGCAAGGCCCGCGGGGACAAACCGTTCGCCCTGATGGCCCGGGACACGGACGACATCGCGCACCTGGTGCGGCTGACCGACGAGGAGCGGAGCCTGCTCACCGGCACCGTCCGCCCCATCGTGCTGCTGCGCCGCGTGACGCCCGCGCGCGGAGCCCACCAGCCCGCCGACGCCGTCGCACCCGGCAGCCCCGACCTCGGCGTCATGCTGCCGTACACCCCCGTGCACCATCTGCTGCTCGGCCTGCCCGGTGACGCCGACGGCCCCCGACTGCTCGTCATGACGAGCGGCAACGTCTCCGGCGAACCGATCGTCACCGACGACGAGGAGGCGCTGGAACGACTGGCGCACCTGGCCGACGCCTGGCTCACCCACGACCGGCCCATCCATGTGCCGTGCGACGACTCCGTGGTGCGCGTGTGCGACGGCAGGCCGCTGATCGTGCGCCGCGCCCGCGGCTACGCCCCCCTGCCGCTGACCCTTCCGGTGCCCGTGCGCCCGGCCCTCGCCGTCGGCGGCGACCTGAAGAACGTCTGCTGCCTCGGCGAGGGCCGCCGGGCCTGGCTGTCCGCCCACATCGGCGACATGGACGACCTCGCCACCCAGCACGCCTTCGAACGCGCCGTCGCCCAGCTGGAGTCGATCACCCCCGTCCGGCCCCGGCTGCTCGCCGTCGACCGGCATCCCGCCTACCGCTCCGCCCGGTGGGCCGCCCGCAACGCGGCGGGCCGCCCCGTCGTGCGCGTCCAGCACCACCACGCCCATGTCGCCGCCGCGATGGCCGAACACGGACTCGACGGCAGCAGGCCGGTGCTCGGCGTGGCCTTCGACGGCACCGGCTACGGCGACGACGAGGCCGTATGGGGCGGGGAGTTCCTGCTCGCGGACTACGACGGTTTCACCCGCCTCGGCCATCTCGCCTATGTGCCGCTGCCCGGCGGCGACGCCGCGGTGCACCGGCCGTACCGCATGGCGCTCGCGCATCTGCGCGCCGCCGGCCTCGACTGGTCCGCGGAGCTGCCCTGCGTGGCCGCCTGCCCGCCCGACGAACGCCGCGTGCTGGAACGGCAGTTGGAGCGGAACCTCAACTGTGTACCCACATCCAGCATGGGCCGGCTGTTCGACGCGGTGTCGTCCCTCGCCGGCGTCTGCCACCGGGCGGGATACGAGGCCCAGGCCGCGGTCGAGCTGGAGGCCGCCGCGCTGCGGGCACCGGCCGGCAACACCTCCGCGTACGCGTTCGCCCTACGGGAGCCGGAGACGGTCGGCGGCGCGGACAGGATCGGTGGCGCGGAGAGGGCCGGTGGCGCGGAGAGGATCGGTGGCGCGGAGGGAGTCGGCCCGCTGCGGGCCGATCCGGCGCCCGTCCTCGCCGCGATCGTCGACGACCTGCGCGCGGGCGCGGGAGCGGAGCTGATCGCGGCCCGTTTCCACCGGGCCGTCGCCCATCTCGTGCACCGCCTGTGCGCGCTCGGGCGGGAGCGGCACCAAGTGGACACGGTCGCCCTGACCGGCGGCGTGTTCCTCAACTCCCCGCTCTCCTCGGCCTGCGCGCGGGCCCTGGGCGCGGACGGCTTCACGGTGCTGCGCCACCGCCTGGTCCCGCCGGGCGACGGCGGCCTGGCCCTCGGCCAGCTCGTCGTCGCGGCACGCGCCGGGGCGGCCCCCGACTGACCGACCGTCCCGGCGGCGCCGGGCGACGCACCACCCACAGCGAGGAGAGGCCCATGTGCCTGGCGGTACCCGGCAGAGTGCTGGACATCGAGGAACGTGACGGCACCCGGATGGCCAACGTCGACTTCGGCGGTGTGGTCAAGGAGGTGTGCCTGGAGTACCTGCCCGACCTCCAGGTCGGCGAGTACGCCATCGTCCACGTCGGCTTCGCCCTGCAGCGCCTGGACGAGGAGTCGGCGCGGCAGACGCTCGAGCTGTTCGCCGAACTCGGCATGCTGCAGGAGGAGTTCGGCGACCCCTGGGAAACGGCCGCGGAGGCGGGCGGGGCGCTGCCGCCCGCACGCGAGGAGGCGCGGAAGCAGTGAAGTACATCGACGAGTTCCAGGACCCGGATCTGGCACGCCGGCTCCTCGACGAGATCCACGCCACGGTGACCAGGCCCTGGGCGCTGATGGAGGTCTGCGGCGGACAGACGCACAGCATCATCCGCCACGGCATCGACCAACTGCTGCCCGACCAGGTCGAACTGATCCACGGGCCCGGCTGCCCCGTGTGCGTGACCCCGCTCGAGGTCATCGACAAGGCACTGGAGATCGCCTCCCGTCCCGAGGTGATCTTCTGCTCCTTCGGTGACATGCTCCGTGTGCCCGGGACCGGACGGGACCTGTTCCAGGTACGGGGAGAAGGCGGAGACGTACGGGTCGTCTACTCCCCGCTCGACGCCCTCAGGATCGCCCAGCAGAACCCCGGCCGGCAGGTGGTGTTCTTCGGTATCGGCTTCGAGACGACCGCGCCGCCCAACGCGATGACGGTGTATCAGGCGCGCAAGCTCGGCATCCCGAACTTCAGCATGCTGGTCTCCCATGTGCGCGTGCCGCCCGCCATCGAGGCGATCATGCGGTCCCCGCAGTGCCGGGTGCAGGGGTTCCTGGCCGCGGGGCACGTGTGCAGCGTGATGGGGATCGACGAGTACCCGGAGCTGGCCGAGCGCCACCGGGTCCCGATCGTGGTGACGGGGTTCGAACCCCTCGACATCCTGGAGGGCGTGCGCCGGACCGTGATCCAGCTGGAGCGAGGCGAGCACACCGTCGACAACGCCTACGCGCGCGCGGTCCGCCCCGAGGGGAACCCGGCCGCCAAGGCCATGCTGGAGGACGTCTTCGAGGTCACCGACCGTTCCTGGCGCGGCATCGGCGTGATCCCGGGCAGCGGCTGGCGGCTGTCGGCCAAGTACCGCGACTACGACGCCGAGTACCGCTTCTCGGTCGAGGGCATCCGGACCGAGGAGCCGGCCGCGTGCCGCAGCGGCGAGGTCCTGCAGGGCCTGCTCAAGCCGCACGAGTGCGAGGCGTTCGGCACCGTGTGCACCCCGCGCAGCCCGCTCGGCGCCACGATGGTCTCGAGCGAGGGCGCCTGCGCCGCGTACTACCTCTACCGGCGCCTGGACACCACCCCTGCGGCCCGGGAGGCGACCTCCGTTGTCTGACGCCATCGACCTGACCGCGCCGCTGCCGGACCCCGCGGCCTGGACCTGCCCGGCCCCGCTGCGCGACCAGTCCCGCATCGTGATGGGCCACGGCGGGGGCGGGGCGCTGTCCGCGGAACTGGTCCAGGACGTGTTCGCGCCCGCGTTCGGGGGCGAGGTGCTGCACCGGCTCGGCGACGCCGCCGCGCTGTCGCTCGGCGGCCTGCGCCTGGCCTTCTCGACCGACTCCTTCGTGGTGCGGCCGCTGTTCTTCCCCGGCGGCAGCATCGGCGACCTCGCCGTCAACGGCACCGTCAACGACCTCGCCGTCAGCGGGGCCCGGGCGGCCTACCTCTCCTGCGGGTTCATCTTGGAGGAGGGCGTCGAGATCGACACGGTCACCCGGGTCGCCGACGCGCTGGGCGCCGCCGCGCGGGCGGCCGGGGTCGAGGTGGTGACGGGCGACACTAAGGTGGTGGAGGCCGGCCACGGCGACGGCATCTACATCAACACGGCCGGGATCGGGCTCATCCCGGCGGGTGTCGACCTGCGGCCGCAGCGGGTCGTCCCCGGTGACGTCGTGATCGTCAGCGGTGCGATCGGCGTGCACGGTGTGGCGATCATGAGTGTGCGGGAGGGGCTGGAGTTCGGCGTGGAGATCGTGAGTGACTGCGCGCCGCTCGGCGGACTGGTGGACGCCATGCTCGCCGTCACCCGGGACCTGCACATGCTCCGGGACCCCACGCGGGGCGGGCTGGCGGCCGCCCTGAACGAGATCGCCGCCGCCGCGGGCGCCGGGGTCGTCATCGAGGAGCGCAAGGTCCCCGTCCCGCCCCCCGTCGCCAACGCCTGTGCCGTGCTGGGCCTGGACCCCATGTACGTGGCCAACGAGGGCAAGCTGGTGGCGTTCGTGCCCCGCCAGCACGCCGACGCGGTGGTGGACGCGATGCGGGCGCATCCGCGCGGTGCCGAGGCCACGATCATCGGCGAGGTGGTCCGCGACCATCCCGGCATGGTGGTGGCCCGTACCGGCCTCGGGGGTACCCGGGTGGTGGACATGCCGCTCGGGGAACAGCTGCCCAGGATCTGCTGACGCAGAGCCCAGGGGAGCGGAGGAGCATGACCGAGAGCGGGCGGGAGCCGTCCGGCATACAGCGGCGGCAGGAGCCGTTGCCGCTGCCCGGCGCCTCGGTGGACGCGGTGTTCTCTCACATGCTGCTGTCCAATGGAGCTGCCCACCGAGGAGATCCAGGGCGAACTCCCGCGCCGTCTGTGGCGGATCACCATGAAGGCTGGAGTGGGCGGGCGCTGACGCGGCGACCGTGAAGGGTTACGTTCCGGACACTCGAAAAGACCTTCGTTGAAGGTTTGAACGTGACTCGAGATCTTTCCGTACTCGATGGTGTGACCAGGAATCCCGTTACCGGCACCGTCGCATATCAGGTGGTGCCGGGCCGCGAGGCCGATTTCCACTCGTGGGGATGGGCCCTGCTGCGTGCGACCGCGCAGCAGCCTGGTTTTCTCGGTGGTGGGGTGCTCGTCGACGGAGAGGCGGACTGGCATGTGATCTACCGCTTCGGGGGCGAGGACTCCGTCCGCGCCTGGGAGAACTCCCTCGCCCGGGCACAGTGGGCGGCCCGTGCCGAGGAACTCGCCCGGGAGACGGGGCGACGGAGTGTGCATGGTTCCAGAATCTGGTTCGACTCCCAGGAACCGCGGAAGCACTCCCCACCCGCGCCGGGCCCGCCGGCGAAATGGAAGTTGTGGTTCGTGATGCCACGGCTCCAGCGTTTCTTCAAGAAATGGCTGTATCCGCCGCTCCAGGCGCTCCGTGGACGGCACAAGCGGCGGACCGCTTGAGGCCCGAGAACGACGCAAGGGAGGTGGGCGGGTGAAGACCCTGCTCATCGACAATCACGACTCGTACACGTACAACCTGTTCCAGCTGCTCGCCGAGGTCAACGGCGAGCAGCCGGTGGTGATCCTCAACGACACCCCCGCCGACGCCGTGCCGGACCTGGGGGAGTTCGACAACGTGGTGATCTCGCCGGGCCCCGGACACCCCGCCGAACCCCGGGACTTCGGCATCGCCGCCCGGATCGTCGCCGACTCCGCCGTCCCCGTGCTCGGGGTCTGCCTCGGCCACCAGGGCATAGCGGCGGGGGAGCGGGGCCGCATCTCGCCCGCACCACAGCCCCGGCACGGGCACCTGTCCACCGTCCGGCACGACGGCCGGGACCTGTTCCACGGACTGCCGCAGAACTTCACCGCCGTGCGCTACCACTCGCTGGCCGTCACCGAGCCGCTGCCGGACACCCTGGAGGCCACCGCCTGGGCCGAGGACGGCGTGGTGATGGGCCTCAGACACCGCACCCGGCCGCTGTGGGGCGTGCAGTTCCACCCGGAGTCCGTGCTCACCGACTACGGCCACCGCATGCTCGTGAACTTCCGCAACCTCACCGCCGAGCGCGCCCGCAGACCCCGCACGAAGAACACCACCATTCCCCGTTCCGCGGCCATCCCCCGTCCACGCCGCGCCACGCCACCCGCCCACCGGCTGCACTACCGCCGCCTGCCCGGTGCCGTCGACACCGAGGCCGCCTTCACCCGGATGTACGCGGACGCTCCGCGCGCGTTCTGGCTCGACAGCTCGCGCGTCGAGCCGGGCCTCGCCCGCTTCTCGTTCTTCGGCGACGGCACCGGCCCCCTCGCCGAGTTCGTGCGCTACGACGTCGACGCCGGCGTGTGCGAGGTCGAACGGCCCGGCCGGCCCCCGCGCAAGGTGCGCGCGAGCGTCTTCGACTACCTCAAGCGGCAGCTCGCGACCCGCCGCGTCGACGCCACCGGACTGCCCTTCGACTTCACCGGCGGCTACGTCGGCTACCTCGGCTACGAGACGAAGGCCGACTGCGGCTCCGTGAACCGCCACCGGGCCCGCCCCCCCGACGCCTGCTGGCTGTTCGCCGACCGCCTCATCGCCGTGGACCACGAGGAGGGCGCCACCTACGCGGTCTGCCTCGCCGAGGACACCCCGCAGGCCACGCGGGAGGCGACCGACTGGCTGGACGCCGCGACGGCCCAGCTCACCTTCGTCCGTGGACCGTCGGGACAGGACACGGCGACCGAGCCGCCGGGCGACGAGCCCGGCCCCGACCCCACCGCCGCCGAGCCGTGGCTCGTCCGGGACCGCGCCACCTACCTCGCGGACATCGAGGCCTGCAAGGACGCGCTCCGGGCGGGCACCAGCTACGAGGTCTGCCTGACCGACGCCGTCCGGTTACCGGCACCGCGCGACCCGTACGCCTTCTACCGGGCACTGCGCCGGGCCAACCCCGCCCCCTACGCGGCCTTCCTGAGGTTCGGCGACCTGGACGTGGCGGGCTCCTCGCCCGAGCGGTTCCTGCGGATCACCCCGGACGGCGTCGCGGAGGCCAGACCCATCAAGGGCACCGCCCCCCGCGGGGAGAACCCCGCGCAGGACGCACGGCTGCGGCACTCGCTGGCCGTGGACGACAAGACCCGCGCCGAGAACCTCATGATCGTCGACCTGCTCCGCAACGACCTCGGCCGGGTCTGCGAGACCGGATCCGTACGGGTCACCCGGCTCATGGCCACCGAGACGTACGCCACCGTGCACCAGCTGGTCTCCACCGTCGAGGGGCGGCTGAGCGAGGGCACGGACGCCGTGGACTGCGTCCGCGCCTGCTTCCCGGGCGGCTCCATGACCGGCGCGCCCAAGCTGCGCACCATGGAGATCATCGACGGCCTGGAGACCGAGGCCCGCGGCGTGTACTCCGGCGCCCTCGGCTACTTCGGCTGCGGCGGCGGCGCCGACCTGAGCATCGTCATCCGCACCGCCGTCATCGCCGGCGGCGAGCTGCACCTCGGCGCCGGCGGCGCGATCGTCCTCGGCTCCGACCCGGCCGCCGAGTACGACGAGATGCTGCTGAAGACCGCCGCCCCGATGCGCGCCTACCAGGAGCACACCGCCGCCCCGGCCACCGAGGAGGAGCCGGCCCGATGACCACACCCCAGGCCGCGCTGATCCCCGCCGACGCCCAGGCGCCCGGCAACCTCGCGGCCCAGCTCGCCGCGCTCGCCGAGCGGCGCGCGTGGAACGACCGGCCCGCCTTCCACCAGGGCCACCGCACCTGGACCCACGGCCAGGTGCACGACCTCGCGGCCCGCGCGGCCACCGTCCTCGTCGACCACGGGGTCGGCCCCGGCGACCGGGTGCTGCTCGCGCTGCCCGACTCCGTCGTCTGGGTGACGGCGTTCCTCGCCGCCGCGCGACTCGGCGCCGTCGCCGTCCTGGTCAACCCGGAACTCACGCCGCCCGAACTGAAGTTCATGGCCGAGGACACCGAGGCCGTGCTGTGCGTGACCGGGCCGCGCCTCGACGACCGGTTCCCGCGCCGCGTCCGGCTCGGCGCCGACCAGCTCGTCGCGCTCACCCGGACCGCACCGCCCATGACCGTCGCCCACCAGGCCGACCCGCACACCCCGCTCTACATCCAGTACACCTTCGGAACCACCGGCCGCCCCAAGGGAGTCGTCCACCGTCACGGCGACCCGAAGGCGTACCACGACCTCATCGGCCGCCGACTGCTGGGGATCACCCCCGACGACGTCACCCTGTCGGTGTCGAAGCTGTTCTTCGCCTACGGCTTCGGCAACGCCTTCGCCTTCCCGCTGTTCTCCGGCTCCTCCGCGGTCCTCGTGGACCGCCGCCCGAACCCCGCCGCCGTGGACGAGCTCGTCGTACGCCACCGGGTGACCCTGCTCTACTCGGTGCCCTCCCAGTACGCGGCTCTGGTCGCGGAGCGGGCGGACGGGCACGAGGCGTGCTTCGCCTCCGTCCGGGCCGCCGTGTCGGCCGGGGAAGGGCTGCCCGCGGGTCTCGGCCGGCGCATCACCGATCTGCTCGGCGCCCCCGTCCTGGAGCAGATCGGCTCCACCGAGGCCGGACACGCCTTCTGCGCCAACAGCTTCGACCACAACCACCCCGGCACCGTCGGCCGGCCCGTGCCGGGCTTCGAGGTGGAGGTGCGCGACCACGCCGGACGCCCGCTGCCCGACGGCGAGGAGGGCGAGCTGTGGGTGCGCGGGCCGACGGTGACGCCCGGCTATCTGGGCCGGCCCGAGGAGACCGCGCGCACCCTCGTCGGCGGCTGGCTGGCCACCAGGGACCGGGCGCGCCGCAACCTCGACGGCACCTTCACGCATCTCGGCCGCGCGGACGACATGGAGATGGTCGGCGGCATCACCGTCTCCCCCCTGGAGGTGGAGGCACTGCTGCGCACGCACCCGGCGGTGAAGGAGGTCGCGGTCGCCGCCGTCACCGACCACCGGGGCGCGGGCCGGCTGCGCGCCTTCGTCGTCCCCGTCACCCCGATACCCGTCGGCCTGGAGGCCGACCTCATCTGCCTGGCCCGCGAGAACCTCGCCGCCTTCAAGGTGCCCCGCGGCGTCAGTTTCGTACCGTCGCTGCCCCGCACCCCCACCGGCAAGCTCCGCCGCCACCTGGTCCGCCGGGGAGCGTGGTGACCATGACCGACACACGCACCTTTCACCTGGGCCCGATGTTCCGGCGGGCGGCGAACCGCCATGGAGCGGTCTTCGTGACCCTGGACCGGCCGCTCGACGTCCGGCCCGGCCTCGGTGTCTCCCTCACCTACACCGCGCTCGCGGACCTGGTCGACGAGTTGTCCGCACGTCTGTGGGCGGCCGGGATACGACCGCGGCAGCGCGTCGCCGTCCACAAGCGGGACAACGTCGACATCGTCCTCCTCACCTGCGCCCTCTCCCGCATCGGCGCCGTCCCCGCACTGCTCTCGCCCAGCCTGTCCGGCCCCGTGACCGGACAACTGCTCAAGACGCTCGACCGGCCCTGGCTGATCACCGACAGTGCCACGCTGGAGGGTCCGTTGAAGGACATCGGGGTGCCCGACCTCGTCCGGCGAACCCTGACCGTGGACGAGACGGCGGAGATGGACGAGACCGACGACGCGGACCACGCGCCCGGAGCCGTCCCGCTCGCGCGGTACGCCGGTGCCCGCCCTCCCACCCCCCGTGCGGCTCCAGCCCCGCGAACCCTGCCTGATCACCCACAGTTCGGGCACCACCGGCGTGCCCAAGCTCGCCGTGCACTGCCCGAACGCCCTGTGGAACCGGCTCATACCGCAGAAGGCCATGGGCTGGCCCACCCGCGGCGAGACCACGGCGCTGCACCTGTCGTTCGTGCACACGCCACCGGGAGCGTTTCCTGCGCGCCTGCGCCGGCTGCGACGGGCCGCCGCTGCGCCGGCTCGTCGAGTTCTGGCAGGACATGACCGCCGCGCTGCCGCGCACGGGGGAGTGGTTCCCGCGGGTGGAACTCGCCGCTCAGCCACCCCGGTTGAGGCTGCGGTTGCGTCAGGCCCCGCCGCTCGCGCCGGATGTGCGGGTGTGGGCGGTGGGCCAGCCCGACCCGCGGACCGTGCCCCGCCGCAAGGGCCCGGACCTGGACCGGCTGGCCCGGGTCCGTAACCGGGCCTCGCTGCACGGCGCGGCCCACCGCGAGCGCACCGTCGAGGAACTCGACGGGTGCGAGGTGTGGCTGGTGAACGCCCTGCACGGCATCCGGCCCGGGACGGAATGGACGGAACGGTCCATGACCGCGGGACCCGCCGCACACGCAACGGAATGGCGGTCCTGGCTCGACGGCATCATGGAACCGTTGCCGGAAAGTCACTGAATTCCATCAGGAGGCGCCGGGGCCCGATTTCGGGCCCCGGCGCGCGCGAGTTGCTTTTCGGGGGAATTCACTTCCGGGTGGGCTGGTAGGCCCCCGGGACCATGCGGGTCGCTATCGCGATCCGGTTGTACGCGTTGATGACGGTGGCCGCCCAGATCAGCGCCGCGATCTGCGCCTCGTCGAAGACCCCCGCCGCCTCGGCATAGACCCCGTCCGGGACGTGCCCGTCGTGCACCAGGGTCACCGCCTCGGTCAACGCCAGTGCGGCACGCTCCCGTTCGATGAAGAACGGCGTCTCCCGCCAGGCGTCGAGCGCGTAGATCCGCTGCTCGCTCTCACCCTGGGCGCGGGCGTCCTTGGTGTGCATGTCGAGGCAGAACGCACACCCGTTGATCTGCGAGGCCCGAATGCGGATCAGTTCCAGGATTTCCGGCTCGACCTTGGCGTCCAGCGCCGCGGAAACCGCGGCCTGGTGCAGCGCGCCCATGGCACCCGACACCTCGGGAGTAACGCGCTTGAGGGAGACGCGAGAAGGAGATTCGCTTTTGACCATTGGGCGACTCTATCCCTGAAATGAGGACCGGCCGGCGGGAAACCGGATAATTCCTTTCACGCCGACCCCTTGTACACCTCCGTCACGTTCGGGCGCGGCGCGGGGCGGTGGCGGGCGGCCGGGCCGAGCGCGAAGGCGTGCAGCAGGTTCTCCGTCGTCCGGGTGACGAAGGCGCGGGTGCGGGCGTCCATGCCGTGGTCGTGGCCCCCGTCCGGGGTGCCGGCCATCAGGGCCTCCACCCAGCGCATGGTGCCGGTGGCGAAGACCCCCGCCCCGCTCGGCACCGTGTAGTACGCCGAGTCGCTGGTGCTGCGCCTGCCGTTGCACACCAGCGGCGAATGGGCTGTGATCTCCAAGGGCCCCGGGACGGGGGCGCCCGGGGTGACCCGGTCGTACTCCACACCGACCAGATGGCCGAAGCCGTCTGAGGGGCGTACACCCGTCCCCTCGTACAGCCAGTGGTCCGCAGCGTGCACGACGTACGGCGCGTCCGTCGGATACCCCTCGTACAGCACGCCCGTCATCGACGACTCCGGGTCGGCGCCAGGGGACTGCCGGAAGTCCGTCGTCACCAGCGTGGGGTGGGTGCTGTAGCAGGGGTCGGCGCGGAAGGAGGACTTGTAGCAGACCACCGTACGGTCGGGCCGCGCCTCGCCCTGCTCCAGCCGGACCCGTCGGAAGCAGGTGTTGGCGCCGAGGAAGGCCACGTTGGTGCCCGCATCGCGGGCCTGGGTGACGTGCCGGCGCTGCTCCGGGGTCCAGTACTCGTCGTGACCGAGGCAGATGACGGCCCTCGCACCGTGCAGCACGCGCGGGTCGCGGTGCACGTCCACCCCGGTGGTGTAGGCGAGGGGAACGCCGAGCCGCTCGGCCAGCACCACCGCCGCCCGCTCGTACACCAGGAACTTCTCCGCGCCGCTGGAGTCGTAGGGCCGGTCGAAGCTGACGGCGAGGGACCGGGCGGCATACGCACCGGAGGGACCCTCGTAGAGGCTGTAACCGCCCCACCGGTTGTACGCCTGCCAGGTCGCCGGGGCGTGCATCAGCACCGTACGGCCCGCGGCCCGCGTGGAGCGCACGATCAGCGGGACGTACCGCTGGTGGCCGCCCTCCGCGTCCATCCGCAGCAGATACGCGCCCTCCGGCCAGCCCGCCGTGCTGAAGGCGAGCGTGCGCTTCCAGGCGGTGCGGATCGTGCGGGTGCCGGACGTCAGGTGCGGCTCCGCCTGGACGCGGCCCCGTACGCGTCCGGAGGACCAGACCAGCCGGGCCTCGGCCCCGCCGTACCAGCCCACGCGGAAGGCCGAGACACGGAAGGAGGACGCGGTCGTCGACACGTAAAGACCGCACTCCTCGCCAGGGGTCACGCTCACCCGGTCCGCATACCCGACGACGGCCGTCGCGGGACCTTGGGAGCGGATACGCCAATCGGGTGTCCCGGCGCGGTCCCGCTCCGCCTCGGGGCGGTGCGAAGCGGCCGCCGACGGATCGTCGTGCGCGGAAGGGGCCGGGTCGCAGGCGGTGGCCGCCGCGACGAGCCCGGCGCCCGCGCACGCTTCCAGGAAAGTCCTGCGCCGCAGCCCCGGTATGGGCTCCGTCCCGTGCCGCGGCACCTCTCGCTGGTCAGAGCCCACATTGCCTCCCGTGCGTACGGCTCGGGTGCCCACCGCTCCCTCCGCGAGTCAGCGTGGCACAGCACACGGAGGCGCGCGCCTCAGGGAGGAGCCGGGCGCAGCGCCTGCAGCACCGCCCAGGCGACGGACACGAACGGCACGGCCACCACGGCACCGATCACGCCCGCGACGATGCTGCCCGCGAGGACGGAGACGGCGACGACCAGAGGGTGCAGGCGGACGGCCCAGCTCATCACGAGGGGATGCAGGACGTGCCCCTCGATCTCCCCGATGACGACGATGAGCAGCACTACGGCCGCCGCCGTGAGCGGACCGCGCCCGGCGAGGGCGACCACGGTGGCCACAGCGAGCGCCACCGGCGAGCCGACCAGCGGCACGAACGTGGCGAAGAACTCCAGCAGGGTGAGCGGCAGCGCGAGCGGCACCCGAAGCAGCAGCAGGACGATGCCGACGAGGATGGCGTTGGTGCCGGCCACGATGATGATGCCCCGCGTGTACCCGGCGAAGGTCCGCCAGGCCGCGTGCCCCGCCCGGTCCCACGCCGGTCGGGCACCCCGGGGGAGGAGCTGGTCGCACACCCAGGTCCACAGGCGTTCGCCCGAGTGGATGAAGAAGACGGCGAAGAACAGCGCGAGGGCGAGCCCGGTGACCAGCTCGACGACCCGGCTCAGGCCGCTGAGGGCGCTGCTGAACACGGCCGCCCGGTGGGACGAGAGATACGAGCCGACCTGGTCCTGCAGATGCGAGAGACTCTTGTGACTGACCCGGAACGGCGGGCGCTCGAGCCATCGTTCGATCCTGTGGATGCCGCCGCGGAACTCCCCGGTCAGTCTTCCCCACTCGCCCGCCACCGCCTCACCCACCAGAGCGAACAGGGCGAGCAGGAGCAACAGGCTCCCGACGAGGGAGACCCCGACGGCCAGGGGCCGCGGCAACCAGCGGCCGAGCAGGTCGGTCAGGGGGCGCAGCACCGAGGTGATCACCAGCGCGAGGAACCACGAGACGGCGATGAGCTGGAAGCGGCCCAGAATGGTGAAGATGCCGTAGACGACGAGCCCGACGAGGACCAGGCGCCAGGCGTAGGCGGCGGCGACGCGCAGCCAGGGAACGACACGCTCGGCCGCGGGAACCCGTTCGGCGGCCCGGGCGCGCGGCGGGAGGCGCACCGACGGGGACGGCCGGCTGCCCCGCACCACACCCGCCCTGCGCCGCCCCCGCCCCGTCCCGCCCGCGTCCGCCACCACACCTCCCGCGCGCCCGCTGCCGGTCACCTGCTGAGGTCAGTAGGCACCAACCGCACACGGACCGCCACACCACGCGCCCCCACGGCCGGCGCCGTGGCCCCGCCCCGCGCGCACCGCAGACGGGTCACTCCGAGTGAGCGCAAGAGGCCGCCGTCCGGGCGGAAAGTCAGTATCGTGAGGGCGGGAGAGTCGCCGTTTACCCGCACCCTGTCTGCGCGATCCGGCCGGAGGAATCGATGAGCGGGGAAGCGCGCGGGCGGTCCGAGCAGCACCTGCCGCAGCTGCGGCTCGACGAGCTGCTGGACGAACTGCAGGCCCGCATCGACGCGGCACGCGGTACCCAGGACCGGGTGCACCGCCTCCTTCAGGCCGTCCTGTCGGTCGGACGCGAACTCGATCTGGCGCAGGTGCTGCGCAGCATCGTCGAGGCGGCTGTGCTGCTCGTCGACGCCGAGTACGGCGCGCTGGGCGTCATCGGCGACGACCTCACGCTCTCCCAGTTCCTCACCGTCGGCGTCAGCGAGGACGCGCGGACCAGGATCGGGGCGCTGCCCAGCGGGCACGGCATCCTCGGCGAGCTGATCCGCCATCCGGAGCCGCTGCGCCTGTCCGAGCTCTCCGACCACCCGGCCTCCTACGGCTTCCCGGCCCACCACCCGCCGATGCACTCCTTCCTCGGCGTGCCGATCAGGGTCCGCGACCAGGTGTTCGGCAACCTCTACCTCACCGAGAAGCGCGGCGCCGAGGAGTTCGACGCCGAGGACGAGGCCGTGCTCTCCGCCCTGGCGGTGGCGGCCGGCGTCGCCATCGAGAACGCCCGGCTGTACGAGGAGACACGGCTGCGTGAGCGCTGGGTGCGGGCCAGTTCCCAGGTCACGAGCGCCCTGTTGTCGGGTGCCCCGAGCGCGGACGTGCTGGAGCTGATCGTCGAGCAGGCGCGCAGGATCGCCTCCGCAGAGGTCGGCATGATCGCCGAACGGGTGCCCGGGGAGGACGTGCTGCGCCCGCTGCTCGCGGTCGGTCGCGAGGCCGACAGGCGCCGCGGGCTCGTGATGTCCCGGCGGGACGGTTTCGTGGAGGCGGCGCTGAGCACCGCCGAACCGGTGGTCAGCCCCGACATCCGGCACGACCCCCGGATCGACCCGGACTCGGCGCTGTGGGCCGGACTCGGGCCCGTGGTCGGCGTACCGCTGGTGGCGAGCGGCAAGTCCATCGGCGTCCTGGTGCTGGGGCGCACCGCGGGGCGCACCCCGTTCACGGACACCGACGCCGGCCCCCTGCTGGGCTTCGCGGGGCAGGCGGCGCTGGCGCTGGAGCTGGCCGAGCGGCGCCGGGACGCCGAGCAGATCACGCTGCTGAAGGACCACGACCGGATCGCCCGCGATCTGCACGACCTCGCGATCCAGCGGCTGTTCGCGGCCGGCATGACCCTGCAGAGCACCCAGCGCTTCGTCGACCACCCCGAGGCCGCCGAACGGCTCTCGCGGACCGTCGACGACCTCGACGAGACCATCAAGATCATCCGGTCCACCATCTTCGGGCTGCGCGCACACGGCGACCGGCGGCAGGAGGAGTCCGGGCTGCGCAGACGGGTGTCGGAGACGGTGACGGCGTCGGCCGACGCGCTGGGGTTCACGCCCGCGCTGCGCATCGAGGGCCTGGTGGACACCGACGTCCCGGGCGACGTCGCCGACGATGTGACCGCCGTGCTCGGGGAGGCCCTGAGCAACGCGGCCCGGCACTCCGGGGCACGGTCGGTGGACGTCCATCTGCGGCTCGGCGGGGGCGAGCTGACCCTCACGGTGGCCGACGACGGCTGCGGCGTGCCGACCGGTGCCGTCCGCAGCGGCCTGCGGAACCTCGAGGAACGGGCCGTCGCCCTCGGCGGCACGCTCGGCGTGGGGGAACGCCCGCAGGGCGGCGGGACGCGGCTGGTGTGGCGTGTGCCGGTGCGGCCGGCCGGCGAGTGATGGTGCAGCTGGTGGGTGAGTGACGGTAGGGCCCGGCGGGCGAGTGGTGGTGCGGCTCGGCGGGCCAGTGATGGTGCGGCTCGGCGGGCGAGTGACGGTGCGGCTGGCGGGGGACTGATGGTGCGGTCGGCGGTGAGTGACGGTGCGGCTTGGTGCTTGGTGGGTGACTGGCGGCGCGGCCGGCGGGTGACTGGCGGGCGGCCGGTGGGTGACTGGCGGGCGGCAGACGAAGTGCCTACGGCACCGCTCAGCGGGCGGTGCGTTCCGCCGACTCGGACGGTCCCAGGTGGGTGGCGAGGACGGCCGCCTGGACGCGGCGCTGCACGCCCAGCTTGGCCAGCAGCCGCGAGATGTGGTTCTTGACCGTCTTCTCCGACAGATAGAGCCTCTTGCCGATCTCCCGGTTGGTCAGCCCGTCCCCGATCAGCGCGAGGATGTCACGCTCGCGCGGGGACAGGCTCGCCAGTTCGGGTGACAGGGCCGGCTGCTCGGCGGGGTCGGCGCGCAGCGAGTGCATCAGCCGCGCGGTCGTCGCCGGGTCGAGCATCGACTGGCCGGAGGCGACGGTGCGGACCGCGGACACCAGGTCGGAGCCCCTGATCTGCTTCAGGACGTACCCCGAGGCCCCCGCCATGATGGCGTCGAGCAGCGCGTCCTCGTCGTCGAACGAGGTCAGCATCAGACAGGCCAGCTCCGGCATGCGGCTGCGCAGCTCACGGCAGACGGTGATGCCGTCGCCGTCCGGCAGGCGCACATCGAGGACGGCCACATCCGGCCGCACCGCCGGACCACGGGTGAGCGCGTGTTCGACGGTGTCTGCGTCCCCGACCACCGAGATGTCGGGTTCGGCGTCCAGCAGGTCGGCCAGGCCACGCCGTACGACCTCGTGGTCGTCCAGCAGGAACACCCGGATCGGGTCCTGCTCGCTGAAGGTGCGCGCCTCGGCCATGACGACTCCTCGTTCCCCTGTCGAACCTCTGCCGAAGGACGGATAGCGGGCCGCCCACTGTCGACGATCATCACGTGCCCCGCCCGCACGCACCAGGGCCGATCGGCCCCACTCGCCGCCGTGCGCCCTTCTCGGCCCTGACGCCGCGGTCCGGCATCCCCGCCGGCGAGCCGTCCCCCGAAGGGGACCGCCCCGGTCGCCACGCCCTTGCCGGGCCCTCGTCAGCCGAAGCTGCCGCTGCCGTAGGGGGCGTACAGGTCCAGCAGCCGGGTGCGTTCCGAGCCGAGGCGGTGGGACAGGATGCCGCACATCCACTGGGCGACCTCGAAGCCGAGCACCGGATCGTCCTGGCACATCGAGCGGACCGCTGCGGCGTCGAACTCGTACGCCCGCACCGGCGTCGTCGTCTCGGCGCCCAGGTGCCAGGCGTGCGAGCCGAACAGCCAGGACCAGCCGAGGAGTTCGTCGTGTCCCAGGGTCTCGATGACCGCGGCGCGGCGGCCGGGCACGTGCAGATCGAGGTCGACGGTGCCGGAGCGGATGATCCAGAACCGGTCGGCGCGTCCGCCCTCCTCGCACAGGCGCGTTCCCTGCGGGAAGGACACCTCACGGGCGGTGCGCATCAGCTGTTCGCGGTGCGCGAGGGGCAGCGCACGCAGCATGCTGGTCGTGGGGGGAGCGTTCATCACGGCCTCCGGGGGCGGCGTGGGGACCCGACGCTTCCCAGCGTGACCCCGCCTCCCGCCCCGGGCCATGGGCCACCCGGCCCCAGGGCCGGGACGTCCGGCACCGCGCCGGCGACCCCGGCCACCTGGGGTCATGCGGCCTGGCCGGCGCACCGCGAGGTGACGGGCAGGGCGTGGGGGCGTTGGGCCGTTGGGCCCCCCTGATGGGTCCCTGCGGCCCCTGCGCGCGACGCCGTTCCCGCGCCAGGCTCGACGCAGGAACAGCAGAGCCCGGACAGGAGGTGCGCGCCATGGTCCGGCCGGTCACCGCGGGAGTCGACGCGTCCGGCGAGAGCCTCGCGGCCGCCCACTGGGCCGCTCGGGAGGCGCTGCGCCGGGGTGCGCCGCTCCACGTCGTCCACGCCTGGAGGCGGCAGCCGCTCCCGGCGCCGTCCGGCGGGTACGGGGACGACCGGCGCGCGGTGGGGGAGCAGATCCTGGAGCGCGCCGTGCGCAGCGTTCGCGCCGCGCACCAGGGGCTGGAGGTGGAGGCTCTTCTGCCGTCCGAGTCCCCGGTGACCGCGTTGCTCGCGGCGGCCGAGGATTCGGAGATGCTGGTGCTCGGATCCCGTGGTCTGGGCCGCGTCGCCGGGTTCGTGGTCGGCTGGGTGTCGCAGCGTGTCGTGGCCAGGGCATCGCGCCCCGTGGTGCTCGTACGCGCCGGTGAGACCTCCGCCGACGAGCACCTGCCGGCCCTGGACGGCGTCTCGCCCGATGAGATCCCGGAGACCCCCTACCGCGACGTCGTGCTCGGGCTGGACCCGCGGCATCCGCTCGAGGAGCCGATCGAGTTCGCCTTCGACTCGGCCCGCCGCCGCGGCACCGCGCTGCACGTGGTCCACGCCGTCGGCGACGTCCACGCGCACGCGGCCGGGGGACCGGAGGTGCTGGCGGAACAGGAACACCTCGTGAACGCCGCGCTGCGGCCCTGGCGCGAGAAGTTTCCCGGGGTTCCGGTGTCCGAGACCGTCTCCACGGGCCGCCCCGCTCCGCAACTGGTGCGTGCCTCCATGCGCGCCTGTCTCGTCGTCGTGGGGCGCCGGACGCGGGACGGCGTGTTCGGCCCGCACATCGGCTCCGTCGCGCACGCCGTGCTCCACCATGTGGCCTGTCCGGTCGCCGTCGTCCCGCATGCCTGACACCGGCCTCGGGACGGCGGTCCGGCCCCGCTGCACCGTGCCGCCTGCCCGGTCGCCGTCGTCCCCCGGCGGCCGGGACCGGCGGCGTTCCTGTCACCGCACAACGGGTACCCCAGCCCGCCGCGCCCGATGAACACCCCGACGACGTGTGGAGTCACCGATGCCCGACGCCGAGCACCCCGGCACCGTACTGACCGACGAGGAACTGCACACCCTCGACGCCCACTGGCGGGCCGCCAACTACCTGGCCGCCGGTCAGATCTACCTGATGTCCAACCCGCTGCTGACCGAGCCCCTCAGGCCCGAGCACATCAAACCCCGCCTCCTCGGCCACTGGGGCACCTCGCCCGGGCTCAACCTCGTGTACACCCACCTCAACCGCGTCATCAAGGCGCGCGACCTGACCGCCCTGTGCATCTGGGGACCCGGGCACGGCGGACCGTCCGTGTTCGCGGGGTCCTGGCTGGAGGGCAGCTACAGCGAGACCTATCCGGACGTGACACGGGACGCGGAGGGGATGGCGAAGCTGTTCAAGCAGTTCTCCTTCCCGGGCGGCGTACCCAGCCATGTCGCGCCGGACGTGCCGGGCTCCATCCACGAGGGCGGCGAACTCGGCTACTCGCTCGCCCACGCCTACGGAGCCGCCTTCGACAATCCGGACCTGGTGGTCGCCTGCGTGATCGGTGACGGCGAGGCGGAGACCGGACCCCTTGCCGCCTCCTGGCACTCCAACAAGTTGCTCGACCCCGTCCACGACGGCGCTGTCCTGCCGATCCTCCACCTCAACGGCTACAAGATCGCGAACCCGACCGTCCTGTCCCGGCTCCCCGAGCCCGAACTCGACGAACTGCTGCGGGGATACGGCCACGAGCCGATCCACGTCACCAGCGACGACCCCCTCCAGGTGCACCGCGCCATGGCGGAGGCCTTCGACTCCGCCCTGGACCGCATCGCCGAGCTGCAGCGCACGGCACGCGAGGACGAGGCGGCCGAGCGGCCGCACTGGCCGGTGATCGTGCTGCGCACTCCCAAGGGCTGGACCGGGCCCGCCGAGGTGGACGGCGAGCCGGTCGCCGGGACCTGGCGCTCCCACCAGGTGCCGCTGGCGGGCGTCCGCGAGAACCCCCAGCACCTGCGCCAGTTGGAGGCCTGGCTGAAGTCCTACCGGCCCGAGGAACTCTTCGACGCCGCCGGCCGCCCGCGCCCCGACGTGCTCGCCTGCGTGCCCTCCGGCGCCCGTAGGCTCGGCGCCACCCCGCACGCCAACGGCGGGCTGCTCGTGCGGGGCCTGCCCATCCCGTCCCTGGACGACTTCGCGGTACCCGTGGAGAAGCCGGGCTCGGCCCTGCACGAACCCACCCGCGTCCTCGGCGGCCTGCTGCGGCAGATCATGAAGGACACCGCGGAACGGCGGGACTTCCGCCTGGTGGGCCCGGACGAGACCGCCTCCAACCGGCTGCAGGCCGTCCTCGACGTCAGCGGCAAGGCCTGGCAGGCCCAGGTGCTCCAGGTCGACGAACACCTCGACCGGCACGGCCGTGTGATGGAGATCCTCTCCGAACACCTCTGCCAGGGCTGGCTGGAGGGCTACCTCCTCACCGGCCGCCACGGACTGTTCTCCTGCTACGAGGCGTTCGTCCACATCGTCGACTCGATGGTCAACCAGCACATCAAGTGGCTGAAGACCTCCCGGCGGCTGCCCTGGCGCGCCCCCATCGCCTCCCTCAACTACCTGCTGACCTCGCACGTGTGGCGTCAGGACCACAACGGCTTCTCCCACCAGGACCCCGGCTTCGTCGACCACGTCCTCAACAAGAGCCCGGAGGTGGTCCGCGTCTATCTGCCGCCGGACGCCAACACACTGCTGTCCGTGGCGGACCACGCCCTGCGCAGCCGTGACTACGTGAACGTGATCGTGGCGGGCAAGCAGCCGTGCTTCGACTGGCTGTCCCTGGACCAGGCCCGCGCTCACTGTGCGCGCGGCGCCGGGATCTGGGACTGGGCGGGGACCGAGAACGGCGGAGAGCCCGACGTGGTCCTCGCCTGCGCCGGAGACGTGCCGACGCAGGAGGTGCTGGCCGCCGCGCAGCTGCTGCGCCGGCACCTGCCCGAGCTCGCGGTCCGGGTGGTCAACGTGGTCGACATGGCCCGGCTGATGCCGCGCGAGGAACATCCGCACGGCATGTCGGACTTCGAGTACGACGGCCTCTTCACCGCCGACAAGCCGGTGATCTTCGCCTACCACGGCTACCCGTGGCTGATCCACCGCCTGGCCTACCGCCGCACCGGCCACCGGAACCTGCACGTGCGCGGCTACAAGGAGGCCGGGACCACGACCACGCCGTTCGACATGGTGGTCCGCAACGACCTCGACCGCTACCGCCTGGTCATGGACGTCATCGACCGCGTCCCCGGCCTCGCGGTGCGGGCCGCCGTCGTGCGCCAGCAGATGGCCGACGCCCGCACCCGCCACGAGGCGTGGATCCGCGATCACGGTACGGACATGCCGGAGGTCGCGGACTGGACGTGGGCGTCCTGACCCCACCTGTCCAGGGCGGGAGACCTCCGGAGCACCGGGATCTCACCCGGCGCTCCGGAGGTCGTGAGCAGAGGCAGGGGCGCGCAGAGGGGTACTCGAAAGTCCCGTGCACTTCCGTTCGTGCGGTCCGCTCGGGCCCGGCCGGTGATCGGGGCCGACCGGCCCAAGCAGAACCCCGCAAGGTGGGACAAGCTGGATGTGATGGGGAAGTCCGGCTCGACGCCGGATGTACCGCCGTACCGGCTTCCGGACGGTCCCCGGGTCCCGGCCCGGGGGGAGGAAGGAAGGTTCGTCATGAAGGGCTTCGTCTTCCACGGCCCCGGAAAGTCCGCCTGGGAGGAGGTCCCGGACCCGGACATCAAGGAATCCACCGACGCGATCGTGCGCGTCGAGACCACCACCATCTGCGGGACGGATCTGCACATCCTCAAGGGCGACGTGCCCGAGGTGCGCCCCGGCACGGTGCTGGGGCACGAGGCGGTCGGCGAGATCGTGGAGGCCGGACGGGACCTGCACGCCGTACAGCCGGGGGAGCGGGTCCTGGTCTCCTGCATCACCGCCTGCGGCCGATGCGGCTACTGCTGGGAGCGGACGTACGGCCAGTGCCGCGGCGGCGGAGGCTGGACCCTCGGGCACGTCGTCGACGGGACCCAGGCCGAGTACGTCCGGGTGCCCCACGCCGACCTGTCCGTGCACGCCTTGCCCGGCGCGGTCGACAGCAAGGACGCCGTGCTGCTCGCGGACATCTTCCCCACCGCCTACGAGGTGGGCGTGCTCAACGGACACGTCCGCCCCGGGGACAGCGTGGTCGTCGTCGGAGCCGGCCCCATCGGGCTCGCGGCGATCGCCACCGCCCGGCTCTTCGCCCCCGAGCGGATCGTCGCCGTGGATCCGGCCGCCATGCGGCTGGACGCCGCCAAGGGGCTCGGCGCCGATGCCCTGGCCGACCCTGCCGACGCCCAGGAGCTGATCGCCGACCTCACCGACGGACTGGGCGCGGACGTGGTCATCGAGGCGGTCGGCGTGCCGGAGAGCTTCGAGCTGTGCACACGCGTGGTGCGGCCCGGCGGGCACATCGCCAACGTAGGCGTGCACGGCCGGCCCGTGACCCTGCACCTGGAGGACCTGTGGAGCAGGAACGTCACCATCACCACCGGCCTGGTCGACACCTACTCCACGCCCACACTGCTGCGGATGGCGGCCGCCGGCCGGCTGCCCACCTCGTCGCTGGTCACGCACACCTTCCCGCTGGACCGGATGGAGGAGGCGTACGACGTCTTCGGCCGGGGCGCCGACACCGGCGCGCTCAAGGTCGTCCTGGGCGGGGAGCAGCACGAAGTCGTCGCCGTCCGGGCGACCTGACGGAAGGAAGTGACGCGCCATGCCCACACACGCATCGCCGGACGCGGTGGAGGGTCACCAGGGTCACCACCCACCAGGAAATCTCGGACGCCGGATCGCCCTGCGGCGCGAGGAGCTGGGACTGTCCCGGAAGGAGGCGGCGCACCGGGCCGGCATGGCCTCCAGCTATCTGCAGTACCTGGAGGAGCAGCCCACCGCAGCGCCCGGCGTCAGCACCTTGCTGAGGCTGGCCGGCGCACTGGAGACCACCGTGCTCGAACTCACCGGCGGGGACGTCGACCTGCCGCCCGGCCTGGGACAGGCCGGAGGGCACCCGAAGTTCACCGAACTCAGCATCCGGGAGTGCCGGGACCTGCTGTGCACGCACGGCGTGGGGCGGCTCGCGGTGCCCACGGAGTCGGGGCCGGTGATCGTTCCCGTCAACTACGGCGTCGTCGGCGACTCGATCGTCTTCAGGACCGCCCCGGAGGCGGTTCCCTCGCAGGCCGCCGACTCCCAGGTGGCCTTCGAGGTCGACCGCATCGACGGATCGTTCAGCCAGGGCTGGAGCGTGCTCGTGTGCGGACACGCCCGCACCGTGACGGACCCCGACTCCGTCCGGCGGCTGGAGGAGCAGGCGTACAGCACGCCGTGGGCGGGCGGGCAACGGGACCTGTGGATCCGCATCGATCCCCACAGAATCACCGGACGGCGCATCACCGTGTGACCAGCCGGCGGCCCTCACCCGGACATCTGTGGCCCCGATCGGAGGACACCATGCACGGCACCCCCCACCTCGTCGGCGACGTCATGACCCGCAGGGTCGTCGCCGTCGGCCACGCGGCGACGTTCAAGGACATCGTCAAGGCCATGGGCCAGTGGAAGGTCAGCGCCCTGCCCGTCCTGCGGGAGGGCAACCGGGTCGTCGGCGTCGTCTCCGAGGCGGACCTGCTGCGCAAGCAGGAGCTCCGCGACGGCGAACCCGGCCGGTACGCGTCGCTGGAGCGGGCGGCGGACCTCGCCAAGGCCGGCGCGGTGACCGCCGAGGAGCTCATGACCGCGCCCGCCGTCACCGTCCACGTGGAGGCGACCCTCGCCCAGGCCGCCCGGACCATGGCCCAGGCCGGGGTGAAACGTCTTCCGGTGGTCGACGACGAGGGCACCCTGCTCGGCATCGTCAGCCGCTCCGACCTGCTCAAGGTGTACCTGCGCGACGACGAGGACATCGCCGAGGAGATCCGCCGCGAGATCGTCGCCCGTCTGTTCCCCGCCCCGTCGGAGCCGGTCCGCGTGGAGGTGCGGGACGGCGTCGTGCGGCTCACCGGCCGCGTCCGCGACACGGGTCTCGTGCCCGTCACCGCACGGCTGGTGCGGGGCGTCGAAGGGGTGGTGGACGTGGACTGCGCGCTCATGGGGCCGCCCCGGGTTCCGGACCTCGAGGCCGACTTCGCGCAGGACGAGGTGTCGCGACTCCGGAGAGCCGGCAGCGTCGGATGACGCGCCCCGAGAAGGTGACGACCGATGGCGACGACCTGTCGTACGGCGGGGACCAGGGTGTGGTTGTGGCGGTGGCGGCGCAATCCGCTGCTGCGGCGCAGTGACCGCTTCGAGGCCTGGATCGTCCTCGTCACCTGGTTGCTGGTCCTGCTGGCCGGTGTGCTCGCGGGCCGGGCGGCGGCGGGCGCCGTGGAACACGGTCTGGCCGTGCGGGCCGCCCACTCCCACCCCGTGCGGGCGGTGCTGACCCAGGACGCGGCGGGAACCGCGGAAGACGTGCACGCATACGGCGACGGCGGCGTGTGGGCGAACGTCCGCTGGAGCGCATCCGGAGGCCCGCACACGGGTCTGGCGAGGGTCGAGCCCGGCCTGAAGGCGGGAGACCCGGTCACCGTGTGGACGGACGGCGCCGGGAACCTGGTGTCCAAACCGGCCACCGGCGCCGAGACGCGGCTGCAGGCATCGCTCGTGGGCACGATCGTCGGGTGCGGTGCCGCGGGCGGGGTGCTGGCCTGCGGGTGGCTGGTGCGCGGGCGCCTGGAGCGGCAGCGCATGGAGGAGTGGGCCCGGGAGTGGGAGTGTGTCGGGCCGCAGTGGCGGTAGGGACCGCAGTGGCGCAGGGACCGCAGTGGCGCAGGGACCTGCTGAGAGACGCGTGCGGTCGGCGGTCAGCCCGCCTCGTTCCCGGAGAGGTGGCAGTCCACGTCGACCACACCCTCGACGGCACGCGCCAGCCGGACGGTCATGGGGATCATGGTCGTGTCCCTCACTCTGCCCGTGAGGGTGACGACGCCTTCGGCGACCATGACGTGGATCGGCTCCACGGGTGCGGGGAAGAGGACGTCGACGATGTCGCGGCGTATCTCGTCGGCGATGTCGTCGTCCTCCCGCAGGAACACCTTGAGCAGGTCGGCGCGGCTGACGACACCCTCGAGCAGACCCTCGTCGTTGACCACGGGGAGCCGCTTCACCTTGCGCAGGGCCATGATGCGGGCGGCCTGGGCGAGGGTCGAGTCGGCGTGCACGGTGACCGCCGGAGCGGTCATCAGCTCGCCCGCGGTCACCGCCCCGGCCTTGGCCAGGTCGGACAGGCGCCGCACCTGCGTGTACGGGTCCGGATCGCTGTCGCGGAACTCCTCCTTGGGCAGCAGGTCGGCCTCGGAGACCACGCCGACCACCCGGCCCTCGCCCTCCAGCACGGGCAGGGCGCTGACCTTCCACTGCTCCATGAGCTTGACGATGTCCTTGAACGGGGCGTCACGGCCGACGGCGACGACGGTGTGCGTCATCACGTCGCTGACGACGTGCGGGCCGGCGGTCACGGTTCCTCCTCGGGGTCGGACGCGGTCCCCTGCGGTCGGGCACCGGCTCTCAGGGGTTGCCGCTGCCGTAGGGGCCGTACAGGTCGAGCAGCCGGATGCGGGCCGCGTTCAGCCGGTGGGCGAGGACCTGGCCCACCCAGACGGCGATGGCGCGGCCGAACTCGGGGTCCTCGTCGCACATCGCCAGCACGGTCACCGCGTCGAACTCGTAGGCTCGCACCGGGGTCATGGCTTCGGCGCCCAACTGCCAGACATGCGGTTCGAAGTGCCAGGACCAGCCGACCAGCTCGCCGTGGCCCAGCGACTCGATGACGGCGGGCCGGCGGCCGGGCACATGCACGTCCAGGGCCACGGTCCCGGTCCGTACGATCCAGAACCGGTCGGCCCGCCGGCCTTCCTCGAACAGCCGGGTTCCCTCGTCGAAGGAGACCTCGCGGGCGATCCGCATCAGCCGCTCGCGGTGCTCGGCGGGAAGGGCCGCGCCCACGGTGGTGACAGAGGCCATGGCTTCACCGTCCTCTCGTTCCTGCCGCCGCTGCCGCCGCGAAGGCAGGGCGCGCCACACTCGGCGCTGGGACTCCACAGGACGCATGACGGGCGGGAAGGACCCATCCGGTTCTCTCGGATCCTGATTGCGCGGTGCGCGGCTGCCGGCCGCTTCCCCGCGTCTTTCGCAGGTCCTTCCCGTCACCATCAGCACACCACGCACCCGTCGCGACCACCAGGGCCGATCGGCCCCATGGCACTCCGGGTGCGTGGAGAGACGCCCGTCACGGTCGGGCAGGGCCCGCCATCTGGACGATGTCCTCGGAGGCGACGTCGTGCAGCCGGATGGCGAGGTCCTCCAGTGCCCGGCTGGCGGCGAGCTCGTCGCCGATCTCGGGGATCGGCCGGTCGACGGGGTTGCGCCGGGCCGCGCCTCTGCCGGCGACGGTCGACGCGTCAGGCGTCCTCAGCACGGCGCGGGCAAGGGTGTCGTCGCCGTCCTCGGTGATGTAGATGTCCACGGTCCACTGCTTGGCTTCCATCGGGATCACTTCCCCGCACCACGAGGTGTTCGTGCCCTCTGCTTCGGCTTCTTCCAGCCTGCGCCTGTCTCCCGGCCCGGTCCACACCGGCGTGCCGCGGCCGTGGGCCGCACCTGTGACGGATCACACCGTTTGGCGGGCTCCCTCTGTGATTGGCGCCATTTCTCCGTTTCCGGCCGACCGGTAGCGTGAGGCCGATGTCAGCCGATCTGTCCCCTGTCATAGCCGCCACCACCCAGTGGCTGCTGCGCTCCTACCCCGGGACCGGAGGAGCCCTGGACGCCGCCCTCGCCGAGGCCCAGGCGTCCCAGGCCGTCATGGTCGCCGCCTGGCTGCGCTACCCCACCGAGGCCGACGCGGCCCTCGTCGTGTTCGTCGGGCCCGGCGGCTCCGACCGCCTGGACTGGCTGACCGGAGCGGAGGCGGCGGCCGTCGACGAGGGCGACGCCGGCTGGCGGACCTGGGTGGACGAGGTGGTCGCCAGCTGGGCGGCCTGCCTGCTGACCATGCCGTCCCTTGCCGGCGAGGCCGTCGCGGCACTCGACGGCAGCGACCACGCCCGGGGGCTGGTGTTCGACTTCCGCAGGCTCACCGACCCCGGTGAGCAGGACCGCCGGGCGGCGCCCCTGCTGCGCCACCCCGACCTGCTGGCGCCGCTCGCCGGCCTGCACCGGGACTCCCTCGTGAAGCGGCTGCACGGCGAACCCGTGGACGAGGGCGGCCCCCTGGGGGACCCGGTCGCCGGCTGACGAGGGTGCACCGCGGGGGCGCCGGGTGACTCGGCGCCCCGATGACCGCGAGGGGCGGGGTCGCCGACATCTGAGGCGCCCGCACCCTTCGCTCCCCGACCGGCCGCGGCGGGCTACTGCTCCCGTGTCCGAGGCGGCCGCTCCCGTGTTCGGACGGACCGCTCCCGCGTTCAGGAGCGGCCGCGGCCGGTGACGAAGTCCCGGACCCGGTCGACCAGACCCGTCCCGGGCGCGAGCAGCTTGTTGAGCGGCGGTGTGTCGGGAGCCGCCGGGTGGGGGCGCGTGGGCGCCATCTTCTTGGCGGTGCGGATCTTGTCGCCGAGCTGGTCGAGCATCTCCTGGCCGCAGGCCTGTCGCAGCCTGGGGAAGAGGTTGTTCTCCTCGTCCTGGACGTGCGAGGTCACCTCGTTCTTCACGGTCATGAACGTCCGGTCGAACTCGGGGTCCTCCACGGAGCACCCCTCCAGCTGTTTGAGGGCCTCCTCCACCCGCGCGTGGTCGGCGAGCTCCTTGTCGGCGATCGCGCCGCCGCCCTCGACGTGCTCCCGCACCGCCGGGTACAGGTACTGCTCCTCCGCGACGGAATGCCGTACGAGTTCGATCGTCATCTCGTCGGCCAGCTTGCGGCGGTCCTTGTGGCCGCTGGGCAGCGACTCGATCCGCTGGAAGAGGCTTTCCACCTCCCGGTGGTCGGTGGTGAGCTCGGCGATGACGTCGCCACCGTGTGCCATGGCGGCCTCCCTGTGACGTGGCTGATGTGTGGGGCGGACGGCTGTCCGGGCTGCTTGTGGCAGCCCTGAACCGCCCGGACATCGTTTCCCCGGACAAACAGGGCGTTAACGGCACCCGCCGGTAGTCCCCGGATCAGCCGAACGGCCACCTCACCGGCGCGGCTCGGGGAGCGCGGCGTCACTCGGAGCGTGTCACTCGAAGCGTGAGGTGTCGCCCGCTCCCTTGCGTACGATCTCGGGCTCGCCCCCCGAGAAGTCGATGACCGTCGTCGGTTCGGTGCCGCAGTCCCCGGAGTCGACCACGGCGTCCACGACGTGATCGAGCCGCTCCTTGATTTCCCAGCCCTGGGTCAGCGGCTCCTCCTCGCCCGGCAGGAGCAGGGTGCTCGACAGCAGCGGCTCGCCGAGCTCGGCCAGCAGCGCCTGCGCCACCACGTGGTCGGGGATGCGGACCCCGACCGTCTTCTTCTTCGGGTGCAGCAGCTTGCGCGGCACCTCGCGGGTCGCGGGCAGGATGAACGTGTAGCTCCCGGGCGTCGAGGCCTTGATCGCGCGGAACACGTCCTTGTCGACGTACACGAACTGGCCGAGCTGCGCGAAGTCCCGGCAGACCAGTGTGAAGTGGTGGCGCTCGTCGAGATGGCGGATCGCCCGGATGCGCTCCATGCCGTCCCGGCTGCCCAGCCGGCACCCCAGCGCGAAGCAGGAGTCCGTCGGATACACCACGAGCGCACCGTCACGGATGCTGTCGGCGACCTGGCCGATCGTGCGCGGCTGCGGGTTGTCGGGATGAACGTCGAAGTACTTCGCCATCCGCCGAGTGTCGATCACGCGGGGGTGCGCTGTCCACGTGACCGAACCTCGGGCGCGCATGTCCGTGGTGCGGAGACCGCTGACGGCGAGTCGGGCTTCCGGCTTCCGTCGGGTCCGAGGTCACCGGGCGGCTCCGCGGTCACCGGGCGGCGGGGTGTGCCGCCCGGCAGGGGTTCGGCTTGGCGCGGTGGTCAGGCGGGGGCCGCGACCGGCTCGCGTCGCCCGGCCCTCGCGGTCTCCCGCTCCCGCCCCGTGGCGTCCGCCGTGAGGGGCAGTGCGCGCGGGAGGGGGCGCGTCTCGCGCAGACTCGGCGCGGGGCCCACCGGCACGAGCGCAGCGGGATCGCCGGCCCGGGCCCGTTGCGAGAACCAGATGATCTTTCCGCCGGCGTCGGTGGCGCAGCAGCCCCAGCCGTTGCTCAGCGCCGCGATCTGCGCCAGGCAGCCGCTCGGCGCGTAGTGCGGCCGGATGTCCCGCTCGCTGTCCTGGACAGCGGTGATCAGGTGGTGACCGTTCCACCACATCTCGATGGTGGTGTTCTTGTCCGCGGCGTGGGCGTCGATCGTCCGCAGTAGCGCTTCGGCGCACTGGCAGACGGGTTCGACGAGGGTCTCCAGGTCCCAGTAGCGGAGATGGGCGGCCAGGATCCGCCGGACGTGCCCGATCCGCTCCGGGCTGACCTCGACGTCGAGGTGGTAGTAGCAGGGCGCTGCGGTCTTCATTGTCGTTGGCTCCTCACCGGCGAAGCTCTCGCTCCTCCTCGCCCCTGTGGGCCGGGCCCCGATCACGAAGCGTGAGCGGTCGTCGCTCTCGAGTCAGTCCCAGAGTGCGAGCACTACTCCATTCGTGCAACACGAAGCCCTCCAGCCCCAGTGGTTGAATCCCGAACAGGACGCTGAGTGATGAGCCGTGCACCATAGGTGAAACACTCAGCGCTGAGAGCGGAGGTGACTGGTGCCATGCCCCTGCCGGCCAGAGCCGAGGTCGCCAGACATCTCGAGCGGTACCGCGAGTGGGAGCGCCTGATGCTCGCGTCCCCCGACAACCGGGAGGTGCGCGGCACCTTCGAGAGCACCGGCTACAGCCTGTGCGAGCTCATGGGGAAGCGCTGCGCACGCGAGGCCGCCGACGCCGCCGAGCTGTACCTCCGCACGCACAGTGAGCGGACCGCACGCCCATCCCAGGCAGCTTCGACGGACGGGTAGGCAGAGCGCCGTACGCAGCCCTGGACCCATGACCGCAGAGCCGGCGCCCACCGAGCTCGACGACGGCGAAGGAGGCGAGGACGGATGGAACCACAGGCCGCGCACCGGGACGGGGCGAGCCCTGTCGCCGGGGGCGCGAGGGCCTCGATCGGACGCATACCGATCGTGGACGTCCGTCCGGCCGTCGACGGCGGCCGACGCCCCGCCAAGGCGGTGGAGGGGGAGACCTTCCAGGTCACCGCCACGGTCTTCGGTGAGGGGCAGGGCGCGATCGGCGCCGACGTCGTCCTGTGCGACCCCGAGGGCCGCCCCGGCCCGTGGACGCCGATGCGCGAGCTGGAGCCCGGCAGCGACCGCTGGGGCGCCGAGGTGACCCCGCTGTCGGCCGGCCGCTGGACCTACGCCGTGGAGGCGTGGAGCGATCCGGTCACCACCTGGCGCCGGCACGCCCGGATCAAGGTCCCGTCCCGCATCGACGTCGCCCTGGTCCTGGAGGAGGGCGCCGACCTTTACGAGCGCGCGGCCGGGGGAGTTCCGCAAGGACCGTTGCGGGACCTGCTGTGCGCGGCGGCCCGCGCCCTGCGCGACGAGTCCCGCCCACCGGTCGCACGTCTCGCGGCGGCGTTGACTCCTGAGGTGGATGCGGTGCTGGCGCGGTATCCGTTGCGTGAACTGGTGACGTCTTCTGATCCGTTGCCGTTGGTGGT
>NZ_JBIWIM010000004.1:0-767865 GCF_044764595.1 Streptomyces sp. NPDC093984 | reverse complement strand
GACCGGAGACGGGGTATTAACATATCTGGCGTTGACTTTTGGCACGCTGTTGAGTTCTCAAGGAACGGACGCTTCCTTTGTACTCACCGGAGAGACTCACTCTCTCGGCTTTCCTCCGGGCGCTTCCCTTCGGTGTTTCCGACTCTATCAGATCTTTCCGATCCGATTTCCTCGGTGCTTTCCGGCCTTTCGGCCTTCCGGCTTTATCGACTCTATCAGATCCCTCAGTTCCCTTCGGGGTCTGACGCCCAGTCAACCGGGCTTGTCCTCGCGGCCCTTGGGCCGTTCCGACATCTCCGACTCTAGCGGATCTCTCCGGCGATTCCCAATCGGGGGGATCGGGGTCGCCGTACCCAATCAAATCTAATTTCGGGCACACCGAAATCGACCCGGTTGGGAGATCGTGCTGAGTGGTTTGTTGCCGCTGAAGCGGCGGGAGGTGCTGCCGCAGAACCGTTCCGGCCCCGTGGCAACCCGAAGAACCTTACGGATCGGGGGGTGGACTGTCAAGCCTCCCCAACCTGGCACCGCGTCAAACCTGCGGGCGGCGTCAGTCCAGGTCGCTGAGGCGGCCGCCGGCGTCCGGCTGCGCGTCTTCCACGCGGCGCAGCAGGCGCGTCAGCACGTCTCCCAGGACCGTGCGTTCCTCGGGCGAGAGGTCCTGGAGGAGGTCTTCCTCGAACCCGGAGGCAAGGCGCATCGCCTCCAGCCACTTCTCACGACCCTCGTCGGTCAGCTCGATGATGACGCGGACGCGGTTGGCCTCGTCCCGCTCCCGGGTGACCAGCCCCTCGCCGACCATGCGGTCGATGCGGTGGGTCATCGCGGCCGGCGTCAGGCCGAGCCGCTTGGCCAGGTCGCTCGGGCCCATGCGGTAGGGGGCGCCGGAGAGGACGAGGGCCTTGAGGACCTCCCAGTCGGTGTTGCTGATGCCGAGCGCGGCGGTCTGGCGGCCGTAGGCGACGTTCATGCGGCGGTTGAGCCGGGACAGCGCCGAGACGATCTTCTCCACCTGCGGGTCCAGGTCCTGGAACTCGCGCTGGTAGGCGGCGATCTGTTCGTCGAGGGTCGGCTCGCTCACGCGGGGGGTGTCACCCATGGCCGCAGTATGACACGCGACCGCTTGGCGTTGAACTCCTTCAAGGTGTATTGTTCAGTTTCGAAATTTAGCTTCGAAGTCTTCAGGGTTAACCGCTTCAGAGGTAAGACCTCCCGCTCTCGGCGGCCCGCTTCTCAAGGAAGGTGAAAGTGACCAGGGCGATGGGCGCAGCGATGCGCCGGATCCACGTGGGTAACGCACTCAGCGCGTTCGGCCTCGGCTTCACCGTCCCCTATCTGTACGTCTACGTGGCGCAGGTGCGGGGTCTCGGTGCTGTGACGGCGGGTCTGGTACTCGCCGTCTTCGCTGTGGCCGCGCTGGTCGTGCTGCCGTTCGCCGGGCGGGCCATCGTCCGGCGCGGCCCGCTTCCGGTGCTGCTCGCCGCCCTCGTCATGGCCGCGGTGGGCTCGCTGAGCCTGGGCGTCGCAGCCGGCGCGGTGAGCGTGCTGCTGTCGGCGGCGCTGCTCGGGGCCGGGCAGGCGGTGATGCAGCCGGCGCTGGCCACGATGATCGTGGACTGCTCGGTGGCGGAGACGCGGTCGCGGGCCTTCGCGGTGCAGTTCTTCCTGCAGAACCTGGGGCTCGGGGTCGGTGGGCTGATCGGCGGGCACCTCGTCGACGTGTCGCGGGCGGCGTCCTTCACGCTGCTCTTCGCGATCGAGGCGGCGATGTTCCTGCTGCTGGTCGTGGTCATGGCGACGGTGCGGATGCCGCGGGCCCCGAGGATCGAGGAGACGGCGCCGCGGGGCGGTGGCGCGAGCTGGAGGCATCTGCTGGGGAACCGGGCCATGGTGCAGCTCTGTGTGCTGGGCTTCGTGCTGTTCTTCGCGTGCTACGGACAGTTCGAGTCGGGGCTGAGCGCGTACGGCGTGGAGGCGGCCGGGATCTCGACGTCCACGCTGGGTACGGCACTGGCGGCGAACACGGCGACGATCGTGGTGGCGCAGTTCGCGGTGCTGAAGTTCGTGGAGCGGCGCAGGCGGTCGCGGGTGATCGCGGCCGTGGGGCTGATCTGGGCCGTGGCGTGGGCTGTCGCGGGATACGCGGGGCTGGGTCACGGCAGCCGGGAGATGGCGACGGCCGCGTTCGTGTCGACGTACGCGCTGTTCGGACTGGGTGAGGCGATGCTGTCGCCGACGGTCGCGCCGCTGGTGGCGGACTTGGCGCCGACGGGGATGGCGGGGCAGTACAACTCGGTGTTCGCCCTGGTGAAGCAGTTGGCGCTGGCGGTGGGACCGGCGGTGGGTGGCCCCCTCGCGGCGGCCCTGCCCGGGCCCTACGTCGTGACGTTCCTGCTGTGCTCGCTGGGCGTCACGGTGCTGGCGGTGCGACTCGGGCGGCTGCTGACGCCGGCGCAGAACCAGCCGTCGCTGGGCAGGAGCCGGGTGGTGGCACAGGGGGGTGCGTCGGCGGAGCCGGCGTCGGCGCGCGCCTGAGCGCCCCGCCCCGGGAGCTCAGCCGTCGGCCTTCGGCAGTGCGAACTCGCACCACACCGCTTTCCCGCCCCCGGGCGTTCTCCGCGACCCCCAGCTCGACGCGATCGCCGCCACGATCGCGATGCCCCGGCCCGCCTCGTCCGCGGGTTCCGCGCGGCGGCGCCTCGGGAGGTGGTCGTCGCCGTCCGTGACCTCGATGATCAGGCGGCGGTCCGTGCGGCGCAGGCGCAGCCGCATGGGCGGCGTGCCGTGCTGCAGCGAGTTGGCCACCAGTTCGCTCGCCGCCAGGACCCCGTGGTCGTGCAGGTCCGCCGGGAACCGCCAGCTCGTCAGCACACCGGAGGCGAACGCACGCGCGCGTGGCGCCGCCTCCACCCCGCCCAGCAACTCCAGTGCGGCGTTGCGGAACAGCTCGCCGTCCGGTCCCGTCCGCGCCGGGTGCTGGAGGACCAGGACCGCCACGTCGTCGTCGTGGCCCGCCGTGACACCCGCGGAACGGAGCAGACGGTCGCAGATCACCTGGGGTGTGCCCGTGGCGCCGGCGAGCGCGCCCGCAAGAGCCGCGATGCCTTCGTCCAGGTCGGCGTCCCGGCGTTCGACCAGGCCGTCGGTGTAGAGGACGGCGGTGGATCCCGGTGCCAGCGGTACCGAGCCGGAGGCGTGCATCCAGCCGCCTGTGCCGAGGGGCGGGCCGGTGGGTTCGTCCGCGCGCAGGACGTTACCGCTCTCGTCGCGGACCAGGATCGGGAGGTGGCCGGCCGAGGCGTACACCAGCCGGCCCTCGTTCGGGTCGTGGACGGCGTAGACGCAGGTCGCGATCTGGTTGGCGTCGATCTCCGTGGCGAGGCCGTCGAGGAGCTGGAGCACCTCGTGCGGGGGCAGGTCCAGGCGGGCGTACGCGCGCACCGCCGTGCGCAGCTGGCCCATCACCGCCGCCGCGCGGACGCCCCTGCCCATGACGTCGCCGATCACCAGCGCGGTGCGGCCGCCGCCGAGCGTGATCACGTCGTACCAGTCGCCGCCGACCGCGGCCTCGGTGCCGCCGGGCTGGTAGGTGGCGGCGATGCGCAGGTCGTCGGGTTGTTCGAGTTCCTGGGGCAGCAGGGAGCGCTGGAGGGTCACCGCGGTCCGGCGCTGCTCGCGCTCGCTGGCGCGCAGCCGCTCGGCGGCGTCGGCGTGGTCGGTGACGTCGGCCGCGAAGACGAGCACGCCCCGGGACTTGTCGTCGGGTGCGTCCACCGGTGTGCAGGTGAAGGTGTACGAACGGCCGCCGGGCGCCTTGCGGGACTTGACCGTGCGCGGCTTGGAGCTGCGCAGCACCTGGTCGAGGAGCGGGAGGAGGCCCAGTGCCTCCAGCTCGGGCAGTGCCTCGCGCGCGGGTTCGCCGACCGGGCGGGCGCCGAAGGCCGCCGTGTAGGCGTCGTTCACGTAGGCGACGCGGTGGTCGGGGCCGTGCACCAGGGCGACGAGGGCCGGGATGCGGTCGAGGACCTCCCGCGCCGGCAGTTCGTCGAGGGCGGACACGCTCGGCGTGTCGTCGGTGAGCCGCTCGGCGCGGGCCACGGGCACGGAGCCGTCCCGCCGGTCCGGTGAGACCGCGTGGTCGGTCCGCGCTGCGGCGCGGCGCTGCGTTCCGGGGAGCCGGGCGCTCCAGCGCGTGAAGTTCACCGATTCCTTGCCTCGTCGTTGTCGTCTCCGGCCGGCTCCGGATCCGGGCGGGGGTCCGGGGGCCAGTCCCCGGGGGTGCGGCGCTGTGGGGAAAGCCTGGTGGGTGCGTCAGGGCGAGGGTCGGCCCGCCCAGGTCGTGGACCAGTCTGGCCGACCGGACCGACATCCGTCAGACGTCGGTGTTTCCGGCGGAGTTCCTGGGTCCGCTCAGTTCGACCCCTTCGGGTCTGAAGAATGCTTTCCACCGGCGGCCAGTTCGAACTCCGCACGGGGATGTTCGAGTGAACCGAGCGACACGATCTCCCTCTTGAAGAGGCCTGCCAGCGTCCATTCGGCCATCACGCGCGCCTTGCGGTTGAAGGTGGGCACCCTGCTGAGGTGGTACGTACGGTGCATGAACCACGCGGGCCAGCCCTTCAGCTTGCGCCCGTAGACGTGGGCGACCCCCTTGTGCAGCCCCAGGGAGGCCACCGAACCGACGTACTTGTGCGCGTACGTCTCCAGGGGCTCGTCGCGCAGCGCGTGCACGATGTTGTCGCCGAGCACCTTGGCCTGGCGCAGCGCGTGCTGGGCGTTGGGGGCCGTCTCCCTGCCGGGCTCCTCGGCGGTGACGTCGGGGACGGCGGCCGCGTCTCCCGCGCCCCACGCGTGCGTGACGCCGTCCACGGTCAGCTGCGGGGTGCACTTCAGGCGCCCGCGCTCGTTCAGCGGCAGGTCGGTCGCGGCGAGGATCGGGTGCGGTTTCACACCGGCGGTCCACACGACCGTACGGGTCGGGAAGCGGGAGCCGTCGGAGAGGACGGCGACCCGGTCGGCGCAGGACTCCAGGCGGGTCTCGAGGCGTACGTCGATGTTGCGGCGGCGCAACTCGGTGACGGTGTAGCGGCCCATCTCCTCGCCGACCTCGGGGAGGATGCGGTCGGAGGCCTCCACGAGGATCCACCGCATGTCCTCGGGCTTGACGTTGTGGTAGTAGCGGGCGGCGTATCGGGCCATGTCCTCCAGCTCGCCGAGCGCCTCCACGCCGGCGAAGCCGCCGCCCACGAAGACGAAGGTGAGGGCCGCGTCGCGGATCGCGGGGTCGCGGGTGGAGGAGGCGATGTCCATCTGTTCGATGACGTGGTTGCGCAGGCCGATGGCCTCCTCGACGGTCTTGAAGCCGATGCCGTGGTCGGCGAGACCGGGGATGGGGAGGGTGCGCGAGATGGAGCCGGGTGCGAGAACCAGTTCGTCGTACGCGATCTGTTCCGTCTGCCCGGTCTCCTCGCTGGAGAGCGTGGAGATGGTGGCGATCCGCTTGGCGTGGTCGATGGCCGTGGCCTCGCCGATGAGGACGTGGCAGTCCGGGAGGACGCGGCGCAGCGGGACGACCACGTGGCGCGGCGAGATGGCGCCGGCGGCCGCCTCCGGCAGGAACGGCTGATAGGTCATGTAGGGGTCGGGCGAGACCACCACGATCTCCGCCTCGCCGCGGCGGAGTTCCGCCTTCAGCTTCCGTTGCAGGCGCAGCGCCGTGTACAGGCCGACGTAGCCGCCGCCCACGATGAGGATGCGCACACACTTCGGGTGTTCGGGGGGTGTCGCCCGGTGGAATGCAGCCGTCACCTTCCCATGAGGCACCCGGCGCTCGAATTTGTCCACAGGCCCGGCAAATTGTGTGACGGGACGGACGCGTGGGGCAGGGTTGGCCGAATCACCGGCATGCGGGGAAGCGTCGCAGGTCACCGGGTGTGTGAGCGGTTACTACGGGGGGTGCAAAGAGGGCGAATCCGACCGGTACTCCGATCGGGGGGCGACCCGCCCGGAACGCGCCCCTTCTGAATTGACTCCCGCTCAACTATGTTCGTCCCTTGACGGGGTGTAGGGGGATGCGCTCGGGGGTCCGCGACGGGCGGGCCCGGTCACGTACGACGCCTGTTCCGTACGCTCCGGTTTTCCAACAGCGGGGAGAGTCTCCGGGGGGAGACGTCAGGACCGGGGGAACACTTATGCACATTCAGGACTCTCATTGGTCGTCCGCGTCCGCCGTGGCGGCGGCGGGCACGGTGAGCGCGGCGGCGGAGAACGGACGCGGGGAGGGTGCGCGGACGACGCCGCTGCGTGTGGACGCACAGCGCAATCTGGAGCACGTACTGCGCGCGGCTCGCGAGGTCTTCGGCGAGCTGGGGTACGGCGCGCCGATGGAGGACGTGGCGCGACGCGCGCGGGTCGGCGTCGGCACCGTGTACCGGCGCTTCCCGAGCAAGGACGTCCTGGTGCGGCGGATAGCCGAGGAGGAGACCTCCCGGCTGACCGAGCAGGCCAGGGCGGCGCTGGGTCAGGAGGACGAACCGTGGTCGGCGCTCTCGCGCTTCCTGCGCACATCGGTGGCGTCGGGCGCGGGACGGCTGCTGCCGCCGCACGTGCTGCGGGTGGGGGTCGCCGAGGAGGGCACGGAGGGGTCCGACGCGGGGTCGGTGGACGGGGCCCGGGTGCCGCAGCAGCGGTCCGAGTCGTCCACCGAGCTGCGGCTCGTGGAGCAGCGGTCCGCGCCGGAGCCGGACGACGCCGGGGCGGCGACGCTGCTGGAGGTCGTCGGGCAGCTCGTGGAGCGGGCACGCGCGGCGGGTGAACTTCGGCCGGACGTCACCGTGTCGGACGTGCTGCTGGTGATCGCCACGGCGGCGCCCTCGCTGCCGGACGCCGCCCAGCAGGCGGCGGCCTCGGCGCGACTGCTGGACATCCTCCTGGAGGGCCTGCGGTCCCGTCCGGTGTGAGCCGGGCCGGCCGCCGCGCGCCACCCGAAGAGGACCGCGCCGCGAGCGCCGCCGGGGCCCCCAGGGACCCGGCGGCGCTCGCGGACCGGGCGGAGGCACGGTTCACCTGCTGGCAGGGCCCCTGCCTTCCCGACTCACTGGGGGGCCCGCCGACTCACTGGGCGGGGTGGTCCGCGGACGCCTCCGCGAGCTCTGCCAGCACGTCGTCCGGGGTGAACTCGGCGCCCCTCGCCCGCTCCACGTCGAAGCGGGTCCGCCCGAGCGCCTTCAGCGCGGCCGCCTCGGTCCGCTCCGCCTGGACGCGATCCGGCTCGGGGCGTACGGCGTTCGGCAGGCGCCACCGGTCGGCCGCCGCGAGCAGCCGGACCGCGCGGGCATGCTCGCCCAGGGCGGCCAGGGCGTTCACCGCGATGTCCACGAGCCCCGCCGTCACCGACTCCGCGCACCTGCTCTCCACCGCATGGCGCAGCGCATCGGCGAGCTTGGGCAGACCGTGGCACGGCCCGGACTCGGCGATGGTGACGAGCGCGTCGACGCCGTTCAGCGCGGCGATGAACTGCGGCGGCGGCGTGTTCCGGACGGTCTCCACCCGCGCGTTCTCGCACAAGGCGCGCGCCCGGAGGGTTTCCCCGTCGTCCAGCGCCATCTGCGCGCGCAGCAGGCTCACATACCCGCGGGCGTCGTGCACCCCGTACCGGTCGGCGGCGTCGCTCGCCTCGTCCAGCGCCGCCTGCGCGTCCGCCCGCTTTCCCTCCCGGTAGGCGATCTCGCCGAGCCGGGCGAGCAGGAACGGGGACTCCGCGTACGCCCCCACCTCGTGGGCGAGCCGCAGTGCCTCCTCGTACTCGCCCTTCGCCTCCGCGAAGGCGCCGCGCCCCATGGCCGCCTCCCCGACCGCGCTGGACACCTGGGCGCGCATCCAGCGGTCGCCGACGCGACGGCTGAGCGTGCGCAGCTCGGCCAGGTCGCCGTCCACGTCGTGCAGACCGCCCGGGGAGTCGACGAGCAGGTGCGCGCGGAACATGAGGGCCACGCCGATCTCCCAGTCACCGCCGTAGCGGCGGCAGTTGGCGAGGATGGCGTCCATGGCGTGCCGGACGTCGTACGGCACGCCCAGGTGGAACACGGTCAGCGCCCAGAGCATGCCGGGAAACCGGGCCGCGTCCGGACCGCCCCGCTCGAAGGCCGCCCGGACCCGGGCGGTGTACCGCCGGGTCCGCTCGTCCCGCAGCGACTCCGACGGCCGTGATTCCGCGACGAGGAACAGGTGCAGCATCCGCAGATTCATCCGCAGGGAGCACAGCGGGTGTCGCTCCTCGGCGGCCGGGCGGGCCAGGAAGGCGCCGACGTGGTCGACCGCGGCGAGTTCCTCGAGTACGTCGGCGGAGGGACGCCTGGTCGCCGCTGCCGCCGACGCCTGCCACGGCCCGGAGCCGGCCGCGGCGCCTGCATCCAGAGCCGCTCCCAGGCACAGCACCCGCTCCGTCCATTCCGTGCCCTCCCGCCGGAAGTTGCGCAGCCACCAGAACCAGCCCGTGGCCAGCGCGAGGGCGCCGGCCTCCTCCTCGTCACCGGCGGCGATCGCGCGGTACAGCGCGGCCCGGATGTTGTCGAGTTCCGTCTCCAGGCGGCGGATCCACGGCAGCTGCACCGCGGAGCGCAGCTTCGGTTCGGCCTCCTCGACGAGCGCCCGTACCCACGCCCGGTGCCGGTGCTCGGCGGCGGTGCGCAGCTCGGGGGCCTCGGCGGCGCGCTCGGTGGCGTACTCGTGGATCGTCTCGAGCATGCGGTAGCGCATGCCCGTACCGCCGTCCCCGTCGCCCGGGGTCGCGACGACCAGGGACTTGTCGACGAGCGCCCCGATCAGGTCTGCGACGGGGCCGGTGCACACGGCCTCGGCGGCGGCGAGGTCCCAGCCGCCGGAGAAGACGGAGACCTCGCGCAGCACCGTGCGCTCCCGCTCGTCGAGCAGGTCCCAGGACCAGTCGACGACCGCGCGCAGGGTCTGCTGGCGGGGCAGCACCGTGCGGCTTCCGGAGGTGAGGAGACGGAAGCGGTCGTCGAGGCGGTCGGCGATCTGCCGGGGGGTCAGCAGCCGCAGGCGGGCGGCGGCCAGCTCGATCGCCAGGGGCAGGCCGTCGAGACGGCGGCAGATCTCGTCGACGGCCTCCGGGTCGTTGACGGCGTGCGGGTCGGGGCGCACGGCCGCCGCGCGCTCGAGGAAGAGGCGGTGCGCGGGATCGGGCGGCAGGGGCTCGACGGGGCGGACCGACTCGCCGGGTACGCCCAGGGGTTCACGGCTGGTGGCGAGGATCGTGAGGCCCGGGCAGTGCGTGAGCAGCGTCTCGGCCAGCTCGGCCGCCGCGTCGATCACATGTTCGCAATTGTCGAGGATCAGCAGTTCGCTGCGTGGGGCGCAGTGCTCGATCAGCAGAGTGACCGGATCGTCCTGCGGCATCGCCAGCTCGTTGGTGATCAGCACCGTCTCACGCAGCCCGAGGGCGCTGACCACCGCGGCGGGGACCGCCTCCGGCCGGTCCAGCGGGGCCAGCTCGGCCAGCCACGCCTGCGGCAGCCCGGCGGCGGCTTCCTCGGCGAGACGGGTCTTCCCGGAGCCGCCCGGTCCGGTGAGGGTGACCAGACGGGCCCTGTGCAGGTCCGAACGGATCGCCTCGAGTTCGAGTTCCCGGCCGACGAAGGAGTTCAGGCGGGGGCGGAGGTTGCCGGTGCGGGGGGCCGGCGGTGGCTTGAGCGGGGTTGAGGGCTGCGGGGAGCTCGGCGCGGAGGTCTGAGCGGATGTCTGCGGGGAGGTCTGAGCGGATGTCTGCGGGGACAGCAGCTCGGCGTGCAGGGACTGGAGTTCCGGGCCGGGGTCGGTGCCCAGGCCGTCCGCCAGGGCCCGTCGGGCGCGTTCGTAGGCCGCGAGGGCGTCGGCGCCGCGGCCCGTGGCGCGCAGAGCGCGGATGAGGAGGGCGTGGAGGGGTTCGTCGTACGGGTGCGCCGTCGTCAGTTCCGTCAGCTCCGGTACGACACCGGGGGCGCGGCCCAGGCGCAGGTCGGCCTCGATGCGGGCGCGGGTCGCCGTCAGGCGCAGGGCCTCGGGGCGGGCGGCGGCGGTGCGGTCGGGCAGGTCGGCGAGGGCGGGGCCGTGCCACAGGGCGAGGGCCGTGCGCAGATCGCGGGCGGCGGTGTGCGGGTCGCCGTCGGCGAGGGCGGTGGTGCCGCGCTGGACGAGATCCTCGAAGACGAAGAGGTCGACGGAGTCGCGGCCGGCGTCGAGGCGGTAGCCGCCGGGGGCGGAGGCGACGGCGGTCCGGCCGAGGGTGCGGCGCAGGCGGGCGACGAGGGCTTGGAGCGCGGCGGGGGCGTCGAGCGGGGGGTCGTCCGGCCAGATCTCGTCGATGAGGGTCTGGGGGGTGGTGGTGCGGCCCGGGCGGAGGGCCAGGGCGGTGAGGAGGGCGCGGAGACGGGGGCCGCCCAGGGGGACGGGGGTTCCTTGGTCGTCCTCTGCTTGGGCCGTGCCCAGGATTTTGTACCGCACCGGGTCATTGTTGCGGGGGGTGGGGGGTGGGGCACGGGGTTTAGCCGGGCCGTGGGGTCGGGTGCGGTGGGGTGTTGGGCGCCGTGGGTGTTGGGCGCCGTGGGGTGTTGGGCGCCGTGGGGTGTCGGGCGCCCGGGGGTCGCCTGTGCCCGGGGGCGGTTGCCCGGGGGGAGGTTGCCCGGGGGGAGGTTGCGCAGCTCGGCGCTTACGGGGTGCCGCCGCGCCCACCCCTGCCGCCCCAGCGGCACGACTGCCCGCAGCTACAGCTGCCACGGCTGCCCGCGGCGTATGTCCTCGCCTGTCCACAGGCGGCCGTGCCCCTACGCCCCCGCCCCCAACGCCCTCCCCCGGGCCGCGATCCCTGCTGGTACCGCGCGTGCTCTTGCCGGGGTTCCCGTCCAGCAGGTGCCTCGGCGGGACAGGAGGCGGCGGAGCCAGAGTTCCAGGGAGACCAGGTCTGCCAGGCCGTCCAGGGGGAGGGGGGCGCCGTCGGCCGCCGCGCGTACCGCCTTGCGGACCACTCTGGCCTCCACCAGGCCCGCTTCCGCCAGCAGGGGGGCGGCGAAGAGGTCGACGAGGGAGTTCGCGGCCAGCCTGAGGCCCGCCCGGGTCGCGGCTGCCGAGGAGCCGTGGGAGGGGGCGCCCCAGCCGGGCGGCAGACCGCCGACGCCCGCGCCCTCCAGGACCGTGCGCAGGATCGCCGCCCGTGCCCCCGGCTGCACCCGCAGGGTCTCGGGAAGCGCGCGGCAGGCACGGACGACCTGGTTGTCCAGGAAGGGGGCGTGCAGCCGCTGGGAGCGGATCTCGGCGGCCTGTTCCAGGACGCGGAGGTCGGTGGCGTGCCTCGCCAGTGCGGCACGCGCGCGGTGGTCGCCGGGACGCTGCCCCGGACCTACGTCCGGCCGGCCCGCGGCCCCCTGGAGGCGAACCGATACTTCAGCCAGCGCCTCACCGGTCAGCCAGCGTGCCGCCGGCCCGGGTCTCGCCCAGGTGAGCGCGGCGAGCGACGCGCCCACGGCACCCCCGGGCTCCTCGAACCGCCGCCGCATCAGCCGGTCGGCGAGTGCGTCGACGCCGGACCGGTACGGAGTGCGGGACAGCTTGCGGGCCGCGCTGTACACGCGCGCGGGGACCATCACCGAGCCGTCCGCCTTCGCGAGCGCGGCCATGGGTCGCACGAGGTGGCGGCGCTTGCGGTCCATCAGCAGGTCGGCGAGTCGGGCCGGATGCGCGTCGAGGACCTGCCGGGCGCCGTAGCCGGTGAAGTGGTCCGCGCTGCCCGACGCGAGACGGGCACGGTGCCGGGCCGCCGTCACCAGGGAGGGGCCCGGTTCGTCCGTCAGTGGGCCCTCCAGGTCGGCGTAGGGGAGCACTTCCTCGCCGCCGGTGACCACCACGTGGTGCAGCCGGGGGTTGGCCGCGAGCGTGCCGGCCCGCTCCAGTTCGGCCTCGCGGCCCATGACGGCGAGGTCGTTGAAGGTGACGGCGAGCAGGCGTTCGCCGGCGCCGGTGCCGTGCCCGAGGATCGTGCCGGGCATGCCCGGCAGTCCCGCCGCGAGGAGGGCCAGGGTGCCGGAAGCGGGGCCGCCGGACAGGTCGGCGCCGATGCCGGGGACCGGCATTCCGCGCGCGGCACGGCGCTCCGCGGGTCCCATGCCGGGCACCGGCCCGGGGTCGAGGTCGACGCTCGGGACGTGCCGGGGCGCCGACAGCCGCGCGCGTACGGCGTCGACCAGGGCGTCGCGCACCGCGTCCACCGCGTCGGCGGGGTCCGCCGGGGGCGCCGCGACCGCGAGGGAGGCGACCGGTTCGTACCCGGCGATCTCCCGGGCCCCCGCGCGCAGGATCAGCGCGTGCCCCGGCGGGATGCGCCGTACGCCGTCGTACGGGGTGGAGTCGTGCAGCGCTGCCGGTACGTCGGGGGCGGCGAGCAGAGCCGCGAGGTGCCCGAAGTCCAGGTTGGCCTCGATGAGGTCGGCGAGCGGGAGCGCGGCGGTCGCGTAGGCCGTGCCGCCGGCCCAGGGGGTGTAGAACACCGGCCGGGCGCCCGCGAGGTCGCCGCACACGGTGATCCTGCGGCCGACCTGGACGACGGCGGTGTAGCTGCCGGACCAGGCGGTCAGATGGCGCAGCGCCCCGCCCCGGGCGGCGAACAGGGCGACGCGCAGCTGCTCGTCGGATGCGCCGCAGGTGCCCAGGACCGCGATGCGGGTCCCCGCGTCGGCCTTCACGACGCGCACCTCGTCGGGACGCCAGTCGCCGACCGCCCACAGCGGGTCGGGGTCGCCCCACAGGAGTTGGGAGCCGACCGGGTGCACGGTCTCGCCGTCGTAACCGGTGGCGCCTGCCGAGCCGGGCTCGACGGCTCCCGCGGCGGTGCTGCTCCATCCCACCAACCACCGCATCGAAGCCTCCACAGGCTGTGGGCAACCAGTGCACCGTACGAACGGCACCATGCTGCCACGAAGAATGCGCCCCGGAGGGTGCAAGCCACAGCTCGTGCGCCCCGTAACGCGCCCGCGGAGAGCGGTCCTCGAGTCGGTGAACTCCCGTGCGTTCTCCGGCTGTCGCCGAGACGTCGAAGGAAACAGCGACGTGAATGCGCCCCCGTAATGCTCCCCGAAAACGCCGTTCGCGCCCTCAAGAGTCGTGGTCGGAGCCTTGGTGGCTGTCGAAATTCACCATCGGTTTTCGGCCAAATCGGCTGCGGGCGGCCAGGCTTGGGCACGCTCCGTACAGACCCTGGGCAACGCACGGTCCGGGAAGCGGAGTTCGCCTCCCGGACCGGTCCGCCGCCCGCGGGGATTGAGGCGGCGGTGTCCCCCAGCCCACTGGATCCAGTACAGCGGGCCGACCCACGCACGGCCCATGGAACCGCCCCCGCGGTGGCCGGAGAAGAGCGCACGGACGGGCGCACGGCCACACAGCGGGAGCACGTGGCGACACTCCGTACATGAGTGCGGACCACAATCCCGCCAACCGGATTTACGCCCCTTAACGCATGGGATGCGGCGAACTACGCTGGGTTTACGAATGCCGCGCGGTTATGCCACCGCCGCGGCAGCCGTCTGTGTCGAGGGGTGGCGCATGTCCAGGGAGCAACGCGGGCCGAACGAAAAGCTCGGCACCGTTCTCGCCCTCGCGGGAATCAGCAACGCAGGACTCGCCCGGCGCGTCAACGATCTTGGCGCCCAGCGCGGGTTGACACTTCGCTACGACAAGACGTCGGTGGCGCGCTGGGTGTCGAAGGGCATGGTGCCGCAGGGTGCCGCGCCGCACCTGATCGCAGCGGCCATCGGCCAGAAGCTCGGCCGCCCCGTACCGCTCCACGAGATCGGTCTGGCGGACGCGGATCCCGCACCGGAAGTGGGCCTCGCCTTCCCCCGGGACGTAGGACAGGCGGTGAGATCGGCGACGGAGCTGTACCGCCTCGACCTCGCCGGGCGCCGGGCCGGCAGCGGCGGCATCTGGCAGTCGCTGGCCGGATCGTTCGCAGTGAGCGCTTACGCGACCCCTGCCTCCCGCTGGCTGATAACACCGGCCGACAGTTCGGTGGCCCGCGACCCGGTCCCGGGCGAGGAGTCCGGGGCGCCGATCAAGGTCGGCCACAGCGATGTCCAGAAGCTCCGCGAGGCCGCGGAGGACGCGAGGCGCTGGGACTCCAAGTACGGGGGCGGCGACTGGCGGTCGTCGATGGTGCCGGAGTGCCTGAGGGTGGAGGCGGCGCCGCTGCTGCTCGGGTCGTACTCCGACGAGGTCGGCAGGGCGCTGTTCGGCGCGGCCGCCGAACTCACCCGGCTGGCGGGCTGGATGGCCTTCGACACCGGCCAGCAGGAGGCCGCCCAGCGCTACTACATCCAGGCGCTGCGCCTCGCGCGCGCGGCGGCCGACGTGCCCCTCGGGGGCTACGTCCTGGCCTCCATGTCGCTGCAGGCGACCTACCGCGGCTTCGGCGACGAGGGCGTCGACCTCGCCCAGGCCGCCCTGGAGCGCAACCGCGGCCTGGCCACCGCCCGCACCATGAGCTTCTTCCGCCTGGTCGAGGCACGCGCGCACGCCCGCGCGGGTGACGCCCAGGCGGCCGGCGCGGCCCTGAAGGCCGCCGAGGGCTGGCTGGAGCGGGCCCGCGACGGCGACAACGACCCGTCCTGGCTCGGCTTCTACTCCTACGATCGCTTCGCCGCCGACGCCGCCGAGTGCTACCGCGACCTCAAGGCCCCGCGCCAGGTCCGCCGCTTCACCGAACAGGCGCTGTCGCGGCCCGGCGAGGAGTACGTGCGCTCGCACGGCCTGCGCCTGGTGGTGTCGGCGGTCGCCGAGCTGGAGTCGGGCAACCTGGACGCGGCCTGCGAGCAGGGCGTGCGGGCGGTGGAGATCGCCGGGCGCATATCGTCGGCGCGCACCACCGAGTACGTACGGGACCTGCTGCACCGGCTGGAGCCGTACGGCGACGAACCGCGCGTGGCGGAGCTGCGGGAGCGGGCGCGGCCACTGTTGATGGCTCCGGTCTGACGGCGCGGCCGCAGGGCGCTCCCCCGGGTTTGAAGGCATTGTCAGTGGCGCAGTGCACTATCGAAACCGGGAGGTGGAGCAGGTGCGGGAGATCGCCTATGACTGCGACGTGCTGGTGATCGGTGGCGGAATCGTCGGCCTGTCGACGGCGTATGCGATCACGCGTGCCGCGCCGGGCACGCGGGTGACCGTCCTGGAGAAGGAGGCCGGCCCGGCCCGCCACCAGACGGGGCGCAACAGCGGGGTCGTCCACAGCGGGATCTACTACCGACCCGGGTCCCTGAAGGCGCGGTACGCGGTCGGGGGTGCCGCCGAGATGGTCAAGTTCTGCGCGGAGTACGGCATCGCGCACGCCGTCACCGGCAAGCTGATCGTCGCGACCGAGCGGGATGAGCTGCCGCGCCTGCACGCGCTGGTGCAGCGCGGCCGGGAGAACGGCATTCCGGTACGGGAGCTGGGCGCCGCCCAGATAGCGGAGTACGAGCCGGAGGTGCAGGGGCTCGCGGCCATCCACGTGGGCACCACCGGGATCTGCGACTTCGTGGCGGTCGCCCGGCAGCTCGGGGAGGCCTCGGGCGCGGAGATCCGGTACGGGGCGGAGGTGGTCCGGATCGACCGGCGGGCCTCGCTGGGGGTCGCCGTACGCACGGGTGACGGGACGGTGCTCCGCGCGCGTGTGCTGGTCAACTGCGCCGGGCTGCACTGCGACGAGGTGGCCCGGCTGACCGGGGACGACCCCCAGGTGCGGATCGTGCCGTTCCGGGGCGAGTACTACACGCTGCGCCGGCCCGAGCTGGTGCGGGGGCTGGTGTATCCGGTGCCGGATCCGGCGTTCCCGTTCCTCGGGGTGCATCTGACCCGCGGGATCGACGGAGAGGTGCACATCGGGCCGAACGCGGTGCCGGCACTGGCCCGCGAGGGGTACGGCTGGGGGGTCGTACGACCTCGGGAGCTGGGCGCGACGGTGGCGTGGCCGGGGTCGTGGCGGATCGCGCGACGGCACTGGCGGTACGGGGCGGGGGAGCTGCGGCGGTCGGTGTCGAAGGGGGCGTTCACCGAGGCCGTGCGGAGGTTGCTGCCCGCGGTGCGGGAGGACGACCTCGTGCGGGCCCCCGCCGGGGTGCGGGCGCAGGCGGTGCTGCGGGACGGGACGCTGGTGGACGACTTCCTGATCCGGGAGGGGGCGCGGGCGGTGCACGTACTGAACGCGCCGTCCCCTGCGGCTACCGCTTCGCTGGCGATCGGGCGGGAGGTGGCGCGGCGGGCGTTGGTCGTGCTGGGCGGGACTTGAGCGTGGCGGGGGGTGCAGCTGGGCGGGAGTGGGTCGGGCATCCCGGCGCTACGGGGTGCCTCCGGCTGCGCAGGGTCGGCGGCACGACTGCCCGCAGCTCGGTAGGCCCTAAAATTGGTCGCACTGTGTCTGACTCCCTCAACTTCGCTCCCGAAGACTCCCAGGTCACCCCCGCCGGCGGCTCCGGTCGTGGTGCCGGCGCGTCCATTCGGCACACCCGGGCCAAGGGGGAGCCCCGGTTTCCCGACGGGCCCAAGGCGGATCCCGCCGGATCGCACTTCGAGCGGCGGATCCGTAGCTTCCAGCCGCGGCGGAGCCGGGTGACGGCCGGGCAGGCGGACGCGCTGCAGCGGCTGTGGCCCAAGTGGGGGCTGGACATCGACGGGCAGCGGGTCATCGACCTCGCCGAGCTGTTCGGGAACAGCCGCCCCGTCGTGCTGGAGATCGGGTTCGGCATGGGCGAGGCCACCGCGGAGATGGCCGCCGGCGACCCGGACACCAACGTCCTCGCCGTCGACGTGCACACCCCCGGCCAGGGCAACCTGCTGGCCCTCGCCGACCGGGCAGGACTGACCAACATCCGCGTCGGCAACGGCGACGCGATCATTCTGCTCCGCGAGATGCTCGCCCCCGACTCCCTCGACGGGCTGCGCGTCTACTTCCCCGACCCCTGGCCCAAGAAGCGCCACCACAAGCGGCGGCTCATCCAGCCCGACTTCCTCACGCTCGCCGCGAGCCGTCTCAAGCCGGGCGCGCTGGTGCACTGCGCCACGGACTGGGAGCCGTACGCCGAGCAGATGCTGGAGGTGTTCACCGCACACCCGGCCTTCGAGAACACCCAGCCCGGCGGCGGGTACGCGCCACGCCCCGACTTCCGGCCGCTGACCCGTTTCGAGGGGCAGGGTCTGGACAAGGGTCATGTCGTGAACGACCTGCTCTTCCGGCGCGTACAGCACCGCGTCCAGCACACCGCCGAAGACTGAGCGTCCGCGCGTGAAGTTGGACACCGTCGCGGGCGGCGCCCCCGTCTCGTTAGGGTCGATGCCGTGGCCACCTTTCCCCCGTACCCGACTCACCCGGGCGGCAACGCAGCCGCCGGCTCGTTCGGGCACCCGCACTGGTGGCAGAGGCGGTGGGTGCGGTACGGGGCGCTGATCACGCTCCTCGCGCTCTCCGGGCTCGTCATCCTGGCCCTCGTACGGCAGCAGACCGGGACCGAGGGCTTCCTGGTCGGGCTGGGTCTCGCGGTGCTGCCCGTGCCGCTGCTCATCGCGGCCTTCCGCTGGCTGGACCGGGTGGCGCCAGGGCCCTGGCGGAACCTGATCTTCGCCTTCGCCTGGGGCGCGTGCGCCGCCGCGCTCATCGCGATCGTCGCCAACAGTTTCGCCACCCGGTGGATAGCGACCGCGACCGCCGATCCGCACAGCGCCGACACGCTCGGCGCGACCGTGATAGCGCCGATCGTGGAGGAGTCCGCGAAGGCCGCGGCCGTGCTGCTGGTCTTCCTCTTCCGCAGACGGGACTTCACCGGGATCGTCGACGGAGTGGTGATAGCCGGCGTCACCGCCACCGGCTTCGCCTTCACCGAGAACATCCTCTACCTGGGCACGGCCTTCGGCACCGACCAGATGAGCGGGGGAAGCGGGCTGGCGTCCGTCACGGCCGCGACCTTCTTCGTCCGTGTGGTGATGTCACCCTTCGCGCACCCGCTGTTCACCGTGCTCACCGGCATCGGCTTCGGCATCGCCGCGCTGTCCGCGGAGCGCCAGCACGTCCGGCGGGTGCTGACGCCGCTCTGCGGGCTGCTGCTCGCGATGGGCATGCACTCCATGTGGAACGGGTCGTCCACGTTCGGCCAGTACGGGTTCTTCGCGGTGTACGCGTCGTTCATGGTGCCCGCGTTCGGGCTGCTGACCTGGCTGGTCATCTGGACGCGTCAGCGGGAGCTGCGGACGGTGCGGGAGGAGCTGCCCGCGTACGTGGTCGCCGGGTGGATGGGGCCGGTGGAGCCGTTCGTGCTCGGTTCGATGCGGGCGCGGCGGCTGGCACGTGAGTACGCGAGGCAGCAGTTCGGGAAGGACGCGGCGCGGTCGGTCGCGCGGTACGAGGCGTACGCGACGTCGCTGGCGTTCCTGCGCCACCGGGGGCGCCGGGGGCGGACGGGCGCCGATTTCGTCGTACGGGAACGGGAGTTGCTGACCGAGCTGTGGGCGCGCCGGGAGGTGGCGCGGCCGGCGCTGGCGTATGCGGCCCGGGCGACGGCACCGGTGGCTCCGCCGGTGTGGCCGGGGTACGGGCACGCGGCCTTCCAGGGGACGCCGCAGTACGGCCCGGTGGCGCCGCAGTACGGCCCGGCGATGCCGCACTACGGTCAGGCGGTGCCGCAGTACGGTCCTGCGATGCCGCAGTACGGTCAGGCGGTGCCGTATCCGGAGTACAACCCCTATCGCACCTAGGAGTTGACGCGGTCTCGGCACCGCCGGATTCCGCCGTCCGACGGGCTACGCCGACGCCTCCGTCAGCTTCGCCACGTCCTCGTCCGTCAGCGTCAGGTCCGCGACGGCCAGCAGCGCCGGCAGCTGCTCCACCGTCCGCGCCGACGCGATCGGTGCCGCGACCGTCGGCTGGGCCGCCAGCCAGGCGAGCGCCACCGTCGGGATCTCGGCGCCCCGGGCCTCGGCGACCTCGTCCAGGGCCGTCAGGACCCGCTGCCCGCGCTCGGTCGCCAGGTGCTTGGCCGCGCCCTCCGCACGCGCCGACTCCACCGTCGTACCCGGCCGGTACTTGCCGGTCAGGAAGCCCGAGGCCAGCGCGAAGTAGGGAACCGCCGCGAGCCCCGCACGGGAGGCGAGGTCCTGCAGCGCACCCTCGTAGGTGTCCCGCGAGACCAGGTTGTAGTGCGGCTGCAGCGCCACGTACCGCGCCAGGTTCTCGCGGTCCGAGAAGTCCAGGGACTCCTTCAGGCGCTCGGCGGAGATGTTGGAGGCGGCGATGGCGCGCACCTTGCCCGCCTTCACCAGCTCGTCGAGCGCGCCGATGATCTCCTCGACCGGCACCTCCGGCTTGTCGAAGTGCGTGTAGTAGAGATCGATGTAGTCGGTGTCCAGACGGCGCAGGGACGCGTCGGCCGCGGCCTTGATGTTGGCGGCGGTCAGGCCCTGGTAGTCGGGGTGCTGGCTGACCTTGGTCGCGATGACCACGTCGGAACGGTTGCCGCGCGCCTTCACCCACTTGCCGATGATGGTCTCGGACTCGCCGCCCTTGTTGCCCGGCACCCAGGCCGAGTACGAGTCGGCCGTGTCGAGGAAGTTCCCGCCCGCCTCCGTGTATGCGTCGAGGACGGCGAAGGACTGCGTCTCGTCGGCGGTCCAGCCGAAGACGTTGCCGCCGAGGGACAGCGGGAAGACCTCGAGATCGGAAGAGCCCAGCTTGCGAAGAGAAGTCATGCCCTGTGCCAACGCCCGGACCGGGCCGGCGTCTTCCGGGAAGCCCGCAAAGATCTTGCAAACGATCAGGCTCTTCGCGGGGGTGGGGTCAGGGGTTGAGGCCCTTGCCGCGCAGCCAGGCCAGCGGGTCGATGGCGGCGCCGCCGTTCGGGTGGACCTCCAGGTGCAGGTGCGGCCCGGTGACGTTGCCGGTCGCGCCCACGCGGCCGATGACGTCGCCCGTGCTGACCTTCTGCCCGACCGTGACGCTGATCGACGACTGGTGGCAGAACCACAGCTCGGTGCCGTCGTCGAGGGTGAGGATCGTGCGGTAGCCGTAGGAGCCGGCCCAGCCCGCCTCCGTGATCGTGCCGCTGTGGACGGCCTTGATGAGCGTGCCGGTGGGCGCGGCGAAGTCCAGGCCGGTGTGGAAGCCGGAGGACCACATGGCACCGGCGTCGCCGAAGCGGGAGGTGAGGGTGTAGGAGGAGGTCGGCAGCGTGAACTGCCGGGCGAGTGCGGCGAGCCGCGCGGCCTCCTGCGCCTGCTTCTTCTCGGCGGCGGCCTTGGCCTGCGCGTCGTCCTGCGCCTTGGCCGCCGCGGCGGCGGCCTTCTTCACGGCGGCGTCCTCGGCGGCCTGCGCCGCCGCCTGCGCGATCCGGTCCTGCTGGGACTCGGCCTGCTGGATGATCCGTGCGCGCAGCGCCTCGCCCGCGCCCTTCGAACCGGCGGCGTCGGTGGCCTCCCCGGCGTCGGTCCGGCCGACGCTGCTGAGAGCGGTGGCCGAGCTCTTGGGGGCGCCGGAGTCGTCGCCGATGAGCGCCTTGGCGGATTCCGTGACCGAGGAGAGGTCCGGCAGGGATATGGACACGGGCGGCTTGCCGGACTGCGCGGTGGCCATGCCGCCCGCGCCGACGGCGGCCATCACACCGACGCCGAGGACGGTGGAGCTGCGGGCGAGCCCGCCCCCGCGCTGCTTGACGACGCGGTGCCGGCCGCGGACGGGGCGGATGGAGTCCTCGGTGGGGTTCCACTCCTCCCAGGGGCCCTCGTCGATGCCGGGTGCGACGTCGAGCGTCTGAGTACCGTTCGGGGCGAACGAGGTGTTCTGGGCAGGCCGGTTGAACGCCACGTGGGCGCACTCCTTTCCTTCCGTCTCGCCTACCGGGTTAGCTGACGGGTTCGGAGCAGGAAGGTCTCCTACGCGCGTATACCGGCCGTACGGAACGGCGGTATCCGCGTGATTCACCCCAAGGTGGTGGTTCCCCGGTTCCCTCGCGGGATTCGGCAGGCGCGCACGGAGCCGCCTTCGGTGACGGCTGGGACGACCGCGCTGCGTTATCGAACGTTAATAGACCCGAGGCCTGTATTCCAAGCCGTTCAGGCAGATCCGTTCCCGCCGCCGACCAGGACTTTCATGGCCTGAACGGAGGAAATCGGGCGAGTCGCCCCCGTCTCAGCGACCTCATAGGTATTGACCGTACGTCAGTTGTTATGCGGAAGGACATGGCTCACTCACTCGTCGTCACCGCGCTCAGGGGGCGCCCGGGCCGGCGCACGGCCAGCAGAGCCATGTCGTCCGTGCCGCGGCCACCCGTGTGCCGGGCGACCTCGCGCGTGACGGTGCTCAGCAGGGCGCCGGGCCCGGGGAAGACCCGTCCCGCGAGGCGGACGGCGGGGTCGTAGAACCGGCCGTGCGCGTCCCGTGCCTCCGAGACGCCGTCGGTGTGGAAGAGCAGCGTCGAGCCGGGCGGGAAGTCCCACTCCTCCACCCGGTCGGGCCAGACGCCGAGGTCGCCCATGCCGAGCGGCAGCGCGGGCTCGCGGGCCTGAAGTTCTCGCAGGGAACCGTCCGGGAGCAGGAGCAGCGGGGCGGGGTGGCCGCGGTTGACGATGCGGACGACGCCGGAGCCGTGCGGGATCTCGGCGAGGACCGCGGTGGTGAACCCCTCGTACGCGTCGGGCCCCTCGCGTCCGGCGCGGTCGCGTGACAGCGCCCGCTCCAGGCGCTGGGCGACGGCCTCGAGTGTCGGCTCCTGTTCGGCGGCCTCCCGGAAGGCGCCGATCACGACGGCCACGGCGGTCACGGCGCCCATGCCCTTGCCGCGCACGTCGCCGACGACGAGCCGTACCCCGTGCGGGGAGTCCTGGACGGTGTACAGGTCGCCGCCGATGAACGCGTCGGCCTGCGCGGCCTCGTAGCGGGCGGCGATGTCCAGCCCGCCGATCCGGGCGGCGGGTTCGGGCAGCACCGCACGCTGCGCGGCCTCGGCGATCTGGCGGGCGGAGGCGAGGCGGGCGACGTTGCGGCGGACCAGAACGTTGATGAGGACGGCGAGGGCGGCGACGGTGACGACCGTGGCCACCTCGGTGACCTCGCCCGCCTTTCCTAGCACGCCGAGCCCGAGGTGGACCGCGAGGACCACGACGACGGCCGCCGTGCCGGTGAGAACGGTGCCGCGCAACGAGAACAGGGGCGCGGCGACGAGCGGCGCGGCGGTGAAGAGGGGGCCGGCCGCGTAGTCGAACGGGGCGAAGAGGTCGAAGCAGACCCCGGCGACGATCAGCAGCCCGGGCAGGGCCCGCAGAAAGGCCCGCGCGTACGAGATCCGCCGCTCCTCGGCCTCCGTGGCGGCCTCCGCCTCGGCCCCTCCGTGCGCCGGCACCGGGAGGGGCCTCGCGCCGGGGGCGGAGACCGGGGCGCCGGGGTCGGGCACGGGGGCTCCGGGGGTTCCGGGGGCTCCGAGGAGCCGGGCGGATCGGCCGGATCGGCCCGACAGGCGGTCCTCGCGGTCGGGGAGGCACCCGGCGGACCGGTTGCCGCGGTCGGAGGGACGCCCGCCCGACCGGTCGTGACGGCCGGAGGGACGCCCGCCCGGCCCGTCGTGACGGCCGGAGGGACGCCCGCCCGACCCGTCGTGACGGCCGGAGAGACGCCCGCGCGACCGCTCGTGGTCCTCGGCCTCCTCCTCACACGGCCCATCGGGCCCACGCCGCTCGTCGGGATCGTCCTGCTCCCATGACCACCGCTCGCCTGCTTGCTGCACCACCCGTCCAGGCTTCCCGGAAGGGCGGCGGGGGGCGACCGCTGTGGGCCGGGCGGAGTAGCCGCCAGTGGGTGAAAGAGAGCCGGGGAAACACCGAGGGCCGGAGCCCTTTCGGACTCCGGCCCTCGGCCTTCAGTAGCGGGGACAGGATTTGAACCTGCGACCTCTGGGTTATGAGCCCAGCGAGCTACCGAGCTGCTCCACCCCGCGTCGGTGATTCCAGTGTACGCCATGCGCGCGACAGGTAGTGCACGGGTTTCACCCCCATGCCGTCCCACCAGCGATTTCCGGCCGTACGCGGAGCTGCTTGGCCCCCTTGGAGGCTCCTCAGGAACGGTCGGCCGGGGGCAGCAGATGGGCGTTCGGGGCCTTGGCCCGGTCCTCGTACTCCGGCAGCAGCACCACGTCCACGCCCGCGGCCGCCAGCAGCGCGTTCCCGTCAGCCGACGCGACGAACGTGTCCGGTTCCCGCCAGGCCGTCACCACCCGTCGTACCCCCGCCTCGATGATCAGCCGGGCGCAGGGCGCGGGCCGGGACGCGCGGCGGGCGCACGGTTCCAGGCTGCTGTACACCGTCGCGGAGGCCAGCCTCGGATCCGCCGGGTCCAGCTTCGCCAGCGCCGCCTCCTCGGCGTGCACCACGGGGTCGCCGCCCTCCCGGGAGTGGCCCCGCGCAAGTTCCGTGCCGTCGGCCGCGACGACCACCGCGCCGACGCTGAAGGCGGTCTCCGACGGCGGGCACCGGTCCGCCAGCTCGCAGGCCAGCTCCAGCCACCGCCGGTCCGCGGCCGAGGCGAGCCTCCCGGTGCCGGGCGCGGTGGGCACGTACCGCATCAGCACCACGTCCCCGACCGCGCGCGTCTCCACCAGCCGCATCCGCCCCGGCGGGTACGCGCCGTGCCCGAACATCCGCGGGGCGTCCGGCTCCCCCACGAACAGTGGCGCCACCACCAGCTGCACCTCGTCCGCGAGCCCCTGCTGGAGCAGTCGCGTGTGCACGCTCCCGCCGCCCTCGACCATCAGCCGCCGTACGCCCTTCACGTCGCCGAGGTGGTCGAGCACGGCCCGCCACTCCACGTCCGGCCCGAGCGCGACCACCTCCACGTCCGCCGGAAGCAGACCGCGCAGCCGCCGGGCGCCCTTGTCCGTCGTGTAGACGGTCTTCGCGCCGCCCGTGTGCCAGAAGCGGGCCTCCGGGTCGAGGTCCCCGGACGCGCTGACCGTGACCTTCAGCGGATACTCCGGCAGCCCGGCGGCGAGGCGGGCCGCGCGCCGCTCGGCCGAGTAGACCAGCAGCCGGGGGTTGTCGGTGCGCAGCGTGCCCGCGCCGATGAGGATGGCGTCGCTGCCCGCCCGCACCTCGTCGACCCGGTCGAAGTCCTCCGGGCCGGACAGCAGCAGCCGCTCGGGCCCGGTGTCGTCCAGGAAGCCGTCGAGGGAGACGGCGGCGGACAACAGGACGTGGGGATGGGCCATGGCGGCGCTCCTGGGGTCGGGACGATCCGGTGAACGAGGCAGCTTGGTTCAACTTTTAAACAATAACTACACTGCCAGTATGACGACCCGCTGGCTCACCCCCGAGGAACTGCGTGCCTGGCGCGCGTACCTGGCCGCGTCGTGGCTCCTGGAGGACGCGATCGACCGGCAGCTCCAGCAGGAGGCCGGCATGCCGCACCTGTACTACTCGGTCCTGGCCAACCTCTCCGAGGCACCCGACCGCCGTATGCGCATGACCGATCTCGCCGAGGCGCTGAAGATCACGCGCAGCCGGCTGACGTACGTGGTCACCCGGCTGGAGAAGGACGGAACGGTTCGCCGGGAGGGCTGCCCGACCGACAAGCGCGGCAGCGTGGCGATCCTGACGGAGGACGGCAGGGCGCTTTTGGAGCGCACGGCGCCCGGTCACGTCGAGACGGTCCGCTCGGCCGTCTTCGATCACCTCACCGAGGAGCAGGTGGCCCAGCTGGAGGCGATCTGCTCCCGGATCACGGAGGCGCTCCAGCAGGACGAGGAGCGGTCGGCGTGCGGCGAGCTGCCGTGGCGCCGGCGTTCGTCCACGCCGTGACCGAGGGGACGACGGGGGACACGGGAAAAAGAGTTGCTTGAAACTTAAAGCAGGGATAGAGTCTCGGCCGAGGTTGTGCTTCAAATCTGAAGCATGAGTCCGAAGCAGGAAGCGCATCCTCCGCACCCGCCATCGTCGGCCAGGAGAAAGACGACAGCCATGCGCGACGCACACGAGACCGCCCCTTCCCGTGACACCGGCGACACAGCCGACCCGCACACAACCGCCCCGCACACGGCGGAGCTGCCCGCAGCCGCCCTGGCCGTCCCCCTCACCGCCAACGACCTGCCCGGTGCCGTTCTTCCCGCCACCGACCTGCTCGGTGCCGACATGCCCGGTGCCGACATGCCCGGTGCCGACCTTCCGGCCGCCACCGTCCGCACCCGGGTGACGGTCCCGCTCCGCTTCGGCGACGGCTACACGGTCACCGCCGACCTGATCACCTTCCACGGCCTCACCGACGGGCAGGAGCACGTGGCCGTGGTCCTCGGCGAGGTGGCCGCCGGCCGGGCGCCGCTGGTGCGGCTGCACTCCGAATGCCTGACCGGCGACGTCTTCGGCTCGGCCCGCTGCGACTGCGGCCCCCAGCTGCGGGAGGCCGTGGAGCGCATCGCCGACCACGGCGGCGTCCTGCTCTACCTGCGCCAGGAAGGCCGCGGCATCGGCCTCTACAACAAACTCGACGCCTACGCCCTCCAGGACCAGGGCCTGGACACCTACGAGGCGAACGCCGCGCTCGGCCTGCCGGAGGACGCCCGCGACTACACGGCCGCCGCGCAGATGCTCCGCGCGCTCGGCATCGACGCCCTGGACCTGCTCTCCAACAACCCCGACAAGGCCGGCCAGCTCCGCGACCTCGGTCTCACGGTCACCCACCGCGTCCCCACGGGCGTCTTCACCACGGCCCAGAACGTGCGCTACCTGCGCGCGAAGGTGGTCCACACCCAGCACACGCTGCCGCTGACGGAACTGACGGCGGGCTGAAGGGGAGGGACGTTCCCCGCGCGCACATGCGCAGAGATCCGGGACTGTGTGATCGAGGACTGTGTGATCGAGGACACTCCTGATGCGAATGGCCTGGCCACTCCTTCACCGCACGGCCGCTGAGCAGCACAAACGCACAAATGCGGCCGGAGCACTACACTGGCGGCCACATTGACACGCGCGACTCTAGGAGACACAGGACCGTGACGGCCATCGTCGATGAGCTCAAGTGGCGCGGGCTGATCGCCCAGTCCACTGACGAGGACGCACTGCGCAAGGCTCTCGCGGACGGCCCCGTCACGTTCTATTGCGGCTTCGACCCCACCGCGGCCAGCCTGCACGTCGGCCACCTGGTGCAGGTGCTCACCGTGCGCCGGCTCCAGCAGGCGGGGCACCGGCCCCTGGCGCTGGTGGGCGGCGCGACCGGCCACATCGGCGACCCGCGGCCGACCGCCGAGCGCACCCTGAACGACCCTGAGACCATCGCCCAGTGGGTGGCCCGGCTGCGCGCGCAGATCGAGCCGTACCTCTCCTTCGAGGGCGACAACGCGGCGATCATGGTCAACAACCTGGACTGGACCGCGGGCATGTCCGTGATCGAGTTCCTGCGGAACATCGGCAAGCACTTCCGGGTGAACAAGATGCTCACCAAGGACTCGGTCGCCCAGCGCCTGGCGTCCGAGCAGGGCATCAGTTACACCGAGTTCAGCTACCAGTTGCTCCAGGCCATGGACTTCCTGGAGCTGTACCGGCGGTACGGATGCACCCTCCAGCAGGGCGGCAGCGACCAGTGGGGCAACCTCACGGCCGGTCTCGATCTGATCCACCGCGTGGAGCCGCACGCCGAGGTGCACGCGCTCGCAACACCGCTGATGACGAAGGCGGACGGCACCAAGTTCGGCAAGTCGGAGACCGGCACGCTCTGGCTCGACCCGGAGATGACCACGCCGTACGCGTTCTACCAGTTCTGGCTGAACACGGATGACCGGGACATCTCGCGGTACATGCGCATCCTCTCCTTCAAGTCCCGCGAGGAGCTGGAGGAGTTGGAGAAGGTGACCGCGGAGCGACCGCAGGCCCGTACCGCGCAGCGTGCGCTCGCCGAGGAGCTGACCACGTTGGTTCACGGCGCCGACCAGTGCGCTGCCGTGATCGCCGCGTCGAAGGCGCTCTTCGGACAGGGCGAACTCGCCGAACTCGACGAGGCGACGCTGGCGGCCGCGGTCTGCGAGCTCCCGAGCGCCAAGGTGGGCGAACTCGGCCAGATCACCGATCTGTTCGCGGAGGTCGGCCTGGTGGCGAGCAAGTCGGCCGCCCGCCGCACCGTGAAGGAGGGCGGCGCCTACGTGAACAACGTCAAGGTGACCTCCGAGGACGCGGTGGCCACGGCCGACCAGCTGCTGCACGGTCGCTGGCTGGTGCTGCGCAGGGGCAAGAAGAACCTGGCAGTGGTCGAGGTCACCGGAGCCTGAGGCAGCCCGGAAGACGGAAGCTCAGCCGTGGGCGGGAGGCGTACGTCCCGCCCACGGAGCTGGGCCACGGCAACCCCGAGGCAGGCGAGCCGGTCGGCATCGGCCCTCGCACGGGCGGACCACGTGAGGCTCACCGCAACGCGTGCCGCGCCGTCCTGGTGGACCACAGCAGGGCCAGCAGACTCGCGACGTGCACCGGGGTGAGGGCGCGGAGGACGCCGTGCCTCCGGCCGACGAGGGCGAGCACCGTTCCGGTGGCGGAGGCCGCCAGCGCCAGGCGGACGCAGCGCCGGGAGACCACGCGGGCCGCGGTCACCGCGCGCAGGATGCGCCAGGCGTCCTGAAGACCGTCCACGCAGACCAGGTCCGCCGACCAGGACGCCTCGGCGCCCGGCGCGTCGGGCACCGCGACCGCGATGTCCGCGGCGGCCAGCGCCTCCGCGTCCCTACCGGAGATCACCAGGACGCCCTCCCCGTGGTCCCGCAGCGCGCACACCCGGTCGGCGAGGCGTTCGCGCCCTTCGACGATCTCGTCCGACGGGCACAGGAGTTCACGGATGCGCTCGTCCTCGGTGAACACCACCCGCGCTCCGGTGGCGCGTGCGGCGGCCAGCACCGTCGCGGCGGTCGGGGCCGGCCGCCCGCCCTCCCTCACCAGCACCGCGGAGTCGACGACCACGGCGGAGACCACGTCGAGCAGCCGCAGCGCCGACGGGTCCAGCGGTACGACACCACGCCGCGCCAGCTCACGTCCGACCGTGGCGGCGAAGGCCTCCCGCCCGTAACGGGCCGCCCGGGGGACGGCGGCGAGCAGGGCGTCCGCCGCGCGGCCGGTACTGCCCGTCAGCGCGAACACCGCCGCCGCGGTGAGCGGTGCGGTCGGCGCCAGCCGCGCCTCCCACCACTCGACGGGACCGGGCGGCCGGGCCCTGCCGCGCAGATGCCGCACCGGCCGGGTGTGCGGCACACAGGCGGGCCCCGGGCACAGGTCCCTCTCGCGCCGCTCCCACACCTGACGCCGGGCGCGGATCTCGCGAAGCAGCAGAATCCGGTTCGCCGCGTCGACGGCCGGCATCCCGACACCGCCGTACAGCCCACCCACGACGGCGCCGGCCAGCGACAGCAGCAGATCGGTCTCCAACGGCCCGATACGGCGCACCAACGGCCGGCGCAGACCCCGCTCCAGCTCCAGCGCCGCCACCGCCACGGGCACCACCCGGGGCAGCGACGGCAGCCGGAACACCCTCCGGGCCAGCCCGGCGGCCACCGCCGCGCAGTCGACCAGCAACTCGGCCGTCACCGCCGCCACCGGCGCGTCGTCGCCCGGGGTGACCGGCTGCGCCCAGGGGAAGTCCGCGTCCCGCACGCCCTGGGCCTTCTCCACCGCCCTGACCGTGTTCAGGAGGCGGTCGACCCCGACACGGCGCTCGTCGAACGACAGCAGGACCTGGCCGGTCACCGCGTTGACCTCCGCCCACCGCACCCCGTTCAGCCCGCGCAGCGCCCTGGTCACCCCGCCGGTCAGCCGCTCCCGCCTGCTGGGGCCGAGATCGAGCCCGCGCACCTCGATATGCGCACGCCCGTGCGAGGCCCACACCTGACGGGTGTGCCGCCGCGGATGGAGGTCGGCCAGCACGCGCCCCGCCCGTACGGCCCGCGCGGGCACCCCCGCGGCCGCCGAGACCCCTTGCCGGACCGCCGACACCGCGACCCGCCCGCTCCCCTCGGCGGCGCGCAGCCCGGTCCTGGCCGCCACCGGCGCGACCCGCCCGGCGGTACGGGCGCCCGCCGCACCGAGGGCCCACGCCCCGCCGACCCCGGCACGGGTCACGGACGCCAGCGACGACACCACACTTCCGGCCACCCCGCCCGGGTACCCGCAGGGCTCACGCTCTAATGCGCTGGAGACGTGGTCCAGCCCGGGCACGTCGGTGAAGAGGAGGGGCACGAGTCGGGAGGACACGGAGGGGGACGCTCCCGCACGGCCCGGAGAACGAAGCGGCGCCCGCCCCGGCCGAAGCCGAACCGGACGCCGCACGACAGGCCGGAGAGGGGTGCCCCTCGCCTGCGGACCGTAGGCCCTGTGGGACTCGAACCCACAACCAATGGATTAAAAGTCCACTGCTCTGCCAATTGAGCTAAGGGCCCTCGCGATGTTGCCTCCCCGAGCATAGCCCGACGAGGCCGTATCTCCGATCGGGTATAGGGGAGGCGGGCCGGAAGTGTTCGCTGTGGGTGGCATGTGGGTGGGTTGCGGGGCGGCCGTGCGGGTGGCCGGTGGGGTGGCGGGGCGGCCGTGCGGGTGGCCGGTGGGGTGGCGGGGCGGCCGTGCGGGTGGCCGGTGCGGTTACGGGTCGGCCGGTTCGGGCGCGCCGGAGCGGGCGGCCTCGCGGATGCGGGTGCGTTCGTGGTCCGGGTTCAGGAACCAGTGGCGGGCCGAGGCCAGCCACCAGGTGGCCGCGAAGCCGAGGACGACCAGGACGGCGACCGGGGCGTAGTTGAACGTCTCCCAGGTGACCGGGGAGACCTGCGGGAGCATGAAGAGGATCGTGATCACGACGACCCAGGCCACCGAGATCACGCCGATCGGCTGGGACCAGCGGCCCAGGTGCCAGGGGCCGCGTTCGAAGGTCTCGCCCCGGCGGACCCGCAGCAGGGTCGGGATGACGTAGGCGATGTAGAGGCCGATCACCGCGATCGACGTCACGGCCGCGTACGCGGTCACGTTGATCAGGTACGGCAGGCCCAGGGCCAGCGCCCCCATCGCCGCCAGCCACACCGCCGCCACCGGGGTGCGCGTGCGTGGGCTGACCGTGTGCCACACGTGCGAGAACGGCAGCGCCCCGTCACGGGAAAAGGCGTAGATCATGCGGCTGTTGGCCGTCACGGACGCCATCCCGCAGAACAGCTGCGCGCCGATCACGACGAGCAGCAGCAGCTTGCCCGCGCTCGCTCCGAGGGCGTCCAGCAGGATCTGCGCGGGCGGCGCGCCGGTTGGGGACTGAAGTTCCTTGTCGTAGGACTGGATGGCGAAGGTGAAGCCCAGCAGGAGGACGAAGCCGGCGATCCAGGAGGTCCAGATGGAGCGGACGATGCCCTTCGGGCCCGCCGTGGACGCGTCGTGCGTCTCCTCCGTCATATGGGCGGAGGCGTCGTAGCCGGTGAAGGTGTACTGGGCCATCAGCAGACCGAGCAGGGCCACGTAAGTGCCGCTGCTCCAGCCTGTGTTGTTCACGAACTTCGTGAAGACGAAGGACGCCGACCGGTGGTGGTCCGGTACGAAGGCCAGCGCGCCCACGATGACCGCGACCCCGAGCACGTGCCACCACACACTGACGCTGTTGAGGATGGCGACGATACGCACGCCGAAGGTGTTCAGCAGGCCGTGCAGGAGCAGGATCGCCGCGAAGAGCAGAACCGTGCGGCCGGGGGTGACCTCGAAGTCGAACTGCAGGTTGAGGTACGCGCCCAGGAAGGACGCGGCGCCGAAGTCGACGCCCGCCGTCACGGCCACCTGGCCCAGCACGTTGAACCAGCCCGTGAACCAGGCCCAGGCCGCGGCCGAGCGCGTCGGCGCCAGGCGGTGGGCCCAGAAGTACAGGCCCGCGGAGGTCGGGTAGGCCGAGCAGATCTCGGCCATCGACAGCCCGACGAACAGCGTCATCAGACCGACGGCCACCCAGCCCCAGGTGATCACGGCGGGGCCGCCGGTGTTCATCCCGAAGAGGTAGAGGGTCAGACAGCCGGAGAGCACCGAGATGATCGTGAAGGAGACCGCGTAGTTGGAGAACGCCGACATCCGGCGCGCGAGAACCTGTGTGTAGCCGAGCTGGGCCAGCCGCTCTTCGTCCGACAGCCCACTCGCTCTGACGTCATCTGTCATGCCCCCAGCGATTCCCTCGCCGGGCGCGTGACATGCGCCACCCGATGACCTGAAACCGACGGCCGGAAAAGGGACTGTTGCCGGGGCACGCCGAAGGGCGCCCGTACGGCGGAAAGCGGAAGGGCCCGCACGACGGGAAGTCGTACGGGCCCTCCAAGCTCACTCGGCGTCAGCCGTTGCGCTTCCAGCGCGGCTTGTCCTCGCGGCGGCCGAACGAGCCGGTGCCGCGGTGGTCGTCACGACGGCCGTAGGGGCGGTCGTGGCCCGCGGAGCGGAAGCCGGGGCGGTCGCCCTGGCGGTCCCGGTTGAACGGGCGGTCGCTGCCGCGGTGCCCGCCGCGGTCGTCACGCCGCTCGAACGGGCGCCGGTCGTTGTCACGACGGAAACCACCACGGTCGTCACGCCGGTCGAACGAACGACGGTCGTTGTCACGACGGTCGTTGTCACGACGGTCGCGGTCGAACGGGCGGCGGTCACGGTCGTTGTCGCGACGGAAGCCACCGCGGTCGTCCTCGCGACGGAAGCCACCGCGGTCGTCACGCCGATCGAACGAACGACGGTCGTTGTCGCGGCGGTCGTTGTCACGGCGGTCGTTGTCACGGCGGTCGAAGCCGCGGTCACGGTCCCGGCCGGCGAAGCCGCGGTCACGGTCGAACGGGCGCCGGTCGCCGTCACGGCGGAAGCCGCCCCGGTCGTCGCGCCGCTCGAACGAACGGCCGCCACGGTCGTCGTCCCGGCGGTCGAAGCCACGGTCCCGGTCACGGTCGAAACCGCGGTCCCGATGGAAACCGCCGCGCTCCTCCCGGCGTTCACGCCGCTCGTACGACGACGAACCGGCCGTACGCTCCTCGCGCTCACCCTGTTCGGCGCCCTCGCCGCGCTCCGCCTCCCTGGCGGTCCGCTGCTCCGGCACCGAGACCTCGGCCGGCACCTCGACGTTATCCGCCGCCGCGGCTGCCACCGCCGCCTCCGGGTCCTCGCCCCGCTCGCGCGCGGCCCGCGCGACGAGGCGGTCGGCCTCCTCCCGCAGTTCGGCCGCGCGCCGCGTCGCCCGCTCCAACTGCTTGGTGAGCTGCGCGACTTCCCGCTCGGCCTGCTGCGCGGCCATCCCGGCGGACTCCGCCTGGACCTCGGTCATCGACCGGGCGCCGGTGATCTCGGCGACCTCCGGGTCGAACGCGGCACCGCCCTGGATGATGTGGCGCGAGGCGTCGACGCCCGCGTCCTCCATCAGCCGGAAGATCTGGCGCCGCTGGTGCGGCAGCGAGAGCGAGACCACCGTGCCCGTACGGCCCGCACGCGCCGTACGGCCGGCGCGGTGCAGGTAGTCCTTGTGGTCCCCGGCCGGGTCCACGTTGAGCACCAGGTCGATCCCGTCGACGTGGATGCCGCGGGCGGCGACGTCGGTCGCGACGAGCACGTTGACGTACCCGTCCTTGAAGTCGGCCAGCGTCCGGGTGCGCGCGCCCTGGGTCATGCCGCCGTGCAGCGCGTCCGCCTTCACCCCGGCGTCGCGCAGCTGTTCGGCGACGCGGTCGGCACCCATCTGGGTGCGGACGAAGATGATGGTGCGGCCCTTGCGGGAGGCGATCGCGGCGGTGACCGGGGCCTTGTCCTTGGGCTTCACGATGAGGATGTGGTGCGACATGGTCGTCACCGCGCCCTGGGCGGCGTCCACCTCGTGGCTGACCGGGTCGTTCAGGTACCGGTCGACCAGGGTCTTGATCTCGTTCTCCATGGTCGCGGAGAACAGCATCCGCTGGCCGCCCGCCGGGACCTGGTCGAGCAGTTCGGTGACCTCGGGCAGGAAGCCCAGGTCGGACATCTGGTCGGCCTCGTCGAGGACGGCGATCCGCACGTCCTCGAGGGAGCAGGCGCCGCGGTTGATGATGTCGCGCAGGCGGCCCGGCGTGGCGACCAGGATGTCCACGCCGCGCTCGAGGGCGTAGATCTGGTTCGCCATGGAGGTGCCGCCGCAGACGACCTTCATCTTCAGCCCGAGCACGTCGCCGTAGGGCTGCAGCGCGTCGGCGACCTGCATGGCCAGCTCACGGGTCGGGGTGAGGATCACGGCCCGGGGCTTCTTCTTCTCGGTGCGCCCGCCGGCCAGGATGGCCAGGGTGGGCAGACCGAAGGACAGCGTCTTGCCCGAGCCGGTGCGGCCACGGCCGAGGATGTCCTTGCCGGCCAGGGCGTCCGGGATGGTCGCGGCCTGGATCGGGAAGGGGACGGTGACGCCGTTCTGCGCGAGCTTGCGGACGATGCCCTCGGGCAGGCCGAGATCGGCGAAGGTCATCTCGGGAGCGGCGTCCTGGGCCTCAGCGGCCACAGAGGTGCTCTCGGTGTTCTGGGAGTCGTCCGCGGACAGGACGATGTGCTCGGTACGGGCAACAGACATACGAAATGCGAACCTTCCGGAGTTCTGGCACGCGCCCAAACATCCGTGAAGTCGCATTCGACCGCCTCGATGCGGTCCGGCCACGGCAAGGGAGAGTACGCGCCACACGCGGCGCGTCTTCAAGGCGCCGGGCAAATGGGATCAAACGATCTACCAAGATACGCACCTCGGACCGCTGAAAGCAAACCGATCCCCGCCCCCTCCGGGTGACTCTCGCCACAGGCACCAGGAACCTGGAGGCGGACACACCTACGCCGCCGGGATTCCCGCTCGCGGCGCCGGCTCCCGCTGCGTCAGCTGCGTGGCCTGCCCGGGCGCCGAGGACGACGGCTCCGCGGTCGTCGGGGTCGGCGACGGCGGGTCCGGCCGGCTCGTCGGCGTGGGGTCGACCGAGGCCTGCGTGGGGTCCGGCTCCCCCACCGTCGGCGCGGGCGGCACCACACCGCCGCCGCCCCCCTTACCGGGCGGTGAGGTCTCCTTGGCGGTCGGCCCGGCGTCCTTCGACCCGCCGCCCTTGGACGCCGACGCGGAGGGCGGCACGGAGGACCCTCCGGTCCCGGACCCGGCCGGCTTCGGCGACCCCGCCTTGGCCGCCGCTCCGCCCAGGCCCGCGTCCGCGCCCCCGCTCGTCGCCGAACCCCCGTCCGGCGCCGCCCCGCCGTGCCGCCCCGCCGAAGGCGCCTGCGACGGAGCGCCCGCGTCGTCCCCCACGCTCATGCAGCCGGTGGCGGCGGCGAGGGCCATGACCGTGGCGGCCAGACGGACGGGTACGTAACTGGCGCGCACGGGCAGCCACCTCCGGGGGCATACGAGAAGTCAGCCTGCCCAACTCCCGCCGCCCGCAAGAGGACACGCGCCGCGGGAAGGGAACGTCACCCGCCCGAGGTCACCTGTACGCAAGGACGCTCGACGGCCACCGCGGACATCGCCTCCCGGACGTCGCCCGCACCGGAGCACACTCCGTCCCACGTCACCCGTACCCCAACCGCACGCCGTCCCACGTCACCCGTACCCGAGCGAGTGGAGCCGGGCGTCGTCGATGCCGAAGTGGTGTGCGATCTCATGCACCACCGTCACCTCGGTCTCCGCGACCACGTCCTCACGGGTGTCGCACATCCGCAGGGTCGGCCCCCGGTAGATCGTGATCCGGTCCGGCAGCACGCCCGCGTACCACTCGCCGCGGTCCGTCAGCGGAGTGCCCTCGTACAGCCCGAGCAGCCCGGGATCGTCCGCGGGCGGCTCCTCCTCGACGAACACCGCGACGTTGTCCATGAGCCGCGTCAGCTCCGGCGGGATCCGGTCGAGCGCCTCGGCGACCAGTTCCTCGAACTCCTCGCGCGTCATCTCCAGCACAGGGCCATTGTCCGGCACGACACCCCGACCGGCGGGGTTCGACCGCCCCCGTATCCGTTGATCCACTCCGCATATCCGCTCAGCAACCTGGGCATACGGGACCAATGGACCGCGTCCCCCCAGCAGCTCTGAACCGCGTTCGAAGGGCGCCCTCCACGCTCGCCCGGTACTACCGCTCACTCCGCCCGCACCCGGCCGCCGAACTCGTCCCGCAGCCCCACCCCTGGCTCCGGGCCCTCGGCATGGTCACCGTGGTGCTCCTGGGCGCCTGGCTCGGCCTGTTGATCGTGGGCGATGTGCGCGTCCCGGTGGGCCCCATGAACACCACCATGACCCTGCGCCCCTCGCTGGCCGGGGGCACGAAGATCAACGTCTCCCCACTCGGCGCCCTCGAGCTGAACAGCCACCAGGCGCCCGTCCGGCTCGACGTCAACGTCGACCAGCTCGACCCCGGCCGCTCCCAGGAACTGGTGGACCACCCGGAGCGGATCTCCGGGCTCCAGGAGGAGATCACCCACGACGTCGAGCACGGCACGCTCGACCTTGCCGTGCGCTCCTGCGTGGCCGTGGTCGCCGGCGCGACCGCGCTCGGCCTGGCGGTCTACCGCCGCCCCCGGCGGGCACTCGCGGCCGGCGGGCTGGCGTTCACCCTCCTCGGCGCCTCCGGGGCGACGGCGTACGCCACCTGGAACCCCGAGTCGGTCCTCGAGCCGAAGTTCTCCGGCCTGCTCTCCTCCGCGCCCTCCCTGGTCGGCAACGCGCGCAGCATCGTCACCGAGTTCGACGTCTACCAGCAGGAGCTGGCGCGCCTGGTGACGAACGTGACGAAGCTCTACGACGTCACGTCCACCCTCCCCGCCTACCAGCCGGACCCGACGACGATCCGGGTCCTGCACGTCTCCGACATCCACCTCAACCCGGCGAGCTGGAAGATCATCGCCTCGCTGGTCAAGCAGTACGACGTCAATGTGATCGTCGACTCCGGCGACACCATGGACCACGGCACGGCGGCGGAGAACCGCTTCCTGGACCCGATCGCCGACCTGGGCGCCCCCTACGTCTGGGTCCGTGGCAACCACGACTCCTCGACCACCCAGCGCTACCTGGAGCACATGAAGAACGTGCACGTCCTGGACGACGGCAGGGCGGTCAGCATCGCGGGCCTGCGTTTCGCCGGGATGGGGGACCCGCAGTTCACCCCCGACCGGTCGGTCACCCCGGGCGGCGACCACGCCGAGGAACTGGCGGGTGCGCGTCTGGCCACGGCCCTGCGCGACCAGAAGGCGGCGGGCAGGCCCGTCGACATCGCGATCGCCCACGAGCCGACGGCCGCGCGCCAGGTGGACGGCGATGTGCCGCTGGTCCTGGCGGGACATCTGCACCACGAGGGGATGGAGATCATGAAGTACGGCACCCGGCTGCGCATCGAGGGATCGACGGGCGGCAGTGGACTGCGGGCGGTCGAGCGCCAGTACCCGGCCCCGATCGAGGCCTCGATCCTCTACCTGGACCGCGACACCCGCCATCTGCAGGCCTGGGACGAGATCAGGCTCGGCGGCCTGGGGCAGACGACGGCGGAGGTGACCCGTCACCTGGCCAAGGAGAACCAGCCGGGCGGGAGCCCTTCGCCGGGCACCACGCCCCCGAGCACGCCCCCCGCGAGCCGCTCCGGCGCGACCCCGACGCCGAGCGCCCCCTAAACGGTTTTGGCGAACCCTCCTCCCATCCCATATGCTTCTCACGTCCCCGACGCGCTGAGAAGCGCCCAGGCGGGCCGATAGCCCTCATCGTCTAGCGGCCTAGGACGCCGCCCTTTCAAGGCGGTAGCACGGGTTCGAATCCCGTTGGGGGCACGCACCACCCTGTGCGACACTGTCGTACGCAGCGCTTGGTCCTGTGGAGCAGTTTGGAGTGCTCGCCACCCTGTCAAGGTGGAGGCCGCGGGTTCAAATCCCGTCAGGACCGCTGAGGTTTCACGTGAGACCTCGCGGCTGGGTAGCTCAGTTGGTACGAGCGTCCGCCTGAAAAGCGGAAGGTCGCCGGTTCGACCCCGGCCCCAGCCACAACCGCCCTGACCAGGGCATGAGCCCCTCTCCGATACGACCGGAGAAGGGGCTCTTTCGTGTCACCTACGCCAACCCGTACGCCAACGGCTCTCAGGTCAGGGTGTCCCCGAGCTTCCGGAGCGCCTTCCGCTGCTCATCGAGCGACGCGTGGGCATAGACCTTCATGGTCACCCCGATGTCGCTGTGACCAACGGTCTGCCGGACGATGTGCGGCGGCACCCCCAGGTCGAGCAGGAGGGAGACGGCGGAATGTCGGAGATCGTGAAACCGGATCTCCAGTCCGAGCCGCTTCCGGAGGGGGTACCAGCTCCGCCGAAGGTTGTCCGGCTCCAGCGGGGTGCCGAGGCCTTGGGTGCAGATCCGGGGTTGGGATGGCCTCCCGCAGCCGTCCTCTGGCCGGCATGGTCCGGACGACGCGATCCAGGGCACCTGAGGCGCAGGTCAAAGCACGTCTGGCCGGGGAAATTCCACTGGTCTTGAAAACCGCCGTGACACGAGCCACCGTGCGTTCGAATCCCGCGCCCACCGCGTAGGTGAACCTCGACTAGATCGAACAGTCGGAGGCCGTTGTGCGTGGCGGTGTCCGCTCGCCACCGTCGTCCCCTGCGGTTCCCCGCACGACCGGGTACGGATGGGGCACGGCTCCTTCCAGCCGCTTACTCGCCCCCTCCTGCACCACGGGCAGGTGCGGCGTTGGTAGCAGCCACCGCACGGCGCAGGGCCCGCGCAATCTTCACGGCGTCACCGACGGCCCAGACGTGGATGAAGAACATGCGGGGCGTGTCGACCATGCCATGGTTGTGCAACTCGACGACCCTGATTCCGCCGCGCTGGAGCGCGTCCAACACTTTCTGCGCCTCCCCGGCCACCACGGCGACATCCCCGCTGACCGCGGCACGACCTCCTCCCACCGGCTGGAAGCTGAGGGCCGAGGTCGCCCCGGAACCGGGCGGCAGAACGTAGCGGCCTTCGGTGATCGTCTCGCGGCGCCGGAATGCGACCTTGTAGACGCCGCCGTAGACGGTGCCGGTGGTGCCCAGGGCGGCGTCGATACCCGCTGTGTCCAGCTTCAGCTTCTTCGGGCGAGTCGTCGAGGACTTGGCGGGCGGCGTGCCTGTGCAGGCAAGCGCGGCGCGCAGGCCGCGAGCCAGGGTCGCGGCATCCGGGCCGTGCCCGTGCGTATGGATCCACACGAGACGGGGAGAGTGAGCGAGCAGGTGGTTGTGAATGGCCACCTGCTCGATACCGTGTGACTGCAGCGCGCCGGTCACCTGGTGCAGCTCCGTCTCGGTGACGGCCAGCTCCCCCATGGTCATCATGGTGTTGTCGGCATAGCGGATGAAGGACACGTGCGAGCCGACGGCGAGTTCCGGCGACACGGTGACGCCGTGGGAGACGACACGCAGATCGCTGCGGGGAAAAGCCGTCCGGTAAATCAGCCTGCCCAGCATGTTGCCCTCGCGGCCCAGCTCCGCCGCGACGTGAGCCCAGTCCTTCGTCGTGCTCTCGACTGGACGCACCAACCCGCCGGCATCCCCGCCGACCCTGCCGTCAGGCCCCGCGCGCTCACCGCTGCGGTCGTGATCCGTGCCGCCGTGTGCTCCACCGCCCGAGGCGGCTCGCTCGGCGTCGACTGCCCGTCCCGGCAGCGCCGCGAATGCCGATCCCAGCGCAACCGTGGTCAGCAGGTAGCGTCTTGATGCCCCCGCACCTCTTCCGGCCTTCCCCGGTCTCGCTTCAGTAGCCATGTATTCGCCATCCCAACCATGTTGTGAAGGGGCCCGCGGGTTCCTCTCGAAGAGTCGCTCCCGCGACCTGTGCCAGCGGTCTCCGTCACCTGGACCGTGATCAACAGACAAAGTCTGCCTGCCACACCGCCCATACCCCCTGATTGCCCCAAAAGCGGCATGTCATAGCATCACCCCAAATAGACACAATCCCACCGGAAACGCGGCGCCAAAGCACCTCGAAGAAATCAAACACGGCTACGCCAACCCGTACGCCAACAGCAGCGCACAACCGCGTCCGTCAGGGATCAACCAGGGCCGTCGGCGGCCTCCCGGGCCGGTCGGCTTGGCATGTCCCCTTCCGGGCGCTACGTTCTGGCTGGTCCAGGCAGCGACGGGGAATCTTGAACCGGGGGCGAGTGCCATGCAGGACACCGAACTGGAGAAGACGCGGGCCCGCTACGGCCTGCTCGCGGTGATCGTCAGCAACGTCGCCATCGCCGGCGTGGCGGTCTTCGGCGTCTGGCGCCTGGACGGCGACAAGCCGGTGATGGTCGGCGTGCTCACCGCGGCCTTCACGGCGGTCAGCAGCATGACCACCGCGTACCTCGGCATCAAGGCCGTCTCCAACACGGCGAAGTCCATGGCGGCCCGGGACCAGGCAGCGACGGCCACGGCCGCGCAGCAGCAGAACCCGTAGCAACCGGGCTGCTTCAGCGCGACGGACAGGCCGCCGGGAACGGCCCGCGGCAATTCGTTAGCCACGAATTTCGCCAAGGTGAGATCCTGGACCGCGTATGTCTACGCATCCCGCCCCCGCCCTCGGCACCCTCGCCCCTCGCCTGTCCGAGCTCTCCCTGCGCGACGCGCAGCGGCTCGGCCGCAGGCTGGAAGGCGCGCGCAAGATCCGCAAGCCGGAAGCCCGGGCCGCCGTACTCGCCGAGATCGAGGCGGAGGTCGCCAAGGCCGAGGCGCGGATCGGCGAGCGCACCGCCCGCGTGCCCGCCGTCACCTACCCCGAGCAGCTCCCGGTCAGCCAGAAGAAGAGCGAGATCGCCGACGCCATACGCGACCACCAGGTCGTGATCGTGGCCGGTGAGACCGGCTCCGGCAAGACCACCCAGATCCCCAAGATCTGCCTCGAGCTCGGCCGGGGCGTCCGCGGGATGATCGGCCACACCCAGCCCCGCCGTATCGCCGCGCGCACCGTCGCCGAACGGGTCGCGGAAGAGCTGGACACCCCCCTCGGCGAGGCCGTCGGCTGGAAGGTCCGCTTCACCGACCAGGTGAACCCGGACGCCACCTTCATCAAGCTGATGACGGACGGCATCCTCCTCGCGGAGATCCAGACGGACCGCGAGCTGCGCGCCTACGACACGATCATCATCGACGAGGCCCACGAGCGGTCCCTCAACATCGACTTCCTGCTGGGCTACCTCGCCCAGCTCCTCCCCCGGCGCCCGGATCTCAAGGTCGTCATCACCTCGGCCACGATCGACCCCGAGCGCTTCTCGCGGCACTTCGGCGACGCGCCGATCGTCGAGGTCAGCGGACGGACCTATCCCGTCGAGGTGCGCTACCGGCCCCTCCTGGAGGAGGACTCCGACGACGCGGACCGGGACCAGATCACCGCGATCACCGACGCCGTCGAGGAGCTGATGGCCGAGGGGCCCGGCGACATCCTCGTCTTCCTCTCCGGCGAGCGCGAGATCCGCGACACGGCGGACGCGCTCACCAGGAAGCAGTACAGGTTCACGGAGATCCTGCCGCTGTACGCCCGGCTGTCCCACGCCGAGCAGCACCGCGTGTTCCAGCCGCACCCGGGCCGCAGGATCGTTCTCGCGACGAACGTCGCCGAGACCTCCCTCACCGTCCCGGGCATCAAGTACGTCATCGACCCCGGCTTCGCCCGGATCTCCCGGTACAGCCACCGGACCAAGGTCCAGCGACTGCCCATCGAGCCGATCTCGCAGGCGAGCGCCAACCAGCGCAAGGGCCGCTGCGGCCGGACCAGCGACGGCATCTGCATCCGGCTGTACAGCGAGGACGACTTCGTCGCCCGGCCGGAGTTCACCGACGCGGAGATCCTGCGGACGAACCTCGCCTCCGTCATCCTCCAGATGACCGCGGCCGGCCTCGGCGACATCGAGAAGTTCCCGTTCATCGACCCGCCGGACCACCGCAACATCCGCGACGGCGTGCAGCTCCTGCAGGAACTGGGCGCCCTGGACCCCACGCAGAAGGACCCGCGCAAGCGCCTCACCGACACCGGCCGCAAGCTCGCCCAGCTGCCGGTCGACCCGCGCCTGGCGCGCATGGTCCTGGAGGCCGACAAGAACGGCTGCGTCCGCGAGGTCATGGTGATCGCCGCCGCCCTGTCCATCCAGGACCCGCGCGAGCGCCCCGCCGACAAGCAGACCCAGGCCGACCAGCAGCACGCCCGCTTCAAGGACGAGACGAGCGACTTCCTCGCGTACCTCAACCTGTGGCGGTACATCCGCGAGCAGCAGAAGGAGCGGGGGTCCTCGTCCTTCCGCCGGATGTGCAAGCAGGAGTACCTCAACTTCCTGCGCATCCGCGAATGGCAGGACATCTACACGCAGCTGCGCACGGTCGCCAAGCAGATGGGCATCCACGTCAACGAGGACGACGCCCCGGCCGACCGCATCCATGTCTCGCTCCTCGCCGGTCTGCTGTCGCACATCGGCATGAAGGACGTCAAGAACGCCGGGGGGGAGGGCGGGAAAAACGCAGGGAAGAACGAGTACCTGGGCGCCCGGAACGCCAAGTTCGCGATCTTCCCGGGCTCGGCCCTCTTCAAGAAGCCCCCGCGCTTCGTGATGTCCGCCGAGCTCGTCGAGACCTCCCGCCTCTGGGCCCGCGTCAACGCGAAGATCGAGCCCGAGTGGGTCGAGCCGCTCGCCGGCCACCTGCTGAAGCGGACGTACAGCGAGCCGCACTGGGAGAAGGACCAGGCGGCCGTGATGGCGTACGAGAAGGTCACGCTGTACGGCGTCCCCATCGTCGCCCAGCGGAAGGTGAACTACGGCCGGATCGACCCCGAGGCCAGCCGCGAGCTGTTCATCCGCAACGCCCTGGTCGAGGGCGACTGGCGCACCCACCACAAGTTCTTCGCCGACAACCGCAAGCTCCTGAGCGAGGTCGAGGAGCTGGAGCACCGCGCCCGGCGCCGGGACATCGTGGTCGACGACGAGACGCTGTTCGACTTCTACGACCAGCGCGTGCCCGAACACGTCGTGTCCGGCGCGCACTTCGACTCCTGGTGGAAGCGCAAACGCCACGAGCAGCCCGACTTCCTCGACTTCGAGCGCGAGATGCTCATCAACGAGAAGGCGGGCGCGGTCACCAAGGACGACTACCCCGACTCGTGGCGCCAGGGCCGGCTGAAGTTCCGGGTCACATACCAGTTCGAACCGGGCGCGGACGCGGACGGCGTGACCGTCCACATCCCGCTGCAGGTCCTCAACCAGGTCACGGACGAGGGCTTCGACTGGCAGATCCCGGGCCTGAGGGAGGAGCTGGTCACCGAGCTGATCCGCTCCCTGCCGAAGCCGATCCGCCGCAACTACGTCCCGGCGCCGAACTACGCGAAGGCGTTCCTGGAGAAGGCGGTGCCCTTGCAGGAGCCGCTGACGACCACGATGGCGCGTGAGCTGAAGCGGATGGTCGGGGTGCCCTTCGAGCCGGAGGACTTCGACTGGTCCAAGGTGCCGGACCATCTGCAGATCACCTTCCGGATCGTCGACGAGCGGCGCCGGAAGCTGGCGGAGGACAAGGACCTCGAGGCCCTCAAGCTGAAGCTCAAGCCCAAGGCACGCAAGGCGCTCTCGCAGGCCGCGGCGGCCACCGCCGAGCGGCAGGGCGGGGAGTCCCTGGAGCGTACGGGCCTGACGGACTGGACGATCGGCACGCTCACCCAGGTGTTCGAGACGCGCCGAGCCGGGCAGCCGGTCAAGGCGTTCCCGGCGCTGGTCGACGACGGCGACACGGTGTCCGTACGCCTCTTCGACACGGAGGCGGAACAGGCCGAGGCCATGTGGAAGGGCACGCGCCGGCTCATCCTGCGCAACATTCCGGTGAACCCCGCGAAGTTCGCGTCCGAGAAGCTGACCAACCAGCAGAAGCTCGCCCTGTCCGCGAACCCGCACGGCTCCATCCAAGCCCTGTTCGACGACTGCGCGATGGCCGCGGCGGACAAGCTGATCGGCGACTTCGGGGGACCGGCGTGGGACGAGGAGTCGTACCGGAAGCTGTTCGACAGGGTGCGCGCAGAGATCGTCGACACGACGGTGCGCACGGTCGCACAGGTGCAGCAGGTGCTGGCCGCCTGGCAGGCCTGTGAGCGCCGCCTGAAGGCGGTACGCAGCCCGGCCCTGCTGCCGAACCTGACGGACGTACGGGCACAGCTGGACGCCCTCGTGAAGCCCGGGTTCGTGACGGAGGCGGGGATACGGCGGCTGCCGGATCTGATGCGGTACCTGGTGGCCGCGGACCGCCGCCTCCAGCAGATGCCGACGAACGTGCAGCGGGACACCACGCGCATGGACAAGGTCCGGGAGATGCAGGACGAGTACGCGTGGCTGCTGGAGCAGTTGCCGCAGGGCCGTCCCGTGCCGTCCTCGGTGCGGGACATCCGCTGGATGATCGAGGAGCTCCGGGTCAGCTACTTCGCCCACGCGCTGGGCACGGCGTACCCGATCTCGGACAAGCGGATCGTGAAGGCGATCGACGCGGCGGTGCCGTGACGGCGTGTACACGAAGGGTGAGTTCGACCAGGGACTCACCCTCCTGTACAGTCTCTTCTCGCAGCGCAACGCACGAAGGCGCCGCGAGACCTGGTCCTGTGGAGCAGTTTGGAGTGCTCGCCACCCTGTCAAGGTGGAGGCCGCGGGTTCAAATCCCGTCAGGACCGCATCAGAAGGCCCGCATCCGGCAACGGACGCGGGCCTTCGCCGTACCACCACACGCCGGCCCGCGGGGCTAGAGCCCCGCATAGGGGTGCAGGGGACGCAGTCCCCGCGGGGTTCCCGGGGCGGAGCCCTGCGGGGTTGAAGGGGCGGAGCCCCTGTGGAGTTCCAGGGGCGGAGCCCTGTGGGGTTGAAGGGGCGGAGCCCCTGTGGAGTTCCAGGGGCGGAGCCCTTGTGGGGTTCCAGGCGCGGAGCCCCTGTGGGGTTGAAGGCGCGGAGCCCCTGTGGGGTTGAAGGGGCGGAGCCCCTGGGGGATGGGACGGGTAAGGGCGGCGGGGGCGAACCGACCTCTGCTCGCCCCCGCCGTCCCGCACCCTTACCGCAACGCGCTCCGCGCCGGCCGTCTCAGGGCTCGCCGCCCGCCGGGGCACGGGCGGCGAGGCGGCGGCGCCATCGGTCGGAGCACGCCGCCACGGCGGAGGCCGGCCCACAGCGTCCGGATGCGGCACGGCACCGAGCCGCCGCGCGCGGAGGGCTGGGCTGCTCCATGCCCACCGTCACCGACACGGCGCCCCCCCCCACGGCGGCACAGCAGCCGGGGCCCGGTGGGGCGAAGTCCCGTGACGGCACGCCGGACGCCGAGCCGCGGCCCAAGCGGCAGCGTCGAGCGGCAGCGCGGGCGTCCCGTGCCTTGACGGAGTCACTTTCCCTCGGTACCCCAGAAGTCAGGGCTCCCCGAGGTGCGGGGCGGCCCGGGGAGGTGGCGTATGGCGGCGTCCGTTCGGCACGAGACCCGTGCTCTGCTCCGTGCCCATCTGTCCGCCGCCTCCGGGTACCGCCATCTGACCCGGCACTGCCCCATCTGCCACCACCTGCTGCGCCTGGCCATGGAACCCGCCCAGCGCGGCGAGGAGGCTCCGGAGACGGTCCCGGAGGACGGCAGCGCCCCCGAGAGCGCCACGACGGCCTGACAAACCCGGGGGTTCATCCCGCGCCGGCGTGGGCACTCCTGGACGTGCGGCCGCCCAACACCCGCCGCTCAGCGGGCTGTTCCCTAGCAAAGGCTCCGCACCCGTAACAAGGACTCTGGCATGTGACGGGTGTCACCGTACGAGTTTCGGGGGCCGCCGCCCTTACCCCCCTCCTACAAAGGGTCAATTTAATATGTGCAATTGCACCTGGCCCTGAGGTGACGCACAGCAGTTCCGACACCCCTCCCCAGACTGCGACAAGGCCGCTCACAGCCCGGCCCCGCACACCCGGCCGGCGCACAAAAAAGATCGCGCTGGACCCGGCGGAGTCCAGCGCGATCTACGACGCACCCTTGTCGTGCCTCTGTTGACCTCGGGCGTGAGTCCTGTTGGGGCAGAACCCGCGTCGCTTGGAGCTGTTGTCCCGGACGTCACGGCAGGTGGGGGACCTGCCCGTATGTCCGGCTATGCGATTGTTCAGGCCTCGCTGCGCTGCTGCGGGATGCCCGCGAGCAGAGCGCGGACCTCGGCCTCGCGGTAGCGGCGGTGCCCGCCGAGCGTACGGATGGACGTGAGCTTGCCGGCCTTCGCCCACCGCGTGACCGTCTTCGGGTCGACGCGGAACATGGTGGCGACCTCAGCCGGGGTCAGCAGCGGCTCGGCATCAGGGGTGCGAGCGGTCATGAGCGGCCTCCTCGGGAGAACCGAACCTTCTCGGTTCTTTCCTCTAAATTCTGCACCTTGACCCGCGTTGCCCGAAATGGCGGACGCGAGTCGAGTCGGTTATAGGACGAACGGCTTGTCCTCGGCACTACAACTACACCATCTGTCCAGCCGCGTCGGCCAAACCGATGGAATTGCCCTCCCAGGTGTTCATCAGCGACGGAAGCCGATGGACCATGCCATAGCGGACAGTCACGCCACTGTGACGAACAGTCACAGGACGATCAGGAGTCACGAGACCCCCCAAAGCGTGCAATGCTGAGTTTCCGCCCAGATGCGGGCAGAGGGAGCCTCCCCCGGGCTCCTTGTCCTATTTTGGCATGAGGAGGGCCGTAAGACGCAAGGTCCTTGTAAGTGCTGTCCGTCACGCTTGGCGGCATAAGCCCGGATCGGTCGCTACGTCCTCCGCCCCGACCCCGCACCTACCTGCGGTACGTCAACCATGGGCCAAGGGTTGCGACTTCACCATGTCTCGCGGGTCACAATTCGAGCAACGGTTCACCAGAGCCCCGGCTGAGGGACCGCCCTCAGTTCGCCGACCGGCGCTCCCGTACGGCCCGCCAGCGCTCCACCAGCCGCCCGTACGCCTCCCCGGCCGCCGCCCCGTCCCCGTGCCGCAGGGCCTCGATACCCTCGGCGACGTCCGCGGCCGAGTGGTCCGCGTCCAGCTCCGCGGCCGGCAGGACGTGGACCAGCCCGCCGTAGTCCAGCTCGACCAGCGACCGCGGGTGGAACTCCTCCAGCCACCGCCCGACGTCCACCAGACCGTCGATGAGCGGTCCCTCGTCGATCGTGTCCTTCAGCGTCCTCAGCGTCCGCGCGACGCGCCTGCGGGCCTGCACCATGGGCGTGCGGTAGCGCAGCATCGGGGGCACCTCGCCGGACCCCTTCTCGTACCTGCGCTCCTCGTCGGAGACCAGCACGAACCAGTTCAGCGGCACCTGCCAGGTCGCGGTGCGGATCCAGGGGCGCGCGTCCGGGTTCCGCTCCCGCCAGCGCTCGTAGTCCTGGGCGGCCTGGCGGCGCACGACGGGCGGCAGGACCGCGTCCAGGACCGGCGCCGGAAGCTCCTCGGGCAGCTCTCCCAGCGCCTGCCAGCCGCGCAGCCGGGTGCGCCAGGGGCACACGCACAGCACCCCTTCGACCTCGGTCACGAAGGCGTCGTCGCTCTCGTGCACCGGCACCGGGATCGGCGGCGTGGGCAGCAAGTCGGCCAGGGAACGGCGCAGTTCGTCCTGGTACGAGGGGCGGTCGGGGCGGCGGGCGTAGCGGGCCCAGTGGCTGCGCTCCGGCTCCGGGAAGGCGGCCAGCGGCTCGTAGACGCGCAAGTAGGACGCGTACGGGACGATCACCGAGGACACCTTGGGCACACCTGCTCCCTCCCCACCCGAACCCGACCCGAACCCGCCCGGGCACCGGCCCGGCCGAGGTGGAAAACCCCTGCAAATCGTCCCACGAACCCGTCCGGGCGTACTCCGAGGGAGGGTGATCCTCGGCACTGCGCGCAACGTGGGCGCCCGCACGCTCTACGCTCATGCCCACGGGCCCCGCCACCCGCACGGGACCCTCCCCCAACCGCCGCTACTCAACCGGGAGTCACCACCGTGACCGACGTAACCGACGGCGTCCTGCACACCCTGTTCCGCTCGGATCAAGGGGGTCATGAGCAGGTCGTGCTCTGTCAGGACAGGGCCAGTGGCCTCAAGGCCGTCATCGCGATCCACTCCACCGCCCTGGGCCCCGCCCTCGGCGGCACGCGCTTCTACCCGTACGCGAGCGAGGAGGAGGCCGTCGCCGACGCGCTGAACCTCTCGCGCGGGATGTCGTACAAGAACGCCATGGCCGGTCTCGACCACGGCGGCGGCAAGGCCGTGATCATCGGCGACCCCGAGCGGATCAAGACCGAGGAGCTGCTGCTGGCCTACGGCCGCTTCGTGGCCTCGCTCGGTGGTCGGTACGTCACCGCCTGCGACGTCGGCACCTATGTGGCCGACATGGACGTGGTGGCCCGGGCGTGCCCCTGGACCACCGGCCGCTCCCCCGAGAACGGCGGCGCGGGCGACTCCTCCGTGCTCACCGCGTACGGCGTCTTCCAGGGCATGCGGGCCTCCGCACAGCACCTGTGGGGCGACCCGACGCTGCGCGGGCGCAAGGTCGGCATCGCGGGTGTCGGCAAGGTCGGGCACTACCTGGTCGAGCACCTGCTCGAGGACGGCGCCGACGTGGTGATCACGGACGTACGGCCCGACGCCGTGCGCCGGGTCACCGACGCGCACCCGCAGGTCGCCGTCGCCGCGGACACCGACGCCCTCATCCGCACCGAGGGCCTGGACATCTACGCCCCGTGCGCGCTGGGCGGGGCGCTGAACGACGAGACGGTGCCGGTGCTGACGGCGAAGGTGGTGTGCGGCGCGGCCAACAACCAGCTCGCGCACCCGGGTGTGGAGAAGGACATCGCGGACCGCGGGATCCTGTACGCGCCCGACTACGTCGTCAACGCCGGCGGTGTCATCCAGGTCGCCGACGAGCTGCACGGCTTCGACTTCGACCGGTGCAAGGCGAAGGCGGCGAAGATCTTCGACACCACGCTGACGATCTTCGCTCGTGCGAAGGAGGACGGCATTCCGCCGGCCGCCGCGGCCGACCGGATCGCCGAGCAGCGGATGGCGGAGGCGCGCGGACGGTGACCTTCCCGAGGGGGGCCACCCGGGTTTGACCGGTACCCGCCGAGGGAGGGTTTGAGAGGACTCTCACTTTCCTCGGCGGGTCGTCGGCCAATAAGTGGTTAAAATCGGCCGTGACCAGCGAGGACAGGGCTCCTCGACGGTCGTGGGCACACGCCCGTCCTGCGGGCGACGTACCGTATGGGCGTGGGCTCAGGTACCGTGGAAGCCCTACGGGCCGGTCTCTCTGCGGAGAGCCCGTTCCGGATCATGAACGCGTGTCAAGACTCTGGGGCCGTCGAGCCCCGTCGTTGAGGGGGTCGAGCCATGGGGCGCGGCCGGGCCAAGGCCAAGCAGACGAAGGTCGCCCGCCAGCTGAAGTACAACAGCGGTGGGACGGACCTCTCACGCCTGGCCGAGGAGCTGGGCGCATCGACGTCGAACGCGTCGCCGAACGGCGACCGGTTCGAGGACGATGAGCACGACGACGATCTGTACGCACGGTACGCCGACTTGTATGCGGACGACGACGAGGACGAGGAAGACGAGTCGTCCTCTCGGCACCGTCGCGGCGCTTGACCCTGCACCGAGCTTTAACCCGGTCCGTGGCCCTGGCCACGGACCGGGTTCTGTGCTGTCGGCAGGGTCTCAGCCGGCGTAGTCCCCGACCAGGGCGGCACCCGTCTCGTGCTCGCCCCGCTCGGTGATCTCGCCGGCGACCCATGCGTCCACGCCGCGGTCGGCGAGGGCGGCGAGCGCGACGTCCACCGACTGCTCGGGGACGACCGCGATCATGCCGACGCCCATGTTCAGGGTCTTCTCCAGCTCCAGGCGCTCGACGTCGCCGGTCCTCCCGACGAGGTCGAACACCGGAGCGGGCGTCCAGGTCGAGCGGTCGACCGCGGCATGCAGGTGGTCGGGGATCACGCGGGCCAGGTTGGCCGCGAGTCCACCGCCGGTGACGTGGCTGAACGCGTGCACCTCGGCGGTGCGCATCAGGGCCAGGCAGTCCAGCGAGTAGATCTTCGTGGGCTCGAGCAGCTCCTCGCCGAGGGTGCGGCCGAGGTCGTCGATGTGCTGGTCGAGGCCGAGCTTCGCCCGGTCGAGCAGGACGTGGCGGACGAGGGAGTACCCGTTGGAGTGAAGTCCCGAGGACGCCATGGCGATCAGCGCGTCACCCTCGCGGACGCGCTCGGCGCCGAGCAGCCGGTCGGCCTCCACGACGCCCGTACCGGCGCCCGCGACGTCGAAGTCGTCCGGACCCAGCAGACCCGGGTGTTCGGCCGTCTCGCCGCCCACCAGGGCACACCCTGCCAGCACGCAGCCCTCGGCGATGCCCTTCACGATCGCGGCGACCCGCTCGGGGTGGACCTTGCCGACGCAGATGTAGTCGGTCATGAACAGGGGCTCGGCGCCGCACACCACGATGTCGTCCATGACCATGGCGACCAGGTCGTGGCCGATGGTGTCGTAGACGCCCATCCGGCGCGCGACGTCGACCTTGGTGCCGACGCCGTCGGTGGCGGAGGCGAGCAGCGGACGCTCGTAGCGCTTGAGGGCGGAGGCGTCGAAGAGGCCGGCGAAGCCGCCGAGGCCGCCGAGGACCTCGGGGCGCTGCGTCTTCTTCACCCACTCCTTCATGAGCTCCACGGCGCGGTCGCCCGCTTCGATGTCGACGCCTGCCGCCGCGTAGGAAGCACCGGTTTGGGTCTCAGACATTGCCTGGGATCTTTCGGGTTGGTGGCTGGGTCTTCCGGGGGACGCCCCGGGACCTCTGGTCTTACGGGCGACGGATCGCGTCGGTCGCGGCCGTGGCGGCGGGACCGGCGGCCAGCTCGGTCTCCAGCAGCTGCTTGCCGAGGAGCTCCGGGTCGGGCAGCTCCATCGGGTACTCGCCGTCGAAGCAGGCGCGGCACAGGTTCGGCTTGGCGATGGCGGTCGCCTCGATCATGCCGTCGATGGAGATGTACGCCAGGGAGTCGGCGCCCAGTGAGCGGCCGATCTCCTCGACCGACATGCCGTTGGCGATCAGCTCGGCGCGGGTGGCGAAGTCGATGCCGAAGAAGCAGGGCCACTTCACCGGCGGGGAGGAGATCCGGATGTGGACCTCGGCGGCGCCCGCCTCGCGCAGCATCCGCACCAGGGCGCGCTGGGTGTTGCCGCGCACGATCGAGTCGTCGACGACGACCAGGCGCTTGCCCTTGATGACTTCCTTGAGCGGGTTCAGCTTCAGGCGGATGCCGAGCTGGCGGATCGTCTGCGAGGGCTGGATGAAGGTCCGGCCGACATAGGCGTTCTTCACCAGGCCGGAGCCGAACGGGATGCCGGAGGCCTCCGCGTAGCCGATCGCGGCCGGGGTGCCGGACTCGGGCGTCGCTATGACCAGATCGGCGTCGACGGGCGCCTCCTTGGCGAGGCGACGGCCCATCTCGACACGGGAGAGGTACACGTTCCGGCCGGCGATGTCGGTGTCCGGGCGGGCCAGGTACACGTACTCGAAGACACAGCCCTTGGGCTTCGCTTCCGCGAACCGGGAGGTGCGCAGACCGTTCTCGTCGACGGCCACGAACTCGCCGGGCTCGATCTCGCGGACGAAGCTGGCGCCGACGATGTCGAGCGCGGCGGTCTCGGAGGCGACGACCCAGCCGCGCTCCAGCCGGCCGAGGACCAGCGGGCGGATGCCCTGCGGGTCGCGGGCCGCGTAGAGGGTGTTCTCGTCCATGAAGACGAGCGAGAAGGCGCCCTTGACCTGAGGCAGCAGCTTGGGAGCCGCCTCCTCGACGGTCAGCGGCTTGCCGTCGTCGTCGACCTGGCCCGCGAGGAGGGCGGTGACGAGGTCGGTGTCGTTGGTGGCGGCGACCTGGGTGGCGCGGCCGTTCTCCTTGGGGAGGTCGGCGACCATCTCGGCGAGCTGCGCCGTGTTGACCAGGTTGCCGTTGTGGCCGAGCGCGATCGAGCCGTGCGCGGTGGCGCGGAACGTCGGCTGGGCGTTCTCCCAGACGGAGGCGCCGGTGGTCGAGTAGCGGGCGTGACCGACCGCGATGTGACCCTGGAGCGAACCGAGGGAGGTCTCGTCGAAGACCTGGGAGACCAGGCCCATGTCCTTGAAGACGAGGATCTGGGAGCCGTTGCTCACCGCGATACCCGCGGATTCCTGACCCCGGTGCTGGAGGGCGTAGAGCCCGAAGTACGTGAGCTTTGCGACCTCTTCGCCCGGAGCCCAGACACCGAAGACGCCGCATGCGTCCTGGGGGCCTTTCTCACCGGGGAGCAGATCGTGATTGAGTCGACCGTCACCACGTGGCACGCCACCGAGTGTAGGCGAGATCGTGCACTGGTCCGAATCCGGTCATCGATGCCGCACGCCGTGCGCAGTGGCCGGACGCCCGTGGTCCGCGCTCGGCGAGCGCGCTGACGCCCTTGCCGTTTTCGCTGGTCAGCGCGGCGCGCCGGTGGTCGGGGGCGGAGAGCCGCGGACGACCGGAGAGCCCGCTCAGCGTGTCCTCGGTGTCCATGAGTGAGCCGTCGCACATCTTGCGGGTGGGTACCCGGGGCGCACTCCGTGAAGTGACCGGCGCGTACCGTCGCCCCCGCGTCCCTGACGACTTCACGCCATCAGGGGCAGCAGCCCGCTCAGGTCGGCCCGCTCGCCGCTCGCGCTGACCTTGGCGTCTGCGAGGGCCGTGTCCCAGCTCGTACGGCCGGTCGCGAGCCGGACCCAGGTCAGCGGGTCGGTCTCGACGACGTTGGGCGGGGTGCCGCGGGTGTGCCGGGGGCCTTCGATGCACTGCACGACGGCGTACGGCGGGACGCGCACCTCGGTGGAGGCGCCGGGCGCCTTCACGGCGAGCGCGTCGGCGAGCAGCCGGGTCGCTGCGGCGAGGGCCTGGCGGTCGTAGGGGATGTCGAGGCCGGGGACGGCGGCGTTCAGGTCGTCGGTGTGGACCACGAGTTCCACGGTGCGGGTGACCAGGTAGTCGGCGAGCGGCATGGCGCCCGCGGTGGTGTCGAGCAGCCGGGTGCCGGGATGTGCGGCGAGGAGTTCCGAGTACTCCTTCTCGATGCCGGCGAGGTAGCCGTCGAGGTCGGGGTTCTGGGCGGCGAGAGTGCGGGCGGTGTCCGCGATGGCACCGGAGTTGGCGGACGTCGCGAAGGGCCAGTCGAGGACGGTGGCGTTCTGCGCGGCGGGTTCCGGCCTGCCGAGGAACCGCCCGAAGGCCGAGAGGGCCATCCCGATGTGCGTGGCCAGTTCCCGTACGGCCCAGTCCCCGAGCCGGGTGGGCAGCGCGAGTTGCTCGGCCGTAAGGGTGCTCACGGCCTCCCGTACGTTCCCGAACTGCGCGAGAACGGCGGCGCGGGTCTTGACGGGGTCGTAAGTCCGGGTGCGCTTCTTGGCCGGGGGCATGGCGCCGAGCCTAGTGGGCGCGGGAGGCGGGGGCGCAGGGCGGAGGGAACGCGGACGGCGAAGGCCCCGCCCGTCGAGCGGGTGGGGCCTTCGCCGTCGTACTACGGCCGTCCGACGGGCGGCTTACGCCAGCAGCGCCGGAATGGTGCCCTCGTGGGCCTCGCGCAGTTCGGCCAGGGTCAGCTCGAACTCGCCCTGGACCTCGACGGTTTCCCCGTCCACGACACCGATGCGGGTGGCCGGCAGGCCGCGCGCGCCGCACATGTCGTTGAAGCGGAGCTCCTCCGAGCGCGGCACGGCGACGATCGCGCGTCCCGCCGACTCGGAGAAGAGGAACGTGAACGCGTCCAGGCCGTCCGGCACGATCAGCCGCGCGCCCTTGCCGCCGAGCAGGGCCGACTCGACCACGGCCTGGATCAGACCGCCGTCGGACAGGTCGTGCGCGGAGTCGATCATGCCGTCGCGCGACGCGGAGATCAGGATTTCGCCGAGGAGGCGTTCGCGCTCCAGGTCGACCTGCGGGGGCAGACCGCCGAGGTGGTCGTGGATCACCTGCGACCAGGCCGAACCGCCGAACTCCTCACGGGTGTCGCCGAGGAGGTACAGCAGCTGGCCCTCCTCCTGGAAGGCGACCGGGGTGCGCCGGGCGACGTCGTCGATGACGCCCAGCACGGCGACCACCGGGGTCGGGTGGATGGCCGCCTCGCCCGTCTGGTTGTAGAGGGAGACGTTGCCGCCGGTCACCGGGGTGCCCAGCTGCTGACAGCCGTCCGCCAGACCGCGCACGGCCTCCGCGAACTGCCACATCACCGCCGGGTCCTCGGGCGAGCCGAAGTTCAGGCAGTCGGAGACCGCCAGCGGCTTGGCGCCCGTGGTCGCCACGTTGCGGTACGCCTCCGCGAGGGCCAGCTGCGCGCCCGCGTACGGATCGAGCTTGGCGTAGCGGCCGTTGCCGTCGGTGGCGATGGCCACGCCGAGGCCGGACTCCTCGTCGATGCGGATCATGCCGGAGTCCTCGGGCTGGGCGAGGACCGTGTTGCCCTGCACGAAGTGGTCGTACTGCTGCGTGATCCACTTCTTGGAGGCCTGGTTGGGCGAGCCGACCAGCTTCAGGACCTGGTCCTTCAGCTCCTCGGACGTCGCCGGGCGCGGGAGCTTGTTCGCGTCGTCGGCCTGCAGCTCGTCCTGCCAGGACGGGCGGGCGTACGGGCGCTCGTAGACCGGGCCCTCGTGCGCGACCGTGCGCGGGTCGACGTCGACGATCTTGCCGCCGTGCCAGTAGATCTCCAGGCGGTCCCCGTCGGTCACCTCACCGATGACGGTGGCGATGACGTCCCACTTGGCGCAGATCTCCAGGAAGCGGTCGACCTTCTCCGGCTCGACGACCGCACACATCCTTTCCTGCGACTCGCTCATCAGGATCTCCTCGGGGGAGAGCGTCGAGTCGCGCAGGGGGACGTCGTCGAGGGTGACGCGCATGCCGCCGGAGCCGTTCGAGGCCAGCTCCGAGGTCGCGCAGGACAGGCCCGCCGCGCCCAGGTCCTGGATGCCGACGACCAGCTTCTCCCGGAACGCCTCCAGGGTGCACTCGATGAGGAGCTTCTCCTGGAAGGGGTCGCCCACCTGGACGGCGGGGCGCTTGGAGGGCTTGGCGTCGTCGAAGGTCTCGGAGGCCAGGATGGAGGCGCCGCCGATGCCGTCGCCGCCCGTGCGGGCGCCGTACAGGATGACCTTGTTGCCCGCGCCGGACGCCTTCGCGAGGTGGATGTCCTCGTGCCGCATCACACCGATGGCACCGGCGTTGACCAGCGGGTTGCCCTGGTAGCAGGCGTCGAAGACGACCTCGCCGCCGATGTTCGGCAGGCCCAGGCAGTTGCCGTAGCCGCCGATGCCGGCGACGACACCGGGGAGGACCCGCTTGGTGTCGGGGTGGTCGGCCGCGCCGAAGCGCAGCGGGTCGACCACGGCGACCGGGCGCGCGCCCATCGCGATGATGTCGCGCACGATGCCGCCGACGCCCGTGGCCGCGCCCTGGTAGGGCTCGACGTAGGAGGGGTGGTTGTGCGACTCCACCTTGAAGGTGACGGCGTAGCCCTGGCCGACGTCCACGACACCTGCGTTCTCGCCGATGCCGACGAGCAGGGCGTCGGACTGGGGGGCCTTCTCGCCGAACTGGCGCAGGTGGACCTTGCTGCTCTTGTACGAGCAGTGCTCGGACCACATGACCGAGTACATGGCGAGCTCGGCGCCGGTCGGGCGGCGGCCGAGGATCTCCACGATCCGCTCGTACTCGTCCTTCTTCAGGCCGAGTTCGGCCCAGGGCAGCTCGACGTCGGGGGTCGCGGTCGCGTGCTCGACCGTGTCCAGAGGCGTCCTGCTCATGCGGTGACCAGCTTCTTGAGGATCGAGGTGAAGAACGGGAGGCCGTCGGTACGACCGGTACCGATCAGCGGTTCGACGGCGTGCTCGGGGTGCGGCATGAGGCCCACGACGTTGCCGGCCTCGTTGGTGATGCCGGCGATGTCCCGCAGCGAGCCGTTGGGGTTGAAGTCGACGTACCGGAAGGCCACGCGGCCCTCGGCCTCGAGCTTGTCGAGGGTGTACTCGTCGGCGACGTACCGGCCGTCCATGTTCTTCAGCGGGATGTGGATCTCCTGGCCGGCGTCGTAGTCGCTGGTCCAGGAAGTGTCCGCGTTCTCCACCCGCAGCTTCTGGTCGCGGCAGATGAAGTGGAGGTGGTCGTTGCCGAGCATGGCGCCCGGGAGGAGGTGGGCCTCGGTGAGGATCTGGAAGCCGTTGCAGATGCCGAGGACCGGAAGGCCCGCCTTCGCCTGCTCGATCAGGGGCTCCATCACCGGCGAGAAGCGGGCGATGGCGCCGGCCCGCAGATAGTCGCCGTAGGAGAAACCGCCGCACAGGACCACGGCGTCGACCTGCTTGAGGTCCTTGTCCTTGTGCCAGAGGGCGACGGGCTCCGCCCCGGCGATACGGATCGCGCGCTGGGTGTCCCGGTCGTCGAGGCTGCCCGGGAAAGTGACGACGCCAATACGGGTGGTCACTTCGAGGCCTCCGCCACTTCCTCCACCTTGACGGTGAAGTCCTCGATCACGGTGTTGGCGAGGAAGGATTCGGCGAGATCGTGGATGCGGGCGAGCGCGGCGTCGTCGACCGGCCCGTCCACCTCGAGTTCGAATCGCTTTCCCTGACGTACGTCGGAGATGCCTTCGAAACCGAGGCGCGGCAGTGCGCGCTGCACCGCCTGGCCCTGGGGGTCGAGGATCTCCGGCTTGAGCATGACGTCGACTACGACGCGTGCCACTGGCACTCCCGGTGTGTGGTGCTGAGCAGGTTCCTTCAGACTACCCGCACACAATTTCTACTCGCGTAGATTCGTAGCATCCTACGTGACCGCCATCACGATCGCGCATCGACGCGGTGCCCCGCACGGAAAATCCTCGGAAAAATCGCAGAAGAAGGATGCCCCGGCATTGCACGCGGACACGCGGAGGTATTCAGTCTGTCTTCACAATGCAATGCCGGGCACTGTACAAAGGAAAAGGCAATAGCCGATACTTTGCCCAATTACTGCCGGACAGTCGACACCTTCCCGACATCCGCCGGACGACTGCGCACGTCATCGTTGCGCACGTCATGGCCTGTGATCGCGGAGGTGCCGCACGAAGGGACCGATATTCGTGGCGCAGCGTGTCGTGGTCACTCTCTTTGACGACATCGACGGCTCAGAAGCGGCGGAAACGATCGTCTTCGGACTGGACGGCAAGTCGTACGAGATCGACCTCAATCAAGCCAATGCCAAGAAACTGCGTAAGGCGCTTGAGCCGTACGTGGAGGCCGGGCGGAAGAAGGCCAAGTCGGGCCGGGCGTACACGCACACGGCCCTGACCCCGGACCCGGCCGCGGTCCGCGCGTGGGCCCGCTCCAACAAGCTGGACGTGCCGCCGCGGGGGCGGATCCCCAAGAAGGTGTACGAGGCGTTCGCCGAGGCGCAGTAGCCGCGCGGGCTCGGCGGGGGTTCCGGGCCGTTGGCTGAGCGGGGCTCGGTGGCGAGGGTGCCGTTCGCGGGGCTCCGCCCCGGGCCCCGGGTGCCGTTCGCCGTGGGGGTTCTGCGTGGGGGTTCTGATCGTCACGGCGTGCCGGTTGTCGCGGGTTGCTCGCACCCACGCGGCGGAGCCGCATGGGGTCACGGCCCCGCGCCCCTTGCAGGGGCGCTCCACTGCCCCATCCGGGCCCGTGCGCAACCGACTTGCGTTGCACCCCTGGTGATCAGCTAGAGTCTGAGCACGCCGAGGGGCGAGGCCGGAAAGGCCGAGGCCCGAGCGTCACGCGGGTGTAGTTCAGTAGCAGAACACCCCCTTTCCAAGGGGGAGGCGCAGTGTGCAATCCCTGTCACCCGCTCTACGAGACCGGCCGGACCACCCTTGTGGATCAGGTAGGCTGGTGCTCGCACCGATCGGTGGCTGTGTCTTTTACAGCTGACGGTCGGGGGCAATGCGGACGTAGCTCAGTTGGTAGAGCGCAACCTTGCCAAGGTTGAGGTCGCGAGTTCGAGCCTCGTCGTCCGCTCCAGAAAGAAGGGCCTCGGTCGATTCGACCGGGGCCTTTCTCGTGCCCCGGTACCCCGGGCGGTGTGAAGGTTGCCACAGCGCCGCGTGCCCAGGTGTGCACCACCCATGAGCGAGGTTGGGTATAGTTGGCTTCGCGCAGCGCGCAGTGCGGACGTAGCTCAGTTGGTAGAGCGCAACCTTGCCAAGGTTGAGGTCGCGAGTTCGAGCCTCGTCGTCCGCTCCAGAGAGAAGCCCCCGGCCCAGGCCGGGGGCTTCTTCGTGTGTCCTGGGGGGTGCGTCCGGGTGCTCGTGGCCGCCGTCAGGGCCCGGCGAGCGGCCGGGCCCTGTATGCGGTCGGCCGGGTCGGTCAGGACCAGCGGACGCCCGTCAGGCGTTCGTACGCCTCCGCGTACTTCGCGCGGGTCGCCTCCACGATCTCCTGCGGCAGCGGCGGCGGGGGCTGCTCGCTCGTGCGGTCCCAGCCGGAGGCGGGGGAGGTGAGCCAGTCCCGTACGAACTGCTTGTCGAACGACGGCTGCGCGCGGCCCGGCTGCCACTGGTCGGCCGGCCAGAAGCGGGAGGAGTCCGGGGTGAGGACCTCGTCGGCGAGGACGAGGGTGTCTCCGTCATAGCCGAACTCGAACTTGGTGTCCGCGAGGATGATCCCGCGGTCGCGGGCGATGTCGCGGGCGCGGCCGTAGACGGCGAGAGTCGCCTGCCGCAGCTGGGCCGCGGTCTCGGCGCCGACCTTGCGGGCGACCTCCTCGTAGGAGACGTTCTCGTCGTGCTCGCCGACCGCGGCCTTGGTCGCCGGGGTGAAGATCGGGGCGGGCAGTTCCGAGCCGTCGACCAGGCCCTCGGGCAGGGCGAGGCCGCAGACGGTGCGGGACTCCTTGTACTCGGCGAGACCCGAGCCGGTGAGGTAGCCGCGGGCCACGCACTCCACCGGGACCATCTTCAGGGACTTGCAGACCAGGGTGCGGCCGGCCCAGTCCGCGGGCGCGCCCGGCGGGAGTTCGGTGCTCAGGACGTGGCTCGGGACCAGGTCCCGGAGCAGGTCGAACCACCAGAGCGACAGCTGGGTGAGGATCCGGCCCTTGTCCGGGATCTCGGTCGGCAGTACCCAGTCGAATGCGGACGTACGGTCGCTGGCGACCATCACGAGGTCGCCCGCCTCGTTCTGGTACAGCTCGCGCACCTTCCCGGTGTGCAGATGCACCAGTCCCGGCACCTGGACGGGTTCGGGCTTTTCGACGAATCCGGACACGGTCCCTCCCCGTGGTTCTGTCCCAATGGCTCGATTCTCCCCCATGCCGGGAGCGAGCCGGTCCGCGGGGCCGGGGAGGGGCGAGTTCAGTCTCGTTTGCAGATGCGGTCCAAGAGGTTTGCTGTCGCCTGCTGGACACGGGGATCGACATGACCGGGGCGGTCCAGCGCGGGGGACCACGCAAACGTTCCGGACGCGAAGACCAGGGCGCCGGAAGGAGCACGGTAGAGGGAGGTCTCCTGGTGACGCGGGACGCCCTCGCCGTCCCGGTACGGGGAGTGGGCGAGCAGGATGCGGCCCTCGTGGTCGGGCAGCGGGGCGCGCGGGAAGTAACGGTCCGCCTCTCCGGCGACCATCCCCTCCAGCTTGTCGCCCTCCTCCGCGCCGGTCCCCTCCCACAGCCAGTGGTCGGCGTTGCGGACCACGAGCGGGTGGGGCTCGGGCACCCGGCCCGCGTACTGGATCCCGATCACCTCCTGCTCCGCACGGTCGATTTCCCGCCACAGAACCGGCTTTCCCGGGCCGCGCCGCTTGCGGCAGGTGAGCAGGCGGTCGGGGACACCGGACGGGGACGGGCCGAGCTCCACCTGCCAGTACATGGTGTTGGCGGAGAGGAAGACCAGCGAGGTGCCGTGCTCGCGGGCCAGCTCCACGGTGCGGCGCATCTGCGCCGACCAGTACTCGTCGTGGCCGGGGAAGACGAGACCGCGGTAGCGGGTGGGGTCGACGCGGCCGGCGTGCAGATCGCGGGCGTCGGCGTAGGCGAGGTCGTAGCTGTACCGCTCGGCCCAGCGGATGAAGTCGTACGCGTGACCGACGTGCAGAGGCAGGCCCGCGCCCGCGTACGGGCGGTCGAAGGAGACCGTGGTGGCGGCGTCGGCCTCGCCGAGCAGCCGGCCGCTGTCGTCCCAGGCGTGGTAGAGGCTGGCGCCGGTGCGGCCGTCCTCCGGGTAGAGGTTGTACGCCTGCCAGGTGATGTCCGGGAGCAGCAGGAGCAGATCGGCCGGGCGCGCGTCGCGGACGGTGAACGGGACGTGGGAGCGGTAGCCGTCGGCGGTGGTCAGCACGGCGACATAGGCGCCGACACTCCAGTACGACGGGATCTGCAGCCGCCAGGACAGCCACCAGTGATGGCAGGAGACCGTGCGGTCCGCGGTGAGCGGCGCCGGCTGGACGATGCCCGAGAGACGGGGGCTCGTGGTGATCTTGGCCGCTCCGTCGCCGTCGTAGTGCCCGATCCGGTACACGTCGACGGCGAACTCCTGGGGCGGGTCGACGGTGACGTGGAAGTCCAGGGCCTCGCCCGGGGCGACGGCGCCGGTCGAGGTGAAGCCCTTGATCTGGCGGTGGACGTCGTCTGCGGAGCGGGGGCCGCTGGTGCGGGGGGCCGGGATCCGGGCCCCTTTCTGGCCCTGGGCCGGGACGTGGGCCGGGGTCGGGTCCACGTACCAGGGGACCACTTGGCCCGTGTCGTCGAAGTACGTCTCACTGCCCCGCAGCCAGGGAACGGGACCCTGGCCGAAAGGATCCGTCACGGCGTGGGCGAGAGCACCCGACTCCCACCGACGGATGTGTTCCGACCCCATGCGTGTCCCCTCCCTCGTCCCCCGTGAGCCGTCGTAAGCCCTTACCGAGTGCGCGATCGGTACCCAGCACATCACATAACGCACCCACTCCGTCACCGTTCGTCGCGAATTGACGTGAACGGAATGGGATTCTGCGGCCAGGGGTCGGGCTTGCGGAACGGGGCGGGTGGAGTTCCCCCAGGTCGGCGCGGGATTGGGGCGGGTTCGGCGCGGGTTCGGCCCAGGTGGAGCGGTCGTCAGATCAGGCGGAGCGGTCGTCGGACCGGGCGGACCCCGACCGCGGACCGGGCGGACCCCGACCGCGGACCGGGCGGACCCCGACCGCGGACCGGGCGGACCCCGTCCTCGGACCGGCCGGAGCGGCCGTGGGACCAGGCGGACCCCGACCTCGGACCGGCCGGAGTGGTCGTCAGACCAAGCGGGGCGGTCGTCAGACCAGGCGGGGCGGTCGTCAGACCAGGGAGAGCGGTCGTCAGACCAGGGAGAGCGGTCGTCAGACCAGGCGGACCGGTTTCTCGGGGCGTACGCCGAGGTTGCGGAGCCAGGTGCGCAGCGGGGTGGGGTCGCCCTCCTCGACGAGGGTGCGGACCCGGGGGGAGAGGTCGGCCGCTCGTTCGCCCCTCACCAGGAGGGACGGGCCGTCCAGCCAGTCGAGGCCCGGTGCCGCTCCCGCCGTGTCCATCGCGGCGCAGCACACCACCGCGGCGACGTGGTCGACAAGCAGTTCGCGGCCGGTGCGGGGCGGTTGCAGTGGGAACAGCGGCAGCATCGCGGCGGCGTCCCACACCGCACGGTCCGGACCCGGTCCCCCGGCGCCGCCGGGTATCGCCCCTGCCGCCTCCTCCCGCGCCATCTCGGCGCTGAGCCCGGCTACGAGTGCGGCGGTCCGCACACTGGCGACCACGTCGTCGTCGGGAACGTCGGCGGTTTCGTCGCCGGCGCCGTCCTCGCCCGGGAGACGTATGCCGTCGGACCCGCTCTCACCCGCGGCCGTGCCACTCGCGCGCGCGCCCTCACCCGCCGGCGTGCCGCTCGCGCCGGCGGCCGGGCGGACCGTCAGGTACTCCAGGACCCGCTCCAGCGTCGGTCCGCCCGCGTGGGGGACCGTGTCGTGGTGGGCGTGGTGGACGCCGAGGGCGTCCAGGACGCGGTGCAGGCGGGCCGCGTCCGTGCGCCACTTGCGGTCGACGACCTCGTCCGGGTACTCCTGCCAGTCCACCGGCGCCCAATTCGGGCCGGACTCGGCCGGTCCTCCGTGGAAGAGGCGGGCCGCGAGCAGGGACGCGGCCTCGTCCACCAGGCCGGGCTCCTCGAGCAGGTCACAGGCCGGCCGCTCACCCAGCCGCGAGGTGAAGCCCTCGGCCAGCCGGTCCCGGCGCGACAGCTCCGTGAGCGCCGCGACGACGCCCGCGTCCAGGCGCGAGGGCCAGCGGCCCATCCGCCAGGCCGGCAGCGCGACCCGGGTCAGCAGCCGGTCCCAGCCCGCGTACGCCAAACCCACCTGCTCCTGCGCGACGATCCGCGCCCCGTAGTCCACAGCCTGTGCACGCTCGGCCGCGGCCGCCGCCACCCCCCGCTCCATCTCCTCCGCATGCCCCCGGCAGCTGCGCAACAGCAGGCGCGCCACCCATCCGACGCCCGCGAGCACCGTACGGATCACGGGCCCGTGCGCCGGTGCCGACGTCACCGCCACCGCGGCGTCCAGCCCGCGGACGAAGCGCCGTGCCGCCGCTATGTCCGGGTGCGCCGACGGTCCCGTACCGGCGACGACCGGGGCGAGGACCGCGCGCAGCTCGCCCACCCGCATCCACCACAGGAACGGCGAGCCGATGACAAGCACGGGCGCGGTCGCGGCGCGGTGCTGTCGGGGGGCCGACAGGCCGCGTATGCCGCGGGCGCCGGATATCTCCTCCCCGGGTGGCGGACACGGCGGCCCGTGAGCGGGGTGGGTGCGGTCCTCCAGCCAGCTGTCGCAGTCCGGGGTGAGCGCTATGGCGGACGGCGCGGGCACGTCGAGGCGGTCGGCCAGGTCTCTGACCATCCGGTAGAGATCGGGTGCCGCGTCCTCCGCGATCGGGACCGTCGGGCTCATGGCCGGGCGGGCGCGGGCGATCACGAGGGCGATACCGGCGGCGCAGAGCAGGACCACCACCGCGACAACGGTCACGATCCAGCGGGCGATCCCCCAACGCCCTCCGCCGAGATGACCGGTGGAACCGCCGACGAGCAGCACGACGGCGACGGCCGCGGGCAGCAGGGCGACGGCCAGAGCGCGGCTGCGGATCCGCAGCACGGCCAGGGCCCGTGAGCGCGCGGCCTGCGCGCCCGCCTCCACACCGATACCGGTCACGACCTGACGTCACCCCCTCCGACCCGCCTCTGCCCGGCACGACCCGTGCCGTGACGGTCTGCGTCACGGAAGTCGCCGCCGGATGCCCGTGCGTTGCTCACCCCCCCACTGTGGCACCCGCCACTGACATCGCAATGCCGGTGGGCCAAGTGCCGGAACACCTGCGCCGCACCCTAGTTGGGGCTCCGGCCGTCGTCAGCCGGACGGGACACCGCTCACTCGATGGAATGGCTTTGGGGAAAGGTGGCTGACGCAGGGCAACGGCCAGGCCAGGATTCCGCCGGTTCGGCGCCGAGCCTTCGCGCGACACCACCGCATGACACCGCCGCATGACACGGGCCCCGCATCCTGAGACGGATCCGGGGCCCACGAGGTTCATCGGCCGGCGTGACCACCACACGGACGCGCCGAGGTCGCAGGCCGGCGCGTCAGATGCCGGTGCCCGCGGCCTTCGCCGCGATGTCCGTGCGGTGCTGGGAGCCCTCGAGTCCGATGCGCCCCACCGCCGCGTACGCCCGGCGACGCGCCTCGGTGAGGTCCTCGCCGGTCGCCGTGACGGACAGCACGCGGCCGCCCGCGCTCACCACCGCGTCGCCCTCCCGCCGGGTGCCGGCGTGCAGCACGTAAGCGTGCGGGGCGTCCTGGGCCGCCACCTCGTCGAGCCCGGTGATCGGGTCGCCGGTACGCGGGGTGCCCGGGTAGTTGTGAGAGGCGACGACCACGGTGACGGCCGCGTCGTCGCTCCAGCGCAGCGGCGGCAGGTCGGCGAGGGTGCCGTTCGCGGCGGCCAGCAGCACACCGGCGAGCGGGGTCTTCAGCCGGGCGAGGACGACCTGGGTCTCGGGGTCGCCGAAACGGGCGTTGAACTCGATGACCCGAACGCCGCGCGAGGTGATCGCGAGCCCCGCGTACAGCAGCCCGGAGAACGGCGTGCCGCGGCGGCGCATCTCGTCGACGGTCGGCTGCAGAACCGTCTGCAGCACCTCCTCGACCAGCTTCGGGTCGGCCCACGGCAGCGGTGAGTAAGCGCCCATGCCGCCGGTGTTCGGCCCCTCGTCGCCGTCCAGGGCGCGCTTGAAGTCCTGGGCGGGCTGGAGCGGGACCACTGTCTCGCCGTCGGTGACGGCGAACAGGGACACCTCGGGGCCGTCGAGGAACTCCTCGATGACGACACGCTCACAGGCGGCCGCGTGGGCCCTGGCGGCCTCGAGGTCGGCGGTGACGACGACGCCCTTGCCGGCGGCGAGGCCGTCGTCCTTCACGACGTACGGGGCGCCGAAGGCGTCGAGCGCCTCCTCGACCTCCTCGGCGTTCGTGCAGACGTACGAACGTGCCGTGGGGACGCCCGCGGCCGCCATCACGTCCTTGGCGAACGCCTTGGAGCCCTCGAGCTGCGCGGCTTCCCCGGAGGGGCCGAAGACGGGGATCCCGGCCTCGCGCACGGCGTCGGCGACCCCTGCGACGAGCGGCGCCTCCGGGCCGACGACGACAAGCCCGACGCCGAGCTCACCGGCCAGCGCGGCCACGGCCTGTCCGTCGAGGGCGTCGACCTGGTGCAACCGGGCCACCTCGGCGATACCCGCGTTGCCGGGGGCGCAGTGCAGCTCGGTGACGTCGGGGTCGAGGGAGAGGGAACGGCACAGGGCGTGTTCGCGGGCGCCGCTACCGATGACGAGGACCTTCACGGGGTCAGCCTAACGGGCACGGGCCAGTGACCTTGTGGGGGCCGCCGAAGAGGGCCGGGGGACGGCTTTGTGGGTTCCTCCCAAGAGCCCCCGCTCTGCCTGCTCCTGGCCCGCCTACTCGTTCGAGAACTCCTCGACCACCGTGGCCCCGAGCTCTCTGACGATCAGTTCGTGGCCCGAGAGCGCCGACTCGTCGAGGTCGGGGTCGTCGTCCTCCGGCATGTCGTCCTCGGGGGCGACCACATGGCGCTCCGGTGCCGGGGGCGCGGTCTGTGCGGGGGCGGGCGCCACCGGTGCCGGGGCCGCGGTCGCGGGCGCCGACGGGGCCGCCGGGCGCGCGGCCGGAGCCGGCTGCTGGGGTGCGGGACGGGGCGCCGACGGGGCGCCCGAGCCGTAGCCACCGCCCCCGCCGGACGGGTAACCGCCGCCGAAGCCGGAGCCCGAAGTGGCCGGCGGTGCCGAGCCGCCCGAGGGGTCGACGATCGCCTCGATCTTCCACTGCACGTTGAACTGCTCGCCCAGCGCCTGCCGCAGGACCTCCTCGCTGCCGCTGCTGAGGAAGTTGTCCCGGGCCCCGGCGTTCACGAAGCCGACCTGCAGCGTCGTCCCGTCGAAGCCGGCGACCTGCGCGTTCTGGCTGAGCAGGATCCAGGTGAAGCGGCGGCGGTTCTTCACCGCCTCCAGGATGTTCGGCCACAGCGCGCGGGGGTCGAGCCCGCCGGGCGCCGGTGCGGCGGCCGGTGCGGGAGCGGAGGCTGCCGGTGCCGGCGTGGCCGCGGGTGCCGCCGGTCGCGTAGGCGCGGCCGGTCGCGTGGGCGCGGCCGGGGGCTGCGCTCCGCCCGCGGACGCCGCCGTGGGCCACCCGCCGGGCCGTCGGCCGCTGCCCGCGGCGGCAGCGGTGGGCCAGGCACCGGGACCGGCGGGAGCAGGGGCGGCCTGGGGCCCCGGCTGAGCGGGAGCGGGAGCCGCCGGCGGCGTCTCCGCGGGCGGTGCGGGCGGTGCCGGTGCCGGAGCAGGCGTCGCCGCACCGTCGTAAGCACCCGGCCCCGGCGCACTGCCTGCGCCTGCGCCTGTGCCCGCGCCTGCGCCTGGGCCCTGGGCCCGCACCGCGGCCCGAGCCGCGGCCGGACCACCGCCGGGCGGCACCGCAGGAACGGACGACGCCCCCGCGCTTGCCCCGCCGTGCGCCTCGGGACCGGGCACATACCCCATGGCAGGGGCCGCGCCGCCGCCGGAGAAGTTGACGCCGCGCTCCAGGCGGTCCAGGCGGGCCATGACGGACCGCTCGTCCCCGTATGCGGCGGGCAGCAGCACCCGTGCGCAGATCAGCTCGAGCTGCAGGCGGGGCGAGGTGGCCCCGCGCATCTCGGTCAGCCCCTCGTTGACGATGTCGGCGGCGCGGCTCAGCTCGGCCGGGCCGAAGACGCCCGCCTGGGCCTGCATGCGCTCCAGCACGTCGACCGGGGCGTCGATCAGCCCCTTCTCGGCGGCGTCGGGCACGGCGGCGAGGATGACGAGGTCCCGCAGCCGCTCCAGCAGGTCGGCGACGAACCGACGGGGGTCGTTGCCCCCCTCGATCACTCGGTCGACGACTTCGAACGCGGCGGCCCCGTCCCCGGTGGCGAAGGCCTCGACGACCGAGTCGAGGAGCGAGCCGTCCGTGTACCCGAGCAGGGAGGTGGCCATGGCGTATGTCACACCGTCGGGGCCCGCGCCCGCGAGCAGCTGGTCCATGACGGACATGGAGTCACGCACGGACCCGGCGCCCGCGCGCACGACCAGCGGCAGAACCCCGTCCTCGACGGGGATCTTCTCCTTCGCGCACACCTCGGCGAGATAGTCCCGCAGGGTCCCGGGCGGGACGAGCCGGAACGGGTAGTGGTGCGTGCGCGACCGGATGGTCCCGATGACCTTCTCGGGCTCGGTGGTCGCGAAGATGAACTTGAGATGCTCGGGCGGCTCCTCGACGACCTTGAGCAGCGCGTTGAAACCGGCCGACGTGACCATGTGGGCCTCGTCGATGATGTAGATCTTGTACCGGCTGCTCGCGGGCCCGAAGAAGGCCTTCTCCCGCAGGTCACGGGCGTCGTCCACACCACCGTGGCTGGCCGCGTCGATCTCGATGACGTCGATCGACCCCGGTCCGTTCCTCGCCAGGTCGCGGCAGGACTGGCACTCGCCGCACGGCGTCGGGGTGGGACCTTGCTCACAGTTCAGACAGCGGGCCAGGATCCGCGCGCTGGTCGTCTTGCCGCATCCGCGCGGGCCGCTGAACAGGTACGCGTGATTGACCCGGTTGTTCCGCAGCGCCTGCTGCAGCGGGTCGGTGACATGCTCTTGCCCGATGACCTCGGCGAAGGACTCCGGGCGATAGCGGCGGTACAGCGCGAGAGACGACACGCTTACGAGGTTATAGGCGCCCACTGACAAAGCGCCCGGCCCGAGTCACAGCCCGGCCGCAGCCCCTCGGCGCCCGCCCCTGGGCACCCGTCCCCGGACGCGAAAGACCCCCCACGCACCCGCCAGAGCCAACCTACCCTTGCTGCCTTCCGGCCCTGGGGGAGTTCAGTCAGATAGCGCCGCGTGAGGGGCTGAGCCCCAGCCTACCCGATCGCCGGGTCCCGAACGAGTTCGCTAGCACTCCCCGGCGTCATGTAATGTTTCCGGCGGAGGATTCGCCTAGAGGCCTAGGGCGCACGCTTGGAAAGCGTGTTGGGGGCAACCCCTCACGAGTTCGAATCTCGTATCCTCCGCCAGTGCCTCACCGGGCACGATGTCGAAGGGCCCCACCGTTCGCGGTGGGGCCCTTCGACGTTGTCCGTCTCAGTTTCCGTCTCAGTTGTTTTTCTCTTCGATACCGGGCGGCACCCAGAGCGCGTCCCCGACTTGCTGGGCGACCTTGCGGAGCATGGTTCCCGTCACATGCATGTACCGGGCGCGCATCCGCGCCGCTCCCCCGGGCTCCCAAGCCGTGATCGAGTCGATCACCACGTCTGGGACTCCGAGGATCAACAGCACGGTGGCGGCAGTGTGCCGAGCGTCGTGCAGTCGGCTGTCTCGTACGCCCGCGTCCCGGAGAAGCCGCTTCCAGATGTGGAAGTCGGTGTTCGGGCTCAGCGGCCCACCGATCGGCGAGGCGAAGACGTACCCCTTGCCCTCCCAGTCGGCACCGGCCGCGATCCGCTCCCGCTCCTGGGCGTCCTGGTGCTGGCGGAGAATCTTGATCAGCGGATCGGGCAGGCCGATGGTCCGCCGTCCGGCTCGGGACTTGGTGGACTTGTGCTCGCGACGGGTCTGCTCCCTCTTGGGGCAGTAGCCCGCCTTCCGGCCACACGGATTGGCGCCGCAGCCGTGCGCGTACTTGGGACGCGGCCGGTTCTTGCGGATGCGGACGTATCCCGCGTCGAGGTCGACGTCCTCCCAGTGCAGTCCGAGCGCTTCCCCTTGCCGCAGACCGAGAGCGAGGGCGACGACCCACCGCGCGCTGTTGCGGAGCTTGGCAGCTTCGACGAGCAGGCTCTGCACCTCTTCGATCGTGTACGGCTCGATGTCCTCCTCTTCGAGCCGGGGCGCCTTGGCGATCTCCGCCGCGTTGGTCGGGACGTGCCCACGCCGCACCGCCTCGCCAAGGGCGACACGGATCGTCCGGTGGACGTGGTGAGCGGTGCCGGCGGAGCTCGAGGCAGGCACGGCATGGGGTCAGAACAAGCCTCCGGCGGGGGATCGGCCGACGCCGGGATGGAGGGGGCGCCGTTCCCGGGTGCGGGTTCGTAGGGGTGTGTGGGAGGCTCCCATCCCGTTTGCCGTCGACCCAGGCAGAGCCGAGCAGACGCGGTCCCTGGCGTCCAGGTCGTTCGTACAGTGGCGCGCTCCACCTGGACGCCAGGGACCACGCCCGCTCCACGGTGTGTGGGTCGACGGCAAACGGGATGGGAGCTGGGGTGCGCGGTGGGAAAGGTGGCGCGTGCCAGCAAGCTTCCATGCTGCGCGCGGACGACCGCTACTGTGCGGTGAGCGGCACCGCTAGGTGGAAGGGGGGCAGCTCATACGGTGGCAGTGGTGAGTCGCCGGTAGCGGATGCGCCCTGATCAGACGGTCGGCAAGCGGGTTCTGGCCCTCATTTTGGGCAGCAGCATCCATGGAACCGCCTCACGTCCGAAGCGCCGAGCAGTGCCCACCCCGCATATCCCCCGAGCACCACAGCACGCGCCTACACACGAGGTCACGGCGGCGCGTAAACCTACGGGCCGTGTCTCCGCGGCGTCGAAGTGGGCCGACCGCATCAGATGCCTGTGCAATGAGGCCGGCCGCGCCCTTCTCAGCGGTGGCGCGGGCGAGGCAGCAAGGCGAACGCGCTCTCCGCAATCGAGGTCAGGCGGGCGGGACTGTGGCCGTACGCGCCTACGACATCGGTCCCGCGGATGACGGTCAGCAGAAGGTAGGCAAGGTCGTCGGGATCCGCGTCGGGGTCGATGTCGCCGTTGCGCTGCGCCGCTCGCACACACTCGGCCACCGCCGTCGCGACCACGGAGAAGCAGTCGTTGGCCAGGCGTTTCACCTCGGGGTCGGAGGCGCCGATCTCCAGGGCCATTTTGGCGGCGAAGCAGGCCGCCGCCGCCCGGTCGGGGGCGGGGGGTACGTCGGCGGCGAGTGGCACTCCGTGGACGGCGCGGAGCAAGTACGCGTGCAGTCGTTCCAGGGCGCCCTCGTCCGGTCCGGCGAGCGCCTTCGGCGCACCCTGCCCCAGCCGGGCGAAGTAGCCGGCCATCGCCTGCAGCAGCACGCCGTGCTTGCCGTCGAACGCGGCGTAGAGGCTGCCGCGGCCCAGGCCGGTGGCGGCGCTGATGTCGTCGACGCTCGTGCCGTTGTAGCCCGAGGTGCGGAACTGCCGCTCGGCGGCGTGGAGGACGTGGTCGGGGTCGAAGCTTCGTGGTCTCGCCATACACCGAAGGTAAAGCCGACCCACCGTATTTGACAACCCAGTACAGAACCGTCTAAGTTTCGGACTGTTTAGTAAACAACCGTCCTGAGCTCACCGAACAGGGTGCGTGCACGCCTGGCGCGATGGAGAGCAACTCATGCCTTTGCACTCCTCCGCGCCGCCCGGCGTCGCGACGCCTTCCAGGCCTGCAAGGCCCGGTCTGATCCTCGCGATCCTGGCGACGGCGAGTTTCATCGCCGGACTGGATCTGTACATCACGAACGTCGGGCTGTCCTCGGCGCGGGGCACTTCCTGCACCTCGAACAGCCCAAGAGGGTCGCCGACCACATCCTCGGCTTTCTGAACAGCTGACCCCCCTCCAACCACCCAGAACTCGAAGGGTTGACCGAACCATGACTGATAAGGAAAGGCAGGAGGCCATGGCTGTGGCGACTCCTCCGTACGCGAGCGACGCACTGGCCGAGGGGACCGTCGACGCGGTGGTGATCGGCGGGGGCGCCGCGGGGCTGAACGGTGCACTGATCCTCGCCCGCTCCCGCCGCTCGGTCGTCGTGATCGACAGCGGCTCCCCGCGCAACGCGCCCGCGGAGGCCGTGCACGGTTTCATCGTCTTGGACGGCACCCCGCCGTCCGAGATCCTTCGACGGGGCCGGGAGCAGGTGCGCCAGTACGGCGGACGCGTCGTGTTCGGCGAGGTGGTCTCGGCCGAGTCCGCCGCCCCGTCGGCGGACGGGGACCTGCGGTTCACCGTCACCCTGGCCGACGGCCGCAGCATCACCGCTCGCCGCATCCTGGTGGCCACCGGCCTCACGGATGTGCTGCCGGAGGTGCCCGGGCTCGCCGAGCACTGGGGGCACAGTGTGGTGCACTGCCCGTACTGCCACGGCTGGGAGGTGCGCGATGAGCCCATCGGCATCCTCGCCACCGGTGCGGCCTCCATCGGCCACGCGTTTTTGTTCCGTCAGCTGACCGAGGACCTGACCTACTTCACCCACGGCACTGACCTGGACGAGGACAGCCGCGCCCGCTTCGCCGCCCGCGGCATCCGTGTCATCGACACCCCGGTCACCGAGGTCGTCAACGACGCCGACGGTGCCCTCGCCGGGGTGCGCCTGGCTGACGGCCAGGTCGTGGCTCGCCGCGTCGTCGCGGTCGCCTCGCCGATGCACGCCCGCACAAAGGGCCTGGAAGGTCTGGGCCTGCCGGTGCAGGACCTGCCGACGGGCCGCGGTTTCGCCTCCGGCGCGGCCGGCACCACCGAGGTGCCGGGTGTGTGGGTGGCCGGCAACGCCACCGATCTGGTCGCCCAGGTCGGGGCCTCCGCAGCGGCCGGCGCACTGGCCGGCGCCGACATCAACAGGATGCTGGCCATCGCGGACACCGACGCGGCCCTCCAGGGGATCGCCGAGGGAAGCCCAAAAGGGGCCACAGGATGATCTCGAAGCCCTGAGATCTCAGCCCGTCGCCCGCTCCCCTCACGGGCAATTAAGTGATTCCGCTCCTCCGCCCCGTCCCTCTCAGGAGCTACTGGTGCCCTTCCTTGCGAACACCCCCGTGGAGAAAATGACCGGGCCGTACGCGCGGCGCTGGTGGGCGCTGCTCGTGCTGTGCCTGAGCCTGCTGATCACGGTGATGGCGAATACGTCGCTGATCGTCGCCGCCCCCGACATGACCACCGAGCTGGGCCTGAGCAGCAGTGATCTGCAGTGGGTCGTCGACAGCTACACCGTTCCGTACGCGGCGCTGATGCTGGTGCTGGGCTCAATCGGCGACAAGTACAGCCGGCGCGGCGCGCTGGTGCTGGGTCTGCTGATCTTCGCTGGCGGTTCGGTGATGGGGAGCATGGTCGACGAGACCTCGCTGGTCATCGTGGCCCGCGCGATCATGGGTGTCGGTGCCGCGGTCGTGATGCCGGCCACGCTGTCCCTGGTGGTCGCGACCTTCCCCCGGAGCGAACGGGCCAAGGCCATCACCGCCTGGGCCGCGACCTCCGGGGTGGCGGTAGCCGTCGGCCCGCTCGTCTCCGGCTGGCTGCTTGAGGACCACGCCTGGGGCTCGACCTTCCTGATCAACGTGCCGATCGCCCTCGTCGCCGTGTTCGGCGCGCTCGCCCTGGTACCGCCGTCCAGGGCGGAGGGCATGGGCCGGATCGACTACCTCGGTGGTCTGCTGTCGATCGTCACCGTCGGCTCCCTGATCTACGCCGCCATCGAGGGCCCGCACTTCGGCTGGGGCGCCGGCCCCCTCACCGCCGCCGTGGTCGCCGGTGTCGGTCTGGTCGCCTTCGCCGCCTGGGAGCTGCGGCACCCGCACCCGATGCTGGACGTCCGAAAGTTCGCGCTGCGGCCCTTCAGCGGCTCGATGCTCGCGGTGATGTTCTTCTTCTTCGGTATGTTCGCCGTGCTCTACTACTCGACGCAGTTCCTGCAGTTCGTCCTCGGCTACGGCGCCCTGGACACGGGCCTACGGCTGCTGCCGCTGGGCGGTGCGGTGTTCCTCGGGTCCGCGCTGACCGGGCAACTCGCCCCGAAGCTGGGAGTGAAGGTGATGGTCGTGACCGGCATGGCCATCGGCACGGCGGGCATGTTCCTGCTCACCCAGATCAACAAGGGGTCGACGTACGGGGACTTCCTGGCGCCGCTGATGATGCTGGGCCTCGCGCTCGGACTGAGCATCTCCCCGGCGACCGACACGATCATGGGCTCCTTCCCCGAGTCCGAGCTGGGCGTCGGCGGCGGTGTCAACGACACCGCGCTGGAGCTGGGCGGGGCGCTGGGCATCGCGGTGCTGGGCTCGCTGCTGGGCACGGCCTATCGGGACGAGCTAACCGACCTGGTGGGCAACCGGCTCCCGGCGGAGGCGATGGAGACCGCCAAGGACTCGGTCGGCGCCGGCCTGGCCGTCGCGCAGCGGGTCGCGCAGGATCCCTCCGCCGGGCCCCAGCAGGCCCAGGCCGCCGTGGACGCCGTCCACCAGGCCTTCGCCCACGGAGTCGCCCAGACCAGCCTCATCGGCGGAATCATCATGGCCGCCGGAACACTGATCGTCCTCGCGGTCCTGCCGGGCCGACGCGGGTTCGCGAAGAAGAGCACCGAGCCGGGGGCCGGGACGACGGCGAGCGAGGCGGCGACTGTGCAGGAGCACACCGGGTCCACCCGCTAGATCGCCGGCGGGGCGTCCACAGGATCGCCGGGGACGCGTCCGCCGGAGTGACGGGCACCGCCTCCGCCGGATCGCCCGCCAGGCGCGTCGGGCAGGAGCCCGGCGACGCGAGACGCGCAGGGCGCGGGCGTGGTCCACGGTCCACGCGGATCCTCTGCCGGAACACCTCACCGTCCATGGCCTCCGGGCCGCCCCGGGGCTCTCCTCCGGGGCGGCCCGGAGGCCAAGGGCCGTGAGGTGACAGCGGCGGTCGCCGCAGACGCCGCCCTGCGACGACAGGCGACCGCCGCTACGCCGCACTCCGCTATGCCGCACCCGCCGCTGCTCGTACCCACGCGGCGGCGTCGTGCCACCGCCCTGCGGCCCTGCGGCCCTGCTCGCGCCCCCGCCCTCTGCCGTGGTGTTCTGCGACGAGGGCTATAACTTCGACGTTCATCTCCGGCCGGAGGCCACCGACGCCGAACTGACCGACTTGATGACACAGGCCTGATCCAGGCATGGAGTCTACGTGCACCACAAGCGCACCAGATAGAGCGGGGAACAGCGGGGAACCACGGTGAAAGCAAGCGAGCACGACGAGGGCGCCTCGAAGTCGTCCGCCCAGGTCAACCTCCAAGTCGGCCTCCGATGCTCGCAGCTTCCCAAGCTGCGGGCCTGGTACGGATCCCTCGCCCTGTGAAGAGCCGTGTCTGCGAGGTTGACGTGTGTGGTCAGCGTCGGGCGATCATGACTCATGACTCGCGCTCTGTCGACGCCGCCCGTCATTGCCTCCGGCTTGCTTGCCGACTCCCCTCAGCCCGTGCTCCGCGTCACCGGGGGCTTGCTCCTGCGCCCCTGGGAAGACACCGACGCGCCGCCTTTCCTGTCTGCTTACCAGGACGGTGAAATCCGCCTCTGGCACACGCGTCGGCCCTCCACCGAGGTCCAGGTCCGGGAGTGGTTCGAGACATACCGCCAGGACTGGAAACGCGAGAAGGGCGGCCACTGGGCGATCACTCGCGACGGCGCCGAGGTACTCGGCCGGATCGCCCTGCGCGGCCTGGACTTCGACGACGGCATAGCCGACGTTGCCTACTGGGTCCTCCCAGCCGCCCGAGGCGCCGGTGTGGCTTCACGCGCCCTTTCGGCGCTCACCACCTGGGCCCTGGAAGAGATCGGCTTCCACCGGCTGGAGCTGGATCACTCGACCCGCAACCCTGCCTCATGCAGGGTCGCCATCAAGTCCGGCTACCTCCTGGAAGGCACCAAACGCAGCGCCGCCCTCCATGACGATGGCCGACACGATATGCATCTCCATGCCCGCATCCGTGACTACTGAGTCCTCCGACTGCCGCAGCCCGTGAGCTGGGAGGGCGGTGACCGTCTCAGTTGCCGTCTCATTCATCGGGGTTCAGGGCCGTTCAGGCGAGGCCACGGGCGCGGTGGAACAAGGAGCTCGGCCATCTGTGAACGCAGGTGAACGCTCCTGCACACCGCCCACCTGCCCACCAACACAGTTGGAAAGCGTGTTGGGGGCAACCCCTCACGAGTTCGAATCTCGTATCCTCCGCACTCGCCCGCCAGGGCATGACGAAGGCCCCGACCGGTTCGCCGGTCGGGGCCTTCGTCTTGTTCCGCGCCAGTCGGGGTCTTTCCCTTCGGCGTGTTCCGCGCCAGTCGGGGTCTTCCCTTCGGCGTGTTCCGCAGGGTGGACGCGGCTGCCCCGTCCGTTCGGTCGGGCGGGGCAGCCGGTGGTGGGGAAGGTCAGGGGACCGAGTTATAGGTGTTGCTGGCCCACAGGGCGCCGCCCGTGCTGGGGCCGCCGCCGCTCTTGTAGACGACGAAGTTGCCGTCGCTCTGCATGAGGGCGTAGGCGCCGGTGTGGCCGTAGGTGTGGGTGGACCACAGGGCGCTGCCGCCGGAGGTGTAGACGACCAGGTTGCCGTCGCTCTGCATGTACATGTAGGCGCCCGCGTGGCCGTAGGTGCCGGTGGACCAGATGGCCTTGCCGTCGCGTGTGCGGTACATCACGACATTGCCGTCCGCCTGCACCACCAGGCGGGTGTACCGGGTCTGGGTCCACCAGCCGCCGGTGAGCTTCTGGCCCGACTTGATCGTCGTCGAGCGCAGGTAGGTGCCGTCCGCCCAGAGCGACCCGCCGGTGCTGGGGCCGCCGCCGGCGCCGTACACCACGAGGTTGCCGTCGTCCTGCAGCAGGGCGTAGGCGCCGGTGTGGCCGTAGGTGTGCGTGGACCACAGGGCGCTGCCGCCGGAGGTGTAGACGACGAGGTTGCCGTCGCTCTGCATGTAGGCGTACGCCCCCGAGTGGCCCGAGGTGTGGCTGGACCAGATCGCCGGGCCGTTGCCCGCCGCGCCCGTCTTGAGGTAGGCGACCAGGTTGCCGTCGCTGCCCATGGTCAGCGTCACGTTCGCGCTGCTCAGCCGCTGGCCGGAGGTCAGCTTCTGTCCGGGCTGCAGCGCGTTGACGGAGTTCGGTCCGCCTGCGAAGGCCGCGGTGCCGTTGGGGGTGCCGAGGCCCGTCGGGCCGTCGTAGCCGGCGCCCGCGGTGCACAGATACGTGGGCGAGCAGGTGCCGTTGGACCCCGTGGTGACGTCGTTCAGCGCCGCCCTGTGCCCGTAGAGGTACGAGGAGGGGTAGCTGTTGGCGGTCGGGGTGCCCGCGAGGGCGTAGGTGGCCGCGACGATCGGCGAGGATGCGCTGGTGCCGCCGTAGACGTCCCAGCCGGAGGCCCCGTAGGTGTCGTAGACCGCGACGCCGGTGGCCGGGTCGGCGACCGCCGAGACGTCCGCGACGGTGCGGCGGGAGCAGCCGGAGTCCGACTGCCAGGACGGCTTGGGCTCGACCGCGGAGCATCCGGACCCCGTGCCGTCGGTGCTGTCGGTGGACCACACCGACTCGCTCCAGCCCCGGGAGGTGCTCGAGCGGGTGAGCGAGGTGCCGCCGACGGCGGTGACGTACGGGGAGCTGGCCGGGTACTCGGCGCCGTAGCCGCCGTCACCCGCGCTGACGGTGATGGCGACGCCGGGGTGGTTGAAGTACTGGACGTCCGCGGTGGTCTGGCTCGGGTCCTCGGTGCCGCCGAAGGAGTTGGAGACGTACTTCGCGCCGAGGGCGACGGCCTCGTTCTCGGCCGTGCCGAGGTCGGACACGCTGGGGGAGTTCGCCTCGACGAGCAGGATGTGGCACTGCGGGCAGACCGCGCTGACCATGTCGAGGTCGAGGGATATCTCGCCGGCCCATCCGGCGTCCGCGCTCGGGTAGGTGGTGCCGCCCGTCTGGTTGACCTTGCGGAAGCAGCCGTTCGCGGTGGTGCAGGGGGGAAGACCGTACTGGGACCGGTAGGTGGCGAGGTCCGACTCGGCGGTGGGGTCGTCCATGGCGTCGACGATCGCCACGGTCCGGCCCGAACCGGCCGTGGAGGACGGCAGGTTGTAGGCGCTCTGCAGGTCCGAGGGGCCGTAGCCGGACGGTGTGGCGTTGGGGCTGAGCGTCATGTGCTGGACGATGTCGGTCCTGGCCTCGGCGAGGCACGCCATGTGCCCCGGCTTGGTGGCGTGGGCGCACAGGTGCTTGACGTGGGCCGCCCCGGTGGCCGAGGTCGCGGACGCGGTCGCCGTGAGCGGTCCGCCGGCCAGGAGCGCGGCGGCGGACAGCAGAGCCGCCGCGGCGGAGCCCGCCCGGCGTCTGCGCCTGCTGTTCGGCTGCTCCGCTGTCGCGTGTTCGGCGCTTGAGCGCAAGGAAGTGCCCTTCTGTGTGGTGCCGATGGAGAGCGACTGGTCTGGGCTGGTCCGACCGTGACCGCCGTTTCGGCAGGTGCCGAGGGAGGTGCGGCGTGCGGCCGCCACTGCCGGTCACCGCCGAGTGGTGCGCGCGGGGACGGGAGAGCTGCGTCAGTCCGGTCTGCGTCGACCGGGGACCGGGCGTCCCTGATTACTCGTCGGTGACGCCACGGAAAACGGAGAGAAAACCAGTACCCCGCAAGAAGAGGAGCGCGTGACGCATTCACGTGCACTCGCTTTCGACGGTGCTCCATCGAACGCGTCGCCGCCTTCTTCCATGTCCCCGCCCTCTCCGGTTCCGCACGCCCGCACAGGCGAGTTGACGGACCAGAAATGCTCGCAGAAGCCTTCCCCGGCCCACGGTGTGGTGAGTGAGGGAGGCCGCTGCCGGGACGCTATCCGGACGGTTCGTCGAGAAACAATCAGGCGATGGTAAATCCTTGATCAGAGTCGGGTGGTCGCCGTATTCATAAGTCGCCGATTGCGCGCGGAGTCCGAGTCCGCGCTCAGCCGGAGATGGTCGCCAGTCCGGCGATACCGGCGAGGTAGACGATCACCGCCGTGACGCTGTCGACGCCCATCCGGGCGTACTGGCGGCGGGGCCGGAAGACGAGGCCCGCCATGTAGACGACGGTGAGGATGATGCCGAGCGCGGTGAGATAGACGTCCGTGTGGTGCGCCGCCGGCAGGGCGGGCTTGCCCGAGATGAGGCTCGCGAGCAGGAACAGCACGGGCAGGAAGGCGTTCCCGCCGAAAATGTCGCTGACGGCGAGCTGGTAGTCGCCGAGCTTCATGGAGGTCAGACCGGTGCTGATCTCGGGCAGGGCGGTGGCCACGGCCAGCACGGTGGCGCCGAACAGCGCGCCGCTCAGTCCCTGCCGCGCGAAGAACTCCTCGCCGCTGCGTTCGATGACCACACCGGCCACCAGGGTCGCCAGGGCCGAGACGGAGAACACGAGCGTGGCACGTGCGGTGCTCAGGCCGCGGTCGCCGGCCGCCTTCTCCTTCTTGGCCCTGGAGTGGCCGCGCGGTTCGGGCTGGCTGTCGGGGGCGTCGCCGCCCTCGCGCCACGGCAGGCCGCGTCCGGCCCGGTTCAGCAGCACCAGGCCGATCACCCACAGTGCGGCGATCGCCACGGACGCCGGGGCCAGGCCCCCGGCGTGCAGCTCCGGGGGGAGCTGGGTGCCCATGACGACCACGGCCAGCACGGCCACCACCAGGGCGCCCTCCAGGACCAGTTGGAGACTGGCGGCCAGGCGGGTCAGCGGTGCGCGGGGGCGGACCCCGGTGGCGTCCAGGACGGCCAAGACGACGGTCTGGACGGCGATGCCGCCGAGGATGTTGCCGACGGCGACGTCCAGTTGACCGGCCATGGCGGCACTGACGGTGATGGCGGTCTCGGGCAGGTTCGTGGCGATGGCCAGAAGGATCAGTCCGCCGAGCGCACTGCCCAGGTGCAGCCGTTCGGCGAGCACGTCGGTGGTGTCGGACAGCTTGACGCCCGCGTACCAGATGACCGCGGCACTGGCCGCGAACAGCAGGAGCAGAACCGGCGAACTCAAAGATCCCATGCCGCGTGGAGTACCCGCCGCCGTCGAACGGAACCTGGCGGTGCGACCGGGTGCGGGACCCTCCGGGGGATGCGCGGGATCGTAGTTCGGCCGCGGCCGTCTAGGAGGTGCGAGGCGGGCGCGGTTGGTCGGCGTGGTCGGGGGTGGGGGGTGGGGGTGGGCGCGGTTGGTCGGCGTGGCCGGAGGGGTGCGAGGCGGGCAACGGCTCGCCGGAGTGGCCGGGGTGGGGGCGGGCGCGGCTCGTCGGAGTGGCCGGGGGTGGGGGCGAGCGACGGCTCATCGGCGTGGCCGGGGGTGGGGGCGAGCAACGGCTCGTCAGCGTGGCCGGAGGGGCGCGAGGTGGCGACGGCTCGTCGGCGTGGCTGAGTTGGGCGCCCTGAAACGGGTGGATCGGGGTACTCGCGAGCGCACCGGACGGCCGGGCGCCAGGGCGCCGGCCGATCGCAGGAACCGATACGGATGGGTGGTGATCTCCGTGACGAGCACGCAGCCGCACTACGCCGGACGCGACCACAGCGTGAACCGCTCCGGTCAGGAGCCGGTGAGTGAGCTGGTGCAGCGGGCCTCGCAGCAGTTGACGGAGTTGGTGCGCGGCGAACTGAGGCTGGCGCAGGCGGAGATGAAGGAGAAGGGCAAGCGCTACGGCAAGGGCGGCGGGCTGTTCGGCGGCGCCGGAGTCGTGGGCCTGCTCACCCTGCAGGCCCTGGTGGCCACGGTCATCGCGGCCCTGGCGGTGCCGCTGCCGGTGTGGGCCGCCGCCCTGATCGTCACCGCGGCGCTGGGCGTCATCGCCGCGGTCCTGGCCGTGACCGGGAAGAAGCAGGTCGGCCGGGCCGCGCCGCCAACGCCCGAGCAGACGATCGAGAACGTGAAGGCCGACCTGGCCGAGATCAAGGAGAGTGCGCACCGATGAGCAAGCCGACTCGCGACGAGCGGACCGCCACGGGCACGGAGGAACTGCGCGTACAGCTGGAACACAGCCGGGAGGAGCTGGGGCAGACGGTGGAGGCGCTGGTGGCCAAAACCGACGTCAAGGCCCGCGCCCAGGAGAAGGCTGCCGAGGTGAAGGAACAGGCCGTGGTCAAGGCCGCCGAGGTGAAGGAGCAGGCCGTGGTCAAGGCTGCCGAGGTGAAGGAGCAGGCCGTGGTCAAGGCCGCGGAGGTGAAGGAGCAGGCCGTGGTCAAGGCCGCCGAGGTGAAGGAGCAGGCCGTGGTCAAGGCCGTCGAGCTGAAGGCCAAGGCCGCCGGCGTCGCGCATCAGGTGCAGGAAAAGCTGCCCGACACGGTCAGGGACAAGGCCGCCCGGGCCGTCGGCGAGGCCCGCGCGCAGGCGTCACAGGCCGGGCGGGTGTGGGAGGAGAAGGCGCCCGAGCCGTTGCGGCAGAAGGCGGCCCAGGGGGCCCGGGCGGCACGGGACAAGCGCACCGTGCTGCTGGTGGCCGCCGCCGGCGCCGTGACGCTGTGGCTGGCCCGGCGCCGCACAAGCCGTGGCGGGAGCGCCCGCTCGTGATCGTCAGCGGGCGGCCCGGCGGGGAGCCGGGCCGCCCAGGCCCTGTCGTCACCGGTGGCGCGGGGAGCCGTCGCGGGCGCCGCGTGGCGGTCGGGTCCGGGCGGCAGGAACACCACCCCGCGCCCGAAGCCGCGCCCGGCGCGGTTCCCGGCTGCGGCTGCCCCCGGCTTCCCCGGCTGTCCAGGTCACCCGCCCAGGGGCAGCATGGAGATACCGGAAGCCTGATTCAGGCGTGGAGCGGTGGCGGCACAGGGCGCCATGCCGCGCCGGCAGGCGGAGGGAGGTCCCGATGTCAGCCGAACCCTTCCAGGTGGACGGCGACGAGTCCGGCCCCGGGCACCCCCGGCGGACCGGCCTGCTGGACGTGCTCAGCGTCGCCGCGGTGGTGCTGGACGAGGACGGGCGCATTGTGTTCTGGAGCCCGCAGGCCCAGGAATTGTTCGGCTACACCCCGAAGGAGGCGCTCGGGCAGTTCGCGGCGCGGCTGCTGGTCCACCCGGAGCACTTCCAGACCGTGCTGAGTCTCTTCACCGAGGTCATGCAGACCGGCCGGAGCTGGGCCGGTGCCTTCCCCATCCGGCACAAGGACGGCGACACCCGGATGATGGAGTTCCGCAACATGCGGCTGTGGAACGACCGCGGGGAGATCTACGCCCTGGGCATCGCCGCCGACCACGCCATCCTCCAGCGTCTGGAGACCGACCTGGCGCTGTGCGAGCGGCTGGTCAACCAGTCCCCCATCGGCCTCGCCCTCATGGACCCCGACCTGTGCTACCTCCTGGTGAACCCCGCCCTGGAGCGCATCGACGGCATTCCCGCCGAGGAGCACATCGGCCGGCACCTGCGGGACACCGTGCCCTTCGCCGACGTCGACACCATCGAGTCCGCCCTGCACCAGGTGCTGGCCACCGGCACCCCGCTCCTGGACCAGTACCACGTGGGCCGTACCCCCGCCGACCCCGACCACGACCATGCCTGGTCCCTCTCCTTCTACCGCCTGGAGGACCCCGGCGGACGCGTGCTAGGCGCCGCCATCTCGGTCGTCGACGTCACCGAGCGGCACCGCGCGGCCACCGAGGCGGACCGGGCCCGGCGGCGCCTCGCCCTCATAGCCGACGCCTCCGCCCGCGTGGGCAACACCCTGGAGGTGGAGCAGACCGCCCGCGAGCTGGCCGAGGTCGCCGCGCCCGATCTGGCCGACGTGGTCGCCGTGGACATCCTCGACTCCGCCCTCGCCTTCCGCCGTACCGGCAAACTGGACAGCGGTCCGGAGCTGTTCCGCGCCCTGGCCCTCAAGGCGGCCCATCCGACCGTGGCGCTGCGCGCCGCCGACTCCCCCGGCGACCTCGCAGCCTACGACGGCGACCGGCTGGTCACCCTTTGTGTGCACACCGGCCGGCCGGTCCTGGTGCGCCACGTGGGCGAGCACGATCTGCGGCGCATCGCCCGCGACCCCGAGGGCACCACGCTGCTGGCGCGCGCCGGGGTCCACTCCTACCTCGCGGTGCCGCTGATCGCGCGCGGCGAGGTGCTCGGCGCCCTCGACCTCAAGCGCACCCGCAACCCGCTGCCGTTCGACGAGGACGACGTCGTGCTGGCCACCGAGCTGGCCGGGCGGGCCGCCGTGGCCATGGACAACGCCCGCTGGTACCAGAGCGTGCGCAACACCGCCCTCACGCTGCAGCGCAGCCTGCTGCCCGACCACGCCCCGCACCACACCGGCCTGGACCTCGCCACCCGCTACCAGCCCGCCCAGACCACCAGCGAGGTCGGCGGCGACTGGTACGACGTCATCCCGCTGACCGGCGACAAGACCGCGCTGGTCGTCGGCGACGTCATGGGCAACGGCATCGACGCCGCCGCCACCATGGGCCGGCTGCGCACCGCGACCTGCGCCTACGCGGATCTCGACCTCGCCCCCGACGTCGTGCTCCAGCACCTCGACAAGATCACGTGCGATCTGGAGCACTACATCGTCACCTGCCTGTACGCGGTGTACGACCCCCACCGGAAACTGTGCCGCATCGCCAACGCGGGACACCTGCCGCCCGCGCTGGCCCGCGCCGGCCGTGCCCCGGCGCTGCTGGACCTGCCCAGCGGGGCCCCGCTCGGCGTCGGCGGCATCCCCTTCGAGACCGCCACCACCGACCTGGGCCCCGGTGACCTGCTGGTCCTGTACACGGACGGCCTGGTGGAGACCCGCCACCACTCCATCGACGACCGCCTGAACATGCTGCTCGCCCTCCTCGACCAGCCCCAGCGGCCCCTGGAGGAGACCTGCGACCTCCTGCTGCACGGCCTGCGCCACCCCGACGACCACGACGACGTCGCCCTCCTCGTGGCCCGCGCCCAGTAGGGGCACGCGGATCGGCCGGGTGCGCGGCGGACTCGCACAGCGTGGCGGCCCGACACCGATGTCCTCGCCGCGCACCTCTCGAACGGTCGAGGGGGCCGGCGCCCCCCTCGGGAACGCCGGCCTCATGGCCGAGGCGGGCGCCCGGGGCCGCGGGCGAGGAGGACGGCCCCTTCCTCCCCGCAGCCCTCAGGAGGCGGACGGAGACATGGGAAGGGGCCCCGGCCGAGATCCGGCCGGGGCCCCTTCCACGGTCGCGTCAACGTCGCCGGGGCTCCCGCACGACCGCCACCTCGCCCGGTTCCACCGTCACCGAGCCGGGCGTCGGCTTGCCCGTCAGCAGTTCCACCGCGTCCTCGGCGACGGTCACCCGCGCGCCGCGGCCCGTGTGGTCGATGAGGAACAGGTAGTCCGCGGACGGACCCCGCCGCCGGACGACCTCCACGCCCTCCGGGGCGGTCCGCACCGGCTCCACGCCCGCCTCGCTGCGGATGCGGGTCAGCAGGGAGTCGAGGGTGTCCGGGTCGGGCCGGGTCGCCAGGTACCAGGCGGTGCCCTCGCCGTGGGCGTGGCGCGTCACCGCGGGCACGCCCTTCAGGGGGCCCTCCTCGTACGACGACACGGCCTCGGCGCCCTCCAGGCGCAGCCGCTCCGACCACAGGGTCGCCGTCCCGCCCCCGCTCAGCGGCACCGCCTCGTCCGGCAGCAGCGGGAACAGCTCGTCCGACCTGACGCCCAGCGCCTCACGGAAGGCCCCGGGGTAACCGCCCAGCCGGACATGGCAGTTCTCGTCCACCGCCCCGCTGTGGAAGCCCACCGCCAGGGTTCCGCCGCGCTCCGCGAACCCGGTGAGGTTCGCCGCGCCCGCGTCGTCGACCAGGTAGAGGCTGGGCGCCAGGACCAGGCGGTACGGCGACAGGTCCGCGTCGGGGCGGACGAAGTCGACGGCGACGCCCGCACGCCACAGCGGCTCGTACCAGGCGCGGACCAGCTCCTGGAAGCGGACTTCGGCGCTGGGCTGGGAGGGGAGTTCCACGGCCCAGCGGGCGCTCCAGTCCCAGACGATCGCGACCTCGGCGGTGCCGGTGCTGCCGCGCACCTCCGCGAGTGCCTTCAGGTCGGCGCCGAGGCGGACCACGTCCCGCCAGATCTGAGTGTCGGTGCCCGCGTGCGGCAGCATCGCCGAGTGCCACTGCTCGGCGCCCGCCTTCGAGGCCCGCCACTGGAAGTAGGCGATGCCGTCCGCACCGTGGGCGACGTGCGCGAGGGCGTTGCGGCGCAGCTCGCCCGGGCCCTTGGCGCGGTTGACGGGCTGCCAGTTCACGGCTCCCGTGGAGTGCTCCATCAGGAACCAGGGCCCACCCGCCATCGAGCGCATCAGGTCACCGCTCATCGCGATGTCGATGTGCGACCCGGGGTCCGTCGAGCGGAGGTAGTGGTCGTTCGAGACGACGTCCAGCTCCGGGGCCCAGCGCCAGTAGTCCAGCGCCTCGAAGCTGAAGTTCACCATGAAGTTGGTGGTGGCCGGGATCGAGGGCGCCGACGCGCGCAGCACGTCCCGCTCCGCCGTGTACAGCCCCAGCAGCTCGTCGGAGCAGAAGCGGCGCCAGTCCAGCCGGTGGGTCGGGTTGGGGACGGCGCCCGTCGCGCGCGGGGGCAGGATCTCGTCCCAGTCGTAGTACCACTGGCTCCAGAAGGCGGTGCCCCAGGCGTGGTTGAGCGCCGCTAGGTCGTCGCCGTACTTGGCGCGCAGCCAGCCCCGGAAGGACGCCGCGCTCGTGTCGCAGTAGCACTCGGCGTTGTGGCAGCCGTACTCGTTGTGGACGTGCCACATCGCGACGGCCGGGTGGTCGGCGTACCGCTCGGCCAGCTTGCCCGCGATGCGCAGGGCCGCCTCCCGGTAGGCGGGGCTGGACGGGCAGAAGGTCTGCCGGCTGCCGTAGGACAGGGTGCGGCCGTCGCGGTCGACGGGCAGCGCCTCGGGGTGGGCCCGGAAGAACCAGGCCGGCGGGGCCGCGGTGGGCGTGGCGAGGTCGGCGGCGATGCCGTTCTCGTGCAGCAGATCGAGGATCCGGTCCATGCGCGAGAAGTCGTACACGCCCTCGGCGGGCTCCAGCAGCGCCCAGGAGAAGATGCCGACGCTGACCATCGTGACCCCGGCCTCGCGCATCAGGCGCATGTCCTCGGCCCAGACCTCCTCGGGCCACTGCTCGGGGTTGTAGTCGCCGCCGTAGGCGATACCGGGTAGGGACAAGGTGCGCTTCATCGGGCGCCTCCCGTGAGGAGACGGCGGGTCGTGGCCACGCCCCACGCGTCCAGGGACAACAGACGGTCGCTGGAGGCCATCAGGCCCCCGGTGGCCTCGACATGGGCGGCCCAGCGTTCGCGGGTCTCCACGGCCGGGCGCGCCATCAGGCAGTCGGGGTCGTTGATCCAGAGGCGGCCGTGCTGCCACTGGCGTGCCCGGCCGGTGAACTCGGCGGCGTCCTGCCCGGGCTGGCTGAAGTCGTCCGCCTCCGGCCGGCGGTGCGGGGCCGTGTCGGGGCTGACCCGCATCGCGTCGAACAGGCCGATGGACGGCAGGATCGGCGCGCCGCAGCCCAGCAGGTACGCGTCCGGGCCGATGGCGTCACGGATCAGGGCGACGCCCGCCCGGTACGCCGTCAGCGGGTCGGCATCGGAGTGCCGTACGCCGTCCAGGGCGCCCGCGTAGAGGAAGTCGACCTTGAAGTAGTCGTAGCCCTCGCTGCGCAGGGTGGCGAAGACGTGCGTCAGGTACGCCGCCGCATCCGGATGGGTGGTGTCCAGGGCGTACAGGTCGTGGCCCCAGTTGTGGCCCGCGTGCACGGGCGCGCCCTCGGTGTCCCGGACCAGCCAGTCCGGGTGGGCCGTGGCCAGTTCGCTGTCCGGGGCGACCAGGAACGGCGCCGTCCAGATGCCGGCCCTGCGGCCGCGCGCCCGGATCGTGTCGGCGATGCCGGCACGGGAGCGGAAGCGGCCGGAGAGGGTGAGCCAGTCACCGAGGGCGCTCTGGTAGCCGTCGTCGATCTGGACCACGTCGACGGGCAGGTCCAGGGTGTCCATCGCCCGCAGGTTCTCGTGGATGTCGTCCTCGGTGACCTCGGTGAAGTACTCGTACCAGGAGCACCACACGGTCGGCGCGGGGCACGGCGGCGCCACGCCGAGAGCGTCGGCCCACTCGGCGAGGACGGCCTGGATGTCCGGGCCGGTCAGCTCCCGGACCGGCCCGTCCGCGCTCACCTCGGCCCGGTCGCCGTGCACCTCCAGCCGGATGGAGGGCACGGCGCGGTACGGGTCGGCCGCCGCCCACAGCCTGACCGGCGTGCCGTCGCCCGGGTCGAGCGCCAGCAGCCCCTCGCCCTGGAAGGCGCCCGCGGGGACGGTGCGGCCGGGGCGGTAGCAGACGGTCGCCCAGTTGTCGTTCGCCGGGCGGTGCGGCTTCTCACCGAGGGCGTAGGCGCCGCTCGGGCTCCAGGACTGCCAGCCCTCCTCGTGGACCCGCGCACGGGCGACGTCCACGGGCACGGAGGCGAGCGGCGTGAAGGGGTGGTGCACAGTGCGTCTCTTCTCGGAAAAAGGGTCGGTCAGCCCTTGTTGGCGCCCAGGGTCAGGCCGCTGACGAACTGGCGCTGGAGCACGAAGTACACGATCAGCGTGGGGATCGCGGTGAGCAGGGCGCCGGCGGCGACCAGGTTGGGGTCGGTGAAGTACTGGCCGGAGAGGTTGTTCAGCGCCGAGGTGATCGGCATGTTGTCGCCGGTGGAGATCAGCACGATGGCCCAGAAGAAGTCGTTGTAGATCCAGATGGACAGCAACGTCGCCAGGGCCGCCATCGCGGGCTTGCACAGCGGCAGCACGATCTGCCAGTACATCCGCCACACCGACGCGCCGTCGACCAGCGCGGCCTCGGTCAGCTCGTGCGGCAGCATCCGCATGTAGTTGCTCAGCACGAAGGCGCAGAACCCGGACTGGAACGCCACGTGGATGAGGACCAGACCCAGCGCGGAGTCGTACAGCTTGCCGCTGACCGTGATGCCCGGCAGGTCGATCAGCAGGTACATGCGGTACAGCGGGGTGATGATGACCTGCTGCGGCAGCAGGTTGCCCGCCGTGAAGACGAGCAGCAGAGCGATGTTGAACCGGAAGTCGAAGCGGCTGACGTAGAACGCGACCATCGACGACAGCAGCAGCGTCACCAGCACGGCCGGAACCGCGATGAGCAGCGTGTTGCCGAAGTAGTGCATCATGTCGGACTGCTCGAACGCGTTCGTGAAGTTGTCGAAGCTCAAGCGGTCCGGCCAGGAGACGTAGCCCTTGGCGCTGGTCTCCGAGTACGGCCGCAGGGCCGCGAACACCGCCCACAGCAGCGGGGCGAGCCAGGCCAGCGCGGTGACGACGAGGAACACGTGCAGCAGGACCCTCGCCGGGCGGACGGGGGTGCGCTGCTTGGCAGCGAGCGCGACGGTGGGGGTGCTCATGCGCGCCGCTCCTTCCGGAAGGTCGCGATCAGGTACGGGATGATGACCGCGAGCGAGATGACCAGCAGGACGACGGCGATCGCGGAGCCGTATCCGATCCGGCTGGACTCGCCGATGATGTTGTTGGTGATCAGGATCGACAGCAGCTCGGTGCCCTGGGCGCCCTTGTTGAAGACGAACACCAGGTCGAAGGCGCGCAGGGCCTCGATGATGGTGACGACCAGGACGACGGTGTTGGTGGGCCGCAGCGTCGGGAAGATGACGTTCTTGAACGTCTGCCACTCGTTCGCGCCGTCGAGCGCGGAGGCCTCCCGCAGGGACGGGTCGACGCCCTTCAGACCGGCCAGGTAGAGGATCATCATGTAGCCGGTGTGCCGCCAGGACGCGGCGACCAGGACGGCCCACAGGTTGAGGTGCGGGTTGCCGATCCAGTCGATGTAGTGGCCGGGCTTGTTGGCCCCGATGAGGCTGTTGATCAGGCCGGTGTCGGGGTTGTAGACGAGCTGCCAGACGAACCCGGTGACCGCGAGCGACACCACGACCGGCAGGAAGAACGCGGTCTGGTAGATGCGGGTGAAGCGGATCTTCTTGTCCAGCTGCACGGCCAGGAAGAGCCCGAACGGGGTCGGGATCAGGATGAGCACGACGAACCAGATGATGTTGTGCTCGACGGCCGGCCAGAACTGCGGGTTGTCGGTGAACAGCTGCTTGAAGTTCTGCAGCCCGACCCACTTGATCGAGTCGAACCCGATGCCGTCCCAGGTGGTGAAGGCCAGCGCGACGGAGGCGAGGGCCGTGACCCACACCAGCGCGACGTGCAGGATCGTGGGAACGCCCGCCATCAGACCCAGGGTGACGCGGTCGCGGCGGGTGAGCAGGCGGTTGTGCCCCTGCGGGGCGCGCTTCTTCTTCTGGGCGGGCGCGCCGCCCGGAGGCGGCACGGCGGCCGCCTCCGGGTTCTGGATACCGGTTTCGATGCTCATGAGGACGCGAAGATCGTCTTCTTCTGGCGCTCGATGGACGACAGGATGCTGTCCACGCCCTTGGGGTTACGGACGAAGTTCTGCAGCGCGGGCTGCATCACCGTGGAGGTGAAGTCCGGGCGGCTGTCGCGGTCCATGAACTGCGTCAGGTTCTTGGCGCCCGAGATCATCGTGTACGCCTTCTTCTGCAGCGCCGTGTACGAGGAGGTGTCGGCCTTGCTGGAGGCGGCCACCACGCTCGGGTCGGACTTGAGGTAGATCGCCTCGGCCTCCGGGGTGCCCAGGTACTCGAGCAGCTTCACGGCACCCGCGTGGTTCTTCGGGCTCTTGCTGAGCATGAACCCGTCGGTCGGCGCCTCGACGGTGTCCTGGCCGTACGCGGAGTTGATCTCCGGGAAGGCGAAGAAGTCGAGGTCGTCCACGTCGGCCTTGTTGGTGAACTGCTGCGCCACGAAGGAGCCCAGCAGGTACATGCCCGCCTTCTTGGACACCAGCGTCTGCGCGGCGTCCTGCCAGGTGCGGCCCACGGCGCCGTCCTGGTGGTAGGGCAGCAGCTCGGCCCAGTGGTCGAAGACGGCCTTCACCTTGGCGTCGGTCCACGACTCCTTGCCCGCCATCAGGGACTTGTGGAAGTCGTAGCCGTTGAGGCGGAAGTTGATCTGGTCGAAGGTGCCCATCGCCGGCCAGGCGTCCTTGTCACCGAACGCGATCGGGACCAGGTTGTCCTTCTTCATCTGCTTGCACAGGGCCACGAGTTCGTCCCACGTGGTGGGGACCTTGTAGCCGTGCTGGGCGAAGACGCTCTTGCGGTAGAAGATCGCCCACGGGTACGTGTACAGCGGCACGAAGTAGTACTTGCCGTCCTCGCCCTTGCTGAGCTGCTTCATCGCGTCGGGGAAGTTCCCGCCGATGGTCTGCCACACGTCGTCGATCGGGGAGGCCAGGCCCTTGGCCGCGAAGAACTGCATGCGGTAGCCGGCGAACCAGGTGAACACGTCGTCAGGCGTGCCCTGCAGGTAGGAGTTGATCTGCTCCTGGAACGTGTTGTGGTCCTTGGTGTTCACCGCGACCTTGATGCCGTCCTTCTTCTGGAAGGCCGCGTAGATGTCGGCGAACGCCTTCTTCGGGACCGCGTCCGAGGCGTTGGAGCCCAGGCTGACGGTCTTCGAGTCACCACCCGAGCCACTGCTGCCGGCGCAGGCGCTCAGCAGGGGAACGGCCGCGCTCAGCGCTGCGGCGCCGCCTATCCCGCGCAGCAGGGTGCGGCGGCTCGGGCCGGGAAGGGACAGACCGGAGGGTGAGTGATGCATTGACGGCTCCTGGGGGCAGTGGGTCCCGGCTGGCTCCGATCGAGGGGTCAGAAACGATCAGAATCCAACTTGACCAAACATCGTGGGCGTCATAAGACGCGAATGTCCGCTCATACGTCAAGAGCCACCGGGGGCCGTTTTTGAAACGTGACCGACACGTCCTTGATCGGTAGCGCTTACACAGGGCCACCTCAAGGACAGTTTCCGGCAAAGAAAGTAAACAGGTTCAGACAGCACCTACCGGTGGGCCGCGGTGGAGCCGGTGGTTCCGCTAGCCGATCCGCACCGTCTTCGAGACCGTGACCTGGTCGATGTCGCTCGTGCGGACCGTCGCCCTCATCGTCCACCGGCCCGGCAGCGGGAGGTTGAGGGTGTCGGTGGCCCAGTAGCCGCCCCGGTCGGTCAGCCTGGCGTCGAGCGGGCCGACGTCGCGGCCCTCGAGCGTGAAGGTGAGCCGTAGTTCGGGGACCGTCGCGATGCCGCCGTCGGGCCCGAAGATCAGCGCCTGGACGCCGTTCTCACCCACCCGGCCGGGCGTCAGCTCGATCTGCACCTTGCCGTGCCCGCCGGGGGTTCCCACGTCGAAGGGGATCACCGTGGCGGAGCCGAGGGGCTGTGCGGCGGCGGCCGTCGACGCCGCCGCCTCCTCGGCCGCCCGGCCCGGCTCGGTCCCGGTGAGCAGGGTGGTGAGCGCGAGGACGACGAGCCCGAGGGAGATCTCGGCGAGCACGGAGCGGCGCAGGGCCTGGAGGTGGGGCGCGGGGGCGCCGTCCCCCGGCGCGGGACCCGTCGGTGCCTCCTGAGGCTCCGTGTCCGTGTCCGTGTCCGTCCGCACGTCCACGGCCTCCCGTACGCGCCCCTGTGCGCCCCGCACGTCCACCGCGTCCCGTACGCCCCCCTGTACGCCCCGTGCGTGCGAGGCGTCCTGTACGCGCGCGCCATCCTGTACGTGTGTGGCGTCGGCACCCCGTACGTGCGCGGCGTCGGCGTCCCCCGGGGCGGCGCCCACCGTCTCCCGCACCCGCTCCGGCGGAGCCGGAACCTCCGCCGCCGCCGGAACCGCGAGCCGTGCCGTGAAGCGGCGGGAGCAGGCCGCCGCCGTGAGCAGCAGGGCGACCCCGGCCAGCTTGGCGACGAGCAGCCTGCCGTACGGCGTCGAGGTGAGCGCGTCGAGGGAGCCGAGGCCCCGCCAGGACTGGTAGGCGCCGGTGGCGGCCAGGACGGCGACCGCGGCGAACGCCAGCCGCGAGAAGCGGGCGACCGCGGGGGCGGGCAGTTCCCCGGGCGTCCGTTGCAGCACTGTGACCAGGGCCGCGAGCCCGCCCAGCCACACCGCCATCGCGAGCAGGTGCAGCACGGCCGAGGTCATCGCGAGCGGCACCTGGATCCCGGCGGACGCGTGCTCCGCCACCGCCCAGGTCAGGGCCAGAGCGAGGGACACAGCGCTCACGATCGCGAACCGGAGCCGGCCGTAACCCGCCGGGCCACGCCCGTCGGCCGGTGCGCGCAGCACCCCGGCCCGGACCGCGACCGGTGCCGCCACCGCCAGCAGCGCCACCCGCACGAGCAGCGCGAGGCCCGGGCGGCTCGTCGCCGTCTCCCGCAGCACCGGGAGATCGAAGGCCGCCGCCGGGCCGCTGCCGCGCTCGTACGAACCCCGGAGCAGCAGCAGGGCGAGCGTGGCCGCGAGCAGCGTCCACCAGCCGCCCACGAGCAGTCCGCGCGGCGCCGCCACGCCGGTGACCATGGCGAACGCGGTGGTGCCGAGCAGCAGCGCGAGGCCGCCGTAGGCGATGTAGCGGGCCGTGTTGTACAGCGCCGTGGAGGCGGCGTCCTGGACCTCGTCGTCCGGCAGGGCGGCCGTCGTCGCCGAGCGCTTGCCGACGGAGAAGGTGAGCGCGCCGGAGACCGGGTGGCTGTCGGCCGACACCACGCGCCAGGCCACGATGTACGTGCCCTGCTTCAGGTCCGGCAGCGTGACGCGCGCCGTGTCCGAGCGGCCGTCCGCGTGTTCCTGTTTGCCCGTGTGAACCCTGCGGTTCTCCGGATCGAACACCCGGATGGAGTTGTCCAGCAGACCGACCGACTCGGTGAAGGTGAGGGTGACGGCCTTCGGTGCCGTCTTCAGCACACTGCCGTCCACCGGGTCGGTGCCCTTCAGCGCGGCGTGCGCGGAGGCCGAACCGGCACCCGCGAGGAGCAGCAGGGGGGCGACGAGCAGGACCAGGGCGAGGTGCCGCAGCCGCCTCCCGCGCCGGTCCGCGCCCCGACTCCCCCCGTCCACACGTCCTCCGTCCACGTCACGTCTCCCGTATCCGCCGGTTCCGGGTCTCGGTTACGTACGGACGCGGCGCGTCCTGTTCTCATCGGCGGGCGGTGCGATCCCGGTCGGCGAGGGCCGAGTCGCCCATCGTCTCCGGGAGCCGTGTCACCAGGTGGGCCGGGCCGACACCCCGCCGTCCACCACCAGGTCGTGGCCCGTGATCCAGGAGGCGAGGGGGGAGGCCAGGAACACACAGGCGTCGCCGACGTCCTCCGGGCGCCCCAACCGGCCGGTCGGCGCCGCCTGTTGCCAGCGGCGCACCCCTTCCGGCCAGTCCTCCGCGAGGCCCGGCCGGTCGACGAGGCCGGGGGAGACGGTGTTGACGCGGATGCCGTACGGCCCGTACTCGAGGGCCGCCGAGCGCGCGTGCATCACGACGGCCGCCTTGGAGGCGCAGTAGTGGGCGTGCAGCGGGGCCGGATGCGTGGCCTCGACGGAGGCGATGTGGGTGACGGCGCCGCCGCCCGCGCCGCGCATCACCTCCACGGCCGCCTGCGTGCACGCGAACACGCCCGTGAGGTTGGCGTCGACCACGGCCCGCCACTCGGCGGCCGTCATCCCGGCCAGCTCCTGCACCGGCTGGACCCCCGCGTTGTTGACCAGCGCCGTCAGCCGCCCGCCGCCCCACTCGGCGGCCTCGGCCACCAGGCGCCGGCACTCCTCCTCGACGGTCAGGTCCGCCCGGAGCACGACCGCCCGGCCTCCCGCGTCCCGGATGCGGGAGGCCACCTCGCGCGCCTCCCCGACCGACGTACGGCAGTGGACGGCGACATCGGCGCCCTCCTCGGCGAACCGCAGCGCGATCCCGCGCCCGATGCCGCCGCCCGCCCCCGTCACCAGGGCCACCTGCCCTTCCAGCAGCCCGCTCACGGCCGGCACAGCTCCGCGATCCGGGCCGCCTCGGCCGGGTAGCGCGCGGTGAGTTCGGCCGCGTCGCCGTGCTCGTACGCCTCGTCGGTGAAGCCCGGCGCCATCGTGCACCCGAAGAGCGTCCAGGACCCGCCCGCGGCGACCCGGCCGCCCATCCAGGTGCCCGCCTCCACGGTGAACTGCACGTGCTGGCCGCCGAGGACGTCCGGTCCGAGCACGGCCGTACGGGCGCCGCCGTCCGGGGCGAGGAGCAGCAGCTCCAGCGGGTCGCCGAGGTAGTAGTGCCAGACCTCGTCGGCCGGGAGGCGGTGCAGGGCCGAGTAGCCGTCGGGGGCGGCGGTCAGCAGGGCGACGATGGCGGTGCCCTCCGGCCGCCCGTCCGCCCGGGCCGGTCCCGTCCAGGTCCGGCGGAACAGCCCGCCCTCACGCGGGATGGGCTCCAGTCCGTAGTGGGCGATGAGATCGTCAGGTGTCACGGCAGCAGGCTAGGGGCCGGTACCTCGCCGGCGCCTGCGCCCCGGCTGCGGTCCGCCCGCCGCCGGGCGACCATCGGGTCATGGACGTCACCCTTCATCTCGCCCAGGATCCCGAGGCCGACGCGCTCCTCGGGCGCAGTCCGCTCGCCGCGCTGATCGGGATGCTGCTGGACCAGCAGGTCCCGATGGAGTGGGCGTTCAAGGGACCGTGGACCATCGCGCGACGGCTCGGGGCCGACGACCTCGACGCGCACGACATTGCCGCCCACGACCCGGAGGCCTTCGCGGAACTGCTGTCGCGCAAGCCCGCGGTGCACCGCTACCCGGGGTCGATGGCGCGGCGGATCCAGCAGCTGTGCCAGTACCTCGTCGAGCACTACGACGGGGACCCCGAGGCCCTGTGGGCCGACGCCGGCAGCGGGCGGGAACTGCTCGGGCGGCTCCAGGACCTGCCCGGCTTCGGCAAGCAGAAGGCGCAGATCTTCCTCGCGCTGCTCGGCAAGCAACTCGGCGTACGGCCCGAGGGGTGGCGGGAGGCCGCGGGTCCCTACGGAGAGGCCACGTCGTTCCGGTCCGTGGCCGACATCACCGGGCCCGAGTCCCTGGCGAAGGTCCGGGCGCACAAGCAGGAGATGAAGGCGGCGGCGAAGGCCGCGAAGGGCAGTCGGTAGCGATCGGCAGGCGTCAGTCGGTTGGACCGTCCGGGGTGGCGGGGGGTCCGCACCCGTTCCCAGCATGGATCATGACCGATGCACCGACCGGGCCCCCTGGTGGCCCGGAATACGACGACCGTCACGTCCACGCCGCGCGCGGCACGCACGCGACGAGACCGGCGTGGGACCTGCAGGAACCGCCCTTCGAGGGGCCGTTGCACGTCCTCGCCCGCACCGCCTGGCAGGTCGTGCTGCTCACCGGCATCGCGTCGCTGATCCTCGGCGTCCTGGTCCTCGTCTGGCCGGGCCCCTCCCTGCTCGCCGCCGGGGTGCTCTTCGGCGTGTACCTGCTCGTCAGCGGTGTGTTCCAACTGGCCTCCGCCTTCGGCACGCACAAGACCACCTCGCTGCGCGTGCTGGCCTTCATCAGCGGCGCCCTGTCGATCCTGCTGGGCCTGTTCTGCTTCCGCAGCCGCCTGGAGTCGATCCTGCTGCTCGCGCTGTGGATCGGGATCGGCTGGCTGATCCGCGGCATCACCCAGACCATGGCCGCCGCCCACGATCCGGCGGTGCCCGCACGCGGCTGGCAGATCTTCCTCGGCGTCGTGACCTTCGTCGCCGGGGTCGTGCTGATCGTCTCGCCGTTCCGGTCGATCGCCGTGCTGACCCTGGTCGCCGGGTGGTGGCTGGTGGTGGTCGGCATCGTCGAGATCGTCACGGCGGTCCGCATCCGGGGCGGTGCGCGGCGGATCCCGCGCACCGTGTGAAGATCACATGGTGATCTCGTGATGATCACGTGGAGAACGTCAATCACACGCCCGGCCGGTACACCGTGCGAGCGGTTCTCGGGGCCGACACGATGAAGGACGTGCGTCCGACGGGGAGATGACCCCATGTGAGCCACGCACCGCACCCCCCACGCACCGCTCGACGGTATGCCTGGCTCAGGGTGCTCGTGGTGCTCGCCGGCCTCCTCGTGGCCGGCGCGTACACCGAGGCGGTGGAGACCGACTCCGTCCCCGCGTCCGCGGTCCAGGCGTGTGACGCGGACTACGACGTCCTCGCGCCCGCGCCGCGGACCGCGACCCTCCAGGGGCCCCGCACCGTCACGCCGCTGCGACCGGGGCCGCAGGCCGCCCCCGCGCCGTCCGGCCCGGACGACCTGCCCCCCGCCCCCGTCCGGACGTCGCGCTCGGCCGCACTGCACGCCCTGCGCACCGTGGTCCTGCGCTGCTGACAGGTCCGGCCCACCGGAACCGTCACACCATCGGCAACGCGAGGAACCCTTACATGCTCATCGACCCCTACGCGGTCCTGCACGCCCTGGTGCGTGCCGAGGCCCTGCGCAGCACGAAACCGAAACAGGAACCCGAGCCGGAGCCCGACGCGGTGGACCCGTCCACCCCGGCGATCCCGCCGGAGCGGGACCGCGAGCGGCGACCGTGGACCCGTCCGCATCCGTGACCCATGACAGCGGCCGCCCCCGGCGGGGCGGCCGCGCCACTTCCCGCACGCATACCGAACCCTCTCCCTTTTTGCCCCGTTTACCGCATCTTTTCCGAGGGCGCACTCCGTCGCCATGGCTGCGCCCGGAACGTGTCGACCGGTAGGCTTTCCGTGTGATCTTCAAGCGCATCGGAAACGGCCGGCCGTACCCCGACCACGGCCGGGAAAGCACCCGGCAGTGGGCGGACGTCGCGCCGCGCCCGGTCCGCCTCGATCAGCTGGTGACGACCAAGCAGCAGCTCGACCTCGAGACCCTGCTCGCCGAGGACTCGACGTTCTACGGCGACCTCTTCGCGCACGTCGTGAAGTGGCAGGGCGACCTGTACCTGGAGGACGGCCTGCACCGCGCGGTCCGCGCGGCGCTGCAGCAGCGCCAGGTCCTGCACGCACGGGTGCTCGAACTCGACTGATCCCCCCGCGGGGCGGCCCCTGGGCCGCCCGCTCCGCTTCCGCCGTCCGCGGGCCGTACGGGCGCCCCTTGACCCTTTCGGGTTGGACTCCGGGCGTCTGATGATCATCTAGTAGGCATTGCTGCCCGGGCGCACTACGCTGCGCCCATGAGCATGCTGACTCCCCCCGGCATGGGTGGCCAGTACCGGATCACGGGGGCCAAGTACCCGCGGATGCGCCCGCCCCGGCGCCGCGGCAGGCTCGTGGTCGCCATCGTCGCGTCCGTGGCCGCCATCGGGCTGATCGGCTGGGGAACCCTGCAGCTCATCGACGTCTTCACCGGCGGCAGCGGCAGAGCGTCGGCGTCCGGCCCCAAGGTGGACTGCGCAGGCAAGGTGAGCGCGTCGCCCGCCGCCGCCAAGGCCCTGCCCGAGCCGGGCCGGATCACGGTCAACGTCCTCAACGCCACGGAGCGCGGCGGCCTCGCCAAGGAGACCGCGGACGAGCTGAAGAAGCGCGGCTTCCGCATCGGCACCGTGGGCAACGCGACGCAGCAGTACGACAAGAAGGTCAAGGGCGTCGGGATACTGCTCGGCCCGAAGGCCTCCCAGCACACCGCGCTGCCGGTTCTCGCCACCCAGCTGGCGGGCGCCGACCAGCGCACGGACGCCCGCACGGACGCGTCCGTCGACCTGATCCTGGGCGACGACTTCAAGTCCCTGACGGCCAAGCAGGACGCGGACAAGGCCCTGGCGGCCCTGAAGAACCCGACGCCGACGGCGTCGCCGGGCAGCACCGGCAAGAAGAGCTGCTGAGGTTCCTCCGGCACCGGCCACCGTCCCCGGTCCCGTGCGGTGCGGCCGTGCCGCCTCGCACGGAGACCGCACGGCCGTCCGGGGCGCTCTCGCCCCTACGTCCCCTACTCGGCCGCCCCGTACAGCCGGTCCCCGGCGTCCCCGAGGCCCGGAACGATGTAGCCCTGCTCGTTCAGGCGCTCGTCGACCGCGGCCGTCACCACCGTGACCGGCGTGCCCGCCAGTTCGCGTTCCATGACCTCGACGCCCTCCGGAGCGGCCAGCAGCACCACGGCCGTCACATCGTCCGCGCCGCGCTTGATCAGCTCCTGGATCGCCGCGACGAGCGTGCCGCCGGTGGCGAGCATCGGGTCCAGGACGTACACCTGCCGCCCCGAGAGGTCTTCCGGCATGCGCGTCGCGTACGTGGAGGCCTGGAGGGTCTCCTCGTTGCGGATCATGCCCAGGAAGCCCACCTCGGCGGTCGGCAGCAGCCGCACCATGCCGTCCAGCATGCCGAGCCCCGCGCGCAGGATCGGCACCACCAGCGGGCGCGGACGCGACAGCTTGACGCCGGTGGTCGTGGCGACCGGCGTCTCGATCTCGATCGCCTCGGTGCGCACGTCCCGCGTCGCCTCGTAGGCGAGCAGGGTGACGAGTTCGTCGGCCAGCCGACGGAAGGTCGCGGAGTCGGTGCGCCGGTCGCGCAACGTGGTGAGCTTGTGGGCGACCAGGGGGTGGTCGACGACATGGAGACGCATGCCCCCACAGTAACCGGGCCACCGCGTCCGTCCGGACCTGGCATCGAACCCCCCATCAGAGGGAAAGTGGGAGGAACGCAACAGGGGTGGTGTGACGATGCCGGACCAGGAGTCCCCCAAGGAGCCGGAGGCACAGGAGTCGGACGCCGAACGCAGGCGGCGCCGCGCCAGGTTCCTGCGTGAACTGGCGGAGGCACGCGAGCTGCGCGCCCGCGTCCAGCCCCGCCGTGCCAAGGCCGCACGGCTGCGTCACGCCATGCGTATGCGCACCTTCCGCTGGTAGCGACGCGGCCGTCGCGGGGGTGGCCGTGCGGCCACAGCGGGAAAGGCCGCGTACGATCCGCAGGTGGCGGCAACGAGTGCGCTGGTGAGTGGACCGCTCTGCTCGAGTGCTCGCGATCAAAACAGCCAGACACAGGGAGCCGAAGACGTCCCCTGAACGCCTTGTTTCTGCCACGATTCCGAGTGGGTGGGGCTCGGAGCCCAGCTCTCTCCGCCCAGAACCTCCGCCGGGGGGACCCCCAACCGGCACGCCTATGACCAGTGGGAGAGTCACGGTGTACTTCGCCGCACTGCTCGCGCGCACCGAAGACGGGTGGGAAGCGAGCGACACAGAGCTCGACGATGTGGAGACGCTGTCCGACCTGGCCGACCTGGCCCGGGAAGCCTCGGCCGAGGACGACACGGTGCTCGTCCTGATCGAGCAGGAGGACGCGTGGTTCGGCGTCGTCCGCGTGGACGGCGAGGACGACCCTCGTATCTACGTCTCGGACGCCGCTGCCGCAGCCCGCAGTTCGTACGGCGAGATCCTGCTCACCGACGAACTGCTCGGAAGGGAGCCCGGCGACGACGGTCCGGACCTGGACTCCCTCGACCTCGACGGCACGGAGGACGGTGAGCCCGAGGACGCCGACGACGAGGACGCGCCCGCCACGGACGCCGCCGTGCCGCACGGCCCCGTGGGAGACAGCGAGATCCTCGACGACCTCGGCGTCTCCGAGAAGGAGCTGCGCGCCCTGGACGCCGAGGACGCGCTGAACACGATCGCCGAGGCCCTGGGCGCCTCGGAGGTCCTGGAGACCGTCCGCTAGGTGTGCGGGTGACCGAGGACCGGGCGCCGGCCCCCGACCCGGTGCGGGACCGGTGGCGGGCCGCGATGCGTCTTGCCCTGGACGAGGCGGCGCGGGCCGTCGAGGGCGGTGACGTGCCCGTCGGTGCCGTCGTGCTGTCCCGGGACGGCTCGGTGCTGGCCACCGGTCACAACGAGCGCGAGGCGACGGGCGATCCGTCGGCCCACGCGGAGATCGTCGCGCTCCGCCGGGCCGCGGCGGCGCTCGGCGAGTGGCGGCTGCCCGGCTGCACGCTCGTCGTCACCCTGGAGCCCTGCACCATGTGTGCCGGCGCGGTGCAGCAGTCCCGGGTGGAGCGGCTCGTCTACGGTGCGCGCGACGAGAAGGCGGGCGCGGTCGGGTCACTGTGGGACCTGGTGCGCGACCGGCGCCTGAACCACCGCCCGGAGGTGATCGCCGGCGTGCTCGCGGACGACTGCGCACGGCTGCTGACGGACTTCTTCCGGGTCCGCTGAGCCCCGCCCCGGGCGATCCCCGGAAACGGATTTCAGACCACGGCCCACCTTGGGGTAGGGTCTCCCTCGGTAGCGTGTCCGAGCGGCCGAAGGAGCTCGCCTCGAAAGCGAGTGTGGCGCAAGTCACCGAGGGTTCAAATCCCTCCGCTACCGCTGGAGAAGGGCCCCGCCTGTCGGTGGGGCCCTTCGTCGTGTGCGCCGGACGTGCGCAAGGGGTCCCGCACGCGCCGGATCTGCGCTGGGGACCGGACACTGCGCGCGGCACGAAGCCCCGGCGTGCCGCTCAGTGCGCCGGGGCTTCGGCCCGCCCCCTGGAGCGGGGCGGCGGCCTCGGGGAACAGGGCGCCGTCCCCTCCTTGGAGGACACGGGCGTCGGGGCCGCCTCGCGGCTCGGGGACCTCGCAGTGCGGGTCCCAGCCGGGTCCGGTCACCCGGTCCGGTCCTCCCTGCCCTCCGGGCCCCTGCCGGTCCGGTGGGCTCCTCTCCATCCTCCGGCTTCACGAGGTCCCGGCAACCCGGCCGTACGGCCCCTCCCCCCGGGCCATTGGTCCCGAAGTCCTCGTACGGAAGGAACGGGTGAGGACATGGTGCATACGTGATCTTTTGCGAAGCCCCGAACACCTGGCCGGGTTACACTCACCCGCGGCGAACCGGCCCCTCGGGGCGGAAGAGACGGGGGAGGCCACCGTGGCGGTACCGGGAAAGAAGATCGCGTTCTACGTGCTCGTGGTCTTCGTGCTCTATGTGATCATCACCGATCCGGCCAAGGCCGCCGACTACGTGCAGATAGGGTTCGAGGGCATCTCGAGCGCCGCCAAGGCCGTCGGCCACTTCATGACCTGGCTCGCCGACGGCGCCAAGTAAGGCCCCCCGAGGCCCCGTACGAACCGCCGGCCGGCGGCCGCCGCCGTTGCCGTACCCCTGGGAGCACCCGTGATCCGCCATCTGGTCCTCTTCAAGCTCAACGAGGGCGTCCAGCGCGACGACCCGCGCGTCGTGGAGGGCGTCCGCGCCTTCGAGGACCTCGGCGGCCTGATCGACGAGCTCCGCTTCTGGGAGCTGGGCTGGAACATCAGCGACCGCCCCGTCGCCCATGACTTCGCGATCAACTCGGCGGTGGACGACACGGACGCGCTCAAGCGGTACCTGGAACACCCGGCGCACCAGGCGGGCGTCGCCCTGTGGCGCGAGTTCGCCACTTGGGTGATCGCCGACTACGAAATCTGAGCGACACCGCCCATCGAATCCGGGCGACACAACCGACGGAGCCCTCCACCGGAACAGTGGGGGGCTTTCCTGCGTCTTGTGCCCCAATCTCTGTCCCGGCCCCTCCCCCAACACGGAGTTATGCGGTGCTTGCACACAGTGTCCATTTCTTGTGATGCTATGACCGCTTTTGACGGTGAGTTGACAGATGCGTTGACGGATGAAGAGGTGGCGTTGACCGTGTCGGCCAGTACTGCGCCGCCCCAGGAGGACGAGGCCCCGGCCCCGCCCTCCGACCGGCATCAGGCATCCGCCACGGATCCCGCCCGCTCCGACGCGACCGAACCGACCCCCGACGCCGCCCCCGCCCACCCCCAGGAAGCCGCCAGACGCCGCGGCGCCGACACCCGGGCCCTCACCCAGCTGCTCTTCGCCCAGCTCAAGGAGCTGGAACCGGGCTCCCCGGAGCACCACCGCGTGCGCGGCGCGCTCATCGAGGCGAACCTCCCGCTCGTCCGCTACGCCGCCGCCCGCTTCCGCTCCCGCAACGAGCCCATGGAGGACGTCGTCCAGGTCGGCACCATCGGTCTGATCAACGCCATCGACCGCTTCGACCCCGACCGCGGCGTGCAGTTCCCGACCTTCGCGATGCCCACCGTCGTCGGCGAGATCAAGCGCTACTTCCGCGACAACGTCCGCACCGTCCACGTCCCGCGCCGGCTGCACGAGCTGTGGGTACAGGTCAACAGCGCCACCGAGGACCTGACGACGGCGTACGGACGCTCGCCCACCACCGCCGAGATCGCCGAGCGGCTGCGCATCTCCGAGGACGAGGTGTTGTCCTGCATCGAGGCGGGCCGCTCGTACCACGCCACCTCCCTGGAGGCCGCGCAGGAGGGCGACGGACTCCCCGGCCTGCTCGACCGGCTCGGCTACGAGGACCCCGCCCTCGACGGCGTCGAGCACCGCGACCTCGTACGGCACCTGCTCGTCCAGCTGCCCGAACGCGAGCAGCGGATCCTGCTGCTGCGCTACTACAGCAACCTCACCCAGTCACAGATCAGCGCCGAACTGGGTGTCTCGCAGATGCATGTGTCAAGGCTCCTGGCGCGGAGCTTCGCGCGTCTGAGATCCGCAAACAGGATCGACGCTTAACTCACGAGAGCGAATCACCCGCAAGCGCCCTTCCCGACAACTCTGCCCTGAAAGACCCTCAGAACCCTTCCAACCAGGGCGCATTCGCGTTTCACATATCGACATGTCACTACAGCGTGTTGCCGACATGTGACATTCTTCCGGGAGCGCGTTTGCCGCGGCCTCGCGACCGGTATTTCAGGGGAGGCTGCGTTCCTTACGACGGGAGCGTCCGCCGCGACCGTCCCGCGACCCAAAGGGGGTGGCATGTCCGCAGACCAGGGCAGCTCGAAGGTGCTCACGCTCATGCAGAGCGACTCCGCGCCCGACGTGCTCCAGGACCTTCAGGCCCCTCAGGACCTCCCGGGTGCCGAGACCCTTCCCGCCCAGGACCTCCCGGGCGCCGAGGCTCTTCCGGCCCCCGAGGCCCCGGACCTTCCGTCCACGGAGGGCATCGACACCCGCACCCTGTCCCGCTCCCTGTTCCTGCGGCTCGCCGCACTCGACGAGAACAGCCCGGAGCGTGCCTACGTCCGGGACACGCTCATCGAGCTCAACCTCCCGCTCGTCCGGTACGCGGCGGCCCGCTTCCGCAGCCGCAACGAACCCATGGAGGACATCGTCCAGGTCGGCACGATCGGCCTGATCAAGGCGATCGACCGCTTCGACTGCGAGCGGGGCGTGGAGTTCCCGACCTTCGCGATGCCGACGGTCGTGGGCGAGATCAAGCGGTTCTTCCGGGACACGTCCTGGTCGGTGCGGGTGCCGCGCCGCCTCCAGGAGCTGCGCCTGGCCCTCACCAAGGCCAGCGACGAGCTGTCGCAGAAGCTGGACCGCTCCCCGACGGTCACCGAACTGGCCTCCGCGCTGGGCGTGTCGGAGGAGGACGTGGTCGACGGCCTCGCGGTCGGCAACGCCTACACGGCGTCCTCGCTGGACTCCCCGACCCCCGAGGACGACGGCGGCGAGGGCTCGCTCGCGGACCGGCTCGGCTACGAGGACTCGGCCCTGGAGGGTGTGGAGTACCGCGAGTCCCTCAAGCCGCTGCTGGCCAAGCTGCCGCCCCGTGAGCGGCGGATCATCATGCTCCGCTTCTTCGCGAACATGACGCAGTCGCAGATCGGCGAGGAGGTCGGCATCTCCCAGATGCACGTCTCCCGCCTCCTGACCCGCACGCTGGCACAGCTGCGGGAGGGCCTGATCTCGGACTGAGCCACCGCGCAGCCGCAGGCGGCCCCCTCTCCCCAGTGGGGGCAACGGCCCGTGCCGTCGGCGGCCCGGTCCTCGTCGGCGGTGGCGCGCTGTTGCGCACCGCTCTCCGCCCTGGCCGGCCTGCGGCGCAGCGACTCGTCGACGGCGCAGGCCGACCGGTACCCGCTCGAGACGGTGGCCCGCTTCGGGAGCGGGTCGTCGGTACGGTGCGGAACATGCGTCGGCACCGCTGGTTCACCGGGGCCTCGACCGCAGTGGCCGGCGGCCGCGACGCGGTCCCGCGACCCACGGGACGGACCGCACCAGGCGGACGGGGCCGGTCAGTGTGCCACACCGGGACTTCCGAAGTGACGGACCGTCAGTCACACTGGCGCGATGCTTCCAGCGACGTGGTTGCGGGGCCGTCAGCGGATCGTGGTCGGGGCGACGGCGGTCGTCGTCTGCCTGGGCGGGATTCTGGCCGCGGGCACCGGCGGCGCGGACGGTGAGGCATACGTGGCGGTCGGTCCCGCGGGCGGCGGACCCCCGGCGTCCGGTACGGCGGTGGCGCCGACCGGAGACGTGACACTGGCCCCTCTCGACGGACCGTCCGGGGCCGGGACCACCGAGACCAGGACGGCCGAGACCAGGGCCTCCGGGACCATGACTCCGGGTATCCCCGGCTCCCGCACGAGCGCCTCTACGACAGCCGGTGACGGCCCGGCCTCCAGCCCAACAGCCGTGCGCGAAACGGCCGGTACGGCCCCCGAGACCGGCACCGGTACCAAGTCGCCCGCCCCCGGCCCCGTTTCACCCTCCCCGACGCCGACCACCCCTCGCCCCACACCGAGTGGACCCGCAGTGCTCACCGCGGGCCGACCCGAGCGGCAGCCCACCGACCACCGCTCGTGCGAGAACGTGACCGTCCTCTTCCGCAACACCGGCGGCACCCCGGTGCGTTCGGGCACGGTGACCCTCGGAACCCACATCATCGGGGCGCTCGGGACCGACTGGGCGACGACGGAGTCCACGGAGGCGCTGCCCGCGCCGATCGCCGCCGGGGCGTCGGTGACGGGGACCTGGACGGTCTGCGTCGACGCCTGGCGGGTACCGCTCGGGATGCACGTGGAGACGCGGGACGTGACCGTCCGGTGGACGTAGCGGAGGTGCGGGAGCGGGCCTACTTCAGCGCCAGCCAGGCCACCGCGGCGACGATCGCGACGGCGACCACGACGCCGACGATCAGGCCGATGCGGGGGCCGGCCGGAGCGGCCGCCTGCTGCCGGCCCTGAGGGGCCGCCTCGTCCACGAACGCGCGGAACATCTGCGTGCTGCCAGCGGGGTCGTAGTTGCCCTGGGGGCCCTGGGTGTTAGCCATGGCCCCGGACCCTAGCGAATACGTGGGGGACTGCCCAAGTGAGGGTTCTGTGAGCGGCTCCGTCCGGGGGCCTGCCGCGAGGCCGTTCACAGCGATGCCACAGGCAGGCACCCCGCTCCACCTGCACGTTTACTTTCGCCAATGCTTGCCTTTGCCAAGTTTTTAGCTCCAGAGCCCCCGTTTCATTTGCCTGCAGCAACCAATCTCCTTATGGTTGCTCCAGGCAACGATAAGAAGGAGGTGCCATGGCCGAGCGAGCGCAGTACGAAGAGCTGGCGCGTCAGCTCAGCGCCTTCGGCGCCGTGAAGCGAGACCTCGGGCGCTGCCTGCCGCCCGACTGCCCCGGCGGTTCCGCCGCCGTGCTGACACTGCTCGGCCGCCACGGCGACATGCGCATGAGCAAGCTCGCGGAGCTGCTCGCCGTCGACATGTCGGTCACCAGCCGCCACGTGGCGCACGTCGCGGACCGCGGCTGGATCGAGCGCTGCCCGGACCCCGCGGACAAGCGCTCCCGCATCCTGCGTCTGACGGCGCCCGGCCGGGTCCAGCTCGACGAGCTGTCCCGTCGCACCGCCGCGCTGCTCGCCGACCGGCTGAGCGACTGGTCGGACGACGACGTCGGCCGCCTCATCCAGCTCATGGCACGGCTCAGGGAGAGCTTCGGCGACTGCCGTTCCACTCCGCGGCTCGCGCAGGCCGCACCCGCGAGGGAATCCGTTGCCCACCAGACCACCCGTACACCCGCAAGCACGTAAGTAAAGGAAGCCCATGGCAACGACCACACCAGCCGGTGTGCGGGCTCACGCCAAGCACGGGGGAGGCTCCCCGGACGGCGCTCCGATGACGCACCGGCAGATCATGGAGGCCCTCTCCGGGCTTCTGCTCGGCATGTTCGTGGCGATCCTGTCGTCCACGATCGTCACCAACGCGCTGCCGCACATCATCGGCGACCTCGGCGGCGGCCAGTCCGCCTACACCTGGGTCGTCACCGCCTCGCTGCTGGCGATGACCGCGACCACCCCGCTGTGGGGCAAGCTCGCGGACCTGTACAGCAAGAAGGCGCTCGTCCAGATAGCCCTGATCGTCTACGTCCTGGGCTCGATGGCGGCCGGCCTGTCGCAGAACCCGGGCATGCTGATCGCCTGCCGTGTCGTGCAGGGCATCGGCGTCGGCGGTCTGTCCGCGCTGGCGCAGATCGTCATGGCCGCGATGATCTCCCCGCGTGAGCGCGGGCGTTACTCCGGCTACCTGGGCGCCACGTTCGCCATCGCCACCGTCGGCGGCCCGCTGCTCGGCGGTGTCATCACCGACACCTCGTGGCTGGGCTGGCGCTGGTGCTTCTACGTCGGCGTGCCCTTCGCGGTGATCGCGCTGATCGTGCTGCAGAAGACCCTGCACCTGCCCGTGGTCAAGCGGGAGGTCAAGGTCGACTGGGGCGGCGCGTTCTTCATCGCCGCCGCGGTCTCGCTGCTGCTGGTCTGGGTGACCTTCGCCGGTGACAAGTACGACTGGCTGTCCTGGCAGACGTACACCATGGTCGGCGGTTCGATCGTCCTCGGTGCGCTGTTCGTGCTGATCGAGACCAAGGCGAGCGAGCCGATCATCCCGCTGCGGCTGTTCCGCAACCGCACCATCACGCTGGCGTCGCTCGCCTCTCTCTTCGTCGGTGTCGCGATGTTCACCGGCACGGTGTTCTTCAGCCAGTACTTCCAGCTCGCCCGCGACAAGTCCCCGACGATGTCGGGTGTCCTGACGATCCCGATGATCGGCGGCCTGTTCGTCTCCTCCACCGTCTCCGGCCAGTTCATCACCCGCACAGGACGCTGGAAGGCGTGGCTGGTCAGCGGTGGTGTGCTGGTGACGGCCGGCCTGGGCCTGCTCGGCACCATCCGGTACGACACGGCCTACTGGAAGATGGCGGTCTTCATGGCCCTGATGGGTCTCGGCATCGGCATGATGATGCAGAACCTGGTGCTGTGCACCCAGAACCAGGTGGCGCCGCGGGACCTGGGTTCGGCCAGCTCCACGGTCACCTTCTTCCGTTCCCTCGGCGGTGCGGTCGGCGTCTCCGCGCTCGGCGCGGTGCTCTCCCACCGGATCACCCACTACATCACCGACGGCATCAGCGCCCTGAGCCCGAAGTACCAGGCCGCCCTGGCCGGCTCGAGCTCCACGGACAGCATCCCGGACCTGGACAAGCTGCCGGCCCCGCTGCGCACGCTGCTGGAGAGCGCCTACGGCCACGGCATCGCCGACGTCTTCCTGATCGCCGGCTGCCTGGCGGCCGTCGCCTTCCTGATCACCCTGTTCATCAAGGAGGTCCCGTTGAAGACCAGGGGCGCGCTGGCGCAGGCCGCTGCCGACTCGGCTCCGCAGGAGGCCCCCGCGGCGGCCACGCCGGCCGAGGCTGCCGCGCCGGCCGAGGCAGCCGCGCCGGCCGAGGCAGCCGCGCCGGCCGAGGCAGCCGCGCCGGCCGGGGAGAGGGTCCCGAGCTGGGCCGTGGCGAGCACCGAGACCACCGGCGAGGGCACGGGCACGCAGCGCCTCACGGCCGTCGCCACGATCGCCCGACCCGAGGCGGCCGGTGACGGCGGGGGCATCCCGGTCCGCGGCTTCGTCCGCGGCGGCGAGGGCGCGCCGGTCCCGCAGGCCGCCGTCACCCTGATCTCCCTCGGGGGACGGCAGCTGGGCCGGTCGGTCGCGCAGGCGGACGGTTCCTACGCGGTGCACGCTCCGGGCACCGGCTCCTACGTCCTGATCGCCTCCGCCGACGGCCACCAGCCGCAGGCCTCCACGATCGTCGTGCACGACGAGCCGGTGTCGTACGACGTCCTGCTCAGCGGCACCAGTGGCCTGAGCGGCGTCGTCCGCGCCGCCGAGACCGGGCTGCCGGTCAAGGACGCGATGGTCATCGTCACCGACGTGCGCGGCGACCTGCTGGCCACCGCCACCACGGGTGAACAGGGCACCTTCTCCTTCGCGGAGCTCGTGCCGGGTGCCGTGACCGTCGCGGTGAACGCCGCCGGGCACCGCCCGCGGGCCCTGCCCGTCGAGGTCGGCGCCGCCGGAGTGACGCGGGTCGAGATCGACCTCGACTCCGGCTCCCAGGTCCAGGGCGTCGTACGGGCCCCGCACGGCCCCCTCGCGGACGCCCGGGTGACCCTGGTGGACGCGGCGGGCAACGTGGTCGGCACCGCCACCACCGGCGCGGACGGCGCGTACGCCTTCACCGACCTGAACAGCGGCGAGTACACCGTCATCGCGACGGGCTACCCGCCGGTGGCCACCGCGGTGACCGTCTCCGGCCGCGGCGTCGACGACCACGACATCGAACTCGCCCACCCGGGCGAGTAGTCCGGAGTCCGGCTCGTGGGGGCGCGCTGTGAGCGGCAAGCGCCCCCGCGGGCCGGATTTTTTTCGGCCGCCACGGGGATTTATCAAGGATTCAAGGGATTTAGAGGGGAACCACGCGATGGGACTGACCGCACGGATCCGTACGCGAGACGGATGGGCCGTGTCGCACGCGGTCGTCACCGTGACCGACATGACCGGGACGCAGGTCCTGCGCGCCGAGGCCGACGCGGAAGGCGCCGTCCGGGACGCGACCGAGCTGGCGCCCGGCGCCTACACCGTGATCGTCACGGCGGTCGGGTACGCACCCGCCGCCTCCAGCGCGATCGTCACCGCGAGCGGGCGGGCCGAGGTCGGCACCGTGACGCTCGCCCGGCAGGGCGGCACCGAACTGCCGCCGCCCGGGCCGTGGACCATCGACCCGGCGCACTCCTCGGTGGGCGCCATTGCGCAGCACCTCGGGATCTCCAGCGTGCACGGGCGGTTCACGGACTTCGCCGGGCGCATCGAGATCGCCCCGGACGAGGTGGAGAAGTCCCGCGTCGAGGCCGTCATCCGCGCCGAGTCCATCGACACGGGCAACGGCATGCGCGACACCCACCTGAGGTCGGCCGACTTCCTGGACGTCGAGAAGTACCCGGAGATCACCTACCGCTCGATCGGCCTGACGGCCGCGGGCGCGGACCGCTGGACGGTCCACGGCGAGCTGACCCTGCACGGGGTGGTCCGCCCGGTGGATCTGGACCTGGCCTACCTCGGCACCGGCTCGGACCCGTGGGGCGGCACCCGTGCGGCCTTCCGCGCGACCACGGAACTGCGCCGCGAGGACTTCGCGATGAACTACAACCAGATCGTCCAGGCGGGCATCGCCGCCATCGGCACCACGCTGAAGGTGGAGCTGGACATCCAGGCGGTGCAGGGCGAGTCGCTACCGTCCGCGTGACGGCGGACGGCCGTCGCCCGAGACCCGGGACACCAGGTCGGTGGCCAGGTCGCGGAGCTTGGTGTTCGTGTCCTGGGAGATCCGGCGCAGCCGCTCCAGGGCGATCCTGGCACTGACCCGCTCCTGCGCCATCAGTATGCCGATCGCCTGGTCGATGACGCTGCGGGAGAGCAGGGCGGTGCGCACGTCGGTGGCGTCGGCGCGCTCGCGTTCCACGCGCAGGGCGACGTCGACGGCCTCGGCGGTCCGCGCCGCGAAGGCACGCGCCTGGTCCCGGACCGTGCCGAGCACCCCGGGTTCGATGCCGTAGAAGTTCAGCGCGGCGCCGGTGTCGCCCTCGACGGCGAGCGGCACCGCGAGCACGCAGCGCACCCCGACCGACAGCGCGTACTCCGTGTACGCGGGCCAGCGGGTCTCGGCGGCCAGGTCGGGGGCGTACTGCTCGGTCCCCGTCTCGGCGGCCGTGACGCAGGGGCCGGTGCCGTTCTCGTACTGGCGCAGATCCAGGCCGCTGGGCAGTGATCCGCTGCCCGCCAGAGTCAGCAGTCGGTCGCCGCGGCGGACGGTGATGCTGCATGCGTCGCAGCCGGGCACGGCCTCGACCGCGCGGTCGGTCAGGTCCCGCAACAGCGTGTCGAGACCGCCGCTGCGCACGATCGCCTGGTCGAGCGGGTAGGGCATCTCGGGTCTCATGTCATGCTTTTGTCCCCGTTTCGGCGATCAACTCCCGACCGTCATGTGGTGTGGTTCGCATCGACGATGCGGCGGGCGAGGTCCCGCAGCTTGACGTTCTCCCGCTGTGAGGCGCGCACCAGACTGTCGAAGGCCTCCGTGGCGTCCATGTTCAGACGCTCCATGAGGATGCCGGTGGCCTGGCCGATCAGGTCCCGGGTGTGCATCGCCTCGGTGAGCTGCTCGCGCACGGTCACCGAGTCCAGCGCGAGGCCGACGTGCGCGGTGAACAGCCGGCCGATCCGCGTCGCGGCGTCGTCGAAGGCGTGCGGCTTGCCGGCGTAGACGGTGAGCACGGTCAGGCGTCGCTTGTCGGCGCGCAGCCGCAGCGCGAGCGCCGAGCGAAGGCCCAGGCCGGCCAGCACGGAGCCGCCCGCGTCGCTCTCGCTGTCCGCCACGCGCACGACGGGCGCGTGCCACAGGTGGTCCCAGTACGGGGCGCGGTCGCCGCCCGGCCGGAAGTCGTGGGCGGTGCGGACGACTTCGTCGCTCCAGGCGAGCGTGCGGAAGTGGTTGCCGCGCTCCGCCTCGGAGATGACCGCGTGTTCGGCTCCCGGCACCAGGCGCACGGCGAGGCCGACGGCGGTGCTCATGGTGCTGTGGGGGGTGACCGTGTCGTGCAGTTGCCGAGCCGCCGCGGTCAGCGCTTCGGCCAGCTCGAAGCCGCGTGGAAAGTCAGGCAAATCGGAAAAGTCGGACGCAGGCACACGAACCTCTTCGGCGTGCACGGCCATACGGCCATGCGCAGGAGAGCTCCGCAGCACATTCCCGACTGCGAGCGCAGGACGGACAGAACTTTATCTCTTTCCTGCGGGGCCATTGACGCCCGGTTGACTCTCGGCGGTCCCCCTTTCGGAGCGGCGCACGAGAGTGGTGGAATGAGGCGACAGGTCAGGAAGCGGCCTCCCTGAGCCCGGACGAACCTACGCCAGGTGAGTGCCATGACCCATGTCCCGAGCCCGTGCCGGGTGCGCGATCTGCCCGGCCGCAGCCTGATCGTCCTGCCCCAGGAGATCGACCTGTCCAACTCCCCCGCGCTGTGCGCCGCGATCACGTCCTTCGCCGGGGCGCGCGCCGCCCGGCTCAGCGTGCTGATCCTGGACTTCACCCGCACCGGCTTCATGGACTCCCAGGGCGCCCGCCTCGTCCAGGACGTACGGTGCCGGCTGCCCGCGCGGGTCGGGGTACGGGTGGTGGCGGCACCGCTCGGCGTCCCGAGCCGCGTCCTGGAGCTGACCGGGGTACGGCGGGACGTGCCCGTGTACGACAGCCTGGCCGAGGCCTTGGAGTCCTGAGCGCGACGTGCGGTCGTAGGCACGACAGGGTCAGCCTCGGCCCGGCCCGGTACCTCTAGGCTGCGGGCATGGCACCGAACATCGCGACCAACACCGACGTATCACTGGACGAGTTGCTGGACTTCGTACGCCCCCGTCACCGCGCGATCCTGCTGACCCGCCGCGCCGACGGCAGCCCCCAGGGGTCGCCGCTGACCTGCGGCGTCGACGACTCGGGGCGGATCGTCGTCTCCACGTACCCGGAGCGCGCCAAGACCCGCAACGCCAAGCGGGACGAGCGGGTCAGCGTCATCGTGCTCAGCGACGACTGGAACGGGCCCTGGGTCCAGGTCGACGGCACGGCCGAGGTCATCGACACGCCGGACTCCGTCGAACCGCTCGTCGAGTACTACCGCAACATCGCGGGCGAGCACCCGGACTGGGACGAGTACCGCGCGGCCATGGTCAAGCAGGGCAAGTCGATCATCCGGATCACCCCGGTGCGCTGGGGCCCGGTGGCGACGGGCGGCTTCCCGGCCCGCCTGGTCTCCTCCGAGGACTGACAGCCTGCGTACAGGCCCTGGGCCAGGGGACGCCCCTATCCCCGGGCGACCATCGCCTCGATCCCCGAGATGAGCGTCTCCAGCGCGAAGGCGAAGTCCCGCTCGCGCATCTCCTCCACCGTGTCGCCGCCGCGGGCCTGCATGAGGTCCGCGGACCGGTGCACGACCTCGCTCAGATCGGGGCTCTCGGTCACCGCGCTCATGGCGTGGCGGAAGTACTCCTCCTGGCTCAGCCCGGCCGCCGCGCAGCGCGCGATGAAGTGGCCCTCGATCGTGCCGAAGCCGTACACGAACTGGAAGACCGCCGAGATCGCGCCCATCCGGCCGTGCGCCGGCAGCCCGGTCAGCCGGATCACCCGCTGCACGGCGAGCGAGAAGGCGACCGCGTGCGGGCCGATGTTGAGGAAGGTCCCGGCGAGCGGGGACAGCCAGGGATGGCGCACCAGCAGCGCCCGGTACTCGGCGGCGAGGCCCCGCAGTTGGTCGCGCCAGTCCTCGCCGGTGTCGCCGGCCGGCAGCCGTACCTCCCCGAAGGCCGCGTCCAGCGCCAGCTCCAGCAGGTCGTCCTTGGTGTCCACGTACCAGTAGACGGACATCGCCGTCACGTTCAGCTCGGCGGCGAGCCGCCGCATGGAGAACCTGGCGAGCCCCTCGGCGTCCAGCAGCCGGACGGTCGCCTCGGTGATCCGCTCCCGGTCCAGCCCGGAGGGCTGCCCGCCCCCGCGCCCGCCACGGCGCGCCTTGCCCTCCAGCCAGACGCTGGTCCGCTGGGCTGCCTTCCCCATGGCACACCTTTCCCGACATTCCGCTCCCAGGCGACCACCACCTCCCGAGTCTGCCCGCTCCGCCCGACGCGGCAACGCCGCCGCGTCTCACGGTGAGTTGCGTGAGACGGATGACGCAAAAGCGGTGGGCCGGGCATCGGTGCCCGGCCCACCGCTCGGTGCGCGAACCGTCAGCTGCTGCTCGAGCCGCCGCTCGTCTTCTGCGTGAGGTCGTAGAAGGTGGCCGAACCGACCGTCACCTTCTTGAAGTTCTGCTGAACCCACGAACTGATCTGCGACGAGACGTTGGAGCCGCCGTTGCGGCCCCCGCCGCCGAAGCCGCCGCCCGAGATGAAGTAGTGGATCTTTCCTTCCGCCACGTACTTCTGGAACTGGGCGAGCGTCGGGGACGGGTCGCTGCCGTTGAAGCCGCCGATCGCCATCACCGCATCGCCGGTGGCGAGCTGGTAGCTCGCGGCGTTCTGCGAGCCGATGGACGCGGCGACCCAGGTGTACTTGCTCGCGTCCTTCTCCAGCAGCGTCTTGGCCGCGGAGCTGACGTTCGCGCCGTTGAGCAGGCCGCCGATGCCGCCGCCACCGCCCATGCCGCCGTCACCCGTGCGCCCACCGCCGGGGAGGCCCTGCTGACCGTTCTGACCCTGGGTGCTGCCGTTGCCCTGCTGCTGGTTCCGGCCGTTCTGGCCCGGCATACCGCCGCCCGGGAACCCGCCGGTGCCGCCGCCGGGGAGGCCCTGCTGACCGTTCTGACCCTGAGTGGTGCCGTTGCCCTGCTGCTGGTTCTGGCCGGGCGTGCCGCCGAAGCGGCCGCGCGTACCGCCACCACCCGGGCCGCCGCGACCGCCGAGGCCCATGCTGCTCGCACCCGCCGGACCGGCCGTGACGATCGAGCCGGTGTGGCCCTGGTTCACGGTGGTGAGGGTGTACGCGGTCGGTCCCGCGAGTGCGGCCACGAAGCCGAGACCCACCGCCGCGAGCGCGAGCCGCCGTCCGAGCCGGGCCACGAAGACGAGCCCCAGGGCGCCGACCAGACCGCCGACGAGGACCAGCCACTTCAGCCAGGGCAGGTAGTCCGGGGTGCGGTTGAGGAGCACGTACCCCCAGGCCGCGGTCGCCGTGGCGGTGGCCGCCAGCGTGAGCGACGCCCACGTCCTCGACCGCTCCTCCCACAGGACCGTGACGCCCATGCCGACCAGGGCGGCGATGTAGGGGGCGAGGGCCACCGTGTAGTACTGGTGGAAGATGCCCGCCATGTAGCTGAAGATCACGGCGGTCATCAGCAGCGAGCCGCCCCAGGCGAGGAACGAGCCGCGGACCAGGTCCGTGCGCCCCGCCTTCCGGGTGAGCACCAGGCCCGCGACGAGCAGGATCAGCGCCGCCGGGAGCAGCCAGGAGATCTGGGAGCCGATCTCGGAGTTGAACATGCGGTCCCAGCCGGTCGCGCCCCACTGGCCGCCGTTGCCGCCGCCACCGCCGCCGACGCTGCCGGTCTCGTCGCCGTTGATGCGGCCCAGCCCGTTGTAGCCGAAGGTCAGCTCCAGGAAGGAGTTGTTCTGCGAGCCGCCGATGTACGGGCGGGAGGACGCCGGCCACAGCTCGACGATCGCGACCCACCAGCCGCCCGAGACGACCAGCGCAACGGTCGCGAGGCCCAGTTGCACCAGCCGCTTCCTCAGCTTCACCGGAGCGCAGACGCCGTAGACGAGCGCCAGCGCCGGCAGGATCAGGAAGGCCTGCAGGGTCTTCGTCAGGAAGGCGAAGCCGACCGCGACCCCCGCCCACACCACCCACTTGGTGCGGCCGTCCTCCAGGCCCCGGACGACGAAGTAGACGGTGAGCGCCATCAGCAGCGCGAGCAGCGCGTCCGGGTTGTTGAACCGGAACATCAGCGCCGCGACCGGGGTGAGCGCGAGCACCGCGCCCGCGATCAGACCGGCCGCCGGGCTGAACCTGCGCCGGACGGCCGCGTACACCACGGCGACCGTGAGGACGCCCATGACGACCTCGGGGATGAGGATCGCCCACGAGTTGAGGCCGAAGATCCGGACCGCCAGCGCCATCGGCCACAGCGAGGCCGGGGGCTTGTCGACGGTGATGGCGTTGCCCGCGTCCAGCGAGCCGAAGAAGAACGCCTTCCAGGACTTGCTGCCGGCCTGTACCGCCGCCGAGTAGAAGGAGTTGGCGTACCCGGAGGCGCTCAGGTCGTACAGGTACAGCAGCCCCGTGGCGAGCAGCAGGCCGAGGAACGCGGGGCGTGCCCAGCGGGGGTCCTCGGGCCGGCCGCGCCAGAGTCTGCGCGCGAGCGGCTGCTGGGGCTCACCGGCTCCGGGGGCGGGGGCCGGTGGCGTGGCGGGTGTCTGCGGGGGAGCGGTCGGGGGCGGTCCCCAGGCGTGGGGGGCCGCACCCCCCTGGTAGGTCGACTGTTCGTAGTGCGTGGTCATCGGAAGTCCCTCGGGTCGGTGTCCTGCGGGCGCACCGGCTGCAGCGGCACGGTGGCGTCCCTCCAGGGGGTGCGGTCCGCGTCGGCACCGGCGCGGAAGGGCGTGGTGTCGTACTCGGGGTCGTACTCAGGGTCGTACGAGGACTGCGGCGCCGCGTGGCGCTGGGGCAGCGCCGGGAGCGGCCGGTACGCGGGCGTCCCCGGGGTGTGACGCTGGTGGGGCGCCTCGGCCTGGGGCGTCGGGGTGTCGTCGCGGCGGTCCGGGAACACCCAGGCCCTGAAGAGCAGGAACCGCAGCACGGTCGCCGCGAGGTTGGCGGCGATCAGCACCGCCAGCTCGGTGGAGTGCGCCGGGTTGCTCGTCGCCGCGTTCAGGGCGGCGAGGGAGCCGCTGGTCAGGGCGAGGCCGATGCCGAAGACCACCAGGCCCTGGGCCTGATGGCGGACGGCGCCGCCCCTGCCGCGGACGCCGAAGGTGAGCCGGCGGTTGGCCGCCGTGTTGGCGATCGCCGAGACCAGCAGGGCGAGCGCGTTGGCGATCTGCGAGCCCGAGAACTGCCTGAAGACGCTGTAGAGCAGCAGATAGAACAGGGTGGACAGGCCGCCGACCACGCAGAAGCCGACGAGCTGGCGGGCCAGGCCCCCCGGCACGTCTCTGAGGTCGCGGTCCCACGGATCGTCACCGAACGGCCGGGCCAGCCGGTCCAGCGGCAGCGACCCGGTGGCCAGCGCCTTGCCGATGCGCCACACGCCCTTGAGGTCGTCGGTCGCGGTCTTCACGATGTTCACCGTGGAGTTCGGGTCGTCGACCCAGTCGACCGGCACCTCGTGGATGCGCAGCCCCGCCCGCTCGGCGAGCACCAGCATCTCGGTGTCGAAGAACCAGCCGGTGTCCTCCACCAGCGGCAGCAGCACCTGGGCCACATCACGGCGGATCGCCTTGAAGCCGCACTGGGCGTCGGAGAACCGGGCCTGCAGCGAGCCGCGCAGGATGAGGTTGTAGGCACGGCTGATGAACTCCCGCTTCGGGCCGCGCACGACCCGGGAGCTGCGGGCGAGCCGGGAGCCGATCGCCAGGTCCGAGTGACCGGAGATCAGCGGCGCGACCAGCGGGAGAAGTGCGTTGAGGTCGGTGGACAGGTCCACGTCCATGTAGGCGAGGATCGGGGCGTCCGAGGCGGACCAGACGGTCCGCAGCGCCCGGCCGCGGCCCTTCTGCTCCAGCCGGAAGGACCTCACCTCGGGGATCCGCTCCTCCAGCCGCGCCGACACCTGCGGGGTGGTGTCCGTGGACGCGTTGTCCGCGATCGTGATGCGGAACGCGTACGGGAACGTGCGCTTGAGGTGCTCGTGCAGTCTGAGCACACATGGCTGGAGGTCCTTCTCCTCGTTGTAGACGGGGATCACTACGTCCAGGACAGGCGTACCGGCTCCTGCGGCCGGGAGGTGCTCCCGCGCCGGCAGGGTGCCGGGAGAAGAGTCGGTTCGCATGGAACCGACTCTTCTCAAGCGCCCTGTTGCACCCGTGTGGTGGCGCTGTGCTGTGCCTGTGAGTGCTGTTGCCAGGCCGTTTCGGGGCCCGGTGAGGGCACGCGCGGGGTCGGCGCCGGCAGATGCACGGTGAACACCGTGTGCCCGGGAACGCTGTCGACGGTGACGGCGCCGCCGTGCGCCGTCGCGACGGCCTGCACGATGGCGAGCCCGAGCCCGGTGGAGCCGGTGGCCCGGGAGCGCGCCGAGTCACCGCGCGCGAACCGCTCGAAGACGTGCGGCAGCAGATCGGGAGGGATGCCCTGCCCGTCGTCCTGGACGTCCACACACAGCCACGGTCCGCGCCGCTGCACGCGTGCGGTGACGGTCGTGCCGGGCGGGGTGTGGGTCCGGGCGTTGGCGAGCAGGTTGACGAGCACCTGTTGCAGCCGTGCGGCGTCCGCCGACACGAGCGCGGGCTCGTCGGGCAGTTCGAGCCGCCAGTTGTGGTCGGGGCCCGCTGCGCGCGCGTCGCTGATGGTGTCCACGACGAGCGGGACGAGGTCGGTCTGCTCGAACCGGAGCGGGCGGCCAGCGTCGAGCCGGGCGAGCAGCAGCAGGTCCTCGACGAGGAGGGTCATGCGCCCGGCCTCGGACTCGATCCGTCCGAGGGCATGCCGGGTGTCGGGGCCCTGTTCCTCGCGTCCCCGTCTGGTCAGCTCGGCGTACCCGCGGATGGAGGCGAGCGGGGTGCGCAGCTCGTGACTGGCGTCCGCGACGAACTGCCGTACCCGCATCTCGCTCTGCTGCCGTGCGTGCAGGGCGCCGTGGACGTGGTCGAGCATGCGGTTGAGGGCGGCCCCGACCTGCCCGACCTCGGTGTGCGGATCGGTCTCGGACTCCGGGACCCGCTCGTCGAGGGTCACCTCGCCGGTGTGCAGCGGGAGTTCGGAGACACGGGTGGCCGTCGCGGCGACCTTGCGCAGGGGCCGCAGGGCGATTCCGACGAGCACGGAACCGGCGATGCCGGCGGCGACCAGGCCGGCGGCGGTGACACTGACCTCGACGATGACGAGGGTGTCGATGGTGTTGGTGACGCCCTTGGTGGGCAGGGCGACGTAGAAGTCGCCGTGGGCACCGGTGACGTACTTGGCGCGGTAGTCCCCGAGCCCCGGGAGCGTGACGGTGTGCACCTTGCCGTCACGGGGGACGGAGCCGAGCGCGGAGGTCTGCGCCTGGGACAACTCGACGGCCTTCATCCGCTCGAAGCCGGAGCTGCTGGAGGAGACCTCCTTCTTGATGACCGCCCTCGTGACGGCACCGGTGGAGTCCGTCTGGGCGGCGACGGTGTCCGGTTGCGCCGGTCCCCTGGTGACGAAGTCGTCCAACCTGTCCTGTGTCGTCGCGGTGCCGGAGGAGTTTCCCGCCGCATCGCCGTTCATGTTGCCCGGGCCGCCCGAACGGCCGTTCCCGAGGCCGGACAGGCTCCCCCCGGGCGGACCCGAGGCACCCTTGCCGACGTCGGCCACCTGCCCGTCCAGCTCCCCGTACAGGTGCTGCCCCAGCGCGATGGTCGTCACGGTGCCGATCACGGCGCACACCACGGCGATCAGACTGACCGCCGAGACGACGAGCCGCGTCCGCAGCGTGCGCGGCTGTCGTCCTCGCCTCTGCGTACGCGGCCGTCGTCGCCTGCTCATGACGCCGCGGGCTTGATCATGTAACCGGCGCCGCGCCGGGTGTGGATCATCGGCTCGCGACCCGCGTCGATCTTCCTGCGCAGGTACGAGATGTAGAGCTCCACGACGTTGGCCTGGCCGCCGAAGTCGTACGACCACACGCGGTCGAGGATCTGCGCCTTGCTGAGCACGCGCCGCGGGTTGCGCATCAGGAAACGCAGCAGCTCGAACTCGGTGGCGGTGAGGTGGATGTTCTCCCCGCCCCGGGACACCTCGTGGCTGTCCTCGTCGAGCGTGAGGTCCCCGACGACCAGAACGGAGTCGGAGCGGCGGTCGGCGGCACCGGACCGCCGTATCAGCCCGCGCAGCCGGGCCACGACCTCTTCCAGGCTGAACGGCTTGGTGACGTAGTCGTCGCCCCCGGCCGTCAGTCCCGCGATCCGGTCCTCGACGGCGTCCTTGGCGGTGAGGAACAGAACCGGCACGTCGGGCAGCTCGCGCCGCAGCCGGCCGAGGACGGTCAGGCCGTCCATGTCCGGGAGCATCATGTCGAGCACGACGGCGTCGGGCCGGAAGTCACGCGCGGTCTGAATCGCGCCCTGCCCGTCACCCGCGCTGCGGATCTGCCAGCCCTCGTAACGAAGGGCCATGGACAGCAGTTCGGTGATCGACAGCTCGTCGTCCACCACCAGCACGCGGACGGGGCTCCCGTCCGGCCTCAGCAGTTCGGTGCGCCCCTGGGGCGAGGTCGTGGTCATGGTGGACACCTTCTCGGGGTCCTCTGAGAGCGCCCTTTCGCGATTCTGTGATTTTCCTGAGAAACACACAGGCACCTCTCAGGGAACTCCTGGGAAGCTCCCTTGACTCGGCATCAGAAGCCCAACGGCCGACGTACGAGGGCCTGACGGCGAGCCGTCCCGCTCACTCACGCGCCGGATCCCGCTCGAACGCATGGCTGCGCTCGACCTTGGCGACGTGCACGGTGTACGCCTCGTACCACTGGGCGCGCCCGCGCTTCTGGGCGGCGCGGTGCTCCAGATCGCTCCGCCACTCCTCGACGGCGGCCAGGTCCCGGAAGTACCCGACGGTGATCGACAGTCCGCCCGGCGTGCGGGCCTGGTCCATCCCGAGGAATCCGGGGACCTCTCGGACGCGTTCCTCCATCCGCTCGGCGGTCTCCCCGTACCCGTCGTCGTCCTCGGTCCGCACGGAGGTGAAGACGACGGCGTAGTAGGGGGGTTCATGGGCGGCGACAGGCGCAACGCGGTAATCGCTCATGTCGCCACGATCGTTCACGGCGGCATGGACGTCCAGCCCCTTTCCGAACGGGATCCGAACCGGGATCGAAACAGGACTCGAACAGGACCGGAGCTAAATCCGAGCTGGACCCGAGCTGGACCCGAGCTGGACCCGAGCTGGATCCGAACGGGAACCAAGCGGGGGGGGCCGGCTGTCGGCCGACGAGGGAGCGCCTGTCAGCGGCTGTCAGAACAGCCCGTCCTGCACCCCCGCCTCCCCCACCTCCCGCACCGGCACCGTCACCTCGTCCCGCTCGGCGCCCGTCAGCTCCCACCCCGTCATCAGTCGCGTGTCCAGCACCAGGACCCCGCGCCCGGTGGCGAGGTGAAGATCAGGCCCGGCGGCCGCCAGCACACCGCCGCTCACCCCTCCGCCCGCCACCAGCTCGCTCACCACTGCGTCCATCCGGGGCAGCCCCTCCAGCCCGAACACCCCGCCGTGGTCGACGGCCAGGAACGGCGCCCGCTCCAGCGACTCCGGCCAGCCGCCGAGCGACACCGCCCGCGCGTGCAGCTCCGCCAGCTCCGCGACCCGCTCCCCGGCCGGCGGCAACGCGGCCCGCACCGCCCGCTTGTCGGCGTACGGGATCCGGTCGGGCACCCGGAGGGCGGCCCGCAGCAGCTCCTCCGCGCGCCGCGCCGCCATCAGCGGCCCGCACCCCAGCCAGCTGAAACACACGGCACCCTGCTCCAGCAACCGCGCGGAGCCCCGCTCGGCCGCGGTGATCCCGACCTTGACCATGCCGGGCCCGAACCAGGCGAGATAGACGCGGTACGGCCGCGGATCGTCGGCGAAGGTATCAGCGGCGACGGAATGGGCCCGGTCGAGGCGGGCGCACTCCTCGCACCGCCCACCCGTACTCCGCCCGGGCACCACGGCCCGCGTCGCACACCCATGCCCCCGTGCCCCCACACACCGCCGCACACCCCCCGCGACCACCGCGAAGGCCACCCGCTTCCCCCGCTCCAGCGCACTGCGCCGCCCCCCTTCCCACGCCAGCACGGGGCCGCCCTCACCCCACCGCAGCCCCGCGCATCTCCACACCTGAGTCATCACTGCCGAGAGTAGGCGCCACCACTGACAACGCGACCTGAGAGATCACAATGGGTCACGGCCTCGGGCCGCCGCCCGGCCAAGCGGCACACCCGGCATGCCGGGCTCCTCGGCATCCGCGGAGCGCACCCGCTCATACCCGGGACCCGCTTGCTCCGCTCCGGCGTGCGCCGACGGAATCCGCACTACCCGCGCGAAATGTTTTTGTGCGCCAATTCGACTTTCTGACACCTTGTTTTTCGTTGACGCTATATCAGCAACGCGGGACCGTAGAAACGATTTCAGTGATGCGTTGCTGAAATCGCCGAACCGTGCGGGGCCGGGCGGGTCATCAATGCGACCGTAGCGTCATCGCTCGGGCCACCGCTTCACGAACGGTTACAGGTGCGGAGGAGGAATTATGTCGAAGAAGAAACCCGCCAAGAGAGCCCGGAGGGGCCGCAGATACGTGATCGCCGTCTTGGCGGCTGTGTCAGCGCTGTTCACGGCTCAGGGCACCGCGTGGGCGGGCACCCCCACCTTTGCGACCCATGTCGACTACGCGGCAGGCAACGCCTCGCAGGCGGTGCGGGTGGCCGACTTCAACAAGGACGGCCACCTCGACCAGGCCGTGGCGAACTCACTGGACAATACGGTGTCGGTGTTACTGGGCAACGGCGACGGCACCTTCGACACCAAGACCGACTACGGCACGGGAGACTACCCGGGCGGCATCGCCGTCGGTGACTTCGACGAGGACGGCAATCCGGACCTGGCGGTCGACAACCTGAACGGTGACACGGTGTCGGTGCTGCCGGGCAACGGCGACGGCACCTTCGACACCAAGACCGACTACGCAACCGGCTCGGGCCCCTACAAGGTGGAGGTCGGCGACTTCGACAAGGACGGCCACGCCGACCTCGCGACCTCCAACACGAACGACAACACGGTGTCGGTGCTGCTGGGAAACGGCGACGGCACCTTCAACACCAAGGTCGACTACGGCACGGGAGCGTACCCGTTCTCGGTCGTGGCCAAAGACGTCAACAAGGACACCGACCTCGACCTGGTCGTGTCCAACGTCAGTGACAACACGGTGTCGGTGCTGCTCGGCAACGGCGACGGCACCTTCGACACCAAGACCGACTACGGCACGGGCGGCTCGCCCACCCGGGTCCAGGTGGCGGACTTCGACGGCGACGGCAGCCTCGACGTCGCGGTCCCCGATCTGAGCGATGCCACGGTGTCGGTGCTCCTGGGGAACGGCGACGGCACCTTCGACACCAAGACCGACTACGCGGTGGGTGACGCGCCGATCCCGCTGGACGTGGCGGACTTCGACGGTGACTCGCATCTCGATCTCGTGGTCGGCAACGACAACGACGGCACGGTGTCGGTGTTGCCGGGCAACGGCGACGGCACGTTCGGGACCAAGGCCGATTTCACTGTCAGTGACGGGCCGTTCGGCATCGCGGTGGGGGACTTCGATGAGGACTCCCGCCCTGATGTGACGGTGGCCAATTACACCTCGGCCAACGTGTCGGTCCTCCTCAACACCACGTCCCCGTAAGGCCAGGAGTCGCCCTGTGGCCGGCCGCTAGGCGACAGAGTGGGTCACTGTGCCGGTATAGGTGCCCGCCACCGCGCTGGCGGGCACCGACATGACCAGCGTCGGCTGCCAGACACAGGAAGTGCCGGCCGAACTGACCGAGCCGTAGGAGAACGCCGTGCGAGCGGTGTCCAGAGTCACCTTGCCGGCTGCAGTGGGCTGGCCGGGACTGAAGGTTCCGGGCCCCGACTTGGACACGACCGGCCCCGACCAGTAGGACAGGTTCCCTCGCGCGATGGTCTCAGCGGCGGAGCCGCCTCCAGTGGTGAAGTTGGTCGCCGACACCGTCGCAGTCCATCGCATCACGCCACTACTCGTGACCTTCACCTGCCCCAACTGCACGGTCATCGTGCTGCCGGGCGTCGCCGATCCGAGGTTGACCGACGCGGGGGCCGTGACCGAGGCCGAGGAAGGCGCTTCGGGAATCAGAAAGACGGCATTGGCCGCCGCTGCCTCCGCCTGGGGCGCTTGTCCCGAAGGAAGAAGCAGGCAGTTCGCACACAACGCCCCTCCCACCCCGATTCGCAAGGAGATTCGGAACCATGAGAGGGGGCGCGATCCCACTCATTCTCCTTCTGCTCGTCCGGCATGTGGTTCTCGTGCATTCTGGGCGAACATAAGGAGGGATCTGTGTGCTCTCGGGCGTGACTTCGGTGGGTTCACCCATGAGCGTCACACAGAAGGAACTCGTGTTTGGTTTCCGGTGGAACTTCGACGCCGATACCGTCGATATCGCAGAAACGACATCGTGGCGCCGGTGACAGTCAGCAGAATTCCCGCCGCGGCGTACCAGACCCTGCGGTTGGAAGTGATCACGGCCCAGGCGACGGACGCGCCTCCCGGTTTCGGAAAGATCAACCGGGCGGAGAAGTCCCGCTGCACCATTCCGCTCTCCAGGTGCAGACGCGCGGTCCAGGGACCGTCGGGCAAGCTCTTGTCCAGACCGGCCACTCTGACGGTTCCCGTACCGCCCGGCGGCAGCGTGGTGCCCTCGGTGACCGGGTGCGCCCCTGCGCTCAGCCCGCCCGGGCCGTCCGAAAGGACGAGCTTCCCTCTCAGATCCAGTGCTCGCCTTCCCGTGTTGTGCACATGGGCGACGACGCTGGGCAGTCCTTTCTTGTTCCGCAGGGCGACGATCTTCTCGATCCGGAAGTCGGCGTACTCGCCACTGTTGCTGATGTCCAGATAGACCCGCGTCCCCACGCGCACCACCGAGCCGACGTTGTGAGTGGCGTCCGGCGGGGTTCCGCTCTCCGCCCAGACGACGGCATAACGCTCTCCCGGCGTCGCCGTGCCCGGCACTTTGATCGTGACCTTGGCCTCGGTCTTCTCCCACGGCTTGAGTCTGAGGACGGCGGGCCTGACGCTGGTCCAGCGGGTCAGCTCGTTGGGAGTCCGGCCGTCGGCGAACAGGAACCTGTTGTCCGAGATCTGCGCCGCGCCCGGGTACAACTGCACTTCGCGCCTGCTGCCGGACTTGTTGGCCACCTCGAACCGGCGCTCGATGACGGTTCCCGGCTTCAGATGGTCGACGATGTACTTCAGCGCACGCGGGTCGTCGCGCCGCACGACCGGTGCTTCCAGGAGACGGAAGCCGATGTATCCGATCCCGGACGAGGAATCGGCAGCCGCGGTCGGCACGCCGGCGAGGGAACCCGCCAGGACGGCGAGAACAGCGAACAGGGCTGGGATACACGAGGTGCTTCTTCTGCGCACGGCCTGAGACTCACGCCACGGAGTGCGTGATGGTGCCCGAATAGGTACCGGAGACGTTCCCCGCCGGCACGTTGACGGTGAGGGTGGGATTCCAGCTGACGGAGTTGGCGCCGTCACCGCTGGTACGAGAGAACGCGGTGATGGGGCTGGCCAGGCTCCCCGGGTTCCCGGCGGTGTGCGGCGGGTTCGTTTCGGCGGTCGCCGACCCGGGGGTGTACGTCACGTTGTTGCCCGAGATCGTCTCGGAGGCCGTGCCGCCGCCCGTCTTGAAAGCCGAACTGAGGGAAACCGTCGCGGTCCACGTGGTGCCCAACTGGGAGCGCTGGTCACTCACCGTGACGGTGCCGAGCTGGCCGGTCGCCGAGCCGCCGGGAGTAGCGGTCGAAAGCGACGCGGTGGCAGGAGCCGTGATCGTCAGACCCGTGGTCGCGGTCACCGTGAACGTGGTCACCGTATCGGCGGCCGTAGCAGGGGTGGAAAGGGCCATGACGGCACCCACCGTCGCGACCGGGATCACCACAGCGTTACGGACCCTCATTCTCACTCCTCCGCTACTGATCAATGACCTCGCCTATTGGTATCCGCTCGTACGGCAGCCCCCGGAGGACCGCTGACGATCACCACGCCATAGGGGCACCCCAAGGGTCCGTACGGCCTATCCCGAAGCCGTCGGGAGATCGTCGGCAAGAGCGGTGAGCGAGGCACCGGCGAAGGGCCCGAGCACAGCGCGGCGCATCCGAAACGCCAAGGCCCCGTATCTCTCCGGGCCCTCTGACCTGTGCGCACTCGGCGTGATTCGAACTTGCAACCTTCTGCCGACCGCTGCGAGCTGATGGGCCGTCACGTACGAGTCGGCGACCGCCGACCCTCGGTCGCCGGGCGTGGCCGGGAGAGCTGGACGACGTGCTGCCGGGGGTAGGCCACGGTCCGGCCGGGCCGAGCTGTAGCGCCGGAAGCGTGAGTACGCCAGGGCATTATTCGGTTACGCAGCGTGTCGGTTCGGGTCGACAGCGAGGTGGGGCTGCGAGAGCATGGACGGGACCGAAAGGCCGATCCCCACTGGTGGGCACGGCCTGTCATCGGATACGGAGTCCATGCGCAGGAAGCCGTCCGGGAGTTCTCCCGGCCCCACGGCTCCGGACGGTGAGACCGCGCTGTTCGGGCGTGGAACCCCAGCACTCGTTCGCGCCCGTCCCCGTGTGTTCGAACCTCCCACACCTGCACGTGGTTCCGTATGCCCCAAAGGGAAGGCAGAACCGTGAACGGACGTTCTCGTCTCGCAGCGCTGGCACCCCTCGCCCTCTCCTCACTGGCACTCGGCTCGCTGCCCCTCATGGCCGCACCCGCCCAGGCAGTGACGCCCAAGGCCACGTGTCATGTGACACAAGACGCCCAGAAACCCGACCGGTTCAACGTCGTCGGAACGGGACTCACCCCAGGAGCGGACGTCAGCATCAAGCAGGGAGGTGCCACAGCCTTCTTCAGGGCGTCGGCCGAGGGTGGGCTCTCGGGCACGCTGACGGTTTCGCAGACCGGCGGGCCCGTGACCATGCAGGAGGAGGGCGGACCCCAGCTCTCCTGCGGCTCGGTCAAGCAGGCCGAGGAGAAGCAGACCCAGGACCAGTACGCCAAGGGCTACAAGGACGGCTTCAACCTCGCCAAGGCGACCTGCAAGGCTCAGGCACCGCAGGGCGTCACCGCAGTGGACCCCAACTACGAGAAGGGCTTCAACGCAGGGGCGGCGGCAGCGATCGCCAAGTTCTGCTAGCAGGCCCACGAGAGCCGGCCACACATCCGACGCCCGTCGGCGTCGCAGCCCCTGAGTGAGCCGGTGAGAAGTCGGCCGGTGGTGCGCCGGACACCGCGCGAGACGCGACGGGCGCACCACCGGCCCGACCTCAGGCTCGGCGAGCCCGACGAGGAATCGGGGGCGAGGCGGAGTCGGGGCCGACGGCTGAGACCCGGTTCCGACTGCGCTGATGTCATCGACTGACGTCAGAAGCCCTCTGGGATGATCCCAGAGGGCTTCTGACCTATGCGCACTCGGCAGGATTCGAACCTGCAACCTTCTGATCCGTAGTCAGATGCTCTATCCGTTAAGCTACGAGTGCTTGTTCTGTTTTCGTCCCCGCTCCCGGCCCTTCCGGCCCGCTCGCGGCGACAGGAAGAACATTACATGACTGCCGCCGCCATGTGAAATCCGTTTGCCCTACCCCTTGTGACCTGCGAAAACGCCCTGCCGGGTGGATCCCGGGGGCGGCTCCGGGGGCGGGGCGGGAGCGCCTCCCGGAGGCTGTCCCGGAGACAGCGAAGCCCCGGTCGCGGGGACCGGGGCTTCGGTGATCGAGCGCGGAGGCGGAGGGATTTGAACCCTCGATGGGCTTTAAGACCCAAACCGCATTAGCAGTGCGGCGCCATAGACCGGACTAGGCGACGCCTCCAGCACAACCGCTCACGCGCGAGCGCGAGTGGTGCGTGCAGATGATGACACAGCCGAGCGGGGTGTCACCAATCGGCTCCCACGGTACTAGGCGGAAAGCCCGCAGGGCAAAGCACTGGGCCGCAACGGGCCCCATCGGGTCGTATCGCCCGCCACCAGGGCCCATGGGCGTCGCCGATTCCCCCGGACGTGACTCTTCGCGGCATCCGCCGGCACGCTCCGCAACCGCTCCACTCCGCTGCCGTTAAGGAGGGCATGGACCACTTCCGCCTTCGCAGCCGCCCTCTCCTCCTCGGGGCCCTCGCGCTTCTCCCTCTCACCGCCGCGGCCGGTCCCGCGCACGCGCACGGTCAGCGCCCGGCCCCTCACGGTGACCGGCTCCTCGTCACCGTCCGTCATACCGGGGGCGCCGACGGGGTCTACGTGCTGCAGTGCCATCCGGCAGGCGGCACCCACCCCGCCGCCGGCCGCGCGTGCGCCGTGCTCGAGCGGCGGACCGTCTGGGGGCGGGACCCCTTCGCCCCGGTGCCGCCGGACAGGCACTGCACCCTGCAGTACGGCGGGCCCGCCACCGCGCACGTCACCGGGAGGTGGGCCGGGCGGCCGGTCGACGCGTGGTTCGACCGCGGGAACGGGTGCCGGATCGCCCGCTGGGACGCGCTGGTGCCGCTCCTGCCGGACGTTCGTTCGTAGCGGGACGCGATGCCGGGCCCCCCGCGCACGGCTACCTGCGCGGTCACAGGTTCTGCGTCACTTCCGCGTGCGACCTCCCTCTCATCCGGCGCCGCGGGCGCCAGGACTGCCCGTAGACTCCCTCGCGTGACACGCTGCGGGCAGGTTGGCAAGATGGCCCTCGCGGTCAGCAAGGTGCGGTAACAGGGAGGAAGCGTCTCGTGAGCAGCAGGCCATCCCGAGGCGCTGCTCGCCTCGCTGCCATACTGGACGCGCTCCCCGACGCATTGGTGCTGGTCAACGCCAACGGCACGGTCGTCAACGCCAACACCATCGCCCTGGAGACCTTCGAGACACCCGGGACCGCGCTCGTCGGGCGCGGGCTGCTCGACCTGCTGCCGCACTTCGACTCGCGGCTGATCCCCGGCTCCATGCGGCGCCCCGACTCCCTCGACCCGCGCGGACGCACCAAGCCGACCCGGATGATCGCCCGCCGCACGGACGGCAGCGAGTTCCCCGTCGAGGTCACGAGCGCCAACCTGGAGGACGGCCGGCAGGCCTACGACGGCTACGGCTACACCGGCGACGAACTGCTGATGCTCGTCGTCCGCGACCTGTCCGGCACGGTCGACACCGAGGCCGAACTCGCCCGCTCGCAGCGGCAGACCGAGATGATCCTGCGTGCCGCGGCCGAGGGCGTGGTGGGCACGGACACCGACGGGCGGATCGTGCTCGTCAACCCGGCCGCCGCCCAGATCCTCGGCTACCGGGCCAGCGACCTCGGCGGCAAGGAGCTGCACACCCTCGTCCTGCACTCCCGCGACGACGGCTCCCCCTTCCCGTACACGGAGTCGCCGCTGTACGACACCCTGCGCTCCGGGCGCAAGCACCGGGTGCGCGGGCAGGTGCTGTGGTCGAAGCCCGGGGACAAGGTGCCGGTCGACCTGACGACCTCGCCGGTGCGCGACGGCGACCAGATCGTCGGCGCCGTGATGACGTTCACCGACCGGCGCCCGTTCGACACGCTCGTCGCGGAGAGGGACGAGGCCGCCAAGCAGCACCGGGAGGAGCTGGAGCGCGTCGCCAAGGAGCGCCAGGAGGAGCTGGAGCGGCTGCGCGAGGAGCATGCCGCCGAGCTCGCCGAGCTGCGCGAGCGGCACGCGGAGGAGATCGCGGCCGGCGAGGAGCGCTACGCCGCCCTCGGCGAGCGCGAGAAGGACCGCTACGAGGCGCTGACCGCCCGGCACGACCAACTGCTCGCGGTGCTCGGCCAGTCGCTGCGCGGCCCGCTCGACGAACTGCGCGGTGAGCTGTCCAAGCTCGCCGCTGACGACGCCGGCCAGCTGTGGCCGGAGGCCAACCAGGTGCTCCACCACCTCGCGGCCGGTTACTCGCGCATCACCACGCTCATCGACAACGTCCTCGGCTACCAGCGGCTCGACGCCGGCGACGACGACCTCGTACGGACGGCCGTCATGCTCGACGCGGTGGTCGCCGCCGGTGTCGACGGCGCCGTCGAGCTGATCGGGCCCGGCCGGGTCCAGTTCGCGGTGCACGCTCCGCCCATCGAGGCCGAGGTCGACCCGCAGCGGCTCGCGCAGGCGCTGGCCCATCTGATCGCGGACGTGGCGGGCGTCGACTCCACGGGCAACGCGCCGGTCTCCGCGGGCGGTTACATGGACAACACCGTCGTCGTGGCGGCCGCGCAGCGCGGCGAGGTCGTACGGCTCGAGGTGCGCGGCCCGTACGCCGGGGGAGACCCGGTGCACCAGCCGATCGTCGGCGGCATCGTGCGCGCGCACGGCGGTGTGCTGCAGACCCACGAGGTGCCGGGCATGAGCGGCAGCGCGTACGTGCTCGAAGTGCCGCTCGGCGGCGGCGCGGGCGCGGTCGCGGCGGCCCCGGCGGAGCCCGCGGCCGAGACCCCTGCGGAGGGGCCCGGGACCGAGATCGCGCTGCCCGAGCAGGGTGAGCAGCAGAGCGGTGGACGGCGGCGTGCTCGCCGGTCGTCCGTGGACGCGTTCCTGGAGAGCGAGGTCGGCGACGCCGCCCCCGCCCCGTCCGACACGGCCGTGGCGCCCACCGGGCGGCGTCGGCGACGGACGGCACAGGAACCCGCCACCGAGGCACCGGTCCCGGCGCAGGCGACCGGCGGCGACGGTGCCGAAGCCGCCGGCGGTACGGGACGCCGGCGCGGTCGGCCGAACCTCGCCGAGGGCGTGAGCGAGGGCTCGGTGGTGACCGCCGCCGAGCACGCCGCGGGAGCCCCCGCCGCGGCCACCGGACTCGGCGGAACCGTGCCGCCGCAGGGCGTGCCGGCGCCCTCGGGCCGCCGGGCCCGCCGGGACACCGAGCAGCAGGCACTGCCGCCCGCGCTGCCCGCCGCCTCCGGTACGCCGTCCCCCGGCGAGGCCCCCGCGCCCACCGGACGCCGCCGGCGTGCCCTGGCTGCCGCGAACGAGCGTGCCGCCGCCGCGGAAGCCGCTCCCCGCACGGTGTTCGCGCTGCCGCCCGCCGAGGCGGACCGCACGCCGGAGCAGAGCACGGCCGCTGCCGTCACCGCCGACGAGGGCCGCCATGACGCCGTGCCGCACGACGCCGGCCAAGAGCACACGCCGCCGCAGCCGCACCCGGTGTCCGCGCCCACGGGCCGCCGCCGCGCCCGCCCGGCCGCCGAGCCCGGGCAGCCGCAGCCGGCCCCGGACGGCGCCTCCGTCACCGGGACACCGCCTCAGGGCGTGCCCGCGCAGATGACGCCCGGCGCCCCTGCCGAAGGCGTTCCCGGGCAGGAGGGCCCGCAGCCCGTTCCGGCGCAGGGAGCGACGGCCTCTCCGGCCGCGCAGGGCGGACCGGCGCTGCCCGGCGGGCCGCTGCCGGCCCAGTCGGCGCCCGGTCAGCCGGTGCCGGCCCAGCCCGGCCCCGCCGTCCAGCCCGTGCCCATGGCGCCGGGCCGACCGGTGGTGGCCCCGGGGCAGCCCATGGCTCCGGCCCAGCCGGTCCCCGCGGCCATGCCCGCCCAGCCGGTCGCGGGACAGCCGGGCCGGCCCCCCGTCGCACCCCAGCCCACGGCGCAGCCACAGCCCCAGCCCGGCCCGCAGGCGACGCCGCCCGCTGCGCCCCCGGCCGCCGGCGCCCCGGTGCCTCCGCAGGCACCCCACCAGCCGGCCCCCGGCATCCCGGTGCCCCCGCAGGCTTCCCGGCTCGCCCCGGGCACCGCCGTGCCTCCGCAGGTCTCCCAGCCCGCTCCCGGCACCCCGGTGCCCCCGCACCCGGCTCAGCAGCAGCCCCAGCCCTGGCCCGGTTCCGGTGACACCGGCGCCGGCATGTCCGTACCGCAGGCGCCGGGGACCACCCCGTCCGCGGGCACGCCGCTGCCGCCGGAGCAGCAGCGCACGCCCCAGCCGCGCGCAGCCCAGCCGCTGCCCGCGGAGTCGGCCGCCCCCGTCGACTCCCACTCGACACAGGGCCGCGCGATCAGCGTGCGCACGCTCGGTCAGGGGGTGCCCTTCGCACGCCAGGCGACGCAGGCCGGGGTCCCGCCCCGCCCCACGGCGCCGACGCCTCCCCCGCAGGCGTCCAACGGTTCCGGCCGCCGCCGCAAGCTCGGCACGCCTCCCGAGCCGGCCGGTGAGCGCCCGGAGGCGACCGCGCGCCCGCACCCGCAGCCCGTGTCGGCTCCCGTCCCGCCCCAGCCGTCCCTGGCCGGGCAGTCCCGCCTGGCCCCGGGTACCGAGGGCGCCGGACGGTCGTACGCCATAGGGGCCCCGGACGAGAACGCCGACGAAGGTCCCGAGCCGCTCGACGGTCCCGGCGGTGCGGTGGAGGTCGCCGACCAGCCTCAGCTGCAGCCGATGGACGACGAGCTGCCCCCGGAGCCGCTCGACAACCCGCGCCGGCTGCTCGTGTGGCCCGCGCCGGACGTCACGACCCAGCAGGCGCTCAGCGACCGCGGCTACCGGCCCGTCGTCGTCAACTCCCGTGAGGAGGTCGACGCGCAGATCGCCGCGTTCCCGGCGGCGCTCTTCGTCGACCCGCTCACCGGCCCGATCACGCGCACCGCGCTCCAGTCGCTGCGCCAGGCCGCGGTGGCCGCGGAGGTCCCCGTCATGGTCACGGCCGGGCTCGGGCAGGCGACCCGGGAGGCGGCGTACGGCGCCGACCCGGCCGTCCTGCTGAAGGCGCTCGCCCCGCGCGACTCCGAGCAGCACCCGCCGCGCGTGCTGCTCATCGAGGAGCACGCGGAGATCGCCCTCGCGCTCACGGCCACGCTGGAGCGGCGCGGTATGCAGGTCGCGCGGGCCGCGTCGGATGCGGACGCGGTCACCCTGGCCGCGCAGATGCGGCCGAACCTGGTGGTGATGGACCTGATGCAGGTGCACCGCCGCCAGGCCGGGGTCGTCGACTGGCTGCGCGCGAACAACCTGCTCAACCGCATCCCCCTGGTCGTGTACACCGCCGCCGTGGACCCCGCCGACCTGCCGCGGCTGGTCTCGGGGGAGACGGTCCTGTTCCTGGCGGAACGCTCGACCAGCACCGAGGTGCAGGACCGGATCGTGGATCTGCTGGCGCGCATCGGTACCAACTGAGGTCCCTCAGGCGGTATTTGCGGTCGCTCAGGCCATACTTTGCGGTTGCTCAGGCCGTATTTGCTGCCGCTCAGGCCATGGTTGGCGATCACCGCGCCATGGGTGCGGGGCCCCCGCCCATAGTCGCGCCGGTCTCAGCCCATAGTCGCGCCAGTCTCAGCCCATAGTCACGCTGGTCTCAGCCCATAGTCGGCACAGGGCGCTGTTTCACGTGAAACAGCGCCCCTGGCCGCCGTACGTCCGACGTCAGATCCGCGTGATGTCCAGCTCGCCCTCCGCGTACTGCCGCCGCAGCACCTTCTTGTCGAACTTGCCGACGCTCGTCTTGGGTACCGCCTCGATGACCGTCCAGCGCTCGGGCAGCTGCCACTTGGCGATCCCGCGCTCATCGGCGAGGAAGGAGCGGAGGACTGCGAAGTCGGCCGTGGCGCCCTCCTTCAGCACCACGGTGGCCAGCGGCCGTTCGCCCCACTTCTCGTCCGGGACCGCGACGACGGCGGCCTCGGCGACGTCCGGGTGGGCCATCAGGGCGTTCTCCAGGTCCACCGACGAGATCCACTCGCCGCCGGACTTGATGACGTCCTTGGCGCGGTCGGTGAGGGTGAGGAAGCCCTCGGGGCTGATGGTCCCGACATCACCGGTCTTGAGCCAGCCGTCCTCGCTGAACTTGTCGGCCGGGCGCAGGGGTTCGGCGTCCGGACCGTTGTAGTAGGCGCCCGCGATCCACGGGCCGCGCACCTCCAGTTCGCCCGCGGACTCGCCGTCCCAGGGGAGCCGCCGGCCGCCGGGGCCGGTGAGGCGGGCCTCGACCCCGGCGGGGAAGCGGCCCTGGGTGAGCCGATAGGTGAACTCCTCGTCCGTGCCGACGGCGTGGGCGGGCGGCCGCGCCACCGTGCCCAGCGGAGACGTCTCGGTCATGCCCCAGGCGTGGCAGACCCGCATGCCGAGCTTGTCGAAGGCCTCCATGAGGGAGGGCGGGCAGGCGGAGCCGCCGATGGTGACCTGGGTGAGGGAGGAAAGGTCGCGGGGCCGGGAGCTGAGCTCGGCGAGCAGGCCCTGCCAGATGGTGGGCACGGCGGCGGCGTGCGTGGGCCGCTCCTTCTCGATCATCTCGGCGAGGGGGGCGGGCTGCAGGAAGCGGTCCGGCATCAGCATGTTGACGCCGGTCATGAAGGTGGCGTGCGGCAGGCCCCAGGCGTTGACGTGGAACTGCGGGACCACGACGAGCGAGGTGTCCTGGTCGGTCAGGCCCATCGACTGAGCCATGTTGACCTGCATGGAGTGCAGGTAGATCGAGCGGTGGGAGTAGACGACGCCCTTGGGGTCGCCGGTGGTGCCGGAGGTGTAGCACATGGCGGCGGCCTGGCGTTCGTCGATCTCGGGCCAGTCGAACGTCGTGAGCTTGCCCGCGATCAGCTCCTCGTACTCGTGCACCTGGGCGCGCGCGCCGTCGAGGAGGGAACGGTCACCGGGGCCCGACACTACGACGTGCTCGACCGTCGGCAGCTTCGGGAGCAGCGGCGCGAGCAGCGGGAGCAGCGAGCCGTTGACGATGATCACGCGGTCGGCGGCGTGGTTGGCGATCCACACCAGCTGCTCGGCGGGCAGGCGGAGGTTGAGCGTGTGCAGGACCGCGCCCATGGAGGGGATCGCGAAGTACGCCTCGACATGCTCGGCGTTGTTCCACATGAGTGTCGCGACCCGGTCGTCGCCACGGACGCCGAGGTCGTCGCGGAGAGCGGCTGCGAGCTGGACGGCGCGGACGCCCGCCTCGGCGAAGCTGCGGCGCTGCGGCTCGCCCTCGCCGGTCCAGGTGGTGATCCGGGACGTCCCGTGCACCAGCGCTCCATGCGCAAGGATGCGCGTGACGGTCAGCGGTACGTCCTGCATGGTGCTCAGCACGGAGTCCTCCCGGGCGTCGTTGCCTACGCGGCAGTAGGGGGTCGCGCTGATTCTGCGCACATACCAAGCGGTATGTCACTAGACCCCGGGATGATCGATCAAGGCAGCGGCCATCGACCACCCGCCACGGGCCACATCGACCACCCGCCCCGGCGATCGGCCACCCGCCACCCGCCACCCGCCACCCGCGATCGGCCATCTGCCATCTGCCATCGGCGCTCAGCGCACCGGCGCGAGTTCGGGATCCTCGCGGAGCTTGCCCAGGGCGCGGGACACCGCCGACTTCACCGTGCCGATGGAGACACCGAGCACCTCGGCCGTCTGGGCCTCGCTCAGGTCCTCGTAGTACCGCAGGACGACCATCGCCCGCTGGCGTGCGGGCAGTTTCATGATCGCGCGCCACATGGCGTCGTGCAGCGCCTGCTCCTCGGCCGGGTCCGCGGCGGGCAGGCCCTCCGGCTCGGGCAGCTCGTCGCACACGAACTCGTCCACCTTGCGCTTGCGCCACTGCGAGGTCCGCGTGTTCAGCAGCGCGCGGCGCACGTACCCGTCGAGCGCGCGGTGGTCCTCGATCCGGTCCCAGGCGACGTACGTCTTGGTCAGCGCGGTCTGCAGCAGGTCCTCCGCGTCGCTGGCGTTGGCGGTGAGCGACCGGGCGGTGCGCAGCAGCACCGGCTGACGGGCCTTCACATACGACGAGAACGACGGGAACGGAAGGGTCTGCCTCGCCGACGTGGCGGCGTCCGAAGCGCTGGTGCAGACGGGTGAGGTCATGGCTCCACGCTAGGATCGCGCCCCTTGCGGCGGATCGGCCGCAGGTCCCGAAGACGCCTCCCCCTCAGGTTGTATGCGGGGGGCTGCCCCCACCTCCTGAAGGTGGACGAGCGGGCACGAACGCGTGAGGGTTGACCCCTGAGGGATGACTGCGGGAGGAGCAGGGGAGCCGCGCGCGTACGGCAACCGTACCGGTCCGGGGCGAACGGCCCGCGCGGCCCGCCCCGCTCATCCGTCCGCCGTCAGGATCAGCCCGGAGGTGGGGACGCCGGTGCCCGCGGTGACCAGGGTTCGGGCGGCGCCGGGTATCTGGTTGACGGCAGTGCCGCGCAATTGCCGTACGGCTTCCGCGATGCCGTTCATGCCGTGCAGGTACCCCTCCCCGATCTGCCCTCCGTGGGTGTTCAGCGGCAGCGTCCGCGCGGCCACGAAGTCCGCCGCCGTACCCCGCTCGCAGAACCCGAACTCCTCCAGCTGCATCAGCACGAACGGCGTGAAGTGGTCGTAGAGGATGCCCACGTCGATGTCCGCGGGGCCCATTCCCGACGTCCGCCACAACTGGCGGGCCACGACGCCCGTCTCCGGCAGGCCGGTCAGGTCGTCCCGGTAGAAGCTGGTCATCTGCTCCTGGCCGCGCCCTGCGCCCTGGGCGGCGGCCGTGACCACCGCGGGCGGGTGGGGCAGATCGCGCGCCCGTTCCAGGGAGGTGACCACCAGCGCCTGGCCGCCGTCCGTCTCCTGGCAGCAGTCGAGCAGCCGCAGCGGTTCCGCGATCCAGCGGGAGGCCGCGTGGTCGGCGAGGGTGATGGGCCGGCCGTGGAAGTGGGCCGCCGGGTTCGTCGCCGCGTACGCGCGGTCGACGACGGCCACATGGCCGAACGCGTCCGGTGTCAGACCGTACGTGTACAAGTACCGCTGGGCCGCCATCGCCACCCAGGACGCCGGAGTGAGCAGCCCGAACGGCAGCGACCAGCCCAGCGCGGCCCCCTCCGCCGACGGCTCGCGGTGCTGCACCCCGGAGCCGAAGCGGCGGCCGGAGCGCTCGTTGAACGCCCGGTAGCAGACCACGACCTCGGCCATCCCGGTCGCCACCGCGAGCGCGGCCTGCTGGACCGTCGCGCACGCCGCCCCGCCGCCGTAGTGGACGCGGGAGAAGAAGGACAGCTCGCCGATGCCGGCGGCCTGGGCGACGGTGATCTCGGGGCTCGTGTCCATCGTGAACGTGACCATGCCGTCCACGTCCGCGGGCGTGAGCCCCGCGTCGTCCAGTGCGGCCCGCACCGCCTCCACGACCAGCCGCAGCTCGCTGCGCCCGGAGTCCTTGGAGAACTCGGTGGCACCGATCCCGGCGACGGCGGCCCGCCCGCCGAGGGTGTCCCTCGTCCGTACGCTCATACGGCACCCCCGTTCGGGACGGTCACCGTGACCGTGCCGGTGACGTGCCGGCCGATGCCGTTCGCCCCGACCACCCTCACCGTGGCCGTGTCCCCGTCGACCTCCTCGACCGTGCCGGTCAGCACCATCGTATCCCCCGGGTGATTGGGCGCGCCGAGCCGGATGGCGACCTTGCGCAGGACGGCCGCCGGGCCGAAGTGGTCCGTGACGTACCGGCCGACCAGCCCGTTCGTGGTCAGGATGTTCATGAAGATGTCGGGGGAGCCCTTCTGCCGGGCCAGCTCGGCGTCGTGGTGCACGTCCTGGTAGTCCCGGGAGGCGATCGCACCGGCCACGATCAGCGTGCGGGTGATCTCGATCTCCAGCGGCGGCAGCTTCGTCCCCGCGCGCAGCCCCCTCACGGCTCCACCCCACGGCCGTCGACGGCGCGGAACACCGGAAGCTCCAGTTCCTCGTCGTATCGCTCGAACGCCAGGCGTACGGGCATGCCGATGCGCACCTTGTCGTACGGCACCCCGGTCACGTTGCTGACGATCCGGACGCCCTCGGCCAGCTCGATCAGGCCGACCGCGTAGGGAGGGTCGAAGGCCGGGAACGGCGGATGGTGCAGGACCACGTACGAGTAGACCGTGCCCGCGCCGCTCGCCTCGAACGTGTCCCACTCCGGTGAGCCGCACGCGTTGCACCCCGGCAGCCAGGGGAAGCGCGGGGTGCCGCAGTCGCCGCACCGCTGGATCAGCAGCCGGTGCCGGGCGACACCCTCCCAGAACCCGGCGTTGTCCCGGTTGATCACCGGGCGGGGACGGCCGGTGGCGGTCTTGGTGCGGGCGGGGTCCGTACGGGCGGGCTTGGTGCGGGCGGGGTCGGTGCGGGCGGGCGCGTACTTGAGGATCCGGAACCGATGCGTCCCCACCGGTTCGCCGTCCACGCGCACGTCCATCCGCGTCGTCACGAAGTACCCCGTGCCGAGCTTCGTGCGCTTTCGGTCCGAGACCGACTCGATGACCGCGTCGAACGTGACCTCGTCACCGGGCCGCAGCGGCCGCAGGTACTCCTGTTCGCAGTCGGTGGCGACGACGGAGGTGCAGCCCGCCTCGTCGAGCAGGGCCAACAGCTCGTCGTAGGCCTGCGTGCGCCCCGCGTGGCCGGAGAGGCCGCTCATCGTCCAGACCTGGAGCATGGTGGGCGGGGCGATGGCGTCCGGGCCGGTGTACGCGGGGTTGGCGTCGCCCGTCGCCTCGCACCAGTGCCGGATCATCGGCGCGTTGACCGGGTCCTTGCCGACGCCCGCGACGACGGCCGGCCGGCCCTCGTACGCCTTCAGCCGCGCGGCGAAGTCCTCCTCGAGCCGCATCGTTGCGGGCCTCCCGGATCTCGTGGCACGTGGGTCCAAGACTTTCTGACTGTCCGTCAGGTATCGGCGGGCTGTCAAGGCCGCCGCCTGCTGCGACCGAACTCTGTACGGCACCGACTGCGTGAAGGGAGCTTCCGGGGGCAGCCGGGACGCGACGGCCGGAGCGGAGGGGGGTCGGATGTTCCACGGTTTCGAACTGACGCGGTGCGAGGGGACGGGGCCAGGCTGCTGGTGCGGCACGGCGGCAGCGGTCCGGCCGTGCTGCTCCTGCACGGCCATCCGCGCACCCACGCGACCTGGCACCGGGTCGCTCCGCTACTGGCCGCGGCCGGTCACACCGTGGTCTACCCGGACCTGCGGGGCTACGGCCGGTCCTCCAAACCGCCGACCGACCCGGAGCACCGCCCGTACTCCAAGCGCGCCATGGCCCGGGACTGCCTGGCGGTGATGCGCGGCCTCGGACACGGGCGTTTCGCCGTCGTGGGCCACGACCGCGGCGCGTACGTGGCCACCCGCCTCGCCCTGGACCACCCGGAGGCGGTCTCCGCGCTGAGCGTGCTGGACGCGGTCCGACCACCTGGAGAACTACCGGAGAACCGCCGCTCCCCCTTCCCATTTTCGAACACACGTACGAACATAGGGTCATGGCCACCACCGACCGGCAGGCCACCACCCTGGCCCTGGCCCACGCCCTGTCCGCCGCGGAGCGCGGGCTGGCGGTGATCCCGCTGTCCCGTACGAAACTGCCGGCCCTGCGTTCCCCGCACCGCGACGACCCCGACCCGGCGGCACCCGTCTGTCACGGCGCATGCGGCCGTTTCGGACACGGGGTGTACGACGCCTCGACCGACCCCCGCCGCATCCGCGAGCTGTTCGCCGCCGCGCCATGGGCCACCGGCTACGGCATCGCCTGCGGTCTGCACCCCCACCACCTGATCGGCATCGACCTCGACACCAAGTCCGGCACCGACTCCTCGGCGGCCCTGCGCGAACTCGCCCTGCGCCACCTGTTCACGATCCCTGCGACGGTGGTCGTGCTCACCCCGAGCGGCGGCCGCCACCTGTGGCTGAGCGGTCCGCCGGACGTCGTCGTACCGAACTCGGCGAGCCGCCTCGCCCCCGGCATCGACGTCCGGGGCGCCGGCGGCTACCTGGTCGGCCCCGGCTCGCGCACCGACCACGGCGTGTACAGCACGGCACCGGGCACCGCCCAGCTGCCGCCCGCACCCTGCCCGCCCGCGCTGCTGCGCCTGCTCACGCCCCCACCGCGCCCGCGCCACGCCACGCCCTCCTCGACGGGCCGGCACGGCCAGGGCCTGGTCCAGTTCGTCCTCGCGGCGCACGAGGGCCAGCGCAACACCCGCCTGTTCTGGGCCGCCTGCCGGGCCTACGAGAACGGCTTCGGCCCCGACCTGGCCCCCGCCCTCCTCGACGCGGCGATCCGCACAGGCCTCACCCCGCGCGAGGCCCGCTCGACCCTGGCGTCGGCGGCACGGATGACGGCGCAGCGGCCCTGAGACGGTTCGGGGTGGTGGTCAGAGGTGCACCCCGATTGCACCCCGATCGCCGCACGCCTGAAGCCCCGCCCTCGTGCTGTGCGAGGGCGGGGCTTCCAGCCGGGTGGGAGTCGCTGCTCACTGCCTGACGGTGAAGTACTGCCAGGCGCCCCAGGTGGTGAGGTTGGTGTTGTCCCTGCTGCTGTGGACGTACTCCGCAGCCACGCGGAACCTGCTGTTCACGGCGTTGGTGAGGGACATCTGCTGGCGGCCGGTGCTGGTGGAACTCAGGGAGGAGCAGGGGGTGGTGGACTGCGTGTGCCAGGCGTCGCTGTAGTACCGCTGCACACGGAAGACGACGCACTGGCCGGCCTTGTTGGGCGTGACCGTGACGTCGAGTTGCTCCTTGGCGGTCTGGTGGTACACGCGGTAGAGGGTGCTGCCGTAGGACGTGCTCGTGTAGTAACCGGACAATTTCTCTGCGATCGCCACATAGGCGTTCACGCTTCCGGCGACGGTCCTCGGGGAGTACTGGTAGTCGCCGGCGAACACCACGCTGAACGTGGTGTTGCGGGCGAGTTTGTAGGACGCCGTCAGATCGCCGTGGGAGTCCACCGTGCCCGACTTCACCAGGACCGCCTTGCCGCCGTACGGCTGGGCGTAGATCGCCACCGTACGCAGGTTGTAGGTCGTGCCCAGGTGGGCGGTGACCTTCGCGTACTGGCCGTATGTGTACGTCGGGTGGTCGGTGGCGACGGTGAGGAACGTGGCAGCCCGGGAGACCAGGACAGTGGCGGTGCGGCTGCCCGCCGTGTGTGAGACGTCGCCGCTGTAGGTCACCTTGTAGGCGTTGGCGCTGCCGGTCTGCGGGGTGTCCGCGAACCTGAACGAACCGTCCGCGGCGACCTTGGCGTCGGCGAGTGCGACACCGGACGGGTGGGCGAGGTCGGTCTTCGTCACCTTGACGACCTGACCGGCGGCGAACGGCGAGCCGGAGAGCTTGCCGGAGACCGTCAGCGTGCGCGTGCGGATGGCGGTGGCCGGAGCCGTCAGAGTGACCGAGGTGGTCAGCTTGGAGACCTGGACGAGGCCCGCGGTGCTGGCCGCCTCGTGGGTCTCGTCCCCCGCGTAGCTTGCGGCGTAGGAGTACGTGCCCTCCGCCGGCGGAGTGTCGCTGAAGGTGAAGGAGCCGTCCGCCGCCGCCGTCACATCGCGCAGCGCCGCCCCGTTCCGCGTGATGTGCACGAGCTGACCCGGGGCAAGCGACGCGGTCGACGTCAGTGTGCCGTTGACGGTCAACGGCCGGCCCGGGACGCCCGTGCTCGGCGCCGTGAGGTTGAGCGAGGTCGCCGCCTTGGGCTGCGGAGCCGGGGGCGCCGCCTCGCTGACGACGAGGCCGCTCACCGTCTGCGTGTCGGCGCCGTCTCCCGTGGCGCCGGAGAAGGCGACGAGTGCGCTGGACGTCAGCGTCGGTGTCGCGTCCAGTACCTGCGTCCCGTCGATCCGGACGTACACATGGCCGGCGTCCACCTGGACGTCCACCTGGTGCGTGCCCTGGCGCAGGGAGGTGCTGAGTTTGGCCACCGACTGGAAGTCGATCGCCGAGGAGCCGTCCGAACTGGAGCCGACACCCGCGAAGTTCTGCGTCTGGAGCGTGTTGTTCCAGCCGGTGTCGAGCGCGATCACCGCGCCCGGCCGCCCCGCGATACCGAGGCCGCCACCGGCCGCGCCCAGTGCCGAGGCGGAGTTCTGGGCAGGGTCGAGGAGCGAGAGCGTCATGCCGTTTCCGCCGGTACCAGGACCGAACTTCGCGGTGAAGGTGGCCCGCAGGCCGTCGGTGCGCAGCGGCTTGGTGTACACCGCCGTGCCCGCCTGGTTCCTGGTGGCCGGGGTCAGCTGGACGCTGCCGTCGTCGGCGGCCACCGCCGAGCCGTTGGCCTGCCACAGCCCGTCCTTGGCCGACGTGGTCGTGGCGGTGCCGGTGCCGGTGCCCTTGACCGACACGTACATGGCGCCCTGGGCGCTGCCGTTCGCGTCGACCCCGGTCCCGGTGACCTCGTAGGAGGCGCTCAGGTCCGCGGCCGAACGCGGAGTGAACGTCACGCTCTGCACGGCGGTCTGTTCGGGGCCGATGACCAGGCCCTCGGACAGCTGCATCGGGCTGTTGAAGTCACCCGTCGGCGCCTTGGCCTTGGTCACCGTGACCGGGATGTTGCCGGTGTTGGTGATGGTGAAGGAGAGCGATTTCGAGCTGCCGATCGGAACCGAGCCGAAGTCGAGCGCGCTCGTGGAGAACTCCAGGTGCCCCTGTCCCGTGATGGCCGTTCCGTTGACCGGCACGCTCAGGGTGTGCGCCTCGCCGCCACTGCTGCTGCTGATCACGAGTGCGTCGCTGTCGTCCTGGCCGCCGACCGGCGTGTAGGTGACCGAGAGCACGAACGAACCACCGGCCGGCACGACCGTGCCCCCGCTCGGCAGACCCGAGACGGTGAACGAACCCGTGGGCGAGTCGATCGAGTCGATCGTCTCCGCTTCGGTACCGGTGTTGGTGATCTGCAGGTTCAGCGTCGAGTTGCTGCCGGTGGGCACGTCCCCGAAGTCCACGGCTCCCGGCGCCGCCCCGAGACCAGGCCTGGTGCCGACGCCATGGAGTGCGAAGACCAGCTTCTGGCCGTCCGACAGGTTCGCGGTCAGCGTGCCGTTGATGCCGCCGGTGGTCGCGGGACTGAAGCTGATCGGCACGTCCAGTGTGGCATCCGTCGCCAGCGCCGTGGGCTGCTCGGCCGTGGGCACGGCGGACGGGTCGACCGAGAACGCGCCGGAGGCCTTGAGCCCGGTGATGCTGACGTCCTGTGTGGCTGTCAGCTTCATGGCGGCCGAACTGCTGGCGCCCAGGCCCACCTGGCCGAAGTCGAGAGAGGCCGCGGTCAGGGCGGTCCTGGCCGGGCTGCCGAAACCGTAGAGCACACCGTCCCGGGTGCCGACGTACACCTTGCCGTTGTTCGTGGTCGGAGTGCTGAACTTCGCCGCCGTGCCGATCGGGGCGGACCACAGCAACTGCAGCAGGCCGTTGCCGTCGGGGGTGGGGCTGTAGGCGCGCAGGGTGCCGTCGGCCCCGGAGGCGTTGCTCGCGGAGACCATCCACACCAGGGCAGTGGAGTCGTCCGTGCCGTTGGATGTGACGACGGGAGAGCCGCTGGTGTAGCCGAAGGTGTCCCGGCTCTGGCCGGTGAGGGTGAGCGCGGGCGTGCCGCCGTTGCGTACGCCGTACTTGAGTGCCCGCAGCGGACCGTAGCTGCCGACGACATAGACATAGCCGCCGTCGCCGCCCCAGAACGCGGGATGTCCCCACATCCCCTGGTAGGGGCCGGACACGCTCACCGCGGCGTCGCCGCCCGAGGCTCCCTGGCCCATGCCACCGAGGTTGTCCCGGTCGAGCAGGAACACCCGGCCGTCCTTGCCCTGCTGGACCAGCAGATGGGGGTGCTCGCTGGTGCCGAAGCCGTCCGGCAGCGCCATCGGGGCGCCGGAGGAGATGTCCTGGTCGTTCAGGTCCAGGGTCGAGGCGTCACTCGGGCTGAAGAAGTCGGCCGTGCTGAGGCTGTTGTCCGCGTTGACCTGGAGGCGGACGACGGACTCGGCCAGGGATCCCTGCACGGTCTTGCCGGGCCCGGGGGCCGGGCTGATGCCGTTTCCGGTACTGAAGAAGATCCGGCCGGAACCGTCGGAGACCAGGCCGCCGCCCGACTGCCAGATGCCGGCCCCGCCCATGCCGTTACCGGTCACCGTGGCCCACATCGAGGTGATGCTGTGTTCGGTGGTGCTCACGCCGACCACGTAGCCGCGGTACGGCCATGCGTCGCAGTGGCCGCCGAAGCCCGCGTAGACGACGCCGTCCATCAGCAGCAGGCCGGGGCGCTGCTGCTCGTAGTAGGCGTCGAATGCGGCGCTCGGGTCGTTGACGGGGCTCCCGCTGATGGTGACCGGCCACCCCTGGAGCTCGGTCCCGGAGGCCGGGTCCACCGCGTGCATCAGCCACTTCGGGTGGCGGTGCGTGGAGGTTCCGTCGTCGACCTTGGTGGTGAAGTAGAGGGCGTCGGTGGCGGGATCGTAGACGGGTGTCGCGGTCGCCCCCACGTTGGGCACCAGGTCACCGCAGCCGATCGCGGAGGCCGGCCACGCCGGTCCGTAGTTCTTGCTCCACTTGATCGCACCGGTGGTGCGGTCGAGGCCGTACAGGGTGTTGCTCTCGGTGACCGCTATCACCTGGTCGCCCAGCACCAGCGGCTGGGCGTATATCTGCCCGTCCAATTTGGTGGCGAAGAGCTGGCCGAAGGCGGACGACTGGACGACCGCCGGGGAGAGCCCGGCTTCCTTCCGGTCCCAGTTGGTGCGCAAGTTGTCGACGCCCTGGGTGGTCTGGTCGGCCTGGGCCGACTGCACTGCCAGACCGATCGTCGTACCTATCAGTGCCGCACCGGCCACGGCGGCGATGGCGGAGAGCCATCTGCGTCGCCGGTCGCGGTGGCGGCCGCGGCGTACGGGCGCGAAAAACCCGGCCAAACCGGGACCTCCTCTGGTGTTCGCGCCCGGAGTGGGCACAGGCGCGGCGCAAAACGTGAAGACCAAGTGGCTGTTCTTACCATCGAATGATCGATTTCCACACCGCTTGTTCACACTTCGTTCTAAGATCGTCATACGTGCGGCGCGGCTACGTCCGCACCGGCGAACTGCCCCTGTTCCCCTACGGCGACGAGCGGTTCGCCCTGCCGCACCGCGACGACCCGGCGTTCGAGACGCCGGTCAAGCCGCCCGCCTGACTCCGGCGGACGCGCCATGGTTCCGGTTCCCCCCGCGCGGGCGACCGCGACCACGACGTTCGTGCTCTCGTCCGACCGCACGGGTGGCCGGTTCGGTCCGGGACCCCCGAGTCAGGCCGTGGCCTCGACGAGCCGCTTCATCCCGGGCTGGTCGGTCACGCAGCCCACCAGGCCGAGCGCCCGGGCCAGCGCCAGGTCGCGCTCGTCGTTGACGGTCCAGGCCATCACGTCGATGCCGGCGGCGCCGCACTTCTCCACGATGGCCCGGTTCAGCTGGCGCAGCTCCACGCTGACCAGGGTGGAACCGACCCTCTGGGCGCGGCCGACGAAGGTGTCGCGGTGCGCGCTGGGGCCCGCCACCAGCACGGTGCGGGCCTGCGGCAGCAGGTTGTGGATCTCGATCAGCGCCACGTCGTGGAACGAGAGCACCGAGACCCGGTCCAGCAGGTCGCGGTCGGTGAGCACCTTGGCCAGCGAACGGGCGGCGGCCACGTCCTTGATCTCCGCCTGGATCGGCAGCGTCGGCCCCACGGCGTCCAGCACCTCCCCGAACGTGGGGATGCGCTCGCCGAGGCCGGCGTCGAGCTTCTTGAGCTTGCGCAACTTCTGGTCGGCGATCGGACCCGAACCGTTCGTCGTGCGGTCCAGGGTCTCGTCGTGCATGACGACCAACTCGCCGTCCTTGCTCAGGTGCAGGTCCAGTTCGATGCCGTCCAGCCCCTCGCGTTCGGCCCGCAGGAAGGAGCGCAGGGTGTTCTCCGGCTCGGCGGCCATGACACCGCGGTGGCCGATGGTGAAGAAAGACACTCGGTTGCCGTCCTTGGGTGTGGTGGTGCGGGGGAGCCGCACGAGTGCCGTACCCCCCGCCGGGCAGCGGGCGACCGCCCGTCGAAGCGCCCAAGCCTAATGGGCCCGTCCGGCCACGCGTTCGGCCCGCCTGGACCACGCCGCCGACGCGCCCCGAGGCACAGAATTCAAGATCGCGCCCCGGGACCGAGAAGCCGTGAATCCCGGCCGCAGGTTGGCCGCACGGGCTGGTCAGAGGTGGGATGCCGCCGAATCAGGGTGAGACGGAGTGCATGCGGAAGGGGTGCCGCTCTGGAGAGTGGCACCCCTTCTGACCTGCAAGTCTCTGACCTGCGAAGCGGTGGGTGTGGGATTTGAACCCACGGTGGCTCGCGCCACGACGGTTTTCAAGACCGTTCCCTTAGGCCGCTCGGGCAACCCACCTCGCCCCGGTCCGCCTGGGGCGGGGCGGGACAAGCCTACCGGTCCCGGGCCGCGCTCGTCCGTGCCACCTGGCGCACCGTGCGGCTCAGTTGTCGCCGACGCGGGAGCCCAGGGTCACTTCCGCCGTGTGGGTGCTGCCGTTGCGCTGGTAGGTGATCGTCACCTTGTCGCCGGGCTTGTGGGTCCAGATCTCGCCGATCAGGGTCGGGCCGCTGTCGATCACCCTGTCGTCCAGCTTCGTGATCACATCGCCCGGCTTGAGGCCCGCCTTGTCCGCGGGGCCGCCTGACTCGACCGCGGAGGAGCCGTCCGTGCCCTGGTCGGTGATCTTCGCGCCGCCGGAGGAGTCGTCCAGCGAGACCGATGCGCCGATCTTCGCGTAGACCGGCTTGCCCGTGGCGATCAGCTGCTGGGCGACGTACTTCGCCTGGTCGATCGGGATCGCGAAGCCCAGGCCGATGGAACCGGACTGGCCGCTGCTGCCGAACCCGCTGTTGTTCGTCGACTGGATCGCCGAGTTGATGCCGATGACCGCGCCCTGGGCGTCCAGCAGAGGGCCGCCGGAGTTGCCCGGGTTGATCGAGGCGTCCGTCTGCAGGGCGCTCATGTAGGACGCCTTGCTGCCGGAGCTGCCGTCGCTGGAGGCCACCGGACGGTGCTTGGCGCTGATGATCCCCGAGGTCACCGTGTTCGACAGGCCGAAGGGCGCGCCGATGGCGATCGCCGGATCGCCGACCTCCACCTTGTCCGAATCGCCGAGGGCGAGCGGCTTGAGGTCCGACGGGGCGTTCTTGAGCTTGATGACGGCCACGTCGTAGCCCTGCGCGTGACCGATGATCTCGGCGTCGTACTTCTTGCCGTTCGGGAACGTCGCCGTGAGCTTGCCGCCGTCGACCGCGTCGGCGACCACGTGGTTGTTGGTGATGATGTGGCCCTGCTTGTCGAAGACGAAGCCCGTGCCGGTGCCGCCCTGGCCGTTGCTGGACTCGGCCTCGATGGTGACCGTGCTCGGCAGCGCCCTGGCGGCCACGGCGGCGACCGTGCCGTTGTCGTGCCTCACATCGCCGCCGCTGGTGGCCGCGGAGACCGTCGTGGAGCCGCTGGAGTCGTCGTCCTTGGCCAGCTGGTAACCGATGCCGCCACCGACACCGCCCGCGACCAGCGCGGCGACGAGGACCGCGGCGACCAGACCGCCCCGCCTGTTCTTCGGCTTCGGGGCGGGGTTCTCGTACGGGGCGCCCCAGGGGTCGCCCGCACCGGCGCCGCCCGCGTACGCGGGGGTGGCCGGCGGAGGCGGCCAGCCGGACTCGGGGGCGGAGGAGGCCACGGGGTGACCCGGTGGCACCGGCGGGAGCTGCGCGGTCGGCGCGCCCTCCGGCTGCGGCGCGCCCTCAGGCCTCGGCGGCTGCGGGGCGCCGTGTTCGAACGGCGCGCTCCCAGCGGGCTGAGTGCCCCCCGCGCCCGGGGTGCCTGCGGACGGCGCCTGCCCTTCGGGGGCCTGGCCCGGCGCGGAAGGGGGAGCGTCCACCGGCACGGGAGGTGCAGACGGGGCCGGGGGTACCGCAGTGCCCTCGTTCTCGGTGCTCACAGCTCTTCTCCTCGTTCCACGGCTGTCTTCTCGGTCGCACTCGGCCGCACTCGCACACCCACGCGCGGCGCCGGGCGCTCTCAGCTGTGCGTGTCCCTTTGTACGCCGTCCAGCTTTTCCCACCGGACGTCAGGGCACCATAAGCGGTGGCTGTGGGTCCGTGGCCATCCTTTATAACGGACCGGTGCGAACAAAAATCTGCATTCCCGACACCTCGCCGATTCCGTCACGTCGCCCTCGGGTCCCACGTGTACCCCTCGACGGTGGGACGATGACGCGGTGACCCACGCACGACAGCACCAGGTTCAGGTCGTCGCTCACCGCGGGGCCTCCGAGGACGCCCCTGAGCACACCCTCGCCGCGTACAAGAAGGCGATCGAGGACGGTGCCGACGCCCTCGAGTGCGATGTCCGGCTGACCGCGGACGGACACCTCGTCTGCGTCCACGACCGGCGCGTCAACCGTACGTCCAACGGGCGCGGCGCGGTCTCCGCCCTGGAACTCGCCGAGCTCGCCGCGCTGGACTTCGGCTCCTGGAAGAGGAGCGACGAGGAGCCCGACTGGGAGCACCGGCCGCAGGACCCCGAGGACACCTCGGTGCTCACCCTGGAACGACTGCTGGAACTCGTCGCCGACGCCGGGCGGCCCATCGACCTGGCCGTCGAGACCAAGCACCCCACACGCTGGGCGGGGCAGGTCGAGGAGCGGCTGCTGCTCCTGCTGAAGCGGTTCGGCCTGGACGCCCCGGAGTCCCCGGAGAAGTCGCCGGTACGGATCATGAGCTTCTCGGCGCGGTCGCTGCACCGCGTGCGGACGGCCTCGCCCACGCTTCCGACGGTGTACCTGCTGCAGTTCCTCTCGCCCCGGCTGCGGGACGGGCGGCTGCCGGCCGGTGTCCGGATCGCGGGGCCCTCGATGCGGATCGTGCGCACTCACCCGGCGTACATCCAGCGGCTGAAGCAGGCCGGCCACCAGGTGCACGTGTGGACGGTGAACGAGCCGGAGGACGTCGACCTCTGCCTGGAACTGGGCGTCGACGCCATCATCACCAACCGCCCGCGCGCGGTGCTGGACCGGCTCGGTCGCTGAGCGGGGTCGACCTCCGCCACGGAACGTTTCTCCCCGGGCCCCATATACGACGAAACCAGCCACGGCGATGACAGGGAGTGCACCGGCGCGTTCACTTCGTGTTCGATCGTGTCGAGTGCATCACTCGCCGTGTACGGACGGTTTCCGGCCCGGTCACGCGGGGCATTCACACCGTGGCGTGGGGCGAAGGAGGTCTCGGGGGTGGCGTTGGTGGTGGCACAGGAGGTGCCCACGTCGTCGAGCATGGCCGTACCCCATGGTCCTGCGGGCGTGGGGGAGGCAAGACACCGGATGCGCGATCAGTTGCGCACCGGTGGCATGTCGGAATCGGTCATCGACGATGCTGTATTGATCCTTTCGGAACTGCTCAGCAATGCGTGTCGGCACGGCAGACCACTCCGCGACAGCTTGACGGCAGACGGGGACGTGCGCGCCGCATGGCGTGTCGACACCTCCGGACGGCTCACGGTCGAGGTGACGGACGGGGGCGGCCCGACCCGTCCGGTTCCGGCGACCCCCTCGGTGACCGCGCACGGCGGCCGGGGGCTGAACATCATCAGGGCGCTGGCCAAGGACTGGGGCGTACGGGACGACGCCGACGGCGAGGTCACGGTCTGGGTCGTCGTCCAGGACGACACCGACTCGGCCCGCCGCAGCGAGGACTTCGCATCACGGGTCACGGCACCGGCCGTGTCCCAGATACCGGGCCTGGACTTCGAGGACGCGTTCGACGACCTGGACTGAGGCGGTCGGGGACGCGTACGACGACCAAGACCGAGGTGGTCGGGACGCGTACGACGACCAGGAGTGAACCGGTCCAGGGGGCGTTCGACGACCAGGAGTGAAGTGGTCCGGGTCGCGCTCCATGCCCCAGCGCCGACCGGTCCAGGACACCTTCGACGACCGCGACTCAGGCCGTCGGCGACCGGTCCGCCGACCCCGCGCCGCCCGGCAGCCACGCCCACCCGGCTCCGCACAGCCCGGCGCCGCACAGTCCGCTCCCCCGTCCAGCCCGAACCGGCGGACGCGCACAGTACGGGCCGTCGGCGAACCGCCGCATGCCCCCTCCCCACCCCCCGATCCGCGTACCGCCAGGTGGACCCTCCGGTGCGTTGTCCACAGGATCCCGTCGGGCGTCGTACGAGCGGCTAGGCTCGCGACCGTACGAAACGAGCCGTAACCGGGAGACACCCACGATGGCCAAGAAGCGACCCCAGACCCAGGCCAAGCGCCCGCAGCCCACGGACGGTGCCCGCGCCGATGGGGACGTCCCGGTCGTCGGCGGCCGGGAGCCCTGCCCCTGCGGCAGCGGCCGCCGCTACAAGGCCTGCCACGGCCGTGCCGCCGCGCACGCGGTGACCGAGCTGGTGCAGCGCCCGTTCGAAGGACTGCCCGACGAGTGCGACTGGGTCGCGCTGCGCGAGCTGGTGCCGGCGGCGACCGTCGAGCTGAAGCTCCGGGAGGAACTCCCCGAGGGCGTCCCCTCGGTCACGCTCGCCACGGTGCTGCCGATGGCATGGCCGGCGCTGCGCCGCGACGACGGCTCGATCCTGCTCGGCCTGCAGAACGACACGGCGTCGGGCGACATCAGCCGCGACCTCGCCGACACCCTCCAGCGCGCCCTCACCGCCGAGCCGGGCACCCCGGTCCAGGGCCGCCGGCCGCCCGCCGACGGCCCGCGCCTTCAGGACCTGCTGGACCCCGAGGGCCCCTTCGAGCCCGTCGTGCACAGCGGTTTCGAGTTCTGGGTCCCGGACGCGGAGAACACGACGCCGGAGGTGGCCGCCTCCCTGGAGCGGGCCAACGCCGCGGCGATCCCCACCGTCCGGCTGACCGGCGTGGACGCCGCGTACTGGTGCCAGACCCCCGAGAAGAACCACCTGCGGTGGGTCATGCCGCATCCGGAGGAGCGGCTTCTGGACGCTCTCGCACGGCTGCACGCGGCCGGCGGGTCGAGCCTCGGCGAGGGCACGCGCCTGGTCGGCTCCTTCCGGGCGCACGGGCTCACGGTGCCGGTCTGGGACCTGCCGAGCGACATGGGCGCGGAGGACGTGGAGAAGCCGGCGGCCGAGTTCGCCGAGCGTCTCGCGACCGCGCTGGCCTCCGACGCACCGCTCACCGCGGACGAGCGCCGGGCCCGCGGCGGGCTGACCAACCGCCAGGTGACCCTCAGCTGACGCGCAGCCCCGGCCCGGCCACACGGTCGGGCCGGGGCGGACGCCGGCCAGGAGTCCGACCTCAGGTGACTCCTGTCACAAGTCCCCGCTGCGACCGGCCAATCCGTGTCCGAATAGCCGAGATCGAATTTGCGAACCGCCGATCTCTTGTTACCGTTCCTGTAGCCCGGTTGCTGGTGCATCCCCCGTCGCCAGCAACCGGGTCTTTCCATGTACGGGTACGTGCGGCGCAACAGGCCGCGAGATCAACTCCCGTACGAAAGCGGGGAGTTACTGCCGTACGAGAGCGCAGAGTTACCGCTGACCAGATCGGTGAGTCCCTGCCGTACGGGATCAGTCAGTCACAGCCGAGGCCGGTGAGTCACTGCCGTACGAGATCGGTCAGTCACAGCCGGGACCCGCGAGTCACTGTCCGCTCGCGGCCGCCTGGTCGCTTCCCGAGCGCAGCAGCAGTGGTCCGCCCCCGTCGCTCGGGGAGAACTCCGCGACCGCCGAGTAGGCGCCCATGTCGCCCGCGACACGCTGCCGTGGCGTGTCACAGACCGCCGGGTCGTCCGCGGCGTCCACCGCGCAGTGCATCTCCACGCTGCGCCCGCCCGGCGCCATGAAGCTCAGGACCCCGGACAGTTTCTCGCCGGTGGCGTTGCGGTAGTAGGTGCGCGCCCAGGTGTCCCGCCCCTGCGTCAGCACACACGTCTGCGCCTCGATGCCGTCGCCGGAGGAGAGTTGGGGGCCGCAACGGGCGGCGGTGGCGAGGCCGAGACCCAGCAACCGGGGGCGGGAGGGGACCGCCCGCTTCCCGTCCTCGTGCGCGGGCGGGCGGAGCGCGGCGTGGTCCGCCTCGCCGACCGGTCCGGCGGACGCCACGGCGAGCGGGAGCGCGATGACGGCCGCCACCACGCCCAGGAGCGCGAGCAGCCGCTTCCTGCCGGACCGGGGCCGATCCTCGGCCCACGCGCCCGACTGCATCCCCCGTTTCCCCTGTCCCCCAGGACGAATCAGCATGAGGCCGAAGATATCGGCCGATCACGGGCGCCCGGTCCGTCGCGCGCCCGACACCCTCAGAACTCGGGCGCGCTCACACCCGTACGAGTGAGGACGTCCACGACCGCGTCCACCACGGCCTCGACGTCGGGCACCCAGGGGGAGGCCGAGCCGGGCAGCGGCGCCCGCTCCCAGCGGATGGCACCGTGGCCGGTCTCGGACGGGGGCAGTGCCAGATAGCCGCCCTCGCCGTGGAAGCGCAGCGAGCCGGGGACGAAGTCCTTGGCGTACAGCAACTCGCCGAGCTGCTCCATGGAGTACGGCTTCACGAGGATCGCCCAGCGGTGCGGCGCCGCCACGACCGGGCCGAGGCGCATGCCCTTCCGGTCGAGCGCAGTCAGGGCGCGCGAGGCGGCGAGGGCGGGCAGGCTCACCGCGCAGGGGGCCTGGCCCCCGGTGGCCAGCACGATCGGCGCGGACGGCCGGTTGGTCCACCACCAGCGAACCATGCGCTCGTCGGTGGTGGCCGCGAGCAGCCCGGGGTCGAACGGGTGTGCGCCGGGCACTGTGCACTCCGGGTCGGGACACCCGCAGCGGGCACGCCCCTGCGGGTCCGGTGCCACACCCGGGAGTACGGGCCACTGCCATTCGGTCGCGAAGGTCAGGGCCGCGCTGATCAACTCAGGCGTCCCGTCGTTCCGCCTGGACAGGAGCCTGCGTCGCCTTCCGAGGATCTCGCGCATGAGCGCTCGTTCCTTTCCGTTGCACGCCGGCAACACCGAGGGCCATCACGTCATGTGTCGATCATGGTCGATCACTTCACTGTGCGTACCTGCTGGCGCATCACACCCCTGTCCTGGACAAGGGGAACCCCTATGGGCCGAGCGTTGGCTGCGTCCGCGTCCATACTGCGCCCACGACAAGCATGGGCATGGCGTGGGGTGGCGACGCCTGGCGTTTTACCGTCCCGCTCTTACTCGCCGCCTCCGCCACGGGAGGATGGGGCTCGGCCGTCGGTGGTTATGACGCCCGGTTGCGGTGCCAGGTTCCGGGTGGCCGCCAACCACCCCTGGCCTTCACCGAGTACGTACCCATCACGACCGTTGTGACGCTCCGTTGAACAAGGCCAGTCGACCGCAATACGACGGTCCTTGAGGCTATTTTAAGCCAACTTTGCTGTGCTGTAAGGGGGGAGAACCTGCATCCCGGACACCAGGAATCCCAGCAGGACAATGCTGGACATCCCCTCCTGAGTGCGTGTACATGTGGAGCCACCGCTAGCGGCGCAGATTGACATGGGGGTTTGCGATGCTATCGAGCGATACGCTCCGGCCCGAAAGCCGGACGACATGAACGCCCCTCACCCTCCGAAAGTGGCCGGAATCGATTCAACGGTTCCCCCGCCCACCCACACTGTCGCGCCGACGCCTGCCGCCACGGAAGCCCCCTCGGCCGCCCTCTCCGCCTCCACCGGCCCTTCCGGCGCCGGAGCGCTCCTCCAGGACCGGCTCGCCGGCTGGGTCTCCGATCTGACGACCCTCCACGAACTGACCGAACGCCTGGCCCGCACCGGCTCCCTCGCCGAAGCGCTCCAGGAAACGCTGCGCGCCGGAGCCGCCCTGGTGGGTGCCCGGCGCGGTCTCGTCGTACTCGAACCGCGCGACGGGCTCGGCCCGGACACCACGATCGGCCTGGGCCTGGGCCGCGCCGACCTCGGGCACATCGAGACCGTGCCGCGCAGCTCCCTGTCGTACGGCAGGATCCTCGACGGGTTGCCGGGCGGGGAGCGCGGGATCGCCCAACCCGACCTGTTCTCCGAGGACGGGCTCGACCCCCGCCACCGCGATGTGGCCGCCCGCCTCGGCTACGCCGCGAGCTACGCCCTCCCCCTGTCCACCGAGGCCGCCGGCCGCCTCGGCGCCGCCGTCTGGCTCTACGACGAACCGGCCGAGCCGGTCGAACGCCAGCGCCACCTCGTCGGTCTGTACGCCCGCTACGCCACCGAGCACCTGGCCCGCATGGTGGAGATCGAGCGCACACGCGCGTGCATGGCGACGATCACCGAGGAGCTCCTGCCCGCCCGGCTGCCCCGCATCCCCGGCGTCCAGCTCGCCGCCCGCCGCCGCACGAGCCCGCGCGGAGGCGGCGACTGGTACGACGCGCTGGCGCTGCCCGACGCCGCGCTCGGCCTCGCCGTCGGGTCCGTCACCGGTTCGGGGCCGGGCGCGGTCGCCGCGACGGGCCGGCTGCGGGCCTCCCTGCGCGCGTACGCCGTGATGGAGGGCGAGGACCCGGTGGCGGTCCTCTCCGATCTGGAGCTGCTGCTGAGACTCACCGAGCCCGCCCGCTCGGCCACCGCCCTGTTCGCGTACTGCGAGCCAGCGCTGCGCAAACTGACGCTCGCCGGGGCGGGGCACAGCCCGCCGCTGGTGATCGGCCCCAGACGCACCGAGTTCGTGGAGACCTCGCTGTCGGCGCCCCTGGGCATGCTGGCCTGCTGGGAGGCACCGAGCATCGAACTGACCGCGGAGCCCGGCGAGACCGTGCTGCTCTACACCGACGGTCTGCTCCAGCGCACCGGCGACCCCATGGACCGCGCCTTCGCCCGGCTGCACGCGGCGGCCACGAGCGTGCCGAGGGCGCTGCGCATCGACCCGGGAGCGGTCGCCGACCACATCCTGCGGACGGTGCTCCCGGACGGGCTCGGCGAGGCCGACAGCACGGAGGACGTGGTGCTGCTGGCGGCCCGCTTCGAGTGAGCCGCCGGCCACGCCGGGTGACGGTCTCTTCCTGCCCGGGCCCCCTTCTGTACGACCGTACGATGGGGGTGGCCCAGTGCCGTATCCAAGGAGGATGACCGTGGCGGACGAGCTCACGCCTGAAACGACGGAGACCCCGGAGCTTCAGGACGAGACCGAAGAGCCGATCAAGCAGCGCAAGAACGGCCTGTACCCGGGTGTGTCCGACGAGCTGGCCGAGAACATGAAGTCGGGCTGGGCCGACACCGAGCTGCGCGACCTGAAGCCGATCGCCCAGGCCGCCGAGACCGCCGCCCGCCGCGCCGCGCTGTCCGCGCGCTTCCCGGGCGAGCGTCTGGTGATCCCCGCGGGCAACCTGAAGACCCGCTCGAACGACACGGAGTACCCCTTCCGCGCCTCCGTCGAGTACGCGTACCTCACCGGCAACCAGACCGAGGACGGCGTCCTGGTCCTGGAGCCGACCTCCGACGGCCACCGCGCGACCCTCTATCTGCTGCCCCGCTCCGACCGGGAGAACGGCGAGTTCTGGCTCTCCGGCCAGGGCGAGCTGTGGGTGGGCCGCCGCCACTCGCTCACCGAGGCGGAGAAGCTGTACGGCATCCCGGCCTCGGACGTGCGCAAGCTGCCCCAGAGGCTGAAGGAGGCCACCGGCCCGGTCCGCGTGGTGCGCGGGTACGACGCGGGCATCGAGACCGCGCTGCACGACAAGGTCACCGCCGAGCGGGACGACGAGCTGCGGGTCTTCCTCTCCGAGATGCGCCTGGTCAAGGACGCGTTCGAGATCGGCGAGCTGCAGAAGGCGGTCGACTCCACCGTGCGCGGCTTCGAGGACGTGGTGAAGGTCCTCGACAAGGCGGAGGCGACCTCCGAGCGTTACATCGAGGGCACGTTCTTCCTCCGCGCGCGCGTGGAGGGCAACGACGTGGGCTACGGCACCATCGCCGCGGCCGGACCGCACGCCTGCACGCTCCACTGGGTGCGCAACGACGGCCCGGTCCGCTCGGGTGACCTGCTCCTGCTGGACGCGGGCGTCGAGACGCACACGTACTACACCGCCGACGTCACGCGGACCCTGCCGATCAACGGCCGCTTCAGCGAGATCCAGAAGAAGATCTACGACGCGGTGTACGAGTCCCAGGAGGCCGGTATCGCGGCGGTGAAGCCGGGCGCCAAGTACCGCGACTTCCACGACGCCGCGCAGCGCGTGCTCGCCGAGCGGCTCGTCGAGTGGGGCCTCGTCGAGGGCCCGGTGGAGCGGGTCCTGGAGCTGGGCCTGCAGCGCCGCTGGACCCTGCACGGCACGGGCCACATGCTCGGCATGGACGTCCACGACTGCGCGGCCGCGCGGACCGAGACCTACGTGGAGGGCGTCCTGGAGCCCGGCATGGTGCTCACGGTGGAGCCGGGCCTGTACTTCCAGGCGGACGATCTGACCGTCCCGGAGGAGTACCGCGGCATCGGCGTCCGCATCGAGGACGACATCCTGGTCACCGAGGACGGCAACCGGAACCTCTCGGCGGGCCTGCCGCGCCGCTCCGACGAGGTCGAGCAGTGGATGGCGTCCCTGAAGGGCTGACACGCGAACCGACCCGCGAGCGTCGGGTGCGAAGGGCCGGGTACCGCTGAGGTGGCCGGCCCTTCGTATGAGGTCCGGGGTCCCTCGCCCCGGTTCCGCGGTCACGGCGGGTGAGACGGGGAACGGCGACAGAGGTGGTGAACTCCGGCCTCTTGGCGTCGAGTTCGTCGATCATGGGCTCGTGCGGCGGCGGCAGGTCCCGGCCGTGAAGAACTCCACGCAGCACGGTCCGGCAGGGCACTACACCGCCATCAGCGGAGAGTCGTTGCGCCACTTGAGGATCTTGTCGAAGCTCACCACCGCGCCACCCCGCCCCGGCTTGTTGCCGATGTGCACATGGTCGGCGAGTTCCTCGATGAGACCCAGGCCGCGACCGTGCTCGGCGTCCGCGCGCACCGGGCGGGTCACCGTACGAGGTCTGCCGGCGGGGAAACCCGGGCCGGAGTCGGCGACTTCGATGCGGCACTTCTCGCCGTCGAGGTAGGCCGTGACCCGGTACGCCTCCGACACACCGCCGTTCGCGGTGTCGCCCCCGTGCTCGACCGCGTTGGCGCAGGCCTCGCTCAGGGCGACGGAGAGATCGTAGGAGATGTCCGGATCGACGCCCGCCGTCTCCATCGTGCCCAGCAGGAGCCGTCGGGCGAGCGGCACGCTCGCAGCTTCGCGCCGCAGATGGAGTGACCACCAGATGCTCATGCTCCAGCCTCCTGGCCGCGGCTCGACATACCGTTACGTATTGCCACGCCTGCCGGGGGGCAATCGCCCGATTGTCGACTTCCCGCCCGTTCGGCGGATGCGCCGGGGCGAGGGTCGGGTGTATGCGCGGACGGCTCGAGGAGAGGCCACCAGAACGTGATCTTCTGGATCACTGTTCTGATTACCACATTTACGTCATCTTGCGGACCTGCCGTACGGCCCCGCCGAGGCCAGTGGGATGATGAGGCCGCCATGAGTGCCCCCCACCCGCGCACGGCGCGCACCGGATGCGATCTCCGGATTCTGCGGGCCGCGGTGTTCGCCGCGGTCTGCGTCGTGCTGGCCGCGGCCGGGCACGGGCTGGCCTCCTGCGCCACGGTCCCGCTGTGGACGCTGGGCGCCGGCCTGCTCGGCATGTTCGCCGTCGCCGCCCTGCTCGCCGGGCGGGAGCGCTCGCTGCCGGGCATCGCGGCGCTCCTCGCGGTGGGCCAGGTCGTGCTGCACACGCTGTTCGGGCTCGGGCAGCACTCCGGCGCCATGGCGTCCAAGGCGATGTCCACGGCCGACGCCGCACTCGTGGCCCGGGCCGCGCACCTGATGTGCGGCGCCACCGCGGCGACGATCTCCCCGGCACACGCCCAGAAGATCCTCTCCGACGCGCGGCTCGCCACGGCGGCGGACACGGCCGCCGCGCACCACCCGGCCGACGTCCTGTCGGCCTCCGGCTCGTGGTGGTCGGTCCTGCCGTCCCTGCCCATGCTGCTCGGGCACGTCCTCGCGGCCGTCGCCGCCGGGTGGGTGCTGCGCCGCGGGGACATGGCGCTGCTGCGGCTCATGCAGCTCTCGGCGCACGGGGCCGCGGAGGGGGCGCTCGTACGATCCCTGCGCTCGGCGTTCGCCCTCGCGCGCGCCCTCCTGGCCGGGCTCCCCGGCGCGCCCGACGCGGGGCCGCGCGCCCCGCGCACCGCCTTCCTGCTGCCGCCGAAGCCGCGGACGACCATGCTGCAGCACACGGTGATCCGGCGCGGACCGCCCTCCTCCACTCCGTTCGTCCTCGCTGCCTGACGCGACCGCGCCGCTCCACCCGCCCGTACGGGAGAGGCCGCCGTCGCGCGGCACGCGCGCGTGCCCACAAAGAGGAACCGGCCACGGCCGCATCACCCCTGCGCACGCACATCTCTCCTCGTCAACGACTCTCACTCGAAGTGGAGTGGTCTCAAGCCATGAAGGCCATCAAGGGTTCCCTGAAGGGCTCCCGCATCGCCGTCGCCGGTGCCGCCGCCGCATCGGCCGTCCTCGTCCTGTCCGCGCCCGCCTTCGCGCACGTGACCGTGCAGCCGGAGGGTCAGGCCGCCAAGGGCGGTTACGCGGTCGTCGACTTCAAGGTCCCGAACGAGCGGGACGACGCCTCGACCACCAAGCTCGAGGTCAGTCTCCCGACCGACCACCCGCTGGCCTCGGTGATGCCCCAGCCGGTCGACGGCTGGAAGGTGCAGGTCACCAAGTCCAAGCTCGCCAAGCCGCTCACAATGCACGGCCGGCAGATCAACGAGGCCGTCTCCAAGGTCACCTGGACCGCCACCGGCAAGGGCATCGAGCCGGGCTACTTCCAGAAGTTCCCGCTTTCGCTCGGCCAGTTGCCCGAGGACACCGGCCGGCTCGTCTTCAAGGCCCTCCAGACGTACTCCGACAACGAGGTGGTGCGCTGGATCGAGCCGCAGAAGGAGGGTCAGGACGAGCCCGAGAAGCCCGCCCCGGTGCTCGAGCTGGCCTCCGCCTCCTCCTCCGGCCACCACGGCTCCACGGCCGAGGACGCCTCCGACACCACGTCGCCCGCCAAGGACACCGCCGCCGACACCTCCTCCGGCGGCACCGACACCACCGCCCGGGTCCTCGGCGTCGTCGGCATCGCCGTCGGCGCGGCGGGCGTGGCGTACGGCGTCCTGGCCGGCCGCCGACGCACCACCGACGCCTGAGCTCCATCCCGCCTCCGGGCACGCGCAGGGGTCGTACGAAGCGCGGTGACGCGACACGTACGGCCCCGGCGCACCCGTAAGCACTGACATCTGGGACATTTCTCCATGCGCACCAAGAAGACGTTCGCAGCGGCCGCGCTCCTGGCCACCGCCGCGCTCACCCTCACCGCCTGCGGGTCCGGCGACAGCGGCGACAAGCCGGTCGCCGTCGTCTCCGCGGAGCCCGGCTCCGACAAGGCCGGAACGGTGCTGGACCAGCCGTTCGAGAAGCCGGACCTCGTCCTCACCGACACCCACGGCAAGAAGTACGACCTCCGCGCGCAGACCAAGGACAAGCCGACGCTGATCTACTTCGGCTACACCCACTGCCCCGACGTCTGCCCGCTGACGATGAACAACCTCGCCGTCGCCAAGAAGGAGGTGGACAAGAGCAAGCAGCTGACCCAGGCGCAGAAGGACTCGCTGCGGATCGTCTTCGTCACCACCGACCCGGAGCGCGACACCCCCTCGGCACTCGGCACTTGGCTCAAGGGCATCGACCCCTCCATCGTGGGCCTGACCGGCGACTTCTCCACCATCCAGGCCGGCGCCCGCACCCTCGGCATCAGCATCGAGCCGCCGAAGAAGGACAAGGACGGCCAGATCGTCTCCACCCACGGCACCCAGGTCATCGCGTTCTCGCCGAAGACCGACGGGGGTTACGTGGTCTACGGCCAGGACGCCACCGTCGACGACTACATCCGCGACATACCCAAGATCATCAAGGGGGAGAACCCGTGAACCGCCGCCTCGGCGGGCCCGCTGCGATGCTGGCGGCGGGGATGGTCCTCGCCGGCTGCGGCGGGCTGGTGCTCGTCGGCTGCGGCGACTCGGGCGGCTCCTCCGCCAAGCCGGAACTGAAGGTCACCGGCGCATACATGCCCCAGCCCGTCACCGCCGACATGGCGGCCGGCTTCTTCACCGTCACCAACTCCGGTGGCTCCGACACCCTCACCTCCGTCACCAGCGGTCTCGCCGGCGACATCACGCTGCACTCCACCCAGGGCGGCGCGATGGAGGAGGAGAAGTCGTTCGCCGTGCCCGCGCACGGCGAGCTGGACTTCACCAGCGGTGGCAACCACCTCATGTTCGAAAAGCTCAGCCACAAGCCGAAACAGGGCGACAAGGTGTCCGTACAGCTGCACTTCGCGAAGTCCGGAACGGTCACCGTCGAGATGCCCGTGAAGCCGGCGACGTACAACCCGAAGACCGGCCACTGAGGGAGGCATCACCGTGACGCAGGCCATCGCTCCCGGCGGGCGCGCCGTCCCGAGCACCATCCATACGGCGTCCCGGCGCACGGTCCGCATCCGCGCGGCCCGCCTGCTGCTGACGCTGCTGCTCGCCGTCGCAGGCGGGCTGTTCACCGGGGCCGCACCCGCCTCCGCGCACGCCGCGCTGCTCGGCAGCGACCCCGCGCAGGGAGTGGTGGTCGACAAGGCGCCCACCCAGGTCACGCTCACCTTCTCCGAGCAGGTCGCGTTCTCCGACAGCTCGCTGCGCGTCCTCGACCCCCGGGGGCAGCGCGTCGACACCGGGAAGCCGACCGACCTCAGCGGCACGACCTACGGCGTGCAGCTGCGGCCGGGGCTCCCGGGCGGCACCTATACCGTCACCTACCAGGTGGTGTCCGCCGACAGCCACCCCGTCTCCGGAGCCTTCACCTTCTCCGTCGGCGCCCCCTCCGCGACCACGGTCTCCGCCTCCGGTCCGACCGTGGGCGGCGGGGTCGTCGGCACCCTCTACGGGATCGGGCGGTACGTCTCCTACGCCGGGTACATCGTGCTGATCGGCGGAGCGGCCTTCGTGCTCGCCTGCTGGCAGCGGGGCGCCGGGGTGCGGGCCGTGCAGCGGCTCGTCGTCTCCGGGTGGGTGGCGCTCACCTCGGCCACCCTCGCGCTGCTGCTCCTGCGCGGCTCGTACACCGGCTCGGGCAAGGTCGCCGACATCTTCGACCTGTCCCTGATCGGGCAGGTGCTGCAGACCAAGGCGGGGGCGGCGCTGGTGTCCCGGCTGCTGCTGCTCGCGGCCGGGGCGCTGTTCATCGCGGTGCTGTTCGGGGCCTACGTGAGGCGGGACGCGGAGGATGCGGCCGCCGAGGTGGATGCCGGGGAGGGCGCCCCCGATGAGGATGCCGAGGAGGGCGCAGTCGACCCGTCCGCCGAGAAGCGGGACCTCACCTTCGGGCTCGCCATCGGCGGAACCGTGATCGCGGCGGGGCTCGCGGCGACCTGGGCGATGGCCGAACACGCCTCGACCGGCATCCAGACCGGCATCGCGATGCCCGTCGACGTCCTGCACCTGCTGGCGGTCGCCGCCTGGCTGGGCGGCCTCGCCACGCTGCTCGTCGCGCTGTACCGGGCGCCGTCGATCGGGGCGACAGCCGTACGGCGCTTCTCGCGCCTCGCGTTCGGCAGCGTCGTGACACTGGCCGCGACCGGGGTCTACCAGTCCTGGCGCCAGGTCGGCTCCTGGTCGGCGCTGACCGGGACGACGTACGGGCAGCTGCTGCTCGTGAAGGTCGGCCTGGTCGCCGTCCTCATCGGGATCGCGTGGATCTCACGGCGGTGGACGGCGCGGCTGGCGGACGCCGCGGCCGACGTCGCGGAGGACACGGCCCAGAAGAAGCGGGCGACGGTCGCGGCGCAGACGTCGGCGTCGGCATCCGCATCCGCATCCGCATCGCCATCAACATCGACATCGACATCGACATCGGCATCGGCATCGGCATCGGCATCGGCTGAGCAGATGCCGGTCGACCAGACGTCTGCCAAGGCCAGCGGGCCGGAAGTCTCCCGCGCGGAAGGCGCCACCCGTCCGGCCGGAGCGCCCGGCAAGGCGTCCGCGGGGTCCGGTGACTCCGAGCGTGCCGCCCAGCTCGCCCGGCAGCGGGCCGCCGTGGCCGCCGCACGCGCCAAGCGGGTCCGGGACGCCGACCCCGTCCGTACCGGGCTGCGGCGCTCCGTCCTCGCCGAGGCGGCGGTCGCCGTCGTCCTGCTCGCCGTCACCACCGCGCTGACCACCACGGAACCCGGGCGCACGGAAGAGGCGGCCAAGGCGGTCACCGCCTCCTCCGCATCGCAGCGCTCCGGGTCCCTGTCGCTGAAGATCCCCTTCGACACGGGCGGCCAGGACGGCAAGGGCACCGTGCGGCTCACCCTCGACCCGGCCCGCGTCGGCGGCAACGTGCTGCACGTCTATGTGACGCGCCCGAACGGCAAGGCCTTCGACGTCCCGGAGGTGAAGGTCGCCTTCACGCTTCAGGCCAAGGACATCGGACCGCTGCCGATCGCGCCCGACCACGTCGCCACCGGCCACTGGTCGGCGAGCGGTGTCCAGATCCCCATGGCGGGCGACTGGAAGATCGAGGTGACCGTGCGGACCTCCGACATCGACCAAGTGACCGTGAACAAGAACGCGCAGATCGGCTGAACCCCACGATGGCTGACCAGTCCACCGACACCACCACCCCCATAGCGGCCATCACACGGCGACGGCTCCTCGGCACCGCGGGCGCCACCGGCCTCGCGCTCGGGGCCGCGGGCGGGGCCGCCGGATACGCCGCCGCGCCCGCCGAGAAGAGCGCTCCGCTGACCTCGCTGGGCGCGGACCGGGTGATGTTTCACGGGAAACATCAGCCCGGCATCACCGACGCCCTCCAGTCCCGCGGCCATCTCGTCGCCTTCGACCTGGCGGCGGGCGCCGGCCGCAAGGAGGCCGCCGCGCTGCTGCGCCGCTGGTCCACCACCGCCGAGCGGCTGATGGCGGGCGAACCGGCCGCGCACGACGACACCGACGTCGCCCGTGACGCCGGCCCCTCCTCCCTGACGATCACCTTCGGCTTCGGACACAGCTTCTTCTCCCGCACCGGACTGGAGAATCAGCGCCCGGACGCCCTGGACCCGCTGCCCGACTTCTCCTCCGACCACCTCGACAAGTCCCGCAGCGAGGGCGATCTGTGGGTGCAGATCGGTGCCAACGACGCGCTCGTCGCCTTCCACGCCCTGCGCGCGATCCAGAAGGACGCGGGCGGCGCGGCCCGGCTGCGCTGGCAGATGAACGGCTTCAACCGCTCGCCGGGCGCGACCGCGCACCCCATGACCGCCCGCAACCTCATGGGCCAGATCGACGGCACCCGCAACCCCAAACCCGGCGACGCCGACTTCGACCAGCGCGTCTTCGTGCCCGCGTCCGGCGACCCGGCGTGGATGGCGAACGGCTCCTACGCCGTCGTACGCCGCATCCGCATGCTCCTCGACGACTGGGAGAAGCTCTCGCTCAAGGCCCAGGAGGAGGTCATAGGCCGCCGCAAGTCCGACGGGGCACCGCTCAGCGGCGGCACCGAGACCACCGAGATGGACCTGGAGAAGACCGGCGCCGACGGCAAGCTGGTCGTCCCGATCAACGCCCACGCACGGATCACCCGGCCCGACCAGAACGGGGGCGCGGCGATGCTCCGCCGCCCGTTCTCCTACCACGACGGTTTCGACGCGGACGGGACACCGGACGCGGGCCTGCTCTTCATCTGCTGGCAGGCGGATCCGCTGCGCGGATTCGTGACCGTGCAGCGCAAGCTCGACCGGGGGGACGCGCTGTCGCAGTTCATCCGCCACGAGGCGAGCGGCCTGTTCGCGGTGCCGGGCGGCGCGGCGAAGGGGGAGTACGTCGGACAGCGACTGCTGGAGGGATAGGGCCTGTCATCCTCGGATCAGGTCGGCCGGGGCAGGCCCTCGATGGGGTGCCCTTTCCCCAGGTGCGAGCCGAGCGGCGGCACGGCGCATTAGGGTGAGGGCATGCCAGCCAGCTACGCGTATCTCGGTCCCGAGGGCACCTTCACCGAGGTCGCCCTCCGTACGCTGCCCGAGGCCGCGACCCGTGAGCTCGTCCCGATGGTGTCCGTCCCGGCGGCGCTCGACGCCGTCCGCAGCGGCGAGGCCGAGGCCGCCTTCGTGCCGATCGAGAACTCGGTGGAGGGCGGCATCACCACCACGCTCGACGAACTGGTCGCGGGCGAGCCGCTGATGATCTACCGCGAGGTGCTCCTGTCGATCACCTTCGCGCTGCTCGTCCGCCCCGGCACGAAGCTCTCCGAGATCAAGACGGTCACCGCGCACCCCGCCGCCCAGCCCCAGGTGCGCAACTGGCTGAAGGCCAACCTCCCGGACGCCGTCTGGGAGTCGGCGGCGTCGAACGCGGACGGCGCCCGCCTGGTCCAGGAGGGCCGCTACGACGCGGCGTTCGCGGGTGAGTTCGCCGCCGCCCGCTACGGCCTTGAGGCGCTGGAGACCGGCATCCACGACGCGGAGAACGCGCAGACACGGTTCGTGCTGGTCGGCCGGCCCGCCCGGCCGGCGGCACCGACGGGCGCGGACAAGACCTCCGTCGTGCTGTGGCAGCGTGACGACCACCCCGGTGGGCTGCGCGACCTGCTGGGCGAGTTCGCCGTGCGGGGCATCAACCTGATGCTGCTGCAGTCCCGCCCGACGGGAGCCGGCATCGGGAACTACTGCTTCTGCATCGACGCCGAGGGCCACATCTCGGACCGCCGGGTCGCCGAGGCGCTGATGGGGCTGAAGCGGATCTGTCTGCAGGTGCGGTTCCTCGGCTCCTACCCGCGGGCGGACATCGAGCCGGACGCCGTGCGGGCCCCGCTGCCGGGGACGTCGGACGACGAGTTCGTGTCGGCCGCGGACTGGGTGGCGCGCTGCCAGGACGGCCGGTTCTAGCGTCTCGTCCTACCTGCAGATTTTCGTTGTCCACAGAAGTTATCCACAGGCGGCCTTCTCGATCTGGGGACAAGTCGACAGCACGGCACCGGTGAGTCGACAAATCGCTCTACGGACCCCCCGTCCGTCCACCATCGCGTACGCCACAGTTGTCCACCTGTTCCTTTCGATCAACCCGTTGGAGCGACCCCTTTCCACCCGAAAGTGCGGATGACGGCGGTTTGAACCTGGAATTCTCCGCTCCCCGCAGAGCTTTCGGAATGATCACCTCCGGTGTCCACAGATCTTCCGCACAGCCTGTGGATAACCCTTCGGGGTCTGTGGACGCCTGTGGACGAGCGAACCGGAAATCCGGGTCAGCTCAAGGAAGTCGGGTCAACGATCCGTTGACAAGCCGCCCCTTTCCGGCGACCGGCGCTCTTTTATTGACGACTGCGTAATCGCCCCATAACGGAACCATGCCCCGCGGATGGGAATACGCGGTCGTGTCCCGGAACTCCGCACCGGTAGCCTTGAGGGGTGATTGACCTTCGCCTGCTCCGTGAGGACCCCGACCGTGTTCGCGCCTCCCAGCGCGCCCGTGGTGAGGACGTCGCGCTCGTCGACGCCCTCCTCTCCGCCGACGAGCGGCGCAGGTCGTCCGGCGTCCGCTTCGACGAACTCCGCTCCGAGCAGAAGGCGCTCGGCAAGCTGATCCCCAGGGCCACCGGCGACGAGAAGGCCGAGCTGCTGAAGAAGGCGAGCCAGCTGGCCGCCGACGTCAAGGCCGCCGACGCCGAGCAGCACGAGGCCGACGAGGAGACCAAGCGGCTCCTGCTCCAGCTGGGCAACCTGGTCCACCCGGACGTCCCGGTCGGCGGCGAGGAGGACTTCCTCGTCCTGGAGACGCACGGCACCATCCGCGACTTCGCCGCCGAGGGCTTCGAGCCCAAGGACCACCTGGAGCTCGGCGAGGGGCTCGGCGCGATCGACGTGGAGCGCGGCGCGAAGGTCTCCGGCTCGCGCTTCTACTACCTGACGGGTGTCGGCGCCCTGCTGGAACTCGCGCTGGTCAACGCGGCCATCGCGCAGGCCACGGAGGCCGGGTTCACCCCGATGCTGACGCCGGCCCTGGTCCGCCCGCGCGCCATGGAGGGCACGGGCTTCCTCGGCCAGGCCGCCGAGAACGTGTACCACCTGGAGAAGGACGACTTCTACCTGGTCGGCACCTCCGAGGTCCCGCTCGCGGCGTACCACATGGACGAGATCATCGACGCGGACAAACTGCCGCTGCGTTACGCGGGCTTCTCGCCGTGCTTCCGCCGCGAGGCCGGCACCTACGGCAAGGACACGCGGGGCATCTTCCGCGTGCACCAGTTCGACAAGGTCGAGATGTTCTCGTTCATCGACCCCGAGGACGCCGAGAACGAGCACAAGCGGCTCCTGGAGTGGGAGAAGCAGTGGCTGACCTCGCTCGAGCTGCCGTTCCAGGTCATCGACGTGGCGACCGGTGACCTCGGCGCGTCGGCGTCGCGGAAGTACGACTGCGAGGCCTGGATCCCGACCCAGGGCAAGTACCGCGAGCTGACCTCGGCCTCCAACTGCGACACCTTCCAGGCGCGCCGGCTGGCGGTCCGCATGCGCGACGGCAAGAAGGTGCAGCCGCTGGCGACGCTGAACGGCACGCTGTGCGCCGTACCGCGCACCATCGTGGCGATCCTGGAGAACCACCAGCTGGCCGACGGATCGGTGCGGGTGCCCGAGATCCTGCGCCCCTACCTGGGCGGCCGGGAGCTGCTGGAGCCCGTGGCCAAGTGAGCACGGGCGAACACGCCGGTCTTCCGTCCACGTTTCCCTACAAGCTGATCGCGACCGACCTCGACGGGACGCTCCTGCGCTCCGACGAGACGGTCTCGGAGCGCACACGGGAGGCGCTCGCCGCGGCCACCGCGGCGGGCGCCGCGCACATCGTCGTCACCGGGCGCGCGGTCCCCTGGACGCGCCCCGTCCTCGACGACCTCGGCTACCGGGGTCTCGCCGTGTGCGGCCAGGGAGCGCAGGTCTACGACGCGGGCGAGCACCGTCTGCTGACGTCGGTGACGCTTGACCGGCAGATAGCGGGTCTGGCCCTCGCCAAGATAGAGGCGGAGGTGGGCCCGCTGCTGCTGGCGGCGAGCCGGGACGGCCTGGAGGGGGAGGTACTGGTCGGCCCCGGCTACCGGGTGCACGACGGGCCGCTGCCCTACCAGCCGATCAAGGACGCGGCGGACCTGTGGTCGGCGCCGCTGAACAAGGTCTACCTCCAGCACCCGACCCTGAGCGACGACGAACTCGCCGAGGCGGCGCAGCAGGCCGCCGGCGGTCTCGTCGGGGTGACTATGGCGGGCGAGGGCATCGTGGAGATCCTCCCCCTCGGCCTGAGCAAGGCGACGGGCCTGTCCCTGGCGGCACGCCGCCTCGGTGTGAAGGCCGCGGAGACGATCGCCTTCGGCGACATGCCCAACGACATACCGATGTTCGCGTGGGCGGCCCACGGTGTGGCCATGGCCAACGCGCACACGGATTTGAAAGAGGTCGCGGACGAGGTGACGCTGACCAACGACGAGGACGGCATCGCGGTGGTGCTCGAGCGGTTGCTCGGCTAGGGCCTGTCTTTCTTTCGGATCAACTCGGCGTCGCGAGGGCCCTGGTCGAGCGTCCGGGAAGCCGGACTACGCGACTTTTATTCAGTGGCGCCCGATTCGGCGAACGGGCACAGTAGTCATGTTCGCGACGCCGGATCAGGCCGGCGCCACGTTCTGGGAGAGGAGCTGGGCGATGTCCATGCACGACAGTACGCCGAGCTCCCTGCAGGGCAGCCCGCGGCGGGCTCCGGAGTAGTTACCCCTCCGTCGAGCCCGCCCCGCACGGGGAGCTGCCCGGGGCGGCCGCTTCGAGCGCGCGAGCACCTCGCGTGGGCCGCCCACCCGGAGGATTGGCCGAGTGGAAAGGCACCGGCTTGCTAAGCCGTGGTCGGGGTCAACCCCCGCGCGCGTTCGATCCGCGCATCCTCCGCAGAACCTGACCGCTACCGCCGCCGCCACCTGCGGCGCCGCGCCTTGCTGAAGAACCAGCCGGCGGGCGGCTCGTCCGAGCGCCACGGCTGGGGGGCGGGCGCCTCGTTGCGCCAGCGCGCTGCCAGCATCCGGGCGCGCGCGGACGGTTCCCTGGTCGACGCGGACCGTATGAAGTCCTCGTCGAACTCGACGCCGTCCCAGGTCTCCCCGGCCTCGTCCGCAGTCATCCCCGGTCCTTTCCCCTGCTGTGCATCCCCTTCGCCCAGTGTGCCCAGGCAGGTGTGAAACTCCTGTCAAAAAAGGCTTCGAAAAGAGAAAGAAGACCGGGGCCGCCATCGAGGCCCCGGCTCCAGCCCCGCAGGGACTGTCACTCCTCGCCCGCCAGCGTCAGCGTCCGCAGCTTCTGCCCCGCATACCAGGTGGCGGCCACGGTCACCACGACCAGCAGGACCGTGGCGGTGGGCAGCCCCACGTCCGAGGTGACCAGGGAGCTGTCGGAGACCTTGTGGGCCACGGCCAGCGACCACTGCTGGACGCTGAGCGTGCGCGCCCCGGAGACCAGCGAGCCGAAGAGCGCCTCCCAGACCAGCGCGTAGACCAGGCCGAACACCACCGCGTGCCGGCTCACCGTGCCGAGCAGCAGGAACAGCGCGGCGTAGGCGATGGAGGAGACGAGCGCCGCCACGGTGTAGGCGACCGCGATCTGCTGGCCGTTGCCGTTGAGGATCAGGCCAGCGATGAACGTGGGCAGCGCGGAGAACGCCATGGTGACGGCGATCGCGACGATCAGCTTGGTGAAGATGATCGTGGACCGCTTCACCGGCTTGGCCAGCAGGTACACCACCGAGCCGTCGTCGATCTCGGGCCCGATCGCGCCGGTGCCCGCGATGACGCCGATGATCGGGACCATGGTCGCCAGGGCGAACCCGCCGAGGACGTCGTGGGCGACCTGGTCGTCGGCGCCGGTCAGCGCCCGGACGACCGCCGAGATCACGATCAGCAGGACGGGCAGCGCGCCGAGAATGAGGGCCCGGCGGCGGCCGAGCAGGCCGCGGTAGGTGAGGCGGGCGACTGTGGGGTCGTACATCTTCGGCCTCCTACGCCGCGACCAGATACGAGAAGACGGACTCGAGGGACTCGTCGGACGGCGAGACCGTGAGCAGCCGGATGCCGTGCTCGCGCGCGACCTTCGGCAGCAGCGTCGTGAACCGGCCGAAGTCGATCGCCTGGATACGCAGGGCGCCCTCGGCGAGGTCGACCTCGATACCGGAGGTCGACGGGTCGGCGATCAGCGCGGCGGCGAGTGCCCGGTCGTCGCTGGAACGCACCAGGTAGCGGTGCGGGCGGTCGGTCATCAGGCGGCGGATCTTACGGAAGTCGCCGCTCGCCGCGTGCCGTCCGGCGACGATCACCTCGATGTGCGAGGCCAACTGCTCGACCTCTTCGAGAATGTGGGAGGAGAACAGCACGGTGCGACCCTCGGCGCCCATGCGCCGCAGCAGCTCCATGAGTTGCATGCGCTGGCGCGGGTCCATGCCGTTGAACGGCTCGTCGAGCAGCAGCAGCGACGGGTCGTGCACGAGTGCGGACGCCATCTTCACGCGCTGCCGCATGCCCTTGGAGTACGTGGAGATCTTCCGGTCCTGCGCGTACTCCATCTCGACCGTGGCAAGGGCCCGCTGGGCGGCCTTGGCGCCGAGTCCGTGCAACTCGGCGTTGGCGACGACGAATTCGCGGCCCGTGAGGAAGTCGTACATCGCCTCCCGCTCGGGGACGATGCCGATGTGCCGGTAGATCTCCTCGTTGCGCCACACCGGCCGGCCGTCGAGGGTGACGGAGCCGGTGGAGGGGGCGAGGAAGCCGCCCATCATGTTGATGAGGGTGGACTTCCCGGCGCCGTTCGGGCCCAGCAGGCCGGTGACTCCGGGGCCGATGGTCATCGTGACGTCGTTGACGGCGACCACGTTGCCGAACCAGCGGGAGACGTGGTCGATGGTGAGCGTGGTCACAGTCCGACCTTTCGGTAGCGGCGCGTCAGCAGGCCGTAGCTGCCGGCGATGAGTCCGAGGACGACCAGGAAGAAGACGACCCCCTGTGCGGTCGAGGGTCCGTGCCCGCCGGGGAAGGAGGAGTTCGCGCCGAGGAAGGCGGTCTGCACCCCGTCGATGAGGGTGATGGGCGAGAACAGGCCCATCCACACCAGGGGCGTGGAGTTGCCCGAGTGGACCTCCGCTATCGCCTGGATGGTGGAGACGGCTCCGTAGGAGATGGTCAGGACGGCGATGACGGCGGCGATACCGAAGCCGCGCCGGGGCGTCGCCGCCGCGATGACGAGGCTGATTCCGGAGAACAGCAGGGAGAGCAGGGCCACGGACACCAGCCCCTCGGCGAATCCCTTGGTCTGGTGGGCGAAGTCCAGCTTGGCGAGCAGTGCGCCCACATAGAGGACGAGCAGGGGCGCGGCCGTCAGGATGAACATCGCCGACGCCAGCGCCGCGTACTTGGCGCGGACGTAGTCGACGGTCTCGATGGGGCGGGAGAAGTACAGCGGAACGGTCTTGAAGCGCAGGTCGCGCGAGACCGACTGGGGTGCCTGCGAGGCGACGTAGAGGCCGATGACGGCCTGCATGATGATCGCGTAGCGCGTGTACTGGACGGGGAGGTCCTTGGCGTTGGTGGCGACCGCGACCGCGACCATGATCAGCGCGGGGGCGCACATCACGACGAACAGCAGCATCGGCAGCACCTTGGACTTCACCGAGCGGCCGAGGCCGTAGGCGCCGCGCAGGGACTGCGAGTACAGCGAACGGCGGGCGTAGGCGCGGCCCAGGCGCGGGCCGTCGTACGAGCGGTAGCCGATGTTGTGGATCCGGGTCTGTTCGGCCTCGTGGGCCAGGGGCTGCTCAACCGCCATGACCGACCGCCTCCTTCCGCTCGGCGTCGCTGTCCTTGAAGACCTCCGCGATGTGGTGCCTGCGCTGCTCCATACGGACGAGGCCGAGACCGAGGTCGGCGACGACGTCCCGGACGAGGTCGTACGTCTGCTCGCCCTCCGCGGTCAGCAGCAGGATGTGGCCGGAGCCCGGCAGGCCGGTGCCGTCCTGCGTGGTCACCCCGCGCGCGTGGAGCGCGTCGCGCACCGCGCGGGTGCCGTCCGGGTGCTCGTCGGAGTCGGTCACCTCGATCGCGAGGGTCGTGGTGGTCTGGGTGAAGTCGCGGGTCGAGCTGGACCGCAGCAGCTTGCCGCCGTCGATGATGACGACGTGGTCGCAGGTGCGCTCGAGCTCGCCCAGCAGGTGCGAGGTGACCAGCACCGAGATGCCGAAGTCGGTGTGCACGCGGCGGATCAGGCCGAGCATCTCGTCGCGGCCGACCGGGTCGAGACCGTTGGTCGGCTCGTCCAGGAACACCAGCTGCGGGTCGTGGACCAGGGCCTGAGCGAGCTTGACGCGCTGCTTCATGCCGGTGGAGTAGCCGCCGATGGGGCGGTAGCGCTCCTCGTACAGGCCGACGTGGCGCAGGGTGTCCGCGGTGCGCTCGCGGGCGGCGGTCGGGGGCAGGCCGGACATGCGGGCCATGTGCACGACGAACTCGGTGGCCGACACGTCGGGCGGCAGGCAGTCGTGCTCGGGCATGTATCCGACGCGCTCGCGGATGGCGCCGCCCTTGGTGGCGACGTCGAGGCCGAGCACCTCGGCGCGGCCCTCGGTGGCGGGGGACAGACCCAGCAGGATCTTGATCAGAGTGGACTTGCCGGCTCCGTTCGCTCCGACGAGTCCGGTCACGCCGGGTCCCACGTCCACGGAGAGCCGGTCAAGCGCGGTCACCCTCGGGAACCGCTTGCTCAGGCTTTCGGTCGCGATCACAGTCACGACATCGACGGTAGTGACGCGGACCACTGCCGTCGTCAGACCGCAGAGCTGTCTGGGGGTCCGACTCGAGTATTACGGGCCCGTAGGGGTCACCCTCAGGTCGAACGGCGACGAGCGCGGGAGGGGTGGCGCATTGTCCGCATCACGGTGGTTTTCCACAGACGGCGGGACCGCTGTTGACGCCATCTCTAACAACTGCCACATTCGCCGGTATGACGTGACACACCAGGTGCCGGTGACGGAAGAGGGGGACGAGTGGCTCTCACTGGGGCGCGCGAGCGCCGGGTGCGGACAGGCGGGATCGAGCTGTGCGTGGCGGAGCTGGGCGACCCCGCGCGGCCCACGGTGGTGCTCGTGCACGGCTACCCGGACAGCAAGGAGGTCTGGTCCGAGGTGGCGCCCCGCCTCGCCGACCGCTTCCACGTCGTGCTCTACGACGTCCGCGGCCACGGCCGGTCGACGGCGCCGAAGCCGCTGCGCGGCGGTTTCACGCTGGAGAAGCTGACGGACGACTTCCTGGCGGTCGCCGACGCGGTCAGTCCCGGCCGCCCGGTGCACCTGGTGGGGCACGACTGGGGCTCGGTGCAGGGGTGGGAGTTCGTCACCGCCGGGCGCACCGAGGGCCGGGTCGCGTCGTTCACATCGATGTCGGGGCCGTCCCTCGACCACCTCGGGCAGTGGATCAAGCGGCGGGTCCGTCGTCCGACCCCGCGCCGCGTCGGCCAGCTGCTGGGCCAGGGCGCCAGGTCCTGGTACGTCTACCTGCTGCACACCCCCGCGCTGCCGGAGCTGGCCTGGCGCGGACCGCTCGGCAGACGCTGGCCCGGGATCCTGCGGCGCGCCGAGCGGCTGCCCGGCGGCGACTACCCGACCCCGTCGCTCCCCACGGACGCGGCCAACGGCGCCTGGCTGTACCGGGACAACGTACGGCCCAGGCTGCGCGACCCGCGCCCCGACGCATACGCGCACGCGCCCGTGCAGCTCATCACGCCGCTGGGGGACGCGTTCCTGTCGGAGCACCTCTACGACGAACTGGAGCGGTGGGCACCGCGGTTGATCCGCCGCACGCTGCCGGACAAGCACTGGATCCCGCGCACGCGGCCCGACCAAGTCGCTGCCTGGATCGCGGAGTTCGTGACCGCCGTGGAGAACGGCCGTTCGGCGCCCGTCGGGAGCGGGCGGTACGCGGAGCGGTTCGGCGGGCAGCTCGTGCTGGTGACGGGTGCGGGCAGCGGCATCGGGCGGGCCACGGCGGTCGCGTTCGCCAAGGCCGGAGCGCGTGTGGTGGTGGTCGACCGAAACGGCGAAGGCGCCGCCCGGACGGCCGAGTTGGCCCGGCGGGGCGGTGCTCGGCAGGCGTGGGCGGAAACGGTCGACGTCTCCGACGAGCAGGCGATGGAGAAGCTCGCCGATAAGGTCGCCGCCGCATACGGGGTGGTGGACGTCCTGGTGAACAACGCCGGGATCGGCCTGTCCGGTTCCTTCTTCGACACCACCGCCGAGGACTGGCGCACGGTCCTCGACGTCAACTTGTGGGGTGTCATTCACGGTTGCCGGTTGTTCGGCAAGCAGATGGCCGAGCGCGGTCAGGGCGGCCACATCGTCAACGTCGCGTCGGCGGCCGCCTACCAGCCGTCGAAGGTGCTGCCGGCCTACAGCACGTCCAAGGCGGCCGTCCTGATGCTCAGCGAGTGCCTGCGCGCGGAGTTGGCCGGGCGCGGCATCGGAGTGTCGGCGATCTGTCCCGGGTTCGTCCACACGGACATCACGTCGACGGCGCGGTTCGTGGGCGTGGACGCGGAGGAGGAGAGGCGACGGCAGAAGAGGACCAACCTGCTGTACGGACTGCGTGGTTACCGACCGGAGAGGGTCGCCGACGCGGTTCTGCGGGCGGTGGTCCGCAACCAGGCGGTCGTACCGGTCACCCCGGAAGCACGGAGCGCGCGACTGCTGTCCCGCATCGCGCCGGGGGTGTTGCGCACGATCGCGCGGATCGATCCGCCACTGTGACCGATTGCCAAGGGAGTTGGCGAACCATCGTCTCTCACAGCCCGGTTGGCCAATCGGCTGCATATACAACTTACTTGGCGAACACCGCCAAGACGCCCCGCAGTTGTCCACAGAGTCGTCAATTTCCTTGTGGATAACCTGGGTTGGTTGTGGATCAAACATCAGGAACAAAATCAAGTGCGTGATCCCCGTCTCTCCCGCAGGCTGGAAAGATGACGGAAAGGAATGACGACAGACGTACCGTGAAGGTGTCGAAGTACCTCTCGAAGCACCTGCGGCACCAGCCGGAGCTCATAGGGATCACGCTGGAGCACGGTGGCTGGGTGGAGATCGACACGCTGCTCGCCGCGGCGGCCGCCCACGGCTTCCCGATCACCCGCGAGGAACTGGACCGGGTGGTCGCCACCAACGACAAGAAGCGCTTCGCGATCGAGGGCACCCGCATCCGCGCCAGCCAGGGCCACAGCGTCGACGTCGACCTGGGGCTGCCCCCGGCGACTCCGCCCGCCTACCTCTACCACGGGACTGTGGCCCGCAACCTGGACACGATCCGTGCCGAGGGCCTGAGGCCCATGGGCCGGCACGATGTACACCTCTCCCCGGATCGCGAGACGGCCACCCGCGTCGGCGCCCGCCGCGGCCGCCCGGTGGTGCTGACCGTGGACGCCGGCGCCATGCACCGCGACGGCCATGTCTTCCACGTCAGCGAGAACGGGGTGTGGCTCACCAAGGCCGTCCCGCCGCACTACCTGCGTTTCCCAGAGCAACACTGACCCGTGGCTGCGATTCCCGGGCTTTTCTGATCAATCCCGCCCACGACCACTCCCCGGCTCCCTTACGCTCGAGGCATGAGTCTGCGTCTGAGCACCGTGATCCTGCCGTACGTCCGCTGGCACGAGGGCGGGCGTTCCGCCTGGGAGCGTGCGGAGCAGCTCGGGTTCCACACCGCGTTCACCTATGACCACCTGTCGTGGCGGTCCTTTCGCGACGGCCCCTGGTTCGGAGCCGTGCCGACGCTGACGGCCGCGGCCGCCGTCACCGACCGGCTGCGCCTCGGCACCCTGGTGACCTCGCCGAACTTCCGGCACCCGGTCACCCTCGCCAAGGAGCTGATCTCCCTGGACGACATCTCCGGCGGCCGGATCACGCTGGGCATCGGCGCGGGCGGCACCGGCTTCGACGCCACCGCGCTCGGCCAGGAGCCGTGGACCCCGCGCGAGCGCGCCGGCCGGTTCGGCGAGTTCGTCCCGCTGCTCGACCGGCTGCTCACCGAGGACTCCGTCACCTACCAGGGGACGCACTACTCCGCGCACGAGGCGCGCAACATCCCGGGCTGCGTACAGCGCCCCCGGCTGCCCTTCGCGGTCGCCGCGACCGGCCCGCGCGGCCTGAAGCTCGCCGCCCGCCACGGTCAGGCATGGGTGACGACCGGCGACCCGAAGCTGTACGAGACCGGTACCCCGGAGGAGTCCCTGCAGGCTCTGCGCGCGCAGACCGAGAAGCTGGCCGACGCCTGCGCCGCGGTCGGGCGTGACGTGGCGGAACTCGACAAGGTCCTGCTCACCGGCTTCACCCCGGACCGCGGCCGTCCGCTTCAGTCCCTGGACGCGTTCGTCGACTTCGCCGGCCGGCACGCGGAGCTGGGCTTCACCGACATCGTGATCCACTGGCCCATCCCCGACTCCGACTTCGCGGCGGACCAGAAGGTCTTCGAGCAGATCGCCCTGGAGGCCCCGGCGCAGCTGGGCTGAGCATGACGCGACGTGACGGCGCTGGTGAGCAGTGTCACCACTCAGATGTGCGAGGTCTCGCACGGCCGTGCGGGCATATGCGCCAGAATGGGCCGGTGACCTCAGCGACCCGACAGTCCGAGACCCCGGCCTCCACTCTCCCGCCCCGGCTGATCGCGACCGACCTCGACGGCACTCTGCTGCGCGACGACAAGTCGGTCTCCGAGCGGACCGTCGCCGCGCTGGCCGCCGCCGAGGAGGCCGGGATCGAGGTGTTCTTCGTCACGGGCCGGCCCGCTCGCTGGATGGACGTCGTCAGCGACCACGTCCACGGTCACGGACTGGCGATCTGCGGCAACGGCGCGGCCGTGGTCGACCTGCACGGCGGCCCCGGCGCCCACCGCTTCGTCAAGGTCCGCGAGCTGGCCCGGGAGAACGCGCTCGACGCGGTACGGCTGCTGCGGGACGCCGCTCCCGGCACGGTCTACGCCGTCGAGCAGACGTACGGCTTCTACCAGGAGCCGGCGTACCCGAAGCTGCACATGGAGATCCCGGACCTGCTCGCACCCGCCGAGGAACTGCTGGCCCCGGACGCCCCCGGCGCCCGCGAGCCGGTGCTCAAGATCCTGGCCTACCACCCGCAGCTCGACCCGGACGCCTTCCTCACCCTGGCCCGCCTCGCCGTCGGCGACCGCGCCACCATCACCCGGTCCAGCCCCAGCGCCCTGCTGGAGATCAGCGGCCCGGGCGTCTCCAAGGCGAGCACCCTCGCACTGTGCTGCGCTGAGCGCGGCATCTCCCACGAGGAGGTCGTCGCCTTCGGTGACATGCCGAACGACGTGGAGATGCTCACCTGGGCGGGACAGTCCTACGCGATGGGCAACGCCCACCCGGACGTGGTCGCCGCCGCGTCGGGGCGGACCGTCGCCAACAACGACGACGGCGTGGCCGTGGTGATCGAGCGAATTCTCGCGGAGCGGTCGTAGATCGCCGGCGGTCGAAGGCCACCCGCGGTCATAGATCGCCGGCGGTCGAAGGCCACCCGCGGTCATAGATCGCCGGGACCGTCCATCGGGCGGCGGCTTCCTCGCGTACGGCTCTCAGAGTCGTACGCCCCGTGCCGTCAGCCACGGCACCGGATCGATGCCCGACCCCCACTCCGGAGTGACCCGGACCTCGAAGTGCAGGTGCGGACCGGTCGAGTTGCCCGTCGTGCCGGACTGGGCGATCCACTGGCCGGTGGCCACCGGTTCTCCCTGGTCGACGGTGACGGCTGCGAGATGGGCGTACTGGGTGAAGTAGCCGCCCGGGTGCTGGATGACGACCTCGATCCCGAAGGCGCCGCCGCACGCCACCCGCACCACCTTCCCGGCGCCGACTGCTCGCACCGGTGTCCCGATGGGGACCGCGAAGTCCTGGCCGGTGTGCCGGTGCGCCCAGTGGCCGCCTCCGCTGCCGAACGGAGCGGACAGCCTGTACGACTCCACCGGCGCCCCCCAGGCGCGGTGGGTCCTCTGACGCGGCCGGCCCAGATGGACGGCGCCCCGGCACGATCCCGTGGCGGCGGTCGCGTCGGCCTGCCTCTGCAGGACCTGCCGTGCCTCCTCCAGCTTCGCCTGGAGGATCCGTCTTCTGTCCGCCAGTTCGGCCTTCCGCTTCTGCAGCCGCCGCGACAGCGCCGACGCCTCGGCCAGGTCTGCGGCGAGGCGGTCCTCCACCCTGTGGATACCGACGACCGCGTTCGCGGCGGCGCGATCCCCTCCCGTGAGTGAGTGCTGACTTCGCATCAACTTCAGCGCAGTGTCGGGGAGGAGTGTCTGTGGCACATATGGGGGAGCCACGCTCTGGTGGTACTGGGCGCGCGCGATCAGGTCCGGATCCTTGCTGAGGGCCGCGCCCAGCCGACGCTCCCGTATGAGGAGTCTCTCGTCACGCCGCGCTCGGGCACGCTGCTTCTCGGCTTCCCGGAGCCCGGTCTCGTACTGCCGCGCCACCACGGCGGCTTCGTCGTACAACCGCGCCACCCGTATGGCGGCGGAGGAATCTGCACCGTCGCCCACCGTCGCGCCCCCGGCCACAGCGGACCGGGCCGGAAGCGTCGTGAACGCGGACAGCACAACCGAAACGAGCAAGGCTCGCCGACAGGATGAATGCATGTCAACGATCGTGGCCCGTGTCGCGGGCCCAGTCCTGTTGACGTCCTGCGGCTGGAGGAACGCCCGGCCACGGATGGCCCAGCGGCGTCCCTCATCCGGCTCCCAGCAGGTCCCCCTGGGCCTCCCGCTCGAGCATCTCCCGCAACGGCCCCTCCACCGCCGCCAGCTCGCCATGGCCGCCCCGCTGGACCACCCGGCCCTCCGCGAGGACGATCACCTCGTCGACCCCCTCGAGTCCGGCCAGCCGGTGGGTGATCAGCAGGGTGGTACGGCCCTCGGTGGCGGCGAGCAGGTCCGCGGTGAGCGCGTCCGCCGTCGGCAGGTCGAGGTGTTCCGCGGGCTCGTCGAGGATCAGGACGGGGAAGTCGGCGAGCAGGGCGCGGGCCAGGGCCAGCCGCTGCCGCTGACCGCCGGACAACCGGGCGCCGTGCTCGCCGATCAGGGTGTCCAGGCCGTCGGGCAGCGCCTCCGCCCAGTCGAGGAGCCGGGCCCGCGCGAGCGCGTCCCGCAGTTCCGTCTCGCTCGCGTCCTTCCGCGCGAGCAGCAGGTTCTCCCGCACCGAGCTGTCGAAGAGGTGGGCGTCCTGCGCGCAGAGTCCGACCAGGCGCCGTACGTCGTCGCCGTCGAGCGTGTAGGCGTCCGCGCCGCCCAGCGTGTACGTGCCGGCGTCCGCGTCCAGGAACCGCAGCAGGACCTGCGCCAGGGTCGTCTTGCCCGCGCCCGAGGCGCCGACCACGGCGACCCGGCGGCCCTGTTCGAGGGTGAGGTCGAAGCCGCTGAGCGCGTCCCGCCGCTGCCCGTCGTACCGGGCGGTGAGCCCTTGCAGGACGAGCGGGAAGGGCGAGGGGGGAGCCGGCTGCGGCTGCTCGGGTTCGCGTACGGGCTCCGGGGCGTCCAGCACTTCGTGGACGCGCTCGGCGCTCCGGCGCACCCGCTGGCGGTGCTGCACGGCGAGCGGCAGCCCCAGGACCGCCTCGAACGCGGCCAGGGGCGTGAGCACCAGGACCGCCATGAGCACCCCGTCGAGCCGCCCCTCGGCGACGGCCTGTGCGCCCACGAGAGCGGAGGCCGCGACGGTCAGCCCGGTGACCAGCGCGGTGAGCCCGTCGCCGAGCGCCGTCGCGGTGGCGGCGCGGGAGGCGATGCAGGTCAGCGCTGCGTCGGCCTGCCGTGTCCGAGCGGTCCGCGCCGGCAGCGCACCGGCGACCGTCAACTCGGCCGTTCCGGTCAGCAGCTCGGCCACCCGGGTCGCCAGTACGCCCCGGGCGGGCGCCAGCCTCCGTTCCGCCCGGCGTGCCACGGCCCCCGTCACCAGGGGCACACCCACCCCGGCGGCGAGCAGCCCGACGGCGAGGACGGCACCGGCCTCGGGCAGCAGCCAGGCGGTGAAGCAGACGGAACCGGCCGACACGACGAACGCGGCCCCCGCGGGCAGCAGCCAGCGCAGCCAGTAGTCCTGCAGGACGTCCACATCGGCGACCAGCCGGGACAACAGGTCGCCCCGCCGGGCCGTGCGCAGCCCCGCCGGGGCCAGCCGCTCAAGGCGCCGGAAGACGGCGACGCGGGTGTCGGCCAGCATGCGCAGGACGGCATCGTGGGACACCAGCCGCTCCGCGTACCGGAACACGGCCCGTCCGATCCCGAACGTCCGCGTGGCCGTGACGGCCACCATCAGATAGAGCACCGGCGGCTGCTGGGAGGCCCGCGAGATCAGCCAACCGGAGGTGGCCATCAGCCCCACCGCACTGCCGAGCGCGAGACTCCCGAGCACCAGGGCGAGGCCGAGCCGCCCACGACGGGGTCCGGCCATGGCACGGACTCGGGCGAGCACGCCACCGCGCCTCACCGGGGGCGGGACAGGGGCCGGCTCCCCTTGGGCAGGTGGCGTGCTCAGCGTCTCGCGGCGCGGGCGCGGCTCGGGGCCGGCCTGCGCGAGCAGACTCGACGTGACGTGCTGCTCCGCCTCCAGCCGCACCACCCGGTCCGCCAATCCGAGCAGTGCCGGCCGGTGCACCACCAGAAGGACGGTCCGCCCGACGGTGAGACGGCGCACCGCTTCCACGATCTCCGCCTCGGTCGCCCCGTCCAGGGACGCCGTCGGCTCGTCCAGCAGCAGCACCGGCCGGTCCGCGAGGAACGCCCGTGCCAGGGCGAGCCGTTGCCGCTGCCCGGCGGAGAGGCCCGCACCGTCCTCGCCGAGCACCGTGCGGATCCCCTCGGGCAGCGCGTCCACGAACGGAAGCGCCCCGGCGTCGGCCAGCGCCCTTCGTACCGCCGTGTCGTCCGCGTCCGGGCGCGCCAGCCGTACGTTGTCGGCGATCGTGCCCGCGTACAGATGAGGCCGCTGCGGCACCCAGGCGATCCGTGAGCGCCACTCCTCCAGATCGGCCGAGGCGAGATCGACTCCCCCGACCCGTACGCGCCCCTCGGTGGGCGGCACGAATCCGAGCAGTACGTTCAGCAGGGTCGACTTGCCCGCTCCGCTCGGTCCCACGAGGGCCACCGTTTCACCGGGCGCGACGGTGAGCGACACGTCGGACACCGCGGCGGACGACCGCCCGGGATAGCGGACGGTCACCTCCTCGAAGACGATCGGCCCGTCCGGGACGCGCCGTTCACCGGAGGCCGGTACCGGAGTCTCCAGCACCGCGAAGATCTCCTCGGCTGCGGAGAGCCCCTCCGCCGCCGCGTGGTACTGCGTCCCCACCTGCCGCAACGGCAGATATGCCTCCGGGGCCAGCACCAGGATGACCAGCCCGATGTAGAGGTCCATGTCGCCGTGGACGAGCCGCATACCGATCTCGACGGCGACGAGCGCGACCGAGATCGTCGCCAGGAGCTCCAGCGCGAAGGACGACAGGAAGGCGATGCGCAGCGTCCGCATGGTCGCCTGCCGGTACTCGCCGGTGATCCGCTTGATCGACTCGGCCTGAGCCTTGGCCCGGCCGAACACCTTGAGCGTCGGCAGTCCGGCGACCACGTCGAGGAAGTGCCCGGACAGCCGCGACAACAACCGCCACTGACGGTCCATCCGGGTCTGTGTCGCCCAGCCGATCAACATCATGAAGAGGGGGATCAGCGGCAGAGTGCCGGCGATGATCGCCGCCGAGACCCAGTCCTCGGTGACGATCCGCGCCAGCACCGCCACCGGTACCACCACCGCGAGCCCCAACTGCGGCAGATAGCGCGAGAAGTAGTCGTCGAGGGCATCGACTCCCCGTGTGGCCAGAGCGACCAGCGAACCGGTTCGCTGCCCGCTGAGCCATCCGGGACCGAGGGCCCCGGCTCGCTCCAGCAGCCTCGCCCGCAGTTCCGACTTCACCGCCGCGCTCGCGCGGTGGGCGGAGAGTTCGGTGAGCCAGGACACCAGGGCGCGTCCGACCGCCACGGCCGCCAGAAGCAACAGAGACGCGCGGAGTTCACTGATCGCATGGTGGCGCTGGAAGGCGCCGACCACCACCTCGGCGATCAGCATCGCCTGGGCGATGACCAGAGCCGCGCCGATGGCGCCCAGGCCGATGACCGCCCCGAGGAAGAAGCGTGTGGCCCGCGCATAGCGGAGCAGTCGTGGATCGATCGGTTTCACGTGAAACATGCCCTTCGGTCCGGGCGGGGTGTTTCACGTGAAACACCCCGCCCCACCAGATTCAGTGCACGGCACCGGCGGACGTGTCGGCGGCGATGTGCTGGGTGCCGATGCGCTTGCGGAACACCCAGTAGGTCCAGCCCTGATAGAGAAGGACGATCGGCGTGGCGATCCCGGCGCACCACGTCATGATCTTCAGGGTGTAGGGGCTCGACGAGGCGTTGCTCACCGTCAGGCTCCAGTCCGCGTTCAGCGTGGACGGCATGACGTTCGGGAAGAGCGTCAGGAACAGCATGGTGACCGCGGCCACAATGGTGACGCCGGAGAACGCGAACGACCATCCCTCGCGCCCTGCCTGGTTGGCCACGAGCGCCGCGACGAGCGCGGCCACCGCCACGCCCAGGGCGACCAGGCTCTTGCCGTCCCCTTGGTCGATCTGCGTCCAGGTGAGGAAGAGAACCGCCAGCCCGGCGGTGACCGACCCGATGCCCAGAGCCAGCTTCCGAGCCCGCTGCCGGATGTCCCCGACGGTCTTCAGTGCGGTGAACACCGTCCCGTGGAAGGTGAACAGAGCCAGCGTGACCAGGCCGCCGAGGAGCGCGAACGGATTGAGCAGATCCCAGACGCTGCCCACGTACTCCAGGTGCTGGTCGATCTTCACACCCCGCACGATGTTGGCGAAGGCCACGCCCCACAGGAACGCCGGGATCAGCGAGGTCCAGAAGATCGCGTTCTCCCAGTTCCGCTGCCAGTTCTCCTCGGGCCGCTTCGCCCGGTACTCGAAGGCGACACCGCGCACGATCAGACAGACCAGGATGACCAGCAGCGGCAGGTAGAAGCCGGAGAAGAGCGTGGCGTACCACTCGGGGAAGGCGGCGAACGTGGCGCCGCCCGCACTGAGCAGCCATACCTCGTTGCCGTCCCAGACCGGACCGATGGTGTTGATCAGTACCCGCCGCTCGGGGCGGTTGCGGGCCAGCAGCTTGGTGAGGATGCCGACCCCGAAGTCGAAGCCCTCCAGGAAGAAGTAGCCGATCCAGAGGACCGCGATAAGGACGAACCAGACGTCGTGAAGTTGCATGGTGTGAGCGCTCCCTGGGCCTAGTACGAGAAGGCCATCGGCTTTTCGGCGTCCCTGGAGTCGCCGCCGAGCCTGGTGGGCGGGTTGAGATCGGACTCGGTGAGCTCGGGCGGTCCGGCCTTGACGTACTTCGTCAGCAGCTTCACCTCGACGACGGCGAGGATCGCGTAGAGCACGGTGAACACGGTCATCGACGTGATGACCTCGCCCTGGGAGACACCGGGGGAGACGGCGTCACGGGTGCGCAGCACGCCGTAGACGACCCACGGCTGACGGCCCATCTCGGTGAAGATCCAGCCCCAGGAGTTGGCGATGAGCGGGAAGGCGAGGGTCCAGATCGCGATGCGCCAGTACCAGGTGGTGAGTGTCGGGCCGAGTGCCTTGTTCCTGAACAGGACCAGATGCGGCACCTCGTCCTCACCGACCCGCAGATGCTGCGGCAGCAGGAACTTCTTGCGGGTCAGCCAGAGCCCGGCAAGGCCGATGGCGAAGGACGCCATGCCGAAGCCGATCATCCAGCGGAAGCCCCAGAAGGTGACGGGGATGATGGGGCGGTAGTCGCCGGGGCCGTACTTCTGCTGTTCGGCCTTGTTGGTGTCGTTGATGCCGGGGACGTACGAGGTGAAGTCGTCGTCGGCCAGGAAGGACAGCAGGCCGGGAACGGACAGTTCGACGGAGTTGTGGCCCTTGCTGACGTCGCCGTACGCGAAGATCGAGAACGGCGCCGAGTTCTGCCCGTCCCACAGGGCCTCGGCGGCGGCCATCTTCATCGGCTGCTGCTTGAACATGACCTTGCCGAGGACGTCACCGCTGACCGCGGTGAGCAGGCCGGCGATGACGACGGTGACCAGTCCGAGCCGCAGCGAGCTCTTCATCACGGGGACGTGCTTCTTGCGGAGCAGGTGGTAGGCGGCGATACCGACCATGAAGGCGCCGCCGGTGAGGAAGGACGCGGACAGGGTGTGGAAGACCTGCGCGAGCGCGGTGTTCTGGGTCAGGACGTGCCAGAAGTCGGTGAGTTCGGCGCGGCCCTTCACCTTGTTGATCCGGTAGCCGACGGGGTGCTGCATCCAGGAGTTGGCCGCGAGGATGAAGTACGCCGACAGGATCGTGCCGATGGAGACCATCCATATGCAGGCCAGGTGGAGCTTCTTCGGCAGCTTGTCCCAACCGAAGATCCACAGCCCGATGAAGGTGGACTCGAAGAAGAAGGCGATGAGGGCTTCGAACGCGAGCGGGGCACCGAAGACATCGCCCACGAAGCGGGAGTAGGCGGACCAGTTCATGCCGAACTGGAACTCCTGGACGATGCCGGTCACGACACCCATCGCGATATTGATCAGGAAGAGCTTGCCCCAGAACTTCGTCGCCCTGAGGTACCTCTCCTTCTCCGTCCGTACCCACGCGGTCTGCAGGCCGGCCGTCAGCGCGGCGAGCGAGATCGTGAGCGGGACGAACAGGAAGTGGTAGACGGTGGTGATGCCGAACTGCCATCGCGCCAGGGTCTCCGGCGCCAAAGCTATGTCCACGTCGTCCTTCTCCTTACGTCGCCGTGGTCACGCGGCAGTCTGCCCTGTTTGCCCCACTCATCATGGGAACAATCGGGCCCGCTTGTGAACGCGTTCACATTCACAAGCAATTATGGCGCATGGTGGTCGCAAGGCGGAGGGGTGGGGGGTCCCTAAGCGGGGACTGTTCGGCATCTGGCACAATCCGCGCCGGTCCGGGTCCCACGCCCCTCGCGCGGGACCCGGGAGGACTCCGCCGGGCTGATCCGAAAGACGGGGTCTAGAGCTCCTTGTGGAAGCCCTCCGCGACCTTCATGAAGATGTCGTTCGCCTCGGCCTCGCCGATCGTCACGCGCACCCCCTCGCCCGGGAAGGGCCGCACGACCACACCGGCCTGCTCACAGGCGGCCGCGAAGTCCACCGTGCGCTCCCCCAGCCGCAGCCACACGAAGTTCGCCTGCGTCTCGGGCACCGTCCAGCCCTGGGCGCGCAGCGCGTCCACCACGCGCGTGCGCTCGCACACCAGCGAGCCGACCCGGCCGAGCAGCTCGTCCTCCGCGCGCAGCGAGGCGATCGCCGCCTCCTGCGCCAGCTGGCTGACACCGAACGGCACCGCCGTCTTGCGCAGCGCCGCGGCCACCGGCTCCTGCGCGACCGCGAAGCCGACGCGCAGCCCGGCGAGGCCGTACGCCTTGGAGAAGGTGCGCAGCACGCACACGTTCGGCCGCTTGCGGTAGAGCTGGATGCCGTCCGGCACCTGGACGTCGCGGACGAACTCGCGGTACGCCTCGTCGAGCACCACCAGCACATCGCCCGGCACACGGTCCAGGAAGCGCTCCAGCTCCTCCCGGCGCACGACGGTGCCCGTCGGGTTGTTCGGGTTGCAGACGAAGATCAGCCGGGTCCGGTCGGTGATCGCGTCGGCCATCGCGTCCAGGTCGTGCACGTCGCCCTCGGTCAGCGGCACCTGCACCGATGTGGCACCACTGATGCGGGTGATGATCGGGTACGCCTCGAAGGACCGCCAGGCGTAGATCACCTCGTCGCCCGGGCCGCTCGTGGCCTGCAGCAGCTGCTGTGCCACACCGACCGAGCCCGTCCCGGTCGCGAGGTGCGACTGGGGCACCCCGAAGCGCTCCGACAGCTCGCTCATCAGGCCCGTGCACGCCATGTCCGGGTAGCGGTTGAAGGACGCGGCCGCCGTGGTCACCGTCTCCAAAACGCCCGGCAGCGGGGGGTAGGGATTCTCGTTCGAGGACAGCTTGTAGGCCACCGGGCCGCCGGCCGCGGCAGGCTTGCCGGGCTTGTAGGTGGGGATATCCTCCAGCTCGGCACGCAGCCTCGGGCTCGTCTCGCTCACCGCAGTCCTCCTCGCGCACACCACCGGCTCGTGACCGCCACCGGCGTCCAATGCTTCTCACCTTATGAGGATTCGGGGCCACTGCGAATGGGCTGTGGACAACCGCTCCGTCCCGTGTGGATCACGGCACGGACAGGCCGGTGGCCGGGCTGGTGTCCGTACGGATGCGGGCGGGTGACCGCATGGATGCGGGGCGGGTGGCCGTGCAGATGCGGGCGAGTGGCCACGGATCCGGACGGATGGCCGTACCAACCCGGACAGATCGCCGTACGACCCCGCGCGCGTCACTGCGCGAAGGCGCGTGAATCCGGGGGCGCGTCGCCCCCTGTCGCACGCGCCGGTGGCTCACGCCGTGGCGCGCATCCCCCGTGAAGGTGAGTTGAGACCTCTTCGCAATATGGCCACCTCGACAGGCCCATGCGGGCCGTCGCGCCATCTATTGACCTTAGATCGTTCGAGTCCCTTGCATTCCAAGGTACTTGAGTGTTTTTGATCATGCAGAAACGTACCTGTCAACGGGTGCATATGCGTCCGCACTACCCCACCACATGAGCCCTACTATCGGCTCGCCATGACAGCAGCAGGGAAGCACCAGGTGAGCCGGGCGGAGACCTCCCGCCGAGGCAGCCGGCCGGGCCGGGCGGGCATCAGAGACGTGGCCGCCGCCGCCGGGGTCTCCATCACGACCGTCTCCGACGCCCTCAACGGCAAGGGCCGGCTGCCGGACGCCACCCGACGCCACGTCCGCGAGGTCGCCGACAGGCTGGGCTACCGCCCGTCGGCCGCGGCCCGCACCCTCCGTACCGGCAAGTCGGGCCTCATCGGCCTGACCGTGACGACGTACGGGGATGAACCTTTCACCTTCACCGAATTCGCGTACTTCGCGGAGATGGCCAGGGCCGCCACCTCCGCCGCGCTCGCCCGGGGATACGCCCTGGTCATCCTGCCCGCCACCTCGCGCCACGACGTGTGGTCGAACGTCGCCCTTGACGGCACGGTCGTCATCGACCCCTCCGACCAGGACCCCGTGGTCACCGAGCTGGTCCGGCAGGGGTTACCGGTCGTCTCCGACGGCCGCCCGGCCGGCTCGCTGCCGGTCACCGCCTGGGTCGACAACGACCACGAGGCCGCCGTCCTCGGCATCCTCGACCATCTGGCGGAGGCGGGCGCCCGCCGCATCGGGCTGCTGACCGGCACCACGACGGACACGTACACGCACCTGTCCACGACCGCGTACCTCAACTGGTGCGAGCGCGTCGGACAGGACCCGGTCTACGAGGCCTACCCGGCACACGACCCGTGCGCGGGCGCCGTCGCCGCCGACCGGCTGCTGGCCCGTCCGGACCGCCCCGACGCGGTCTACGGGCTCTTCGACCCGAACGGCACCGATCTGCTCGCCGCGGCCCGCCGCTACGGCCTGCGCGTCCCCGACGACCTGCTGCTCGTGTGCTGCAGCGAGTCCGCCGTGTACGCCAACACCGAGCCTCCCGTCACCACGCTCTCCCTCAAACCCCGCCGGATCGGCACCGCGGTGGTCCAGCTCCTCATCGACGCCATCGAGGGTGTCCAGCCGGAGCAGCCGGTAGAGCAGGTGATACCGACCGAACTGATCGTGCGTACGTCGTCCGAGCGACGCCCGCCCCGCACCACGGTCAGCCCGCCCCGGTCACCCGAGCAGAGATAGCCCGCACGGGGCCCGCGTGTGACGCAACAGTCGCCCGCGGGCGACCGACCGCCGGGACACCGGCGGAAACCCCCGCCCATTTAGGGCGAATGCCGCGGTGAACTGGAGGGCTTCCCCGATTCACCACCCCTGGGTCATCACATGGCGCGATCCGCATTCCTATGATGGGCCCACGACACCGCGGGCCGCTGCGACCAGGCAGTCCGATGCGGTGCAGATGCGGCGCGATGGTGGAGGGGTCGATGACTCAGGGGGCCGGTCAGGGACCCGAGGTGGAGCGGACGGCGACGCTGCGCGACTTCCGGGTGCCCGCGTACGTCCACGAGGCCGGTCCGTACGCGCAGAGCACGCCCCACGACCAGGTCACCGGCCCCGTCGCCGCCCCGGAGACCTACCCCCATGGCTACTCCGACGCCTACACGCCCACCGAACGGGACCTCCCGGTCGTCGACCGCGGTGACGCTCTCCAGGCGAACGTCGCTCCCACGTCCGCGCCCGCCCCGCAGCCCGCGGAGGGTCCCGGTCCGCTGTTCGTCGTCGGGGACGTGCACGGCTATCTCGACCAGCTCGTGGCGGCGCTCCAGGAGAAGGGCCTCATCGACGCCCAGGGGAACTGGTGCGCGGGCACGGCGCGGCTGTGGTTCCTCGGCGACTTCACCGACCGCGGGCCCGACGGAATCGGCGTCATCGACCTGGTGATGCGGCTGTCCGCGGAGGCGGCCGCGGCCGGCGGCTACTGCAAGGCGCTCATGGGCAACCACGAGCTGCTGCTGCTCGGCGCCAAGCGCTTCGGCGACACGCCGGTCAACTCCGGCGCGGGCACGGCGACCTTCCAGGCGGCCTGGCTGCTCAACGGCGGCCAGAAGACCGACATGGACCGCCTGCAGGACCACCACCTGCAGTGGATGGCCCGCCTCGACGCGGTCGAGGAGGTCGACGGGCACCTGCTGGTCCACTCGGACACCACCGCCTACCTCGACTACGGCGACTCCATCGAGGCGGTCAACGACACCATCCGCGAGACGCTCACCCGCAACGACGCGGACGAGGTGTGGGACCTCTTCCGCAAGTTCACCAAGCGCTTCTCCTTCCGCGACGAGGGCGGCGCCGACGCCGTACGGTCCCTGCTGGACACCTACGGCGGCAGGCGCATCGTCCACGGCCACAGCCCCATTCCCTACCTCCTCGGAGAAGTCGGCTCGGAGGAAGCCGAGGACGGCACGGGTCCGGTGGTCGAGGGGCCGCACATCTACGCGGACGGACTGGCGATCGCGATGGACGGCGGCGTGACCATGGCCGGAAAGCTGCTGGTCCAGCAACTGCCCCTGGATATCTGACCGTTTGGCGGACAGACATCCCCCCGACGGAGGACCGCGCAGAGGAGCGCAGGCCGGGGCCATTTTCCGGAAACCCCCTGTCACCGCGCGCCGTCACCGCTCTACCATCGGCTTATCCGTAGCAGGCTCCCCTCCGTTTCTGCCCGACGGCTCGTCAGCATGCCGAGCCCCAAGCCCTACGGAGCATCGGGGGATGCACATGAACAGCGTTCCGCAGCACCTGCTGAGCGAGGACCGCCAGGACTACGAGCGGGTCCTCGATGAGGCGCTGCGCTCCGCACCACACCGCCCGGATCTGGCCGCTGTTGGTCAGCGGCTGAACCCCGAACAGTTGCGCACCATGGCGCTGAACGCCACCGCCCTCATCACCGCGGCGGCGGCCACCGAGTACCAGCACTACGTGATGGTCCGCGAGGAACTGCGCCGGCCGGCGCCGTCCACCCCGATCGTCCAGGACAGCACCCCCGGTTCCCCGGAGGCGGACCTGGACGCCCTGGGGCTCGCGGCCACCGTGGGAGAGGCCGCCGCGAGCGCCGGGACCGGTGCCGTCATCGCGGTCCTCGCCCCCTTCCTCGCGGGTGCCGCCGCCGCGATCTTCCTGCTCGTGGGGTACATCCTCAAGATGGTCAATCCCGATCAGGCGTTCGCCCGGACGCTCCTGACCACCGGGTGGGTCTTCGGCGCGGTGACCGCGGCGTCGATCATGGTCGCCGCGATCGGCCTGCTGCTCACCGCCCTGCGCAACAGCTCCTCGGGACAGGAGGCGGCCGCGTCGGGCACGTTGACGACGGAGGTGTCCCGGGCCAGGGACGCCTGGCACCAGGCGCTGCTGGAACGCGGCATCCTGCCGTTCCTCCGTGAGGCGCTCAGCGACCCGGGCACGGCCGCGATGACCCGGAAGGCACCGGAGGCGGCCGCCGGCCGCATCCCGCACCTCGGCTACGACCGTCCGGGGTTCAGCAGCCCCGACAGCGGCCCGGCCACCGGCACGCGCCCCAGCTTCACCAGCCCCGACTTCACCAGCCCGGACTTCGGGGGGCCGGAGCACAAGCCGGAGTGACGGGCCCCGGCCGACGACCGGCCGGGTCCACACGAGTCCCCAGCCGGAACGCCCACCATCGGACCGTCACCCGAAGATGTGGGCCCGGACTGCTCCACCCAAGCCGGGCCCGCACTTCTCACTCGGCGCGGGCCGTCCCGCGCCCTGCACGGCGTCGACCCCTGCGAGGGCGAGGACAAGACGCTGCCCCGCAACAGCCTCTGTGGCGTCCCGGGTCAGCGCCCCGCTCGGCCCCGTGTCAGTCGGCGATCGGCAGGTACACCCTGTTCCCCGCCTCCGCGAACTCCTTCGACTTCTGGGCCATGCCCTCCTCGATCTCCTCCCGGCTACCGCCATGTTCGCGGCGGATGTCCTGGGAGATCTTCATCGAGCAGAACTTCGGACCGCACATCGAGCAGAAGTGGGCCGTCTTGGCCGGCTCCGCCGGGAGGGTCTCGTCGTGGAAGTCGCGGGCCGTGTCCGGGTCGAGGGCCAGGTTGAACTGGTCCTCCCAGCGGAACTCGAAGCGCGCGTCGGACAGCGCGTCGTCCCACGCCTGCGCACCCGGATGCCCCTTGGCGAGGTCGGCCGCATGGGCGGCGATCTTGTAGGTGATCACACCGGCCTTGACGTCGTCGCGGTTGGGCAGGCCCAAGTGCTCCTTGGGGGTGACGTAGCAGAGCATGGCCGTGCCCCACCAGGCGATCATCGCGGCGCCGATGCCGGAGGTGATGTGGTCGTACGCAGGCGCGATGTCCGTCGTCAGCGGCCCGAGCGTGTAGAACGGAGCTTCGTCGCAGATCTCCTGCTGAAGGTCGATGTTCTCCTTGATCTTGTGCATCGGGACGTGTCCCGGGCCCTCGATCATGGTCTGTACGTTGAAACGCCTGGCGATGCGGCCGAGTTCCCCGAGCGTGCGCAGTTCCGCGAACTGTGCCTCGTCGTTGGCGTCCGCGATGGAGCCGGGCCTGAGGCCGTCGCCCAGCGAGTACGTGACGTCGTAGGCCGCGAGGATTTCGCACAATTCTTCGAAATTCTCATACAGGAACGACTCCTTGTGGTGGGCGAGGCACCACGCCGCCATGATCGAACCGCCACGCGAGACGATGCCGGTCTTGCGGTTCGCGGTCAGCGGTACGTACGGCAGACGCACCCCCGCGTGCACCGTCATGTAGTCCACGCCCTGCTCGGCCTGCTCGATGACCGTGTCCTTGTAGATCTCCCAGGTCAGTTCCTCGGCCTTCCCGTCGACCTTCTCGAGGGCCTGATAGAGCGGCACCGTGCCGATCGGCACGGGGGAGTTGCGCAGCACCCACTCGCGCGTGGTGTGAATGTTGCGGCCGGTGGACAGGTCCATGACCGTGTCGGCGCCCCAGCGGGTCGCCCAGGTCATCTTCTCGACCTCCTCCTCGATGGAGGAGGTCACGGCGGAGTTGCCGATGTTGGCGTTGACCTTCACCAGGAACCGCTTGCCGATGATCATCGGCTCGATCTCGGGGTGGTTGACGTTGGCCGGGAGGACCGCACGGCCTGCCGCGATCTCCTCGCGTACCACCTCCGGGGACACGTTCTCCCGGAGGGCGACGAACTCCATCTCCGGTGTGATCTCCCCGCGGCGTGCGTACGCCAGTTGCGTCACCGCCTTGCCGTCGCGGCTGCGGCGCGGCTGACGCGGCCGCCCCGGGAACACCGCGTCGAGGTTGCGCAGTCCGCCCCGCGGCGAGGTGTGCTTGATGCCGTCGTCCTCGGGGCGGACGGGACGGCCCGCGTACTCCTCGGTGTCGCCGCGGGCGGTGATCCAGTTCTCCCGCAACGGGGTCAGACCCCTGCGGACGTCGGTCTGGACGAGTGGATCGGTGTACGGGCCGGAGGTGTCGTACAGCGTGACCGACTGCCCGTTGGTGAGGTGCACCCGACGGACCGGCACCCTCAGGTCGGGGCGTGAGCCCTCGATGTATGCCTTGTGCCAGCCGATGGACTGTCCGGCCTCCTGGGACTGTTCGCCTTGAACGGAGGCAGGCGTGCGTACGTCCTTGTTGGTCATGAGACCTACTCCCTACGCCGGCATTACCCGGTAACAGGTTCAGCGGTCGACGCAGCGGTTTCCGCCCGCCGATGTTCCACGTGAAACATCGCGTCTGCGGAGGTCAGCGCCCTCTCAGCCCGGTGCTCCGAGCTCCCGCGTGTGCAAAGGTCCCCCCACGCTAGCGTCTCTTTGCGCGAGCTGAACAGTGGGCCTCACGCCTTCTTGCGATGATGCCTCGGTGACCACGACACAGCATCCGCCCCCGTACCCGCCGCCCGACCCGCCTCATGGCCACGGCCACGGCCACGACCCGGGCGACGCACATGGCCATGGACCGAGCGGCGAGCACGGGCAGGGAGCGCCCGGCGGGCACGGACCGAGTGGGCACGGCCACTCGCACAGCCACAGCCATGGCCCGGCGGCCCCCGTGTCGCGGCACCTGCGCAGAGTGATCGCCGCGATCCTCATCCCCTTCACGGCAGCCGTGGTGGTCGGTCTCGTCGTGCTGTGGCCCGGCGGGGTGCCGTCGCACAAGCGCACCGGCGTGGGATTCGACCGGCAGACCCAGCAGGCCACGGTCACCAGGGTGGTGGAGGTGGACTGCAAGTCCGTGAACGCCTCGGGTGACACCCCGACCGGCGACACCTCCACGGCCGAGGGCTCCTCGGCCCAGCAGCAGTCGACCGGCACGTGCAAGAAGGCGACGGTGCGCGTCGACACGGGCAAGGACCAGGGCCGGACGTTCACGGAGATCGTCCAGCCCGACCAGTCACGGCAGTTGCATCAGGGCGAGAAGGTCGTTGTCGCGTACGAACCGTCCGCCCCCAGGGACCTGCAGTACTCGGTGGCGGATGTGAACCGCAAGCTCCCCATGGCCCTGCTGGCCGGCATCTTCGCCATCGCCGTGGTGGTCGTGGGCCGGATGCGCGGCGTGATGGCGCTCATCGCCCTGGCCGTCAGCTTCCTGGTGCTGAGCCTGTTCATCCTGCCGGCGATCCTGCAGGGCTCGAACCCGCTGCTCGTGGCCGTGGTCGGGTCCAGTGCCATCATGCTGATCGCCCTCTACATGTGCCACGGGCTCTCGGCACGCACCTCGGTGGCGGTGCTCGGCACGCTCATCTCCCTGTCCCTGATCGGTGTGCTGGGCTCCCTGTTCATCGGCTGGGCAGCGCTGACCGGCAACACCGACGACAACACCGGCCTGATCCACGGCCTGTACCCGGGTATCGACATGAGCGGCCTGCTGCTGGCAGGCGTGATCATCGGCTCGCTCGGCGTCCTCGACGATGTGACGGTGACGCAGACGTCGGCGGTCTGGGAGCTCCACGAAGCGAACCCGTCGATGGGCTGGCGTGGTCTGTACCGTGCGGGTATCCGCATCGGCCGCGACCACATCGCGTCGGTCGTCAACACGCTCGTCCTGGCGTACGCGGGTGCCGCTCTGCCGCTGTTGCTGCTGTTCTCGATCGCGCAGAGCAGCGTGGTCACCGTCGCCGACAGCGAGCTGGTCGCGGAGGAGATCGTGCGCACGCTCGTCGGTTCGATCGGCCTGGTCGCGTCGGTGCCGGTGACCACGGCACTGGCCGCCCTGGTGGTCTCCGCCGACCGCTCCGACCGCTCCGCCGCTCCGGCCGCCGTACCGGCCCGCGGTGGGCGCGGGCGGCGCCGCAGGCACTGAGGCGCCCCAAGCCGCGGGGAGGCACCGCAGAAGCGTTACGGCACCCACCGCGCCCCGCACGGCTCCGCGAGGAACCGTTACAGCACGAAGCACGGACTCAGCCCGCGCTCTGCTCCTCGGCCAGGATCCGGTCCAGCGCCTCGTCGAGATGTGCGTCGAAGTCGGCGAGGGAACCCTCCTGACCGAGCGGCACCAGCTTGTCCGTACGGTCCAGGAACGCGACCAGCGGAACCGCCCCGGACCGGAACAAGGCCCGGTCCGCACCCACCTGGAGCCGGATCAGCACATCGCCGAAGGTGTCCGGCTCGGCGGGCGCGATGTGCACATCTCCGTCGCCGCACGGCCGGCCCACTCCGTCGACCAGCAGCTCGCGACCGAACGCCCAGGTCACGGGCGCGTCCCCGGGCAAGTGGAAGGTCAGCCGCACGGCATAGGGATCACAGGTCTCGTAACACAGCTCCACCGGAATGCGGAACGAGAGCTCCTCCGAGACGAGAAAGCTCATCATCACCTCTGCCTGTACCGACTCGCGCATCGTCTACCCCGTCAGTAGCCGTGGACTGGCCAGGAAGCATCCCCTGACACCTGCTGGAAGTTTGCTTAACGTACATGGCAGATCACAAGGAGTGAGTTTTCAGATGCTGATAGAGAGGGCGAGTGTCCCGAGCATCCGTCCGATCTCCTCCTGAAGTCGGCGTGCCACCGGCAGCAGCCGATCGGCCTCACAGGACGGCAGGGAGATCGCCATCGTCGCGGCCGTCGACCCCACGGTCAGGGGAATCGCGGCACACACCGTCCCGAGCGCGTACTCCTGCCGCTCGATCACGGGTTCTGCGCGTTGCAGGCGATCCAGTCGCCGGAGGAACACGCGCTCGTCATGGACGGTGTACTGCGTGATCGCCCGAACGGGGTAGCGGTCGAGGTGGTCTCGGCGGGCGTCGTCGTCGAGCTGGGACAGCAGGCACTGGCCGATCGCATGGGCGTGCCCGGTCTCCCGGAAGTCGGCCCACTCCTCCACCGCCGGGTTGCCGGGGGTGTCGGCGACGCCGAGGACGTCGATCTCGCCTTCGCGATAGACCGCGTAGTAGACGGGGACACCGATGGAATCACGCCATTGTGCGAGCGCGTCGTCCACCATGCTGCGACGTTTCTGCTGGGCTGCGCCGGCGCTCAGCCGCTCGGCCGCCTCGCCGAGGAAGAACAGGCCCTTCTCGCGGCGCAGGTAGCCCTCATGAGTCAGGGTGCGCAGCAGGTGGTAGGCCGTGGGGAGCGCCAGGCCGACCTCGCGGGCCAGTTGTTTGGCGGTGGCTCCGTACGGGCGTCCGGCGACGGCCTCGAGCAGGCGCATCGCGCGCTGTACGGATCCGATGAGGGTGGTGGAGGTCGGTTGTGCGGGCGGCAGCCGGGGGTGTGCCTCCGCCGGTGAGGCACGTCGCTGTGCGGGCGGAGCGGTTGAGTCTGCGGATGCGGTACCAACCGTGGCCAAAGGTCACTCCCGGAGCGCGAGGGCGGCCTCCCGTGCGGGGACACGAGAGGGGATGCGCCGCGCGCGGAGGCTGCCGCGCGCGAGTTCCGGACTTTAACGGTCCGTCACCGCGCTCCGACGGCGTCGCCGGGAAAACTTCCCTCCCCCGAGGGAACGTCCTGTTCCCTGTTACCGCTGAGCCCCCGCCCCCACGGAGCGCCTCCCCGTGAAGCGCCCTTCGTCTCGGCGCTCCGGACGACTCACCAGTCTCCGCGGGATGTGGAGCTCGACATGAACTTCCGTACGACGTAGATGAGTCCGCCGACCAGCGCGACGAAGAGCAGCACCTTGAAGAGCAGCCCGATCACGAAGCCGATGACGGACGCGATCACGCCGCCGAAGACGACCAGGGCGATGACCGGCACCGCGATCCACTTCACCCACCACGGCAAACTCGCGAAGATCTCTCGCATCGCCCTTGTCCTTGTCTCTCGGCGTCTGTGTGCGTCTTCGGGCCCGCGTCCCGTCCGGCGACGGCGCGCGGGTCCTTCGACGTCCTGACCTCGATGCTAGGGCCGCCGAGGGGAGCGGCGGGCGTCTCGCATCCCTTGTCCTCCCCTGATTCCTCCCCTGAGGGAACCCCTAGACGCGCCTCAGCTCTCGGGCGGAGAGAACACCACCAGCACCCTCAGGTCCTCGGTGATGTGGTGGAACTTGTGGGGGACTCCGGCGGGCACATAGACGACGCTGCCGCGCCCGACCTGGGTCGTCTCCATGCCGACGGTGATCGAGGCGCGTCCGCTGACGACGAAGTACACCTCGTCCTGCCGGTGCGGCTTCTGCGGGTCCAGGTCGCCCGCGTCGAGCGCGTACAGGCCGACCGACATGTTCCGCTCCCGCAGGAACTGCAGGTACGCACCCTCGTTGGCGGCGCGCTCCGCCTCCAGTTCGTCCAGCCGGAATGCCTTCATCGCCCTTGTCCGCCCTTGCTCGGTGCTCACCTGTGATCCGGTCTGCCACGATCAGACACATGAAGAATTTCGTAGTCAAGACGATCGCCAACGCGGGGGCCCTCGCCGTCGCCGTCTGGCTCCTGGACAAGATCACCCTCACGGGTACGAGCACCGGCCGGAAGATAGGCACGCTCATCGTCGTGGCGCTGCTGTTCGGCCTGGTGAACTTCCTGGTCAAGCCGATCGTGAAGGTGCTGACCTTCCCGCTGTTCATCCTGACGCTCGGGCTGATCACCCTGGTCGTCAACGCGCTGATGCTGCTGCTCACCTCGTGGCTGGCGGGCAAGCTGGACCTGAGCTTCCATGTCGAGGGCTTCTGGACCGCCGTCCTGGGCGGCCTGATCATCTCGATCGTCTCCTGGGCCCTGCACGTCGTGCTGCCCGACGACAAGGACTGAGTGAGCCGCATGACCTACCGCGTCTGTTTCGTGTGCACCGGCAACATCTGCCGTTCCCCGATGGCAGAGTCCGTCTTCCGCGCCCGCGTCGCGGAGGCCGGGCTCGACGACCGGGTCGAGGTCGACAGCGCCGGCACGGGCGGCTGGCACGAGGGAGACGGCGCCGACCCGCGTACCGTGGCCGTCCTGGAGGAGAACGGCTACGACAGTGATCATGTCGCACGGCAGTTCCAGCCCTCCTGGTTCTCCCGCCTGGATCTGGTGATCGCCCTGGACTCCGGGCACCTGAAGGCCCTGCGCCGCCTCGCGCCCACCGCCGAGGACGCGGCGAAGGTGCGGCTCCTGCGCTCCTTCGACCCGGCCGCCGACGGCGATCCCGACGTACCGGACCCGTACTACGGGGGGATGGACGGCTTCGAGGAGTGCCTTGAGATGGTGGAGGCGGCGAGCCTCGGCCTGCTCGCCGCGGTACGCGAGAAGGTGGAGGGACGGGCAGCATGAGCTCAGGGGATGCCGGCACGGCCGGCGCGGGGTACGGCGACGGCACGCGCGCGGTCCGCGCGGGGCTGCCCGAGCCGGTCAAGCACGAGCCGACCCTGCCGGGTCCCGTCTTCGCCGCGCACTACCACCTGCCCGGCGAGCCGACCGGTCCGTACACCTATGGGCGGGACGAGAACCCCACCTGGAGCCGTCTGGAGCGCGCGATCGGCGAGCTGGAGGCGCCCGGGGAGGACGGCGTGGAGACCCTCACCTTCGCCTCCGGCATGGCCGCGATCTCGGCCGTCCTGTTCTCCCAGCTGCGCGCGGGCGACACCGTGGTGCTGCCCTCGGACGGCTACCAGGTGCTGCCGCTGGTGCGCGAGCAGCTCACGGCGTACGGCATCGAGGTGCGTACCGCGCCGACCGCCGGCGACGCCCAGCTCGGCGTCCTCGACGGCGCACGGCTGCTGTGGATCGAGACCCCCTCCAACCCGGGACTCGACGTCTGCGATGTACGACGGCTCGTCGAGGCGGCCCATGCGCAGGGCACCCTCGTCGCCGTGGACAACACCCTGGCGACCCCGCTCGGCCAGCGGCCCCTGGAGCTGGGCGCCGACTTCTCCGTGGCCAGCGGCACGAAGATGCTCACCGGGCACGGCGACCTGCTGCTCGGATACGTGGCGTCCCGGAACGCCGGGCCGATGACCTCCGTGCGGCGCTGGCGCAAGATCGTCGGCGCCATCCCAGGTCCCATGGAGGCCTGGCTGGCGCACCGGTCGCTCGCCACGCTCCACCTGCGCGCCGACCGGCAGACTGCCAACGCGCTCGCCGTCGCCGAGGCGCTGCGCGGCCGACCCGAGGTGACCGGGCTGCGGTATCCCGGCCTGCCCGACGATCCGTCCCACAAGGTCGCCGCGCAGCAGATGCGGCGCTTCGGCTGTGTGGTGTCGTTCGCGTTGCCCACACGCGCGCGTGCCGAGCGTTTTCTGGATGCGCTGCGCCTCGTCGACGACGCGACGAGCTTCGGAGGGGTGCGGTCCACCGCCGAGCGACGTGGACGCTGGGGCGGTGACGCGGTACCGGAAGGCTTCATCCGGCTGTCGGTCGGCGCCGAGGATCCCGAGGACCTGGTGACCGATGTGCTCCGTGCGCTGGAGGAGTCGGCGCACTGACCACGTGCCGGCCGCCGGTCACCGCCTGGGCTACGCACCTCGGGGGAGCCGGTCCGCCGGTCAAGGATGCCGTTCTACGTACGACGGACGGTCCGAGCCTCCCCCCTCATGGCTCGGACCGTCCCGGTTCCGCGCGCAAAGAACCGCGCGAACAAGGCTAGTTGACTCTGTGTCAGTGTCCAATCACAGTAGCGACAGAGACCTATCGACTTATTTATAGTTGGGCGCGTCCGGGGGTGCGGGGAGCGGAGGGAGCACCATGGATCTGGCCCTGCTGCGCACCTTCGTGACCGTGCACCGGGCCGGCTCGTTCACCCGCGCCGCGGCGCTGCTCGGCCTCTCACAGCCGGCGGTCACCTCCCAGATCCGCACGCTGGAACGGCAGCTGGGCCGCCCCCTGTTCCTGCGGCAGGCTCGCGGGGTGACACCCACGAGCATCGGCGACGAACTCGCACACAAGGCCGCGCCCCATCTCGACGCCCTGGTGGAGATCGCCGAGACCGGGCTCGACGAGCAGGTGTCGCTGCGCACCCTGCATCTCGCCGGGCCGCCGGAGTTCACCGCAGAGCGCGCCCTGCCCGCGCTGGCGGAACTGACCGGCGACGACGGCCAAGGGCTCGCCCTGCGCGCCTCCTTCGGGACCGTGGACGAGACACTGGAAGGGCTCGCCGCCGGGCACCACGATCTGGCCATCACCACGGCCAGGCCGCGTGGCGCGCTGCTCACGGCGACTCCGCTGTGCGACGAGGAACATGTCCTGGTCGCCGCCCCGCGGTGGGCGTCCCGCATCGGGCCCGGCAGGCTGCGCCGCAAGGGTGCCCACGCGCTGGAGAATCTTCCGGTGGTCGAGGTGCACGAGTCGCTGCCGTTCGTCTCCCGGTACTGGGCCTCCGTCTTCGACTCCCGCCCGGCCGCCGCCGGCACGGTCATCGTCCCCGATCTGCGCGCCGTGCTCAGCTGCGCCGCAACCGGTGCCGGGCTCGCCGTACTGCCGCGCTACCTGTGCGCCTCGGCACTGGAGCGGGGTGAGGTGGTGGCCCTGCACGAACCTGCGGTTCCGCCGCTGCGGACCTATTTCCTCGTGGTCCGCACCGGGACGCTTGCCATGCCGCCCATAGCCCGGGCCCATGAGTGGCTGCTGCGGGCTGCGGCCGACTGGTGCTGAATGACTACCCTTCGTGACGAAGATGCGGGCGACGGTGACCGGGTCCGGCGAAGGCTTCGGCCGCCCACCGTGTGCATCGCCCGGTGTTCACCCGGGATGGGGTGCGATGTGGGGCGGGCGATGTTTCACGTGGAACATGCTGGGCCACATTTCTCCCATGACCGTTCGCCCCGTGGTCAAGCGCACCGCCCGCGCCATCCTGCTGGATGGTGACGATCTGATCCTGATCAAGCGAACCAAGCCCGGCGTGGATCCCTACTGGGTCACTCCGGGTGGCGGGGTCGAGCCGTCCGACACGACCGTCATCGACGCGCTGCACAGGGAAGTCGACGAGGAACTCGGTGCCAAGATCACCGATGTGGTGCCCTGCTTCGTGGACACGGTGGAGCACATCGGCGAAGGCGGCGGCCCGACCGGCGTGAAGGTTCAGCACTTCTTCGTCTGCCGTCTGGAGTCGATGGACGAGCGCCTTCGGCACGGTCCCGAGGTGGAGGAGCCGGCCGGGGAGTACGAGGTCGTGCGGGTGCCGTTCACCCGCGTGGGCATCGCCTCGGTCCACCTCGTCCCGCTGTCGCTGCGGCACTACCTGGACGGGAACATCGAGGGCGTACGCGCCATGCATGCGCCAGACCTGGGCTGAGAGCCCGGGCTGACGTTTCACGTGAAACGTCTGGCCCTGGGCCGTGCGGTCGGGTGAGACATGGCCAAAAGCATGTGTGTTACGCCTCAAACCAGTGGACGCCGGTGGTCCATGTCGGACAGCCTGACCAGCGTGTCGACACCTGCCCTCGCCGCTCTGCCCATCCGCCGTCTGACCCCCCGCGACCTCCATGCCTGCGCCGACTTGTCCCAGGACCGGGGCTGGCCCCGCGAGGAACACAAGTGGGGCCTGCTCCTGGCCGCCGGGAAGGGATACGGCATCGACGATCCCGAGGGTGGTCTCGTGACCGCGTGTGTCGTCACCGAGTACGGGTCCAGCTACCGCCCCGACCTCTGCGCCATCGGCATGGTGCTCGTCGCCGAGCGGCACGCGCGCCAGGGCGTCGGCCGCCGGCTGATGCGGCATGTGGTCGCGGAATCGGGCACCGCCCCGCTCACGCTGTACGCGACCCCGTACGGTCGCCCCCTGTACGAGGAGCTGGGCTTCAAGGCCATCGGCAGCTCCGAGATGGTGCATGGCCACTTCACGGCCGGCGGACCGCCCCCTACCGTCTCCACCCGTCCGGCCACCGCGGAGGATCTCGCCACCCTTGTCCGGCTCGACGAGGAGGTGTTCGGCACCGACCGCACGCACATGATCACGCGGTTGCCCGCCTTCGCCGACCAGTTGCGGGTCGCAGAGGAGAAGGGGCGGATCATCGGGTACGCGGCTGCCTGGCCCAACATGAACACCCAGGTCGTGGGTCCCCTCATCGCCCGCGACACCGAGACGGCGAAGGCACTCGTCGCCTCCTTGGCCGCGCACACCGACCGCCCGCTGCGCACGGATGTCGATGTACGGCACGAGGGCCTGCTGGCCTGGTTGAAGGAGCGGGGTCTCGCCTCGGCGGGCGTCAACGCGGTCATGACGTACGGCATCCCGGACCTGCCCGGCGACTGGACCCGGCGTTTCGCCCCGCTGACGGTGGCGGCGGGCTGAGCACAGCCGCACGGCGCGACGCGGGCTCCCGGGTGCGTGGGGGCACGCGTCGCGTTCGCAGAGCCACTCAGTGCCGCACTGCGGTGCGCCGTTCGCCGGGCGCGACGCCCGCCACGACCCTGCTCGAGGCCGTCTCCCGGCGCTCCAGCGCGGCGGAGAGGAAGGCCAGCAGCAGGGCGGACACGGCGAGGACGGCGCCGACCCAGTTGGGGGCGGTGTAGCCGAGTCCGGCGGCGATGACCAGGCCACCGAGCCAGGCCGACAGGGCGTTGCCGAGGTTGAAGGCACCGATGTTCGCGGCGGAGGCGAGGGTGGGAGCGCCGTGCGCGTGGTCCAGCACCCGCTTCTGCAGGGGCGGCACGGTTGCGAACCCGAGGGCGCCGATCAGCACGATCGTGACCGCGGCGAGCGTCTTGGTGTGCGCGGTGACGGTGAACAGCGCGAGCACGAGGGCGAGACCGCCCAGTGACACGTACAGCATCGGCATCAGGGCCCGGTCCGCGTACTTGCCGCCGATGAGGTTGCCGCCGACCATGCCGAGGCCGAAGAGCACGAGCAGCCAGGTGACCGAGCTGTCGGCGAAGCCGGTGACATGCGTCATCATCGGCGCGATATAGGTGATGGCCGCGAACACACCGCCGAAGCCGAGCACGGTCATCGCCATCGCGAGCAGCACCTGCGCGTTCTTGAAGGCGGCCAGTTCGTGGCGCAGATGCACGCCCTCCGGCCTCGGCATCTCGGGCACGAGCTTCGCGACCCCCAGCAGCCCGACCACGCCGAGCACGGCGACCAGCGTGAAGGTGACCCGCCAGCCTGCGGACTGTCCGACGAGTGTGCCGAGCGGGACACCGACGACGTTGGCGATCGTCAGACCGCTGAACATCATGGAGATGGCGCCGGCCTTCTTCTCCGGTACCACCAGATCGGCGGCGACCACCGAGCCGATACCGAAGAACGCGCCGTGGGCCAGGGAAGCCACCACCCGGCCCACCAGCATCAGTCCGAAGGCCGGGGCGACGGCGGACAGCAGATTGCCCACGACGAACAGGCCCATCAGAAGCATCAGCATCCGCTTGCGGGGCACCTTGGTACCGAGCGCCGTCATGATCGGAGCGCCGAACATCACTCCCAGGGCATAGCCGGTCACGAGGAGCCCGGCGGTAGGGATGGAGACGCCGAAATCGCTCGCGACCTCGGGCAACACACCCATGATCACGAACTCTGTGGTTCCGATCCCGAAGGCTCCGATGGCGAGGGCCAGAAGCGCGAGGGGCATGGGGGACACCTTCCCAATGTTTGCGTGAGCATCTTGCGCGCTTCGACAATAATTGCAGACGCGCTATATATGCAAACGCCGTCTATTGCGACCGTGCTCTACCCTGGTGGTGAGCTGCTCCGGGATGGAGGACAACGCCATGTCAGCGACGGACCCCGCGCTCACCGCCCTCGCCCAGGGCTGGTGTGCCCTCTCCCTGCTGCACGGGAGGATCGAGGCCCACCTCGAACGCGCGCTCCAGGCCAAACACGGGCTGAGCGTGCGGGAGTACTCCTTGCTGGATGTACTCAGCCGTCAGCACGACGGCGAGGGAGGACACCTGCAGATGAAGCAGGTCGCCGACGCGGTCGTCCTCAGCCAGAGCGCCACGACCCGACTGGTGACCAGACTCGAGGACCGCGGTCTGCTCTCGCGGTATCTCTGCCCCACCGACCGCCGCGGCATCTACACCAACGTCACCGAAGCCGGCCTCAAGCTCCTGGAAGAGGCCCGCCCCACCAACAACGCCGCTCTCCGCGAAGCCCTCGCCGAGGCGGCGAAGAAGCCGGAACTGGCACCACTGGTCCGCGTCGTCGAGTCCTTGGACGTGCCGGCCTAGCGCCATCCGCTCCCGGCCCCCCGGCACGTTCGAAGCGGCCCTAGGGTGCGGGCATGGGAGAACTCGACATACGGCCCGCCGTCGCGGGCGACGTCCCCGCGATCGTCGCCATGCTCGCCGACGACCCGCTCGGCGCCCAGCGGGAATCACCGGACGACCTGACGCCCTACCTGAACGCCCTGAAGCGGGTGAGCAGCGACCCGAACCAACACCTCGTGGTCGCCGTACGCGACGGCCGGGTGGTGGGCACCCTCCAGCTCACCATCATTCCCGGACTGTCCCGCATGGGCGCCACCCGCTCCATCATCGAGGGCGTCCGCATCCATGCCGACGAACGCGGCAGCGGCCTGGGAACGCAACTCATTGAATGGGCGATCGATGAATCCCGGCGCGAGGACTGCCAGTTGGTCCAGCTGACCTCCGACGCCACCCGCACCGACGCCCACCGTTTCTACGAACGCCTCGGCTTCCAGGCGTCGCACGTGGGCTTCAAACGGCAGCTCTGACACCGCTCACCGGTGAAGGGCCTGTTTCACGTGAAACAGGCCCTTCCTGACCCTCAGCGGGACTACCGGATCCCCCTCCACCCGTCCTGGTCCACACCGCCGGGTACGGGAGCCCCCTCCTCGTACGGCTGGCGCGTGAACACGAACGACCCGAGGTCCAGGTGGCTCACCGATCCGTCCGGCCGCCGTACCGCCTTCAGGACCTCCCCCGCGTAGTAGCCGTCCAGTCCGGTCCAGGTGCCGTCCCCGTTGGGCCGCAGACGCGCTCGCCGACCCACACCGGACAAGGGCTCCAGCGTGACACCCCCATCGGCCGTCAGCCGCAGGACGAATCCCTGCGTGCCCCAGTACCACTGCCCCACCAGTTCCAGCACCGCCCGGTCCACGTCGGGCAGCGGCCGCCACGGCTCGGGGATCCGCGGCTCCGCCTCCGCCACGATCGCCACGAGGTCGGCGGCAACGGAGGAGACAGCCGGCCCCGACGTGCAGTTGGCCAGCACGACGGCCGCCACGTCATCCTCCACGCTCAGGGTGAGATCGGCCAGGAACCCGGGCAGGGAACCGGAATGCCCGATCAGGAGACGGCTGTCCCGGCGCTGAAGCCGCAACCCGAGACCGTACGCAGAACCCGCGACCACATCCGACGCCTCGGGCGGCGCGGCAGGCGTCCGCATCTCCCGTACGGACTCCGCACTCAGCACCCGCTCGTCACCCTGCGCCAGGAAGACAGCGAAACGGGCCAAGTCGCCGGTGGTCGACCACAGTTGACCGGCCGGAGCCATCCGCCCGAGATCCTCGGCCGGCTCCGGCAGCATCACATCCGCCCACGGATGCACTGCCCACCCGCCCGCATGCGGTGCCTGCGGCCGACCGCCGGTCCGGTGCAGCCCCAGCGGCTCCAGCACCTCACGCCGCAGAACGTCCTCCCACGGCGCCCTGCGCACCTCCTCGACCAGAGCGCCCAGCAGCGTGTAGCCGGGGTTGGAGTAGTGGAACCTGCGCCCGACCGGATGCCGCAAGGGATGCTCGCCCAGCACGTCCGCCAGCTCGGGCCGCAGCGTTCCGGGCGTCCGTTCCCACCACGGCCCGGGCGACTCCGCCGCGAGACCACCGGTGTGCGCGAGCAGATCGGCGATGGTCGCCTCCCCCACCCCTGTGCCGGGCAGATGTTTCTCCAGCGGATCGCCCAGATCCAGAAGCCCCTCGTCACGCAGTCGCAGGACGAGAACCGCTGTGAACGTCTTGGTGATGGACCCGATCCGGTACTGCACGTTCTCGTCCGGAGCATGGCCGTCCACGCAGGATCGCGCACCGTGCCACACCGTCCGCCCACCCCGGACAACGGCCGCCACCAGTGACGGCGCCCGCCCCTCGGCCTGCGCCACGGCGATCCGGTGCAGCAGGGCCCGGCGCGTTGCGGGAAGCAGCTCTTCCTGAGATGTCGTCATGGCCCCAGTCCACCCGGCACGGCGTCCCGCGTCGAGCCCCTGCACGGTTACCAGGTGGTTTGGGGACGAGCGTAGTCCCGGGTCGGAAGTGCGCGCACGCTTCGAGGCCGCTGGCGAGGGCCTGGACGCGGGCTGCCGGAGCGGAACTCGCGTGGACAAGCCTCCGGGTGTGTGACCCGCTCGATCGTGCCGCGCGGTCGATGCGCTTCCCCGGCCGGTCGGACGGGCGGATCAGCGCAGTCCGGCGAAGAGATCGTTCTCGGGTATGGCCGCGCCGGTGGCGTCCTGGACACGTACGAAGGTCTCCATGCCCATCAATTCGCCGAACCTCTCCTTGCCCATCTTGAGGAAGAAGATGTTCTCGCCCTGACTGGCGTGCGCGGCCAATGCGTCGAACTTCTGACTGCTGAACGCGGTGGTGTCCACCCACGTGGTGATCTCATCGTCGGGGAGGCCGATCTCGGCCAGCGCGGCGGTCTCGGCAGGATCCGGCTCCGGCATGTCCTCATGAAACTCGCGCATGATCTCGCCGAACCGCTGCATCATCGAGCGGGGCACCGTGGTCCAGTACACCTTCGGTGTCAGCGCGGTCATCTCCAGCGCCGCCATCGTGATGCGGTGGGCCTGGATGTGGTCGGGGTGGCCGTAGAAGCCGTTCTCGTCGTAGGTGACGACCACATCGGGTCGGTAGTGCCGCATGAGTTCCGCGAGTCGGGCCGCGCCTTCCTGCACGGGGGTCTGCCAGAAGGATCCGGGGGCCTCGTTGCTCGGCCAGCCCATCATCCCGGAGTCGGCATAGTCCAGCATCTCCAGATCGCTGACCTTCAGGACGTCACAGCTCGCCTCAAGTTCCTGACGGCGCATCAAGGCGACCGCCACCGGATCGTGCCCGGGATCGCCCGGCTTGACACCCCCCGGTCCGTCACCGCAACGGCCGTCGGTACACGTCACGAGAACCGTGCGGATGCCTTCCGCCGCGTACCGCGCGAGGACCCCTCCGGTGCCGGTGGCCTCGTCGTCGGGGTGGGCGTGTACTGCCATGAGCGTCAACGGCCGGTCAGTCATGAAACAGTCCTCCTGCAGAAATACGTCTTGGTCCCGAGTGTGCGCCGGGCATGTCGCGATCTTGGGACCCGGACCCTGCTGGGGCGGACAACCTCGTGGTCTCCGCGTTCCCAGCCCGGGCGGCGCCGGTCCCACGGTCGATGTAACCGCGCCGGCCGGTCCGGCTGTTCCTGGCGCGGCCGCTTGGCCTTCCAAGCGTCGCGTTCAACCCGAACGAGGTAGAGGCGCGACCCGCATGTTTCAGCGCCACGTCGGATCCGACTTCCACCCAGCGATCAGCCTCCAGGGGTTCTACCGTCTGAACCGCTCCGGGTCTGATGGAGGCTCGATTCCCTGAGAGGATCGAGTCATGGCACGTCCGAATCTCAGCTGGATGGCGTACCGCCATCACCCCGCCGAGAACCACGAGATTCCGCCACGAAATGCGAGATCCTGCAAGAAGACGGATCAGGTCTGTGCCATGTCCACGAACCGGGAGTAGTGGCCCTGGAAGGCGACCGTGATCGTCGCGGTGGGGCCGTTACGGTGCTTGCCGACGATGATGTCCGCCTCGCCCGCGCGCGGCGACTCCTTCTCGTAGGCGTCCTCACGGTGCAGCAGGATCACCATGTCGGCGTCCTGCTCGATCGAACCCGACTCACGCAGGTCGGACACCATGGGCTTCTTGTCCGTCCGCTGCTCCGGACCACGGTTCAGCTGCGACAGCGCGATCACCGGCAGCTCCAGCTCCTTGGCCAGGAGCTTCAGGTTTCGCGACATCTCAGAAACCTCCTGCTGCCGGCTCTCGGACCGCTTGGAACCGGACTGCATCAGCTGCAGATAGTCGATGACGACCAGTTTCAGATCATTGCGCTGCTTCAGACGACGGCACTTCGCCCGGATCTCCATCATCGACAGGTTCGGCGAGTCGTCGATGTAGAGGGGCGCGGCCGAGACGTCCGGCATACGACGCGCCAACCTCGTCCAGTCCTCGTCCGTCATCGTGCCCGACCGCATGTGATGCAGTGCCACCCGAGCCTCGGCGGACAGCAGACGCATCGCGATCTCGTTGCGGCCCATCTCGAGCGAGAAGATCACGCTCGGCAGGTTGTGCTTGATGGCAGCCGCTCGGGCGAAGTCCAGAGCCAGCGTCGACTTACCCATCGCGGGACGCGCGGCAATGATGATCATCTGGCCCGGGTGCAGACCGTTGGTGAGCTGGTCCAGATCGGTGAAGCCGGTCGGCACACCGGTCATCTCCCCCGACCGTGAGCCGATCGCCTCGATCTCGTCGAGCGCACCTTCCATGATCTCGCTCAGCGGGAGATAGTCCTCCGCCGTGCGCTGCTCGGTCACCGCGAAGATCTCGGCCTGAGCGCTGTTGACGATCTCGTCGATGTCGCCGTCGGCCGCGTATCCCATCTGCGTGATGCGCGTACCGGCCTCCACCAGGCGCCGCAGTACCGCACGCTCGTGCACGATCTGCGCGTAGTACTCCGCGTTCGCCGCGGTCGGCACCGTCTGCACCAGTGTGTGCAGATACGAAGCGCCGCCGACCTTGGTGATCTCACCACGCTTGGTCAGCTCCGCCGCGACCGTGATGGGGTCGGCCGGCTCACCCTTCGCGTACAGGTCGAGGATCGCCTGGTAGATCGTTTCGTGCGCCGGTCGGTAGAAGTCATGGCCCTTGAGGATCTCCACGACGTCCGCGATCGCGTCCTTGGACAGGAGCATGCCTCCGAGGACGGACTGCTCGGCGTCCAGGTCCTGCGGGGGCACCCGCTCGAAGGCGGAGCCACCCCCCTCCCACGCGCCGCTGTCCGGCCCCCTGTCGTGCTGCTCGTCACGGCCCCGGCCGCCCTCGCCGCGTCGGCGGGAGGCGGGGACACGATCGCCGGGGCCGCTGTCGGCCCACTGATCGTCCAAGGGCTCGGAAATGCTCACCGGGCCGCCTCCTCCCGTCCGCCGCGCGGACCTCGCCGTGCACCCCAGTTCTAGGGCACGACACTGACAAAGCGAGAAGCCCAGCTCCGGTTCAGACGCGTCGGCCGGGCGCGTCGTCCGAGGACGGAGAGGGAGTGGGCGCCGGACCACGTTAGGCCCCTGGGCACCGTCAGCCAATCTGGTTATCCACAGGCCATGTGGACGAGACGCCCAACACTGTGGACAACTCCGCGAAACCTGTGCACGACACGGTGGACAGCTCTGTGAACAAGCCCTCAGCTGATTCCTGACAACCCATCTGACCTGGAGATTTCCCGTCCACCGCTTGTGCAGAAGAAAAACTTTCCCAGTCGGATCAAGATCGCCACCGACCGTGGACAGCGCGGTGGGGCACAGCGTCTAAAGTAAGGGACACAATGCCATTGCGGCTCTTACCTGTGGACGATTAGATTGGTGGCCATGACACAGGCTCCCGCGACACCCCGCGCCCTTGGACGCCGGCACGACCGGGAGATCGTCGCACTGGCCGTCCCGGCCTTCGGCGCACTCATCGCGGAGCCCCTCTTCGTGATGGCCGACAGCGCGATCGTCGGCCATCTCGGCACCGCACAGCTGGCCGGCCTCGGCGTCGCCTCGGCACTTCTCACCACCGCCGTCAGCGTCTTCGTCTTTCTCGCCTACGCCACCACGGCCGCGGTCGCGCGCCGCGTCGGCGCGGGCGATCTACGATCCGCCATCCGCCAGGGCATGGACGGCATCTGGCTGGCGCTACTGCTGGGCGCGGCCGTCATCGCCGTCGTCCTGCCCACGGCACCCGGCATCGTGACCCTCTTCGGCGCCTCGCCGACCGCGGCCCCTTATGCGACCACGTACTTGCGGATCTCGGCACTCGGCATCCCCGCGATGCTGGTCGTGCTGGCGGCTACCGGCGTGCTGCGCGGACTGCAGGACACAAGAACACCGCTGTACGTGGCAGTCGCGGGCTTCATGGCGAACGCCGCCCTCAACGCGGGGCTCGTTTACGGCGCGGACCTGGGCATCGCCGGATCCGCATGGGGCACCGTGGCCGCGCAGTGCGGGATGGCGGCCGCGTACCTGTACGTCGTCGTCCGCGGCGCCCGTCGGCACGGCGCCTCGCTGCGGCCGGACGCGGCCGGGATACGTGCCTGCGCGCAAGCGGGGGCACCGCTGTTGATCCGTACGCTCTCGCTGCGGGCGATCCTCATGATCGCAACGGCCGTCGCCGCGCGGCTCGGGGACGCCGACATCGCCGCGCACCAGATCATCCTTTCCCTGTGGAGCCTGCTCGCGTTCGCGCTGGACGCGATCGCCATCGCAGGGCAGGCGATCATCGGACGCTATCTCGGCGCGGACGACGCGTGGGGCGCCCGCGCAGCATGCCGCCGCATGGTGCAGTGGGGCATCGTCGCCGGCCTCGTGCTCGGACTGCTCGTACTCATGGCCCGGCCGCTGTTCCTCCCACTGTTCACCAGCGACTCCGCGGTGAAGGCCACGGCACTGCCCGCCCTGCTGATGGTGGCACTGTCGCAGCCCGTATGCGGGATCGTCTTCGTCCTGGACGGAGTCCTGATGGGTGCGGGCGACGGGCCGTATCTCGCCTGGGCGATGGTCGTCACCCTGGCCGTCTTCGCACCCGTGGCCCTGCTCGTCCCCACGCTCGGCGGCGGACTCACCGCCCTCTGGGCGGCGATGACTCTGATGATGACGATCCGCATGCTGACCCTGTGGCTGCGCGCCCGCTCCGGTCGCTGGATCGTGACGGGCGCGACGCGCTGACCGTTTCACGTGAAACATGCCCTGGTGACGACTCCGGCCACTGAAAAGGGGCCGCACCCGTCACGGGTGCGGCCCCTTTCAGAGCTGCTCAAGCCGAGGGCAGCGATCAGGCCGCGACGACCTCGATGTTGACCTTGGCGGCAACCTCGGGGTGCAGACGCACGGACGTCTCGTGGGCGCCCAGCGTCTTGATCGGCGCACCGAGCTCGATGCGGCGCTTGTCGACCTCGGGGCCACCGGAGGCCTTGATCGCCGAGGCGATGTCGGCCGGGGTGACGGAACCGAAGAGACGGCCGGAGTCGCCGGAGCGGACGGCCAGGCGGACCTTCACGCCCTCGAGCTGGGCCTTGACCTGGTTGGCCTGCTCGATGGTCTGGATCTCGTGGATCTTGCGAGCGCGACGGATCTGCTCGACGTCCTTCTCGCCACCCTTGGTCCAGCGGATCGCGAACTTCCGCGGGATCAGGTAGTTGCGGGCGTACCCGTCCTTGACGTCGACGACGTCGCCCGCGGCGCCGAGGCCGGAGACCTCGTGAGTGAGGATGATCTTCATGAGTCGGTCACCCTTCCTTTAGCGCGCGGTGGACGTGTAGGGCAGCAGCGCCATCTCACGGCTGTTCTTGACGGCCGTGGCGACGTCACGCTGGTGCTGCGTGCAGTTGCCGGTCACGCGACGGGCACGGATCTTGCCGCGGTCGGAAATGAACTTCCGCAGCATGTTCGTGTCCTTGTAGTCCACGTACGTGACCTTGTCCTTGCAGAATGCGCAGACCTTCTTCTTCGGCTTGCGCACAGGCGGCTTCGCCATGGTGTTTCTCCTGTGTGATCAAGAAGTGTGGGGTACGGCCCGCCTAGAAGGGGGGCTCGTCCGAGTAGCCGCCACCGCCGCCGGAGCCACCGCCCCAGCCGCCGCCCTGGCCGCCTCCGCCCTGGCCGCCGGCGGGAGCGCCGGTCGCCCACGGGTCGTCGGCCGGAGCACCGCCCTGACCGCCGCTGGGGCCGCCGCCCCAGCCGCCGCCCTGACCGCCACCGCCGGCGTAACCGCCCTGGCCACCGCGGCCGGCGGTCTTGGTGACCTTGGCCGTGGCGTTGCGCAGGCTGGCGCCGACCTCGTCGACGTCGAGCTCGTAGACCGTGCGCTTGACGCCCTCACGGTCCTCGTAGGACCGCTGCTTCAGCCGGCCCTGCACGATGACGCGCATGCCTCGCTGAAGCGACTCGGCGACGTTCTCCGCCGCCTGGCGCCAGACCGAGCAGGTCAGGAAGAGGCTTTCGCCGTCCTTCCACTCATTGGTCTGACGGTCGAAGGTGCGGGGAGTGGACGCGATGCGGAACTTCGCGACCGCCGCACCGGACGGGGTGAAGCGCAGCTCGGGGTCATCGACAAGGTTGCCGACGACCGTGATGACGGTCTCGCCTGCCATGGGGGAACCTCTCGGCGGGTTTGCTGCTGGCTGCTGGTGCTGCTACTCGAATCCCGGGATCAGCTGAGCGGGAGGCTCAGTGGGTCTCGGGACGGAGGACCTTGGTCCGGAGGACCGACTCGTTCAGGTTCATCTGGCGGTCGAGCTCCTTGACGACCGCAGGCTCGGCCTGCAGGTCGATGACCGAGTAGATGCCCTCGGGCTTCTTCTTGATCTCGTAGGCGAGACGACGACGACCCCAGGTGTCGACCTTCTCGACCTTTCCGCCACCGTCACGGACGACGGAAAGGAAGTTCTCGATCAGCGGGGAGACAGCACGCTCCTCGAGATCGGGGTCGAGGATGACCATCACCTCGTAGTGACGCATGTGGAACCCACCTCCTTTGGACTCAGCGGCCACGGTCGTTCCGTGGCAGGAGGGTTGTGATGCGTACGTAACCGTGTCTGTCAGTAAATCAGCCGCCACTGACAATCGGAGGCCAGTCGACGGTTGACCAGGCTGTGCCTGGGCAGACACCGGTGCAGACGGTACAGAGTACCCGCACACGTGCTTCCGGTTGAAATCCGGCCCCGGAGGCCGTCAATCTGTACACATCGGGTGTGTATGGCGCTACGATGCGCCGCCTTCCGCAGGAGGTGCCCCATGGCACAGGTATTGCGACCCAACACCACCGGTTCCCTCTTCGCCACGGACGGCAAGGCCCACCCCGTCCAGGACACCCTGCTCGCGGTGACCCTGGTGCTCGGTGTCACGGCCTTCGTGACGGCGCTGGTGTCCAAGGACCTGCATCTGATCAGCTCCTGGACCGGCCTGGTGGGGATCTTCACCGGCGCCTACGGGCAGTACATCTCCGTGACGACCCGAGAGCGCTTCGGCCTGATCCTGGGGCTCGGTGCCTCGGCCGTCGGCTTCTTCCTGGGCATGGCCCACGGCGGTCTCTTCGGCGGCGTCGTCGGCCACTGACCGTCGGGTCGCGGTGTGTCCGGCGGGGCCGTGAGGCGACCCGCCGGACGCACAGGGGGCGTAGGGCCAGTCGGGGCGCTCGCGGGGCGCAGTAGGCTTCGGCGCGAGAGCCGGAGCCCCTGTACCCATGGGGACACACCAGCCCGAGGAGCGCCCCGAATGAGCCTGACCCTGAGGACGATCAGTCGCGAGCAGCATCTGGCGTACATCCAGAGCCTGCCGGCGGCGAGCCACATGCAGGTCCCGGCCTGGGCAGACGTCAAGGCGGAGTGGCGCTCCGAGAACCTCGGCTGGTTCGACAAGAGCGGCGAACTGGTGGGCGTCGGTCTGGTGTTGTACCGGCAGCTGCCCAAGATCAAGCGCTATCTGGCGTATCTGCCCGAGGGTCCGGTGATCAACTGGTTCGCGCCGAACCTGGAGGACTGGATCCAGCCGATGCTCGCGCACCTGAAGCAACAGGGCGCCTTCTCCGTGAAGATGGGCCCGCCGGTGGTCATCCGACGGTGGAACGCGGAGACCATCAAGAAGGGCATCCAGGACCCGGACGTCAAGCGGCTGCGTGACCTGGAGGCCGACTTCATCGAGCCGCGCGCGTTCGAAGTCTCCGACAAGCTGCGCCGGATGGGCTGGCAGCAGGGCGAGGACGGCGGCGCCGGCTTCGGCGATGTGCAGCCGCGGTACGTCTTCCAGGTGCCGCTCGCCAACCGGTCCCTGGAAGAGGTCCACAAGAACTTCAACCAGTTGTGGCGCCGCAACATCAAGAAGGCCGAGAAGGCGGGCGTCGAGGTGGTCCAGGGCGGCTACCACGACCTCGAGGAGTGGCAGCGCCTGTACGAGATCACCGCGGTGCGCGACCACTTCCGGCCCCGCCCGCTGTCGTACTTCCAGCGCATGTGGACGGCCCTCAACAGCGAGGACCCCAACCGTATGCGGCTGTACTTCGCGCGGCACAACGGTGTGAACCTGTCGGCGGCGACGATGCTGATCGTAGGCGGCCACGTCTGGTACTCCTACGGAGCCTCCGACAACATCGGCCGTGAGGTGCGGCCTTCGAACGCGATGCAGTGGCGGATGCTGCGCGACGCCTACGCGCTCGGTGCGACCGTCTACGACCTGCGCGGCATCTCCGACTCGCTGGACGAGACCGACCACCTCTTCGGCCTGATCCAGTTCAAGGTGGGCACGGGCGGGCAGGCCGCCGAGTACCTCGGCGAGTGGGACTTCCCGCTCAACAAGCTGCTGCACAAGGCGCTCGACATCTACATGTCGCGCCGCTGACGCCGGAGCCCCGCGCCGGGTCGCCCGAGCGGCCCGGACCAGCCCGTCGGTCCGGCGGATCCGTCACAATTCCCTCTCAGACCTCTGACACACGGCAGCCACGAGAAAGGTTCCGGGACCGGCCATGGCGCTCACGCTCTACGTCGACACCGCGCGCTGGCGGGCACACCACAAGCACGTGCAGGAGCAGTTCCCGGGGCTCGTCCCCGTCTGCAAGGGCAACGGCTACGGGTTCGGCCACGAGCGGCTGGCGGAGGAGGCCACCCGCCTGGGCGCGGACATGCTCGCCGTGGGCACGACGTACGAGGCGGCCCGGATCAAGGACTGGTTCGGCGGCGACCTGCTGGTGCTGACGCCGTTCCGGCGGGGTGAGGAGCCCGTGCCGCTGCCGGACCGCGTCATCCGCTCGGTGTCGTCCGTGGACGGCGTGTACGGGCTCGTGGGCGCCCGGGTGGTCATCGAGGTGATGTCCTCGATGAAGCGCCACGGGGTCAGCGAGCAGGACCTGCCGCAGCTGCACGCGGCCATAGAGAACGTGCGCCTGGAAGGCTTCGCCATCCACCTGCCGCTGGACCGTACCGACGGCTCCGACGCCGTGGAGGAGGTCATCGGCTGGATGGACCGGCTGCGCGCGGCCCGGCTGCCGCTGCACACGATGTTCGTGAGCCACCTCAAGGCGGATGAGCTGGCCCGGCTGCAGCAGCAGTTCCCGCAGACCCGCTTCCGCGCCCGCATCGGCACCCGGCTGTGGCTCGGGGACCACGAGGCCACCGAGTACCGCGGGGCGGTCCTGGACGTGACGCGCGTGGCCAAGGGCGACCGCTTCGGCTACCGGCAGCAGAAGGCGGCCTCCGACGGCTTCCTGGTCGTCGTGGCGGGCGGGACGTCACACGGGGTGGGCCTGGAGGCCCCCAAGGCCATGCACGGTGTTATGCCGCGCGCCAAGGGAGTGGCCCGGGCCGGCCTCGCGACGGTGAACCGGAACCTGTCGCCGTTCGTCTGGGCGGGCAAGCAACGCTGGTTCGCCGAGCCGCCGCACATGCAGGTCTCGATCCTGTTCATCCCGGCTGACGCCACGGAGCCGAAGGTGGGCGATGAACTGGTGGCCCATCTGCGGCACACGACGACGCAGTTCGACCGGCTCGTCGACCGCTGAGCACAGGCCCGGAAGCACGACGAAGGCCGTACACGAAGCTCGTGTACGGCCTTGTCCGTGACGGCCCGGCGACGGTTCTCTCAGCGCGAACCGTCGTCAGCCGGTTGTCCGCCGCGGCTCCCCCAGTCCACCTGCGGCCCCTCGAAATGCGCCGCGTGCCGCGGCGGATGAGCGGCGGCTCCTAGCGCGAAGACATCCGGCGCACCGTCCAGTACGCCGCCGGACGGATCGTCGTCGCCGGCCCGGCGCACCGTGTCCCGTTCCGGCAGGAAGATGTCGCGTACGACGACGGCGCACAGGTAGAGCGTCCCCAGCAGGTGGACGGCGATGGCGAGCTGGTACCCGTCCGTCGGCAGGCCCTTGTGGGCGTCTCCGCTGGTCGTGTACGCGAGGTACGTCCAGATCCCCAGGAAGTACGCGACCTCGCAGGCCTGCCAGATCAGGAAGTCCCGCCAGCGCGGCCGGGCGAGTGCGGCGAGGGGGACCAGCCACAGCACGTACTGCGGCGAGTAGACCTTGTTGGTCAGGATGAACGCGGCGACGATCAGGAAGGCGAGCTGGGCGAAGCGCGGGCGACGCGGAGCGGTCAGCGTCATCGCGGTGATGCCGGCGGAGGCCAGCACCATCATGATCAGCGCGTAGGTGTTGGCGGTGTCCCCGGTGATGTCGATGTTGAACCAGCGCGAGACGAACAGGAAGACGGACCCGAAGTCCACCCCGCGCTCCTGGCTGAAGCGGTAGAACTTGGACCAGCCCTCGGGGGCGAGCCACATCACCGGCAGGTTGACCACGAGCCACGCGCCGACGGCGCCCAGGACGGCGGTCCCGTACTCCCGCCACCTGCCCGCCCGCCAGCACAGCACGAGGAGCGGTCCGAGCACCAGGAACGGGTAGAACTTGGCGGCCGTCGCGAGCCCCACGAGGACGCCGAAGGCAAGGGCCCGGCCCCGTGACCACATCAGCATCGCGGCGGCCAGCAGGGCCACGGCGAGCAGGTCCCAGTTGATGGTGGCGGTCAGCGCGAAGGCGGGCGCGAGGGCGACGAGAAGGCCGTCCCAGGGGCGCCTGCGGTGGATGCGGGCGGTGCACACGGCGATGACCGCCGCGCACACCATGAGCATTCCGGCGTTGACCATCCAGTAGGTCTGCTCGCGGGCCTGGATGCCGCCGCCGCTCGGAGTCATCCAGGAGGCGACCTCCATGAACACACCGGTGAGCACCGGGTACTCGAGGTAGTCCATGTCGCCCGGAAGCTTGTCGAAGTAGGGCACGAGCCCGTCGGCGAAGCCGCGCCCCTGGTAGAGGTGCGGGATGTCCGAGTAGCAGGCGTGCGTGTACTGCGAGCTGGCGCCGAAGAACCAGCCGCTGTCGTAGCAGGGCAGCTTCTGGACCATGCCGAGGGCGAACATGCCGATCGCGACGAGCACCACGATCCGCACGGGCGTCCACCAGGACGTCCCGAGCAGGGAGCGCCGTCCGACGGGCCCGCCGATCAGCTCGCTGCCGGCCGCGGCGACCTCGTCCTCCCTGGTCGGCCGCACCACATCCGGCTGGGGCGCGCTCACGCGCGTCGTCTCTGCACTGGGCATGAGGCTCATCCTGCCGCATCCGGCCAGGAAAACGCCGAGGGCCGCCACACCGGTCGGTGTGACGGCCCTCTTCGGGCGGTGTTTCACGTGAAACGGAGTGTTTCACGTGAAACACATTCCGTGACTACTACCCGTTCGGCCCGGCGAAGATCCCTCCGTTGCCGTTGCCCCGGGTGTTTCCGCTGCCGGTCGACTCCGTCGGCGACGAGGTCACTCCGCCCGTGCCGCCCGCGTCGGTGCCGCCGGGGCCGGTTCCGCCGTTCCCGTTGCCCCCTCCATTGCCACTGCAGGGACTGTTGCCCCAGAAGCCGCAGGTGTCGCTCGGCGAGGGAGAGGACGAGGTCAGCGACGGGCTCGGCGTCGCGCTCGGCGTCGGGCTCTGGGTGACGCTCTGCGTGGGCGAGGGGGTCACGCTCGGGCTCGGGGTGTCGTTGACGACCGTACCGATGGGCTCCGGCGTCGGGAACGACTCCGCGGGCTGACCCTTGAGCGCCTGTTCCATGTAGTCGTGCCAGATCTCAGCCGGGAACGAGGCACCGTGGATCTGCTTCTGCCCGCCCGTTCCATACATCTCCAGGAACGTCCGGTTCTTGTTGGACTCGTTGTCGTCCATGCGGAACATGCTGATCGCGGTGGACAGCTGCGGGGTGTACCCGACGAACCAGGCGGACTTGTTGCCGTCCGTCGTACCGGTCTTGCCTGCCACGTCGCGCCCCGTCAGCTTCGCCGCGGTACCGGTGCCCTTGTCGACCACGGTCTTGAGGACGTCGGTGACGTTGTCGGCGACCTTCGCGGTGAACGCGTCCTTGGCCTGCTTGGTGTGCTGGAAGACCACCCCGTCCTTGCTGCTGACCTTGTCGACCGAGTAGGGATCGTTCTGCTTGCCACTGGCCGCGAAGGTGGCGTAGGCACCCGCCATGCGGATCGCGCTCGGGGAGGAGGTACCGATGGAGAACGAGGGGTAGTTCGAGCTGGCCAGGCTGCCCTCCAGGATGCCCGCGTCCAGGGCGGTCTGCTTCACCTTGTCGAGGCCGACGTCCATGCCCAGCTGCACATAGGCGGAGTTCACCGAGAACTGCATCGCCTCACGCAGGTCGATCTTGTAGGCCGGCGGGTCGCCCACCGACTCGTTGCCGTCGTTCGTCTGCAGCCACTCCTGGCCCTTCTCGTTCTTCCAGACGGTTCCGTTGTACTCCTTGATCTTCAGCTTGTTCTTGCCGCTGTAGAGACTCTTCGGTGAGACGACGGTGCGCTCGTCCTGGGCCTGCTCCGGTCCGAGGTCGGGGTTACGGACACCCCACTTCATCGCCGCCGCCAGCACGAACGGCTTGAACGTCGAACCCACCTGGGCACCGGTCGAGTCCGCGTTGTTGGTGAAGTGCTTGGTCGCGTCCTCACCACCGTAGATCGCCTTGATCGCACCGCTGGCCGGGTCCACGGACGCGCCGCCGAACTGGACGTATTTGTCGGTGTTCGGGCGCAGGTTCGGCTTGATGTTGGCCTTCTGGACGTTCTTGACCGCGGCCTCGAGCTCGTCGACCTTCTTCTTCTCGAAGGTCGTGTAGATCTGGTACCCGCCCTGCTGCAGCTTGTCCTGGGTGATGTGGGTCGTGCTGCTGTGGGTGACCAGGTAGCTGTTGGCCAGATCGACGAGATAACCGATCTGGCCGCTCAGCCGGGTGTTCGATCGCGGGTTCTGGACCTGCGGAAGCGTCGTGTACTTGGCGCGCTCCGCGGCGCTCAGGTGCCCGTACTGGACCATCTTGTTGAGGGTGTCCTGCATCTGCAGGGTGGCACGCTTCTGGTTTGCCTGGGGAGTGGCGTTCTTGGGGTCGATGGACGTGGCGCCTGCCGGGTCGTAGTACGTGGCGCCCTTGAGCATCGCCGCCAGGAAGGCGCACTCGCCGGGGTCCAGTTTGATGGCGGGCTTGTTGAAGTACGCGTGGGCGGCGGCCTCGATGCCGTAGGCGTTGCGCCCGTAGTACGCGGAGTTCAGGTAGCCGGCCAGGATGTCGTCCTTGGGGACGGTGGCGCCGACCTTGATGGCGATGAAGATCTCCTTGAACTTCCTGGAGACCGTCTGGGCCTGGTCGTCCAGCCTCGCGTTCTTCACGTACTGCTGGGTGATGGTGGAGCCGCCCTGGGTCTGACCGCCCGTGGCCATGTTGAACAGGGCGCGCGCGATGCCCTTGGGGTCGATGCCGCTGTCGGTGTAGAAGGTCTTGTTCTCCTGGGAGATGACGGCGTACTGCATCGCCTTGGGGATCTGCGACAGGTTGACGATCTGGCGGTTGGTCTCGCCACCCGTGGCGACCATCTGGCTGCCGTCGGCCCAGTAGTAGACGTTGTTCTGGGACTGCGCGGTCTTGGCGACGTCCGGCACGCTCACCATCGCGTACCCGACGCCCGCGACCGCCACCAGGCTCCCTATGAAACCGATGAACAGCCCCGCGACCAGTTTCCAGGAGGGCACCCAGCGTGCGGCGCCGTACTTGCCCGCGCGCGGGTAGTCGATGAAGCGCTTCGTGGCCGGAGCCGCGCCCCGGCCACGGCCGGCGCCGTCGGCCGCTCTGCGCCGGCCGCCCGCGTTTCTCTGGGCCGCCCTCCGGGCCTCGGCTCGGCCACCGTACGGGCGCTCCTCACCTCCCGCTCCGTAGGGGGCGGACGGAGACCCGGTGGCGCCTCGCGGTGCCGCGCGGCGGCCGGGGGACGCCGACTGACCGCGTCGGGCCGCGGCACGTCCGCCTCCCTGCGGCTGCGGCGGTTTGCGACGGTGCTCGCTCATCGAACGATTACTCCTCGGGCAGGCGCATCCTGGCGCGCCTGGAAACGGCGGCTGGTTTCCGGTCCCCCCGAAGTACGGATGCGGGCGTTTCGGCATTCACCCGTACTGCACCGAGGACGAGGACGTCCCCCATAGGTCACTCGGTTCCCGGTGGTGTGCATGCCGCACAGACTACGCACCGCCAAAACCGACGGAGGTCCGAACTTCACCCCAAACCAGGCAACTTGCGTCCTACGAATCGGTGATGTGACCCCGTTCACCATGCCCGCTCTTGTCGCGCCCGGAGAGGCGTTCTATCGTCGTGATGTATCGAGTCGATACATCAGCGCGACATAAAGACCGTGCGGACGAGTCAGCGACAGGAGGGAGGCGCACATGAGCCGGCGTTCCGGGATCCTCGAGTTCGCCGTCCTCGGCCTGCTCCGCGAGTCCCCGATGCACGGCTACGAGCTGCGCAAACGGCTCAATACGTCACTGGGTGTATTCCGCGCGTTCAGCTACGGGACGCTCTACCCCTGCCTCAAGACGCTGGTCGCCAACGGCTGGTTGATCGAGGAGTCGGGGAGCGCCTCCGAGGACGCCGGCGCCGTTCCGCTCGCCGGGCGGCGCGCCAAGATCGTCTACCGGCTGACACCCGAAGGCAAGGAGCACTTCGAGGAGCTGCTCTCCCAGACGGGCCCCGACGTGTACGAGGACGAGCACTTCGCCGCTCGTTTCGCCTTCTTCGGACAGACGTCCCGTGACGTGCGCATGCGCGTCCTGGAGGGCCGCCGCAGCCGGCTGGAGGAGCGTCTGGAGAAGATGCGTGCCTCCCTGGCGCGCACCCGGGAGCGCCTCGACGACTACACCCTCGAGCTCCAGCGCCACGGGATGGAGTCCGTGGAGCGCGAAGTGCGCTGGCTGAACGAGCTCATCGAGAGTGAGCGGGCCGGACGGGACCTCAGAGGTTCCACTGCCGACGGCTCCGCTCCTGACAGCACATCTGGAGCGACGGGCGGCCTGCCCCGGCACCGGGACAGCACCCGGCCGGATCCGTCCGACGACACCACCACGTGAGGCCCGGTCGGGGCCTCACACGTACACACAGGGAGCAACCGGAATGGGTTCGGTTCGCGTAGCCATCGTCGGCGTGGGCAACTGCGCCGCATCGCTGGTGCAGGGAGTCGAGTACTACAAGGACGCCGACCCGGCGTCCAAGGTCCCGGGTCTGATGCACGTCCAGTTCGGCGACTACCACGTGCGGGACGTCGAGTTCGTCGCCGCGTTCGACGTGGACGCCAAGAAGGTCGGCCTCGACCTCGCGGACGCCATCGGCGCCTCGGAGAACAACACCATCAAGATCTGCGACGTCCCGTCCACCGGCGTGACGGTCCAGCGCGGCCACACCCTCGACGGTCTCGGCAAGTACTACCGCGCCACCATCGAGGAGTCCGCGGAGGAGCCGGTCGACGTCGTCCAGGTCCTCAAGGACAAGCAGGTCGACGTCCTCGTCTGCTACCTGCCCGTCGGCTCCGAGGACGCGGCGAAGTTCTACGCCCAGTGCGCCATCGACGCCAAGGTCGCCTTCGTCAACGCCCTTCCGGTCTTCATCGCCGGCACCAAGGAGTGGGCCGACAAGTTCACCGAGGCCGGCGTCCCGATCGTCGGTGACGACATCAAGTCGCAGGTCGGCGCGACCATCACGCACCGCGTCATGGCGAAGCTGTTCGAGGACCGGGGCGTGATCCTGGACCGCACGATGCAGCTGAACGTCGGCGGCAACATGGACTTCAAGAACATGCTCGAGCGCGACCGCCTGGAGTCCAAGAAGATCTCCAAGACGCAGGCCGTCACCTCCCAGATCCCCGACCGGGACCTCGGCGAGAAGAACGTCCACATCGGCCCGTCCGACTACGTGGCCTGGCTCGACGACCGCAAGTGGGCCTACGTCCGCCTCGAGGGCCGTGCCTTCGGCGACGTCCCGCTGAACCTGGAGTACAAGCTCGAGGTCTGGGACTCCCCGAACTCCGCGGGTGTCATCATCGACGCCCTGCGCGCGGCGAAGATCGCCAAGGACCGCGGCATCGGCGGCCCCGTGCTGTCCGCGTCCTCGTACTTCATGAAGTCCCCGCCGGTCCAGTACTTCGACGACGAGGCCCGCGAGAACGTCGAGAAGTTCATCCGGGGCGAGGTCGAGCGCTGACGTCGCTCCCGTGCCCGTGCGGGGTCCCCGGGTCTCTGCCCGGGGACCCCGCACGTATGTGAGGCTGTGCCCCATGTCCGTCGTGCGCGATCTCCGCGTCCTCCTGCGCTTCAGCGGCTTCCGGCGCCTGCTCGCCGTACGGCTGCTGTCCCAGGGGGCCGACGGCGTCTACCAGGTCGCGCTCGCCACGTACGTGGTCTTCTCCCCCGAGAAGCAGACCTCGGCCACCGCGATCGCCTCCGCCATGGCCGTGCTGCTCCTGCCCTACTCCCTCGTCGGCCCCTTCGCGGGTGTCCTGCTGGACCGCTGGCGGCGCCGCCAGGTCTTCCTCCACGGCAACCTGCTGCGCGCCCTGCTGGCCTGCGCGACCGCCGTGCTGATGGTGAGCCATGTACCGGACTGGCTCTTCTACGTCTCCGCGCTGTGCGTCACCGCGGTCAACCGTTTCGTCCTGGCCGGCCTGTCCGCGGCGCTGCCCCGGGTGGTCGACGCCGAACGCCTGGTGATGGCCAACTCGCTCTCGCCGACGGCGGGCACGCTCGCCGCGACCGCGGGCGGCGGACTCGCCTTCGCCGTACGGCTGGTGATCGCCGACTCCGATGCCGCGGTGGTGCTGCTGGGTGCGCTCCTGTATCTGGGATCGGCCCTCGCATCGCTGAGCCTGGCTCCGGGAGCGCTGGGACCGGACGGGGTTGCGGTGCAGCCGCGCCTTGGTGCCGTGCTGGTCGGCACCACGCGGGATCTGGTGGCCGGTGTACGGCATCTCGCGGCACCCCCGCGCCGGGAGGCCGCCTGGGCGCTCACCGCGATGACCCTGATGCGGTTCTGCTACGGCGCGCTGCTCGTCCTGCTGCTCATGCTGTGCCGCTACGCCCTCTCCGCGAACCCGCGTCAGGGGCTGGCCCTGCTGGGACTGGCGCTGGGCATCTCCGGGGCCGGGTTCTTCGCCGCGGCCGTGGTGACGCCGTGGGCGGCGGGGCGTCTCGGCCCCGGCCGCTGGATCGCGGTGTGCGCGGGGTCCGCCGCCGTACTGGAGCCCTCGCTCGGCCTGCCGTTTGCCGCGGGACCCATGCTGATGGCCTCGTTCGTCCTGGGGCTGACCACCCAGGGCGCGAAGATCTCCACCGACACGATCGTTCAGTCCTCGGTCGACGACGGCTTCCGCGGCCGGATCTTCTCGGTCTACGACGTGCTCTTCAATGTGGCCTTCGTCGGCGCGGCCGCGGTCGCCGCCTTGATGCTGCCTCCTGACGGCCGATCAGCGGCTTTGGTCGTCATGGTCGCCGTGGTATACGCAGCGGTTGCTCTGTCTATGTCCCGCTTTGAGCGCCAGTAAGTGTCACGTCAAGGCTACGGAGCCGAAGGCGAGTCCAAGGTTGTCAGTTCGGCCCTGTAGCTTACGGGCGTCTTATTTCGCGCCATGCGCACCCGCGTTCGAGGGGGACCCCGAAAGTGACCACTCCGCCGCCCCAGGGCACGAATCCCTACGCCCAGCAGCCCACCGTGCCCATGGGGCAGCAGCCCGGCCAGCCGGGAGTCGCGCAGCAGGCATACCCGCAGCAGCCGTACGCTCCGCAGCAGCCCTATCCGCCGCAGCAGACGTACCCGCAGCAGCAGCCGTACGCACCCTTCCCGCAGCAGCAGGGCGCACCGGTTCCTCCGCCGGCCCCTGCCGCGCCCGCCAAGCGGAGCGGCAAGAAGGCGCTGAAGATCATAGGCGCCGTCGTCGCCTTCGTCCTCATCGCCCTCCTCAAGTTCGGCGCCGGGTTCGGCCTGAGCTGGTTCTTCAACCGCGACGACGCGGAGACCACCTCGGTGGGGTCCTGCATGCACAACGACGGCACGGACTCCAAGCCTGACCTCAAGGACGTCGACTGCTCCTCGAGCAACGCCCAGTACAAGGTCGTCCAGAAGTTTGACGGCAGTAGCGACGAGAACAAGTGCCAGGACGTCAAGGACGCGACGATCTCCTACATTCAGTACGGCGGCGGCCACGACGTTGTGCTCTGCCTGAACGAGCTCAAGAAGTAGATCGACCCACGGCACGCGCGGAGGGGCGGTGTTTCACGTGAAACACCGCCCCTCCGCGCGTGCCGTGGTGACGTTCCGGGGTCATGTTTCACGTGAAACATGACCCCGTTCCCTCATCCCTCGCTCTGCTCGGCCCACCACTCCTTGAGCGCGGCCACCGCAGCGTCATGTCCCATCGGCCCGTTCTCCAGGCGCAGCTCCAGCATGTGCTTGTACGCACGACCGACCACGGGCCCCGGACCGACGCCCAGGATCTCCATGATCTGGTTGCCGTCCAGGTCGGGGCGGATCGCGTCCAGCTCCTCCTGCTCCTTGAGCTGGGCGATGCGCTCCTCCAGGCCGTCGTACGCGCGGGAGAGCGCGGCCGCCTTGCGCTTGTTGCGGGTCGTGCAGTCCGAGCGGGTCAGCTTGTGGAGACGGTCGAGGAGCGGGCCCGCGTCACGGACGTACCGGCGCACCGCCGAGTCCGTCCACTCTCCCGTGCCGTAGCCGTGGAAGCGCAGGTGCAGTTCGACCAGACGGGAGACGTCCTTCACCAGCTCGTTGGGGTACTTCAGCTCCGTCATCCGCTTCTTGGTCATCTTGGCGCCGACCACCTCGTGGTGGTGGAAGGAGACACGGCCGTCCTTCTCGAAACGGCGCGTCTTCGGCTTTCCGATGTCATGCAGCAGCGCGGCAAGCCGCAGCGCCAGATCGGGTCCGTCCTGCTCCAGCGCCATCGCCTGCTCCAGGACGATCAGCGTGTGGTCATAGACATCCTTGTGCCGGTGATGCTCGTCGCGCTCCAGGCGCAGAGCGGGCAGCTCCGGCAGAACGTGATCGGCGAGCCCCGTCTCGACCAGCAGCGTCAGCCCCTTGCGCGGGTAGGCGGACAGGACCAACTTGTTCAGCTCGTCCCGTACACGTTCGGCGGAGACGATCTCGATGCGCCCGGCCATGTCCTTCATGGCCGTGACGACCTCGGGAGCCACCTCGAAGTCCAGCTGGGCCGCGAAGCGGGCGGCCCGCATCATCCGCAGCGGATCGTCCGAGAAGGACTCCTCGGGGGTCCCCGGAGTGCGCAGCACCCGGGCGGCGAGATCGTCGAGCCCCCGGTGCGGGTCGATGAACTCCTTCTCGGGCAGCGCGACGGCCATCGCGTTGACCGTGAAGTCGCGCCGGACCAGATCCTCCTCGATGGAGTCGCCGTACGACACCTCGGGCTTGCGCGAGTTCCGGTCGTAGGCCTCCGACCGGTACGTCGTCACCTCGATCTGGAACCGCTGGACAGCGTCTCCGACGCGGGCGTCCTTCTGGGCCCCCACGGTGCCGAAGGCGATCCCGACCTCCCATGTGGCGTCCGCCCACGGCCGCACGATCTTCAGGACGTCCTCGGGGCGGGCGTCCGTCGTGAAGTCCAGGTCGTTGCCGAGCCGGCCGAGGAGGGCGTCCCGCACCGAGCCACCGACCAGAGCGAGTGAGAAGCCCGCCTCCTTGAAGCGGCGGGCGAGGTCGTCGGCGACAGGGGAGACCCGCAGCAGTTCGCTCACAGCGCGCTGCTGTACCTGACTCAGGGCACGGGGATTGTCTTCGTTGGCGTTCGGCACAACAGAAAAGGGTACGTGTCCCAGGCGATGGCGGGCGCCCGCATTAAACCTGCACAAGCGTTCCGTGAACGGCCGTGAACAGCCAGTGGCGGGTGCCTTCCCGATCCCCGCCATGACGGGACTGCCCCGCTCCCTTTCCGATCTTGTGGTGCGGACCGCGGCACTTCCCTTCCACGCGCATCGTTACCATGCGGGGACGCACATTCCGACGACCACTGACGACGAGGGACGGGCGAGCGCGTGGCCGAGGCGGCAGACTTCCAGGGGATGAGTTCCTCACCTGCCCGCCGGTGGCTCCGGCGTACCGGAGCGCTGCTCGCGGGCGCACCCCTGCTGGCCGGCCTGCTGCAGCTGCCCGCCGGCCCGGCGGCGCACGCCGCCGCCAGGAGCGCCGCGGTGGAGGCCGGCAGCTCCCGAGCGGTCACTGTCTCCCTCGACTCGCTCAGCCCCAGCGTGCCGACCGACGGCGACACCCTCACCGTCTCCGGCACGGTCACCAACAACGGCAAGCAGGCCGTCACCGACGCCCACGTGGGCCTGCGCGTCGGCCAGGAGCTGACCAGCCGCGCGTCCATCGACAGCGTCGCCCGGCGCACCGCCTACCTGCCGGGCGTCGACGGCTCCGAGGTCGGTGGCAAGTACGTCGAGAAGTTCGCCCGGCTCGCGCCCGGTGCCACCCAGGAATTCAGCATCTCCGTGCCCGTCAAGGAACTGGACCTCGACTCCGACGGGGTCTACCCGCTCGGTGTCTCGCTCTCCGGCCAGACCGCCGCGCAACCCTACGATCAGGTGCTCGGCATCCAGCGGACGTTCCTGCCCTGGCAGCCCGACGACGCCGCCGCCAAGACGCAGACGACATTCCTGTGGCCGCTGGTCTCCGACGTCCACATGACCGCGGAGACCCTCCCCAACCAGCAGCAGACACCCGTCTTCCAGAACGACGACCTGGCCAAGGAGCTCTCCCCGGGCGGCCGTCTCTCGCAGCTCCTTTCACAGGGCAGGAACCTCGACGTCACCTGGGTGATCGACCCCGACCTGCTCGCCTCCGTGGACGCGATGGCGGGCAGCTACAGCATCAAGGGCGACGGCGACAAGGTCACGGCGGGCAAGAGCCAGGCGGTCGCCAAGCAGTGGCTCGCCGACCTTCAGAAGGCGGTCCAGAACAAGGAGGTCGTCGCTCTGCCCTACGGCGACCCCGACCTGGCCTCGCTCGCCCACAACGGCAAGAACGTCACCGGCTCCCTCAGCCACCTCAAGGACGCCACGGACGTCGCCGCGAGCACCGTGGAGACCATCCTCCACGTGAAACCCGACACGGACTTCGCCTGGCCCGTGGACGGCGCGGTCGACCCCTCCATCATCAAGGTCGCCACCTCCGCCGGCGCCGACAAGGTGATCGCCCGGAGCGACAGCCTCCAGGAGACCCGCGGCCTGTCCTACACGCCCACCGCCGCGCGCCCCATCGGGGGCGGCACCACGGCGGTGGTCTCGGACGACGGCCTGTCGAGCGCGTTCGACGGCGACATGACCTCGGCCACGAGCTCCACCCTCGCCGTACAGGATTTCCTGGCGCAGAGCCTGATGATCAACCTCGAGGAGCCGGACAAGCAGCGCAGCATCGTGGTCGCTCCCTCGCGGATGCCGTCCGCGAGCCAGGCCCAGTCGATGGCGGAGGCGCTGACGGCCCTGCAGGGCAGCCACTGGTCGGAGTCGGCCGATCTGTCGGCGGCCGCCGAGGCCAAGCCGGACCCGGATGCCACGACGAGGGTTCCGGCAGCGTCCCGCTACCCCTCCTCGCTGCGCAGGCAGGAGCTTCCGCAGTCCGCGTTCGAGCAGATCGAGAACACGCAGGACAAGCTCGACAGCTTCAAGGTGATCCTGACCGACCCCGAACGAGTGGTCACCCCCTTCGGGCGCGCCATAGACCGCGCGATGTCCACCTCGTGGCGCGGGCACGCCTCCGAGGCCTCGGTCTTCCGCCAGGGCGTCGAGTCCTACCTCGACGGGCTCACCGACCAGGTGCGGCTGATCGAGAAGTCCGAGACGAAGCTCTCCGGCCGCAGCGCGACCATCCCCGTGACGGTGCAGAACAATCTCATGCAGGGGGTCGACCACCTGGTCCTGCGGCTCACCTCCCAGCAGCCGACGCGTTTGAAGATCGGCAACGGCCCCTACTTCGAGCAGCCCATCTCCGTCTCGGGCGGGCACAGCCAGTCCGTGAAGTTCACCACCACGGCCAACGCCAACGGCCGGGCGGCGGTGGTCGCCCAGCTCTTCACCGAGGACGGGCAGGCGTACGGCCCTCCGATCACCTTCGACGTGAACGTCACCGAGATCACCCCCACGGTGATGCTCGTCATCGCCGGTGGCGTCCTGCTGCTGGTGCTCGCCGGGTTCCGCATGTACACCCAGCGCAAGCGCCTGGCCGCACGGCAGGCCGAGGAGGAGCGGCAGGACGACCCGCAGCACGCGGACGACGGGGGTCTGAACAAGGCCGCCGACGGCACCGTAGACACTGGGGACACCGCAGGATCCGCGGCGGCGCCCGCTCAGGAGTCGGACGCGGAGACCGGGGCAGACGACCCGGAGCACCCGAGTGACCCGGGGCCGGACACCGCACCGGAAAGCGCCGACCCGTCCGGGACGGGTGAGAGAGTGGACCGTTGAGCGATGTCGTGGCCAAGGGCCCGGGTACAACGAGGTGGGGTAACCATGAACGCGCCGTACGACGGTGACCGCGAGCAGGGCGCCGTGGGCAGCTCGGGCTACCCCGAGGGCCCGCCACCGCACCAGCCCGATCAGGTACCGCCGCAGCCCCCGGCCGACATGTACCTCCAGGACGCCTACCACCAGGACCCCTACCAGGCGCACGACCTCTCCGCCCAGGACCCGGTGACCGAGGCGCTCTACGACCGCGCCGCGCACCCCCCGCCGCCCCCCGGCCCGTACCAGCCGCAGCAGCCCCTGTACGCCCAGCCGCCGACGCCGCAGTACACCCCCGACCCTCGCGTGTGGGCCCAGCCGCCGGCGCCCGAGCCGGAGGGACCGTCGCAGTACCTGCCGCACGGCGACGACCCCCGCACCACTCAGTTCGTGGGCGTCGACGACCTCGTCACCCAGGCCGGCGAGGAGCGCCACGAGCCGGACGCCTTCGCGCACCTGTTCAGGGACCAGCAGCGGGGCGGCGGACAGCCGTACGTGCGGCAGCCGTCCGTGCCGGGCCCCGCACCGGCCCAGGGCCAGGGCCCGGCCGGGCCGTACCCGGCAGCGGCCTACGCCCAGGCGTCCCCGCAGGAGCGGACGTACGCCGCCCCTTCGCCGGCCGCCGATGCGGCACCGGCGGCAGCGCCCGAGGCGACCGCCGAGCCCGCCGCGCCACCCGCGCCCGAAGGGAAGAAGGGCGGGCGGGCTTCGAACCTGCTGAAGTCCAGCGCCGTGATGGCGGCGGGCACGATGGTCTCCCGGCTCACCGGGTTCATCCGCTCAGCGCTGATCGTCTCGGCGCTGGGCGTCGGCCTCCTCGGCGACACCTTCCAGGTCGCCTACCAGCTGCCGACGATGATCTACATCCTCACCGTGGGCGGCGGCCTCAACTCCGTCTTCGTGCCGCAGCTGGTGCGCGCCATGAAGGAGGACGAGGACGGCGGCGAGGCGTACGCCAACCGGCTGCTGACCCTGGTCATGGTGGCGCTCGGTGGGCTCACCGTGGTCGCGATCCTGGGGGCGCCCTTCCTGATCCGCCTGCTGTCCGACTCGGTCGCCAGCGACCCGGCGGCCAACGAGGTCGGCGTCACCTTCGTCCGGTACTTCCTGCCCTCGATCTTCTTCATGGGCATCCACGTGGTGATGGGGCAGGTCCTCAACGCGCGGGGGAAGTTCGGCGCGATGATGTGGACCCCGGTCCTGAACAACATCGTCATCATCGTGACGCTCGGCGCATTCATCTGGGTGTACGGCAGCGCGGCCAACTCCGGGATGAAGGTGACGAACATCCCGCCGGAGGGGCAGCGGTTGCTCGGAATCGGCGTGCTGCTCGGCATGGTCGTACAGGCCCTGGCGATGATCCCGTACCTGCGCGAGACCGGTTTCCGGCTGCGGCCGCGCTTCGACTGGAAGGGCCATGGCCTCGGCAAGGCCGCGACGCTCGCCAAGTGGACCGTCCTGTTCGTCCTCGCCAACCAGGCGGGCGCGCTCGTCGTCTCACAGCTGTCCACCTCGGCGGGCAAGCACTCCCCGGTCGACGGCACCGGCTTCGCGGCCTACGCCAACGCCCAGCTGATCTGGGGGCTCCCGCAGGCCATCATCACCGTCTCCCTGATGGCCGCCCTGCTGCCGCGCATCTCGCGCTCGGCCGCCGAGGGCGACGGCGGAGCGGTGCGCGAAGACATCTCGCAGGGCCTGCGCACCACGGCCGTCGCGATCGTGCCGATCGCCTTCGGGTTCGTCTCGCTGGGCATCCCGATGTGCACCCTGATCTTCGGCTCGTCGGGCACCAGCGAGGCCACCAACATGGGCTACATGCTGATGGCCTTCGGCCTCGGCCTCATCCCGTACTCCGTGCAGTACGTCGTGCTCCGCGCCTTCTACGCGTACGAGGACACCCGTACCCCCTTCTACAACACGGTCATCGTGGCCGCTGTGAACGCGGGGGCCTCCGCCGTCTGCTACTTCGTCCTCCCGGCCCGCTGGGCCGTGATCGGCATGGCGGGCTCCTACGGCCTCGCGTACGCGATCGGCGTCGGTGTCGCCTGGGCCCGGCTGCGCAAGCGGCTGGGCGGCGACCTGGACGGCGCCCGGGTGCTGCGGACGTACGCACGGCTCGGCATCGCCTCGGTGCCGGCCGCCCTGCTGAGCGGAGCGGCCTGCTACGAGATCGGCCACACGCTGGGGCAGGGGGTCGCCGGCTCGCTGGCCGCCCTCGTCGGCGGTGGCGTCCTGCTTCTCGGTGTCTTCTACGTCGCCGCACGCAAGATGCGCATCGAGGAACTCAACTCAATGGTCGGCATGGTCCGCGGGCGCCTGGGGCGCTGAGGCGGGGGTACGCGCACAACCATTGTCCGCCGCCGTGTGTCGTGCATAGCGGCGGACTGTGGGCACAATTGGTTTCTGCGTCGGACAGCGCGCAACGGATGGGGAGGCAGGTACGACGGTGGCGGAACGGAGCACGGCTGCCGTCGACGTGGCAGACAACAGCGGTGACGAGCCGCTGACCGCCAAGGCGGACCAGTCCACGTCCGACGGGGTGGCCAAGGACCGGGAGCGGGACACGGACAGCGACGAGCCGCAGGGGAGCGGCGGGACCGAGCGTCCCGGGAAGGCCTCACCACCCGAACTGCACAGCGGCCACAAGCTCGCCAGACGCTACCGTCTCGAGGAGTGCGTCACCCGTCTGGACGGATTCAGCAGCTGGCGTGCGGTGGACGAGAAACTCCGCCGCGCCGTCGGCATTCATGTCCTTCCCTCGGACCACACCAGGGCGCGTTCCGTGCTGGCCGCGGCCCGTTCCTCCGCGCTGCTGGGCGACCCGCGATTCGTGCAGGTCCTGGACGCGGTCGAGGAGAACGACCTCGTCTATGTCGTGCACGAATGGCTGCCCGACGCCGTCGAACTGACCACGCTGCTCGCCACCGGACCGCTGGAAGCCCACGACGCCTACCAGATGGTCACCCAGGTGGCCCAAGCCATGGCCGCCGCCCACCGCGAGGGCCTCTCCCATCTCCGCCTGAACCCCAGCACCATCCTGCGCACCTCCTCAGGCCAGTGGCGCATCCGCGGCCTCGCGGTGAACGCCGCCCTGCGCGGCATCAGCTCCGACACCCCGCAACGCACCGACACAGAGGCCCTCGGCGCGCTCCTGTACGCCGCCCTCACCCAGCGCTGGCCCTACGAGGACGACGCCTACGGTCTGTCCGGGCTGCCCAAGGGCGTCGGTCTGATCGCCCCCGACCAGGTGCGCGCCGGCGTGCACCGCGGTCTGTCCGAACTCGCCATGCGGGCGCTGGCCAACGACGGTGCCACCGCCTCCCGCCACGAGGCTCCGTGCACCACACCTGAGGAACTGGTCAAGGCGATCGGTGAGATGCCCCGCATCCGCCCGCCGGAGCCCTCGTTCACAGCGCCGCCCGACTACCAGCGCACGACGTACCAGCAGGGCACGTACGGCCGCCCCGCGGCCCACCCGGGCATCACCCAGCCCGTACCGGCCCCGCCGCCCCCACTGCAGAGCCGCACGGGCAAGGCCCTCAAGTGGGCGGTCTCCGCGCTGCTGATCGCGGCGCTGGGCCTGGGCAGCTGGCAACTCGCGGAAGCCCTGATGAACCAGGGCAAGAAGTCCGACAACACGAACCAGACGCATACGACGGACGGGAACGACAAGAACGGCGGCATCACGCCCAAGCCGCTCACCCAGATCAAGATCCAGGGTGCGCAGGAGTACGTCGCCAAGGGGGACGCCCAGGCGCCGGACGACGTGGCCAACACGTATGACAACGACAGTTCGACGTACTGGCGGACGAAGAGCTTCGTAGACGGCCCGGACATGAATCCGGCCTTCAAGCCCGGCGTGGGCATCGTCTACGACCTCGGCTCGGCGCAGACCGTGTCGGCGGCCTCGATAGGGCTGCGGTACCCCGGCGACCACACAACAATCACGCTGTATGCGACGGACTCCTTGAGCTCGTCGACGCCCGTGAGCTCGATGACGAAAATGGGAACGTTGACGACGACCGGGACCTCCGCGACAGTGAAGGCCACCAAGGCCGTCAAGACCCGCTATGTGCTGCTCTGGCTCACGGCCCTGCCGCACGCGGACGGGGACAGTTACAGCGGAGCCGGCTACAAGCAGGCCATCACCGACGTGAAGTTCACCGGCTGAGGAAGCGTCAAGGGGGAGGGGGTCCGATGGCGGATGGCACCGCATACGACGATGCAAGCGATCAGGACCTCCTCGCCCGTCACGTAGAGGGCGATCCCGACGCCTTCGGTGAGATCGTCCGCCGGCACCGCGACCGACTGTGGGCCGTGGCGCTGCGGACGCTGGGGGACCGTGAGGAGGCCGCCGACGCCGTTCAGGACGCTCTGGTTTCTGCCTACCGGGCGGCACATACGTTTCGGGGCCAGTCCGCCGTCACGACCTGGTTGCACCGGATCACGGTGAACGCGTGCCTGGACCGCGTCCGTAAGGCTGCTTCCAGGAAGACCTCGCCCGTGGACGACACCGAACGGCTGGAGCAGCTCCTGGAGCCGCATGAGTCGGCGTCGGCGCCGGCCGAACGGAATGATCTGCACCGCCAACTGCTGGAGGCTCTGGGCACCCTGCCCCCGGACCAGCGTGCCGCGCTCGTCCTCGTGGACATGCAGGGCTACCCGGTCGCGGAGGCCGCCCGCATCCTCGATGTGCCGACGGGCACGGTGAAGAGCCGCTGTGCCCGCGGCAGAGCCAGACTGCTGCCGCTGCTCACCCATCTGCGCGTGGAGGGCGGCGGGGACGTCAAAAAGTCGGGTGCCGGACGGAACCGGGCTCAGGGGGCATCCGTCCCACCCCCAGCAGGACCACATGATGCAGGGCCAAGCGATTCAGCTGCTGTGAAGGGCGGAGGTGGGCGAGCGTGACATCCACGACCGATATGGCCGGGCACCCGGACGTCGAGGAGCTCTCCGACCTCAGCGAAGGTCTTCTGCCGTCCTCCCGTGTCGAGGACGTGCGGCGGCATCTGGACGAGTGCCCCCTGTGTGCGGACGCGTACGACTCCCTGGAGGAGATCCGCGGGCTCCTCGGCACGATTCCGGGCCCGCCGCGCATGCCCGACGATGTGGCGAGCCGTATCGATGCCGCGCTCGCCGCGGAGGCGCTGCCGGACGTCGCGGCACCAGTGTCGGCACCCGAGAGCGCTGATGCCGACTCCCCCGAACTCACCGCGCATGTTTCACGTGAAACAGCGTTCTCTTCCGCCGCTGACCGCCCTTCGGGCCATGCCCGTGCGGCCACCGGACCGGGCCGCGCCCAGCGCACCCGTCGCGGCCGCCCCAGGACCGTCGCCGTGGCCGCCGTCTTCACAGCTGCGGCCGTGGGTCTGGGCGTCCTGCTGGTGCAGACGCTGGGCGGCGACACGGGGAAGAGCACAACGGCCACGCCGCAGCACACTGACGCCGCGCACACGTACTCCGAAGGCACGCTGCAGAGCCGGGTCACCAACCTGCTCGCCGGGAAGGCGGACGGGGGCGGCTCCGCCAGTGCCAAGCCCTGGGGCGTCCAGTCCGACCCCGGCACGACCGGGTCTTCAGGCATGCGGCCGAACAAGACGTTCCACGACACCACGGTCAACGTGCCGACGTGCGTACAGCAGGCCATCACCACCAACGAGACCGTCCTCGCCGCCGACAAGGGCGTGTACCAGGGGACCCTCGTCTATCTCCTCGTCACCCCCGACGCCTCCGACAGCACGAAGGTCACGGCCTACATCGTCGACGCGGCCTGCGTGAAGCAGGCCTCGGGGTCCCCCGGCAAGGTGCTGCTGACGCACTCGTACGCCCGCTCCTGAGGTTTCGCGTCTCGGAGCGGTTCCTACCCGGGTGTCATTGGGAACTCTGTGCGGTGCCGTGTCTCCGTGTGCCCGGACACACCGGGAATGCGGGCCCCTTAGGATCCGTTGGGTGGGGTGAGAGCGCCGAGCGAGGCTCCCACCGGCAGTAGGCAGCAGCAGTCTCCAGAGACGAGGAATCAAGCCGTGAGCGACGTCCGTAACGTGATCATCATCGGCTCCGGGCCCGCCGGTTACACGGCGGCGCTCTACACCGCGCGCGCGTCGCTGAAGCCACTGGTGTTCGAGGGCGCCGTCACCGCGGGTGGTGCGCTCATGAACACTACCGAGGTCGAGAACTTCCCCGGTTTCCAGGACGGCATCATGGGCCCCGAGCTCATGGACAACATGCGCGCGCAGGCCGAGCGCTTCGGTGCCGAGCTGGTTCCGGACGACATCGTCTCCGCCGACCTCACCGGTGAGATCAAGACCGTCACGGACACCGCGGGCACGGTGCACAAGGCGAAGGCCGTCATCGTCGCCACCGGCTCCCAGCACCGCAAGCTGGGCCTGCCGAACGAGGACGCCCTCTCCGGCCGCGGAGTCTCCTGGTGCGCCACCTGTGACGGGTTCTTCTTCAAGGACCAGGACATCGCCGTGATCGGCGGCGGCGACACCGCGATGGAGGAGGCCACCTTCCTTTCGCGCTTCGCCAAGTCCGTCACCGTCGTCCACCGTCGTGACACCCTGCGGGCCTCGAAGGCGATGCAGGACCGCGCCTTCGCCGACCCGAAGATCAAGTTCGTGTGGGACAGCGAGGTCGCCGAAATCAAGGGCAACCCCAAGCTCGAGGGCCTGACGCTGCGGAACCTGAAGACCGGGGAGCTCACCGAGCTGCCGGTGACCGGCCTGTTCATCGCGATCGGGCACGACCCGCGCACCGAGCTGTTCAAGGGCCAGCTCGACCTCGACGAGGAGGGCTACCTCAAGGTGGACGCCCCCTCGACCCGCACCAACCTGACCGGTGTCTTCGGCGCGGGCGACGTGGTCGACCACACCTACCGCCAGGCGATCACCGCAGCCGGCACGGGCTGCTCCGCCGCCCTGGACGCCGAGCGCTACCTCGCCGCCCTCGCGGACAGTGAGCAGCAGGCCGAGCCCGAGAAGACCACCGTCTGACCCCCCGATTCGCCCATCGCATCACCGAGGTAAGGAGCCCGCCGTGGCAGGCACCCTGAAGAACGTGACCGACGCCTCCTTCGAGGAGGACGTCCTCAAGAGCGACAAGCCCGTCCTGGTGGACTTCTGGGCTGCCTGGTGCGGCCCCTGCCGCCAGATCGCCCCGTCGCTCGAGGCGATCGCCGCCGAGTACGGTGAAAAGATCGAGGTCGTCAAGCTCAACATCGACGAGAACCCGGCGACGGCCGCCAAGTACGGCGTCATGTCGATCCCGACCCTGAACGTCTACCAGGGTGGCGAGGTCGCCAAGACCATCGTCGGTGCCAAGCCGAAGGCCGCGATCGTCCGCGACCTCGAGGACTTCATCGCCGAGTAGACGGCGAGGCCGCCGAGCCAGGCCGCGCCGAGCGCGGCCGACAGCGAGGTGGCGATGTTTCACGTGAAACGCGTAGGGGCCGACCTTCAGAGGTCGGCCCCTACGCATGAGCCCGGCTACAGAGGCCGCAATGCCGGCTCCTTCTGCACGGCTCCCAGCAGACGGTCCAACGCCAGCTCGACGTCTTCCTTCCAGGAGAGGGTCGAGCGCAGTTCCAGCCTGAGCCGGGGGTACGTCGGGTGCGGCCGTACTGTCTTGAATCCCACGGCCAGCAGATGGTCGGCAGGCAGCAGGCACGCTGGTTCCTTCCAGCGTGCATCGCCGAAGGCCTCGATCGCCTTGAAGCCCCGGCGCAGCAGATCCTTGGCGACCGTCTGGACCATCACCCGGCCAAGCCCCTGGCCCTGGTAACCGGGCATGATGAAGGCGGTCATCAGCTGGACCGCGTCCGGTGACACCGGGCTCGTGGGGAAGGCCGTGGAACGCGGGACATAGGCGGGCGGTGCGTACAGCACGAAGCCCACCGGTACGTCGTCCACGTAGACCACCCGGCCGCAGGAGCCCCAGTCCAACAGGACGGCGGAGATCCAGGCCTCCTTCTCCAGCGCGGAGGTGCCGGCCTTTACCGCCGCCTCTCCGCTGACGGGGTCCAGTTCCCAGAAGACACACGCGCGACAGCGCTTGGGAAGGTCCGGAAGGTTGTCCAGCGTGAGCGGTACGAGCCGACGCCCCATGAAGGCAGTTCCTCGCTTCCTTCGCCCGCAGCGCTGCGGGCGGCTGTCAGAGCGCTCCGCTCCCTGAGCAGGCTGCCGACGAACCCGCCGACCGCTCCCACACTCAGGCCCGCGGTCACCAGTCCGGTACGGCTCATGGTTCGCATGGCCCCCGCCTCCCCGATCAAGGTGCCGTCAGGTGGATGCGCCATACCCGAACGCATCGTATCCACGTTGGTGATTCGATCGATACTGCCTGAAAGCAAAGAGCGGGCCGTGTCCCGGTACACACCGGACACGGCCCACCCGGAGGATCGCCGATCCGCGACCGGCTTCACCCGGAAGGCTCAGTCCTCCGGCTCCTCGGCGTCGCCGTCCTGCAGACCCTTCTGCAGGACCGGCCCCTCGCCCGGGGCAAGCGTGCTGAGGATCCGCTCCAGATCCTCCATCGAGGCGAACTCGACGGTGATCTTGCCCTTCTTCTGTCCGAGGTCGACCTTCACCCGGGTCTCGAAGCGATCCGAGAGCCGCGTCGCCAGGTCGCTGAGCGCCGGGGAGACCCGGGCACCGGCGCGTGGCCCCTTGGAACGCGGGGCACTGCGCGGCCGGGACCCCATGAGCGTGACGATCTCCTCGACGGCGCGCACGGACAGCCCCTCGGCCACGATGCGGTGCGCCAGCCGGTCCTGCTCCTCCGAGTCCTCCACGGACAGCAGCGCCCGGGCGTGCCCTGCGGAGAGCACCCCGGCGGCCACCCGGCGCTGCACCGCCGGCGACAGCTTCAGCAGCCTCAGGGTGTTGGACACCTGAGGACGCGACCGGCCGATGCGGTCGGCCAGCTGGTCGTGGGTGCAGTTGAAGTCCCTGAGGAGCTGGTCGTAGGCGGCTGCCTCTTCCAGCGGGTTCAGCTGCGCTCGGTGCAGGTTCTCCAGGAGGGCGTCCAGGAGCAGCTTCTCGTCGTCCGTGGCTCGCACGATCGCCGGGATGGCCTCCAGGCCGGCCTCACGGCAGGCCCGCCAGCGCCGCTCGCCCATGATGAGCTCGTAGCGCGCCGGGCCCAGCTGACGCACCACGATCGGCTGGAGAAGGCCGACCTCCTTGATGGAGGTGACGAGTTCGGCGAGCGCGTCCTCGTCGAACACCTCACGGGGCTGCCGGGGATTCGGGGTGATGGCGTCGAGGGGCAGCTCGGCGAAGTGAGCACCGATCGGCGGCGCAGGCGTCTCCACCGCGCTCTGCGCGGACGTGTCCTCGGTTTCACGTGAAACAGTCGACAGCGTGGCCACCTTCGCGGCGGCCACCCCCCGGTCCGTCGTCAGGACGGGGGCCGCCGGTGAGGCGGGTGCGCCGCCACCCACCGCCCCCTGAGCCGTCGGCTTGTCCCCTGTCGGGGCAGCAGGGATCAGTGCGCCGAGACCACGGCCCAACCCCCTCCGTCGCTCGCTCACTGAATCCCCTCCACCATGCTCTGTTCCGTCCGGGCGCCGACATGGGCGTGCTGTCCGTCGTAGTGGACGCCGACACCCTTCAGCGCGATTTCACGTGCCGCCTCAAGATACGAGAGGGCACCGCTCGACCCTGGATCGTAGGTCAGCACCGTCTGCCCATAGCTCGGCGCCTCGGAAATACGGACCGAGCGAGGAATGCTGGTCCTCAGCACCTCGTCGCCGAAGTGATTGCGCACCTCTTCCGCGACCTGGGATGCCAGGCGTGTCCGGCCGTCGTACATGGTGAGCAGGATGGTCGACACATGCAGGGCCGGGTTGAGGTGCCCCCGCACCAGGTCGACATTGCGAAGCAGCTGCCCCAGACCCTCCAGTGCGTAGTACTCGCACTGGATCGGGATGAGCACCTCCTGCCCGGCGACCAGGGCGTTGACCGTCAACAGGCCAAGAGAGGGCGGGCAGTCGATGAGGATGTAGTCCAACGGCTGCTCATAGGCTTGGATCGCCCGCTCCAGTCGGCTCTCCCGGGCCACCAGGGACACCAGCTCGATCTCCGCACCCGCGAGGTCGATCGTGGCCGGAGCGCAGAAGAGACCTTCCACGTCGGGGACGGGCTGGACGACCTCTGCGAGCGGCTTGCTCTCGACCAACACGTCATAAATGGACGGGACTTCGGCGTGGTGGTCGATCCCCAGCGCGGTGGACGCATTGCCCTGCGGGTCCAGGTCGATCACCAGGACACGGGCGCCATGCAGGGCGAGGGAAGCGGCGAGATTGACGGTCGTCGTCGTCTTGCCCACGCCACCCTTCTGGTTGGCGACCACAATGACCCGGGTCTGCTCCGGCCGCGGCAGCCCCTCGCCGGCACGACCCAGTGCCTCCACCGCAAGTTGGGCAGCACGACCGATGGGAGTGTCGTCCATCGGGGGCGGTGTTTCACGTGAAACATCCTCCCCCATCGACTCGGTACGGGGACCGGGGACCGGATCGGTCATCGGTCCCGCGATGTTGGCGTCGGACCGCAAGGATTCACTCTCCTCGACATCAGGCTCGCAATGAACAGAGCCTCCCATGCCTTCGGGGTTGTGAACCAGTGAGGTCTGGTCTTCTGTGGAGAAATCCACCTCTGTGGACAACTCCGTACCCTCCACGGGGGGTACCACGCTATGAGTAGACCGCTTTCCGAGAGATCCGAGAGGCTTACGATCGCGGGGTTCGGCAGCCCGGCCGCGACTGATGATGCCGTGCAGCAGTGAGCGACGTTTCACGTGAAACACGATGCACAGCAGCCGCGGTCAAGCTTCCGCGACACTCCGAGATGCGTAGGTTTGGCAGCTTGTGTGGCCTACGGCCCACACTCAGACCAGATCAGACAACCGCCAGGTCAACGACGTCGGCGTGCCCGCCCCGTCCGGGCCGCCTTGGCCCGCTTGGCTGCGAACCGTACCCCACCGGGGCTCTCCCCGACCTCGACCCGCACGACGGTCGACGGCGGGTCCACGATGCCCTCCCCTACATGGAGGATGGACGTCTCGACCGCACCGAGCTTGGCCAGAGCGGTGGCCGCACTCTTCAGTTCCTCTTCCGCGGTGTCGCCCTTGAGGGCCAGCATCTCCCCGTAGGGACGCAGCAGCGGAATGCCCCAGGTGGCCAGACGATCCAGCGGCGCCACCGCCCGGGCGGTCACGACATGGACCGGCGGAATCCTGCCCATGACCTCCTCGGCCCGACCGCGAACGACGGTCACATGATCAAGGCCGAGCAGCTCGACGACCTCCGTGAGGAAATTGGTGCGCCGCAGCAGCGGCTCGAGCAACGTGATCTTCAGGTCGTCCCGAACGAGCGCCAGGGGAATACCGGGCAGGCCGGCACCCGAGCCGACGTCGCACACCGTCACCCCTTCGGGGACGACCTCCGAGAGCACCGCGCAGTTCAGCAGGTGCCTCTCCCACAGGCGGGGCACCTCCCGCGGGCCGATCAGCCCTCGTTGCACGCCCGCCTCTGCCAGCAGCTCGGCGTACCGGACCGCATCCGCGAAGCGATCACCGAATACGTCACGTGCCTGTTCGGGCGCAGGGGGGAGCTCCGCTGCCTCCGTCACGGGGACCGTCCTTCCGTACCGCATCAGCGCGACCAGCGCCGATCACCAGAACTACCAGGCTGACAAAGTTCGGCCCCGCCTGCGCTACAGACGGGGCCGGAGAGACGTACGGACCGATTCAGGCGGGCAGCACGACGACGAAGCGCTGCGGCTCCTCGCCCTCGGACTCGCTGCGCAGGCCCGCGGACTTGACCGCGTCGTGCACCACCTTGCGCTCGAACGGCGTCATCGGCTTGAGCTTCACGGGCTCCCCGGTGCTCTTGACCTCGGCCGCCGCCTTGGCGCCGAGTTCCGAGAGCTCGGCGCGCTTCTTGGCGCGGAAGCCCGCGATGTCGAGCATCAGGCGGCTGCGGTCGCCGGTCTCCCGGTGCACGGCCAGGCGCGTGAGCTCCTGGAGCGCCTCCAGCACCTCACCGTCACGGCCGACCAGCTTCAGCAGGTCACGGCTGCCCGTGTCGCTGATGATCGAGACGGACGCGCGGTCGCCCTCGACGTCCATGTCGATGTCGCCGTCGAGATCGGCGATGTCCAGCAGACCCTCGAGGTAGTCCGCCGCGATCTCACCCTCCTGCTCCAGGCGGGTCAGGGTGTCTGCACCCTCGGCAGCGGCGGAGGTGGTGCCTTCCGTCACGGGATGGACTCCTTCTTACTTCTTGGACGGGGACTTGGGCCGCTGCGGACCCTTGCGCTGGCCGGACTGGGCCCGGCTACGGGTGCCACCGCCGGGCTGCTGCGCCGCCTTCTTGGCAGCACCGGCCGGCTTGGCGTCCTGCGGCTCATCGGCCTTGTCCAGCGACGGCGAGGAGGTCTCCGGCTCGGAGCCCCCGGCCGGCTTGGCACCACCGGACTGGCGCTGCGCCTTGCTCTGCCGCTTGGGCTGCTGACGCTTCGGGGCGGCGGCACCGGTGACCGTCGTCGTACCGTCCTCGGCGGTGGCGACGGCCGTGACCTCGCTCTTCACCACGGTGCCGTCGGGCTGGGCCGCGAGGCCGGCCTTGTTCAGGGCGTTGATGAACTTGCGCTCGAACTCGTTGCGGTCCCGGCCCTTGGCGACGATCGCCTTGACGATGGTCTTCTCGCTGCGGCGACGGATCTTGCCGTGGTGCGTGACGTGCTTGCTCAGGCGCTCCAGGTAGGCCGCCTGCGCCTTGGAACCCGGGGTCGGGTTGTTGTGGATGACGTACATCTGCTGGCCCATGGTCCACACGTTGGTGGTCAGCCAGTAGACGAGGACACCGACCGGGAAGTTGATGCCGAAGACGGCGAACATGACCGGGAAGACGTACATCAGCATCTTCTGCTGCTGCATGAACGGCGTCTTCACCGTCGTGTCGACGTTCTTCGTCATCAGCTGGCGCTGCGTGTAGAACTGCGACGCCGACATCAGGACGATCATGACCGCGGTGACGACCCGGACGTCGGTCAGCGAGGCACCGAGCTGGGCGACCTTGCCCGAGCCGTCCGTGAACTTCGCGGCCAGCGGGGCGCCGAAGATGTGCGCCTTACGGGCGCTGGCAAGCAGCGTGTCGTTGATGACACCGATCGTCTTGCCCGTCGCGATGCCGTTGAGCACGTGGTACAGGGCGAAGAAGAACGGGGACTGCGCCAGGATGGGAAGGCACGAGGAGAGCGGGTTGGTGCCCGACTCCTTGTACAGCTTCATCATCTCTTCGGACTGACGCTGCTTGTCGTTCTTGTAGCGCTCCTGGATCTTCTTCATCTCGGGCTGGAGCGTCTGCATGGCCCGGGTCGCCTTGATCTGCTTCACGAAGAGCGGGATCAGGCAGATACGGATCAGGATCACCAGGGACACGATGGACAGGCCCCAGGCCCAGCCGGTGTCGGCGCCGAAGATCGCGCCGTACACCTTGTGGAACTGGACGATGACCCAGGAAACGGGTGTGGTGATGAAGCTGAAGAGGCTGGCAATCGTGTCCACTAATCATGCTCCTTGGGCATGGGACGAGGTCTCTGCGGCCGGGCTCGAAGGGAGATCCCCCTCGGTGGCCGGTTCGGCGGCGGAGGGCCCGCCCTTACGTGCACGCCAGGCGTCACGCAGCATTTCGTGCCACCGCGGACGCTTGCGCGGCGGGACATGGTCCACACCGCCGAGCGACCACGGATTGCACCGCAGGATGCGCCAGGCGGTCAGCGCCGTGCCCTTGATCGCACCGTGCCGGTCGATGGCCGTGTAGCCGTAGTGGGAACACGACGGGTAGTACTTGCACACGGGCCCGAGCAGCGGACTGATCGTCCACTGGTACAGCTTGATCAGAGCCAGCAGCGGGTACTTCATCGCGCGCCCCCTCCTCCCAGCAGCCGCTGGAGAGCGGCATCCAGGTCTCGGGCCAGCTGTGCATGGTCGGCGTCACCCGCACCGGGCAGCGCTCGTACGACTACCAGGCTACCGGGGGGCAACAGGGCCACTCGGTCACGCATCAGATGGCGAAGCCTGCGCTTCACCTTGTTGCGAACGACCGCTCCGCCCACTGCCTTGCTCACGACGAAACCCGCACGCGTCGGGGGAGCGCTCTCCCCAGGCGCGTGCGGGTCCGTGGCACCGCTACGTAGGTGGACGACGAGAAGCGGGCGTCCGGCCCGGCGTCCTCGGCGTACCGCGGTCGCGAAGTCCTCGCGCCGCCTCAGCCGATGCTCGGTAGGCAGCACGTCATGACCTGTACGCGATCAGGCGGACAGGCGGGCGCGACCCTTGCTGCGGCGGGACGCCAGGATGGCGCGGCCGGCACGGGTGCGCATACGCAGCCGGAAGCCGTGGGTCTTCGCGCGACGACGGTTGTTCGGCTGGAAGGTGCGCTTGCTCACTCGGGGGCTCCAGTAATGATTCGGTGGGTGGCGGGGTGTCGCCTGGCTGTCACCGTGCGCCCACGAGTAGCTCGCATTACGCCCGAGTGCACCGCTTCCCGATCACCGAAATGTGCCCTGGTCGGCACACTGGTACGTGATCTGTGCCCATCGGAGGCAGGCGGCAGCAGCCATCGACAACTCGACCTGGTTACGGTACGCGGGGCTGCGCCATCCGGTCAAACCGATGGTCGGTCGGGGACACTTGTCCACAGGCTGGGGACAACAACTTGAACCGCACGGGCCGCCCTGACTACCGTGACTGGACTCCGATTCGTTCCCTTATCCCTGCCCGAGCAGTTTTGCTCCCGACCTGACCGAACCGATTCACATCCCGACCCGTCCCGCAACCACACGTTCGTGGGACCTGTGAGAGAGCGTGCCCTGTGGCTGACGTACCCGCCGATCTTGCCGCAGTGTGGCCGCGAGTACTCGAGCAGCTCCTCGGTGAGGGCCACGGGCCGGGCGTCGAGGCGAAGGACGAGCACTGGATCAGGCGCTGCCAGCCGCTGGCGCTGGTGGCCGACACCGCCCTGCTCGCCGTTCCGAACGAGTTCGCGAAGGGTGTCCTCGAGGGCCGGCTGGCGCCGATCGTCAGCGAGACGCTGAGCCGTGAGTGCGGCCGTCCGATCCGTATCGCGATCACCGTCGACGACTCCGCGGGCGAGCCGCCCGCCCCGCCCGCCCAGTCGCGCTACGAGGAGCCCGAGCTGCCCTCTCCGCAGGGCCGCGACGGATATGACGGCGGCGGCTACGAGGGGTACGGTCGTCACCGCGCCGACGACCACCGCGACCACCGCGATCACCGCGCAGGCCGCCCCGACCAGCGTCCCGGCGACCAGCTCCCGCCCGCCCGCGCCGACCAGCTCCCTGCCGCCCGGCCTGCGTACCCGGGCGAGTACCAGCGCCCCGAGCCCGGCGCCTGGCCGCGCCCCGCCCAGGACGACTACGGCTGGCAGCAGCAGCGGCTCGGCTTTTCCGAGCGCGACCCGTACGCGACACCGGACTACCGCGCGCAGTCGCTGGACCGGTCGCCGTACGAGCAGCAGCGCTCGGACTACGACGGCGGACGCCCGGATTACGACGGCGGACGCCCGGATTACGACGGCGGACGCCCGGATTACGAAAGTGGGCGCCCGGAGTACGACAGCGGTCGCCCCGACTACGACAAGCAGCGGCCCGACCGCCGTGAGCTCCCGGAGCCGCCCTCAGGCAACGGCCATGTGCACAGAGGGGGCCCGGTCGGCCCGAACCTGCCCACGACCGGCGCACCCGGTCCGCTGGCCGCGCAGCCCGCGCCGGCGACCGGGCCGGGCGAGCCCACCGCGCGCCTGAACCCCAAGTACCTCTTCGACACGTTCGTGATCGGTGCCTCGAACCGCTTCGCGCACGCCGCCGCCGTCGCCGTCGCCGAGGCACCGGCCAAGGCCTACAACCCCCTGTTCATCTATGGGGAGTCGGGGCTCGGCAAGACCCACCTGCTGCACGCGATCGGGCACTACGCGCGCAGCCTGTACCCCGGCACGCGCGTGCGGTACGTGAGCTCCGAGGAGTTCACCAACGAGTTCATCAACTCCATTCGCGACGGCAAGGCGGATGCCTTCCGCAAGCGCTACCGCGACATGGACATCCTGCTCGTCGACGACATCCAGTTCCTGGCGCAGAAGGAGTCGACGCAGGAGGAGTTCTTCCACACCTTCAACACCCTCCACAACGCCAACAAGCAGATCGTGCTGTCCTCGGACCGGCCGCCCAAGCAGCTGGTCACCCTGGAGGACCGGCTGCGCAACCGCTTCGAGTGGGGACTGATCACCGACGTCCAGCCGCCGGAGCTGGAGACGCGCATCGCGATCCTGCGCAAGAAGGCGGTACAGGAGCAGCTGAACGCGCCGCCGGAGGTGCTGGAGTTCATCGCCTCCCGGATCTCGCGCAACATCCGCGAGCTGGAGGGCGCGCTGATCCGGGTGACGGCGTTCGCGTCGCTCAACCGGCAGCCCGTGGACCTGGGCCTGACGGAGATCGTGCTCAAGGACCTGATCCCGGGCGGCGAGGACACGGCCCCCGAGATCACCGCGACGGCGATCATGGCGGCCACCGCCGACTACTTCGGTCTGACGGTGGAGGACCTGTGCGGCACCTCGCGCGGCCGAGCGCTGGTGACCGCACGGCAGATCGCGATGTACCTGTGCCGTGAGCTGACCGATCTGTCGCTGCCGAAGATCGGCGCGCAGTTCGGGGGCCGCGACCACACGACGGTCATGCACGCCGACCGCAAGATCCGCGCTCTGATGGCCGAGCGGCGCTCCATCTACAACCAGGTGACGGAACTGACGAACCGCATCAAGAACGGCTGACGCGGTCGGCACGGGCCGGCACGGACGGTCCTACGCCTTCGCAGGTGCCCTGGGGCAAGGCCCCGGGGCGCCTTTTGCGTTCCCGTCGTGCCCAGGGCGGCTTGCCCGCGCCCCCGGTCCACGGACGCCCTACGACACCCGCTGTTCGATTAACTGCCGGGTTACGGCCACTCTCCACAGATCCGGTGACTTTCTTCCGTCCACATCCTGGGGACCGCCAAGTTGTCCAGATCGCATCCACAGGGGGTGCGGGGGAAAGACCATCACGCCAGCTCATCGGCTTGTGGATTCGTGGACGGCCAGTCTCCACAGTCTGTGGACGAGGAGAAGATCCACAGGCTGCGCACGGAGTTGTCCACCGGCAACCCACAGGCCGAGGCGGGTTGTCCCCAGTGATCCCCAGCTTCTCCACAGTCCTGTCCACTGTTCGGCAACGCGGCGCGCCTCCTCACCGACCGGAGTGAAAGGCGTCACACCAAGGTGCTGGGTTGCCCTGTGGGAAAGACGGGTAAAGCTGGGGACGGCACTGGGGAGAAGTGCCCCGAGGCTGTGCACGGGGTGTGCAGAACTTTCCGTTCTCCACAGAGACCCCTGGTTGTCCACGGGCTGCGCCCACAGGCCCCGTGGACAAAATTCCGCCTCCGACCTGGGACAACGCGGTTATCCACGGTTTCCACAGGCCCTACTACTACTCCCGACTAGAGAGACCGGGGAATTAGCTTGGAAGCGGGGTCTGTGCACAACTCGCCCTCCGGCTCCCGACTGCCCCTCGTCACGACTTGACCCCGAGAGGCACCTACTGTCAGTGGGGTGCGTCAGACTGGTCCCCGGTGTCCTTCCCCTCACCGGGACCCACGACACCGAGTCAGACGACGAAGGCCAGGCAGGGCGAGAGCGCCGGCAACAGCAGGAGGCGGCTTACGGTGAAGATCCGGGTGGAACGCGACGTACTCGCGGAGGCAGTGGCCTGGGCGGCGCGCAGCCTCCCGGCCCGTCCGCCGGCGCCTGTCCTCGCCGGCCTGCTGCTGAGGGCCGAGGACGGCCAGCTGAGCCTGTCCAGCTTCGACTACGAGGTCTCCGCGCGTGTGTCCGTGGAGGCGGAGGTCGAGGAGGAGGGCACGGTCCTCGTCTCCGGCCGCCTCCTCGCCGACATCTCCCGCGCCCTCCCCAACCGCCCGGTGGAGATTTCCACAGACGGTGTACGGGCGACGGTGGTCTGCGGCTCGTCCCGGTTCACCCTGCACACACTGCCTGTGGAGGAGTACCCGGCGCTGCCGCAGATGCCGAACGCGACGGGCACGGTGCCCGGCGAGGTCTTCGCCTCCGCCGTGCAGCAGGTCGCGATCGCCGCCGGCCGTGACGACACGCTGCCCGTGCTGACCGGTGTGCGCATCGAGATCGAGGGCGACACGGTCACGCTGGCCTCCACCGACCGCTACCGCTTCGCGGTCCGCGAGTTCCTGTGGAAGCCGGAGAACCCGGAGGCGTCCGCGGTGGCCCTGGTGCCCGCCAAGACGCTCCTGGACACCGCCAAGGCGCTGACCAGCGGCGACAGCGTGACCCTGGCGCTGTCCGGCTCGGGCGCGGGCGAGGGCCTGATCGGTTTCGAGGGCGCCGGGCGGCGGACGACGACCCGCCTCCTGGAGGGCGACCTGCCGAAGTACCGCACGCTGTTCCCGACGGAGTTCAACTCGGTCGCCACCCTGGAGACCGCGCCCTTCGTGGAGGCCGTCAAGCGCGTGGCGCTGGTCGCCGAGCGCAACACCCCGGTGCGGCTGAGCTTCGAGCAGGGCGTGCTGATCCTGGAGGCCGGTTCCAGCGACGACGCACAGGCTGTGGAAAGGGTCGACGCCCATCTGGAGGGCGACGACATCTCGATCGCCTTCAACCCGACCTTCCTGCTGGACGGCCTGAGCGCGATCGACTCCCCGGTGGCCCAGCTGTCCTTCACGACGTCCACCAAGCCCGCGCTGCTGGGTGGCAAGCCGGCCGTGGACGCCGAGGCGGACGAGGCGTACAAGTACCTGATCATGCCGGTGCGCCTCAGCGGCTGACGGTCGTCCACAGTCCTCTGGGGTCCGGTGGATGACGGGTCCCAGGGGGAAGCCGCAGGTGGGACTACGTATGAGCGCGTATGCCCACAGCTGTGCGTGACCGTCCGGGTTTAGGCTCGGACACGGGTACGGACGTGCCCCACACGCCACACAGCGACCTAAGGAACAACTGATGGAGCTCGGTCTCGTCGGCCTCGGCAAGATGGGCGGCAACATGCGCGAGCGGATACGCCGCGCAGGCCACACCGTCATCGGATACGACCGCAACCCGGACCTCGCCGATGTCCACAGCCTGGAAGAGCTTGTGGGCAAGCTGAAGGGCCCGCGTGTGGTCTGGGTGATGGTCCCGGCCGGTGCCGCGACCCAGTCGACGATCGACGAACTGGCCGAGCTGCTCGAGCCCGGTGACGTGGTCGTGGACGGCGGCAACTCCCGCTGGACGGACGACGAGAAGCACGCCGCCGAACTCGGCATCAAGGGCATCGGCTTCGTCGACTGCGGCGTCTCCGGCGGCGTGTGGGGCCTGCAGAACGGCTATGCGCTGATGTACGGCGGCGACCCCGAGAACATCGCCAAGGTGCAGCCGATCTTCGACGCGCTCAAGCCGGAGGGGCCGTACGGCTCGGTCCACGCGGGCAAGGTCGGCGCCGGCCACTTCTCGAAGATGGTCCACAACGGCATCGAGTACGCGATGATGCAGGCCTACGCCGAGGGCTGGGAGCTGCTGGAGAAGGTCAAGTCCGTGGACAACGTCCGCGAGGTCTTCCGCTCCTGGCAGGAGGGCACCGTCATCCGCTCCTGGCTGCTCGACCTCGCGGTCAACGCCCTGGACGACGACGAGCACCTGGACAAGCTGCGCGGCTACGCCGAGGACTCCGGCGAGGGCCGCTGGACGGTCGAGGCCGCCATCGACAACGCCGTCCCGCTCCCGGCGATCACGGCGTCCCTGTTCGCCCGCTTCAGCTCGCGGCAGGAGGACTCGCCGCAGATGAAGATGATCGCGGCACTGCGCAACCAGTTCGGCGGCCACGCCGTAGAGAAGAAGTAATCCTTAAGGGCCGCACGGCGGTCCACAACCCTGGGGGAGGTCGGCGAACGACCATGCACGTCACGCATCTGTCGCTGGCCGACTTCCGTTCGTACGCCCGGGTCGAAGTCCCGCTCGACCCGGGCGTCACCGCCTTCGTCGGCCCGAACGGCCAGGGCAAGACGAACCTCGTGGAGGCGGTCGGCTATCTCGCCACCCTCGGCAGCCACCGTGTCTCCTCCGACGCCCCCCTCGTCCGCGTGGGCGCCGAGCGCGCGATCATCCGGGCCGCGGTGCGCCAGGGCGAGAGACAGCAGCTGATCGAGCTGGAACTGAACCCCGGCAAGGCCAACCGCGCCCGCATCAACCGGTCCTCGCAGGTCAGGCCCCGGGATGTGCTCGGCATCGTACGGACGGTGCTGTTCGCGCCCGAGGACCTCGCGCTGGTCAAGGGCGACCCGGGCGAGCGGCGCCGTTTCCTGGACGAGCTGATCACCGCGCGCTCCCCGCGCATGGCCGGCGTCCGCTCCGACTACGACCGGGTCCTCAAGCAGCGCAACACCCTGCTGAAGTCGGCCGCGCTGGCCCGCCGTCACGGCGGTCGCTCCATGGACCTGTCCACCCTCGACGTCTGGGACCAGCACCTCGCGCGCGTGGGCGCCGAACTGCTCGCCCAGCGCCTCGATCTGATCGCGGCGATCCAGCCGCTCGCCGACAAGGCGTACGAACAACTGGCGCCCGGCGGCGGCCCGGTCGCCCTGGCGTACAAGCCGTCCGCGCCCGGCGAGGCCCACACGCGTGAGGCCCTGTACGAGCAGCTGACGGCGGCGCTCGCCGACGCACGCAAACAGGAGATCGAACGCGGCGTCACCCTGGTCGGACCGCACCGGGACGACCTGCTGCTCAAGCTCGGTCAGCTGCCCGCGAAGGGGTACGCGTCCCACGGCGAGTCCTGGTCGTACGCGCTGGCGCTGCGCCTGGCGTCGTACGACCTGCTGCGCGCCGAGGGCAACGAGCCGGTGCTCGTCCTCGACGACGTCTTCGCCGAGCTGGACAGCCGCCGGCGCGAGCGGCTGGCGGAGCTGGTGGCGCCCGGTGAGCAGGTCCTGGTGACCGCAGCGGTCGACGACGACGTACCCGACGTACTGACGGGGACGCGGTACTCCGTGTCCGACGGCACCGTGGAGCGCGCATGAGCACCGACGAGCCCACACCGAAGAAGACGCCTGAGCTGTCCGGCGTGGACCTCGCGCGCGTGGCGCTGCGCGCCGCCAAGGAGCAGGCACGCGCGCGGGGGGAGGCGGCGCAGCAGAAGAGGCAGGCGCGCAGCGGCGGTCTGCGCTCCGGCGCGCGCGGCGACCGGCGCGACCCCATGCCGCTCGGTGCGGCGATCAACCGGCTGATCGCCGATCGCGGCTGGGAGACCCCGGCCGCGGTGGGCGGTGTGATGGGCCGCTGGCCGCAGATCGTCGGCGAGGACCTCGCCCGGCACTGCGTTCCGCAGACGTACGACGAGGACGAGCGGGTCCTGGTCGTGCGGTGCGACTCCACGGCGTGGGCGACGCAGCTGCGGCTGCTGGCGCCGCAGCTGGTGGCGCGGCTCAACGAGGACCTGGGGCACGGCACGGTCCGGTTGATCAAGGTCCAGGGCCCCGGCGGTCCCGCCCCCCGCTTCGGCCCGCTGCGCGCCCCGGGGAGCTCAGGGCCCGGGGACACCTACGGGTGACAGACATCACATAAATCCGTCGGCGACAGGGAGGCGACGGCTCTTTCGCCGTGCCCGCGCGCGGTCGCGAAGACCGGTCTTACTCCCACGTAGCCAAGGGTTGACAGCCGGAAGCGCTGAGTGCCGCTCAGAGCCTCTTGGAGCCCCGCTCCGCATATGGGGAGTCGGGCGAGACCGGTTGAGGGCGGCACATGCGGACTCAGGTACCGGCAAACCCCCATCACTGTCGGCGCTACCGGTAGACTGGACGACAATCCCGCCCCGACCGTGGGGACCGTCCGGGAAAAGCTGAGCAACGCTGATCAAGGCTTACCAACGCAACATGCCGCAGCCGCTCCGGCAACCCGCCGACGAGCCCGGCTCGTGCTGTGCCAGAAAGGGCGCTTCGTGGCCGATTCCGGCAACCCCAACGAGAACATCCTGTCCACCGACGCCGGCCTGAACGGCGCGGAGGCCGCCTCCAACGGCGAGGTCACCGCGTCGTACGACGCCAGCGCCATCACCGTCCTCGAGGGTCTGGACGCGGTCCGCAAGCGACCCGGCATGTACATCGGTTCGACCGGTGAGCGAGGGCTGCACCACCTCGTGTACGAGGTCGTCGACAACTCGGTCGACGAGGCGCTGGCCGGTTACGCGGACACGATCGACGTGACGATCCTGGCCGACGGCGGCGTGCGCGTCGTCGACAACGGCCGTGGCATCCCGGTGGGCATCGTCCCCTCCGAAGGGAAGCCGGCCGTCGAGGTCGTGCTGACCGTGCTGCACGCGGGCGGCAAGTTCGGCGGCGGCGGCTACGCGGTCTCCGGCGGTCTGCACGGCGTCGGCGTCTCCGTCGTGAACGCCCTGTCGAGCAAGGTCTCCGTCGAGGTCAAGACCGACGGCCACCGCTGGACGCAGGACTACAAGATGGGCGTCCCGACGGCCCCGCTCGCCCAGCACGAGGCGACCGACGAGACCGGGACCTCGGTCACCTTCTGGGCGGACCCGGACATCTTCGAGACCACCGAGTACTCCTTCGAGACGCTCTCGCGGCGCTTCCAGGAGATGGCGTTCCTCAACAAGGGCCTGACGATCAGGCTCACCGACGAGCGCGAGTCGGCGAAGGCCACCTCCGGGGCGGACGAGGCGGGTGCCGACGAGAAGGACGAGGTCAAGACCGTCACGTACCACTACGAGGGCGGCATCGTCGACTTCGTGAAGTACCTCAACTCCCGCAAGGGAGACGTGGTGCACCCCTCCGTGATCGATCTCGAGGCCGAGGACAAGGACAAGAGCCTGTCCCTCGAGGTCGCGATGCAGTGGAACAGCGGTTACAGCGAGGGCGTGTACTCCTTCGCCAACATCATCCACACCCACGAGGGCGGTACGCACGAAGAGGGCTTCCGCGCCGCGCTGACCTCGCTGATCAACAAGTACGCGCGCGACAAGAGGCTGCTGCGCGAGAAGGACGACAACCTCACGGGCGACGACATCCGCGAGGGTCTGACGGCGATCATCTCGGTCAAGCTGAGCGAGCCTCAGTTCGAGGGTCAGACCAAGACCAAGCTGGGCAACACGGAGGCGAAGACCTTCGTCCAGAAGGCGGTCTACGAGCACCTCAACGACTGGCTGGACCGCAACCCGGTCGAGGCCGCGGACATCATCCGCAAGGGCATCCAGGCGGCCACCGCGCGCGTGGCGGCCCGCAAGGCCCGCGACCTCACCCGCCGCAAGGGCCTCCTGGAGAGCGCGTCCCTGCCGGGCAAGCTCGCCGACTGCCAGTCCAACGACCCGGCCAAGTGCGAGATCTTCATCGTCGAGGGTGACTCCGCCGGCGGCTCGGCCAAGTCCGGCCGGAACCCGCAGTACCAGGCGATCCTCCCGATCCGCGGCAAGATCCTGAACGTCGAGAAGGCCAGGATCGACAAGATCCTGCAGAACCAGGAGATCCAGGCGCTGATCTCCGCCTTCGGGACGGGTGTGCACGAGGACTTCGACATCGAGAAGCTCCGCTATCACAAGATCATCCTGATGGCCGACGCCGACGTGGACGGCCAGCACATCAGCACCCTCCTGCTGACCTTCCTGTTCCGCTTCATGCGGCCGCTGGTCGAGGCCGGACACGTGTACCTCTCCCGTCCTCCGCTGTACAAGATCAAGTGGGGCCGGGACGACATCGAGTACGCGTACTCGGACCGCGAGCGCGACGCGCTGATCGAGATGGGCCGGCAGCGCGGCAAGCGTGTCCGTGAGGACTCGATCCAGCGCTTCAAGGGCCTCGGCGAGATGAACGCCGAGGAACTGCGCATCACGACCATGGACCAGGAGCACCGCGTCCTCGGCCAGGTCACCCTCGACGACGCCGCCCAGGCCGACGACCTGTTCTCGGTCCTGATGGGCGAGGACGTCGAGGCGCGGCGCGCGTTCATCCAGCGCAACGCCAAGGACGTCCGCTTCCTCGACATCTGAGTCGGTCTCAGCTGACCGCACCAGGAAGGATCCTCACCAGCAATGACCGACGAGAACATGCCTGTGACGCCTGAAGAGGGCGGCGAGAGCGGCCTGCGAGTCGAGCCCGTCGGGCTCGAGACGGAGATGCAGCGCTCGTACCTCGACTACGCGATGTCCGTCATCGTCTCGCGCGCGCTGCCGGACGTACGCGACGGTCTCAAGCCCGTGCACCGCCGCGTGCTGTACGCGATGTACGACGGCGGCTACCGGCCCGAGCGCGGTTTCTACAAGTGCGCCCGCGTCGTCGGCGACGTCATGGGCAACTACCACCCGCACGGCGACTCCTCGATCTACGACGCGCTGGTCCGCCTGGCGCAGCCGTGGTCGATGCGGATGCCGCTGGTGGACTCCAACGGCAACTTCGGCTCCCCGGGCAACGACCCGGCGGCGGCGATGCGCTACACCGAGTGCAAGATGGCGCCGCTGTCCATGGAGATGGTCCGTGACATCGACGAGGAGACCGTCGACTTCACGGACAACTACGACGGCCGCTCCCAGGAGCCGACGGTCCTCCCGTCCCGCTTCCCGAACCTGCTGATCAACGGATCGGCCGGTATCGCGGTCGGCATGGCGACCAACATCCCGCCGCACAACCTGCGCGAGGTCGCGGCCGGCGCCCAGTGGTACCTGGAGAACCCCGAGGCCTCCCACGAGGAGCTGCTGGACGCGCTCATGGAGCGCATCAAGGGCCCCGACTTCCCGACCGGCGCGCTCGTCGTGGGCCGCAAGGGCATCGAGGAGGCCTACCGCACCGGCCGCGGCTCGATCACCATGCGCGCGGTCGTCGAGGTCGAGGAGATCCAGAACCGCCAGTGCCTGGTGGTCACCGAGCTGCCCTACCAGGTCAACCCGGACAACCTCGCGCAGAAGATCGCCGACCTGGTGAAGGACGGCAAGATCGGCGGCATCGCGGACGTCCGCGACGAGACGTCGTCACGTACCGGCCAGCGCCTGGTCATCGTGCTGAAGCGCGACGCGGTCGCCAAGGTCGTCCTGAACAACCTCTACAAGCACACCGACCTGCAGACGAACTTCGGCGCCAACATGCTGGCGCTCGTCGACGGCGTGCCGCGCACCCTGTCCCTGGACGCGTTCATCCGCCACTGGGTGACGCACCAGATCGAGGTCGTCGTCCGCCGTACGCGCTTCCGGCTGCGCAAGGCCGAGGAGCGGGCGCACATCCTGCGCGGCCTGCTGAAGGCCCTGGACGCCATCGACGAGGTCATCGCCCTGATCCGGGCCAGCCAGACCGTCGAGATCGCGCGCACCGGCCTGATGGGCCTGCTGGAGATCGACGAGATCCAGGCCAACGCCATCCTCGAGATGCAGCTGCGGCGTCTGGCCGCCCTGGAGCGCCAGAAGATCGTCCAGGAGCACGACGAACTCCAGGCGAAGATCAACGAGTACAACGAGATCCTCGCCTCCCCGGTCCGCCAGCGCGGGATCGTCAGCGAGGAACTGGCCGCGATCGTCGAGAAGTACGGCGACGACCGGCAGACCAAGCTGATCCCGTACGAGGGCGACATGTCCATCGAGGACCTGATCGCCGAGGAGGACATCGTCGTCACGGTCACCCGCGGCGGCTACATCAAGCGCACCAAGACCGACGACTACCGCGCCCAGAAGCGCGGCGGCAAGGGCGTGCGCGGCGCGAAGCTCAAGGAAGACGACATCGTCGACCACTTCTTCGTGTCGACCACGCACCACTGGCTGCTGTTCTTCACCAACAAGGGCCGCGTCTACCGCGCCAAGGCCTACGAGCTGCCCGACGCCGGCCGGGACGCGCGCGGCCAGCACGTGGCGAACCTGCTGGCCTTCCAGCCGGACGAGGCGATCGCCGAGATCCTCGCGATCCGCGACTACGAGGCCGCTCCCTACCTGGTGCTCGCCACCAAGGGCGGCCTGGTCAAGAAGACGCCTCTGAAGGATTACGATTCGCCCCGCTCCGGCGGTGTCATCGCGATCAACCTCCGTGAGACGGTGGACGGTTCCGATGACGAACTGATCGGGGCCGAACTGGTCTCGCCCGACGATGATCTGCTTCTGATCAGCAAGAAGGCACAGTCGATCCGGTTCACGGCGACCGACGAGTCCCTGCGCCCGATGGGCCGCGCCACCTCGGGTGTCAAGGGCATGAGTTTCCGTGAGGGCGACGAACTGCTCTCGATGAATGTTGTTCGACCCGGTACGTTCGTGTTCACTGCCACCGACGGTGGGTACGCGAAGCGCACCGCCGTCGACGAGTACCGCGTCCAGGGCCGCGGCGGCCTCGGCATCAAGGCCGCCAAGATCGTGGAGGACCGCGGCTCGCTCGTCGGCGCGCTGGTGGTCGAGGAGACCGACGAGATCCTCGCCATCACACTGTCCGGCGGTGTGATCCGTACGCGGGTCAATGAGATCAGGGAGACGGGCCGTGACACCATGGGCGTCCAACTGATCAACCTGGGCAAGCGCGATGCCGTGGTCGGTATCGCACGTAACGCCGAGGCGGGACGCGAGGCGGAGGAAGTCGACGGCGACGTGGCCGTGGACGAGACCGCGGAAGGTGCCGCGACCACCGGCACGGACGAGGGTGAGGCGCCCTCGGCCGAGTAGCACGAGGAGTGAGTCAGCGTGAGCGGAGCCACGGGCGCCGGATCGACCGGTATGGACACGGACGGCGGCGGCCGTGGCTCCGCCGCGGAAGCGACAGATCCGCACACGACGAATCTGAAGGCGATCAAGCCGCCCGCGACTGACTCGCCCTCGCCCGACCCGCAGCAGAAGCCCGGCTCCGGCTCGCCGGCCGCCACGGGCGCCGGCGCCGCGCAGCCGACCGCGTCCCCGCTGCCCGGAGAGCGCCGGCAGCAGCAGCCCGCGGGCCCCTACCACCCGCCGCAGGCCTACCCGCCGCAGGCCCCGGCCGGTGCCGTACGCCGCCCCCGCACCGGGGCGGGCACGGTGCCCCGCACCCGCAAGGCACGCCTGCGCGTGGCCAAGGCCGACCCCTGGTCGGTGATGAAGGTCAGCTTCCTGCTCTCCATCGCGCTCGGCATCTGCACGATCGTGGCCTCCGCGGTGCTGTGGATGGTCATGGACGCGATGGGCGTCTTCTCCACGGTCGGCGGCACGATCTCGGAGGCCACCGGCTCGAACGAGTCGAACGGCTTCGACCTGCAATCGTTCCTGTCCCTGCCGCACGTCCTGATGTTCACCACGATCATCGCGGTCATCGACGTCGTCCTGGCGACGGCCCTCGCGACGCTCGGCGCCTTCATCTACAACCTGTCGGCCGGTTTCGTGGGCGGCATCGAACTGACGCTGGCGGAGGACGAGTAGACACCGCCCTCGCGCTCTCGCGGGGCCCGGGAGCCCACCCGCCGGCTATCGATTTTGGGACTTCCCACCTGGTGCGCTAATCTTCAGGGGTCAGCGCGCGGGAGACACACCGCAGAGCGCGGCGGGGCTATAGCTCAGTTGGTTAGAGCGCATCCCTGATAAGGATGAGGCCACAGGTTCAAATCCTGTTAGCCCCACCAGCGAAAAGACCCCCGGTCCACTAGGGCCGGGGGTCTTCTGGTGTCGGCGATCTGGGGCGCAGGCTTCGGGCGATGAGCGGTACCGACAGCAGGAGCAGGGCTCCCTCGACGGCCAGGCTGAGCAGCCCGAGCGGTTCGGTCCAGTTACCGATGTCGTCGCCGTAGTCGGGCAGTCCCGGGCCCCTGGAGAGGATGTAGCCCAGGAGGGGGCCGACGGCGACACCGGCTGCCAGCAGCCATCCCGGCCGGACGAAGCCGACCAGGAGCAGCGCGGCGGCGACCACGGCCGCGATCTCGAGGACGTGGTATGCGACGCCGAGGTAATAGGGGTCCCTCGTCACCGTGATGCCGCCTTGGTCCACGACATGGATGGCGGCCACGGCGAGGGACAGCAGAGCTCCCACCCACCTGGCCACCCAGGCGGATCCCGGCACCGGCGCGGTGCGGTGTGACATCCGAGGTGCCTTCTCCCTGCTCGGGCAGCGCGTACACGCCGGTCCTGTATCGGGTCCAGCTTCGGCGCACGGCTGCTCCCCGTCGCCCCCGACGGGGCAGAGGAGTGACAGGGGGAGGTGCCGCCGCGGACGGCGCTGCCGCGGCCGGGATCGCTGATCGCCTCGGGCCGACGGCGGCGTCAGGGCATGGAAAGGCCCGACCGCCGGCGACGGGGGATGCACCGGCGATCGGGCTATGGCCAAGGGTAACAAGGTCACTTGCGCGGCGGGGGGCGACTGCGCGACGGCGGCCCGGCGTTGTGATCCGGATCACGGTTCGCCGCACGGTGGGTCGTACGAGAGGCGGGGCAGGTACTCCTGCCATTTCTCCCGCGTCAGAACGCCCCGCGTGGTCGAGCAGATGCGGCGGACGGCCTGGTCGACGTCCAGGTTCCAAAGCCGGACGGTGTCCGCGCCGCTCGACACCCCGAGGAGGTGACTGGCGGGGCTGAAGGAGAGGAAGTTGCCCGTCTTGGCGTTGGGGCTCATCGACTGGCCGATGGGGGACGCCTTGTCCGGGTCGGTGACGTTCCACAGCCGCACGGTGTTGTCGTTGCCACCGCTGGCCAGCCTGTGCCCGTCCGGGCTGAACGTCAGCGACACGACCGCCTCAGTGTGGCCGATGAGGGCCGTGCCCAGCCGGGTGGTGCGGAGCGGGTCGGTGACGTTCCACAGCCGGACCGTGTCGTCGTCGCTGCCGCTGGCCAGCGTGTGGCCGTCCGGGCTGTAGGCGAGCGTGTTGATCGGGCCCAGATGCCCGGTGAGCGGCGAGCCGAGCGATCGCGGGCGCCGCGGGTCGGTGACGTTCCACAGCCGCACGGTGCCGTCGGCGCTGCCGCTGGCGAGGGCGTGGCCGTCGGGGCTGTAGGCGAGGGCGTTGACGTAGCCGGTGTGGCCGGTGAGGGGCTTGCCCAGGCGGCGCGGGCGGGCCGGGTCGGTGATGTCCAGCAGCTGGATGGTGCGGTCGTCGTAGTCGACGGCCAGTGTGTGTCCGTCGGGGCTGAGCGCCAGCGCGTCCGCGCCCGCGTACCGGGTCCGCAGCGGGACGGCCGGGCCGTAGGGGACCGGATGGGCGGGATCGGCGACGTTCCACAGCTGGGCCGTGTTGCTGGTCCCCGTCAGGACGGCGAGGGTGCGGCCGTCGGGCGAGAACACCAGCGACCGCAGGTCCCGCTCCCCGGTCGTGAAGGGCTTGCCCAGTGCCACCGGCCGCTCGGGGTCCGTCACGTTCCACAGCCGGATCCTGCTGTCGCCCGCGGCCGTCGCGAGGACCTTGCCGTCCGGGCTGAACGCCCCGATCCGGCCGATCATGTCCGACCTCCGTATCGACCACAGCCGGACCTTGCTGTCGCCGCTGCCGGTGGCGAGGGTGTGCCCGTCGGGGCTGAAGCCGAGGGCGTACATCTCGCCGCTGCTGCCCGCGAGCGGTTCGCCGACCTGCGAGGGGTAGGCCGGGTTGCTGACGTTCCACAGGCTCGCCGTGCTGTCCGCGCTGGCCACGGCGATCAGGGACCCGTCCGGGCTGAAGGCCACGGACCACACCGGGCCGGTGTGTCCGGTCAGGGGCTCGCCGAGGGAGCTGGGGTGCCGTAGGTCGGTGACGTTCCACAGCCGGACGGTGTCGTCCGCGCTGCCGCTGGCGAGGGTGTGGCCGTCCGGGCTGAAGGCCACGGAGTGCACGGTATGGGTGTGACCGGTCAGGGGCTCGCCGAGGGAGTGCGGGTTCCGCGGGTCGGTGACGTCCCACAGCCGGACCGTGGTGTCGTCGCCACCGGAGGCCAGCGTCCTCCCGTCGGGGCTGAACGCGATGGACCGTACGGCGTTGGTGTGGCCGGTCAGCCTGGTGAGCGAGACCGGATGCCGTGGGTCGGTGACGTTCCACAGCCGTACGGTGTGATCCTCGTCGGCGGTGGCCAGCGTGTGCCCGTCCGGGCTGAAGGCGGCCAGGAAGATCGTGCCGTCGTGGCCGGTCAGGGGCTCGCCGAGGGAGCGCGGGTGCCCTGGGTCGGTGACGTCCCACAGCCGTATCGTGCCGTCGTCTCCGGCGCTGGCCAGGGTGTGGCCGTCCGGGCTGAACACCGCGCTGCTCACCCAGCTCGTGTGACCCCTGAGGGGCCTGCCCAGGGGGCGTGGGCGCGCCGGGTCCGTGACGTCCCACAGCCGGACGGTCCGGTCGTAGCTGGCGGTGGCCAGGGTCCGCCGGTCCGGGCTGAACGAGGTCAGATAGACGGCGCCGGTGTGGCCGAGCAGCGGCGTGGCCAGCGGCGCGTTCACGATGGAGATCAACCGGCTGTTGGTGCCCTCGTCGTCCGGTCGCAGGCGGTGGGCCACGACGTCGATCTGGGCGGAGAGCGACGGATCCGTGTACTGCACCCGGTCCGCCTCGGCGACCACCTGCTCGAACACCGCGTCGTCCCGCTGCTGCCACGCGACCACCGACGAACCGACCGCCAGCAGCGCCAGGACGACCAGCGCCGCCACCGCTCCCCGCCGGAGCCGGACGGTGCGCTTGCGCAGCCGGACCGAAGCGGCCAGGAACTCCACCGCGCTGCGGGTGAGGAAGGTGTCACCGGAGGACTTCGCCCAGGTATGAGCCTGCTCCAGACGAGAACCCCGGTACAGCAGCGCGCTGTCGCGGTCGGAGTCCTCCCAGGCCCTGCCGTCCTCCTCCAGCCGCTGGCGCAGCAGGTTCCCGTTCCTGTCCTCGTCGATCCAGTCGCGCAGGCGTGGCCAGGCGTGGAGCAGCGCCTCATGGGTGATCTCCACGGTCTCCGCGTCCAGCGTCACCAGTCGGGCGCGAACCAGCGCTTCGAGCGACTCCTCCGTCTTGCCGGGGTCCCTCGACTCCTCCGCCAGCTGCCGCCGGGTCCCCCGCCTGCGGGTGGCCTGGGTGTCCTCGCCCAGCCGGACCAGCCTGAGCAGCAGCAGGCGCGCGGCCGTGCGGGCCGCCGGGTCGAGACCGGACCAGGCCCGCTCGGCCGTCGCCGCCACCGCTCCCTGGATCCCGCCGGCCGCCCGGTAGCCGGCCAGCGTCAGCCGGCCCGCCTTGCGCCGCTGCCAGGTGGCGAGCAGGGCGTGCGAGAGCAGGGGCAGCACGCCCGCGTCGTGCGCCCCGCGCGGGCCGTCGACGCTGACCTCCCGGACGATCAGCTCCGCCAGCCCCGGTTCGAGTTCGAGCCCCACGGCCTTGGCCGGACCCGACACCGCCTCGCGCAGCTCCGCGGTGGTCAGCGGCCCGAGCACCATGTGCCGGTGCTGCAGCGCGTCGGCCAGTTCGGGATGCCCGAGGCACTGCTCGTAGAAGTCGGCGCGTATGCCGAGGACCACGAGCACGGGGGCGGGGTCACCGGGGGCGGCGGGGGAGCACGCGGCGTGCAGGAGCCGGACGAACATGCGCCGTTCGGCCTCGTCCGAGCAGAGGGTGAACGCCTCCTCGAACTGGTCCACGATGACGACCGGGCGGGCGGCGCGGGACGTCTCGCGCCGCGCCCAGGCCGCGACGGCCTCCCGCACCGCGTGCTCGAAGCGCCCGGTGCCGGGCTCGTGCGCCTCCGTTTCCTTCTCGGCGGACAGGACGGGGGCGAGCTCGGGGATCCGGCGGGTCAGCTCCGCGAGGGGGTCGCCGCCCGGTACGAGCTGCAGCACGTCCCTGTCCCGGCCGCCGCGCAGGACGGGCACCAGACCGGCGTTCAGCAGGGAGGACTTCCCCGCTCCCGAGGCGCCCACGAGCATGACCAGGCCGCCGGTCCGCTCGGCCGCCTCGAGCTGGCCGACGAGGGCGGCCGTCCACCGCTCCCGGCCGAAGAACCACCGGGCGTCCTCCCGGCGGTAGGGAGCCAGCCCCCGGTACGGGCACACGCCACCGGGGACGGCCGGGGCGTCGGCGGACGAACGCTCCTCGTCTTCCGTGTCCTCCTCGGACGCCGGGGGGCGGTCGCCGACCGGGTCGGCCATCGCGCGCTCCCACAGACGCTGCCACTGGGCCAGGTCGTACAGGCCGGTGGACACCGGCGCGGGCCGTGAGCGCCGTGCCTCGGGGATCAGGACGTGCAGCACCGCCGCGAGGGCGGCGAACTGGGCGGGCACGTTCCTGGCCCGCCGCCAGTCGCTGATCCGCTGCGCGGACACCCGTACGGGGCGCCCTCGTTCGTCGACCCGCTGCAGCCGGACGACCGCCTCCGCCACGCGTTTGAGGGGAGGGTTGCCGGCCTCCTTGTACAGCAGGGCGAGACGTTCCGCGAAGGCCGTGCGTGCTCCCGAGTCGGAACTCAAGGTCCCCACCTCTTACTTCCACCGCACCTGACGTCCGGACCGGAAAACTCACCTTATACGGCTGACCTGCGGTTAAGTCGCCCGGACCGTACCGGAATCTCCTCGTGGAAGGCATCAACTGGCAGGATCCACGGCGCGGGAGCGAACCGACCGCGCGGTGCCCGGACGGGCCACCGACCGGCGCTCGGCGAGACGACGTGCGACATCGCAGGTCCGCGACGCGCCCCGCCTTTCCTCGACCGTGCCGGTACGGCTCGGCGCGACGCCACCACCCGGTTCGGCACCGGTCTCCACGAGGGGAGGGACCGGTGCCGGACGGTGGGGCGCGGAGAAGTCGCCCCCGACTGCACCCGAGTGCCCCGGGTCGCCGTCCTCGCCACCGTACGCCGCCGCAGCACGCCCCTGGATAGCTGACGGTCCGTCAGTTATGGTCTGCCCTGCCGTACCGTTTCCGAAAGGGTGGGTGCAGTGCAGACACGTCCGCCAAGTCCCCGGCCGCCGGGCACCCCACGGTGGGTCGCGATGTACCACCAGCCGTCCACGGCCTCCTGGCGGGTGGCGGCGGAGTCGCCCCACCGCTCCGCCGTGCTGTACGCGGTCGGTGAGATGACCCAGACCGTGCGGGCGCGCGGAGACGATGTGACGGTCGCGCTGTGGGGTCCGAAGGACGGCACCTGGCATCTGTTCGAAGCGCCGGAGGGCACCACCGCCACGGCACCGCTTCCGCGCCCTGCCCGGAGCAGCGCGGAGCCGGGCAAGCTCGCCGAACGCATGGCCGACCGCCGCCACCAGGTCCTGATGGCCGGCCTGAGCAAGGCAGGGCTGTACGACCTCACGCAGGAGGACACGGCGGCGCTCCAGGAGCTGGTGGAGCGGCTCGACGAGCCGACGGTGCGTCGCGTCGCCCACTGGCTCGCCGCTGCCGGCGGCCAAGGGGCGTCCGTCTGACGACTCCCGTCGGGCGCGCGACGCCCGGCGGGAAGCCCCGAACGCCCCGAGCCCCAGGCCCAGGCCCAGGCCCAGGCCCAGGCCCAGGCCGCTCGGTCCGTCACCGCCCCGCGCGCGGAGCGCTACGGTTGCCTCTGTGCGGACGGAGAAGGAGGCGGACCGGATGAGCAGTACCGTCGCGGAGGCCCTGGTCACCCTGGGCCGCCGGTACGTACGGGACGCTCCGGGCTCGCTCGGCAAGGCGCTTGTGGCCGCGCGGTTCCTGAACCCGCATCTGCGGGACCACCCCCGCCGACGGGTCGTCGAGACCCGCTTCGGTGCGCGGTTCGCGGTCGACACCCAGGACCTGATCCAGCGGTACCTGTATCTCTTCGGGGTGTGGGAGCCGCACATGACCCGCTGGATCCAGCGCCGGCTGAAGCCGGGAGACGGCTTCGTCGACGTCGGGGCCAACATCGGCGTCTTCAGCGTGCTGGCCTCACACCTCGTCGGCGACCGGGGACAGGTCGTGGCGATCGAGGCCTCCCCGGCGTTCCACCACCGCCTGTTGCAGCAGGCCCGGCTGAACGGGTGCCGGAACATCCGGGCCGTGAACGCCGCCGTCTCCGACGCCCCCACCACACTGACCTTCGTGCTCGCCAGCTCGCGCAACATGGGCGCGAACAGCATCGTCCCGTACGACGGGCCCGCCGAGTCCACCTTCGAGATCGACGCCCTGCCGCTGCCGGAGCTGCTCGATCCGCAGGAGATCGCGAACGCCCGTGTGATCAAGATAGATGTCGAGGGGGCGGAGGGCCGCGTCGTCCGCGGACTGGCGCCCGTGCTGGACAAGCTCCGGCCGGACGCGGAGATCACCGTCGAGGTGACCCCCGAGCGCATGGCGCGACTCGGCGACCGCGCCGAGGACCTGATGAGCACCATGGCCGATGCCGGCTTCCACGCCTACCGGCTGGCCAACGACTACGCGGCCGAGAGCTACCCGCGAGCGCTGAGCGGGACGCCCGGGGTGGCGGTCCGCCTGCGGGGTCCGGTCGTCGAAGAGACCGATGTGGTCTTCTCCCGGGTGGACGCCGAGACCCTGCCCTGACGCGACGCGCCTCGGCAGCGGGCTTGGGGTCAGGTGGGTGCTTCCGGGCGTCTGGGGCCTGGGGTCGGGTGGGTGCTTCCCGGCGCCGGGCTGCGTCCGTGAGTGCTTTCCTGGCAGGAGTGGCCTGGGGTTCAGGTGGTGCTTCCGGGCGCGCGGGGCATGGGGTTCAGATGGTGCTTCCGGGCACGCGGGGCTTTGGGGTTCACATGGTGCTGCTGGGCGCGCGGGACCTGGGCCCAGGCGGTGCTTCCCGGCGCCAGGGGCCTGCGGTCAGGCCGTGTTTCCTGAGCTCGGGTATCGCCAGCCGCAGGACGCCAACGCCCTGGCCCTCGCCTCCACCACCGCCATACGCCGCTCCCGCTCGGCGGGATCGACATGCGACGCCTGGCCCGTGGCCTGCCCCTGCCACTTCCGGTACAGCAGCCCCACTTCCCGGGAGAACCAGCCCCGGCTCACGGCGTTCAGCGCGAGCAGCAGGCCCGTGTCCTCGGACGCCGGCAGCGCCATCCAGCCCCCCAGCGCCATTAGGAGATCGCGCCGGACGCAGAGCGTCGCCGGGTGGACCTGGGCGCGGAAGCCGTTCGCCTTCCAGTAGTCGAGGACCGCGCCGCGTTCGACCGGTCCGTCCGCCGGATCGCCGGGGAAGCCGGCCGTCGAGCCGTCCGGGAGGAGGTCCAGCGCGCGGGACGTGGTCCAGCCCAGGGTGGGGTCCGCTTCGAGGACGGCCAGGTCGCGGGCCAGGGTGCCCGGCAGCAGTTGGTCGTCGGCGTCCAGCACCTTCACGTACGCGCCGTCGGTGTGCGCCAGGGCCATCGTGCGGGCGACGCCGGGTCCGCCGGGCCGGCCCTGACGGAAGGTCACGCGCTCGTCGTCCGGGACGTACGGGCGGACGTCGTCCGTCTCCCCGTCCTCCTGGATCACCCAGCGCCACTCCCAGCCCTCCGGAAGCCACTGTTCGCCCAGGGACTTGTACGCCTCCGGCAGGAACCGGGCCGACGGGGCGTGGACAGCGGTGACGACGATGAGGCGCCGGCTCACGGCAGCGCTCACCACCTTTCCAGGGGAGTGACGAAGACCAGCTCCGTGCGGTCGCCGGGCAGTGTGACGTCGGTGATGTCCACGACGCGGCTGCCGGTGTCGTACGAGGTCTTGCGGAGCAGGATCACCGACGTCCCGGGCGGAAGCTCCAACTCCTGCGCCTCTTCGGGCGTCGGCGGACGGGCGGTGAAGCGCTCCTCGATGCGGTCGACCTCGATGCCGACCGTGTGGAGCTGGTTCTGTGTGCCGCCGGGCCAGGGCTCGTTGGAGTCGTCCAGCAGGTCCGGATTACCCGCGACCACGTCACGGACGAGGTAGGAGGTCACGAGGCTGAACGGGGCGGTCTCGGCCGCGCAGCGCGTCCGGTAGGTGCGCTCCAGCAGGACCGTGCCGTCCGGGACGCCGAACGCGTCCGCGAGGTCCTTGGGCGCCTTCGTCTCGCGGTACTTCGCGTCGAACACCAGGTGGTGCGACGGGAGCCCGGTGTCGTGCTCCGTCGCCCCGGTCCGCAGCCGCGTGGCCAGCGGCTGCCGGGCGCGGTCCTTCTCCCACTGGTGCCGCCCGTTGTGGCGCACCACGGGCGTGCGCGAACGCCCTACGCAGGTGCCGCGGCCGTGCCGCCCGTCCATCAGCCGGTCGTCCGTGATCAGCTCGTACGCCTTGGGCACTGGTGCTCTCACCGATCCGTCGGGGGCCCTCCCAGCCAGCCTAGGACTCCTCAAGAGGTCCTGACGACTCGGGAAGGGGCACGGGCTGCGCAGGCGCAAAGCTCCGGCTCCGGTGCCGGAACACGAGTACACGCAGACTGCCCGGCACCTGGGAGCAGGTGCCGGGTCGTCTGCCGCCGGCGTGTACGCAAGTCGCCTTGGTGGGTCCCTGAGCGTTTGGGTCCCTGAGCGTTTGGGTCCCTGGGTGTCCGGTCCCTGGGTGGTCGGTCCCTGGGTGGTCGGTCCCTGGGTGTTCGGGCCCCTGGGTGTTCGGGTGGCTGAGTGTTCGGTCCCTGTGTTTCCGTCCTGGACGTCGTCCGCGGATCCGTCAGCTGCGCAGCAGCACGGCCGGCTCCTCGAAGGGCCGGGGTGCGTCGTGGGAGCGGAGTGCGTGGTGGGTGAGGGGCGTGGTCGCGGCGGTGGCCGTGGACGGGCGGTGGCGGCAGGAGGGGGAGGAGCCGTGGGCCTCGGCCCTGATGCGTTGCTTCATCGTGGGGGGCAGGGACTGGGCAAGGGCCCGGTGTCCGTGTGCCGGCCACGGCATCATCTCCTGCGGGCCCAAGGTGCCCGCGGACTGCGGCTGTGGTACCGACGCGGCCGCGGCCGTGGTGGCGGTCGTGGTGGCGAATCCGAGCGCCGCGCACAGTGCCAGGAAGGCGGTGACGACGGCGGTCCACAGCTTCATGACCTTGTTCCGGGCCATGACCCCTCACTTTCGGGTTGGGCGATTTGCGTACTTTCCTCATGATGTGTATGAGGGCTGCGAAGTGGTGGACCGACGCCCGTGCCGCGTCGATCTTCGGATGAACACCACCCGGATGGGCGCACGAGGTCGCACAAGGCCGAAAAGGGCCGGAAATCGGTGGTGGAGGGCGGTGGACGTCACACACCGTGAGGTCCGCTCACCCGCGGATCGGCAGCGGTGAGGTCCGGCCGTACTGCGCTGAGCCGGGCCGGAGTTGAGCGTCGGCTCAGGTCACCGATCGATATCGATCGGTGTGTATAGTCGGGCGCCAGAGGTCCCCTACGTCAAGGAAAGACGAGGTCGCGCGGTGAAGAAGCTTCTCCTGGTCGCACTGGCCGCCATCGGCGGGCTCCTCGTGTACCGCCAGATCCAGGCGGATCGCGCCGAGCAGGATCTGTGGACGGAGGCGACTGACTCCGTGCCCACGGGTTCGTGAGTTCCGAGTTCCGACAGACAGCAGTTCAGAGCAGACCCCGGCCGCCGACGCGGTCGGGGTTTTGTGTTGCTTCCTCCAGGGACTCCCCGATGCGTTCCTGCCCGCCAAGGCATCGATTGCTGCCGCAAGCGCCGTTCCTCGGGGTGAGCATTTCGGCCGCTCCTCGGTGATGCCCTGATGCCTGTGTGGCCGGCGGGGCAGGATGGGCGACAGCCCGGTCCGGGGCGGCATACGGCCAGAGGGGGGCGCGGGATGTGGTGGCGCACGGAAGCGCGGCACGGAGCGCGGGGGCGTGGGCTCACGCAGGTGTACGCCGTGGTGGCCCTGTGTACGACGGCCGCGCTCGGTGTCACCCTGGCGCTTCCCGCACGAGCCGCCCACGCCGCCCCGGCGGCAGACGGTACGCCCGCTCCGTACGCCTTCGCGTCCGACGCCGGAACGGTCCAGGGCGCCACCGGCACCACCGACGCCGCACGCCTTGATCCCGGACACACGTACCGGAGCACCCTCCCCGCGGCCGGCAAGCTCTACTACCGCCTGGACCTCGACGCCACCACCAACGCCTACGTCTCCGCGACCGCCGTCCCCCGGGCCGGCGCCCAGGTCTCCGCCTCCGACGGCCTGCGGGTCTCCGTCCAGGACGCCGACGGCACCACCTGCTCCTCCGGCACCACACATTTCGGCCCCACCCAGAGCCCGCACCCCGTCGCCGCGTGGGCCGCCCGGGAGACCGGGCCCGGCAGCTACGGGTGCAAGGACGCCGGGGTGTACTACGCGGTCGTCGAGCGGCGCGACCTGTCCGGCTCCGCGACCGGCGCCTGGGACCTGGAGCTGGACTACGTCTCCGAGCCCGCCCTGCGGCAGCCGGACGCCACGACCACCACACCGCCCGGCGCCTGGAACTCCGCGACCCCCGACGCCCTGCTGGGCGACCCCGTCCGGCGCGCGGGCGGGGCCGGCTTCGCCACGGCGAGCGCTCTGGGCCAGGGCGTCTGGCAGGACGCGATCCGGCCGGGGCAGACCCTCTTCTACAAGGTGCCCGTCGACTGGGGCCGGCAGCTTTCCGCCACCGCCGAGCTGGGCAGCTCCCCCGGCGGCTCCCCCGGCGACGGCTACGTCGGCACCGCCCTGGCCATGGCGCTGTACAACCCGGTCCGCGGCCACGTCGACGACGCCACCACCGGGTACAGCGGTGCGCAGACCTCGGCGGCCCTCACACCGCTGCCGCCCGTCGCCTACGCCAACCGCCATGCCGCCGGCGAGCGCACGAGCGGAATGCGGTTCGCGGGCTGGTACTACCTCGCCGTGCACCTCGGCGCCCCCGTGGCGCAGCGGTTCGGGAACGGCCCGTTCGGGCTGACACTGCGCGTGCGGGTGAGCGGGACGGCGACGTCCGCTCCGGCGTACGCGGGGTGGTCCGCGCCGCGGGATGTTTTCCGGGTGACGGCGGGCGACCGGGAGGAAGCCGCGGTGGGGACGCCCGGAGGCGGCGGGGGAGAGGGAACGGCCGGAGCCGGCGGGTACCGGGATTCCCGCACGATGACGGCGGTCGCGGTGGGCGGGATCGGCACCGGGACCGCCCTGGTCCTGGTGCTCGCGGTGTGGACGGCGGCCGCCCGGCGGCGGGCGCGCGGCCGATGGGCCGGGTGACCGCCGCTCAGATCCGCAGCAACGCCCAGAACCCGACCGCGTAGCACAGCAGCGCGAGGAGCAGGACCGGCACGGCGACCTTCGCGGGCGGCCCGGGGCGGCGCCGGGTGGCCGCTCGCCTGCCGTGCCGGGCGACCCGCTGCGGCTGCGTGGGGGCGTGCGGGGACGGGACGCCGTGGGCCTGGAGGGGTTGCTGTACGGCGACGGCCGGGGGTGCCGCGGGCGCCGTGGCGGAGGGCACGCGGGTGGGGTCGTGGTGCGGGGCGTGGGCCGGGGCCACGGCCACCGCGGGCGGTGACGGCGGCCGGGCGGGCGGCCGTGGCACCACGGGGACCGCCTCGCGCGGCGAGGGCAGCGGCGGCGGCAGATGGAAACTCCCGGTGTCCGACATGGCGGACGGCCGCGGGGGCGACGCCGGGTCGGACGTCGGCGTGGGGCCGGATGTCGGTGTGGGGCCGACCGGCGGCGTGGAGCTCGCCGTCGGTGTGGAGCTCGCCGTCGGTGTGGGGCCGACCGGCGGCGTGGAGCTCGCCGTCGGTGTGGAGCTCGCCGTCGGTGTGGAGCCCGCCCTCGGCGTGGGGCCGGACGTCCACGTGGTGTCGGACGTCGGCTCCGAGGCGGCCGAAGGTGCAGGACCGGGCGACGGCGTCGGATCCACCGTGGGTCTGGGCGGTACGAAGAGGGGAGCGGTCACGGGCCGTACGGCAGGGGGAGGCGGCCCGGGCGTCGCGGTGCCCGAGACCCCGGGCCCGGCACCCGCCGTACCCGCACCGGTCGTCGGGGGCGCCGTGGTCGGCCGCGGCGGTATCGAACCGGTCGCCGGCCACGATGCCGACACCCGGTCCGCAGACACCCGGTCTGCCGGCACCCCGTCCGCCGGCACCCCACCGGCCGTACCACCCGCCCCCGCGCGCACCGGACCATCGGGCCCGAAGCCCGCCGGAAGCGGCCCGAGTTGGTCGAAGATCTCCACCTGCTCCACGTCGGGCCCCGGCTCCGGCAGCAGCTCCACGGCCGCGGCAAGCGCCTTGCGCGCCCCGGTCGCCGTACGGAACCGCGCGGCCGGATCCGGCTGCACCAGGGTCGCGACGACCTCCCACAGCGGCCCGGGCACGCCCTGTGGCGCCCCCGGCGTCCCGTTGGCCGTGAAGTACTCGACCAGCGCCTTGGTGTCGGGCTTGGCACCCTGCAGCAGATACAGGGCGACCAGGCCCACGGCGAACAGGTCGGCCGGGAAGTCCGGCTCGACGCCCAGCAGTTGCTCCGGCGCGAGATAACCGGGCGTGCCCACCACGTAGTCGGTCTCCGTCAGCCGCGGCTCGCCCAGCCGCATGGCGATGCCGAAGTCCGACAGCCGCAGCCGGGGCCGGGCGGTGCCGGTGGCCTCCAGAAGGATGTTGGCGGGCTTGATGTCCCGGTGCACGACCCCCTCCGCGTGCACGGCCGCGAGCCCGGACAGCAGCTGGTCCAGCAGGGTGCAGACGAACACCGGGGGCAGCGGCCCGTAGTCCGCGACGAGGTGGACGAGCGAGCCACCGGCGACCAGGTCCATGGTGAACAGCACCTTGTCGTCGTCCGCGGCCCAGCTCGCGGGCGCCAGCACATGAGGGTGGTCGATGCGCAGCGCCTGCTCGCGCACGAACCTCAGCAGGGAGTGGGCGTCGCTCTGCTGCAGCACCTTCGCGGCCACATAGCGGCGTCGCCGGTGGTCCCAGGCGCGCCACACCGCACCGACTCCCCCGCGCCCGATGGGATCGACCAGTTCGTACCGCCCGGCGAAGACCTCACCCATGGTCGTACGTCGCTCCCCCTCCCGGACGGCGACGAGGACCCCCGCGCACCCCCCGGCGCGAGAGTCCCCGGCGGCAAAGGCGTCGGCTCAGTTCTGGTGGGACTGGTAGTGGGCGACCGCGTCGGAGGTGCGGCCGGCGCCGTACACCCGGAGGAACTCTGCCAGTTCCGGGTGGCTCGGGGCGAGGGTGTCCGCCGCCTCGATGATGTCCCCGGCCGCCGCCACCGAGCGCAGCAGCGACTGGATCTCACGGACCACCCGCTTCACCGTGGGCGCGCCCGAACTGTTCGTCGTGTGCGTGGTGTTGCTCAGCACCGAGCCCCCCTGGGACTTCTTGATCTCCTCCATGCGCTCGGTCGCCTCGGCCGCGCTGACACTGCCGTCCGACACCTGCGCCGCCAGCTCCTGCAGCAGCTGCACCCGCTGGACCACCGCCGGGTTGCCGATCTTGGCCCGCTGACCGCTCATCAGCTGCGACAGCATCGGGGCGGACAGTCCGAGAACCCCCGCGAGACGGGCCTGGTTGAGCCCGAGATCCTCGATGAGCTTACGGAAGAGCGCCCCCAACGGCTCCCCGTACCAGTTCCGCTGCAGCTCCCGCGCTCTTGCGGTGGCTTCCTGCTGTGCGGCGTCCATTGCGTCTCCCCATCGCTTCCCCAAAAACCGTGGTTCGCTGTAGCGAACCACGACGAGCATCTTACGGAGAGTGGTTGTCCACGGGGACCCCCATCTTTGTGTGAGATACCGGCCAGGACCCGGTACGCTGGTCCGCAGCGCCCGGCGGTCTGTGTCCCACCGGCCGGACGTCTCCCCTCGGGGCCTTAGCTCAGTTGGTAGAGCGCTGTCTTTGCATGGCAGATGTCAGGGGTTCGACTCCCCTAGGCTCCACACTCGAAACCGGTCGGACGCCGCGTCGCGGCGATCGACCGGTTTTTGCGTGCGCCGTGACTCCGGTCACACGCGGAATTTGCAGCCGTTGCGATCCATAGCGCGAACAACCGGCGAAGGCCGGGCTCCTCGAGATCTCCCTTCGAGGACCCGGCGGCCACCGGCCCTCCGCCGGGGCGCGCGGGCAGTCCGTGTACCAGCTGGTAGGCCCCGGCGTACGTAACCGTGAGCGTGCTCTGAGTGAGCGAAGTCTCCACGGAACGTGCACACCAGAAGCGTTGCAAACGTCATCACGGAGGGAAGAGGTGAACGCCCGCCCGTTCCCCGTGAAACAACAGCGCCGTGGGGCAGGGGAACCCTCACCTTCCCCTGCCCCACGGCGTGATGGCAGCCCACTGCCGACCAGGCGGACTCAGCGGCGGTCGTCGCCGTCCGTGGAGTCCTCCTCGGCCTGCTTCGCCTCCACCTCCGGGTCCAGCACGCTGGGACCGCTGCCGTCCACCGACGACAGCCGCTCGCTCTGCGGGACCTCGGTCGCGGCAGGCGGCTCGACCAGCCAGTCGGGGTTCGCCTGCTTGTCCCACCACTTCCAGGCGGCGAAGGCGCCGCCAGCCGCGAGGCCCAGCAGAGCCAGACCCTTCGCCACGCGGCCGGCCCTGGCCCGCCGCCGCTGCCGGCGCACCAGCTTCTCGATCTGCCGCGGCGAGATCTGACCGCGCAGCGCGGCCAGCGCCGCCGCCCCGCGGGCCGCCGCCTCCTCCCGCACCGGACCGGCCGCGGCGACGGCCTGCTCGATCTTCGGACGGGAGTAGTCGGCCGCCTGGCGGGCCGCCTTGCGGGTGCGGGTCGCGGCCTGGTCCACGGCCGGCGGCACATGCGCGCGGGCCTGTTCCAGACGCGGGGCGAGATGGGCGTCGTACTGGACGCGGGCTTGCTCGGCGGCCTGCGACACCTTGGGCGCGAGACGGACACGCGCCTCATGTGCGTAGTGCGCTGCCTTGTCCTTGGCCGTGTCGGCGTAGGGCGCCACCACTTCCGCGGCATGCAGCACGCTGTCCTTCGCCGAACCGGTCGCGGCGCGCACGCTGTCGATGCGGGTCACGGGGTTCCTCCTCCTCGGTGGCGTACGGTAATTCGACTTTCCAGCCTTTTACGGATCATGCCTGTCGAACAGCATCCGGGCATGCGAGGAACGGCATCCGGGTCATGCGGCCCCAAGCGGACGATTGCGGTCCGTGCCCGGGCGGACGACGAGAGACGATCACGCGCATCAGCCGATCACGTGCAAGAGCGGATGAATACGGAGTAACAGGAGCTTGTCCCCGACAATGCCACGGATCGTCCGGCCGCGCCCTCGAGACAGGACGACTCGACCGGTTTTCCACACGCCCGCAGCCGCCACCGGCCGCACGAACCGCCCGCCGTCCGCACTCCCGCCCCAGCAGCACCACAGGAACCACCGACCGATGTCCCCCGGACGTGGTCGCCGGACGACGCGAAGGGCGTAGCGTGCGAGGATCAGGGGGTCACAAAGGACAACGGAAGGCAGATCGTGGCTGAGCAGCTCTACGCCACCCTGAAGACCAACCACGGCGACATCCTGGTCCGGCTCTTCCCGGACCACGCCCCCAAGACGGTCAAGAACTTCGTCGAACTCGCCAAGGGCGAGCGTGAGTGGACCCACCCCGCCACCGGCGAGAAGTCCACCAAGAAGCTCTACGACGGCACGGTCTTCCACCGGGTGATCAGCGGCTTCATGATCCAGGGCGGTGACCCGCTGGGCAACGGCACCGGCGGTCCCGGCTACCAGTTCGAGGACGAGTTCCACCCGGACCTGCGCTTCGACAAGCCCTACCTGCTGGCCATGGCGAACGCCGGCCCGGGCACCAACGGCTCGCAGTTCTTCATCACGGTCGCCCCGACGGCCTGGCTGAACCGCAAGCACACGATCTTCGGCGAGGTCACCGACGCGGGCAGCCAGAAGGTCGTGGACTCCATCGCCACCACCCAGACCAACCCGCGCACCGACCGCCCGGTCAACGACGTCGTCATCGAGTCGGTCGTCGTCGAGACCCGCGAGGGCTGACCCCCGCCGGGCACCCCGCACGAGGGAACAAAAGCGCCCCGCCCATCCGTAGAAGGAGGGGCGGGGCACCCCGTCGTACGGAGAAGTGAGGGACCCCATGGACCAGGCGCCAGGCAGCCCGCAGGGCCCGCAGAACCAGGGGCCGTCCGAGGCCCGGGAGCTGCCGGTCTGCTACCGGCACCCGGACCGCGAGACCGGCATCCGCTGCACCCGCTGCGAGCGCCCCATCTGCCCGGAGTGCATGGTCGACGCCTCGGTGGGCTTCCAGTGCCCCGAGTGCGTCCGCACCGGATCCGGCACGGGCCACGCCCCGGCCGCCTCCCGGCCGCGCACGCTCGCGGGCGGGACGGTCACCGCCGACCCCCGGCTGCTCACGAAGATCCTCATCGGGATCAACCTGGCCGCCTTCCTGCTCCAGATGTCGCTCGGCGACACCTTCACCAACCACTTCGAGCTGGTCGGACGAGCCAGCTTCTCGATCTCCGGCCCGCTCGAGGGGGTCGCGGAAGGCCAGTGGTACCGGCTGCTGACCGCGATGTTCCTGCACGGCAGCTACATCCACATCCTGTTCAACATGCTCAGCCTGTGGTGGATCGGCGGCCCGCTGGAGTCGGCCCTCGGCCGCGCCCGCTACCTCGCGCTCTACTTCGTCTCCGGGCTCGCCGGCAGCGCCCTCACGTATCTGATCGCCGCGCCCAACCTGCCCTCACTCGGCGCCTCCGGCGCGATCTTCGGACTGTTCGGCGCCACCGCCGTGCTGATGCGCCGGCTCCGCTACGACATGCGGCCCGTCATCGCCCTGCTGGTGATCAACCTGATCTTCACCTTCGGGTGGAGCAACATCGCATGGCAGGCCCACATCGGGGGACTCGTGGGCGGTGTCGTGGTCGGCTACGCCATGGTCCACGCCCCGCGCGAGCGGCGGGCCCTCGTGCAGTACGGGGTGTGCGCGCTGGTGCTGGCCGCCGTGGTCGTCATGACACTGCTGAGAACAGCACAGCTCACCTGAGTGGCGGATGTGCACAGGCCGTAGCCCGGGGTTGTACCCAGAGTTGTCCACAGCCCGGCCCGGGATCTTGTGCATGCCGCGGGGAACGCATGTGCCCCCTGTCACCGACCGGAGTTTTCCCAGGTGAGACAGGGGGCGAACAGGTTTGCGGGGGCCGGTGATTCCGTCATACCGGCGTCAATGCCCGACGGGTTATCCACAGATCGTCGTTCTTTTTCCACCGACCGCACCGGTTGTGGACAGGGCTGTGGATAACTCGGTGTGCAGCTGTGGGCAGAGCCGGCCGCGGACGGGCGTGAGGCCCTACTTCCACTGGGTGGAGACGCCGAACCCGGCGGCGATGAACCCGAAGCCCACCACGATGTTCCAGTTGCGCAGGGCGTGGATCGGCAGCGACCCGTCGGTCACGTAGAAGACGACGATCCAGGCCAGCCCGATGAGGAACATGGCCAGCATGACCGGCGCGACCCAGCCGCGGTTCTCCAGCTTGATGGCCTGGGCCTGCTTGGACGGCGGGGGCGTGTAGTCGGCCTTCTTGCGGATACGTGACTTCGGCACGAGGGTCTCTCCTGTCGATGCGCTGCGTCGCCGCGCAGGGAACTGGGGCTGGCTCCGGGGCAGCGTACAAGGGGACATGAGCGCTCCCCCGGGCGTCCGTTAGCGTAGTGCTTCCGCGGCGCCGAAGGAGATAAGGGTACGTGAGCGATACGGCCGACTCCCCCGGGACGGGTTCCGGTTCCCCGGATGCGGGGACCCCGTCCGACCGCGCGCGCCGATTCCGGCCCGTGCGGGTGCTCACCCTGGGCGTCTTCGCACTCGCCGGCCTGCTGTTCATGACGAGCTTCAACACGGCCAAGGGCACCAACCTCCGCACCGACACCTCGCTGCTGAAGCTGTCCGACCTCATCCACGAGCGCAGCCACAAGAACGCCCGGCTCGACGAGTCCGACGCCGCCCTGCGCTCCGCCGTGGAGGCCCTGGCCAAGCGCACCGGCGGCACCATGAGCAAGGCCGAGCAGGACCGGCTGGCGGCGCTGGAGAAGGACGCCGGCACCCGGAAGCTCACCGGCAGGGCCGTCACGGTCACCCTCAACGACGCCCCGCCGAACGCCACCGCCAAGCTCCCCGGATACCCGGAGCCGCAGCCCGACTACCTGGTGATCCACCAGCAGGACCTCCAGGCCGTGGTGAACGCGCTGTGGCAGGGCGGCGCCCAGGGCATCAAGGTCATGGACCAACGGCTGATCTCCACCAGCGCGGTGCGCTGCGTCGGCAACACCCTGATCCTCCAGGGCCGCGTCTACTCGCCCCCCTACAAGATCACCGCCGTCGGGAACCCGGACAAGCTGCAGAAGGCGCTCGCGGACTCACCCGCGATCCAGAACTACATGGTGTACGTCAACGTCTACGGCCTCGGCTGGAAAGTCACCGAGGACGGGACGGTGACTCTTCCCGGATACTCCGGCACAGTGGACCTGCACTACGCCAAGCCCGTGGAGTAGAGGCCGCTGCCGCTGGGGGGATCCGTGCCGGTGCGCGTGATCGTCAGGACCGTCAGCGAACTGTGCGTCACCGTGGGTGCCCTCATCGTGCTGTTCGTGGTCTACGTGGTGTTCTGGACCGGGGTGAAGGCGGACGGCGCGATGAACGACCAGATCGGCCAGTTGCAGAAGCAGTGGGCGAAGGGGACGGTGCGCGCGTCCGCCGCGCCGACGAGCGCCGCGGGCCCCGGCAGTCCGGGGCCGTATGCCGAGGGCCGGCCGTTCGCCGTCATGTACGTCCCGCGGTTCGGTTTCACGTGGAACAAGCCCGTGCTCGAGGACACCGCCGTGGACACCCTGAAGAAGGGGCTGGGCCACTACGCGGGCACCGCCCGGCTCGGCCAGGTGGGCAACTTCGCGGTCGCCGGTCACCGGCGTACGTACGGCGATCCCTTGAAGGACTTCCCCGGGCTGCGGCCCGGCGACGCGGTGGTCCTCACCGACGGCACCACCTGGTTCACGTATCGGATCGACAAAGGCCCTTACAAAACGGTGCCCTCCGACGTTGAAGTGATCGACCCTGTGCCACGTACGTCCGGGTACAGGCGTCCGGGACGCTATCTGACGCTGACCACGTGCGATCCCGAGTGGGGGCACAGTCACCGGCTGATCGTCTGGGCGCACCTGGATTCCACACAGCCTGTGGAGGCAGGGAAACCGGCGGCTCTGCGCCAGTAGTCTGGTGGCGTACGGCGTGAGTCTGGTGCCGTGGTGAGACGGAAGGGACGGCATGTACGGCTGGATCTGGCGGCATCTGCCGGGGAACGCATGGGTGAGGGCACTGATTTCCGTCGTGCTGGTCCTGGCCGTGGTGTACGTCCTGTTCCAGTACGTCTTCCCGTGGGCCGAACCGCTGCTGCCCTTCAACGATGTGACGGTGGACAACCAGTGAGTGCGCGCATTCTCGTCGTCGACAACTACGACAGCTTCGTCTTCAACCTGGTGCAGTACCTGTATCAGCTGGGCGCCGAGTGCGAGGTGCTGCGCAACGACGAGGTGTCGACGGCGCACGCCCAGGACGGCTTCGACGGCGTCCTGCTGTCCCCCGGACCGGGCACCCCCGAGGAGGCGGGCGTCTGCGTCGACATGGTCCGCCACTGCGCCGCGACGGGCGTCCCGGTCTTCGGGGTCTGTCTGGGCATGCAGTCGATGCAGGTGGCGTACGGCGGTGTCGTCGACCGGGCGCCGGAGCTGCTGCACGGCAAGACCTCGCTGGTGGAGCACGAGGGCAAGGGCGTCTTCGCGGGGCTGCCGTCCCCCTTCACGGCGACCCGCTACCACTCCCTGGCCGCCGAACCGGCCACCGTCCCGGCCGAGCTGGAGGTCACGGCGCGCACGCACGACGGGATCATCATGGGTCTCAGGCACCGGGAGCTGCGGGTGGAGGGTGTGCAGTTCCACCCCGAGTCGGTGCTGACCGAGCACGGGCACCGCATGCTGGCCAACTGGCTGGTGGAGTGCGGTGACGAGGGGGCCGTGGCGAGGTCGGTGGGGCTGGCCCCGGTGGTGGGCAGGGCCACGGCGTGACCGCGCTGCGCCCCGAGCGCGAGACCGGCGCCACCTACGGGGACGCCGCGGAGCAAGGGTCCTCGTACGGGCAGCAGCCGTACGGGGACTTCGGCGTGTGGCAGGGGCAGGAGCCGGGCCTTCAGTGGCAGGGCGCCGGGGAGTACGCGCAGCAGACGTACGAGCCCCAGCAGGGGTACGACGCGACGGCGGTGCTCCCGTCGTACGAGGAACCGCGACCGGCAGCGGCTCCCGGGTACGACGAGCCGCTGGCGGACAACGAGACCGTCGCGCTGCGCACCTCTGACATCGAGGAGGCGCGGCGGGCCGGGAACCGCGCCGCCGAGGCCGCTCCGGCGCCCGGTGGCCGTGCCGCGCGCCGCAAGGCGGCCCGGAGGCACGGGCGGCGCGGGAGTGGGCCGCAGACGCCCGAGAAGGCCACGGGGACGCCCGCTCAGGCGCCGCGTTCCCGGGTGGAGGCCCGGCGGGCGGCGAGGGCGCAGAAGCCCGGGGCGGCGGTCGTGGCGAGCCGGGTGGTGGGCGAGCTGTTCATCACGACCGGTGTGGTGATGCTGCTGTTCGTGACCTACCAGCTGTGGTGGTCGAACGTGCGGGCGCACCAGGAGGCGGGCAGCGCCGCGCAGCACCTCCAGCAGGACTGGGCGAGCGGCAAGCGGGAGCCGGGGGTGTTCGCGCCGGGGCAGGGCTTCGCCATCCTGCACATCCCGAAGCTGGACGTGGTGGCGCCGATAGCGGAGGGCACCAGCAAGACCAACGTGCTCGACAAGGGCATGGTCGGGCACTACGGCGAGGGCACCCTGAAGACGGCGATGCCGAGTGACAAGACGGGCAACTTCGCGCTCGCGGGGCACCGGAACACGCACGGCGAGCCGTTCCGGTACATCAACCGTCTGCAGCCGGGTGACGCGATCGTGGTGGAGACGCAGGACGAGTACTACGTCTACAAGATGACGTCGATGCTGCCGGTGACGTCCCCGGCGAACACCAGTGTCCTGGACCCGATCCCGAAGGGCTCGGGCTTCACCGCACCGGGCCGCTACATCACGTTGACCACGTGCACGCCGGAGTTCACCAGCAAGTACCGCTTGATCGTGTGGGGCAAGATGGTCGAGGAACGGCCGCGCAGCAAGGGCAAGCCGGACGCGCTCATTTCGTAGGCGCAGGGCACGTGGACGCACGGGCACGTGGAACAGACAGGGCAGATGCAGTGGGAGTGACCACCGACCAGGACGAGCGGACCGCCGCTTCCCCGTCGGCTCGGCGCCGGGGGCGGGGCCGGATCGCGCTGGCCGTCAGCGTCTTCGGCGAGCTGCTGATCACGGCGGGCCTGGTGCTGGGCCTGTTCGTCGTCTACTCCCTGTGGTGGACGAACGTCATAGCGGACCGCAGGGCCGACCATCAGGGCGACAAGGTGCGCGACCACTGGGCGGCCGAGAAGGACAGCGGCCCGGGCGCCCTGGACACGAAGGACGGCATCGGCTTCCTGCACGTGCCGGCGATGAAGAACGGCGAGGTGCTCGTCGAGAAGGGCACGTCGACGAGCGTCCTCAACGACGGCGTGGCCGGCTACTACACGGACCCGGTCAAGGCGACGCTGCCGATGACGGGCAAGACGGGCAACTTCGCGCTGGCCGCGCACCGGGACGGGCACGGGGCGAAGTTCCACAACATCGACAAGCTGAAGAAGGGCGACCCGATCGTCTTCGAGACGAAGGACGACTGGTACGTCTACAAGGTCTTCGCGATCCTGCCCGAGACGTCGAAGTACAACGTGAAGGTGCTCTCGGCGATCCCGAAGGAGGCGGGCGTGAAGAAGCCGGGCCACTACATCACCCTGACGACGTGCACCCCCGTCTACACCTCGGAGTACCGGTACATCGTGTGGGGCGAACTGGTGCGGGTGCAGAAGGTGGACAGCGAGCGGACGCCGCCGAAGGAGCTGGGCTGAGTAGCATGGTGAGGGCCCGAAGCCGCAACTTCGACTTGCGGCTTCGGGCTTCTGTGCCGTGGGCCTGGCGAAGGGTCCTCAGGCGCACCCCGGAGGTCCATGCCTCCAGCTCGTAGCGGTCCACGAGGACGATCCCGCTGAGCCTGGCGATCGCCTGCGCTTCGTGGGTGAAGGTGCAGGTGGCGACGTAGAGTGCGATGTCGGCGGGCTCGACGGTGCGTGCGGCGCCGGCGAACTTCTGCATGTCGGCGCTCGACACATACTGCCGATCGCTGTACCTCTTGCACTGGACGGCCACCGTGCGTCCGTCGGCCGTGCGGGCGGTGACGTCGATTCCTCGGTCGCTGTTGGCCCTCCGGTCTCAGTGGGTTTTCCACAGGCTGTGTGCGGGCCAGGTACTCCGCGTCGAGGAGATACACACGCACCTGACGTGCGACTTCGCTGTCGCGGAGCAGCATGCCGATGTTGAGGACGGCTCGACGAGAGTAGAGCGTGAGGCTCGATCGAGGCTGTGGATAAGCTCCTGGATAGCGTGACAAGGCGTCACGCTTAAACTTCGCGAGCGCTTCGCCCTGGAGCGTGACCATTCCGTTGCCGGTCAGCTCTTCCTGGTGGCGCGCCTTGACCTGGCGGATCACCTCGACCGTGACCCCGAAGTACGTCGCCACCATTGCCGTCGTCACATGCATCCCGTCCGGCAGCAGCGAGAGCGCCTTCACTCTGTCGAGCACGTCCGTGCGGCCCAGCACACTGCTTCGCAGAGCCTTCGATTCCAGCAGCGCCGATTCGTTGATCACCTTCTGCCCTTCCACCCGTGTCGTGTTCGCATGGTGGGGCAGGGAGCAATGCCCCACCGTCAACTCGAGCAACGAGCCAGGACATATGAAGATGTGGTCGGGCTTCGTACAACGAGTCGGAAGTGCGGGTTCGGCCCTGTGCGAGAGCCCCGGCCCCCCTTCTCGGGGGCCGGGGCTCAGTCGTCGGGCGTGGCCGTGCGGGCCGGTCGGGCTCAGCCGCCGGTCAGTCCGCTGAAGAAGCCACCGTCGTTGCCGCCGTTGTTTCCTCCGGCCGACACCGTGGTCAGGGTGATCGTCTGGCTGTTCGGGTCGGCCTGGGTGTTGGGCTGCGGGTCCTGGGCGGTGACCCGGGCGTTGCCGTCCGTCGGACCGTTGACCTGAATGCGGGTGAAGCCCTTCTGCTGCAGGATCTTCACGGCGTCGCTCAGCTTCTGGCCGAAGACGCCCGGGACCTGCGTCTGCTGGTTGGCCAGCTTGCCTATCTGGATGTTGACCGTCGTGCCCGCCTTGACCTGGGTGAGCACCCCGGGGTTGGTCTGTATGACCTTGCCGACCTGGTTCGGGTCGGTGGTGTCGGTGTCGACGCAGTTGCCCGGCGTCAGGTTGTTGGCCTGCAGCTGCTTCTTGGCGTCGTCACAGCTCTGGTTCCTCACGTCCGGCACGGTCACGGTCTGCGGGGCCGCGGCCACCGTGAGGGTTATCGTCGAGCCCTTTTCCTTCTCCGTGCCGCCCGCGGGGTTCTGGTCGGTGACGACGCCCGGAGTCTGGTCGGACTCCACCGTCTTCTGCTCGACCACGAAACCCTTGTCCTCGAGCTGGGACTTCGCCTTGGCGAACTGCAGTCCCCTCACGTCCGGCACCGCCACCTTGGGCGCCCCCGTGGACACCACCAGATTGACGACGCTGCCCTTCTTGACCTCGGTGTTCGCCTTCGGGTCCTGGGAGCAGACGTTGCCCTTCTTCTGGTCCTCGCAGGGCTTCCTGGAGATGGACAGCTTCAGGTCCGAGTTGTCGGCGAGCGTCTGCGCGTCCTTCTGGGACTGGCCGATGAAGTTCGGCGCCGGCACGGTGTCGTTGCCGACCCCGCCGTTGCCGCTGAAGATCCACTTGCCGATGAGGATGGCGCCGACCAGCACCAGGACACCCGCGACGACCAGCAGGACCGTCGAGGTGTTCGACTTCTTCTGGCGGCGGCGGTCCGGGCGGTCGTCGTAGCCGTAGCCCCCGTCGTCCGGGTTCATCGGCGGCATCATCGTCGTCGCGCCGGCACCGCCGTCCGCGCGCAGGGCCGTCGTGGGCTGGTCGTCGGGGTAGCCGCCGTAGCCGACCGAGCCCATCGCCGCCGTCGCCGCGACCGGCTGGCCGTCGAGGCACGCCTCGATGTCGGCGCGCATCTCGTCGGCGGACTGGTAGCGGTAGTCGGGGTCCTTGACCAGGGCCCTGAGCACGATCGCGTCCATCTCGGGCGTGATCTCGGGGTCGAAGACGCTCGGCGGCTGCGGCTCTTCGCGGACGTGCTGGTAGGCCACCGCGACCGGGGAGTCGCCGACGAAGGGCGGGCGGACCGTCAGCAGCTCGTAGAGCAGGCAGCCCGTCGAGTACAGGTCCGAACGGGAGTCGACCTGCTCGCCCTTGGCCTGCTCGGGCGAGAGGTACTGGGCGGTGCCGATGACCGCCGCGGTCTGCGTCATCGTCATGCCGGCGTCGCCCATGGCGCGGGCGATGCCGAAGTCCATCACCTTGACCTGGCCGTTGCGCGTCAGCATGACGTTCGCGGGCTTGATGTCGCGGTGGACGATGCCGTTGCGGTGGGCGTACTCCAGGCCCTGGAGGATGCCGATGGTCATCTCCATGGCGCGCTCCGGCAGCAGCTTGCGGCCGCTGTGAAGAAGCTCACGGAGTGTGGAGCCGTCGACGTACTCCATGACGATGTACGGGATCGAGACCCCGTCGATGTAGTCCTCGCCGGTGTCGTACACCGCGACGATCGCGGGATGGTTCAGCGAGGCGGCCGACTGGGCCTCCCGGCGGAACCGGGCCTGGAAGGAAGGGTCGCGCGCCAGGTCGGCGCGCAGCGTCTTCACCGCCACGGTGCGGCCGAGGCGGGTGTCATGCGCGAGGTAGACCTCGGCCATGCCACCACGGCCGAGCACCTGGCCCAGCTCGTACCGGCCGCCGAGGCGACGCGGCTCTTCCATAGCTTCCTACCAGCCCTCTCCGTCGGTCCCGACCACACCCGCGTGTGGTCCGGCGGTGTGCTGTCCGGGCATACGGTACCCGGCTCGCTGTGTGTGACCTGGCCACATCCGCCACCCGATACAGGACCGGTATCGCAACGTGCACCGATGTGAAGGGGACGTGACGGGGGTCACTTCTTGCTGTTGATGACCGCCTCCATGACGTTCTTCGCGATGGGGGCGGCGAGGCCGCCACCGGAGATGTCGTCACGGTTGGCCTTGTCGTCCTCGACCACCACGGCCACGGCGACAGGGGAACTGCCGTCCTTGAGCTTGGCGAACGAGATGAACCAGGCGTACGGCTTCTCGCTGTTGTTCAGACCGTGCTGGGCGGTACCGGTCTTGCCGCCCACGGTGACACCGGGGATCTGCGCGTTGGTGCCGGTGCCCTTCTCGACGACGGTCTGCATCATCGACTGCAGGATCTGCGCGTTCTTCTCCGACAGCGGCCGGCTCAGCTCCTCCGGCTGAGTCTGCGTGATCACGTCGAGGCTGGGCGCCTGCAGCTTGTCCACCATGTACGGCTTCATGAGCTTGCCGTCGTTGGCGACGGCGGAGGCGACCATGGCCATCTGCAGCGGGGTCGCGGCGGTCTCGAACTGGCCGATGGAGCTGAGCGCGGTCTGCGGCCGGTCCATCTTCTCGGGGAAGGTGGAGGCGGCGGAGCGCACCGGCGTGTACTGCTCGGAGTCGAAGCCGAACTTCTTAGCCTCCTCGAGCATCTTGTCCTTGCCGAGGTCGGCGCCGATCTTGCCGAAGACGGTGTTGCAGGAGTACCGCAGCGCCTCGCGCATGGTCGCGTTCTCGCAGGGGATGTTCCCCTCGTTCTTCAGCTCCCTCGTGGTGTCCGGGAGAATGTAGGGCAGCGGCGACTTCGTCGGGTCGTCCGCGCTGGTGTACAGCCCGTTCTCCAGGGCCGCCGCCGCGGTGACCACCTTGAACGTGGAGCCCGGCGGGTAGGTCTCGCGCAGCGCCCGGTTGAGCATCGGGTCGCTCGGGTCGTTCTTCTTCTGCAGCTTCTGCCAGGCCTTGGAGTCCGTCGACAGGGAGTTGCCCGCGAACGTGGACGGGTCGTACGACGGGTAGGAGGCCAGCGCCAGGATCGCACCGGTCTGCGGGTCGAGCGCCACGGCCGCGCCCTTGCCGCCGACCTTCTTCAGACCGTCGTACGCGGCCTTCTGCGCGGCCGCGTTGAGGGTGGTGACGACATTGCCGCCCTGCTGCTGCTTGCCCGTCAGCATGTTGAGGGTGTTGCGGAAGAACAGCCGGTCGTCGGTGCCGGTGAGGATGCCGTCCTCGATGGACTCCAGCTGCGTGGCGCCGAAGGCCTGCGAGGCGTAGCCGGTGACCGGCGCCCACATCGCGCCGTCCTTGTAGGTGCGCTTGTACTTGAAGTCGTTGAGGCTGTTGGTGGGCGTCTCCTTGGACCCGGTGATCGGGTCGCCGTCGACGATGATGTCGCCGCGCGGCGTGGAGTACCGCGCGATCAGCACCCGGCGGTTGTTCGGGTCGGTACGCAGGCTGTCGGCCTGGAGGTACTGGAGCCAGTTGTCGCGGACGAGCAGAGCGAGGACGAGGAGCCCGCAGAAGATCGCGATCCGGCGCAGGGGCTTGTTCACGGTCGGACCACCTGGGTCATTTCGGCGTCGGGGTTGGGGGCGGGAGCGGGGGCCGGGCGGCGCGCGGTGTCGCTGATGCGCAGCAGGATGCCGATCAGGGCCCAGTTGGCGATCACGGAGGAACCGCCGTACGCCAGGAAGGGCATCGTCATACCGGTCAGCGGGATGAGCCCCATCACACCGCCGGCGACCACGAAGACCTGCAGCGCGAACGCGCCGGACAGGCCGACGGCCAGCAGCTTGCCGAACGGGTCGCGGGCGGCGAGGGCGGTGCGCACGCCGCGCTCCACGATCAGGCCGTAGATCAGCAGAAGGGCCATGATGCCGGCCAGGCCCAGCTCCTCGCCGAAGGTGGCGAGGATGAAGTCGGAGTTGGCGGCGAACCGGATCAGGTCGGAGTGGCCCTGGCCGAGGCCGGTGCCGAGGGTGCCGCCGGATCCGAACGCCCACAGGGCCTGCTGTAGCTGCTCGGAGTGGCCGCCGACGCCCTGGCGGCTGAGCGTGTACTCCTTCATCGGGTCGAGCCAGGCCTGGACGCGCATCTTCACGTGCGGCTCGATGCTGGCCACGCCGACCGCACCGGCCGCGGACATCAGCAGACCGAAGACGATCCAGCTGGTCCGCTCGGTGGCGACGTACAGCATGATGACGAACATTCCGAAGAACAGCAGCGACGTACCGAGGTCGGTCTCGAAGACCAGGATGAGGATCGAGATCGCCCAGACGACGAGGATCGGTCCGAGGTCGCGTCCGCGCGGCAGGTACAGGCCCATGAAGCGGCGGCTGGCCAGGGCGAGCGCGTCGCGCTTGACCATCAGGTAGCCGGCGAAGAACACGGCGAGGACGATCTTCGCGAACTCACCGGGCTGGATGGAGAAGCTGCCGACGTGGATCCAGATCTTCGCGCCGTAGATGTTGGCGCCGAGGCCCGGGATGAGCGGCAGGATCAGCAGGACCAGCGCGGCGACCATGGAGATGTAGGTGTAGCGCTGCAGGACCCGGTGGTCCTTGAGGAAGACCAGCACGGCGACGAACAGCGCGATGCCCAGCGCGGTGTACAGCAGCTGCTTCGGCGCCGCGCTGCCCGCCTGGCCGATCGCCTGCAGCAGCTTGGACTGGTCGAGCCGCCAGATCACCACCAGACCGAGGCCGTTGAGCAGGGTCGCCAGCGGCAGCAGCAGCGGGTCTGCGTACGGGGCGAACTTCCGTACGACGAGATGGCCGACGCCGGCCAGCAGACCGAGGCCGACACCGTAGCTCAGCAGGCCGGGCGGCACCTTGTTGTTGATGGCGAGGCCCACGTTGGCGTAGGCGAACACCGGGATGACGACGGCGAACACCAGCAGCGCCAGCTCGGTGTTGCGGCGGCTCGGTGTACCGATCGCGCCGATCGTGGACGTGTGGTGCGTCGACGTGTTCGTACTGCTGCTCATGGTGTGACAGGGCCCCTCACGGCTTGCTTACTGCTTACCGCACAGTGAGACGACCTTCTGCTCTTGCTCCGAGAGGCTGGGGCCGGGTGTGGGAGTGGGTGCGGTCTGGGTCTTGGACGCCGACGCCGAGGGGTTCGGAGTCGGTGTGGCCTTGGACGTCGGGGAGTTGCTCGCGGTTCCCGTGGTGCTGCCGGGCTTGGGGGTGTTCTTGGACTCCGCGGTGCGGCGTTCGACGTCCTTCCTGCACGCGGACGCCTGCACGCCCAGCTCGGAGATCTTCGACTGGGCCGCCTGGAGACCGCCCTCGGCGATGGTCGCCTTGACCTGCTTCTGCTGGTAGGGCGGCAGGTACTTGAGTTCGATCTCCGGGTGGTCCTTCTCCACCTTGGACAGCGACACCCAGGCCAGGTCCTGGCTGATGCCGCGGTACAGCGCGACGTGCTCGCCGTTGGCACCGACGTAGTACTGCGTCTGCGTCCACCGGTAGGCGCCGTAGCAGCCGCCGCCGATGACGGCGAGCGCGAGGGCCGTGTAGAACGATCTCTTCAGCCACCGGCGGCCCTTCCTCGGCTTGACGAAGTCCTCGTCGGTGTAGTCGCCGAAGCTGCCCGCCGGGATGTACCCGGTGGTGTCGCCGCTGCCGGGCGGCCCGAATGCGCCCCCGCCGCCCTGCCCGGCCGCGTGGCGGCCCAGTCCGGCGGCGCGGCCCGCGGGCGTCTGCATGATGCCGTTGTCGTGCAGGTGGTTCTGGTTCTCGGCGACCGCGCCCACCACGACCGGGGTGTCGGACAGGTGCCCGGCGAGAGTGTCACCGGTGTCCAGGTCCAGCACGTCGGCCACGATCACCGTGATGTTGTCGGGGCCGCCACCGCGCAGCGCCAGCTCGATCAGCGCCTGCACGGTCTCCTCGGGGCCGTGGTAGCTGGCGAGGGTCTCCTCCAGCGTCTGGTGGGAGACCACCCCCGACAGCCCGTCGGAGCAGATCAGGTACCGGTCGCCGGCGCGCACCTCGCGGATGGACAGGTCCGGCTCGACGTGGTCGCCGCTGCCCAGCGCACGCATCAGCAGGGACCGCTGCGGGTGGGTGGTGGCCTCCTCCTCGGTGATGCGGCCCTCGTCGACGAGCCGCTGCACCCAGGTGTGGTCCTGGGTGATCTGTGTGAGGACGCCGTCCCGCAGCAGGTACGCGCGGGAGTCGCCGACGTGGACGAGGCCGAGCCGCTGACCGGTCCACAGCAGCGCGGTGAGCGTGGTCCCCATGCCCTCGAGCTGGGGGTCCTCCTCGACCATCGCCCGCAGCTGGTCGTTGGCGCGCTGCACCGCGGTGCCGAGCGAGGTGAGGATGTCGGAGCCGGGGATGTCGTCGTCGAGCGCGACGATGGTGGAGATCACCTCGGACGAGGCGACCTCGCCGGCGGCCTGGCCGCCCATCCCGTCGGCGATCGCGAGCAGGCGCGGACCGGCGTAACCGGAGTCCTCGTTGCCCTCGCGGATCATGCCTTTGTGCGATCCGGCGGCGAAGCGCAGTGAGAGACTCATGCGCACCTCGCCCGTCGGCTCCGGGTACATCCGCACGGTGCCCACCCTCCGGTCGGGAGCGCGCCGGGGCCCTGGGTGGAGGCCACCGCTGCGTGCTCGCTCCGCTCGCTCATTGTCGTACTACTTCCGCAGCTCGATGACGGTCTTGCCGATGCGGATCGGCGCGCCCAGCGGAATCGGTGTGGGGGACGTCAGCCGGGTCCGGTCGAGGTACGTGCCGTTGGTGGACCCGAGGTCCTCGACGATCCACTGGCCGTCGCGGTCGGGGTAGATCCTGGCGTGCCGGCTGGAGGCGTAGTCGTCGTCCAGCACGATCGTGCTGTCATGGGCACGGCCGAGCGTGATGGTCTGGCCCTGCAGCGCGACCGTGGTCCCGGTCAGCGAGCCCTCGGAGACGACCAGCTTGGTGGGTGCCCCGCGGCGCTGCCGGCCGCCGCTCGGCTGCTGGCGCTGCGGCGGGGGCGCCGCCTGGCGGGCGGTCTGCTGCGGCCGTGCGGCCTCGCGACGCGCGCCGCGCTGGGTGACCCGCGTACCGAACAGGTCGCTCCTGATGACCTGCACGGCCACGATCACGAACAGCCACAGTACGGCCAGGAAACCCAGCCGCATGACCGTGAGGGTCAGCTCTGACATTGCCCCCGCTTCACCCTTCGGCTTGCCTATAGATAACGGTGGTGCTGCCCACGACGATCCGCGAGCCGTCGCGGAGCGTAGCGCGGGTGGTGTGCTGCCCGTCCACCACGATGCCGTTGGTGGAGCCGAGATCCTGGATCGTTGAGGGCGTTCCGGTCCGGATCTCACAGTGCCGGCGGGAGACGCCGGGGTCGTCGATCCGCACGTCGGCGTCGGTGCTGCGCCCCAGCACCAGCGTCGGGCGGGAGATCTGATGGCGGGTGCCGTTGATCTCGATCCAGTAGCGGGTGCGCCCGCCGGACGCCGGAGCGGCACCGGGGCGCTGGCCGGCGGGCTGCGGGTAGCCGTATCCGCCGGGCCGCGCGCCGGGCGGCGGCGCGGACGGCATGGGCGGGGCGCCCGCCGGCGCAGCGGAGGGCGGGTAGCCGTAGCCGCCGGAGCGCGCGGAGGCGCCGCCCTGCGCGGGCGCCTGCTGGTTGGTGGAGGAGGCGAGCGTACGGCTGCGCACCCGGTACAGACCGGTGTCGAGGTCGTCGGCCTTCTCCAGATGGACCTTGATGGTGCCCATGAAGGTGTAGCGCTGCTGCTTGGCGTAGTCGCGCACCATGCCGGCGAGCTCGTCGCCGAGCTGGCCGGAGTAGGGGCTGAGGCGCTCGTAGTCCGGCGCGCTCAGCTCCACGATGAAGTCGTTGGGGACGACGGTACGGTCGCGGTTCCAGATGGTGGCGTTGTTGTCGCACTCGCGCTGGAGCGCGCCGGCGATCTCCACGGGCTGGACCTCGGACTTGAAGACCTTGGCGAAGGTGCCGTTGACCAGACCTTCGAGACGTTGCTCGAACTTCTTCAGGACTCCCATGGGGCACCTCCTCCGTCGTTGCCGTCCTGTGTACTGCTTACCTGGTACTGCTTACTGATCGTATCCACGCGCCGGAAAATCGGCTGGTTCCCCCCATCGGACCTGTCGACGGGTGTCGACGCCTCCGGGTTTCCCTCCGGACGGCCCCTTCGAACACCTTCCGGGCGTACTCCTTGACGTACTCCTCGGAGCACTCCGCGGTGGTACTCCCGCCATGGATCGTAGAGGCGGCCGCAGACCAGTGTCCCGCACCCGGCTGTGGACCCGTCCGGCTCCTGGGGAGATGGGCGGGACCGGTACGAGGTTGATACGTGAACAGACACGCCTTGAGACGTTGCGGGGGCGGCGGGGCTCGGGGCGGGCGGGGGTGCCGCGGGGAGAGTGGGAGCTGGGCGTGGGGTGGTGCCTGCCGGGGTGCCGGATGTTCGGTGTCCGGTGTCTGGATCCGGTATCCGGTGTCTGGTGTTCGGTGTCGGGTGTTCGGTGTCGGGACCGGATCCGTGGGTGGTGGTCGGTGGGGGCGGGTGCGCGGGATGGGCCGGGAGCCGGGGGTTCGGGGACGTCGCTGGTCGGGAGGGGGTTTCGGGCGCGGGGCCGGGGCCCCCAGGGGAAAGGGATGTGAACCCACCCTCTCCAGCGTGCTAATGTTCTGGGTGTCGGAAGGCGCCGGGCCGAGAGGGCCGGAGCCGGAGGACACACCCAATGCGCGGGTGGCGGAATAGGCAGACGCGCTGGATTCAGGTTCCAGTGCCCGCAAGGGCGTGGGGGTTCAACTCCCCCCTCGCGCACAGAGGAGCACCGACGAAAGTGCTCTGGCTGCACCGACGGAATGGGCGGCATCGCGATGGTGATGCCGCCCATTCCTGTTTCTCCGGGTGTGATGGATGTCTCTGGGCATGGCGGAGCGGATCGTCGATGGCTGGGAGGCTATCGGCGGTCCGCGTGGTGTCGTGGATCTTCGATTGATCAACCCTCTGTGAGGAAGCTCTCAGGGTTGGCTGACGTGGCCCTGGGGAGTCCAGGTCCCCCAGGGGCCTGTCTGGCGGCGGCGGGTGGGCCGTCGGCGGGGCCGCTCATCGCCCAGGGCGATGGCGTCGGCGGCGGGTGCCGGCGTCTTCTAGGCGTTGGAGGCGGTCCTCGGCGGAGCCGCGGCGCACGCTGGTGGCCCTTGACGAGCTACACGGCTAACCGCACAGGGACGCGCGTGCATCCGCCTGCCCACACGTGCGCCCGGCATCGGCTTGCGGCGCGGCTCCTTATCGGCGTCTACCCGGTGCTGCACCCCGCCAGCTATCTGATCGGCCGCGCCCAGCAGGCCGACAACGACACCACTCCATGACTGCGCCGGCACCTGGCCGATCACGACGGCCGGTCCAGCTCAGAGATGTCCCGGGTTCCAGGGTGGTTCCGCACTTCGTCGAGGCGATCCTTCAGGCCACCATGGTCGGGACCGATCGAGTCGTCGGTTGATCTCTTCCAGGGGCAGAGGGCGCGTATGGACATTCGGCAGCTGGAGTACTTCCTTGCGATTGTTGATCGTGGGGGGTTCAACCGTGCGGCCTCGGCTCTGTATGTGTCGCAGCCGTCGCTGTCGCAGGCCGTGCGGGCGCTGGAGCGTGATCTGGGCTCCGAGCTGTTCCATCGCATCGGGCGCAGGGCGGTGCTGACGGAGGCCGGAAGAGCCCTGATCGAGCCTGCCCGGGAGGCCGTGCGGAGTCTGCAGACGGCGCGGGCGAGTGTCGCGGCGGTGCACGAGCTGCGTGAGGGGCGCCTGGATGTCGCATCGATGCCGTCGCAGGCGGTGGAGCCGCTGACAAGTTTGGTGAGTGCCTTCAGCCACCGGTATCCCGGCGTCTCCGTGGCCATCAAAGCCGCGTTCACCTCGCGTGATGTGATCGACATGGTGCGCACGGGTGCCGTGGAGCTGGGGCTTTTGGCGTCCGCCGGTCCCCTCTCCGACAAGGAGGTCGTCTCCCATGCGCTGGGGCGGCAGCGTTTTGTGCTGATGGTGCCGGCCGACGGCCCGTTCGCCGGCCGGACGGCGGTGGAGTGCCGGGAGCTTGCGGGGCAGCGGCTGATCGTCGGGCAGCCGGGTACCGGAATGCGCGCCTACGTCGACGCGCTGCGGGAACAGGGCATCGAGTTCACCGTCGCCGCCGAGACCGAGCACCGCGTGTCGCTCATGCCCCTGGTACTGGCCGGGGTCGGGCTCGCGGTGGTCACGGATTCCTGGCGGGACGTCGCCCGGCGGCTGGGCGCCCGCGTCCTGGACATCGAGCCGGAGACCACCTTGGACATCGCCCTCGTCAGCCGCCGCGGCAGCCTGTCGCCCGCAGCCGCCGCGTTCGTCACGGCCGCCACCTCGGCCGCCGACAACTGATAGGGAGTGCTTATAAGGGAGATCCGCTTTGCGTCTTGGACGCCCCGCGACCGCCTTGCTCCAATCGACGGCATGACGACGAACCACCGCATTGCCCTGATCCCCGGCGACGGCATCGGCGCCGAGGTACTGCCCCCAGCACAGCAGGTGCTCGATGTTCTCGGCCGCCGCCACGGCTTCAGCCTGTCCTACACGTCGTACGACTGGTCGTGCGAGCGGTACCTGCGGGAGGGCGCCATGATGCCCGCCGACGGGATCGACCAGCTGCGCGACAAGGACGCGATCCTGCTGGGCGCGGTGGGGTATCCGGGGGTGCCCGACCATGTCTCGCTGTGGGGGCTGCTGATCCCGATCCGGCGCAGCTTCCGCCAGTACGTCAACCTCCGGCCCATCCGTGTCTTCGAAGGCATCGACAGTCCGGTGCGCGGCGCACGGCCGGGCGAGGTCGACATCGTCGTCGTGCGGGAGAACGCCGAGGGTGAGTACAGCGAGATCGGCGGACGGCTGAACCAGGGCACGTCCGAGGAACTGGCCGTCCAGGAGGCGGTGTTCACCCGGGCCGGGGTCACCCGTATCGCCGACTACGCGTTCTCGCTCGCCGCGCGCCGCCGGGGGAAGGTCACCTCCGCCACCAAGTCCAACGGCATCATCCACACCATGCCGTTCTGGGACGAGCTGATCGCCGAGCGGGCCGCCGAGCACCCCGGCGTCGCCTGGGACCAGGAGCACATCGACGCGCTGGCGGCCAAGTTCGTCCTCGACCCCGCCCGCTTCGACGTCGTCGTCGCCTCCAACCTGTTCGGCGACATCCTCAGCGACCTCGCGGCCGCGGTCGCCGGATCCATCGGCATCGCCCCCGCGGCCAACCTCAACCCCGAGGGGGACTTCCCCTCGATGTTCGAGCCGGTGCACGGCTCTGCCCCCGACATCGCGGGCCAGGGCATCGCCAACCCGCTGGGTGCGATCTGGTCCGCGGCCATGATGCTCGACCACCTCGGCCATCCCGCCGCTGCCAGGGACATCACGGACGCGATCGCCTCGGTCCTGGCCAAGACCGATACCCGCACCCGTGACCTGGGCGGAACCGCGACCACCGCCGAGTTCACCGACAAGCTGATCGAGCTGCTCTGAGCCGTCTTGCTCTCGGTGGGCGGCAGGGACGGCGCCGCCCACCGCTCACCCACCCTGGCGACCCCTCGCCGACGGCGTGCACTCCTCGGCGACGGAAGAAGTCTTTGCGCAGCCGCGGCACCCCGATCTGCACGCGTCTCGGGAAGCTGCCCCGGTGCCGCCCAGTCCTGCTCGAGCGCCCCCGGCCATGACGTCAACTCAGGGTCGGACACGACGCACGTGCACAGGCTTCTCCCCCGGCACCGGTTGCCGCACGGCGACGCGCGTGACGGCCGACGTGCCCCGTCACGCGCCGGGAACAGCTGCTTCTCCCGCGTCCAGGACCAGCACCGCGACGTGCAGGGACGTGCGCTGCAGACCTGATTCCAGGTCGCAGCCGAGGAGCCGCTCGATCGTGTGCAGGCGCTGGTAGTACGCCTGCCGGGACATGCCGGCGAGTTTCGCCGCGACCGACTTGTTCCCGGCCGCCGCCAGATAGGCGCGCAGTGCCGGGAGCAGATCGCCGCCGTTGCGGCCGTCGTGCTCGATGAGGCGGGTCAGTTGCCGTTCCGCGTACCGCTGAAGACGGGTGTCCTCCCGAAGGACGCCCAGCAACTCCGGCAGCCGGACGTCGGCGGGGACGTAGAACCACCGCTCCGGGGAGGCCGGTGTGATGGCCTCGGCCGTCTGCTCCGCCTCCTGCCACGACCGGGCGATCCCGCCGAGGTCGGTCACCCCGGGGCCCACCGCGACGACTGCCCGCGGCCCGAGCTCCTCCCGGGTCAGGCGGCCGATCCGCTCGGCGACCGGCTGCCAGGCGCTCGCCTGTGCCAGAGCCATGAGTACGCCGATGCGGCCCGGGGCCGTCTCGCCGACCAGGGCTCGGATACCGGTCTGCGTCAGCGCCTTCGCGATCCGTTCGTCGAGGTGCTCCCCCTCGGTGCCGGTGTACGGGTGGCGGATGACCACGGCGAAGAGGCGGTGTCCGAGGGTGGGCAGTCCTAGTGCCTCGGCGCGGGCGCGGGCATCCGCGGGGGAGCGGAAACGCCGTTCGTACAGGTCTCGCAGTACGGAGCGGTGGGCCCGGCGCTCCCACCAGGCCTGCCCCGCCAGGCGCGCCATGGTCAGCGCGACCGCCGCACGCTCCAGCACCAGGACGTGTTCCGGGTCGGGCTCGGCGCTCAGCCGGTCCTCCAGCAGGACCAACCGCCCCCACAGGCCGTGGTGGTCCTGCACCGGCGCGATCAGCCACCCCTCCGGGCCGCTCGGCGTGATCCTCTCCGGCGTCGGGGCGGCCCGCGAACGCCGCGACCAGGCCGACACCACCGGCTCGTACGGCCGGCCGAGCAGCTCGCACACCAGGACCCGGTGGGTGAGATCCTCCAGCACCACGGGGGCTCCGGTGAGCTCCGCGGTGGTGTGCACCAGTTCCTCGGGGTCCGCGCCCCGCAGCGTCAGGGCGGTGAAGATGTCCTGGATGTCCCTCCCGCGGCGCAGCAGGGCCCCCTGGGCGTCGAGGATGAGCGCGTGCACCGTCTGCGTGACGTCGATGAACCGGACGCCACGGGCCAGCTCGACCAGCGGCACGTCACGGGCACGGCACGCCGCCACCAGCTCGGCGGGCACCTTCTGGTACCGGTAACCGAGCTCCACGATCAGGCCGGCCGCGCCGACGTCCGCGAGCTGGTCGACGTAGCCGCGCAGCTCGGAGGCGTCCTCGGGATGCGGCATGCCGGTGGTCAGCACCAGCTCGCCGCCCTCCAGGAAATCGGCGGGGTTGAGCAGCTCGGTGACATGCACCCAGCGCACCGGGCTGTCCAGCTGTGACTCGCCGGCCAGCACACGAGGCATCCCTTCGGCGAGCACGGGCAGGCGCAGTACCTCCCTGACCGTGGGGAAGTGCCCGGGTGCGTGATGTCTGGGCGGCATAGGGGTGCTTTCATCCGAGGCAATCGGGCTCACCTTCGCATCGGCCACCCATCGTGACAAGAGTGGGTCCGGCATTTGTACAGCCCGGCCGTCCGCAGTGACAGACCGTCTCAAGAAGGCGCCAAGGCGGAACACCGTGTGGGTTGCCCTGCAGGTTCACCCGGGCGGAAAGTGAACGCCATCCCCAGCAGGACGCGAACCGGAAAGGTCCGCACGATGTCCGCACAGTGCTGGGCCCGACTGCCACCCACCACACCATCGAGAGGAGCGACCTCATGCGCGTCCCGAAGCGCGTCGCCGTGATCGGTGCCGGCAGCATGGGCAGCCAGGCCATGTGGCGACTGGCCGCCCGCGGAGCCGAGGTCATCGGCTACGACCGGTACGCACCGGGTCACGACCGCGGCGCGGCCGGGGGCGAGAGCCGTATCTACCGAGCCGCTCACCTCGGCGAGCCGGGGTACATTCCGCTGCTGCAGCTGGCGGACCGGATGTGGGAGCAGCTCCAGGCGGAGACGGGCCGGTCGCTGCGACGCCGCAGCGGTAGCCTCGTGATGGGAGAGACCGCCTCGCCGTCCATGCGCCTCCTGCTGTCCACCAGCGCCGCCCATGGGCTGGATCACGAGGTCCTGGACCGGGAGGAACTCGCCCGCCGCTACCCGCAGCACCGGCTCCCGGACGGACACACCGCCGTCCTCGACCGGTTGGGCGCCGTCATCAGGCCGGAGGCGTCGATCCAGGCCGCCGCCGCCCGTGCCGAGCAGCTGGGCGCCCGGCTGCACCGCTACACCACGGTGCGTGAGGTCGTCCCCGCGGCGGGTGGCGGGGTGCGGATCGTCACCGACCTGGGCACGGACCACGTGGACGCCGCCGTGGTGACCGTGGGCCCCTGGATCAACACCCTGCTCCCGGACCTCCCGCGGACCATCGACGTCCGCCGGGTGATCTGCTCCTGGCACCTGCCCACCCGCCACGACTGGTTCGCGGGCGGTGCCCCTTCCTTCGTGCGCGCCACACCCCACGACTGCTTCGGAATCCCGTCGCCCGACGGCATCTCCGTCAAGCTCGGTCTCTCCTTCAAATACCACGCGCCGGTGCCCGAGCCCGAACGGCTCGAGCGTACGGTCCGCCCCGAAGAACTCGGCATCTTCCGCGAGCTCATCGGCGAACTCATGCCCGACCTGAACCCCGACCCCATCAGGATGTCGGCCTACATGGAGGGCTACACGGAGTCCGGAAACCCGCTCGTCGGTCATCTCCCCGGCGAGGACGACATCATCGTCATGGCCGGGTTCTCCGGCAGCGGCTTCAAGTTGTCGCCCGCGATGGGAGAGATCGCCGCCGACCTGGCGCTCGACGGCACCACGCAGCACCCCGTCGACTTCCTCGCTCCGGCAGGAGTCGGCGCCGCCTGATCCCCGGCGATCGCCGACGGCACCACCCCGACCCCACCCCATCACCCCCCACGCCTGAACGTCTCTGTCACGAGCATGTCAAACAGGGGGCTCCGCGCTGGCCCTGTCCCGTTCCCCGCCGCAAGAAAGTGAAGCACTTCCATGCCCATTCCCTCCTTCCAGTTCCGCCCGAAGTACGTCTCGTTCGACTGCTACGGCACGCTGATCGAGTGGCCGATGAACCCCATCACCTACGAGCTTGTCGGTGACCAGATCCCGGCCGAGCACTGGGACCAGTTCGTCAAGGAGTTCCGCGGCTACCGCTACGACTCGGTCCTCGACAAGTACTACCCCTACGAGCAGACGCTGCAGGCCGCCTTCGAGGGGGTCTGCCGCAAGTGGGGCATCAAGGCCGCCCCGGACGCGGGCAAGCGGTTCGCCGACGCCATCCGCAGCTGGGGCCCGCACGCCGATGTGCCGGAACCGCTGAAGAAGATGGGCGAGAACTACAAGCTGGTGATCCTCTCCAACGCCGAGGACGCCTTCCTCGAGGAGACCGTGCCCCGGCTCGGTGCGGACTTCCACGCGGTCTTCACCGCGGAGCAGGCCGGCTACTACAAGCCCCGGTACGCGGCGTTCGAGTACATGCTCGACCAGCTCGACGCGTCCCCCGAGGACTTCGTGCACGTCTCCTCGCACACCCGCTACGACCTGATGCCGATGCACGACATGGGCTTCCGCAACCTCGTCCTCCTGGACCGCGGCTGCGACCCGGTCACCCACGGCTACGACTACGTGACCGTCAAGTCCCTGAACGAGCTCAACCAGATGCTGGGCATCTGACGCGCGACGCACACCCGCTCACTCAGCACCTTCTTTCCGACAGGCGCCCGGTCTCGCGCGGCCGCCCATGAGCCCTGCGCGTTTCCGGGCGCCGACTGACGACGTCCCACCCCCCGTCCTATCCCGCACGTCGTCCCCGCATCACGGATTCCCCGTATCCCCCGTATCCCCCGCGTTCCCCAGGAGGCACCGCCATGGAAACCAACCGGACAGGCCGCAGAACCGTACTCCGCACCGCAGGCGCTGTGGCCGCCGCCATGCAGGTCAACAGGCACTTGAGCATCCCGATCGTCACGACCGCCCTGGCCCTCGCGCTCACCGCGTGCGGGGCGAGCGGCACCCCGCAGAACGTGGGGTCGAAGAGCACGACGCAGGGCGGAGGTTCCGGCGCGTCGGCCGAGCACACCGACGACATCTCGGTCGGTGTGAAGCCGGATGCGAAGGCGGTGAAGCTGCTGCCCGCGGCGGTGAAGGCCAAGGGCACGCTCTCGGTGGCCATGGACCTGGCCTACCCGCCCACCTCGTTCCTGGCGTCGGACAACAAGACCCCGATCGGGTTCAACCCGGACATGTCCCGGCTGATCGCCGCCAAGCTCGGGCTGAAGCTGCAGATCAACAACGTCAAGTTCGACACCATCATCACCGGCCTGCAGGCCAATCGGTACGACTTCACCGCCTCCACCATGGGCGCCACGAAGGACCGGCTGAAGGTCCTCGACATGGTCGACTACGTCAACTCCGGAACCGGAGTGTCCGTCCCCTACGGGAACCCGCAGAAGCTGACCACCCACACCCTGTGCGGGCACCGCGTGGCTGTCGCCTCCGGCACCACCGCGGAGCTGCAGTGGCTGCCGCAGCTGTCCAAGCAGGACTGTACGAGCAAGGGCAAGCCGGCCATCAAGGCGGTGACCCTGCCCAGCGTGAACGACGCCCTGACCCAGCTGGTCTCCAAGCGGATCGACGCGGTGATGAACGACTTCATCGCGCTCGAGTGGGCGGCCACGCAGCAGCCCAAGACGTTCGACGTCCTCAAGCCCCTGGTGGCCACCAAGACCGCGACCATCGCCCTGAAGAAGGACTCGCCGCTGACCCCCGCGGTGCAGGCCGCCATCCAGTCCATCATCGACGACCCCAAGTACGCCGAGGCGCTGGGCCGCTGGGGTTTCCAGGACCTCGGGATCAAGACCGCGGCCATGGCCGTCCCGCAGGACTGACATGTCCACGGATCTGATCGGTACGAAGACCAGGAGCCGACCGGTGCAGGAACTGCTGGCCGAACACAAGAAGCGGATCACGCCGAAACGTCCGCGCGACTATGTCGCCTGGGTGGTCGCGATCGCGATCGTGGCCGGCCTGGTGTGGACCGCGGTGACGAACGAGAACTATCGCTGGCCGGTGGTCTTCAGCTACTTCACCACTGAAACCATCCTCAACGGCCTGCTGATCACGCTCCTTCTGACCGTGGCGAGCATGGCCCTGGGCACGCTGCTGGGGCTGGTGCTGGCGGTGATGCGCATGTCGCACCAGCGGCCCATCTCCGGGCTCGCCCAGCTCTACATCACCTTCTTCCGCGGCACCCCGGTGCTCGTGCAGCTGATCTTCTGGTTCAACATCGCCGCGCTGTACCCGAACATCTCCATCGGCATCCCGTTCACCTCCATCTCCACGCCGGTGAACGTCAACGCGATCATGACGCCGATGACCGCGGCCGTCGTGGGCCTGACGCTGAACCAGGCCGCCTACATGTCCGAGATCATCCGCGGCGGGTTCGCATCGGTTCCCCGCGGACAGCACGAGGCCGCGGAGTCCCTGGGCATGTCGGGCTTCACGAAACTCCGGCATGTGATCATCCCGCAGACCATGCCGGCGGTCATCCCGGCCACCGGCAACCAGGTGATCGGCATGCTCAAGGAGACCTCGCTGGTGAGCGTGCTGGGCGTCGCCGACCTGCTGAACAGCGCACAGGCGATCTACGCCCGCAACTACCAGACCATTCCGCTGCTGATCGTGGCCAGCCTCTGGTACCTGATCATGACGCTGGTACTGAGCGTGCCGCAGTCCATGATCGAGCGCCGTTTCTCCCGCTCGACCCGGGCGCGGCTGACCCCGGCCGCCACGTCGGCCGAGCCCGGGGCGGGCCAGCCCGTTCCCACCACGAGGGAGTCCCTGCTGTGAACGCCGACGGAACGATCGTCGCACGCAAGCTGTGCAAGAGCTACGGACGTCACCAAGTCCTGCGTGACATCGACCTGACCGTCGCGGCAGGCGAGATCTCCTGCATCATCGGGCCCAGCGGATCCGGCAAATCGACCCTGCTGCGGTGTATCAACGGCCTGGAGACCGTCGACCGCGGAGTCCTGAAGGTCAACGGTGAGGACTTCGGCTACGTCGAGAAGGACCACGCCTACCACGCCGTCCGCCCCAAGCGGCTGGCCGAGCAGCGCGCCCGCATCGGCATGGTGTTCCAGCAGTTCAACCTGTTCCCCAACATGACCGCCGAGAGCAACGTCATGTCCGGACCGGTGCTGGTGAAGAAGAAGGACCGCGCCGCCAGCCGGGAGCGGGCACGAGAACTGCTGGCCAAGGTCGGTCTTGAGGGGTGCGGCCACAAGTACCCCGCCCAGCTCTCCGGCGGCCAGCAGCAACGCGTGGCCATCGCCCGCGCGCTCGCCATGGAACCCACCATCATGCTGTTCGACGAGCCCACCAGCGCCCTGGACCCCGAACGCGTGGGCGAAGTCCTCGCCGTCATGCGCGACCTCGCCGGCAACGGAATGACCATGCTGGTCGTCACCCACGAGATGGGCTTCGCCCGCGAGGTCGCCGACGAGGTGCTCTTCATGGACGGCGGCATCGCGGTCGAACGCGGCGACGCCCGCGAAGTCCTGGCCAACCCCCGGGAGAAACGAACCCAGGCATTCCTCGAAAGGGTGCTGTAGAAGCGGCTGGGACACGCGGTAGCGGCTCCGGCAGCGAGTCCGGAGAAGACGCCGGCCGACTGCGGCTGACGTGGCTTCCGCACCCTGCCGGTCCCGGTCTTCAACGCCCTCCAGTTCGACGTCGATCCGACCGTCACAGCGCTGACAGCGCCGTCGGCCGGGCCCCTGGTCGTGCCCGGCCGCCCCCACTTCGAAACTCCCCGCTAAGGACCCGACATGAAGACGATTCCCTACTGGATAGAAACCGCTGGGGCGTTTCCCGACCGGTCCGGCAAGCCGCTGACCGAGGACACCGACCTGGTGGTCGTCGGCGCCGGCCTGACGGGTCTGTCCACCGCCCTGCACTCCGCCCGCAAGGGCGCCCGCGTCACCCTCGTCGAGAAGGGCCAGATCGGCTCCGGTGCCTCCGCCCGCAACGGTGGCATGGCGAACCTGGGCTTCACCATCGGCGTGGCCCAGGCCATCCGACGGTACGGCCTCGAGCGGGCCCGCGAGATCTACAACTCCTACGGCGAGGCGGTGGACACCGTCGAGCGGCTCGTAAACGAGGAGTCCATCGACTGCCAGTTCCGCCGCGTCGGACGTCTGGGCGTCGCGTCCCGCCCCGCCCACTTCGAGAGCAAGAAGGCCCAACAGCGCGACCTGGCCAAGTACTTCGGACACGAGACCACGCTGATCGGCAAGGCCGAGCTGCGTTCCGAGATCGGATCCGGCGCCTACCACGGCGGCCTGCTCGACCCGCTCAGCGCCGCACTGCACGTCGGCCGCTTCGTGCGCGGTATGGCGGACGCGTGCGAGCGCACCGGTGTCGAGATCCACGAGCGCAACGCGGCCATCGGCGTGCGGCGTACCGCCGCCGGCCGGTTCGAGGTCAGCACCGAGCGCGGTGTCATCCGTGCCGGGCAGGTCCTGATGGCCACCGACGCCTACACCGACAGGAACTTCCCGTGGCTGCGCCGCCAGCAGGTCTGCGTGGGCAGCTTCATCATCGTCACCGAGCCGCTCGGCGAGGAGCTCGCCCGGGACATCATCCCCAAGGCCCGCCTCATCGTCGACTCCAACAAGGTCTGCCACTACTTCCGGCTCACCCCGGACAACCGGCTGCTGTTCGGCGGCCGTGCCCGCTTCGCACCGTCCGACCCGACCTCGGACAAGAAGAGCGGAGCGGTCCTGTTCCGTGAGATGTGCGAGATCTTCCCCCAGCTCTCCCGCACCAAGATCGAGTACGTGTGGGGCGGCTCCGTCGGCTTCGCCATGGACCGCATCGTGCACGCCGGGCAGACCGACGACGGCGTCTACTACTCCCTGGGCTACGCGGGCCACGGCGTGCAGATGGCCACGCACATGGGGCACGTCATGGCCGAGGTGATGGACGGCCACCCCGAGGTCAGCCCCGTCCGCGACATCGCCCCGCCCCGCATCCCCCTCTACAACGGCACCGCCTGGTTCCTGCCCTTCGCGGGCGCCTACTACAAGACGCTTGACCGCATCCGCTGACCGGTCGGCAGCCCCTTCCACACCTCCAAGGAGATACCCACGATGACTGTCGTCCGTGATGTTCCCAAGCAGCTGTTCATCGGCGGTGCCTGGCAGGACGCCGAGTCCGGCCGGACCCTGTCCGTCGACAACCCGGCCACCGGCGAGGAACTGTGCCAGGTCGCCGACGCCTCACCCGCCGACGGCCGGCGTGCCGTCGAGGCGGCGGTCACCGCGCAGGCCGCCTGGGCCGCCACCCCGCCCCGGGTGCGCAGCGAGATCCTGCGCCGCGCCTACGACATCATCATCGCGCGCACCGAGGACCTCGCGCTGCTGATGACCCTGGAGATGGGCAAGCCCCTGGCCGAGGCGCGTGCCGAAGTCGCCTACGCGGCGGAGTTCTTCCGCTGGTTCTCCGAGGAAGCCGTCCGCATCGACGGCGGCATGATGACCGCCCCCGACGGCAGGAACCGCCTGCTGGTCAGCCGTCAGCCCGTGGGCCCCTGCCTGCTCATCACCCCCTGGAACTTCCCCCTGGCGATGGGCACCCGCAAGATCGGCCCCGCCATCGCCGCCGGCTGCACCATCGTCCTCAAACCCGCCCCCCAGACGCCCCTGTCCAGCCTCGCCCTGGCGGACATCCTCACCGAAGCGGGTCTGCCGGCCGGTGTGCTGAACATCGTCACCACCTCCGACGCCGCCGGCGTCGTCGAACCACTCCTGCGCGGCGGGCAGATCCGCAAGCTCTCCTTCACCGGATCCACCCAGGTCGGCCGGATCCTGCTGGCCCAGTGCGCCGACACCGTCATCCGCACCTCCATGGAACTGGGCGGCAACGCCCCCCTCATCGTCTTCGACGACGCCGACCTCGACGTGGCCGTCGAGGGCACCATGGTCGCCAAGATGCGCAACATGGGCGAGTCCTGCTGTGCCGCCAACCGCATCTTCGTCCACGCCTCCGTCGCCGAGGAGTTCGCCTCCCGCCTCGCCGCCCGCATGGCCGCCCTCACCGTCGGACCCGGCACGGAACCCGGTACGGACGTCGGCCCCCTCATCGACAACGCCGGCCGCAGCAAGGCCCACGACCTGGTGCGGGACGCCGTCAAGCGCGGCGCCACCGTCCTGACCGGCGGTGAACTCCCCGAAGGGCCTGGCTGCTTCTACCCGCCCACCGTCCTCACCGGTATCGCCCCCGACTCCGCGATCATCGACACCGAGATCTTCGGCCCCGTCGCCGCGATCCGTACCTTCGAGACCGAGGACGAGGCCGTCGCCGCCGCCAACGACACCGAATTCGGTCTGGCCGCCTACCTGTTCACCCAGCACCTCGACCGTGCCCTGCGTGTCGCCGAACGCCTCGAAAGCGGCATGATCGGCATCAACACCGGACTGGTCTCCAACCCCGCCGCCCCCTTCGGCGGCGTCAAGCAGTCCGGCCTGGGCCGCGAAGGCGGACGCGTCGGCATCGACGAGTTCCTGGAGTACAAGTACATGGCCGTCCCCGTCGGAGCCTGACATGCGCGACCGACTCGTCGTCCTCTACCGCGGCAACCGGCCCCCCGCCACCGCACGCATCGAACGCCTCGCGGACACCGTCTACGCCACCGAGGAGGAACTGCCCTACCTCCTGCCCGGCGCCGACGTCCTCCTGGCCTGGGTGACCAGCACCCCGGCCATCCGCGAGGCCTGGCCCGACGATCCGGAGAAGGCACCCCGCTGGGTCCACGCGGCCTCAGCGGGCGTGGACTCCTTCCTGTTCCCCGCCCTGGTGGACGATCCGCGCGTTGTCCTGACCAACGCCCGCGGGGTCTACGAACAGCCGACCGCCGAGTACGTCCTCGGCATGATCCTCGCCCTCGCCAAGGACTTCCCCGGCACCTGGGAGCACCAGCGGCGCCGCGAGTGGCGTCCGCGCCCCAGTGACGGCATCACCGGACGTACCGCGCTGGTCTGGGGGACGGGGCCGATCGGCCGGGCCATCGCCCGGCTGCTGCGCGCTGTGGGGATGCGGGTGTGCGGCGCGGGCCGCAGGGCCCGCCCGGACGACCCCGACTTCGGCACGGTCCACGGTGCGAGGACCCTGCGCTCCGCGCTGACGGAAGCGGACTACGTCGTCCTGGCCGCACCCCTCACCCAGGACACCCGGGGCATGGTCGACGCCTCCGTGCTCGCCGCCATGAAGCCGGGGGCGCGGCTGATCAACGTGGGCCGTGGCGGACTCGTCGACGAGGAGGCGCTGGTCGACCACCTCGCCGCCGGACGGCTCGCCGGCGCAGCCCTGGACGTGTTCGCCCAGGAACCGCTGCCCGCCGAGTCTCCCCTGTGGAACATGCCCGGCGTGATGATCTCCCCGCACACGGCGGGCGAGACCACCAGCGAGCGGGAGGCGCTCGTCGAGTTGTTCCTCGACAACTTCGCCCGGCACATCGAGGGCCGGCCACTGCGCAACGTGGTGGACAAGCGGCGCGGATACGTGGTCGACGACACGCGCCCCGCCTGAAGGCGAGCAGCACGCGCCCCGGCCGGTGGGAGTTACCGGCCGGGGCGCGTGCTACTCGCCTTTCTCTCTCTGATCAGGATGGGACCGGGCGGTAGTCGCCCGGTCCCATCGCCCCATACCGCATCGCGGAGCCGGGTTTATGAAACGGTCAGGTAGATCTTGCGCACGGTTTCGATGGTCTTCCAGACCCCGACGTAGCCCGGTTTCATGACAAAGCTGTCCCCTGCCTTGTAGACCACCGGCTCACCACCTTCCGGCGTGAGTTCGACGACGCCGGACAGGATGTGGCAGAACTCGAAGAGCTCGCCCTTGATCGAGTGCGTCTCGCCGGGCGTGGCTTCCCAGACGCCCGTTTTGATCGTTTCCCCGCGGGCGGAGTCCTGGGCCCAGGTCTTGTAAGTCGGGTTGCCGGAAATCAGGCGTTCCGGCAGCGGGCCGGACTCCTGGGGTGCGAAGGAGGGGTTGGGATCGATGGTCTTCAGGAGCGACATGCTTTTCCTCCAGTGGATTTGACAACGACGAAAATCGGGAGCGGACAAACCAGACGTCACGGGGCCGAGTTCGACCAGACTGATCGCGCATCTCGGAGTAGGGCCCTGACGGCTGCCGCCACGGTCTCGCGTGCGGTGGACCGATGTGTCCGGGTGGGCGGTCACCAGGCCGGTACACCTCTCGAAACCGGCGACCGTGCGGGTATGAACTCCGACACGAAGGGCCGGACGATCGACTCGAAGGCGTTGAGGTGTGCTGTCCGTTCTCCGTCGCCATGGTGGTGGTGACGGCGTGCCGATCACCGAAGGCGACCTGATGGGCGGCCTCGGTAAGCACCGGATTGACCGTGCCGGGCATGATGCTGGAACCGGCCTGCACCGGCGGCGTGGAGCGTGCGACTGCTCCGGCCCATCGAGTATTTCTGACGCCCCGCACGGAGCCCACGCGTGCTCTGTCCGTTGCGGGCACGATGTTCGGACGTTGTGTCAGGCGGGAGGCCAGGAGCGGCATTGGCCCGTCCATCGGTGCACCACGCTTGACGAGGTGCTCATGGGCTTTCCCCAAGCTGGCTCCAGTAGTCGTGGAGCCAGCGGAGACCTTCGCTCGTGCCGGCGCGGGGGCGGTACTCGCAGCCGATCCAGCCGTCGAAGCCCAGCTCGTCGACCACGTCGAGCAGGTGGCGGACGTTGAGCTCACCCTGGTCGGGCTCACCCCGGTCGGGCACGCCCGCGATCTGCAGATGACCGACCCGGCCGGTGGGCAGGTCGCGGCGCAGGGTCGCGGTGAGGTCGCCCTCGACGATCTGGCAGTGGTAGAGGTCGAACTGCACCTTGAGATGCGAGGCTCCCACCTCCTGAACGACGGCGTGGGCCTCGGCCTGGGTGCTCAGGAAGTACCCAGGCATGTCGCGGCCGTTGATCGGCTCGATCAGGATGTCGACGCCGGCCGCGGCGGCCCGCTCCGCGGCCCAGGCCAGGTTGGTCAGGTAGGTGTCACGGTGCTTGGCCCGCTCGGCCGGTGGCGCGTCCGGCCGGACCAGCCCGGCCATCAGGTGCACCCGCGGGCAGCCCAGCGCCGCCGCGTACTCCAGCGCCCGGTCGACCCCGGAACGCACCTCCGCCTGGCGTCCGGGCAGTGCCGCCATCCCGCGCTCCCCTGACTCCCACGCCCCGGGAGGCGCGTTGAAGAGCACCTGCTCCAGGCCGTGGTCGTCGAGCCGGCGGCGCAGCTCGGCGGCGTCGTACGCATAGGGGAAGAGGTACTCCACGGCCTCGAAGCCGTCAGCCGAGGCCGCGGCGAAACGGTCGAGGAAATCGTGCTCGGTGTACATCATGGACAGGTTCGCTGCGAACCTCGGCATGCTGGCTCCTGTGTTCCGGCCGGGGACGGCCAAGGGCAGTGGTTGACGACCTGCTTCTTGAGGGCTATCGCAGGGGACAAGGCGTACTCCTGGTCCGAGCCGGCCGTGCTCACCTGCGCAGACGGAAGATCTGGGCGGTGATCCCGGAGCAGGCCGAACCAGGCGGCCATCCGTAAGGAAAGGGGTATGGCGGAGGTCGCCCGGTCCGCCACGACGCCACGCACTGAAAAGATCGCAGCACCGTGGACCGCGCCATCAAAGCCGGACCGCACTGATGCGGTGCCATCATCTGGCTCCGCAGCCTCCCTGCCATTCCATGGTCTCGAAGGCCCTGGCTGTGGCATGGACAGGTTCAGCCGCCTGCTGGTTCAGCACACGCACCGCGTCCTCCGCTCCGCTGCGGGGGCTGGAGAGCACGGGCTTGCCGACGGCTTCGGCGATCGCGGGAGCCAGCCGTGCCATGGACGCTTGGGCCAGCACGATCACGTCGGCCTCGGTGGCCAGCGCCCGTGCCCCCTCCAGCACCATCGCGTCGTGGCGGTCGCGGTCACCGGACATCAGCACCGAGAAGGCGCCCTCGCAGAGCCGCTCCTGGACGGTGATGTCGCGACCGGCCGCCCGGGCCTTCTCCTCGACGAGGGCACGGGTCGGCGGCAGCGTCGTGGGGACCGTGGCCAGGACGCCGATGGCGTCAGCGGTCTCGACCGCTGCCGCGGTCATCGCGTCGTCGATCTTGACGATCGGGACGGACACCAGGCGTCGGGCCACGTCGATGGCCGGACCGACCGAGGAGCAGGCGGAGAAGATGACATCGGCCCCCGCGGCCTCCGCGGCCTGGGCCAGGTGCACCATGCGCTGCGTGCTCGCAGGTGAGATCCCACCGTCGCGCACCACGGCAGCGAGCACGTCGCTGTCGACGAAGTGCAGGACCTTGGCGTCCGGCGCGAGTTCCGCGAGGTATTCGTTGATGACCGAATCGGGGTTGACGAACAGCAGGCTGGTGTGCAGCACGGCGATCGAGGGGGTGGTGGACATGGTCTCTCCAACAGGGTGAGGTATCGGCCCGCGTGCCGGTAAGGGCACGAGAGCACGAGACGAAGCGGTGCGAACCGCGCGCAACGCGCACGGCCGGTGGCGTACGACGGCCTGGTGCCCGTCGCTGTGGCGCGGTCCAGGTCAGCGGGGCTGAGTTCAGGTCATGCGTTTCCCCCTTCGGCGCGGGGGCTCAGGCGGCCGATGACATCCAGGGCGGCGTCCCGGACCGCGTCGCGGCCGGCCGCCCACAGGGAGACGACGTCGGAGCCGGGCAACGCGGACGGGAGGGTCACGCGGGTGGCCTCCAGATAGGCGCGGCGCAGTTCGGCGTTGACGTTGACCTTGGCGACGCCTCGGGCGAGGGCGCCGTGCAGCTCCTCGACGGGCAGACCGCTGGTGCCGTGCAGGACGAGCGGGACGGTTACGGCCTCGTGGATCGCGGCCAGCCGCTCCAGGTCCAGGCGGACCGGGTGCCTGGTGAAGCCGTGGACGTTGCCGACGGCGACGGCGAGCGCGTCCACGCCCGTCGCGGACACGAATTCGGCCGCCTGCTGCGGGTCGGTCATCGCCGCGGCCGGCGCGACGGCGTCGGTGGAGACGTCCTCGTCGCCCGGCAGGGCACCGAGCTCGGCCTCCACCCAGGCACCGTGGTCGCGGGCCCGGCGGACCGCCTCCTTCGTCAAGGCGATGTTCTCGGCGAACGGCAGGTGGGAGCCGTCGACCATGACAGAGGTGTAGCCCGCCTCCAGGCAGGCCGTGATCTCGTCCAGGTCCCGGCTGTGGTCGAGGTGCACACCGAGAGAGGCCGTGGAGCGTGCGGCGGCGTCCAGCGCCAGCCGCATCAGGGCCTCGCGGCCGGCGTGCTTGAAGGGACTGGAGCCCGCCTGGATGATGACCGGCCGTCCGGCGGCTTCGGCGGCGGCCGTGATGCCCTGGATGGTCTCCAGGTTGTAGGCGACGAACCCGGGCAGGGCGTGACCGGCGGCCGCGGCCTCCTTCAGGGCATCGGTTCCACGCAGCAGCATCAGGCACTCCTGAGCAGGTCGAGGGCGTCGGCGAGGGCGTCGGGGCCCCCGACGTTCCCGGCGAAGACGATGTAGGGGATGCCGGCGGCGGGGCCGTCCACGGGCTCCCAGAGCGAGACGATGCCCGGCAGCAGCGTGCCCCGGGCCCAGGCACGGCGGATCCGAAGGCCGTGGGTGGCGGTGTCGCTGGAGGTGATCCCGCCCTTGGCGACGACGAAAGCGGGCCGCCGGGAGGCGTTGACCTGGCGCACGGCCTGAACGAGCGCGGCGGAGACCCGGCGGGAGATCGCCAGACTGTCGTCCGCGTCGGCACCCGTCACGAGCATGCGAGAGGTGCGGATCACGGCGTCGGCCGAGTCCAGCGCGCCGGCGGCCGCGGCCGCGACCTCGGCGATGTGGGCGTCACGCCGCTCCTCGTCGAGCAGCAGGGCTACGTCCAGCTCGTACTCGGCGATTCCGCCTCGCTCCCGCAGCCGGTCCAACTGCCGTGTCGTCAGAGCGACATGAGACCCCACGACGATGAGACCGTGCGGTGCGTTGCCGCGCAGCGGGCGCAGTTCGGCCGGGGTGAGCGGTGCCCGCGCCGCCTGTCCGGCGCGGGCCCTGACGAAGGACGGCCCGACCCGGTACAGCAGCCGCGTGCCGTTCTCCTCCGCCTGAGCGAGGGCCAGGGCGAGCACCCGCAGATCGTCGTCGCACACCGCGTCGACCACGGCGGTACGTCCGCCGCGCAGCGAGGACAGCAGCCGCGCCGTGTGCGCCGGGCCGCCGCCGCGCAGGTCGTCGAGGGTGACGCGCAGGACCTCGTCCGCGGGGACGCGTCCGCCCGTCTTCTCCTCGACCCACTCGGGCAGCGACGAGCTGCGGTAGCCGAAGGTGACGTCGCGGGCGAACTCGGTCATCCCGACCGGGAGCAGTCCGTCGGCGGTCCGCATCCAGTGGCGGGAGCCGATGGTCAGCCGACCCGCCTCGATGTAGGCGGGGACCAGCACGACGCCGTCCAGAGCTTTGCCGTCCAGCTCGGTCAGCTCTTCGGCGAGGACGTCGGTCTCCAGCGGGAAGTGGCCGCGCAGCGTCGAGTCCCCGCGGCTGGCCAGGACGTAGCCGGTGTCCTCGGCCGCCGACGCCGCGTGCAGGGCGCGGACCACCTCGCGGTTGCGGGCGGCCGCGTCCTCGGGCGACAGGCTGCGGGTGTTGGTCAGGACGAAGAAGACGGAGCTGTCCTGGCGCAGCGCCCAGCGCAGGTCGTCCACCGTCCAGGACGTCAGGACGGGCACGTCGGCGACCGTCTGGGTGCCGGTGGGATCGTCGTCGAGGACGACGAGACGGGGACCACCGGATATCCGGGCGGCCACTTCCGCGGCGCTCACCTCGCGGACTGGGGGCAGCCCTTCCAGCACCGCGGCCTCGGGGACGGGCCGCGTCTGGGCATGGAGGGGTAGGGGCATGGCGAATTCCTGCTCCATTACGGGTAGTTAGGGGGAACGTCAGTCGGGGTCGCGCTTGATCACGTCACACCAGGGCTTGACCGGGTCCCGCGACGGCCTCGGGACGAAGCAGCTCGGCGAGGGTGCCGGCGGGCAACAGGCCCTTGTCCAGGACGAGTTCGGCGACCCCGCGTCCGGTGGCGAGGGCCTCCTGGGCGATGCCGGTCGCCGCCTCGTAGCCGATGTACGGGTTCAGGGCGGTGACCAGGCCGATCGAGTTCTCCACCGCCGCCCGCAGCGCATCGGCGTTGGCCGTGATCCCCGCGACGCACCGCTCGGCCAGGGCCAGGCACGCGCGCTGAAGGTGCGTGATGCTCTTTGAGAGGGAGTGCCAGATGACCGGCTCGAAGGCGTTCAGCTGGAGCTGCCCGGCCTCGGCGGCCATGGTGATGGTGACGTCGTTGCCGATCACCTCGAAGGCGACCTGGTTGACGACCTCCGGGATCACCGGGTTGACCTTGCCCGGCATGATCGACGAACCGGCTTGTACGGGCGGCAGGTTGATCTCGTTCAGGCCGGCGCGCGGCCCGGACGACAGAAGACGCAGGTCGTTGCAGCTCTTGGAGAGCTTGACCGCGATCCGCTTGAGCACACCGGACATCTGCACGAACGCCCCGCAGTCCTGGGTCGCCTCCACCAGGTTGACCGCGGTCACCAGCGAAAGCCCGGTGATCTGCGACAAGTGGCGCCGCGCCGACGCGGCGTATCCGGCAGGAGCGTTGAGGCCGGTGCCGATCGCCGTGGCGCCCAGGTTGATCTCGTGGATCAGCTCCACCGCCTCCGACAGCCGGCTGCGGTCCTCCTCCAGCATGACCGCGTACGCCGAGAACTCCTGCCCCAGCGTCATCGGCACGGCGTCCTGCAACTGGGTGCGGCCCATCTTCAGCACGTCACGGAACTGAACCGCCTTGGCCGCGAACGCGTCCTGAAGCACCGCCATCGCCTTCAGCAGCCCGCGCACCGCATATACCGTCGCGATCTTGACGGCGGTCGGATAGACGTCGTTGGTGGACTGGCCGAGGTTGACGTCCTCATGCGGGTGCAGGAATCCGTACTCCCCCCTCGCGTGGCCCAGCAGCTCCAGCGCCCGGTTGGCGATCACCTCGTTGGCGTTCATGTTGGTCGAGGTGCCCGCGCCGCCCTGGATGACGTCGACGACGAACTGGTCGTGCAGCTTGCCGCCCCGGATCTCCCGGCATGCCTCGACGATGACGGCGGCCTTCTCCGGCTCCAGCAGCCCGAGTCCCTCATTCGCGCGAGCGGCGGCCTCCTTCACGGCGGCCAGAGCGTCGATCAGATGCGGGTGGGCGGCGATGGGCGTCCCCGTGATGGCGAAGTTCTCCCTGGCGCGCAGGGTGTGGATGCCCCAGTACGCCTCGGCGGGTACCTCGCGGTGGCCGAGCAGGTCGTGCTCGCTGCGGTGAGCTACGGCGGTCATGGCAGGCCGGGCCTTCTCTCGGAGCCTGTTCAGGCGTGCGGGTGCGTGGGGTGCGTCAATGGGGGCGAGCGAGCACGATCCGCCAGGGCGGTGGGGACTTCCCACGATCACGCCGCGCAAAGTCTGCGCAGTGTCACCGCCGTAGGTGTCGGCGCAGAACGACTTGTCCTTCGCCTCGTAGTAGGCGCTGCTGAGCGGCAGGAACCAGGCGGTGCCGTCGTAGAAGTCGTAGAAGGGGACGGGTGCCCTCGGGACTCGCCGTGCGGGCGGCAGGACCTCGGTCCCGATACCGTCACCGGGGATGAGGACGATGCGGTGGTTGGTTCGTCATACGGCCGATTGCACCAGCGGGCCGGGCAGCGCGTCCAAGACACAATCCCGATGTGCCTTATAAGGTCGCCCTATAAGGCGACCTGCTCGCGGTTTCGTCAGCGCTCCGTCCAGGAAGGCCATCGCCGCCGGGGACAGCGGGCCGCGGTCTGGGCGTGGCCCTCAAAAGCGCGCCGCAAGATAAGAAGGCGCCGTACACGCGGACCTCTCAGCAGCCCAGCGGTGCGTCGCAGAGTCGGCGACGCCTCCTTTCGAAGAGTCGGCCGATGAAGCACGAGGCGCCCCACACCTCTGCGGCGCCCGCCCCAGGGCTGTTCGGTCCGCGGACACCTCGACGCACGTGACCCCGCGCTGCCCGCCTGGCCCGCGATAGGCCGTTCACCGGCGCGGTGGGAAACGATCAACCTGAGCTCGGGAAACGATCTTCATGGCGGGCCGCATAGGTGCTGACCAGCGCATTTCGTCGGTTCCCCACAGAGAAACCGGCGAACGGGTCTCTGCCAAGGACGGAAGTCCTGGCGGAGGCCCGTTCGTCGTTGTGTGCGGTTCGTCATCGTATGGACTGGAGCCATGTGAGGCATCGCACGTCCGGCGCGGGAGGCGCCAAGGCTTGGGCGCGTGAGGTATATCACGCCATTCGCGGGCCGGGACCTCTCATGCCCGTGGGGCCGGGTCGAGCGGATCCGGGGGGTCCGGCGGGTCCGGCAGGTCGGGCGGGTCGGGCGGGTTGTCCAGGAAGTCGCTGGTGGGCACATGGAACAGCGATCCGGTGACCGGTGTGGAAAAGTCCAGGATCCGGTCGTGGGACGCCGGCGGTGCGCCCCGGAACATGCGCTCCAACATGGTCTCCAGCACCGTCGGGGTCCGGGCGTACCCGATGAAGTACGTGCCGAACTCGCCCTTGCCGACGGTGCCGAAGGGCATGTTGTCGCGCAGGATCTCGTGCTTCGTACCGTCGCGGTCGACGATCGTGGTCAGGGCGACATGGGAGTCGGCCGGCTTGACCTCGTCGTCGAGTTCGACGTCGGACAGCTTCCGACGCCCGATCACCCTCTCCTGGGCCTCCACCGGAAGGGCGTTCCAGGCCCGCAGATCGTGGAGGTACTTCTGCACCATCACATAGCTTCCGCCCGCGAAGCGGGGGTCCTCGTCGCCGACCAGCACCGCCTCGCTCGCCGCCGGGCCGACCGGGTTCTCCGTCCCGTCGACGAAGCCGAGCAGGTCCCGGACGTCGAAGTACTTGAAGCCGTGCACCTCGTCGCACACCGTCACGGCACCGCGGAGACGTTCCATGATTTCGCCCGCCAGCGCGAAGCACAGGTCGAGTCGGGCGGCACGGATGTGGAAGAGCAGGTCACCGGGCGTGGACACCGCGCGGTGCACGGGGCCGGCCAGCTCACGGAAGGGATGCAGCTCCGCGGGACGCGGCCCGGAGAACAGACGGTCCCACACGTCGGATCCGATGCCCGTGACACAGCTGAGCTTTCCGCTGGGCGTGGCACGGAAGCCGACGGCCCGCTGCAACCCGTTCAGGTCGGACAGCAACCCGCGGACGACCGGTTCGCCCCCCGGGTCCACGGTCATCACCAGGAAGATCGCGGCGTCCGTCAACGGGGAGAGCACCGACTGGGGAACCGGCTCCGCGGACGACCGGGTCACGGGCCACCCCCCTTCCCAGGGCACAAGCGGGTTTTCACTCTAGGGCGGCCTTTACGGGTGTGCCACCGCGCAGCGGGCGGACGCCGACGCCGGACGTTTTCCACAGCCGCGGAGTTGTCCACAGGCTCTGCCGCGCCTCGACGGCCGACCTGTACGGTCATCCGCAGTTGATGTTCACACGGCTGCATGGACAGCGGGGGAGGCGATCGGTGTGACCGAGGTCGAGGCTGGGGTGGGGACGGCGAAGCCGCGGCAGGCGGCCCGGATTTCCGCGGTGCGCGGCTTCGCGCGGTGGCCGGTCGAGGACTCACCGAAGGAGGAGGGCAAGGCACTGCGCGCACGGGTGCCGCGCCGGGCCCACGCCGAACTGGTGCTGGACGCCGACCGCCCGGACGCGGTCACCGCCGTCGAGGAGTCCAACCGCGGCCGCCTCCCCGAGCTCACGCCGATACGCGTCGGCAGAATGGCGGCCACACCGTTCGCGTTCCTGCGCGGCTCGGCGGGCCTCATGGCCCACGACCTCGCACGCACCCCGATGACCGGCATCCGCGCCCAGATCTGCGGCGACGCCCACGCGGCGAACTTCGGCCTGTACGGGGACGCGCGCGGCGGCCTGGTCATCGACCTGAACGACTTCGACGAGACGGTGCACGGCCCCTGGGAGTGGGACCTCAAGCGGCTCGCCGCCTCGCTGGTGCTCGCCGCCCGTGAGGCCGGGGCCGACGAGGACCGCTGCCGTCAGGCGGCGCACGACGCGGCCGGCGCCTACCGGCGCACCATGCGCCTGCTGGCCAGGCTCCCGGTCCTGGACGCCTGGAACGCGATCGCCGACGAGGAGCTCGTCTCCCACACGGACGCCCACGATCTGCTCGGCACGCTGGAACGGGTCTCGGAGAAGGCGCGGGCCAACACGAGCGGGCGGTTCGCGGCGAAGGCGACCGAGCCGGTCGAGGGCGGCGGCCGGCGTTTTGTGGACGCGCCGCCGGTGCTGCGCCGCATACCGGACGCGGAGGCCGAGTCGGTCGCGGCGGCGCTGGAGGAGTATCTGACGACGCTGCCCGAGGACCGGCTCCCGCTCCTCGCCCGGTACGCGGTGCACGACGTGGCGTTCCGCGTCGTCGGCACGGGAAGTGTGGGCACCCGCTCCTATGTGGTGCTGCTTCTCGACCACCGAGGCGAACCGCTGATCCTCCAGGTCAAGGAGGCCCGCCCGTCGGCCCTGCTGCCCCATCTGGCCACGTCCGGGCACCCGGTGCCGCAGGTGGAGCACGAGGGGCGCCGGGTCGTCCAGGGGCAGAAGCGCATGCAGGTCGTCAGCGACATCCTGCTGGGCTGGACGACGGTCGACGGACGCCCCTACCAGGTACGGCAGTTCCGCAACCGCAAGGGCAGCGTCGACCCGGCGGCCCTGGCCGCCGACCAGATAGACGACTACGCCCGCATGACCGGGGCGCTGCTGGCCCGCGCCCACAGCCACAGCGCCGACCCGCGCCTGGTCTCCGGCTACTGCGGCAAGAACGAGGAACTGGACGAGGCGACAGCGGCGTTCGCCGTGGCGTACGCGGACCGCACGGAGGCGGATCACGCGGAACTGGTGGCGGCTGTTCGGAGGGGGCGGATCGCGGGGGAGATGGGGGTCTGAGGGGTTGGGGGAGAGGGGGAGGGGGGAGGGGGGAGGGGAGGCCCCCCAAGGGTGTCGATCTGCCGGGCGTCCCGACCTCACCGGACCACGGCAGAGCCCCAGCGACCGTGTCTTACGCTGGTGCGGTGACGACGCCCGATGCCGAGCAGAGCCAGACCGTGTCCGAGGCCGAGGAGCCGGTTGCCGAGGGCACCGGTTCGGGCGGGGCCGAGGGCACCGCCGGTTCCGGCGGGGCCGGGGGTGCCGGGGCGCGGCCCGAGGAGCGGCTGGAGCGGGCCGTGCGGGCCGCCGAGCAGGCGTTGATCGAGTACGAGATCGCCGTGGAGACCTTCCGTGTGGAGGTCGAGAACTTCTCTCGGTTGCACCACCAGAAGCTCGGCCCCGTGTACGCGCGCCTGGAGGAGCTGGACGCGGAGATCGCCGAGGCGCGGGCCGCCCGCACCCAGGATCCGGAGGACATACGCCGTGCCCATGAGGCACGTGCCCGGGTCGTGCCGATGCCGGGTGTGGAGGAGCTGTTCCACGGCTGGATGGACTCCGGGGGGCTGTTCCCGGAGGCGCAGGCCATGCTGACGGATCAGCCCGTGCGGCCTCCGCAGCGCGTGCGGCCCAGCGAGGAGGCGCGCAAGCTCTACCGCGAGCTGGCCCGCAAGGCCCACCCCGACCTCGCCCAGGACGAGGACGAGCGCAAACGGCGGGACGAGTTCATCGCCCGGGTCAACGTCGCCTACGCCCGCGGCGACGAGGCCCTGCTGCGGGAGCTGTCCGAGGAGTGGGCCGCCGGCCCCGTCCCCGAGGAGCGTCGGCCGAGTCACAGCGAGGAGCTCTACGCCCGTCTCGAGTGGCTCTCGCGGCGCAAGGAACTGCTCACGCTGGTGGCCCGGGAGCTGGAGGAGGGTGCGATCGGCTCGATGCTGCGGCTGGCCCCCGACGACCCGGACGCTCTCCTCGAGGAGATCGCGGAGCAGTTGCTGGCCCAGGTCGCGCAGAAGGAAGCCGAGCTGGAGGCGCTGCGCGGCTGAGCCCGTCGCGGCGGTCGACGATGGCGGGCACGTCCGCGTCGGCGTCGGGTAGCGTCGGGGTATGCATTTCGGAGCTGGTGTGCCCACGGTCGGGGTCGCGGACCTCAAGGATGACGACTTCCTGCTGGACGTCCGCGAGGACGACGAGTGGCGGGCGGGTCACGCCGAGGGGGCGCTGCACATCCCCCTCAGCGAGTTCGTCGCACGCTACGGAGAGTTCACCGAGGCGGCGCCGCAGGACGGCCGGGTGCATGTGATCTGCCGCTCGGGGGGCCGTTCGGCTCAGGTGGCGATGTACCTGGTCCAGCAGGGCATCGACGCGGTGAACGTCGATGGCGGCATGCAGGTGTGGGCTGCCGAGGGCCGGCCGGTCGTGGACGCCAAGGGCGAGCCCGGCGTCGTGCTGTAGTACGGCTCCGGAGCTCGTGCCGCAGTCCGGCCCCGGAACATCGGGCCGTCGGCCGGTCTTGGGACGTCGGGCTGTGGTCCGGCCCCGGGACGTCGGGCTGTGGTCGGCCCCGGGACGTCGGGCTGTGGTCCGGCCGGGGACTTTTGCGAGCGGGGCGGCCCGCTCAGCCCAGCGGGTGCGCCGCCAGCAGGTCGCCCAGGCTCTCCTCGTGTGCCGCCGCCGGGCCGAGTGACAGCTCCAGGTGCTTGGCCCAGGCGTGGTACCGGTGCAGGGGGTAGTCGGTGTCGGCGCCGAAGCCGCCGTGCAGATGCTGCGCGGTCTGCACCACCCGCCGTACGCCGTCCGAAGCCCAGATCTTCGCCACCGCCACGTCCCCGGCCGCCGGCAGCGCTCCCGCCGTGCCGGACGTGATCCGCCACGCGGCCTGCCACAGTGTGGCCTCCATGGCGCGCAGGTCCATGTACCGGTCGGCGGCCTGCACCGCGACCGCCTGGAACGTGGCGATGGGGTGGCCGAACTGTTCCCGCTTGCCGGCGTACTCGCTCGTCATCCTCAGCGCGGCCTCGGCGAGGCCGAGCGCGAGCGCGCAGGTCCCGGTGGTGAGCAGCAGGCGCAGCCACTCCCAGGCCCCCTCGGTGTCGAGCACATACCGTCCGGCGATCCGTGCCGACTCCAGGCGCAGCTCGGCGAGCCGCTCCCCGGTCGTGGAGAGCTGCTCGGCCAGAACGGCACTCTCGTGCGTGCGCGGCACCAGGGCGAGGACGGCGCGGCCGGAATCGTCGGTGTGGGCCGGTAGGAGGACGGCGTCGGCGTTGTATGCCCACGGCACTGCCGTCTGTGTCCCCTCCAGCACCCAGGTGTCGCCCTCCTGCCGTGCCACCACTGCGAGATCGGCGGGGTCGTGCCCGGTCCGGCCGTGTGCGGCGACCGTGAGGACGGTTTCTCCCCGGCCGGTCCGTGCGAGCAGTTCCTCCTTCAACTCCGCGCTGCCGTAGGTCTGTACGGCGACCGCCGCCGCCGTGTTCTCCAGCAGCGGCACCCGTGCGAGTACCTTGGCCGACTCCCGCAGCACCAGGCAGAGGGCGATCGCGTCGAGACCCGCGCCGCCGTATTCCCCGTCCAGCAGCAGGCTGAGCAGGTCCGCGTCGGCGAGTCGCGCCCACAGCGTCCGGTCGAAGTCGTCGGCGACGGCGCCGGCGGTCAGTGCGGGGCTGGGCACTCCGTCCGGTGCGACCCCGGCGAACACGGCCCTCGCCGCCTCGACTGCCGCCTGCTGCTCCTCGCTGAAGGTGAAGTCCACGGCCTGTCCTCCTGGCGGTCCGCTGATCTGACGGTCCGTCAAGATAGAACAGGTTCTAGAAGAAGGGAACGGTCCGCGGACAGGCCTTCCCTGGGAACGCCTGGCGAGCGGCTCCGTGGGGAGCGCTCACCGGTCGAAGTCCAGCTCCACCGTCTCCGTGACTGGATGCGACTGGCACGCCAGCACATATCCGGCCTCCGTCTCCTCCGGCTCGAGCGCGAAGTTGCGGTCCATCCGTACCTCGCCCGAGACCAGGAAGGCCCGGCAGGTCCCGCACACGCCGCCCTTGCAGGCGTAGGGCGCGTCGGGACGGTTGCGCAGAACCGTCTCCAGCAGCGACTCGCCGTCGTGGACCGGCCAGGTTCCGCCGCGTCCGTCGAGTCGCGCGGTCACCCTGCTGTGCGCGGGGGCCGGAGCGGACGGCGTGGTCACGGCTCCGTCTTCCACATGGAAGATCTCTTCGTGGATCCGTGTCCGTGGAACTCCCAGCCTGCGCAGCGCCCGCTCCGCCGACTGCACCAGTCCGAACGGTCCGCACAGGAACCAGCCGGCGACCTTCTCCACCGGCAGCAGTGCGGGCACCAGCCGGGCCAGCCGCTCCCGGTCGAGCCGCCCGGAGGGAAGTCCCGCCTGCTGTTCCTCCCGGGAGAGCACCGTGACGAGCTGGAACCGCTCCGGGTAGCGGTCCTTGAGGTCGGCGACCTCCTCCAGGAACATCGTCGAGGCCGTCGTGCGGTCGCTGCGTATGAGGCAGAACCGCGCGCCGGGTTCCCGCTCCAGGAGTGTCGTCACGATCGACAGCACCGGGGTGATGCCGCTGCCGCCCACCACCGCCGCGTACAGCCCGGGTGCCGGCTCGAGCGTGAACCGTCCCGCCGGTGTCATCACCTCCAGCTCGTCGCCCTCGGCGATCTCCTTGAGCGCGTAGGTCGAGAAGGCTCCGCCCTCGACCAGCCGCACGCCGACCCGCAGCGTGTGCGGGCCCTCTTCGTCCGGTGCCGGAGCGGGGGAGCAGATCGAGTACGTACGCCGTATCTCCCTGCCGTCGGCGGTGCGGCGCAGCGCGAGGTGCTGGCCGGGCGCATGCCGGTATTCCTCCCGCAGTGCGGGCGGCACGGCGAAGGTCAGGGCCACGGAGTCGTCGGTGAGCCGCTCCACCGAGGCCACCGGGAGCGGGTGGAATCGGGCCATCACAACTCCTTGAAGTGGTCGAACGGCTCACGGCAGGCGAGGCAGCGGCGCAGCGCCTTGCAGGCGGTGGACGAGAAACGGCTGAGCAGCTCGGTCTCGGCGGACCCGCAGAACGGGCAGCGCACGGGCGTGTCCGCCTCGGCGGAGTCGGCGACGGTACGGGTGGGGCCCAGCTCCACGGGCACCGGGCCCGACGTGTGCCGTCCGCGGACGCGAGGGGGCGCTATCCCGAACTCCTTCAGCTTGCGGCGGCCCTCCTCGGAGATGTCGTCCGTCGACCAGGCGGGGCTGAGGACCGTGCGTACGACGACCTCCCGTACGCCGTGCTCGCGCAGCACCCGCTCTATGTCCACGGACATTGCTTCGAGCGCGGGGCATCCCGTGTACGTCGGGGTCAGCTCGACCTCCACCGCGTCCGTGCCGCGGACATGGACGGACCGGAGAACGCCCAGCTCCTCCAGGGTGAGCACGGGCAGCTCGGGGTCGGGAACGGAGCCGGCGAGCCGGCGCAGTTCCTCTTCGAGGGCCGTGGCGGTCACCATGACGCCCCCGGGTGGCTGCGGTGCAGATGCTGCATCTCGGCGAGCATCCGCCCGAACGGTTCGGTGTGCAGGCCCTGCCGTCCCGCGCCCGCGGTCCAGGCCCCGGTTCGCGGTCCCTGGGGGACTTCGAGGGTGGCCCGGCGCAGGATCTCGCCGACCGAGTCCAGCCAGGCCTGCTCCATGCCGGTCCAGTCGACGTCCGCGCCCTCCACCGGTTGGAACATCTCTGCCGTGTACCGCCACAGCGCCTCGCACGCGCGACGCATCCGCTCATGGCTCATGTCGGTGCCGTCGCCGAGCCGCAGCGTCCACTGTTCGGCGTGGTCCTGGTGGTAGGCGACCTCCTTGACCGCCTTGGCCGCGAGCCCGGCGAACTCGCTGTCCCCGGCGGCGAGTTCGCTGTACAGGAGCCGCTGGTAGGTCGAGAAGTACAGCTGACGGGCGATGGTGTGGGCGAAGTCGCCGTTCGGCTGCTCCACCAGTTGCAGGTTGCGGAAGGCGCGCTCCTCGCGCAGGTACGCCAGCTCGTCCTCGTCGCCCGCCATGGACAGCAGCACGCGGGCCTGGCCGAGCAGGTCGAGGGCGATGTTGGCGAGGGCGACCTCCTCCTCCAGTACCGGCGCGTGGCCCGCCCACTCCCCCAGGCGGTGCGAGAGCACTAGGGCGTCGTCGCCGAGGGCCAGGGCGGCCGCGGTGTGCGCGGTGACGGTCACAGGTGCTTCACCCCTTCCGGGATCTCGTAGAACGTCGGGTGCCGGTACGGCTTGTCGGCGGCCGGTTCGAAGAACGGGTCCTTCTCGTCCGGCGAGGACGCGGTGATCGCGGCGGAGGGCACCACCCAGATCGAGACGCCCTCGCCGCGCCGGGTGTACAGGTCGCGCGCGTTGCGCAGGGCCAGCTCGGCGTCCGGGGCGTGCAGGCTGCCGGCGTGGGTGTGGGAAAGGCCGCGGCGTGAGCGCACGAAGACCTCCCACAGGGGCCAGTCGGTGTTCGTCATGCGTGCTGCTCTCCCGTCCCGCCGTTGTGCTTCGCCGCGTATGCCGCGGCTGCCTCCCGTACCCAGGCGCCGTCCTCGTGGGCCTGCCTGCGCTGGGTCAGCCGCTGCTCGTTGCAGGGGCCGTTGCCCTTGAGGACCTCCCAGAACTCCGTCCAGTCGATGGGGCCGAAGTCGTGGTGCCCCCGCTCCTCGTTCCACTTCAGGTCCGGGTCGGGGAGGGTCAGGCCCAGGGACTTTGCCTGGGGGACGCAGATGTCGACGAAGCGCTGGCGCAGCTCGTCGTTCGAGTGCCGCTTGATCTTCCAGGCCATCGACTGCGCGGAGTGGGCGGACTCGTCGTCGGGCGGGCCGAACATCATGAGGGACGGCCACCACCAGCGGTTCACGGCGTCCTGCGCCATCGCGTGCTGCTCCGGTGTGCCGCGGCTGAGGGTCAGCAGCAGCTCGTAGCCCTGGCGCTGGTGGAAGGACTCCTCCTTGCAGATGCGGACCATCGCGCGCGCGTACGGCCCGTAGGAGCAGCGGCACAGGGGCACCTGGTTGGTGATCGCCGCGCCGTCCACCAGCCAGCCGATGGCGCCGACGTCGGCCCACGTCAGCGTCGGGTAGTTGAAGATCGACGAATACTTCTGGCGGCCCGTGTGCAGCTTGTCGAGCAGCTCGTCGCGGCTGGTGCCGAGCGTCTCCGCCGCGCTGTACAGATACAGTCCGTGGCCCGCCTCGTCCTGGACCTTGGCCATCAGGATCGCCTTGCGGCGCAGTGAGGGAGCGCGCGTGATCCAGTTGGCCTCCGGCTGCATGCCGATGATCTCTGAGTGCGCGTGCTGGGCGATCTGCCGGACGAGGGTGGCGCGGTAGGCGTCGGGCATCCAGTCGCGTGGCTCGATGCGCTCGTCGGCGGCCACGGCGGCGTCGAACACGGCCTCGTACGCCGTCGCGTCCGCCTCTGTGCCGTCCGCGCGGGCCGTCCGGTGCGCTGCTGCTGTCGCCATGCGGTCCCCCTGACCAGTTCGCCTTTTCCCGACCGATCGTTCGGTCCGGTCGATTCAATGGTGAGGCGGGGCGCCGTAGGGTGTCAACCGCTGTGGACAAGCTGCGGCGACCGTCCGGCCGCTGTGCCGATTGGGCTGTGCGGGGCGGGCGGGGCTGAGTACCGTTCCGGGTGCGCATGCCCGGCGTGCTGCGAACGGGTGAGGCGAGCCGCGCGGCCCGCCGCGTACACGGCAGGTGACGGCCCGGCCGGAGGACAGGGGCATCACGGCGGGAGAGCTCGGGAGACGGGGCGGGATGGACGCGTACGACAAGGGACCGGACGCCCGGCGGGATCGGCCGGGCGACCGTGCCGACCCGCTCTCCGCCCTGCCCGAGGGCGCCGCGACGGACGTCGCCGAGGGGCAGGAGGAACAGAGGGACGCCTGGGTTGCCCCTCCCGCCGAGACCGCCGCCTTCCCGGAATCAGCTCCCCCGGAATCCACCGCCCCGGCCCCCGCGCCCCGCACCGGCATAGCCGCCCTCTCGCTCCGCTACCAGGTCGCCGCCGCGCTGGTGCTCGCGGTCGTCGCGGTCGCCGCCTGTGTGCATATGGGCATGGTGTTCCTGCACGTCGCGCCCCCGAACACACTCACGAAGAAGCACGGCAAGGCGATCGACGACTGGATCTACCCGGAGTTCGAACAGAACTGGAAGCTGTTCGCCCCCAACCCGCTGCAGCAGAACATCGACGTCCAGGTCCGCGCCGAGGTGCGCACCCGGGACGGCTCAGAGCGCACGACCGGCTGGTACGACCTGTCGGCGCTCGACGGCGACGCCATCCACGGCAATCTGCTGCCGAGCCACACCCAGCAGAACGAACTGCGTCGCGCCCTGGACTTCTACGTCGCCTCGCACGACGGCGAGAACCGCCCGGCGGGCCTGCGCGGCGCCCTGTCCGAGGACTATCTGCGCCGCGTGGTCGTGGTGCGTCTCGACCGGGAGCACGCGGCAGGCCACGGCGAGACCCTCGAGAGCGTCCAGGTCCGCTCCCGCACCACCAACGTGCCGCCGCCCAAGTGGAGCGACGAACAGGTGTCCAGCACGCCCGTGTACCGCCAGTTGCCCTGGTGGCCGCTTCCGGACGTCGAGCGGACGGGGGCGAGCGCCTGATGAACCGTGTCGCCCTGTCCGTCTCGCGCGGCATCGCACGAGTCGCCGACGCCGCCCTCGGCCCGTACCAGACCGCGGTCGTACGCATCGGTTTCGCGGCCACCTGGCTGCTGTTCCTGCTGCGGGAGCTCCCCCACCGCCAGGAGATGTACGGACCCGACGGGCCGTGGGGCTGGGACCTGGCCCGGCAGCTCATCGCGGACAACCACGCCTTCACGATCCTGATGTGGGCCGGCAGCCAGCTCTGGTTCGAGGCCGTGTACGTCCTCGCCGTGCTGTCGAGCGCCCTTTTCCTCGTGGGATGGCGCACCCGCGCGATGTCCGTGCTGTTCATGGTGGGCGTGCTGTCGCTGCAGAACCGCAGCGTGTTCATGGGCGACGGCGGCGACAACGTCATCCATCTGATGGCGATCTACCTGGTCTTCACGCGCTGCGGGCAGGTGTGGTCGCTGGACGAGCGACGCGAGCGGCGCGCCCGTGCGGCACGCGCGCGTGGGGAGCGGCCCCGGCCCGACCGGGCGGGGCCCGTGCTGTGGGGCGTGCTCGGCCTCGTGCTGGCCCTGGTGACGGGCGCGGGCCGGCTCGACGCCGGCTGGCTTGCCGTGTACTGGGGGCTGTGGGCTGTACAGGGCCTGTGGTGGTACGTCGTCCGGCGCGCCCCGGACGGCGAGCCCCGCATCCTGCTGGACGTCGTCGCCAACCTCGTGCACAACGCCGCCCTGCTCGTGATCATGGCCGAGGCGTGTCTGATCTACTCGACGGCCGGCTGGTACAAGATCCAGGGCTCGCGCTGGCAGGACGGCACCGCCGTCTACTACCCGCTGCACCTGGACTCCTTCTCGCCCTGGCCCGCCCTGTCCGACCTGCTGTCCGCGCACGGCACGCTGGTGCTGCTGGTGACTTACGGGACGGTCGCCGCGCAGGTCGCGTTCCCGTTCACCCTCTTCAACCGGCGAGTGAAGAACGTCCTGCTGGTGTGCATGATGACCGAGCACGCGGTGATCGCCGTGGTCCTCGGGCTGCCGTTCTTCTCCCTGGCGATGATCGCCGCCGACGCCGTGTTCCTGCCGACGTCCTTCCTGCGCCGGCTGGGCGGCTGGGCGTCACACGCGCGTGGGCGCCTGGCCGCGGGCCGTGTCGCCCGGGCGCTGCCTCGCCCGCGCCCGCACCGGCCGCCCACCGAGGAGCCGACCGAGGCCGCTCAGGCAGGCTCGCCGGCCTGAGCCGCACGTAGGCTGCACAGCATGACCGACCCGTCCCGCGGCGCCACCGACCCGCTGACCACCTGGCGCAGGCTCGCCGCCTCCTGCGTGCTGCTCGACGGTTTCCACGCGCTCAAGCACGCGGTCCGCTTCCACGCGCGGGTGCCGGTCGCCGTCACCACCGACCGGGGTGCGGCACTCGCCCTGGCCGACGAGCTCGCCCCAGACGTACGGGACACCCTGGACGCGCTGCTGACGCAGGTCCCCGAGGCCGCGTACCAGGCCCTCGTACCGCGCCCGCACCCCACCGGGGTCGCGGCCCTCGCCGAGCGCCCCTCGCGCGAGGCCAACCTGGAGACGCTGCGGCGCACGCCCCGCCCCGCCCCCGTCGTCGTCCTCGACAACCCCCGCAACCTGGGCAACGCGGGCGCGGTGATCCGGCTCGCGGCCGGCTTCGGCGCGACCGGGGTGGTCACGACCGGCACGCTCGACCCCTGGCACCCCACGGTGGTCCGCGGCGGGGCGGGGCTGCACTTCGCGACCGCCGTGGAGCGGCTGACCGTGGCCGAGCTGCCGCCCGGCCCCCTCTTCGCGCTGGACCCGGAGGGTGACGACATCCGCGGGCTGAAACTCCCCGACGACGCCGTGCTCGCTTTCGGCTCCGAGCGCAGCGGCCTCTCCGCCGAGCTGCGCGCCCGCACCGACCACCTGGTGTCCCTGCCGATGCGCCCCCAGGTCTCCAGCTACAACCTCGCGACCAGCGTGGCCATGACGCTGTACCACTGGAGCGCGACCGGGGGCGCATCCGCCTGAGCCGGTGCTACGACTCCCGGCGCACCTCCACCACCCGGAAGCGGTTCGCCACGAACGCCCCGTCGCACAGGGTCGCGTTGGCCGCGGGGTTGCCGCCCGAGCCGTGGAAATCGGAGAAGGCGGCCGTCTGGTTGACGTACACCCCGCCGGTCAGGTTGAGCGAGAGCTGGGCGGACTCCTCCAGGCAGACCTCCTCGACGGCCTGCTCCACCTCCTGCGAGGTGGTGTACGCACCCACGGTCATCGCGCCCTTGTCCCTGATCGTGCGCCGCAGCAGCTCCACCGCGTCCGACGCCGAGTCCACCGCGACGGCGAAGGCGACCGGGCCGAAGCACTCGCTCATGTAGGCGGCCTCGGCGTCCGGCTTGGCGCCGTCGAGCTTGATGACGACCGGGGTGCGGACGACGGCCTTCGGGAACTCCGGGTTGGAGATCTCCCGCGAGGCCAGGGCGACCTCGCCGAGCCCGGCCGCCGCTTCCAGGCGGGCCTTGACGTCCGGGTTCACGATCGCGCCGAGCAGCGCGTTCGCCCGCGCGTCGTCTCCCAGCAGGCCGTCGACCGCCTTCGCCAGATCGGCGACCACTTCGTCGTACGACTTCGGGCCGTCGTCGGTGGTGATGCCGTCCCGGGGGATCAGCAGGTTCTGCGGGGTGGTGCACATCTGGCCGCTGTACAGCGAGAGGGAGAACGCCAGGTTGGACAGCATCCCCTTGTAGTTGTCGGTCGACTCCACGATCACCGTGTTGACGCCGGCCTTCTCCGTGTAGACCTGGGCCTGGCGGGCGTTGGCCTCCAGCCAGTCGCCGAACGCCGTGGAACCCGTGTAGTCGATGATCCGGATCTCCGGGCGGACGGCCAGCGTCTTGGCGATGCCCTCGCCGGGGCGCTCGGCGACGAGCGCCACCAGGTTCGCATCGAAGCCGGCCTCGGCGAGCACCTGGCGGGCCGCCTGCACCGTGAGCGCGAGCGGCAGCACCGCGCGCGGGTGCGGCTTGACCAGCACCGCGTTGCCGGTGGCGAGGGAGGCGAACAGGCCCGGGTAGCCGTTCCACGTCGGGAAGGTGTTGCAGCCGATGACCAGCGCGATACCGCGCGGCACGGCCTTGAAGGTCTTGGTGAGCGCCAGCGGGTCGCGCTTGCCCTGGGGCTTGGTCCACTCGGCGGTGTCGGGGGTGCGGGCCTGCTCCGCGTACGCGTACGCCACCGCCTCCAGGGCGCGGTCCTGTGCGTGCGGGCCGCCTGCCTGGAACGCCATCATGAAGGCCTGGCCGCTGGTGTGCATGACCGCGTGCGCGAACTCGTGCGTCCGGTCGCTGATGCGCTTGAGGATCTCCAGGCACACCATCGCGCGCATCTCCGCGCCCGCGTCGCGCCACGCCTTCTGACCGGCGCGCATGGCGGGCAGCAGTACGTCGATGTCAGCGTGCGGATAGGTGATGCCCAGCTCGATGCCGTACGGGGAGACCTCGCCGCCCGTGAAGTCGTCGGTGCCGGGCTGGCCGAGGTCGAGGCGGGAGCCGAGGAGCGCCTCGAAGGCGGCCTTGCCCGCCGCCGCGTCCAGGCTGCCGTTCTCCCCGTAGGCCTTGGGGTGCTCGGGGTGGGGGGACCAGTACGCGCGCGTACGGATCGCTTCCAGCGCCTGGTCGAGGGTGGGCCGGTGCTGGGCGATCAGCTGGTGCGCGGTGAGTTCGGCGGCCATGCGGGACCAACTCCTCGTCTTGAGAGCTCTCCCTTGAGCTCGTGACCTGGGCAGGAACAGCCGGACAGGGTTAGAGTAACCGAACGATCGGTCGGGACAAGAGTGTCCGCCGTATCTGTGGACAAGGGGGTCCGCCGCATCCGTGGGCAACCCCGTGCGGGAGGATCGCGCACATGACAGCACTCGACCTCAGCAGTCCCGTGGCCGTCGTGGGCACCGGCACCATGGGCCAGGGCATAGCCCAGGTCGCGCTGGTCGCGGGCCACCCGGTGCGGCTGTACGACTCCGTCCCCGGCCGCGCCCGCGAGGCGGCCGCGGCGATCGGCGCGCGCCTCGACCGGCTCGTCGAGAAGGACCGGCTCACCGGCGCCGAGCGCGACGCGGCACGCGCCCGCCTGCTGCCCGCCGGGAGCCTGGCCGAGCTCGCGGACTGCGCGCTCGTGGTGGAGGCGGTCCTGGAACGCCTCGAGGTGAAACAGCAGCTGTTTCGCGAGCTGGAGGACATCGTCGGGGAGGACTGCCTGCTCGCCACCAACACCTCCTCCCTGTCCGTGACCGCGATCGGCGGTGCCCTGCGGGGCCCGGGCCGCTTCGTCGGACTGCACTTCTTCAACCCGGCGCCGCTGCTGCCGCTGGTCGAGGTCGTCTCCGGGTTCGCCACCGACGTGACGTCGGCCACGCGCGCGTACGAGACGGCCCGCGCCTGGGGCAAGACCCCCGTCGCCTGCGCGGACACCCCCGGCTTCATCGTCAACCGCATCGCGCGGCCGTTCTACGCCGAGGCGTTCGCGGTGTACGAGGCGCAGGCCGCCGACCCGGCCACCATCGACGCCGTGCTGCGCGAGTCGGGCGGCTTCCGGATGGGCGCCTTCGAGCTGACCGACCTGATCGGGCAGGACGTCAACGAATCCGTCACCCGTTCCGTGTGGGAGTCCTTCTTCCAGGACGTGCGCTTCACGCCCTCGCTCGCGCAGCGGCGGCTGGTCGAGTCGGGCCGGCTCGGCCGCAAGAGCGGACGTGGCTGGTACGACTACGCGGACGGCGCCGAGCGGCCCGAGCCGCACACCGCGGAGAAGGCGCAGGCACCCTCGTACGTGGTCGCCGAGGGCGACCTCGGCCCCGCCTGCGAGCTGCTCGCGCTGATCCGCGAGGCGGGTATCGGGGTCCGTGAGGAGGACGAGGACCACGGCACGCGCCTGGTACTGCCGAGCGGCGGCCAGCTCGTCCTCGCCGACGGGCAGACCTCCATGGAGTTCCGCGACGTCGTCTACTTCGACCTGGCGCTCGACTACCGCAGGGCGACCCGCATCGCCCTGTCCGCCTCCCAGGACACCTCCGCGCAGACCCTGGCCGAGGCCACCGGGCTCTTCCAGGCGCTCGGCAAGGACGTCAGCGTCATCGGGGACGTGCCCGGCATGATCGTCGCGCGCACGGTGGCCCGCATCATCGACCTCGCGCACGACGCCGTCGCCAAGGGCGTGGCCACCGAGGAGGACATCGACACCGCGATGCGCCTCGGCGTCAACTACCCCGTCGGCCCCTTCGAGTGGAGCCGCAGGCTCGGCCGCGGCTGGGCCTACGACGTCCTGGACGACCTGCACCTGCGCGACCCCTCCGGACGGTACGCCCCGTCCCTCGCGCTGTACCGCCACGCGTACGCCTCCGAGAAGCGGGAGGGCACCTCATGACCACCGCCAAGCGCGACACGTACACCCCGGAGAGCCTGCTCTCCGTCGCGGTGCAGGTCTTCAACGAGCGCGGCTACGACGGCACCTCCATGGAGCACCTGTCCAAGGCGGCGGGCATCTCCAAGTCCTCGATCTACCACCACGTCGCCGGCAAGGAGGAGCTGCTGCGCCGCGCCGTCAGCCGCGCCCTGGACGGCCTGTTCGGGATCCTCGACGAGCAGCACGCGCGCGAGGGGCGCCCGGTGGAGCGGTTGGAGTACGTCGTCAGGCGCATGGTCGAGGTGCTCACCGCCGAACTGCCTTATGTCACGCTGCTGCTGCGGGTGCGCGGCAACACCGGCACCGAGAGGTGGGCGCTGGAGCGGCGCCGCGAGTTCGACCACCGGGTCGCCGAGCTGCTCAAGGCGGCCGCCGCCGACGGGGACGTGCGCGGCGACGTGGAGGTGCGGCTCGCCACGCGGCTCGTCTTCGGGATGATCAACTCGATCGTGGAGTGGTACCGGCCCGACGGACGCGGCATGGGCGAGCGGGAAGTGTCCGACGCGGTCGTGCGGCTGGTCTTCGGCGGGCTCCGCAAGGAGTCCTGAACGGGCCTGGTGGCTCGACGGCCGACCTGATCCGAAAGAGAGGCCCCTCAGCCCTCCGGCTCCACGTCCTCCTCCTCGAACACCAGCAGCGTGCGCGTGCTGAGCACTTCGGGGATCGCCTGGAGCCGGGTGAGGACCAGCTCGCGCAGCGCCCGGTTGTCCGGTGTGTGCACCAGCAGCAGGACGTCGAAATCGCCGCCCACCAGGGCGATGTGGGCGGCACCGGGAAGCCTGCGCAGCTGTTCGTGGACGGTGCGCCAGGAGTTCTGGACGATTTTCAGGGTGATGTAGGCCGATGTGCCCTGACCGGCGCGCTCGTGGTTGACGCGGGCACCGAAGCCGCGGATCACCCCGTCCTCGATGAGCCGGTTGATCCGCGCGTAGGCGTTGGCGCGCGAGACGTGGACGCGCTCGGCGACCGCCCGTATGGAGGCACGGCCGTCCGCCTGGAGCAGTTGCAGGATGTCCCGGTCGATGGCGTCGAGGGGACGCGGGGACGGCGGAACGGGACTGTACTCCGCGGGCTCGGCCATTTGTTCAGATGCCATGTACCCCCGCCTCTCTACCATGGACGTACTGCGTCCATCTCAGGGTGTGGAGAACCGTTTGTCCACAGCCTGGAGGGGCCTGTAGCCAAAATGTGCTGTCGACCGAACAATCGGTAGGTGAGGCGCATCACTCCCGTGGCGCGCCTGAAGCCGCTCCCACGAGGAGGTGCCGTCATGACGGTCATGGAGCAGCGGGGTGCCTACCGGCCGACCCCGCCGCCCGCCTGGCAGCCCCGTACCGATCCCGCACCGCTGCTGCCCGACGCGCGGCCGTACCGCGTCCTCGGCACCGAGGCCGCCGCCAAGGCCGACCCGGAGCTGCTGCGCCGGCTGTACGCCGAGCTGGTGCGCGGACGCCGGTACAACGCGCAGGCGACGGCGCTGACCAAGCAGGGCCGCCTGGCCGTCTACCCCTCCAGCACCGGGCAGGAGGCCTGCCAGGTCGCCGCGGCGCTCGTCCTGGAGGAGCACGACTGGCTCTTCCCCAGCTACCGCGACACGCTCGCCGCCGTCGCCCGCGGCGTCGACCCCGTCCAGGCTCTGACCCTGCTGCGCGGCGACTGGCACACCGGCTACGACCCGTACGAGCACCGCGTGGCCCCCCTGTGCACCCCGCTCGCCACCCAGCTGCCGCACGCCGTGGGCCTCGCCCACGCCGCACGCCTGAAGGGCGACGAGGTGGTGGCGCTCGCCCTGGTCGGCGACGGCGGCACCAGTGAGGGCGACTTCCACGAAGCCATGAACTTCGCCGCTGTCTGGCAGGCACCGGTCGTCTTCCTCGTCCAGAACAACGGCTTCGCGATCTCCGTGCCGCTCGCCAAACAGACCGCGGCTCCCTCCCTCGCCCACAAGGCCGTCGGCTACGGCATGCCGGGCCGCCTGGTCGACGGCAACGACGCCGCCGCGGTGCACGAGGTGCTCGCCGACGCCGTGGCGCACGCGCGCGCGGGCGGCGGCCCCACGCTCGTCGAGGCGGTGACGTACCGCCTCGACGCGCACACGAACGCCGACGACGCGACCCGCTACCGCGCCGACGCCGAGGTCGAGGCCTGGCGCGACCACGACCCGATCGTGCTGCTGGAGCGGGAGTTGACGGACCGCGGACTGCTCGACGAGGACGGGATGCGGGCCGCGCGCGAGGACGCCGAGGCCATGGCCGCCGACCTGCGCACGCGCATGAACCAGGACCCGGCGCTCGACCCGAGGGACCTCTTCGCCCACGTGTACGCCGAGCCCACCACCCAACTGAGGGAGCAGGAGGCCCAGTTGCGGGCGGAGCTGGACGCGGAGGCCGCGGGACCGGAAGGAGCCGGGCGATGACGACCGTGGCCCTCAAGCCGGCCACCATGGCCCAGGCCCTGACGCGCGCGCTCCGCGACGCCATGGCGGCCGATGCGTCCGTGCACGTCATGGGCGAGGACGTCGGCACACTCGGCGGTGTCTTCCGCGTCACCGACGGGCTCGCCAAGGAGTTCGGCGACGACCGCTGCACGGACACGCCGCTCGCCGAGGCGGGCATCCTCGGCACGGCCGTCGGCATGGCGATGTACGGCCTCAGGCCGGTCGTCGAGATGCAGTTCGACGCGTTCGCGTACCCCGCGTTCGAGCAACTGGTCAGCCATGTCGCGCGTATGCGCAACCGCACCCGTGGCGCGATGCCGCTGCCGATCACCGTCCGCGTGCCCTACGGGGGAGGCATCGGCGGTGTGGAGCACCACAGCGACTCCTCCGAGGCGTACTACATGGCGACTCCGGGCCTCCACGTCGTCACGCCCGCGACCGTCGCCGACGCCTACGGGCTGCTGCGGGCCGCGATCGCCTCGGACGACCCGGTCGTCTTCCTGGAACCCAAGCGGCTGTACTGGTCCAAGGACACCTGGAACCCCGAGGAGCCCGAGGCCGTCGAGCCGATAGGCCGTGCGGTGGTGCGGCGCCCGGGCCGGAGCGCCACGCTGATCACCTACGGCCCGTCGTTGCCGGTGTGCCTGGAGGCGGCCGAGGCGGCGCGCGCCGAGGGCTGGGACCTGGAAGTCGTGGACCTTCGGTCCCTGGTGCCGTTCGACGACGAGACGGTGACCGCGTCCGTGCGCCGCACGGGCCGGGCGGTGGTGGTGCACGAGTCGAACGGGTTCGGCGGTCCCGGAGGGGAGATCGCCGCGCGCGTGACGGAGCGCTGCTTCCACTATCTGGAGGCGCCGGTGCTGCGGGTGGCCGGGTTCGACATCCCGTATCCGCCGCCGATGCTGGAGCGGCACCACCTGCCGGGCGTCGACCGGATCCTGGACGCCGTGGGGCGCCTGCAGTGGGAGGCGGAGAGCTGATGGCCCAGGTGCTGGAGTTCAGGCTGCCGGACCTCGGGGAGGGACTGACCGAGGCCGAGATCGTCCGCTGGCTGGTGCAGGTCGGGGACGTCGTCGCGGTCGACCAGCCGGTCGTCGAGGTGGAGACGGCCAAGGCGATGGTCGAGGTGCCCTGCCCCTACGGCGGTGTGGTCACGGCCCGCTACGGCGAGGAGGGCTCGGAACTGCCGGTGGGGGCACCGCTGTTGACGGTCGCCGTAGGCGCGCCGGCGGAACCCGCGGCGGAGTCGTCCGGGAACGTGCTGGTCGGATACGGCACGTCGGCGGCTCCGGCACGCCGCCGCAGGGTACGGCCACCGCGGCCCGGCGTACGGCCCACGGGCGGCGAACCGTCCGAAGGCCACCGGACGGCTGAGCCCGCCGCCGAGCCCCCGGTGTCCGCCGCCCAGCCGCCCGTGTCCGACTCTCCACTGCGCACCCGGCGCCCCACCGTCCCGGAGCGCCCCGACGGCCCCGTCCCGGTCATCTCCCCGCTGGTCCGCAGGCTCGCCCGCCAGAACGGCCTGGACCTGCGGCGGTTGACGGGGTCCGGACCCGACGGGCTGATCCTGCGGGCGGACGTGGAGGGTGCCCTGAGGACCACGGCGGCCCGCGAGGAGGCGGCGAAGACCACGGTGACCGCTCCGGCGCCCGAGACGGCTCTTCTCGAGCGCCCCGAGCCCCGTGCAGGCACCCGTATCCCCCTCAAGGGCGTGCGCGGTGCCGTCGCCGACAAGCTCTCCCGGAGCCGGCGCGAGATCCCCGACGCGACCTGCTGGGTGGACGCCGACGCGACCGAGCTGATGCGCGCGCGGGCGGCGATGAACGCGGCCGGCGGCCCGAAGATCTCCCTGCTCGCGCTGCTGGCCCGCATCTGCACCGCCGCGCTCGCCCGGTTCCCGGAACTCAACGCAACCGTCGACACGGAGGCCCGGGAGATCGTCCGGCTCGACCAGGTGCACCTCGGGTTCGCCGCGCAGACCGAGCGGGGGCTCGTCGTCCCCGTCGTACGCGACGCGCACGCGCGGGACGCCGAGTCGCTGACCGCGGAGTTCGCGCGGCTCACCGAGGCCGCGCGCGCCGGGACCCTCACCCCCGCGGACCTCACCGGCGGGACGTTCACGCTGAACAACTACGGGGTGTTCGGCGTCGACGGCTCGACACCGATCATCAACCATCCCGAGGCGGCCATGCTCGGCGTCGGCCGTATCGTCCCCAAGCCCTGGGTGCACGACGGGGAGCTCGCGGTGCGGCAGGTCGTGCAGCTCTCGCTCACCTTCGACCACCGGGTGTGCGACGGCGGCACGGCAGGCGGCTTCCTGCGGTACGTGGCGGACTGCGTGGAACAGCCCGCGGTGCTGCTGCGCACCCTCTGAGCCGACGGCCGGGCCCGGGCGCACGCCCGGGGGAACGGGCCCGGCCGCCTCGCCCCGGAAACGGGCCGCCCGGCCCCCTGTCAGCGATCCCTCGCGGACAGCCGAGGTCCCCGAGGGTGGCATTGATTCATGCGGCGCCCATACTCGGGGGCATGACCGCGTACCAGCCCCCGGGCGACCTCAGCCGCGACGGCTACGACGCCGTCGTGCTCGCGGGCGGTGCCGCCCGGCGGCTCGGCGGCGCCGACAAGCCCGGTGTGCGCGTCGGCGGACGGGCGCTGCTCGACCGGGTACTGGCGGCGTGCGCCGACGCGGACACCACCGTGGTCGTCGCCGGTGCCCGGCCCACCGCGCGCCCCGTGGTCTGGGCTCGCGAGGAGCCGCCCGGCGCCGGACCGGTCGCCGCGCTCGAAGCGGGCCTGAAGCGGACCACGGCCGCGGATGCCGTCGTACTCTCCGCCGACCTGCCGTTCCTCACCGAGCGGACGGTACGACGGCTACTGGACGCCCTCCGGGCGAGCGGCGCCGAAGGGGCGGTGCTGACCGACCCCGAGGGGCGTGACCAGCCCCTCCTCGCCGCCTACCGCACAGCGGCACTGCGCCGCGAGCTGGCACGGCTCACCACCGAGCACACCGGTCTCACCGGCCTTCCGCTGCGGCGCCTGGTCGCCGGGCTGGACCTCACCCGCATCTCCGACCCCGTCGCGTCCTTCGACTGCGACACCTGGGACGACATCGCCACCGCCCGATCACGCATCAGGGAGCATGGGCACGTGTTGGATGAATGGATTTCCGCAGTCAAGGACGAACTGGGCATCGACCTCGACGTCGACACCGGCGTCCTCCTCGACCTGGCCCGAGACGCCGCGCACGGGGTCGCCCGCCCCGCGGCCCCGCTGACGACGTTCCTCGTCGGCTACGCCGCCGCGCAGGCGAAGGGCGGCCCCGAGGCGGTCGCCGAAGCCGCCCGCAAGGCCGCCGCGCTGGCCCTGCGGTGGGCCGACGAGGACACCGCCGAGGACAGGCCGGGCGCCGGATGACCGGGCGGGGCACCGAGGGGCACCTGGACACCGAGGAACGCGACATGGAGGAGGCGCTGGTCGTGGCCAACGAGAGCGGGGAGCCGAGCCGTCCGCAGGCCCGCCCCGCCCGTTCACCGCAGGACCAGCACGACCGGGACCTGGAGGAGGCCCTCGCCCTCGTCCGCGACCCGGACCCGCGCTCCCCCGAGCCCGGGCCGCCTGCTCCCGGGCCCGAGGCGCGTACGCCCGAGCCCGGCCCCCGCGCACCGCAGCACCCCGGCACCCAGGACCGCCCGGCGGGCACCGGCGCCTCCACCCCACCCCCCTCCGAGCACCACGCGACGCCGTGGCCCGAGGCCCGCGCCGTCGCCGAGCGCGCCGCCCGCTCCGCTCCGCGCCGCCCAGCCCTGGACGTGCCCCTCGACGCGGCGCTCGGCCTGGTCCTCGCCGCGCCGCTCACCGCCCTCACCGACCTCCCCTCCTTCGACACCTCCGCCATGGACGGCTGGGCGGTCGCCGGCCCCGGCCCCTGGGACGTGCGGGAGCACGGGGTCCTGGCCGGGCACGCCGAGCCGGCACCCCTCGGCGACGGCGAGGCCGTGCGGATCGCCACGGGCGCCCGCGTCCCGCCGGACACCACCGCCGTCCTGCGCACCGAGCACGGCCGCACCGACGACAAGGAGCGGCTGCACGCCACCCGAGAACTCCCGCAGGGTCAGGACATCCGGCCGCGCGGCCAGGAGTGCCGCACCGGCGAACAACTGCTCCCGCCGGGCACCCACGTCACCCCGGCCGTTCTCGGACTCGCAGCCGCCGCCGGTTACGACACCCTGCGGGCGCTGCCCCGGCCGCGCGCCGAAGTCCTCGTGCTGGGCGACGAGTTGCTCACCGAGGGCCTGCCCAGGGACGGGCTGATCCGGGACGCGCTCGGGCCGATGCTGCCGCCGTGGCTGCGCGCACTCGGCGCCGATGTGACGGCCGTCCGCAGGCTCGGCGACGACGCCGATGCCCTGTACGAGGCCGTGACGTCCTCGGTGGCCGACCTGATCGTCACCACGGGCGGCACCGCCGCGGGCCCCGTCGACCACGTCCACCCCACCCTGCGACGCGTCGGGGCCGAACTCCTCGTCGACGGCGTGCAGGTCCGCCCGGGCCATCCCATGCTCCTCGCGCGGATCGAGGACGGCCGGCACCTCGTCGGTCTGCCCGGAAACCCCCTCGCGGCCGTCTCCGGCCTGCTCACGCTCGCCGAGCCGCTGCTGCGTACCCTCGCCGGCCGCATGGCGCCGGAGCCGTGCGCGCTGCCTCTGAAGGACTCCGTCCACGGTCATCCGCACGACACCCGGCTCATCCCCGTCGTCGTACGCGCCGACCAGGCCGTACCGCTGCACTACCACGGCCCCGCCATGCTGCGCGGTATCGCCGCCGCGGACGCCCTCGCGGTGGTGCCGCCCGGGGGCGCGGATCGCGGCCAGGAAGTGGAACTGCTCGACCTGCCCTGGGCGTTGGCGGGGTGAGGTCCGTCTGGGTCAGCTCGCCTCGGGCTGATCCAGAGCGGGGAGTGTTTCACGTGAAACATCCGTGTCGGCATGCCGTCGGGCGCCCGCGCGGGGATCGGCGGGGCTCCTCAGTGAGGAGTAGCGTCCCCCTCATGTACGCGATCACGATTCCTGAACCCGGTGGGCCCGAGGCGCTGGTGTGGGCAGAGGTCCCCGATCCCGTACCCGCCGAGGGCGAAGTGCTGGTCGACGTGGTGGCCGGCGCGGTCAACCGCGCCGATCTCCTCCAGCGGCAGGGCTTCTACAACCCGCCGCCCGGGGCGTCCCCGTACCCCGGGCTCGAGTGCTCCGGGCGGATCGCCGCGCTCGGCCCCGGCGTCTCCGGGTGGGCCGTCGGCGACGAGGTGTGCGCGCTGCTCGCGGGCGGCGGATACGCCGAGAAGGTGGCCGTACCGGCCGGTCAGCTGCTGCCCGTGCCCGAGGGGCTCGATCTGCGGAACGCCGCCGCGCTGCCCGAGGTCACCTGCACGGTCTGGTCGAACGTGTTCATGGTCGCCCATCTGCGCCCGGGCGAGACGCTGCTCGTGCACGGCGGCTCCAGCGGCATCGGCACGATGGCGATCCAGCTGGCCAAGGCGGTGGGAGCGAGGGTCGCGGTCACGGCAGGCACCAAGGCGAAGCTGGACTACTGCGCCGAGCTGGGCGCGGACGTGCTGATCAACTACCGCGAACAGGACTTCGTCGAGGAGATCCGGCAGGCCACGGCGGGGGCGGGTGCCGACGTCATCCTCGACAACATGGGTGCGAAGTACCTGGACCGCAACGTCCAGGCGCTCGCGGTGAACGGGCGTCTCGCGATCATCGGTCTGCAGGGCGGGGTGAAGGGCGAGTTGAACATCAACACGCTGCTGCGCAAGCAGGCGGCGATCACCGCCACCTCTCTGCGGGCGCGGCCGCTCGGGGAGAAGGCGGCGATCGTGGCGGCGGTGCGGGAGCACGTGTGGCCGCTGATCACCTCCGGTGACGTGCGCCCGATCGTGGACCGTGAGGTCCCGATGAGCGACGCGGCCGAGGCCCACCGGGTGCTCGAGGAGAGCGGGCACGTCGGGAAGGTGCTGCTGGTGGCGCCGTAGGCGTGGTCGTCCGGGGGTGATGGCGGCCCGGTGGGCACCGGTCGTGTGGGGTGGCGGTGGCCTCGGGGGTCATTCGCGGCGCAGGCGCAGGGCGAGGAGGGCGAGCGCCAGGCCGAGGCCCATGAGGACCAGGCCGCTGCCGAGGGGGAGGACCTGGGACACGGGCTGCGAGGCGGAGTTCTCCCGGGCGGAGCCGGCGGCGCCGTGCGAGGGGCTGGGTGAGGCCTCCACGGGGTCGGCCGGGTCGTGGGACGGCTCGATGCCGGTGGTCGGGTCTGCGGTGCCGCGGTCTGCCCGGTCCGGTGTCCGCTCCGGCGGTGACGGCGGGTCCTGGTCCGTGTAGGCCGGCTCGTCGTCCTCGTCCGGTGGTTCCGGATCCGGCCGCCCGGGCCGCACCCTTCCCTCGCCGGCCCAGTTGCCGGCCCGGGAGGAGTCGGGCGAGGGATCGGCGGAGGGCGGATCGTCGACGGGGTGTCCGGGGGCGGTTGACCGCACGGGGTCCTGGCGCCGGTGGGGGCGGTGGGGCTTGTCGTGGCGCTGCGGCGAGGCGTGTCTTTCCGGTCTGGCGTGGTCCTGCGGCGAGGCCTGTCTTTCCGGCCTGGCGTGGTCCTGCGGCTTGTCGTGGCCGCGCGGCTGGTCGTGGGCATGGGACCGGCCGTGGCCTTGGGGCTTCTCGGGTCCGGGCGGGGCTGTCCCGGTGGGTGGGGCGGACGCGGTGGGCGCGGGCGTGGACCGGTGCGTCGGTATCGCGGACGCCGTGTGCCGGGGAGCGGCGGTGTCGTCGGCCGCAGTCCCGGACGCCGGGGCCTTCGCGGCGGGGGCGTCGATCGGCCGGTCGGAGGTGACGGTGACGGCGGTGGGTGTGCGCCCCGGGGTGGCGGTGTGAGTCGGTGGAGCCGAGAGGGGGTGCGCGGCGGCGGATGCGCGGGTCGGCGGAGCCGAGGGGGTGTCTTCCCGGGCGGATGCGCGGCTCGGCGAAGCCGAGACGGTGTGCGCGGTGTCCGTGAGCCGGGCTATGGAGAGCCGGGCTATGGATTCGTGGGCCGGATAGGCGATTCGGGTGACGTACGTGCCGTGGAAGGGGCTCTTCGCCCCGGCCTGACGCACGGCCCCCGTGGTGTGCGAGGCGGCCCGTATGCCGTACGTGGGCCGGAGCCCCTCCGTGGACGCGAGGGCGCAGGCGGATATGCCGTACAGACCGCAGACGGCCGTGGTGGTGAGCACCGGTGGCAGGACGGCCACGCGGAGCGCGCGGAACCTGGACGGCGGACGAGGCCATGGAGTCACGCGAGTGACCCCCTCCCGTACTCGGGCGGCAAGATCAACGGCACCAGCGTCACACGGACCCCGGCGTCCGGCATCTCGGCCGTACGCCGTCCGTCGCGTCCGTCGCGCCCCCGCTGCACCGACCAGAGGCACCGAGGCCGAACTGTCGGTTGTGGGGTGGATCACTCCCCGTACCGGGCACCTGGCTGATGAGGTGTATCGGTGCGAGAGAATGGCGGCATGGAGATGCCGAGGAACGAACGGTCGTCGGAGAACGCCCAGAAGATCTTGGTCGTGGGCCAGGACGGGATGGCTCTCGGCGGCACCGGAGACGACGACTCCCGCGAGGTCCCGGTGACCGAACAGGTGGAGCAGCCCGCGAAGGTCATGCGCATCGGCAGCATGATCAAGCAGCTGCTGGAGGAGGTGCGCGCCGCTCCTCTGGACGAGGCGAGCCGGCAGCGTCTGAAGGAGATCCACTCCAGCTCTGTGAAGGAACTGGAGGACGGTCTCGCCCCCGAACTCGTCGAGGAGCTCGAGCGGCTCTCCCTGCCCTTCACGGACGAGGTGATCCCCAGCGACGCGGAACTGCGCATCGCGCAGGCCCAGTTGGTGGGCTGGCTGGAGGGCCTCTTCCACGGGATCCAGACCACTCTGTTCGCCCAGCAGATGGCGGCACGCGCCCAGCTGGAACAGATGCGCCGCGCCCTTCCCCCGGGCGTGGGCTCCCCCGACGGCGAGGAGGACCGCCGCACCGGTGGCCGGGCGGGCGGCCCGTACCTGTGACGCGGACCGTGCGAGGGGCCCGGCACCGTGAGGGTGCCGGGCCCCTGCCGTCGCATCAGAAGCGGCTCACGCCGGGTCGCCCGTCGACACCGTGAGCTCGATCACGGGCATCTTCTTCGGGTTGGCGTCCGTACCGGCCGTCGGCGACTGGCTCATGACCGTGTCCTCGCCGTAGGTGTTCTCGTCCTCGTGCGTGATCGTGTACTTCCAGCCCGCTGCCTGGAAGCACGCCTTGACCGACGTGAGGTTCTTGAAGGAGAAGTCGGGCACCCGGATCTTCTTCGGGTCGACGTACGACGTCTCCGGCTCCGTGCACCTCGTCGTCTCGATCGTCTTCGTCGTGTCCGGGCCCCTGTGGCCCGCCGCCACGGCCGAGGGCGTGCTCGCACCGCCGTCGCCCCCGTTGGCCTCGTCCCCGCTGCTGCCGTTGTTGTGCAGCAGCAGTGAGGTCAGCAGGCCGACTATCACGACCAGGGCGACCACGACCGAGCCGATGACCAAGGCCTGGTTGCCCTTCTGACCGCCCGTGGCGGGCGTCTGCGGGGTGAGGTGGTACGGCGGTGGGGTCGCCGCGGACTGCTGCGGGGCGTACCCGGCGTTCTGCGGGGGCGTCTGGTAGCCGCCCTGCTGCGGGTAGCCGTAAGGGGGCGACGGGACCGGGCCGCCGTACGGGCCGGGCTGGTACGGCGTCTGCACGGGCCCCACGGGGGCCGCCGCCGACTGGCCGACCGGGGGGAAGACCGCGGAGCTGACACCGGCGCCGCTCGGGGTCTGCGTGCCCGGCACGATGCTCGGCGCGGCGGCCGTGAGCGACGCGGCCACCCGCAGGCATTCGTCCCGCATCGCCTCGGCGCTCGGGAAGCGTTCGTTCGGGTTCTTCTTCAGCGCGCGGGCGACCAGCGCGTCCACCGCGGGCGGCAGCGAACGGTTGATCGAGGACGGAGCCACCGGCTCCTCCTGCACATGTGCGTACGCGATCGCGAGCGGTGAATCCGCCTCGAACGGCAGCCGCCCGGTGACCAGCTGGAACAGCATGATCCCGACCGAGTACAGGTCGGACCGCGCGTCCACGGCCCGGCCGAGGGCCTGCTCCGGCGACAGGTACTGCGGGGTGCCGACCACCATGCCCGTCTGGGTCATCGAGGTGACGCCGGACTGCATGGCACGGGCGATGCCGAAGTCCATGACCTTGACGACGCTGCGCTTCGTCATCATCACGTTGCCCGGCTTGATGTCCCGGTGGACCAGCCCCATCTCGTGGCTGATCTCCAGGGCCGCCAGCACATCAGCGGTGATCTTCAGCGCCTTGTCGGCCGGCATCGCGCCGTACTGCCGGATGTCCGCGTCGAGGACCGAGCCGAGCGGCTTGCCCTCGATGTACTCCATGACGATGTACGGGGTCGTCGTCCCCGCCAGCTCGTCCTCGCCGGTGTCGAAGACCGAGACGATGTTCGTGTGCGTGAGTTTCGCCACGGCCTGCGCCTCGCGGCGGAAACGCTCCCGGAAGGCCTGCTCGCGTCCCAGTTCGGTGTGGAGTGTCTTGATCGCGACCTGGCGGTCGAGGACCGAGTCGTACGCCAGGTGCACCGAGGCCATGCCGCCCTCGCCGAGCAAGTCGCGCAGCTGGTAGCGGCCGCCGGCGAGCGCGCGCCCCGCGTACCGGCCGTGTGCGCCGTCCTGGCTCATGTTCTGCGTCCCCCATCGGCGCGGCGGCAGCGGCTGCTGGTGCTCCCGCGGTCCGTGATCGAATATCCGTGTTGTCGACGATCGACAGCTACTGCTCCGTGATCGACTGGTCCATTCCCGGCCAAGTCTGCCCCAGGGCAAGGACACGTCAAGCTCGGTGCCCGTTCCGTGACCGTACGCGAAAGAAGCGTCGCGGAAGCGTTACAGGGGTTGTACGGCAGGCCCACGGAATTTGCACGTGGGACCCGGTACACGGTTGGATGGCCGGTCCATCTCGAATCCATCTCGGACCGGTGCCTTGCGCGGAGCCTGTAGCGTGGCCCGTCGGAGACCGTAACAACCACCGCGCAGACCGCGGGCAGAAACGACGGCGAGGACCGATGGCACAGACGCAGCGCGCCCAGGGCCCGTCCGACCCCGAGGCGACTGGCGGCGGGATGTCGGACGCGCCGGAGACCTGGGGCAACGGCGGACTTGTCGGGGACGGCCGGTACCGGCTGACCCGCAGGCTCGGCCGGGGCGGCATGGCCGAGGTGTTCGCGGCCGAGGACGTGCGCCTCGGCCGGACGGTCGCGGTCAAGCTGCTCCGGTCCGACCTCGCCGAGGACCCGGTCTCCAAGGCGCGTTTCACCCGCGAGGCCCAGTCGGTGGCCGGGCTCAACCACCACGCGATCGTCGCCGTGTACGACTCCGGCGAGGACGTCGTGGGCGGCCAGTCGGTGCCGTACATCGTCATGGAGCTGGTCGAGGGCCGTACGATCCGCGACCTGCTGCTCAACGCCGAGGCACCCGGCCCCGAGCAGGCCCTGATCATCGTCTCGGGCGTCCTGGAGGCGCTCGCCTACTCGCACCAGCACGGCATCGTGCACCGCGACATCAAGCCGGCCAACGTCATCATCACCAACAACGGCGCCGTGAAGGTGATGGACTTCGGCATCGCGCGCGCCCTGCACGGGGCGTCCACGACGATGACGCAGACCGGCATGGTGATGGGCACCCCCCAGTACCTGTCCCCGGAGCAGGCGCTCGGCAAGGCCGTGGACCACCGCTCCGACCTGTACGCGACCGGCTGCCTGCTGTACGAACTGCTGGCGCTGCGGCCCCCCTTCGTGGGCGAGACGCCGCTGTCCGTGGTCTACCAGCACGTGCAGGACATCCCGGTGCCGCCCTCCCAGATCTCCGAGGGGGCGTCGCCGCCGGAGCTGGACGGGCTCGTGATGCGCTCCCTCGCCAAGGAGCCGGACGACCGGTTCCAGACCGCCGAGGAGATGCGCGGGCTGGTCCAGTACGCGCTGCAGATGCTCTACGACCAGGGCGGCCACACCGGCACCTGGAACACCGGCCCGGTGGGCGTGCACGACGGCCGGCACACCCCGGCCGCGGGCCTCGCCGGCACGGCGGTGCTGCCGCATCCGGGCGAGTTGGGCACCGCGCAGATCCCGCAGTCGATCCTGCCCACCGGATACGGCTCCGGGGACGACGGCGGTTTCGAAGGACACGGCAACAAGGGCAGCGGGCGCGGCAAGCTGTGGGTCCTCGCGGTGCTCGCGGTCATCGCGATCGCGGCGGGCGTCGCGCTGGCGCTGCAGCACAAGGGGGACGGCGGCGGTACCGGGCCGACGACGTCCCCGACGGTCACGAAGTCGCACGAGGAGAAGCAGTCCAGCCAGACGCCGACGGACGAGGAGACCGCCACCACTCCGGGCGACGACTCGGACACCAGCGGCGACTCGGACTGGACGCCCTCGTACCGGCCCTCGCAGAGCTACAGCCAGCAGCCGCCGGTCGAGCCCTCGACGACGGCGCCGCAGACGAGCGGGCAGCCGACCCCGTCGGACCCCTCGCAGGGGCAGCCTTCCGACACGCCCCCTTCGGGCGGAGCCGGCGGCTCGACGCCTCCGGCGGGCTCGTCGGGCGGCGGCAACACCTCGGGCGTGCCCCAGGTGCCCTGACGCCCCGCAGTGAAACGCTCACCACGCGCGCGTGGCCCTAAGACGGGCGCCACGCGCGCGTGGCTTTTTTCGGGCGTGTCCCAGGTCGTGCCCCGGCCCGTGTCGCACACGGTGTCATCCGTGGGGCGGACCCACGGATGACACCCGTGTCACTCCAGATGACGTCTTCCCGTGCTCCGGGCGGGCGGGATAACGTGCCGTTGTTCCGGCCCCCTGCAAGGCTGTGACCAGCACCTGTTCCCGACTGACTCGATTTACTTGGATTTCCAAGCAAAATCCCAGGTCAGGAGGGGTTTCACAGAAATGTGGCGCGCTGGGTAACGTGCCCCTTGCAGGGTGCTCGCCGGGGCACCTTCCACGTCTGTTCGGACGAGCCGCACCCACCCCGTGCGTCCGTGCGCTGCAGGCGGAGCCGCTCCCACCGGCCCGAACGGGCCGAGGGGAACCCAGGCACCCGGCGAACCCGGGGGCCGGACCGACGGAGGAGCACACGTGACCGTGGAGAGCACTGCCGCGCGCAAGCCGCGACGCAGCGCCGGAAGCAAGGCCGGCACCACCGGCACCAAGCGCACCACCAGCAACACGCCCAAGAAGGGCAGCGACCCCGACCTCGTGCAGTTGCTGACGCCCGAGGGCACGCGGGTCGCGAACCCCGAGTACGACCGGTACGTCGAGGACATCACGCCGCAGCAGCTGCGCGGGCTGTACCGGGACATGGTGCTGACCCGCCGCTTCGACGCCGAGGCCACCTCCCTGCAGCGCCAGGGCGAGCTGGGCCTGTGGGCCTCGCTGCTCGGCCAGGAGGCCGCCCAGATCGGTTCCGGCCGGGCCCTGCGCGACGACGACTACGTCTTCCCGACCTACCGCGAGCACGGCGTCGCCTGGTGCCGCGGCGTGGACCCGACCAACCTGCTCGGCATGTTCCGCGGTGTGAACAACGGCGGCTGGGACCCGAACAGCAACAACTTCCACCTCTACACGATCGTCATCGGCTCCCAGACGCTGCACGCCACCGGCTACGCCATGGGCGTGGCCAAGGACGGCGCCGACTCGGCCGTGATCGCGTACTTCGGTGACGGTGCCTCCAGCCAGGGCGACGTGGCGGAGTCGTTCACGTTCGCGGCGGTCTACAACGCCCCGGTGGTGTTCTTCTGCCAGAACAACCAGTGGGCGATCTCCGAGCCCACCGAGAAGCAGACCCGGGTGCCGCTGTACCAGCGTGCGCAGGGTTTTGGCTTCCCCGGGGTGCGGGTCGACGGCAATGACGTGCTGGCCTGCCTCGCGGTGACCAAGTGGGCGCTGGAGCGGGCGCGCAACGGCGAGGGCCCGACCCTGGTGGAGGCGTTCACCTACCGGATGGGCGCCCACACCACCTCCGACGACCCGACCCGCTACCGCCTCGACGACGAGCGGGCCGCCTGGGAGGCGAAGGACCCGATCGCCCGCCTGCGCGCCTACCTCGAGGCCTCAAACCACGCGGACGAGGGATTCTTCGCGGAACTCGAGGCGGAGAGCGAGGCGTTGGGCAGGCGGGTGCGTGAAGCGGTCCGTGCCATGCCGGACCCGGACCACTTCGCCATCTTCGAGCACGCGTACGCGGACGGGCATGCGCTCGTCGACGAGGAGCGGGCCCAGTTCGCCGCCTACCAGGCGTCGTTCGCGGACGTAGAAGGGGGACGGTGACATGGCCGAGAAGATGGCGATCGCCAAGGCGATCAACGAGTCGCTGCGCAAGGCCCTGGAGTCGGACCCCAAGGTCCTGGTGATGGGCGAGGACGTCGGCAAGCTCGGCGGTGTCTTCCGGGTGACGGACGGCCTGCAGAAGGACTTCGGCGAGGAGCGGGTGATCGACACCCCGCTCGCGGAGTCGGGCATCGTCGGCACGGCGATCGGTCTGGCCCTGCGCGGGTACCGGCCGGTGGTGGAGATCCAGTTCGACGGGTTCGTCTTCCCGGCCTACGACCAGATCGTCACCCAGCTGGCGAAGATGCACGCCCGCTCGCTGGGCAAGGTCAAGCTGCCCGTCGTCATCCGCATCCCCTACGGCGGCGGAATCGGGGCGGTGGAGCACCACAGCGAGTCCCCGGAGGCGCTGTTCGCGCACGTGGCGGGCCTGAAGATCGTCTCTCCGTCCAGCGCCTCGGACGCGTACTGGATGATGCAGCAGGCGATCCAGAGCGACGACCCCGTGATCTTCTTCGAGCCGAAGCGGCGCTACTGGGACAAGTCCGAGGTCAACACCGAGGCGATTCCGGGCCCGCTGCACAAGGCGCGCGTGGTGCGCGAGGGCACGGACCTGACCCTGGCCGCGTACGGCCCGATGGTGAAGGTGTGCCAGGAGGCCGCCGCGGCCGCCCAGGAGGAGGGAAGGTCGCTGGAGGTGCTGGACCTCCGGTCGGTCTCCCCGCTCGACTTCGACTCCGTCCAGACGTCGGTGGAGAAGACCCGCCGTCTGGTCGTGGTGCACGAGGCGCCGGTGTTCTTCGGTTCGGGCGCGGAGATCGCCGCTCGCATCACGGAGCGGTGCTTCTACCACCTGGAGGCGCCCGTGCTGCGGGTCGGCGGCTATCACGCGCCGTATCCGCCGGCGCGGCTGGAGGAGGAGTACCTGCCGGGCCTGGACCGGGTGCTGGACGCCGTCGACCGCGCCCTGGCGTACTGAGGAGAGGGTCGTGACGACGATGACTGACGCGTCCGTGCGCGAGTTCAAGATGCCCGACGTGGGCGAGGGGCTCACCGAGGCCGAGATCCTCAAGTGGTACGTCCAGCCGGGTGACAAGGTCACCGACGGGCAGGTCGTGTGCGAGGTGGAGACGGCGAAGGCGGCCGTGGAGCTGCCGATCCCGTACGACGGGGTGGTCCGCGAGCTGCACTTCCCCGAGGGCACCACGGTGGACGTCGGCACCCCGATCATCGCGGTGGACGTGACGGGCGGCGCTCCCGCCGAGGAGGCGCAGGCGCCCGTCGAGAAGGCGGCGGAGGAGAAGCCCGCCGCGAAGGAGACCCGGCAGGAGGGCCGCAAGCCGGTCCTCGTCGGATACGGCGTCGCCGAGTCCTCCACCCGGCGTCGCCCCCGCAAGGCGCCCGCGGCGGCGGCCGAGGAGACCGTCTCCGTGGTCCAGGGCGACCTGAACGGGCACGGCAAGCAGGCCCGTCCGCTGGCCAAGCCGCCGGTGCGCAAGCTCGCGAAGGACCTGGGCGTCGACCTGGCGACGGTACGGCCCTCGGGCCCGGACGGGATCATCACGCGCGAGGACGTGCAGGCGGCGGTGGCCTCCGCACCGGCCCCCGAGGCCCCCGCGGTCCCGGTGGCGCCCGCTCCCGTCGAGGCGCCGGCGCCGGTGGTGACGTACGACAGCGGGCGCGAGACCCGTATCCCGGTCAAGGGCGTCCGCAAGGCCACCGCGCAGGCGATGGTCGGCTCGGCGTTCACCGCGCCGCACGTCACGGAGTTCGTGACCGTCGACGTCACCCGCACGATGAAATTGGTCGAGGAGCTCAAGCAGGACAAGGACTTCGAGGGTCTGCGTGTCAATCCCCTGCTGCTGATCGCCAAGGCCCTGCTGGTCGCGATCAAGCGGAACCCGGACATCAACGCGTCCTGGGACGAGGCCAACCAGGAGATCGTGCGCAAGCACTACGTGAACCTGGGCATCGCCGCGGCCACCCCGCGCGGTCTGATCGTGCCGAACATCAAGGACGCGCACGACAAGACCCTCCCCCAACTGGCCGAGGCCCTGGGTGAGCTGGTGGCCACGGCCCGGGAGGGCAGGACGAGTCCCGCGGCGATGCAGGGCGGCACGGTCACGATCACGAACGTGGGCGTCTTCGGCGTCGACACCGGCACGCCGATCCTCAACCCGGGCGAGTCCGCGATCCTCGCGGTCGGCGCGATCAAGCTCCAGCCGTGGGTCCACAAGGGCAAGGTCAAGCCCCGCCAGGTCACCACCCTGGCCCTGAGCTTCGACCACCGCCTGGTCGACGGCGAACTGGGCTCGAAGGTCCTCGCGGACGTCGCCGCGATCCTGGAACAGCCGAAGCGGCTGATCACCTGGGCCTAGCGCGGGACAACCCACCTACGGCGAAGGGGCCTGCCGCTGACCGACAGCGGCAGGCCCCCTGGTGTGTGCGGGTGTCAGCCGAGCCGGGCGAAGCCGTAGTTCAGCAGCCTCGTGGCGTCGGTGGCGCGCTGGCTGATCGACGACGAGGCGAGGACCGTGCCGATGACCGTCTTGCCGTTGCGGGTGGCGGCGAAGACGAGGCAGTACTTGGCCTCGGGGCCGGAGCCGGTCTTCACGCCGATCGCGCCGCTGTAGCTGCTGAGCAGCGTGTTGGTGTTGGTCCACGGCGCCATGGTGCGGATGGTGCCGGACTTGGTGATGGTCTTCGCCGTGTACGACTTGGTCTTCACGATCGTGCGGAACGTGGTGCTCTTCATCGCGCTGCTCGCGATTTTCGTCAGATCGCGCGGCGTCGAGTAGTTGCTGCCGTTGCCGATGCCGTCGAACGAGTCGAAGTGCGTGTTCCTCAGGCCGAGGCTCGTGGCGGCGCTGTTCATCTTGCCGATGAACGACTTCACGCGCGCCGCACGCGTCGTGCCGGAACCGAACTTGTCGGCGAGCGCGTAGGCCGCGTCACAACCGGAGGGCAGCATCAGCCCGTACAGCAGCTGACGGACGGTGACCTTGTCGCCGACGATCAGGTGCGCCTGGGAGGCGTTGTTGGCGACCACGTAGTCGCTGTACGCCTTCTGGATCGTCACCTTGGCGTCGAGGTTGAGGTTCGGCTGTGCGAGCACCACCTTCGCGGTCATGATCTTGGTCGTGGAGCCGGTGGAACGCCTGGTGTCCGCGGCCTTCGTGTACAGCGTCGCGCCGTTCGCGTTGTTCATCGCGTAGCCGCCCGCGGCCACGATCGAGGGCGTGGTGACGGCCTGAGCGGGCGCCGCGGTGAGGGCTCCGGTGGTGAGCACGGCTGAAGTGGTGACCACTGCCGCGACTGCCCTGCGAACTCGCGTGCCCTTAATGCCGGTAATCAAAGTTGAACGCTCCGATTGCGTCTCTGATGCCTCTGAATGCATCCAAATGCCCCTGGAGTGCGGCCAGATGACGAGGCCGCCTTCTCGTGAGACTCGTAGGTAGCACAAAAGGATGTGCGGTTGCCCGGGTGAAATCCGGGACCCGTGTGCCGGGTCCACATGGCGGACGATCCTCGGCATGCGTACGTGTTGTATCTATGATGTGCTCATGCCTGCAGCGTCGTCCGTCGCCCACGTCCCCGAGAAGATGCCCCTCAAACAACCCCCCGCCGCCGACCGCGTCTACACCCACGTCAAACGGGGTGTCCTGGAGCGCCGTTACCAGGGCGGGACGCTGCTGACCGAAGGTGAGCTGGCCGAGGAGGTCGGCGTCTCACGGACGCCGGTGCGCGAGGCGCTGCTGCGGCTGGAGGTCGAAGGGCTGATCAAGCTGTACCCGAAGAAGGGCGCTCTCGTCCTCGCCGTCTCGGCCCAGGAGATCGCGGACGTGATCGAGACCCGCCAGCTCGTCGAGGAACACGCGGCCCGCAAGGCCGTACCCGCCCCGCCGGGGCTGATCGAGCGGCTCGAGGAACTGCTCGCGCGCCAGAAGGAGCAGGCCGCCGCCGGTGACCTGGCCGGTGCGGCGCTCACCGACCGCACCTTCCACGCCGAGATCGTGCGCAGCGGCGGCAACGAGATCCTCTCCCGCCTGTACGACCAGCTCCGCGACCGTCAGCTGCGGATGGGCGTCGCCGTCATGCACTCGCACCCCGACCGCATCGCCAAGACCCTCACCGAGCACGAGGAGATCCTTCAGGCGCTGCGGTCCGGCGACGCCGAGGCGGCCGTGGACATCGTGCACCGGCACGTCAGCTGGTTCTCCCACCTGGCGCGGGGTGAGGTGCGATGAGGTCGGGATCGGTGAGCTCCCGTTCCGTGTCCCTGCCCGGTGATCCGCCGGGCGGCCGACGTGCCGTGGCCGTGTGGGCCATCGGCGTCTCGGTCTACTTCGTCGCCGTCGTCTTCCGTACGTCGCTGGGCGTGGCCGGACTGGACGCGGCGGACCGCTTCCATGTGAACGCGTCCGCCCTGTCCACCTTCTCCATCCTCCAACTGCTCGTGTACGCGGGCATGCAGATACCCGTCGGCCTGCTCGTGGACCGGCTCGGCACCAAGAAGGTGCTGACCATCGGGGTCGTCCTCTTCACGGCCGGTCAGCTCGGATTCGCGTTCTCCCCGTCGTACGGGACGGCGCTCGCCTCGCGCGCGCTGCTGGGCTGCGGCGACGCGATGACGTTCATCAGCGTGCTGCGGCTCGGCACGCGCTGGTTCCCGGCCCGCCGCAGTCCGCTGGTCGCGCAGCTCGCCGGTCTGGTGGGCATGGCGGGCAACCTCGTCTCCACGCTCGTGCTCGCCCGGCTGCTGCACTCAGTGGGCTGGACGGCGGCGTTCGGCGGCAGCGCGGTCGCCGGGGTGGTCGTCCTCGTCCTGCTGCTGCTCTTCCTGAAGGACCATCCGGAGGGGTACGAGCCGGAGCCGTTCCCGCACCGCGGGTCGGCGTACGTGCGGCGGCAGATCGTGGCGTCGTGGAAGGAGCCCGGGACGCGGCTGGGCCTGTGGGTGCACTTCACCACGCAGTTCCCGGCGATGGTGTTCCTGCTGCTGTGGGGCCTGCCGTTCCTGGTCCAGGCGCAGGGCCTGTCCCGGGCCACGGCCGGTGAACTCCTCACGCTCGTCGTGCTGTCGAACATGCTGATCGGACTGGTGTACGGCCAGATCGTCGCCCGGCACCACGCGGCGCGGCTGCCGCTGGCCCTCGGCACGGTCGGGGCGACGGCGGCGGTGTGGGCGGCCACGCTCGCCTACCCGGCCGCGCATGCGCCGATGTGGCTGCTGGTCGTGCTGTGCACGGTGCTCGGGGCGTGCGGTCCGGCCTCGATGATCGGCTTCGACTTCGCCCGGCCGGCGAATCCGCCGGAGCGTCAGGGCACGGCGTCCGGGATCACCAACATGGGCGGTTTCGTCGCCTCCATGACGACGCTGCTGGCGATCGGGGTGCTGCTGGACGCGACGGGTGACGACTACACCGTGGCGTTCTGCGCGGTCTTCGTGCTCCAGGCGGTGGGGCTCAGCCAGATACTGCGGCTCCGGAAGCGGGCGGCGCGCAGGGAGCGGGAGCGGCTCGTCGCCAGCCGGGTGGAGACGGTGCACGTCCCTGCGTGAGGGGCGCCGGGTGCCGTCTAGAGCGGACGACGCGGGGGCGCCAGGCCCAGGACCCGGTCCTTCAGCGCCGGGAACTGCTCCCTCGTCGTCGCCACCCTCGCCGGGTCGAACTCCACCGTGAGGATCTCCTCCTCCGCGCCCGCCTCGGCGAGGACCTCCCCCCACGGATCCACCACGATCGAGTGACCCGCCTGCGGAACCCCCGCATGTGTTCCGGCCGTTCCACAGGCAAGGACGTACGCCTGGTTCTCGACCGCCCGCGCCTTGGCCAGCAGCGTCCAGTGGGACCGGCGGCGCTCCGGCCAGCCCGCCGGGATCACGAGCGTCTCGGCCCCCGCGTCCACGAGCGAGCGGAACAGCTCGGGGAAGCGGAGGTCGTAACAGGTGGCCACGCCGACGGTCGTCCCCGGCAGCCGCACCGTCACCGGCTCGGTCCCCGCACCCATCAGCACGGCCTCGCCCTTGTCGAAGCCGAAGCGGTGGATCTTGCGGTAGGACGCGGCCGGTTCACCGGAGGGGGAGAAGATGAGAGACGTGTTGTAGAGGGCGCCGTCGGGGGCGCGCTCGGGGATCGAGCCGGCGTGCAGCCACACGCCCGCGTCGGCCGCAGCCTTCGCCATCGCCTCGTGGGTCGGCCCTTCCAGGGGCTCGGCCTCGGCGCCGAACCGCTCGTAGGCGAAGGCCCCGGTGGTCCACAGCTCGGGCAGCACCACGAGATCGGCTCCGGCTTGATCTCGTACCAGCGAGGCGGCTCGCCGCCGACGCGAATCGACCGATTCGTCCTCGTCCACCCGCATCTGGATCAGGGAGGCGCGCACACTACCACCGTCCTGGTAATCGAGCCTTCTCAACGGGCCTACGATCGTCACACCAAAGCACTGCCGGGGTGCCTCGCAGCAGCGTAACTTAACGTCCCAAGACACCCGCTGACAGCCACCTCCCGCAGTACAACCACCGACAACGCCGTCGACCAACGCCCGTGCACCGACCGCCGAGGGGTCCCGTTCCGTGAGTCTGCATCCCACTCTTCAGCCCTACGCCGATGCCTGGACCCACTCCATCGAAGCGATATCCGAGCTGGTGCAGCCGCTCGTGGAGGGCGAGTGGAACCGGCGGACACCGTGCCCCGCGTGGTCGGTGCGCGACGTGGTCTCGCATGTCATCGGCATGGACTGCGAGATGCTCGGCGATCCGCGCCCCATCCACACGCTCCCGCGCGACCTGTTCCACGTCACCAACGACCACCAGCGCTACATGGAGATGCAGGTCGACGTCCGCCGCCACCACACGGCGCCGGAGATGACGTCCGAACTCGAGTACACGATCATCCGCCGCAACCGCCAGCTGCGGAACGAATCGCGGGACCCGGGCACCAAGGTGCGCGGCCCGCTCGGCACCGAACAGACTCTCGAAGAGGCCATGCGGTACCGCGCGTTCGACGTCTGGGTGCACGAACAGGACCTGCGCACGGCGCTCGGCCGGCCGGGGAACCTCGACTCCCCGGGCGCGCACATCACCCGGGACGAGCTGCTGGCCGCCCTGCCGGAGGTGGTCGCCAAGGGCGCGGGCGCGCCGCCCGGCTCAGCGGTCGTCATCGACGTGCACGGCCCCGTGGAGTTCCTGCGCACGGTGCGGGTGGACGCGGAGGGGCGCGGCTCGATCGACGGCACGCCCTCGCTGGGCCCGGCGGTGACGCTGACGCTCGACTGGGAGACGTACGTCCGCCTGGCCTGCGGTCGGGTGAGCGCGGACGCCGTGGCCGACCGCATCAAGGCGGAGGGCGACCCGGAGCTGACGGCGGCGATCCTGCGCTCGTTCGCGGTGACGAAGTAGACGACGCGGGCGGACCCTCGAGCGTCCTGGCGCCCCTCGGGGCCCGCTCAGTCCTCCTCCCGCTCCTTGTCCGAAAGGTGGATCACGCACACGGCCACCGCGATCAGCAGTGCCGGGTCCGCGTCCTCGCGCACGATGTCGACGCCGTACGTCTCACGGACGTGCAGCCAGCGCCGGGAGATCTGGGCGAGCAGCTCGCCGTCGTACTCGATGGCGAACTCGCGGTCGAGGATCTTGCCGCTGACATCGAGCTCCGTGCCGTCCGCCAGCGAGACGCGGTAGTGGTTGCGCAGCAGGGAAAGCCGCTTGCGCTTGATCGTGGCCAGCCGCTCGCCGTCGCGCTCGATGATCATCGTGTCGCGCAGGGCGAACATCTTCTGGTGGATGTCGATCAGGACGCGCCCCTGCGGGTCCTTCAGCTCGAAGGTGTCCCTCAGCCGCATCGCCTTGCCGTCGACCAGGAAGACCTTGGTGCCGTCCTGGTCCTCGATCCAGTAGTCTTCGCCGATGCCGAGGAGCCGGTCGCGTACGAAAAGTCTCATGCGGTCAGAGCTTCCCCCGGGGCGGGCCCGAAACGCCGCCGGTAGGCCGACGGACTGAGCCCGGTCTCAGCCCGGAGCCGGGCCCGCAGGTTGGCGGCCGTGCCGAGGCCGCTGCGCGCGGCGACCACGTCCAGCCGCTCCTCGCCGCGCTCGATCAGCCGGCAGGCGAGGGCCACTCGCTCCCCCGTCAGCCAAGCCAGTGGTGTGGTGCCGAGCTGGGCGCGGAAGCGGCGGTGCAGCGTGGCGGGGCTGACCGCGGCGCGGGCCGCGAGGTCGCCGACGGTGAGCGGTTCGTCCAGTCGCTCCTGGGCCCAGGCCAGCACCGGGGCCAGCGACTCGTCCGGTACGTCCGGCAGGGGCCGCTCCACGAACTGCCGCTGTCCCCCGTCGCGGTGCGCGGCGAAGACCAGCCGGCGGGAGACGGCGTTCGCGACCTCGGCGCCGTGGTCGCGGCGTACGACATGCAGGCCGAGATCGAGTGCCGACGCGCTGCCGGAGGCGGTCAGGATGTCGCCATCGTCCACGAACAGTACGTCCGGTTCCAGCCTGACCTGGGGAAACCGCGCCCGGAAGGAATCCGCCCACATCCAGTGGCAGGCCGCTCGCCGGCCGTCCAGCAGCCCGGCCTCCGCGATGGTGAACGCGCCGGAGCAGAAGCCGACCAGCCGTGCCCCCCGCGCGTGCGCCCGGCGTACTGCGTCCAGGACCTTCGGGGAGCGCGGGGTGTCGGTGTCGGGCCTGTTCGGCACGATCAGCGTGTCCGCGTCGTCGGCCGCCTCGAGCCCGGCGACGTCGGTGAGCGTGAAGAAGCCGTCCCGCATCCGGATCCTGGGCCCGACGGCGCACAACCGGAAGTCGTACAGCTCACGGCCGAGCTCCGGCCGCCGTAGGCCGAACACCTCGATGGCGCAGCTCATCTCGAAGGGGTTGGAGTTCTCGTCCACGACGAGCACGACCCGGTGCCGGCGCGACGTCTGAGAGGATCCTTGCGGCATATGCGATTTCTAGCACTCGTACGGCGGCAGGTCACCCCGCACGATGACGGCATGGAACCCAAACCCATCTCCCTCGCCGCGGCCCTCGCCTCCTTCGCCGAACTGTGGAGTCCGCGCATCGTCACGACCGTCAACGACTACGACGTCCGCGTCGCGAAGGTCGAGGGCGAGCACCTGTGGCACACGCACGACCACACCGACGAGTTCTTCCTCGTACTCGACGGCGAACTGCACATCGCGCTGCGCGAGCCGGCCGGCGAGCGCACGGTCACCCTTGCCAAGGGCTCCGTCTTCACGGTTCCGCGCGGCACGGAGCACAAGCCGTCCGCGCCCGCCGGGGCATCGATCCTGCTGTTCGAACCCACCGGCACCATGACGGTCGGCGACCGGCATGAAGAGGTCCCCGACCACGTGGACGCGACGACCGGGCACACCCTGGCCTGAGCCCGCCCCGTCCCGGCATCCGCCGCCCCGGACACGGACGAGTCCCCCGCACGCGCGGCGGGGGACTCGTGGACTGACCGCGAGGGACCGCGCAGGGGCGGACCGGTCTACCGGTAGCCCTCCCGCCTGTCCTGCTCGTCGAGCTCGTCCTCGTCCCAGGACGAGCGCCGGCCCTCGCGGTCACCCCGCGTGCCGGGCCTGCCCAGGTCCTGGTCCGGGTGGTCGGAGCCGCTGATGTCGGGGTCGCGGCGCTTCCGGTCGCGGATCTCCTCGCCGCTCGTCTCACCGCGCTCGCGGTCGCGGCTCGGGCGGCGCATCTGGTCGTCGATGTCACGAGGCATGGAACTGCTCCCTTGCACTGACCCCCCTGTGTGAGACGAGCATCTCTCCGTCACGCCATGTGCGCATCCCGTAGGAGAGGTTGTACGCACAGTCACCGAGTTGTCCACAGGCCCCGCTGCACGCCCACGTCGGATGGCACCCTTGACCCATGAACGACTCCCCTTCGCGTCGCGTCCGTGTCCGTGCCCCCGAGCTGATCGGCAAGGGCGGCTGGCTGAACACGGGCGGAGAGCAATACAGCCTCGCCGACCTGCGAGGACGCATAGTCATCCTCGACTTCTGGACGTTCTGCTGCATCAACTGCCTGCACGTCCTGGACGAGCTGCGCGAGCTGGAGGAGAAGCACCGCGACACCGTGGTGATCATCGGCGTGCACTCTCCGAAGTTCGTCCACGAGGCGGAGCACCAGGCGGTGGTGGACGCGGTGGAGCGGTACGGGGTGGAGCACCCGGTCCTCGACGACCCGGAGCTCGCCACCTGGAAGCAGTACGCCGTCCGGGCCTGGCCGACGCTGGTGGTCATCGACCCCGAGGGGTATGTGGTCGCCCAGCACGCGGGTGAGGGTCACGCCCATGCGATCGCCCGGCTCGTCGAGGAGCTGGAGGAGGAGCACGCGGCCAAGGGCACGCTGCGCCGGGGCGACGGCCCGTACGTGGCACCGGAGCCCGAGCCCACGACCCTCCGCTTCCCCGGCAAGGCGCTCCTGCTGCCGTCCGGCTCCTTCCTGGTCAGCGACACCACCCGGCACCAGCTGGTGGAGCTGGCGGCGGACGGCGAGACGGTGGTGCGGCGCATCGGTTCCGGCGTACGGGGCTTCGCGGACGGCCCGGCCGGGGCGGCGAGCTTCAGCGAGCCGCAGGGCCTGGCGCTGCTCGATGAGGGTGCGGTGGTCGTCGCGGACACCGTGAACCACGCGCTGCGCCGCCTGGACCTGGCGACCGGCGAGGTGAGCACGCTGGCGGGCACCGGCAAGCAGTGGTGGCAGGGCTCGCCGACCTCGGGGCCGGCCCGGGAGGTGGACCTCTCCTCGCCGTGGGACGTGGCGGTCTTCGGCGAACGGGTGTGGATCGCCATGGCGGGCGTGCACCAGCTGTGGACGTACGACCCGGCCACGGCCACGGTCGTGGTGGCGGCCGGCACCACGAACGAGGGGCTGGTGGACGGCCCGGGCGCCGAGGCCTGGTTCGCGCAGCCGTCGGGGCTCGCGGTGTCGCCGGACGGGGAGCGGCTGTGGCTGGCGGACTCCGAGACGAGCGCCCTGCGCTGGGTGGACCGGGACGGCGCGGTGCACACGGCGGTCGGGACGGGGCTGTTCGACTTCGGGCACCGGGACGGGGCGGCGGAACAGGCACTTCTCCAGCACCCGCTGGGGGTGACCGCGCTGCCGGACGGCTCGGTGGCGGTCAGCGACACCTACAACCACGCGCTGCGGCGCTACGACCCGGCGACGGGTGAGGTGAGCACGCTGGCGACGGATCTGCGGGAGCCGTCGGACGCGGTGCTCGTCGGCGAGGACATCGTGGTCGTGGAGTCGGCCCGGCACCGGCTGACCCGGCTGCGGCTGCCGGAGGAGGCGGTGCAGGTCGCCGCGGTCGCCCATCGCACGCAGCGCGCGGCGACCGAGGTGACGCCCGGGAAGCTCCGGCTCGACGTGATCTTCCAGGCCCCGGCCGGCCAGAAGCTGGACACGCGCTACGGACCGTCGACCCGCCTGCTGGTCTCCTCGACCCCGCCGGAGCTGCTGCTGAAGGGCGAGGGCGCCGACACGGACCTCGCGCGCGAGCTGGAGCTGAACCCGGCGATATCCGAGGGTGTCCTGCACGTCTCGGCGATGGCGGCGTCCTGCGACGACGACCCGGCCAACGAATACCCGGCGTGCCATGTCCACCAGCAGGACTGGGGCGTCCCGGTCCGCCTCACCGAGGGCGGGACGGACCGGCTGCCCCTGGTCCTGGCGGGGATGGACGAGAGCCGGTAGACGGGGCGGCCTTGAGCGTCCCGGCGCGGCTTGAGCGTCCCCGATCCCGGGCGTTCCCGGGCTCGGGAGTCCCGGCCTGAGTGTCCCGGGGTGCCCGGACGTTTCCAGGCTCGGGAGTCCCGGCTTGAGCGTCCCCGGGGTGCCCCGGCGTTCCCGGGCTCGGGAGTCCCGGCCCGAGGGTCCCCGGGTCCCCGGGTGCCCCGGCGTCCCCCGGGCGCGGGGGCGCGGGGGCGCGCCCGGGGGACGGGATGGCATCGGTGGGCGGGTGTCAGCGGCGGCGCGGGCGCGGCGCCAGCTTGAACAGGGCCACTCCGGCCGCCACCAGGGTGGTGGCCGCCACCATCAGCGCCATGCTGTTCATCCACAGGCCGGTGGCGGCCAGTGTGGCGCCGCCCGCGCCGGTGGTGCCGGCGCCTATCACTCTTCCGTACATCGTCGAATCTCCTTGGGGCGTTGGTGCGAGAGAGGGTGGGGGGCGGGGCTCAGGTGGCCACCCACTTCTCCTCGCTGCGGCGCACGAGGCCCCACAGCGAGGTGAAGTAGACGGCGTGCTGGAACAGGTCGTAGAGCATCTCCGGGACCATCAGCGCGGCCACCACGACGGCCAGGGGCCCCGCGCGGCGTACGGAGACGGTCTTCTCGACCACGAAGATCAGGCCGATCGCGGTCCAGAACGGCGACAGTCCTGGCCAGCCGTACATGGTCGTGTAGGTGCTCATGAAGATCAGGTAGACGAGGAAGGAGAGCGCCCCGAACCCCATCAGGAACTGCTGCAGGAAGTAGCGGGCGGTGACCCGGGTCCAGCCGTAGTCGCGCAGGTTCTCCAGAGCGCCGCGCTGCCAGCGCAGGCGCTGGTGCCAGAGCTTGCGCAGGGTGGGCATGACCTCGGTGGTGACCGCGCAGCCGGCCGGGGACATGGCCCGGTAGCCGAGGGTCTTGACCGCCTTGGTCATCTCGTCGTCCTCGGTGAGCGAGGCCAGGCTGTAGTAGCCGTCGCCGCCACCGATCAGCCCGGACAGGCGGGCGGCCCGAACCTCGCGCAGCACCCGGGCGCGGAACATGGTGCCGGTTCCGGTGAGCACCTGGGCCCTGCCGCCGGTGCGCTCGACCTCCCAGGCGTAGCGGTGGAACTCCATGCGCTGCAGCAGACCGAGGAGTCCGCCGCCCGGTTCGCCGTAGAAAACGCCGCCGACCGCGCCCACCTTGCGGTTGAAGGTGCCCATGGCTGTCTCGTTGAACCAGGGGTTGAGGACCGTGTCCGCGTCCTGCACGAGCAGGAGGTCGCGGTCGTCGAGGTGGGGGAGTATCCAGTCGATGGCCTGGTTGAGGGCGCCCGCCTTCTTGTGGGTGTTGCCCCGGGTGTGGAAGACCTGCGCGCCGTGGGCGGCCGCGACGGCGGCGGTGTCGTCGGTGCAGTTGTCGGCGACCACCACGATCAGATCGGGGCGGCGGGTCTGACGCCAGAGGCCGTCGATGGCGGCGGCGATACGTTCCCGCTCGTTGTGCGCGGGGATCAGGACCGTCAGATGCGGTCTGCCGCCCGTTGCCGCCGGGTCGTGCACGGCAGGAGCCCCCCGTCGTGATGCTGTGGCGCGCCCGGCACCTCCACCCCCCGGGCGCTCATGACGCCACAGTCTTCACGTTTTTCACACAAGACGACAAGATGACTCCGGTAACGGAATACCCAAGGTTGTCTGTTGTCGTCCCGAGGCCGCCGTATCGTCCCTTGCGCGCCGTACGTGGGCTACCGCGCCGTACACGCCTTACTTGGCTTACAGCCGTCCACAGCCACCCACAGCCTTTCGGCCCTCAGCCCTTGCGGCCCTCCGCCCTTACGGCAGTTGCAGCCCTTACACGCCGTATCCGTCGGTGTAGCCGTCGCCGCGGTGGTGCCGGTTCTCCTCGACCACGGTCGTCGGGGGCGGCACGACGACCCGCCTGCGGCGGTAGATGCCGCTGAAGGTGGTCACTCCTATCAGCCCGACGATCATGAGTATGACGCCGACCAAGTGGATGTTGACGCCTTGCATGTGCCAGTCGGTCGCAAACGCGAGGATGGCCCCCACGGCGATCAGGATGATGCATCCACCCAGGCCCATGAGTCCTGCCCTCCCTGTGGGTCCGGTCCTTCCGGCCCCGAACCCGGGTACCCGGGACATCCGTGGACATGCCGGGACGATCGGCGGGCGGGCGGGAGTGTCAGCCCTCCAGAAACGCCGTCAGGGCGTTGGCCAGGAGATACGGGTCCTTCGCGCCGCACAGTTCGCGGGCGCTGTGCATCGACAGGATCGCCGCGCCGATGTCCACCGTCTTGATGCCGTGGCGGGCGGCGGTGATGGGGCCGATGGTGGTGCCGCAGGGCATCGCGTTGTTCGAGACGAAGGTCTGGAAGGGCACGTCCGCCTTCTCGCAGGCCGCGGCGAACAGCGCGCGCCCCGAACCGTCGGTGGCGTAGCGGTTGTTGACGTTCACCTTGAGGATCGGCCCGCCGTTCGCGCGCGGGTGGTGCGTCGGGTCGTGCCGCTCCGCGTAGTTGGGGTGGACGGCGTGCCCGGTGTCGGAGGACAGGCAGACCGTGCCGGCGAAGGCCCGCGCCCGGTCCTCGTAGGAGCCGCCCCGGGCGAACACCGAGCGCTCCAGGACCGACCCGAGCAGCGGACCGTCGGCGCCGGTGTCCGACTGCGAGCCGTTCTCCTCGTGGTCGAAGGCCGCGAGTACCGGGATGGACGACAGGGCGGCGTCCGAGGCGGCGACGGCCGCGAGCGCCGCGGTGCCCGCGTGCACGGACAGCAGGTTGTCCATGCGCGGACCCGCCACCAGCTCCTTGTCGCGGCCCAGGTAGGCCGGCGGCTCCACCGAGTGGGTCATCAGGTCCCAGCCGGTCACGTCACCGGCGGCGAGCCCCAGCTCCTGCTCCAGGAACGCGATCAGGTCGCCGTCGCGCACGTCGTCGCCCAGGCCCCAGACGGGCTGGAGGTGGCGCTGCTTGTCCAGCTTCAGGCCCTCGCTGGAGACCGAGCGGTCCAGGTGGATGGCCAGCTGCGGTACGCGCAGCAGCGGTCTGTCGACGTTCACCAGGCGCGTCGAGCCGTCGCGCAGGGACAGCCGGCCGGCCAGGCCGAGGTCCCGGTCGAGCCAGGAGTTGAGCAGGGGGCCGCCGTAGATCTCCACCGCGATCTGCCGCCAGCCGTGCGCGCCGCTGTCCGGCCGCGGCTTGACCCGCAGGTTGGGCGAGTCGGTGTGTGCGCCCACGATCCGGAACGGGGTGTGCGGATCGGCGCCCTCGGGGACGTACCAGGCGATGATCGCGCCGCCGCGCAGCACGTACCGGCCGCCGGACGTGCCGTCCCAGGCGTCCGTCTCCGAGACCTGACGGAAGCCGGCCTTCTCCAGCCGTTCGGCGGTGCCTGCCACGGCGTGGTACGGCGACGGGCTCGCCGCCAGGAAGGACATGAGGTCGTCGGTGTGGCCGCGGTCGAAGCGCGCACTTGTGCTCATGGGTTCACCTTAACGACGGACGAGGGCCCGCTCCCGGTGATGGGGAACGGGCCCTCGTAAGGGGTATGTGGAAGTGGTCCTAGAACGCGGCCTCGTCCAGCTCCATGAGGTCCAGGTCCACGCCCTCGGCGACCTTGCGGGCCAGGGTCACGCCCGGCAGGACGTTGGCCGCGAAGAACTTCGCCGCCGCGATCTTGCCCTGGTAGAACGCCTTGTCCTTGTTCGACGCGCTCGGCAGCTTCTCGGCGGCGACCGCGGCGCCCTTCAGCATCAGGTAGCCGACGACCACGTCACCGGAGGCCATCAGCAGGCGGGTGGTGTTCAAGCCCACCTTGTAGATGTTCTTGACGTCCTGCTCGGTGGCCGCGAGGTCGGTCAGCATCAGGCCGACGATCGCCTCCAGCTCCACGGCCGCCTTCGCGAGGTGGTCGCGGGCCGCGGCCAGCTCCTCGCCGCCCTCGCCCACCGCCAGGAACTTCTTGATCTCCTCGGCGAGCGAGTTCAGCGCGGCACCCTGGTTGCGGACGATCTTCCGGAAGAAGAAGTCCTGGCCCTGGATCGCGGTGGTGCCCTCGTACAGGGTGTCGATCTTGGCGTCGCGGATGTACTGCTCGATCGGGTACTCCTGCAGGAAGCCGGAGCCGCCGAAGGTCTGCAGCGACTGGGCGAGCTGCTCGTAGCCCTTCTCGGAGCCGTAGCCCTTGACGATCGGCAGGAGCAGGTCGTTCAGCGCGTGCTCCGTCGACGCGTCCTCGCCGTTCGCCTCCTTGACCGCGATCGCGTCCTGGACGGAGGCGGTGTACATCACCAGCGCCCGCATGCCCTCCGCGTACGCCTTCTGCGTCATCAGCGAACGGCGCACGTCCGGGTGGTGGGTGATGGTGACCTTCGGCGCGGTCTTGTCCATGAAGTTCGCCAGGTCGGGACCCTGGACGCGCTCCTTGGCGTACTCCAGCGCGTTCAGGTAGCCGGTGGACAGCGTGGAGATCGCCTTCGTGCCGACCATCATGCGGGCGAACTCGATGATGCGGAACATCTGGCGGATGCCGTCGTGCTTGTCGCCGATCAGCCAGCCCTTGGCGGGGTGCTTGTCGCCGAACGTCATCTCGCAGGTGTTGGAGGCCTTCAGGCCCATCTTGTGCTCGACGTTCGTGGCGTACACGCCGTTGCGCTCGCCCAGCTCGCCGGTCTCGAAGTCGAAGAGGTACTTCGGGACGAGGAAGAGGGACAGGCCCTTGGTGCCGGGGCCGGCGCCCTCGGGGCGGGCGAGGACGTAGTGGAGGATGTTCTCCTCCATGTCGTGCTCACCGGAGGTGATGAAGCGCTTCACGCCCTCGATGTGCCAGGAGCCGTCCTCCTGCTGGACGGCCTTGGTGCGCCCGGCGCCCACGTCCGAGCCGGCGTCCGGCTCGGTGAGCACCATCGTGGAGCCCCAGCGCTTCTCGACGGCTATCTTCGCGATCTCCTTCTGGACCTCGGTGCCCTCCTCGAAGAGGATGCGCGCGAACGCCGGGCCGGACGAGTACATCCAGATCGCCGGGTTCGAGCCGAGGATCAGCTCCGCGTAGGCCCAGATCAGGGACGGCGGGGCGGTGGTGCCGCCGATCTCCTCGGGCAGGCCGAGGCGCCAGTACTCGGAGTCCATGAAGGCCTGGTAGCTCTTCTTGAAGGACGCCGGGACCGGCGCGGTGTTGGTCTCCGGGTCGAAGACGGGCGGGTTGCGGTCGGCGTCCGCGAAGGACTCCGCCAGCTCGTTCTCCGAAAGGCGGGTCAGCTCCTCGAGGATGCTCTTGGCGGTCTCGGTGTCCATCTCCGCGAACGGGCCGGTGCCGTACAGCTTGTCGCGCCCGAGCACCTCGAAGAGGTTGAACTCGATGTCGCGGAGATTCGACTTGTAGTGCCCCATGGCGACGGCTCCGTAGAGGGATCGGCGAGGCACTGTCTCCTCGCAACTGGTTCATCTACCAACAAGTAGCTCCGATGATGCTACCCGTCGGTAATAAGAAGCAACCCCTCATGGCCCAGATGTGGCCCACTACTCTTTGGGGCATGTACGGCTACCAGAACGCGGGCGCTCAGCAGGGTTACGCCTCGGAGCAGATGCCCGGGCAGCAGATGCCGGGTGGGCAGATGCCCGGCGGGTACGGCCAGCAGCCGCCGCTGTACCCCGAGCCGTCGCCGCCGTCGCTCGCGGACGCGGTCCGTGCCTTCACCACCGGGTCGATGTCCGCGGAGGACTTCCAGCAGATCTTCGCCACGTCCAAGGTGTACTGCCCGCGCGGCGACAACCCCGGCTTCCTGGCGCTGCACAACACTCAGCAACCGGTGATCCCGATGTTCACCTCGCTCAAGGAGTTGCGGCGGTACGCGGGCAAGGAGTCGAAGTACTTCGTGATCACCGGGGCGGAGGTGATCGACCTGCTGCCGACCGGCTACGGCTTCGTCCTGGACATGGAGGGCGAGCATCGGATGGTGTTCGACGCGAAGGCCGTCGAGCAGATGGTCGAGTTCGCCATGCGCCGGATGTATGGCTAGACGCCCTTGCCGCGCGGACGGCCAGGTGCCGTCCTGCCGGCCTCGCGCCCCCTGGCGGGGCGCACCCGAGCCCGGAGGGAATGCCCTCCGGGCTTTCTGTGTTTCGGGGTGGCAGAAAGTTCAACGGTCAACTAAACTCGGACCACAAGGAGGTACCGACATGCCCGCAGTGACCGTCGAGAACCCGCTGACCCTTCCCCGTGTGGTCGCACCCGCCGACGCGGTGGCCCGTCCCGTGCTCGGTGTGACGACCGCGCCCAGCGGCTTCGAGGGCGAGGGCTTCCCGGTCCGCCGCGCCTTCGCCGGGATCCACTACCGCCACCTCGACCCGTTCATCATGATGGACCAGATGGGCGAGGTGGAGTACGCGCCCGGTGAGCCCAAGGGCACCCCCTGGCACCCCCACCGCGGCTTCGAGACCGTGACCTACATCATCGACGGCGTCTTCGACCACCAGGACTCGCACGGCGGTGGCGGCACCATCACCAACGGCGACACCCAGTGGATGACCGCCGGCTCCGGCCTGCTGCACATCGAGGCCCCGCCGGAGTCCCTCGTCGTGTCCGGCGGCCTGTTCCACGGCATCCAGCTGTGGGTCAACCTGCCCGCCAAGGACAAGATGATGGCCCCCCGCTACCAGGACATCCGCGGCGGCCAGGTCCAGCTGCTGACCACCCCCGACGGCGGCGCGCTGATCCGTGTCATCGCCGGTGAGCTGGACGGCCACCAGGGCCCCGGCATCACGCACACCCCGATCACCCTGATCCACGCCACCGTGGCGCCGGGCGCCGAGGTCACCCTCCCGTGGCGCGAGGACTTCAACGGCCTCGCCTACGTCCTGGCCGGCCGCGGCAGCGTGGGCGCGGAGCGGCGGCCGATCCGCCTCGGCCAGACCGCCGTGTTCGGTGCGGGCTCCTCGATCACCGTCCGCGCGGACGAGAAGCAGGACTCCCACACCCCGGACCTGGAGGTCGTCCTGCTCGGCGGGCAGCCGATCCGTGAGCCGATGGCGCACTACGGGCCGTTCGTGATGAACACCCGCGAGGAGCTCCAGCAGGCGTTCGAGGACTTCCAGAAGGGGCGCCTCGGGACCGTCCCGGCGGTCCACGGGATGACCGACAGCGGGCCGCAGGGTTCCTGAAGGGCCATTTCCTGACGCCGCGTCACCCGGGCGGGCCGTCCGTACAGGACAGCCCGCCCTCGGCGTGATCCGCTGGAGGGGTGCAGCTCCTCCCCGAACCAGTCCGCCGGCTCGCCGCCTGGTGCGCCGTCCTGCTGCTGGTCTCCGGGGTCGTCTGGATCGTGGTCCGGCTGTGCGGTCAGTTCCGTACGGCCGTCGTACCCGTGCTCCTCGCCCTGCTCGGGACCGCGCTGCTCGGGCCGCTGCACCGGCGGCTCGTGCGGGTCGGCGTGCACCGGTCACTCGCGGCCGGGATCACGTGTGTCGCCGTGGTGGCGGTGGTCGGCGGGGCGGTGTACATCATCGTCACCGCGCTCATCGACACCGGAGACCAGATCGTCGCCTCGCTCAAACGGGCCGCGAAGTCGCTCGGGCGGTACTTCGGGGCGGCCGGCACCTCGCTCGACGACCTGGTCTCCCACTCCAGGGAGCTGCTCGCCAAGTTCGGCGGGACCGCCGCCTCCAACGTCATCAGCGGCGTCAGCGTCGTCGCCGAGAGCCTCGCGATGGCCGTCCTCGCGCTGCTGCTCGTCTTCTTCTTCCTGCGCGACTCCGACCGAGCCGTCGGACTGCTGCGCTCGCTCGCCCCGCACGGCACCGCCGACGCCCTCGAGGCCACGGCGCGGCGCGCCTTCCAGGCCGTCGAGGGGTTCATGCGCGGGACCACGGTCATCGCCCTCATCGACGCCACCCTGATCACCGTCGGGCTGCTGGTCCTGCGTGTCCCGGGCGCGATCGGGCTCGGCGCGCTCGTGTTCGTCGGCGCGTACATCCCGTACCTCGGCGCCTTCATCTCCGGTGCGGTCGCCGTCCTGGTCGCCCTCGCCGACCGCGGGCTCGTCATCGCGCTGTGGGCGCTCGGCGTCGTCATCGCCGTGCAGGTCCTGGACGGGCACGTGCTCCAGCCGGTGGTCCAGAGCCGGACCGTGCGGATGCACCCGGCGGCGGTGCTGCTGGCGCTCACCGCGGGCGCGTCGGTGGCCGGAATCCTGGGGATGCTGCTGGCCGTACCGGTGACGGCGGCGGCGTTCGGCGTGGCGCACGAGCTGCGGGTGCGGTACGGGCGCGGCCCCGAGGCTTCACAGGACGGGTAGGGCCGGCGGCGGCGCCCGGGCACCATTCCATGGATCCCGTGCGCCCCTGGGCCCCGTGCGCCTACGCCTCCCCGTCCTCCTTCACCGGCTCCTCCTCCAGCTCGAACCAGATGCTCTTGCCCTCGCCCCGCGGATCGACGCCCCAGGCGTCCGCGAGGAGCTCCATGAGGACCAGGCCGCGGCCCGAGGAGGCCAGCTCGCCGGGGTGGCGCCTGTGCGGGAGGTCGTCGCTGGCGTCCGTGACCTCCACCCGGACCCGGCGCCCGGCCCGGCCGCCCAGGCCGTCGCCGTCGCCGGAGACCTCGGCCACCAGCAGTGCGTCCGCGTCGGTGTGCACCAGGACGTTGGTGAGCATCTCGGAGGCCAGGAGCACCGCCGAGTCGACCTGCTCGGCGGAGGACCAGTCGTGCAGCAGTTCGCGCAGCTGCTGCCGGGCGCCCGCGATCCGCTCGGGCTCGGCCTGCGCGATCGTCAGCGCCGTACGCCGTATCACCGGCAGTACCGGAGTGACCGTGCCGCCACAGGTGCCCGCCCCGCTCGCACGGCACAGCAGCACCACGGCGATGTCGTCCTCGCGCCGGTCGGTCAGCGGCCCGGTGGCGTAGTGCGAGGAGGGCCCGTGCACGGCCTGGACCAGCGCGTCGGCCAGCTCCTCCATGTCACCGTCGTGCTCCTCGAGGATGCGCCGGATCCGCCGCCAGCCGGTCTCCAGGTCGTGGCCGCCGGTCTCGATCAGGCCGTCCGTGCAGAGCAGCATGGTCTCGCCGGGCTCCAGGACGAGCCGGGTGGTCGGGTAGTCCGCGTCCGGGTCGATGCCGAGCGGCAGCCCGCCCGAGGTCGGCCGCATCAGCACCGTGCGGTCTGACATGCGGATCGCGGGGTCCGGGTGGCCGGCCCGGGCGATCTCCAGTGTCCCGGTCGCCGGGTCCACCTCCACGTACAGGCAGGTCGCGAAGCGCAGGTCGGCGCCGTCCTCGCCGTAGGTCATGCCGTGCAGGAAGCGGGAGGCGCGGGAGAGGACCGCGTCCGGGCGGTGGCCCTCGGCGGCGTACGCGCGCAGGGCTATCCGCAGCTGGCCCATGAGGCCCGCGGCGCGCACGTCATGGCCCTGGACGTCGCCGATGGTCAGCGCGAACCGGCCACCCGGCAGCTGGATCATGTCGTACCAGTCGCCGCCAACCTGGAGCCCGCCGCCGGTCGGCACATAGCGCGCGGCCACCGTCATGCCGGGTATCTGCGGGCCCAGCGTGGGCATCATCGAGCGCTGCAGCCCGTCCGTCAGCTCCCGCTCCGTCTCGGCGGCGCCCGCCCGGGTGAGGGCCTGGGCGAGCATGCGGGCGACCGTGGTGAGCACCGAACGCTCGTCGGGCGTGAAGGCGACCGGGTGCTTGAACGCCGCCATCCAGGCGCCCATCGTGCGTCCCGCGACGGTGAGCGGAAGGAACGCCCAGGACTGGCGACCGAACTGCGCGGCGAGCGGCCAGGAGGCCGGGTAGCGGGCCTTGTACTCCTCGGGAGAGGACATGTACACGGCGCGGCCGGTGCGGACGACCTCGGCGGCCGGGTAGTCCGTGTCCAGCGACATCTGGATGAAGGGCGCCTCGTCGCCCGGCTTGTGCCCGTGGTGGCCGATGACGGTCAGCCGGTCGGCCTCGACCCCGAAGACGGCCAGCCCGTCCGGCGAGAACCCGGGCATCGACAGCCCGGCCGCGACCCGCAGCACCTCCTCCGTGGACCGCGCCTCCGCCAGCGCGCGCCCCGCGTCCAGCAGGAACGCCTCGCGGGAGCGGCGCCAGTCGCCGATGACGGGCGCCCGGGCGGCGGCTCCGGGGACGGGCTCGGTGACCTCCTGGAGGGTGCCGACCAGCTTGTACTCGCCGGTGCGCGCGTCCAGCGACGGCTTGGAACGGCTGCGGACGATACGGACGACACGGTTGTTCTCGTCCATGATCCGCATCCGGACCTCGGCGATGGTGCCCTCGGCGAGGGCAAGCTGGACCACCCCGTCGACCTCGTTCCAGTCGACCGGGTGGAACCGGGAGCGGATCTGGGCCTCGGTGAGCGTGGTCGGCTCGGCGGGCAGCCCGACGAGCCGCGCGGCCTCGGCATCCAGGGTGACGAGCCCCGCGGCGGCGTCGTAGCGCCACATGCCGGTCGCCACGGCAGCCAGGACGTCCCCCACGGCGGGCAGGGGCTCACCAGTGCGCATTGCCCCACTGTAAGAAGAGAGGATCGGGAGGTGCCACTGAAAGTGAGCAACAGCCGATCTTGAGCGGGTTCGCGGTGATTCCGGCGCACCGGAAGAATCGGGGCGAGGCGACGTTGGGGCGGCCGGTACGCTTGATGGGTCCGGGCCGTGCCCGCCCGGAGGCGCCGGGGCGAGCGGCCCCGGCGAGACCCCGATCCTGCGAAGACTGGATGAACGACGATGCACCGGTACAGGTCCCACACCTGCGGCGAGCTCCGCGCCTCTGACGTCGGCAAGGACGTCCGGCTGAGCGGCTGGCTGCACAATCGGCGCGACCTGGGCGGCATCCTGTTCATCGATCTGCGCGACCACTACGGCATCACGCAGCTCGTCGCCCGCCCGGGCACGGCGTCGTACGAGGCCCTGGACAAGCTCTCCAAGGAGACGGTCGTCCGCGTCGACGGCAAGGTCGTCTCCCGTGGCACGGAGAACGTGAACCCGGACCTGCCGACCGGTGAGATCGAGATCGAGGTCGGCGAGGTCGAGGTGCTGGGCGCGGCCGCCCCGCTCCCCTTCACGATCAACACCGAGGACGGGGTCAACGAGGAGCGGCGCCTGGAGTACCGCTTCCTGGACCTGCGCCGCGAGCGCATGCACCGCAACATCATGCTGCGCACGGCCGTGATCTCGGCGATCCGCCACAAGATGGCGGCGATGGGCTTCAACGAGATGGCGACCCCGATCCTGACGGCGACCTCCCCCGAGGGCGCCCGCGACTTCGTGGTCCCCTCCCGTCTGAACCCGGGCAAGTTCTACGCGCTGCCCCAGGCGCCGCAGCAGTTCAAGCAGCTGCTGATGATCTCCGGCTTCGACCGCTACTTCCAGATCGCGCCCTGCTTCCGTGACGAGGACGCGCGCGCGGACCGTTCGCCGGGCGAGTTCTACCAGCTCGACGTGGAGATGTCCTTCGTCGAGCAGGAGGACGTGTTCCAGCCGATCGAGAAGCTGATGACGGAGATCTTCGAGGAGTTCGGAGGCGGCCGGCACGTCACCTCCCCCTTCCCGCGGATCCCGTTCCGTGAGGCGATGCTGAAGTACGGCTCCGACAAGCCGGACCTGCGCGCCCAGCTGGAGCTGGTCGACATCACCGACATCTTCGAGGGCTCGGAGTTCAAGGCGTTCGCGGGCAAGCACGTGCGCGCGCTGCCGGTGCCGGACACGGCCTCGCAGCCCCGCAAGTTCTTCGACCAGCTCGGCGAGTACGCGGTGGAGCAGGGCGCCAAGGGCCTGGCCTGGGTGCGGGTCGGCGAGGACGGCTCGCTGTCCGGCCCGATCGCGAAGTTCCTGACCGAGGAGAACGTCGCGGAGCTGACGAAGCGGCTGTCGCTGTCGGCCGGCCACGCGGTGTTCTTCGGCGCGGGCGAGTTCGACGAGGTCTCCAAGATCATGGGCGCGGTCCGGGTGGAGGCGGCCAAGCGGGCCGGCCACTTCGAGGAGGGCGTCTTCCGCTTCTGCTGGATCGTCGACTTCCCGATGTTCGAGAAGGACGAGGACACCGGGAAGATCGACTTCTCGCACAACCCGTTCTCGATGCCGCAGGGCGGCATGGAGGCGCTCGAGACCCAGGACCCGCTGGACATCCTGGCCTGGCAGTACGACATCGTCTGCAACGGCGTGGAGCTGTCCTCGGGCGCGATCCGGAACCACGAGCCGGACATCATGCTCAAGGCCTTCGGTATCGCGGGCTACGACGAGGAGACGGTGGAGCGCGAGTTCGCCGGCATGCTCCGCGCGTTCCGCTTCGGCGCCCCGCCGCACGGCGGCATCGCCCCGGGCATCGACCGCATCGTGATGCTCCTGGCGGACGAGCCGAACATCCGCGAGACGATCGCGTTCCCGCTCAACGGCAACGCGCAGGACCTGATGATGGGCGCGCCCACGGAGCTGGACGAGGCGCGGCTGAGGGAACTGCACATCTCGGTGCGCAAGCCGCAGGCGAAGTAGCGAGGCAAGAGGGTGGCCCGGAACCGACGGTGGGTTCCGGGCCACTTTCGCGTGGGAGAGGCCGGCCGGTTCGTCATCCGGTTCCGGGCTTCTGCTGTGAGGGGCGTGGCGCGTGACCTCGGTGCGGCGTACGGCGTTGATCACGTCGTACGGAAAGGAGAGCGGATGGTCGGCTCGTCGCACGAGGCGCTGCACCGGATCTTCCAGAAGGACCCGGCGCTGCTGACGCGTGCCCTGCAGCAGGTGTTGAACATCCCTTTCCCCGAGCCGCGCGAGTTCGCGGCCATGAACGTGGACCTGACGGAAGTCGAGCCGGTCGAACGCCGGGTGGACACGCTGCTGCGGGTGCAGACGGACCAGGGGGAGTATCTCCTGGTCGTCGAGTCGCAGGGACGGAAGGACGAGGCCAAGCGGGGTAGCTGGCCGTACTACCTCTCGTACTTATATGAAAAGTACGGCTGCGAGCCGGTGCTGATCGTCATCACACAGAACAGTGCCACGGCAGCCTGGGCGGCCGAGCCGATCCACCGCGTTCTCCCTGGCCGTCCGTCGATGACGGTACGGCCGTTGGTACTGGGCCCGGACAATGTGCCGTTGATCGCGGACGCGCGGGAGGCCGAGCGGGACGTACCCCTCGCGGTGCTCTCGGCGATGACACATGGCAAGGGCCCGAGGGTCGCGGCCATACTGGAATCCCTGGTAGCCGCTCTGCGCACCATCGACGCCGAGAGCGCGGCGGCGTTCGTGCAGTTCGTCGACTCATGCCTGGACGACCCCCGGGCGAAGGAGATCTGGAGGGACTTGATGGCTGCGGTCCAGTACTTCTGGAGGCACCCGCTGGCGGAGCAGGTGCGTGAGGAAGGCCGTGAGCAGGGCCGGTTGGAGGATCGCGCCGAGATGACCCTGCGCATTCTGGAGTGGCGCGGTATCCCTGTTCCGGATTCCGTGCGGGAGCGGGTGCAGGGCTGCACGGATCTGCGGCAGCTCGAAGTCTGGGCTCAGCGGGCGGTTCACGCGACGCGTGCCGAGGACTTGTTCGACGAGGATGCCGTCTGAGTGAGGTGGCCGCTCGAGGAGGGACTTGATGGCTGCGGTCCAGTACTTCTGGAGGCACCCGCTGGCGGAGCAGGTGCGGGAGGAAGGCCGTGAGGAAGGCCGTGAGCAGGGCCGGTTGGAGGATCGCGCCGGGATGACCCTGCGCATTCTGGAGTGGCGCGGTATTCCGGTGCCGGACTTCGTGCGGGAGCGGGTGCAGGGCTGCACGGATCTGCGGCAGCTCGGGGTCTGGGCACGGCGGGCACTCCATGCGTCGGACGCTGCGGAACTGTTCGACGACGAACGGGGAATCCGCTGAGGTGGTGACCGGAAAGATGAGCAGGCGAGTGCGGCAACCTTTTGCGACCGTCAACTGGAAGCCGACGCTCACCGCGGGTCTTCAGACCTCCGCGAAGAACCTGCCGGCGGAACTGGCCGGCACCACCGGCGCCGGGGTTCTTTCCTAGGAGCACGCAGACGCAGACGAACAGGGGCCCGGGAGCCTTTCGGCTTCCGGGCCCCTTTCGGTGTGCGGGCGCCGCTACTCCGTCTCGCCGCCGAAGCGCTCCTTGTACGCGGCCAGGTCCTCGTCCGTCAGCTTCGCGAACAACACCGGCGGGACCGTGAAGGGCGTGCCCGGGGTGACGGCGGTGAGGGACCTGGCCTCCTCCTGCGTGACCCAGGCCGCCGTGTCGTCCTTCAGGTCGAAGGCCGCGCGCATGGCCGCCGAGGACGTCGGGATGAACGGCTCCGAGACCACCGCGTACAGGTGGATCAGGTTCATCGCCGTGCGCAGCGTGAGGGCCGCGCCCTCCTTGTTGGTCTTGATCTCCAGCCAGGGGGCCTTCTCCTCGAGGTACGAGTTGCCGGCCGACCACAGGGCGCGCAGCGCCGCCGCCGCCTTGCGGAACTGGATGGCCTCCATGTGCTCCTCGTACTCCGCGAGCAGACGGGCGATCTCCTCGCCGAGCCGCGCCTCGGCCTCACCCGGTGCGCCGCCCTCGGGGACGGAGTCTCCGAAGCGCTTGCGGGAGAAGGAGAGCACGCGGTTGACGAAGTTGCCCAGTGTGTCGGCGAGGTCCTTGTTCACCGTGGCCGTGAAGTGCTCCCAGGTGAAGGAGGAGTCGTCCGACTCGGGCGCGTTCGCCATCATGAAGTAGCGCCAGTAGTCGGCGGGCAGGATCTCCAGCGCGTCGTGCGTGAAGACGCCGCGCTTCTGCGAGGTGGAGAACTTGCCGCCGTAGTAGTTGAGCCAGTTGAAGGCCTTGATCACGTCGACCTTCTTCCACGGCGCGCGGGTGCCCAGCAGGGTCGCCGGGAACATCACGCTGTGGAAGGGCACGTTGTCCTTGCCCATGAACTGGGTGTAATGGACGTCCGCGTCCGACTCCCACCACCAGGAGCGCCAGTCGCGGTTCTCCGGGTCCTGGTCCGCCCACTCCTTGGTCGCGCCGATGTACTCGATCGGGGCGTCGAACCAGACGTAGAAGACCTTGCCCTCGGCGGCCAGGTCCGGCCAGGTGTCGGCCGGGACCGGGACGCCCCAGTCCAGGTCACGGGTGATCGCACGGTCGTGCAGGCCCTCGGTGAGCCACTTGCGGGCGATGGAGGAGGCGAGGACCGGCCAGTTGTCGGCGCGCTCGTCCACCCAGGCCTCGACCTCGCCGGCCAGGGCCGACTGGAGGAGGAAGAGGTGCTTGGTCTCGCGGACCTCCAGGTCGCTGCTGCCGCTGATCGCCGAGCGCGGGTCGATCAGGTCGGTCGGGTCCAGCACACGGGTGCAGTTCTCGCACTGGTCGCCGCGGGCCTTGTCGTAGCCGCAGTGCGGACAGGTGCCGATGATGTACCGGTCCGGCAGGAAGCGGCCGTCGGCGTTCGAGTACACCTGGCGGATGGCCCGCTCCTCGATGAACCCGTTCGCCTTCAGCTCGCGGGCGATCTCCTGGGTGATCTCGCGGTTCTGCGGGGAGGAGCTGCGGCCGAAGTAGTCGAACGCCAGGTTGAAGCCGTCGTAGACCGCCTTCTGGGCGTCGTGCGCCTGGGCGCAGAACTCGTCCACCGGGAGACCCTGCTCCTTGGCGGCCAGCTCGGCCGGGGTGCCGTGCTCGTCCGTCGCGCAGATGTACAGGACCTCGTGGCCGCGCTGGCGGAGGTAGCGGGAGTACACGTCCGCCGGGAGCATGGACCCCACCATGTTGCCCAGGTGCTTGATCCCGTTGATGTACGGAAGGGCGCTGGTGATGAGGTGTCGAGCCATCGCGGGCTGCTCCCAGGTCGATACGTGGGGTGACGACGTCCTGCTCTCGGGTCGGCTGGGCATCGTCTACGAACCTTGAAATCGTAGCCGACATGGGTACGCCGCCCGCTTCGCGTTTTGGGGGGTGAGAAGCGGGCGGCGTCCCAGGGGGCGTCCGGGGAGGTTTACGGGCGCCAGTTCGCCAGTACGCCCTCGTAGACCTCGGCGTCCGTGAGCTCGCGCGGGGTTTCGCCGGCCAGGAAGTGCGACGTGTTGTCGGTCTTGAGCTTGCGGAGGTAGTCGAAGGCCTTGTTCTCCGGGTCGCCGAAGGCGATGAAGGAGAAGAAGAGCTGGGGGTGGCTCTTCGCGGCCTCGGTGAGGGACTGGGTGGCGGGGGTCTTCGCGTCCGGGGCGCCGTCCGTCTGGAAGATCACCAGGGCGGGGAGGTCCGGGTTCTCGGACTTGTCGTGGTGGGCGATCACCGCTTCCACGGCCGCGTGGTAGCTGGTGCGGCCCATACGGCCGAGGGACGCGTGGAGGGTGTCGATCTTGTTCTCGTGGTCGGCGAGGGTGAGCTCGCCGGTGCCGTCCAGTTCGGTGGAGAAGAAGACGACGGGGACCGTGGCCTCCGCATCGAGGTGGGCGGCGAGGGCGAGGACCTGCTCGCCGAGGGCCTGGGCGGAGCCGTCCTTGTAGTACGGGCGCATGGAGGCGGAGCGGTCGAGCACGAGGTAGACCCTGGCCCGGGTGCCGGTGAGGTGGCGGTCGTCGAGGACGGTTGCGGCGGCCTTGTAGGCGGTGAGGAGGCCGGGGGCGCGGGTCTTCAGGCGGGTGGCGGGGATGGCGGGGGCGGCCTTCGGCTTGGGCGAGGTCGCCTGCGGGTTCGCCTGCGGCTCGGGCTCGGGCGCGGGGTCCGCCTCGGCTTCGCCTTCGGCGGGGGTGTTCCCACCCGCACCACCCGTGCGGGTGGTGGTGTCGGGTGCGGGTGACTCCTGTGGGGCTTCCTCGCCGTCGGCGGCTGTCGGGTCGTCGGTGGGAGCGGGCGTGGGCTGCTCGGCGGTGGCCGGTTCCGGTGCCTCGTCCTCCGGCTCCGGCTCTGCCGTCACCTCCGTGGTGGGCTGCGCCTGGGCCACGGGCTCGGTCTTCGCCTCGGGCTCGGTCTTCGCCTCGGGCTCGGTCTTCGCCTCGGGCTCGGTCTTCGCCTCGGGCTCCGGCTGAGGCTCGGGCTCGGTCTTCGCCTCGGGCTGAGACTCCGGCTCCGCCTTCGCTTCGGCTTCCTGCTGGGCCTCCGGCTCCGGCTCCGCCTTCGCTTCGGCTTCCGGCCCCGCCTCCGCCTTCGCTTCGGCTTCCGACTGGACCTCCGGCTCCGGCTTCGCCTTTGCGTCGGCCTCGGGCTCCGGCTTCGCTTCGGCCTCCGGCTCCGCCTTCGCTTCGGCTTCCGACTGGACCTCCGGCTCCGGCTTCGCCTTTGCGTCGGCCTCGGGCTCCGGCTTCGCCTCGGCCTCCGGCTTCGCCTCGGCCTCCGGCTCCGCCTTCGCTTCGGCTTCCGGCCCCGCCTCCGCCTTCGCTTCGGCCTTAGGCTCGGGGGCCGCCTCGACTTCCGCCGTCGCCTCAGCGGTGGGCTCCGTCTCGGGCTCGGGCTCCGGCTCGACCTTGGTCCGCAACTCCGGCTCGGCCTCGGCCTGGGGCTCAGCCGCCGCCTCGGCCGTCGGCTCCGTCGCAGCCGTTCGCTTCGGAGTTTCCGTGGTCGGTGGCTCGTCCCTGGGGGTCGGCTGCCTCGGTACCGTCACGTTGTCGAACGCCGCCGCCACCAGTTCGTGTTCCTCGTCCGTACGGCCCGAAGACTGCGCCGGTACCGCCGGCTCCGGTTCCGTCGACTGCGCCGGGGCCGCCGGCTCCGGTTCCGTCGACTGCGCCGGGACCGCCGGCTCCGGTTCCGTCGACTGCGCCGGGACCGCCGGCTCCGGTTCCGTCGCCCGTGCCGGTACCGCCTGCTCCGGGGCCGTCGACTGGGCCGGGACCGTCGGCTCCTGTGGCTCCCGCGTGGGCTCCTCCTCGGCGGAGCGACCCTTGCGTGAGCGGCCGAACGCGTTCCGCAGGAGAGTGAGAATGCCCATGTGCGCAACCCTTCGCGTGAGTTGATGCCCGTCAATCCCTGGCCAGGACGGACACGTAAGGTTAGCGGCCGAAGGCGGCGATCCTGGGTACCGTCCGAACATCGGAACCGCCGCCTGTCAATACCGCGATTCCGCCGTTACACATCCTCGGGGCCGAGACGGCTCGGCTCGCGCGGCACGCCACGCCGAGTGCCGCCCAACCCCCGTACGGTTCCATCCGGTTCACCGATCGTTCATCCCTCTGCATTGCTCCCGCACACCCGATCCCCCTAGCGTCACGCCCACACCAAGGGTTCGTATGGGGAGAGTAAAGTGCGCAAACTGCTGCCGCTGATCGGTACGCCGTCCGGTTCGCATCCCGGCGGGCGGTCCGCCCTGACCTGCCGCTTCCGGTGCGGTGACGCCTGTTTCCACGAGGTGCCCAACACCAGTTCCAACGCGTACGTCGGCGATGTCGTCACCGGCGCCCTCAGCCGCCGTTCCGCCCTCCGCGCCGCCGCCGTCGTCACGGTGGCCGCCACCACCGGTACGGCCGCGCTGGCGGCGACCGCCTCGCGGGCCGAAGCCGCCGCCCCGGCCCGCGCCGGCGCCGCCCGCGGCCTTCGTTTCACCCCCGTCGCGCCCAACACCGCCGACGCCGTCACCGTCCCCGACGGCTACCGTCAGAACATCGTCATCCGCTGGGGCGACCCCATCCTCCGCGGCGCCCCCGCCTTCGACCCCGAGCACCAGACCGCCGCCGCTCAGGCCGGCCAGTTCGGGTACAACAACGACTTCCTCGCCCTCCTCCCGCTCCCGGGCGAGTGCGGCCGCCAGCTCCTCGTCGCCAACCACGAGTACACGGATGAAGTGATCATGTTCCGCGGGTACGACCCGGAGAACCCCACCCGGCAGCAGGTGGAGGTCGCCTGGGCCGCCCACGGGCTCTCCGCCGTCGTCGTCGAGGAGGACGAGCGCACCGGGCACCTGGCCGCCGTGTCCCGTCATCCCCTCAACCGCCGTGTCACCGCCACCACCGAGTTCCGGCTCACCGGGCCGGCGGCGGGATCGGAACTCCTGCGGACCTCCGCCGACCCCTCCGGCCGCAAGGTCCTCGGCACCCTCAACAACTGCTCCGGCGGCACCACCCCGTGGGGCACCACCCTCCACGGCGAGGAGAACTTCAACCAGTACTTCGCGGGCGGCAGCCGGGCCACCGACAAGCGGTACGGCGTCGGGACCGGTGCCACCGAGCGGAAGTGGGAACGGTTCGACAAGCGGTTCGACATCGCGCAGGAGCCCAACGAGGTCCACCGCTTCGGGTACGTCGTCGAGTTCGATCCGTACGACCCCGCCTCCACGCCCCGCAAGCACACCGCCCTCGGCCGCTTCAAGCACGAGGCCGCCACCGTGCGGCTCACCGAGGACGGGCGGCCCGTCGTCTACTCGGGGGACGACGAGCGGTTCGACTACTTCTACAAGTTCGTCAGCAGCAAGCGGATGCGGCACGGGAACTCCCGGGCCGTGCGGGAGCACAACCTGTCGCTGCTCGACGAGGGCACGCTGTACGTCGCCAGGCTCACCGGTGACTCGCCGGCCTCCGAGATCGACGGGAGCGGGAAGCCGCCCGCCGACGGGGAGTTCGACGGGTCCGGCACCTGGATCCCGCTCGCCACCGCCACCGCCCACGGGGCCGTCTCGCACGTCGAGGGCATGACCGCCGAAGAGGTGTTCGTCTTCACCCGGCTGGCGGGAGACAAGGTCGGCGCCACCAAGATGGACCGCCCCGAGGACATCCAGCCCTCCCCGCACACCGGCAAGGTGTACGTCGTCCTCACCAACAACTCCAACCGGGGCAAGCCCGGGTACGCGGCCGCCGACGAGGCCAACCCCCGCAACGTCAACAAGCACGGGCACATCCTGGAACTCACCGAGCGCCGCAACCGGCCCGACAGCACCGCCTTCGCCTGGTCCCTCTTCCTCGTCGCCGGTGACCCCGCCGACCCCTCCACCTACTTCGCCGGGTTCCCCAAGGACAGGGTCAGCCCCATCTCCTGCCCGGACAACGTGGCCTTCGACCCCCACGGCAACCTGTGGATCTCCACCGACGGCAACCAGCTCGGCTCCCACGACGGCCTGTTCGGCGTGGCGACGAGCGGTGACCGGCGCGGTGAGCTGAAGCAGTTCCTGACCGTGCCCACCGGTGCCGAGACGTGCGGGCCGATCGTGCAGGACCGGCGCGTGGTCGTGGCCGTGCAGCACCCGGGCGAAATCGACGGCGCGTCCGTGGAGAAGCCGGCCAGCACCTGGCCCGACGGCCCCGGGAAGATCGTCCGCCCGGCCGTCGTCGCGGTGTGGCGCGCGGACGGACGCGACGTCGGCGTCTGAGGCCGTACGGCAAGACGGCAGCACGGCAGTAAGGCAGGACGGCATTGAGAAGTACGGCCGTACGGCACGTGGGCGGTCGTGGTCTCAGTGCGGGGACGCGATCGCCCGTGCCGCCGCCACCTCCTGCCGCAGCGGCTCCAGGATGCTCTCCGCCGGGCCGGTGAGGTCGGTGCGGACGGGGACCAGCACCTCCGTCTCCCGCAGGCCCTCCGACAACTCCCGCAGTTGCAGGGTGATCTGGGCGATCTCGGCGGGCGACGGCGGCGGTGCCCCCTGCTTCACCCGTACCCGGGCCGCCGTCGTCGTGTCCACGATCCGTTCCACCGCGACGACCAGCGGCCACCAGGCGGCGGCCCGGCGGCCGGTCGGCGGCGGTTCGGTCAGGGCCCGCTGGAACTCCGTACGGATCGTGGACAGATCCCGGTACAGGCGCCGTCGCATCCGGGCGCGGGAGGCGGGGTCCGCGGTCTGACCGAACGCCTTCTCCACGTACACCGCCGTGTCGGCGACCGCGGTCGCGAGCCGGTCGCCGACACGTGTCTGCCAGCTCTCCGGCCACAGCAGGTAGCCGGCCACGAGGGCGATGCCGCAGCCGATGAGGGAGTCGACCAGCCGGGGCACCAGGAGGGCCGTGCCCAGGTGGTTCAGGATGTCGGACAGGAGCAGGATCACCGGGGTGATCGCGGCCGTCTGGTAGCCGTAGCCGCGGGGCGTCAGCGCGGGGATGAGCGGGGCGAGGACCACGAGCGTCGGCACGTCCCACCAGCCGCGCGGCACCGCGGCCAGCACGACGGCCGCCACCAGCAGGCCCGCCACCGTGCCGAGCGCGCGGAGCAGGGCCCGGGAGAAGACCGAGCCGAAGTCGGGCTTCAGCACGAAGGTGATCGTCAGGGCGATCCAGTAGGAGCGCGGGACGGGGACCAGGGACACCAGGGCCTGGGCGATGCCGATGCACAGGGCGAGGCGCAGGCCGTAGCGCCAGGAGGTGCCGGACAGCAGGACGTTGCGGGCCGTACGGTAGGCGCGGACCCGCAGGGAGGCGGGACGGCCGAGGCGGTCGACGATCGTGCGGGGGTCGAGGTTGTGGGCCGTGACGACCTCGGCGGCGTGGCGCAGCGCGTGGTCGAGGGCGCGGTCCGTCTCCCCGGCGGGGACCGGCAGGCCGAGGTCGAGGGGGTCGCGGCGGCCGGCGGCGATGGCGTCCGCGAGGAGCCGTACGGCGGCGGGGACCTGCTCGGGCAGCGGCCTGCCGTAGTGGTGGGCGGCCGGGGCGGCCTCCACGACCGGGGTGATCGCGTTCAACTCGGCGATCAGCCGGACCAGTTCGGGGCTGCGGCCGTGGTGGCGGGCGCGCCGGGCGAGGATGAGGTCGTAGGACTGGTTGAGGGACTGGGTGACGGCGTACCGGGCGGCGTCGTACGTCTTCGTCCCGCAGGCGCCGAGCAGGTCGGCGACCGCGCGGTAGGTGCCCGCGACGGCGGCCCGTTCGGGTACGCCCGAGCGCAACGGCCAGGAGAGCAGGGCGAGGGCCAAAACGAGCAGGCCGCCGCCGGAGAGCAGCAGCGGGGGGAGCCACCAGGGCTGCGGCAGCGGAAGTCCGGCGCCGATCACGCAGTTGAGGAGCAGCAGCAGTCCGGAGACGGAGGCGACCGCGCCGATCGAGGAGATCAGTCCGGACAGCAGTGCCACCGAGGTCATGGCGGCGACGGCGAGCCAGCCCTGCCCGAACACCAGGGAGCCGACGGTGACGCCGACGGCGCCGAAGAGTTGGGGGATCGCGATGTTGAGGATGCGCATGCGGTACGCGTCCGCGGTGTCGCCGATGACGCCGGACAGGGCGCCCATGGAGGCGATGGCGCCGTAGGCGGGTCCCCCGAGGGCCAGCCCGATCGCGAGGGGCAGGGACATCGCGATGGCGGCGCGGACGGCGGCGGGCCGGTTGACGGGGGCCTGCTGGGGTTGGAGGTTCCTGACCAGCCAGTCGGGAGGGGTGAGGCCGATGGGGAACTCGCGGGGCATGCCCTCATTATCGCTAATGCGTGCGGGTGACCCTTTGGGCTGTTTGGCGCTCTGTGTGCCGGCCGGGTTCGTGGAGGGTGAGGTCGACGACCAGGGCGCGGTGATCGGTGTCGGCGATGTGCAGGAAGCGGGCCGAGCCCACGGAGAAGTCCGGGGAGACCAGCACATGGTCGATCTGGGCACCGAACGGCGGGGCGGTGCGCGCGGGCCAGGAGGGCGTACGGGCGTGGTCGGCGAGGCGGGCGCTGTCGCGCAGGCCGGTGCTCAGGATGCGGCGGAAGGCGGCGTGGTCCTCGGAGGCGTTGAAGTCGCCGGCGAGGACGGTCGGGCCGCCGTGACCGGCCGCCGCGTAGGCGCGGAGCTCCCCGAGTTCACGGCGCCAGAGCGCGAGCTGGCCGGGGAGCGGGGGCATGGGGTGGGCGAGCTGGAGGCGCACCGGGTGGCCGTCGACGTCCGCGACGGCGCCCGGCATGCCCATGGTGCCGGGCACGCCGGGCGCGGGCCCGAGCGGGAACCGGCTGAGGATGACCGAGCCGTCCGAGCCGCTGCCGTCGACGGCCCTGCGGTAGGGGTAGGTGCCGTGCGCGCCGCCGAAGGCGCGCTCGAGGAGGGCGGAGCAGCGGTGTTCGCACTCCTCGACGAACACGATGTCCGGACGGGCGCGGCGGATCGCGGGGACGAGGGAGGGGGCGCCGCGGCCGAACTCGACGTTCGAGGTCAGCACGCGAAGGCCGGCGAGCGGGGTGCCGGTGGGTTCCGCCTCGCTGCCGTACGGCTTGGAGAACCACGCGAGGGCCATGAGCGCCAGGGCGCCCCACACCATTCCGGCGCGCCAGCGGGCGAGCAGGGTGAGGAGGAGGGCGAGGGCGGCGGGGAGGAGCAGCCAGGGCAGGAAGGCGAGCAGCTGGGGCACGGGGGTCACGCCGTCGGTGCCTGCGGCCCGGCACACGACGGCCACGCTCACTCCGGCCAGCAGGACCCCACCGGACCATGCCCCGGCGAGACGCCCCCGGGACCGCCGCCGCACCTCGGCCTGCGGGCCCGCCGCCACGATCGTCGTCTCCACGCGCCGCCGCCTTCCCCCGGTGGACCGGATGCCCGAATCCTCCCTCAAGACGGGGAGTTGCGGGGGATGGTTGCCGACGCGGAGGGGAAGAGACGGTGCGGAAGCGGTGCTACCGGAGCGCTGGGGTGCTAGCGGACAGCCACGGGGCCACGTGAGCGCTGCGGTGCTGGCGGACAGCTACGGGGCCACGTGAGCGCTGCGGCGCTGGCGGACAGCCACGGGGCCACGTGAGCGCTGCGGCGCTGTCCGACAGCTACGGGGCCCGTTCCGGGCGCGGTACCGTCACCAGGGACCAGATCACGAAGCCGCCGATCGCGATGGCGATGATCGACCAGATCGGGGCGTACGGCAGGAACATGAAGTACAGGATCATGTAGAGGGCCGCCAGGCCCACACCCACCCAGCGGGCCCACTCCAGGCCCTGCAGGACGCCCCACCCCGTGATCGCCACGAGAGCGCCGACGATCAGGTGGATCCAGCCCCACGTGGCGAGGCTGAACTGGTACACGTAGTCGCCGACGCGGACGTAGACGTTGTTCGTGGCGATGCCGGCGATGCCGTTCAGCACGCCGATGATGCCGCCGACCATCATCAGGACCCCGGCGAACGCCATGCCGCCGGTGGCCCACGCCGTCTGTCTGGCGTGCGTGGTGGATGCGGTGTGCTGGACCATGGGGTTGCCTCCTAGGGACGGGGCCTTCCCCCGCAGGTTCACCCCGAGGAGGGTGCGCCGCAGGGTGAAGCGGTCCGAACGGGTGAGCGCAGAACTCCCGCGGCCGCCCGGCGCGGAGGGTGCCTCGCGCACCATGTCAGGCCTGGACCTGCGACGGTCGCTCCGACGGAACCCGTGCGGGCTCCTCGGACGCTCGCCGGCGTCGCAGGTACCGGCCCGTGAGCCAGGCGGCCAGGGCCACCAGGAGGCCGAGTCCGAGCAGCAGCCAGGAGACCAGGCGCAGGGTCTCGGTGAGCGCGTCGTAGACCGCGCCGGCCGCCGGATGCGAGACGTCCGGCGGCAGGTCCGCCAGCGTCATGCGGCGCCCCACCGCGATCGCGACCCCGAGCAGGGCCGCGCCCAGCGCGGTGCCGAGGCCGGTCGCCAGCACGGCCCGGCGGCGGCAGACGGCCACGAGGATGCCGGTCACCGCGAAGGACACGGCGGCGACGGGAAGCCAGAAGCCCGCGACTTCGAGCACGTGGAACCCCTTCCGGAGCTTCGTCAGGTCCTGCGACTGCAGCAGCGTGATCTCGGTGTGCGCGACGGGGATGCGGCCCGCGAACGGCACATGCTCGTCGACGAGCTGCTGCTTCATGCGCTCGGTGACGGGGGCGAGGTCGAGGGTGACGGGCCCGTCGCCCCGGTCGTCGTCGTGCAGCGCGCGCATCACGGCGTCGTGCGCGCTGAGGTTCGCGGTGTCCCAGGCGGCGCGGAAGGCCTCCGTGTCCGTGAACGAGCGCACCGCGTCGTGGACGAAGGCGTGCACGGAGCCCCGCAGGGGCGGGCTGACCCGCACATCGCGCATGATGCCGTCGGTGACGGCACCGGCGATGGCGTCGCGGACCTCGGCGTCGGAGGCGAGCGGGGCGGTGCTGGCCGCGTAGCGGTCGGCGTCCTCGATGCCGTACTTCGCCCACGCGGCGAGCACGCCGAGCGGTGCGAGCAGACACGCGAGGCCGACCAGTACGGCGGACAGGACGCTGCGAACACGTCGGGACACGCCACCAGGGAATCGCCAGCACGGACGGCGCGCGAGCGGACCGCGTGCAAACGGGTGGACGGGGCGGCGGCGCGGTGACCGCGGACGGGCGCGAACGGGCGCGGTCCCGGACGGGCCGGGTCGGTGCGGGCCCGGCTCCGGGGCCGCGCGGTGACGTCCTCCGCGGACGGGTCAGCCGGCCCGGCGGCCTCCTGCCTCCTCGTCCCTGACGTAGTGGGAGAACGTCGAGTAGCGGTAGATGTCGAACAGGAACGCGGCCAGCGCGACCACGAGCGCCAGGCCCGCCGCGTGCAGCACGCTCACGTTGGCCTGGATGTAGAGGAAGCCGAGCGTGATGCCCGTGAACGCCCCCCACGCCATCGCGTGCGCCCCGCGCCGAAGGCGCGGCGCCACGACGAACAGGGCGTAGCACAGCACTGTGAAGACGATCGTGCAGGCGAAGCCGAACACGAGGTTCCAGCCGGTGATGGGGCCGCCCTGGCGCCGGTTGGCCGCCGCCCAGTAGCCGTAGAGGAGCCCGATGGCGAGCGGCACGGCCAGCCGTCCGAGGCGGTGCACGCGCCGGTCGAAGAGGTCCGGCGGCCGATGGGCCGGGACGAAAGCGCGGGAGGTGGTGGCGGGTGGGTGCGGGGTCCTCGATGCGGGTGCCGCGTGAGCCATGGGAGCACTCCTCTCTCCTCGCCCCTGCTCACCAGGGCACACCCTGGTGGGGGCGGCGGGCAAGTCGGGATGCGAGGCCTTTCGGAGCGTGTTTCGCTGGGGCTCATGAGGATCGTCCTGTTCGGCGCGACCGGGATGGTGGGCAGCCGGATCGCCGCGGAGGCGACGCGGCGCGGACACCGGGTGACCGCAGTCAGCCGCTCCGGCCGGTCGCCGGTGCCGGGGGTGACCGCGACGGCGGCGGACGCGGCGGATCCGGCGAAGGTCGCCGAGCTGGCGAGGGGGGCGGACGCGGTGGCGAGCGCGTGCGCACCGCCCCGGGACGGTACGGACCCGGAGGAGCCCTTCCTCGCGATCAACCGGGGGATCGTGCAGGGCATCCGGGACGCAGGGGTGCGGCGGCTGGTGGTGGTCGGCGGCGCGGGCAGCCTGGAGGTCGCGCCCGGGGAGGCGCTGTACGACCAGCCCGGTTTTCCGGAGGCGGTCCGGGCGGAGGCGCTGGCGCACGGCACGGCCCTGGACTTCTACCGCACGGTGGACGACCTGGACTGGACGTACGTCTCCCCCGCCGCCGAGATCGCCCCCGGGCAGCGCACGGGCCGTTTCCGGGTGGGCGGCGACCAGTTGCTGACCGACGCGGAGGGCCGCAGCCGGATCAGCGCGGAGGACTACGCGGCGGCGTTCCTCGACGAACTGGAACAGGGCGGCCACGTGCGCGCCCGCATGTCGGTGGCGTACTGACGAACCGCGAGACCGACGGACTGACGAGACCGACGAACCGCGAGACCGACGGACTGACGAGACCGACGAACCGCGAGACCGACGGACTGACGAGACTGACGAGACCGACCGACGGACTGACGAGACCGGCGAACTGACGACCGGCGGACTGACGAGACTGCGAACGGCAGGCAGGTCCGGTGCCCACGAGACGAGCCCCCGACGACCGACCGGAGGAAGGCCGGAGGGAAGAGGACGGCCGCGTACGCCATCGAGAGGACGTCCCACGGCTGGGCGCGCCGCGCCGGGGGCCCGAACCGCGAGGCAGGGACGACGCTCCGCCCGGCTCCCCGAGAGGCGGGGCTGCCGGCCAAGCGCGTGATGGCCTCGACGACCTCGCCGAGGCTGCCCGCGACGGACCGGACGGACCGGCCCTACCGGCCGGACCGACAGGACCCACGGGTGACGGCCTGGACGGACTCGCCCGCGTCGGTCCCGAAGAACCGGCCGCCGATGGACCCGTGCCGGGTGTCGTGACCACGCCCACGGGAGCGGCGGCCTCGCGCGGGCCGCAGTCGTTGTTGCGGGTGCGGGGGCGCAGCGTCGGCTGGGTGCCGCCGCTCCTCCTGCTCCTCACCATCGCCTTGCTGGACTGGAACAGCACCAGCGGCTTCCGGATGATCTCCTGGGTCGTGCTGGTGCCCGGCATCGCGGCGGCGATCTGCGGGGTGTGGGGCACGAGCGTCGCGGCCGCCCTGGCCGTCGTCACCTACGAGATCGAGGACCACGCCTGGCCGCACGAGCTCCGGACCGGCGTGCCCGACTTCATCCTCGTCATCGCGGGCGGCGTCCTGGCCGTGCTGGCCTGCGCGGTCCGGGTGCGCGGCGAGCGGCGCATGCTGCACATGCAGGACATCGCCGAGACGACCCGGCACACGGTGCTGCGGCCCCTCCCCGCCGACTGGGGCGGTCTCGACCACGCCGCGGCCTACCTCGCGGCGGACAGCGTCGCCCGTGTCGGCGGCGACTTCTACGACATCCAGCCCGGCCCGCACGGCACCCGTGTCCTGGTCGGCGACGTGCAGGGCAAGGGCCTCGGCGCGGTCGCCGCCGCCTCAGCGCTGCTCGGCACGTTCCGCGAGTCGGCGTACCACGAACCGCTCCTCGCCACGGTCGCCGAACGGCTGGAGACCCGGATGCTGCGGCATGTGCGCTACCGCACGTCGATCGGCCGCGACGACGGGGACCGCTTCACCACCGCCGTCCTGCTCGGCTTCCCGCCCACCGATCCCTGCTGCGTGGAGGTGGTCAACTTCGGGCACGAGCCGCCGCTGGTGGTCGGCCCCGGCGGCGTACGGCCCCTGCCGCCCGGCGAGGGGCTGCCGCTGGGCTTCGGCCCACTGGCCGACGGACCGCCGCCCGTACGGCGCGTACGGCTCGCGCCGGGCGAGACACTGCTGCTGGTCACGGACGGGGTGTGCGAGGCGCGGGACGGGGCCGGGGAGTTCTACCCGCTGCGGGAGAAGGTCGCGCGCGCGGTCGCCGAGGACCCGCGCGCGGCGGACCCCGACCGCCTGGTCCCGCTGGTGCGCGACGGCACCCTGCACCACTGCCGCGGCCGTCTGGCCGACGACACGACGATCTTCGCGGTCCGGCCCCGCCCGTCCGTCGCCCACTGAGCGTTCGCCGGACTCCGTCGCCCCTTTGCAGGCGCAGAGGTTACGGTGCTGACGTACCTGATCGATGGGGGAGGGAACGATGCCCGGAACCGTGCTGCTGCTCGCGGCCTCGCCGGCGGGCAAGGGATGCCTGGTGGACGCGGCCTCCGTGCTTCCGGTGCTCGCGGCCGTCGCCCCACCGGTGCTGTCCGGCACGGACACGGCGAACGTGGTGGAACTCGCCGACCCGCTGGAGCCGCAGGCCGTCCTCACCCGGCTGCGGGCCGCCGCGGCCGCCCCCGTCCCGCTGACGGTGTTCCTCACCGGGCAGCTCCAGCTCGACCGCCGCCAGCACCTGCCGCACCTGGCGCTGGCCCGCACCACCCCGGCCACCGTCCGCTACACCGGCTTCCCCTGGCACTGGTTCCGCGAGGAGCTGAGGCTGCGCCCGCCCGGTGCGACGACCGTGTTCGCCGATCTGCACGCGGATCCGGAGACCTGGCAGCACCTGCGCGGCATCGCACCGGACTGCGGCCCGGCCGTCACCCTCTACGGCCGTATCGCCCCACCTCCCGCGCGCCGCGCGCTCGCGACGCCCGCCTACATGAAGGCCGTCGCGACCCTGCTCCGCAGCGGCCACCGCCCGGACCCGGCCACCCTCCACCACCAGGCGGTGACCCGGGCCTACGCGGACGACGGCACGCGGGGGGACATACTGCTCGCCCCGCACCAGCCGCCGGCGCAGCTTCCCGTCCGCAGTAGCCGGCAGCCCGTCCCCGCACCACCCCCTCACCCGGCCGCGCCCCCCGACCCCCACGCCGCCCTGACCGCCGCCGTCCAGGACGGCCGGCACGGGGAGGCCGCCGCGCTCGCCGCGCAGTGGGAACAGGCCGCGTTGCGGCAGCACGGGCCCGGCTCGCAGGAGGCGCTGCACTGGATGGAGGTCCGCGCCGACCTCGCGATGCTCGCGGGCGACGCGGGCCGCAGCTGCGAGACCTGGCTGACGGTCGCCGCCGCCCGCCTCGCGGCCGGTCAGTCCCCCGAGGACCCGGCGGTGGAGGCGGCCGTCGACCGCGCCCACCACCAGTGGGGCCGCATGACCGACGCCACCCGCGCCCGCGAACTGGGCCCCGCACTGGCGGAGTTGCGCGAGCGGGTACCGGGGCGCCGCGAGGGAGCGCTCCGCCACGTCCGTCAGCACCTCGAGGAACTCGGGCAGTCGCAGCGCGTGCCGGGGTAGCGACCGACGCCCCCGAAAGGCCGGGCCGCGTTCACCGCGTGCGCGACCCGGTGGGAGCCGTCGGGTCGTCGGCGGGCTCAGGTCATGCCGCCGGCAGGTGGGCCAGCGCCCCCGACACGAGCGTCCGCACCCCGGGGACGAGTGTGGACAGGTCGGGTGCGAAGTGGGGGCTGTGGTTGCTGGGGACCGCCGCGAACTTCTCCATGAGGTCCGTGCCGGGGGCCGCCTCCCAGACGTCGGCGGGGGTGGTGGTGACGAACCAGTACGCGTACGGCACCCCGTCCGGCGCCAGGTGCGGGAAGTCCTCGCTGCCCATCGCCGCGCCGGGGTCGAAGACCCTCTCCGGGCCGAACACCTCTCTGTGCACGTCGGTGACGCGGTGGTCCGTGGTGGGGTCGTTGACCGTCACGGGGAAGTCCGCGCCCACGGTCACCTCCGGCTCGCGCGGGCAGCCGGCGGCCAGGCACTCGCCCGCAGCGATGCGCCGGATCGCGGCGATCATGCGATCCCGGACGGCGGCGGACTGGCTGCGCAGGTTCAGCGAGATGTGCGCCTGGGAGGGGATGACGTTGGGCCGGGTGCCCGCCTCGATCCGGCCCACCGTCAGGACGGCGGACTCGCGCGGGGCGATCTCGCGGCTGACGACGGTCTGCAGCCGGGTCACCAGGTAGGCGGCCGTGACCACGGGGTCGACGGTCGCCTCGGGGCGCGAGCCGTGGCCGCCCCGGCCGTGCACCACGATGTCCACGTCCGTGGAGGCGGACAGGATCAGGCCCGGCGAGTGCGCGTAGAGCCCGGCCGGGCCGGGGACCGCGTGCTGGGCGAGCAGTACGTCGGGGCGCGGGAAGCGCTCGTACAGCCCGTCCGCGACCATCGCCCGCGCCCCCTCGCCGGTCTCCTCGGCGGGCTGGCCCACCACGACCAGCGTCCCGGACCAGGCCTCCCGCCCCGCGGCCAGCGCACGGGCCGCCCCCGCGAGCCAGGTGACGTGCAGATCGTGCCCGCAGGCGTGCATCACCCCGGGGACCTCGGAGGCGTACGGCAGTCCCGTCTCCTCGGCGACCGGCAGCGCGTCCATGTCGGCGCGCAGCAGGACGGTGGGGCCGTCGCCGTTGCGCAGGACGCCGACGACCCCGGTGCCGCCGATGCCCTCGGTGGTCGCGTACCCGGCCGCGCGCAGCCGCTCGGCGAGCTTTTCCGCGGTCCGGTGCTCGCGCTGGGACAGCTCGGGATGGCGGTGCAGGTCCCGGTAGCAGTCCGCCAGGTCGGCGAGCGGGACGTCGGCGGTGAGGTCCAGCGCGGTGCGTGCGGCGGGGGAGGTCACAGGATCAGCGTAGGCGGCCCGGGAAGGCTCCGGGGTGAGTGTGCTCACGGGAGGCCGCCTGGGCGGGGAGCGTCTGCCGGGGCTCCGCGGCCCGGGCCGGGCCCGCGTTGGCGGCGGTGACCAGGGCGGCCACGGCCACGACGGCCGCGCCGAACCCTCTGACATGACGCGCGGATATGCGTCCGTGGTGCACGGAAGGGCGTGGGGGCACGGCAACCGACCTCGCAATGACAGCCGCGGATTAAGCGCGCTTAATGCGTCTTCCAAGCTAGGGGCTGGGACGCCTGCCGGGGAAGAGGCGCAGGGCAGTTGGCATGTGCCGGAAGGAGTTGACCGATATTCAAATTGTGCTCATTGGTAAGTGGGCTTACTGGCATGATGAATCGCATGGCGAAGCGGGACGACCCTGAGACCATCGGGCGCAGGGTGCAGCGGCTGCGGCGGGAACGCGGACTGACCCAGCGGCAGTTGGCCGAGCCCGCCTACACGCCCGCGTACATCTCCACCCTGGAGGCCGGCCGGGTCCGGCCCTCCGACGAGGCGCTCAGGCATCTCGCCGAGCGGCTCGGGGTGGCGTTCGACGAGCTGGCCACCGGCCGTCCGGCCCACCTCGCCACCGGGTTGCGGCTCAGGCTCACCGACGCCCAGCGCACTCTCGCCACCGGTGAGGCCGAGGTGGCCGCCGAGCAGTACGCCGCGCTGCTGGCCGAGGCCGAGGAGCACGGGCTCACCGCCGAGCGGGCCGCCGCGCTGCTGGGACTCGGTGAGTGCGCGCTGGAGCTGGGCGACCTGGTGGTGGGGCGGCAGTACTTCGAGCGGGCCGAGAAGTGCCTGCACGAGGCGCCGCTGCCGAGCCGCGTCCCGGCACTGCGCGGCCGTGCCGTCTCGCACTACCTCGCCGGTGAACTCCGTTACGCCTGCTACCTGCTGGAGACCACCCTCGACGAGCTGAACCGCTCGGGACTGCACGATCCGGACGCCCTGCTGCTGCTCTACGCGAGCGCCATCGGCCCGTACATGGACATGGGCGCGCACGCGAGGGCGGCTCAGGCGGCCGAGTTCGCCCTCGCGCTCGCGCCCCAGGTCCAGGACCCGGCTCTGGTGGCCCGTATGCACCGCTCCGTCGCGCGCACCCTGCTCGCCGAGGGGCGGCTGGCCGAGGCGGACTCCAACCTCGCCAAGGCCGCCGAGCTGTACCGGCAGCTGCAGATCCGCACCGAACTGGCCAATTGCCACTGGATGCGCGGCTATCTGTACGCGCAGAACGGTGAACTGGAGCGCGCGGAGCGCGAGTTGCGCGAAGCCCTCGCCATGCTGTCGGAGAAGCGGGCCGCCCTCTACAGCAGCCAGGTCGCGGTGGAACTGGCGGACGTGCTGCACCGGCGCGGCAGGTCCGCCGAGGCCGCTCGGCTGCTGCGCGACGTCCTCGGTGACATCGGACCCGAGCGCGGCGCGGTGCACTCCGCCGCCGCGCACCGGCTCCTCGGCATCATCGCGGAGGACGGGCGCGACACGGAGGCCGCCGAGGAGCACTATGTGCGCGCCCTCAGCCTGCTGGAACGGGCGGGCGCCGCGGGCGACCTCGCGGACCTGTGCCGGCTGCTCGGTGATCTGCTGCGCCGCACGGGCCGGGTGGAGGCCGCCCTGGACGCCTACCGCACCGGCCTCGGCCACCGCACCGCGCCCGGCACGACGACCCTGGGTCCGGCCCCCGCCCAGCCGCCGCTGTGACGGGCCTCGCCCTCCCTACGGGGTGACGATGGGGAACCCCCGGTCCGGCCGGGCGACGTAGGAGAACAGGCGCTTGAGCAGGCCCCGGTCCCCTTCCGTCTCGATGCCGGCGAGGCCGTGGCCCGCGAGCAGGCCGAGCAGTTCCGGACGGGTCAGGGTGAGGGTGAGGCCCGCGTGCGGCCTCGGGGTGCGGTGCAGCGGCATGCTGCGGTGGGTGAGCGCGCCGTGCTCCAGGTTGATCCGGTGGCGGCGCTCCTCGTCGATCACCACCAGGTCGATGATCAGGCGTGGCTCCTGGGCCGCGCGCGGCCCGTCGATGCGCACCGCGAGGGCGTCGAGGAGCATGCTCACGGTCAGTTCCGAGGTCAGCTCGGGCGTGTCCGAGGTGACGGCGGGAGCACTCGCCCCCTCGCGCAGTTCCAGGGCGCCGGTCAGGTAGATGTTCCGCCAGGGCCCGTTCTCGGCGCCGTACCCGAGGCGTTCGTACACGCCTGCCAGCGTCTGCTTCGCCTCCTCGTCGCCCGGGTCGGCGAAGACCAGGTGGTTGAGCAGGGTCGCGGCGAAACGCAGGTCACCGGCCTCCACGTACCGTCGGGCCGCCGCGAGCGCCGCCTCGGGACCGCCCGCCACCTCCACGTACCGCCGCGCGAGGGCGACCGGGGGGTGCTCCCACAGGTGGGCGGGGTTGCCGTCGTACCAGCCCAGGTAGCGCTGGTAGACGGCCTTGACGTTGTGGCTGAGGGACCCGTAGTAGCCGCGCGCGTGCCAGGCGCCCTCCAGCACGGGCGGCAGCCGCAGCTCCTCCGCGATCTCCGGGCCGGTCAGACCGCTGTTGAGCAGCCGCAGAGTCTGGTCGTGCAGATACGCGTAGAGGTCGCGCTGCTCCGCCAGCAGGCGTACGACGCTCTCGTGCCCCCAGGCCGGCCAGTGGTGGGAGGCGAAGGCCACGTCGTAGCCGTCGCCGAAGTAGTCGATGGCCTCGTCGAGATAGCGGGACCAGAGGCGGGCGTCCCGGACGACGGCGCCGCGCAGGGTCAGGATGTTGTGCAGGGTGTGCGTCACGTTCTCCGCCAGGCACAGGGCGCGCTGCTCGGTGAAGAGGAAGTTCATCTCGGCGGGAGCCTCGGTGCCCGGCGTCAGCTGGAACAGGATGCGCACGCCGTCCACGGTCTCCGTCTGCCCGGTGCGGGTGATGTCGACGGTCGGCGGGACGAGGGTGACCGTGCCGGTGGACATGGTGAGGCCGAGGCCCGTGCCGATCTGCCCGTCGGGCGCCTTCGCCAGCCGTTCGCCGTACATGAAGCCGGCGCGGCGGGACATCGCGGGCCCCGCGTACACGTTCTCGCTGACCGCGTGCTGAAGGAACCCGGCCGGCGCGAGCACCGGCACGCCCGCCTCCGCCTCGCGCGGCAGCACCCCGCGGGCGCCCCCGAAGTGGTCCACGTGGGAGTGCGTGTAGATCAGCGCGGTCACGGGCCGCTCACCGCGGTGCCGCCGGTACAGGGCGAGGGCGGCCGCCGCGCACTCGGTCGAGATGAGCGGGTCGACGACGACGACGCCGGCACGGCCCTCGACGAGCGTCATGTTGGCCAGGTCCAGGCCGCGTACCTGGTAGACGCCCTCGCACACCTCGTACAGCCCCTGCCGCGCGCACAGCTGCGACTGCCGCCACAGGCTCGGATGCGCGGTGTCCGGGCACTCCCCGTCCAGGAACCGGTACGCGTCCGCGTCCCACACCACCCGCCCGTCCCGGTCGGTCACCACGCCCGGCTCCAGAGCGGCGACGAAACCGCGGTCGGCGTTCTCGAGGTCGGTGCGGTCCTCGAAGGGCGGCAGGCCGTCACGGGGCGGGGCGTCCATGCGGCCAGCCTGGGGCCGGTGCGGACGGCGGGCCAGCGGTGGGGGACCGTTCGGGGTGCCGGGTGCCGTGTGAGCAACCGCACCGGCACCGCCCCGCGCGTCCGGCCGCACTCCCGCTGAGGCCCGCTCCTAGGATCCCGAGCATGGACATGCTGAGCTTCTTGACGGTGTTCGCCCTGCTCGTGGCCGGTTTCGCAGGGGTCGAGGCGAGGATCAAGCGGACCGACCGCCGGATGGCCCGGGTCGAGCGGAAACTCGACCTGGTCCTCGACCACTTGGGGCTCCACCAGGCCGACCCGGACCTGGAGCGGGTCGCCGCCCTGCTGCGGGACGGCAGGAAGATTCAGGCCGTCAAGGTGTACCGCGAGATCACCGGGGCCGACCTGAAGGAGGCGAAGGAGGCCGTGGAGCGGATGGGTTAGGTGCCGCGCGGCCGCGGAGGCTTTACTGCGACTTTCTTGCAAGTAGAAGTCACCTGCATGAAAGTGGGTGGTGCGGTTCTCAGAGAAGAAAGGCCCCGCTCCATGCCTCCGTCCTCCTCCCGGATGCGCCTGTCCATCACGCGGCAGGAGTGGGGCCGGCTCGGCGGCATGGCCGCGTTCGTCCTGGCTTTGCACGTCATCGGGTGGTTCACGCTCGTCGGGATCGTCGCGCCCGAGCACTACACCATCGGCGAGAAGTCGTTCGGCATCGGCATCGGCGTGACCGCGTACACCCTCGGCATGCGGCACGCTTTCGACGCGGACCACATCGCCGCGATCGACAACACCACCCGCAAGCTGATGAGCGAGGGGCAGCGGCCGCTGTCGGTCGGGTTCTGGTTCTCGCTCGGCCACTCCAGCGTCGTCTTCGGACTGGCGCTGCTGCTCTCGCTCGGCGTCAGGACGCTGGCCGGACCGGTCCGCGACGACAACTCCGAGCTGCACGACGTGACCGGCCTCATCGGCACGACGGTCTCCGGCACGTTCCTCTACGTCATCGCCGCGATCAACCTCGTCATCCTGGCCGGAATCTGGAAGGTGTTCCGGCAGATGCGGTCGGGCGAGTTCGACGAGGCGGCGCTGGAGGAGCAGCTGAACAACCGCGGCTTCATGAACCGGCTCCTCGGCCGCGTGATGAAGTCGATCACCAAGCCGTGGCAGATGTACCCGCTGGGCCTGCTCTTCGGCCTCGGCTTCGACACCGCGACGGAGATCGCCCTCCTCGTCCTGGCCGGCTCGGGCGCGGCCTCCGGGCTGCCCTGGTACGCGATTCTGTGCCTGCCCGTCCTGTTCGCGGCCGGCATGTCGCTGCTCGACACGATCGACGGGTCGTTCATGAACTTCGCGTACGGGTGGGCGTTCTCCAAGCCGGTCCGCAAGGTCTACTACAACCTGACCATCACGGGCCTGTCCGTGGCCGTGGCGCTGATCATCGGCACGACGGAACTGCTCGGCCTGCTCGCCGAGAAGCTCGGCCTGCACGGGGCCTTCTGGGACTGGATCGCCGGCGTCGACCTCAACACCCTGGGCTTCGTGATCGTCGGCCTCTTCTTCGCCACGTGGGTGCTCGCGCTGGTGGTGTGGAAGGTCGGCCGCATCGAGGAGAAGTGGACGGCGGGGCTGGCCCGGCCGGAGCCGCGGCCGGTGGAACAGGCGGTGGAGTAGGCACCCGGACGAGCGCCGCGGGGCGGGCGCTTCTCGCGGCCTTCCGCCGCCTAACGGATCGTATCCTTCCTGATGTGGCCGAAACGTGATCGGGTTCTGAACTCGTCGTGGTTTCAACGAGGTTGACAGTGTCGTCACCGTGATCGAATATGTGCTCGCGCTGTGGCTCATGTGACCAAAGAGCCACCTTGTTTCTCTCGACCACTTCCTCCCGGCCACGGTCCCGGCGGCTTCGCGCTGCCCGCTGCCGCCGGCCGGGTCCGGCCCGCAAGATGGGGGACCGAATGTCCGACACGAGCCGTGTCACCGTGCGCCGCCTGCTGGGGGCGGGCGCCGCGGCGCTCACCCTCACCGCCGTCACCGGGGGCGCCGCCTGGGCCTCGGGTACGCCCGGTGGTGGCGGCTGGGACCAGGGGGGCCGCGCGTACGCGTCCGGGAACGGGCCGGGCACCGTCACCGAGGCCGACCACTGCCAGTTCTCGCTGGACGGAAAGACGTTCACCGACTCCGTCCGGGTCGACGACCAGAACCTGAAGCCCACCGAGGACGGCAAGGTCCACATCAAGGTGCGGGCCGCGGGCGACGCGGCGACCTGCACCGCTTCCCTCGCCTCGTACCGCACGCACGGCGCCACCTTCGCCACGTCCGGGCTGCAGGTCTTCCACGACTTCGACTCGGTGACGGTGAAGCAGGGCGAGACCGACTCCCTCGACATCTCCGTGCCGGACGCCGGCTGCTTCGCGCAGATCGACCTCTACCGGGGCAAGGTGAAGTTCGACGGGAACCTCGGCGCACAGGACGGCTTCGAGCACGGTGACGTGCCCAAGGGCCCGGACCGCCCGGTCATCAAGGACAAGCTGATCGCGTCCTGGAACGGCGGGACGAAGGACTGCACGGTCCAGCCGCCGAGCACCCCGGCCACCACCCCGCCCGCGTCGGCCCCGGCCACCACGCCGCCCGCCTCCGCCCCGGCCACCCCGGTGACCCCGGTGACGCCCGCCTCTCCGTCCGCCTCCGTCTCGACCCCGCCCGCCACCGGCGAGTCGAGCACGCCCCCGGCGCCCACCCCGAACGGCGGCACGTCCACCCCGCCCGGTGGTCTGGCCGAGACCGGCGGCGGCAGCACCGCGCTGCCGATCGCCGCGGGCGCCGCGGCCCTCGTCGCGGCCGGTGCGGGCATCGCGGTCGCCGCCCGACGCCGTACGTCCCGCGGCCGCGCCTGACGCCTCCGGGCGTCCGCTGAACCATCCCCGACGGGCCCGGCGCTCTTATCCCCCGGAGAGCGCCGGGCCCATTTCTCGCGACTCGGGGCCTGTCCCGGACCGTCAGCCCGTGGTCGGTGCCGCCCCGGGGGCCACCGCCGCGCCCGGAGTCGTCGACGGCGGCGGGGTGAAGCCCGGCGGCGGGGAGAGGACCTCCGTCGGCTCGCCGGGTTGCGGGGCCGGCGGGGTCAGGCTGGACTTCGGGAGTTTCGGCGGGGTCGTCTCCTGGAACACCAGCGAGTCGAAGTCCACCAGGCCCGTCTGCTCCATGACCGTGATGTGGTCGAGGACGGTGTCGTTGGCCACGTCGGCCAGCTGGCGGACCAGCGTGTTCTTCGTGGTGGCACGGATGTTGGCGATGGCGGGGAAGATCTGTCCGTGCGTCAGCCGCAGGATGTTCGCGAGGTCGCTGTCGAACTGCTTGCCCGTGTCGTTGGTCAGCGTCGTCACGAATCCCTGCTGCTGGGGGCTCGGCTGGTTCGGCAGCGTGATGCCCAGCTCCGCGGCCACCTTCCGGTCGACGGCGTCGAGGTTGACGTGTCCGTTGACCAGATGCGCCCCGGCGGTGCGCACGGCCGGGGTCGTGCCCTTCTTCATGGCCAGTTCACCGGACGGGAACTCCCACAGGCCGGCGGCCCGTACCTTGACGACGAAGTCGCGGTCCGCCTCGGTCAGCGGTCCCGACGAGGTGTTCGCGATCACGCGTGAGGGGGCGCTGGAGACCGTCTGCACTCCCAGCATCGACGGATAGACCAGCGCCGTGAGTGTCAGGGTGAGGGCGCCCGTCACGAAGAGGGTTCCCGCCGCGGTCCGCGAAATGCGCATGGCACCTCCTGGTTGCTCCAACGCCCAGGGGTACGGGTGGGACCGGAGCCGGAAACCTTTTCCACAGGCAAAATCCACGGCCCGCGCTGTGGGGGCCGTCACAGCGCCGATCGGCACCTTCGGCATGTCGCCGTCGGTCGCACCGAGGGCTGCGCACGTCCGCGTCGGCAGACTGAGGGCGTGGCGGTGCCGGAAGGGGAGGCCGGGCGCCCGTTATGTTCGATCCGAACATCCGACAGTCGGAGCCGGCATGCAGAAGACAGAAGAACTGGCCGAGGAGGCGGAGGCGGCCGTCGCGGTCCCCGCGGCGCCCGAGCGCGCCCCCGCCCGCGGCTGGCCCGCGTTCTGGCCGCTGCTGCTGGCGGCGGCCGTCCTCGCCGGTCCGGCGCTGCTCCTGCTCGGCCGGTGGATGGACGCGCCCGCGATGCAGGCGTGGCGCACCGTCTGTCTGGCCATCACCGTGCAGGCGCTGCCGTTCCTGCTGCTGGGCACGGCCCTGTCCGGCGCCATCAACGCGTTCGTGCCGGCGACGGTGTTCAGCCGGGCGCTGCCCCGCAACCCCGCGCTCGCCGTTCCGGTAGCCGGGGTCGCCGGGGTGGTGCTGCCCGGCTGCGAGTGCGCCTCGGTGCCGGTCGCGAACAGCCTGATCCGGCGGGGTGTCACCCCTGCCGCCGCGTTCGCGTTCCTGCTGTCGGCTCCCGCCGTCAACCCGGTGGTGCTGACCGCCACCGCCGTCGCCTTCCCCGGCAGCCCCCTGATGGTCCTGGCCCGGCTGCTCGCCTCGCTCGCCACCGCGGCCGTGATGGGCTGGCTGTGGCTCTGGCTCGGCAGGGAGGAGTGGCTGCGGCCGACCGTGCGCCACACCGGTCACCGACCGGGGCACAGCCGCTGGCGGGAGTTCCGGCTCGGCTTCCAGCACGACTTCCTGCACGCGGGCGGCTTCCTGGTCGTCGGGGCGATGGCGGCGGCCACGTTCAACGTGGCGGTCCCGCGCTCCGTGCTCGACGTGTTCTCCGGCTCGACCTGGCTGTCGGTGCTGTTCCTCGCGGGGCTCGCCGTCGTGCTCGCGGTGTGCTCCGAGGCCGACGCGTTCGTGGCCGCCTCGTTCACCGGCTTCTCGCCCGTGGCGCGGCTGGCGTTCATGGTGGTGGGGCCGATGGTCGACCTGAAGCTGATCGCCCTTCAGGCGGGCACGTTCGGCCGGGCCTTCGCGGTCCGCTTCTCCACCGCCACGGCCGTCGTGGCGGTGCTGTGCAGTGCGCTGATCGGAGGGGCCCTGCTGTGAAACGGCCCTTCCAGACGGTCCTGCTCGTCCTCAGCGGCCTGGGTCTGCTGCACGCCTCGCTCTTCACCGACCTGTGCCTGAGGTACGTGAGGCCGGGACTGCGTCCGTATCTCATCGCCTCGGGGGCGCTGCTGCTCGTGCTCGGGCTGGCGAGCGCGGCCCTCGACCGCGGGCGGGGCAGCCACGCCGAGCACGACGAGCACGCTGAGCACGGTGGTCACGGTGACACCGGCCACGGCCACGACCACTCCACCGCGCCCCGTGTCGCCTGGCTGCTGTTCCTGCCCGCGCTGAGCCTGCTCTTCTACGCCCCGCCCGCCCTCGGCTCGTACACCGCCTCCCGTGAGCCCGCCAGGGCCGTCGCGCAGCAGCGGCACTTCGATCCGCTGCCCGCGACCTCGCCGCTGCCGATGACGCTCACGGAGTTCACCAGCCGTGTGCAGCAGGACCGTGCGCAGGCCATCAAGGGGCGCAGCGTCACATTGACCGGTTTCGTCACGCCGGACGGGCGGGGCGGGGGCTGGTACCTGACCCGGATCATCTTCTCGTGCTGCGCCGCGGACGCGCAGTCCGTCAAGGTACGGATCCACGGGTCCCCGGCGCTGCCGGCCGACACCTGGGTGGCCGTCACGGGCACCTGGCACCCCGGCGGGACGCTGGGCACACGGTCGGCGCCGGCCGCGCTGGACGCCCGTACCGTCGAGCGGGTGGACAAGCCGGTGAACGCGTACACGGACGACCTGCCGCTGAGGCCGTCCCGCTGACGACCTGCCGCTGAGGCCGTCCCGCCGACACCGTCCCGCTGACGACCTGCCGCTGAGGCCGTCCCGCCGCCGCCGTCCCGCTGACGACCTGCCGCTGACGCCGCCCCGCCGCCGTCCCGCTGACGACCTGCCGCTGACGCCGCCCCGCCGCCGTCCCGCTGACGACGTCCGCCCGGGCGGGAGCCGGCCGCGCCCGCTGTACACCTGGGTGAACCAACGCCCAAGCGCAGCCCATGACTTCACAACCCGGGGCCTTCGCGCGGACAAACCTTCGCCCAAGGTTCTCCCGGTCACGCAAAGGGGTCTACCCGCATAGAAGCGCCCGGTGCTGTCATGCTCACGACCGCCCGGAACCGTGCCGGGCATCCCCACCGGGAGACTCCCCATGTCCCGAATACCGCGCCCCCTGGTGACCACCCTGTCCACGCTCGCCCTCGCCGCCGCGGGCCTGACCGTCACCGCCGGCGGCGCGCACGCGCAGTCGTGCAGCCAGGACTACCTCCCCCTCCCCGACCCCAGCTGCCAGCCCGGCGCCGTCAACCCGGACGTCACACAGGACACCATCGACTCCACGATCTGTGTCTCCGGCTGGACCGCGACCGTGCGGCCGTCCAGCTCGTACACCACCGCGCTGAAGAAGAAGCAGATCGTCGAGTACGGCTACGGCGACACCAGCACCGCAGACTACGAGGAGGACCACCTCATCCCGCTGGAGCTCGGCGGCAACCCCACCAGCCCGGAGAACCTGTGGCCCGAACCGCGCTACGACACGGGTTCGGGGGAAGTCGCCGCCGACAAGGACACCGTCGAGAACACGCTCAAGAAGGACGTGTGCAACGGCGAGGTCGGTCTCGACGACGCACGCAACGCCATCGCCACCGACTGGACGACCGCGCTCTCCAGCCTCGGCCTGAGCTGAGCCCGGACCCGCTAGGCCATCCAGAAGAAGACGGCCGTCATGCGCCGTTCCTCCAGGTCGCTGCCCCAGTAACCGGTGGCGCTGTGCATGAGGTTGGCCTTGTACAGGAGCAGCCGGTTGTAGCGCTGCGGCACGCGGACGTCCTCGGTGAACGCGTCCGGCGAGACGTACCGCGTGCCCAGCGCCTCGACCAGGTTGGTGTGCGGCGCCTGCACCATGTTGCCGCCGAGGACGCCGCCCGGCAGGCTCTGCCGGTAGAAGCTCGTGCCGCAGTCCTTGGGGATGTTCGGGCTGAGGTAGAGCACGGCGGCATACCGGCACAGGGCGCGTGAGTCGGTGTGCGGGCGCGGTTCGCCCTCGTCCTTGCCGACGACCTGGACGCAGTTGTGGTTGAGGGTGCCCCCGCCGGGGGCGGTCTCCTGCCACAGCTTCGGCGCGCCGGTCTCCTTGCGCACCAGCCGCTCGATCCGGGCCAGTTCGGCCGGTTCGAGGCCGGGCATGGTGCGCATCCCCGGCCAGCTCTCCTGCGTGTACGGGTATCCCTTGACCCAGTCCTCCTTGGCGAGACAGCGGGCCCGGACCTCGTCCACGTTCGGCAGCACGTCGTCGAGGATCCAGTAGTCGCGGCCACGCGATGGCTTGCGGTACGGCAGGACGGGCAGGCGCGGGGGTTGTGGGGGCTGTGGGGGCATGCCGGTGAACCTACAGTTCGCCCCCACCGTCGTTTCTTTTCGTTCGGTCAAGCCTTCGTCAACTCAACCTGCCTGGTGAGAGGGCGAGTTGAGTGGGCGCCTCACGGCGTCGGCGCGGCCGGGCTCGAACGGCCCGGCTTCTGCGGTGTCTCCGCCGAGCTGCTGTCCGGGCTGAACACCGACATGCCCACGTACATCGCCGTCAGGAACAGCAGCGCCGCGGCGATCAGCCCCACCGCGCGCGGCCGCCCGGCGACGAACGTGCGCAGCGACGGTCGCGCGCGCCGGTTGCCCGACGACCGCTGGCGGGCGGCACGGTGGCCGGGGAGCGCGGACGGGAGTTTGTACGTCGTCACCGGGCCCTCCATCCGGGGCGGAATCGGCGACTTCGGGGCCGGAGCCGCAGCCGGCGTCGGGACCGGGGCCGGCGTCGGGACCGAGGCCGGCGTCGGGACCGGGATCGGTGCCGCGGCCGGAAGCGGTTCCGGGCGGCCCCGCCAGGCGCCCGTGGCGAACCAGTCGGCGACCTGCCGTGCCGTGGGCCGGTCCTCGGGCCGCTTGGCGAGCAGTCCGAGCAGATAGTTCTCGAAGGCGGGCGGCAGGGCGGCACCCAGCTCGCGCGGCGGTACGGGCGCCGCGTCCAGGTGCTGGTGCAGGATCGCGATCGGGCTGTCGGCGCGGAACGGCGGCCGCCCGGTGAGGAGTTGGTAGAGGACGCAGCCGAGCGAGTACACGTCGCTGGCCGGTCCCGCGGGCTTGCCCAGGGCACGCTCGGGCGCGATGTACAGGCTCGTACCGACGATCTGCCCGGTCACCGTCAGCGCGCCCGACGGGTCGTCCATGAAGCGGGCGATGCCGAAGTCGCCGATCTTCAGGGTGCCGCCCGCGTCGAGGAGCAGGTTGCCGGGCTTGATGTCGCGGTGCACGATGCCCTGTTCGTGCGCCACGGCGAGCCCGGCCGCCGCCTGGGCCGCGATGGCCGCGACCTGTTCGGCGGGCAGCGGCCCGTCGTCGGCGAGCACCCGGGCGAGGCTCGCGCCCTCCACCAGCTCCATGACCAGGAACAGCCGCCCCTCGTGCTCACCGAAGTCGAGCACGCCGACCACGTGCGGGTGGTGGAGCCGGCCCGCGGTCTGTGCCTCGAGGCGGAAACGGGAGGTGGCGGTGGGGTCGGCGTTCCGGTCGAGCAGCACCTTGACGGCGACGGGACGGTCGAGCATCTGGTCGTACGCCCGCCAGACCTCTCCCATCGCGCCACGTCCGATGGTGGTGTTCAGCTGGTACCGGCCCGCGATCAGCACCTGTTGTTCATCCTCATGCCGGGAGACGAATGCCGTGCGACGACTCGACCGCCGCCGGACAGGATTCCGCCAGGGCGGGTGGGGGTGGGGTGCCGCAGCGGATCACAGCCTACTGGCACGGACACACGATTCGATCACGGTCTCCCCCATCCGGTGACCACCGGGTGACGATCCGGACGCGCGATCCTCGCGTGTCCGACACTCCTGGCCGGCCGTGGCCCCGGCATGAGCGCGGCCGAACGCCGGGGCGCCGAGCCCGGGGGATGCCCGTGCCCGGCGACCGCGTCGGCCGTCACTTCCTGGTGTGGCCCGCCACTTGTGGCCGTAGCCGGTCACTTCTCGGTGCAGCCGGTCACTTCTTGGTGTGGCCCGTCACCCGGCCGATCCATTTGATGAAGTCGCCGGGGAGCCCACAGCGGCTCCGGGGGAAGCCCTGAGGAACGGCTCAGAGGCGTTCATGTGCTCGGTGTGCGGGCGTCGGTGCGGGCACCTGCGAGGGCACCTGCGAGAACATCGCGAGCGCATCGCGGGGGCACGCCGAAAACCGCCCGCCCGCGTGATCGCGGGGGGCGGTGAGTGGCCTGGTGGCGTCCGCCTGCGGTCAGCCGAGGCAGACGACGAGCAGGCAGACCTGCGACGGCGAGGTGGCCGCCGGGGACGGGCTGGTCTGCGAGGTGCCCGGGTCCGTGCCGCCGCCGGTGCCGGTGGTCGGGGAGGACGTGTGCTGGGACGTCCCCGTGGACGACGAGGAGGAAGAGGAGGAGGACGAGGAGTCCGACCCCGACTGGGAGGGAGGGTTCGCCGTCGTGTGACCCGTGCCCGACGTGCCCGCGCCCGCCGCCCCTGTCGTGCCCGTCGTGTGCGCCGTACGGGAGGTGGCCGTGTCCGGCTGAGCGGCCGACGGCGTGGCATGGGCCGAGACCGGCGAGGACAGACGGGGCAGGTCGGCCGCGGGGGACTGCGCGGCGGGGGTGTGCGAGGCCCGGAGCGCGCCGGAGCGCGGGGTGCCGGAGCCGGGCGGCGCCGGACTGCTGTACTGCGACGTCGGCTCCTCCGCACCGCCGAGGGCCGAGGCATCCGGAGCCGGGGCCGCCTGGGCGCGGTCGGCGGTGTGCCGGTCCATCGACGCCACGGTCAGACCGCCTCCGACGAGGGCGACGGCGGTCGCCACCAGGGCCTTGCGCTGGGTCTTCTTCCAGCGTGCCAGCCGGCGCCGCCGCGCGGCACGCCCTTCCGTGCGACGCGCCGGGCCCGTGGGGTCGGCGTGCGGGGCGTCCTCGATGTCCGGGGCTTCGTCGATGTCCGGGGCCGCGAACTCCCATGCCGCCGTGGCCGCCGTCGCCTCCATGACCGGCGCCGCCAGGGTGGCCGGGCCCGGGACGGTGTGGCCGTCGGCGGTGACCGGGGCGATGTCGGGGGCGTAGGCACCGCATCCGGGGCACACCAGGGCGCCGTTGAGATGCCGACGACACGAGGAGCAGTAGTCCATTGCGGTCTTCCTGTGTTGGCTGGCCGCCGCCCCGACGGGCCGCGTTCGCACCTGGAATCGAACGGGTTGCCACGCTAACGGGGCTATCGAAAGACCGTGTGCAGGCTGTGTGGGGCTCGTGAGGGGATTCTCCGGGGGCCTTGCAGGGGTGCCTCCCGTGCCTTGCGGTTCAGGGAGCGGTGGTGGTGAGACTGACGGTTGCGCCACCACGCCGCTGAACAACGGCTGACCTGCGGGCTCGGCGTTTCAATGCTCAGGTGACGGCCGTTTTCGCGGGGCTCCCGCGACCCCGACCACGCGGATCGGGACGGTCCGGCCTGCCGTCGTCCCGGGCCGTGCACGTCTCCGTCGCGCCGGCCACCGCCTTGAGGGGGCCGGGCAGGACACGTCGTCGATCCGCTGACAGGCCCCCGGCAGCCGGTGGTGGACCCGCCGGGCGGACCGCCTCGCCATCTCACCGACGACGGCCGGGGCCGCCGCCCCCGCTCCCGGACGCGGCCCGCGGTACCGGCTTCGGCCTGGTCGGCCTGACGGAGCGTGACACGGCGGTGGGCGGGGCACCGCACGCCGGGCCTCGTGCGCAGTACGGGAAGCACGGGTGAGGAGTGGCCGTGACTACCTCTGCCGTATCGGCGGGCTGACCGACGGTGCGGTGTCGGCCCCGGTCCGGCTCGCCGACGGCTCGGGACGTGCCGGGGTCGGTGTCGCCGACGGTTCCCGGGTGGCGGTCGGCGGGCGGGTCGGGGTGCGGGAACCGGCGGTTCGGGGAGCCGTGGTGGGGCGCGGGGTGACACTCCCGGGCGACGCCGCCGGCGAGGGCGACGCCGACGGGGCGGCGGGCGCCGGACGACCGCTCGGGGGCGGCGGTGCGAGGGGGACCGACGGGGATGCGGGTGTCTCGGGCGTCGCCAGGTGGAGCGGCAGGGCGACGAGGACGGCGACGGCGGCGGTCAGGCCGGCTCCGGCCGCCGCGCGGAGCAGTCGGCGGCGGGCCGCGGCGCGGCGGATCGCGTGGAAGCGGCCGGGGGGCGGGCCGAGGTGGTCCGAGGGGGGCCGCAGGATCACCGCGAGGGGGTCGTCGGGTGCCGGCTCCGGGCCGTCGTCAGAGCGTGTGGTCAAGGCTTCTCCTCAGGTGGACGCGGAGCAGTTCCCGGGCCGCGTGCAGGTCGGCCTTGACGGTTCCTTCCTTGCGTCCGGTCAGCACGGACACCTCCCGGATCGGCATGTCAGCGTAGTAGTGCAACAGGATCGGGACGCGCAGTCGCTCCGGCAGCGACTGCACGAGCAGGCGCACCGAGGGGTCGGCCTGTTCGGTGTGGGGGCGGACGGCGGCCTCCGTGGTGGCGCGGTGCACGGCTCTGCGCTCGCGCTCGAGCTTGCGCCAGTGGTCCCGGACGATGTTGGCCGCGGTGACGTAGAGGAAGCCGCGGGGCTCGTCCACGGAAGTCCAGCGGGCCCAGAGCCGGGTGAACGCCTCCGAGGCGATCTCGTGGGCCGTCTCGTCGTCGTCGACGAGACGGCGGCACCAGCCGGCGAGGCGTGGATAGACGGCGGCGAACAGCTCGGACGCCGCCCTCTCACGGGACCGTTTCAACGCTCTCCATGGTCGTGGGGCAGTCGTGGGGTAGGACCCCGGGCCGTCGGCGTACGTTCCGAAGGCCCGGGATCCGTACCGGCGGATCCGGGCCGGCGGCATACCGGCGGATCAAGGGGTGGCGGTATGCCGGCCGGCTCAGGGGGTGGCGGTGGTCAGCGCGGCGAAGACGATCACGTTGTCGAGGTATCCGTCGCCGGTGCGGGGGCCCCCGCAGGTGATCAGCCGCAGCTCCGGGCGGTTCACGTTCCCGTAGACCTCCTTGGTCGGGAAGTCCGCCTTGGCGACCGTCCGTACGGCGCTGACCGTGAACACGGCCGCCGTTCCGTTCTCCAGGCGCGCCACGATCCGGTCGCCCCGGTGCAGGTCCGCGAGGTGACGGAAGACCCCGTCCCCGTAGCTGCCGACCGTCACATGGCCGAGGATGACCGACGGCCCGACCTGGCCCGGTGTCGGCGAGTGCCAGTACCAGCCCGCCCGGTCGTGTGCGGCGACCGGCGGCACCTGCACACTGCCGTCCTGCGCCAGTCCCAGCCGCATGACCGGGGTGTCCACCCCGATGGCCGGGATCTGCAGCCTGACGGGGGCCGAATGCTCCAGCGCCGGTGCCACCTTGGCGGAGGTCGAGGCGGGCGGTGGCGTACTGCCGGGACTGACGGTTCCGGCCCGGCCGGCCTCGGGGCCGCCGCAGCCGGCGAGCAGCGCGGCCATCGCCGCGGTGGCGAAGGCGCGCCTGGAGAGCCGGGTCATGCCCCGGTCGCCCGCCTGCGGCGTACGACGTAGACGGCAGCGCCGCCTCCGACCAGCACCAGGCCGGCGCTCCCGCCGATCAGCCCGGGAGACACGGACCGGGAGGTCCCCGCCGTCACACCGGTGTCGGGCGCGCCGCTGGGGACGACCGAGACCTGGCCGCGCGCCCTCGTCGGCGCGGCACTCGGAACCGCGCTCGCGGCGGTCGGCGCCGCGGTCCGTTCCGGGGCGGTGGACGGGGAGGCAGTGGCCGCCGGAGCGGTCGGGGAGGGGGACGCCCCCTGGGCGAACGCGGGCACGGTGCCCGCCAGCACGGCGGTGCACGCAAGTGCCATGGCGCTCAGGACGGTTCGGCGCATCGAATCGCTCTCTTTCGTCGGTCCGCCCGGTACTGCGGCGGGCTGAATCACGGATCGAGCGGAGAGACGAGGCGGCGCGGGGGCAGGTTGTAAAGAGATGGCAAAGTCGTCGGAGGGTGGCCCGGCACACGCACACAGGGACGTGAGCAGACGACTCCTGCCGAGTCGCGGTGCGGTGGCGCACCGGATGGCGACGAGGGCGGCGCCGGCCGACGTGCCGACTCCCCCGATTGCCGACGAGCCGGCCGGCCGCCAACCAGACGATCGCAGCAGGGGCGTTGGCCGATCAAGGTCGAAGTACTGCACAATCCATGAGCCGGGCTCATCGATGGGGGAGCACTGGAGTGGACCTCACGGAGATCGAGACGTTTCTGGCGCTGTCGGAGGAACTGCACTTCGGACGCACCGCGGAGCGCATGAGACTGTCCCAGTCACGTGTCAGTCAGCTGATCCGGGCGCTGGAACGACGCATCGGCGCACCGCTGTTCGTCCGAACCAGCCGCCGCGTCGCGCTGACCCCGCTGGGCGAGCACACCCGACGCACTCTGGGCGCCGCCTACGAAAGCCTCAGAAAGGGCTACGACGAGGCCTGCGCCATCGCGCAGGGCATGGTCGGCACCCTGCGTGTGGGCTTCCTCGGCTGTCTCAACGGCCCGCCGCTGACCGACACGGTCGTCGCGTTCGGCCGCCGGCACCCGGCCTGCGAGACCACGGTGACCGAGGTGCCCTGGCGCGACCCCTACGGGCCGCTGCGCAACGGCGAGGTCGACGTGCTGCTCACGCTGCTGCCCGTCGACGAACCGGATCTGAAGGTGGGGACCGTCCTGGTGTCGCACCGCCGGGTGCTGGCCGCCGGTGCCGGCCATCCGCTGGCGGAGCGCGCGTCGGTCGACATCGAGGACCTGGCGGACTGGGTTCTGCTCGACGGCCCCGCCGAACTGCCGGAGGCCCTTCGGCACGGCTTCTGTCCGCCGTTCACACCGCTCGGCAGGCCCCTGCGCCGCGGGAAGGGCGGACGGACCTACCAGGAGGCGCTGCACAAGGTCGCCACCGGCGAGACGGTGTGGACGACCCATCAAGGGCTGTTCCACGCCTACCGGCACCCCGGCGTCGTACACCGGCCGCTCAGCGGACTGCCCCCGGCCAACGGCGCCCTCGTCTGGCGCGCGGACACCGAGAACGCCAAGGTCCGCGCGTTCACCGCACTGGCCGCACAGATGGCCTCCGGCCGGGCGTCCGCGCAGGGTGGTGCGGGTGGGCGGGAGCTCTGACGCTCCGACACGACCCACCAGGCGTCGTCACCGTGGTCGACTCGCGGAACCCGCACCCGACGTGTCGGCCGAATCTGCTGGACGCCGTCGTCGTGGACGACGGCGGCGACGGCGACGCCCACGACCGCGCGGGCCGGGGTGACGCCAGGCTGACCTGCGCCGGGAGCCGAACCGGCAGGCGGTCCACCACCGTTCAGGGGTGTGCCGCCAGCGGCACACCCCTGTCGCGTCGCGTCGCGCCGTGCCCGAGGGCCTGGCGCCTTGTGGGGTCAACCCCGGATCGCGCGGCTATCGCCGCCGCACGGGTTCCTCGCCAGGCTCCGCGGCGCCGGGCTCCTGGGCGTCCTCGGCGGCGATGCGGTCCAGCCACTCGCCGAGCAGGGTGCGCTCCCCCGGGGTCAGGGACCGTACCCCGTCGCGCATCAAGGACTTCAGGGCGACGGCGTGCACGGCGGCGTGGTGGGCGCCGGCGCTCGACCGGGCAGCGGCGGCGTCGTCGGCCGGGGCGAGCACGGAGTCCAGCACGGCTTCCCGGACGTTCTCGGACAGACCTTCGTAGTCCGAGAGCCTGCCGTCGGCCTGCGCGGCGATCAGCGTGAGCGTCACCCCCATGCCCGAGGAGTGGATCATCGTCGCGGCGGCCTCGACGCCCGTCCGCAGCCGGCCGGCCTTGGCCACCCGTTCGACGATGCGCAGCAGCACCTGGTGGGCGTCACCGGTGACCGCGAACTGCTGGCCGGGCCGCGGTTCGGTGTACAGCAGCCGGTAGAGCGCGGGATTGGCCAGTCCGAAGGTCACGTGCATGTCCCAGCCGCTCCGCAATTGCGCCACGGGGTCGCCGTCCGCGTCCTGGGCCTGCTTGGCGGCCAGATAGGACGCGTATCCGCGCCGCGCCACCTCGTCGAGCAGCCCCTGCATGTCACCGAAGTGCCGGTAGATCGTCTGCGCCTGCACGCCGGCGGCCGCGCTGACCGCACGGGTGGACACGGCCTCCCGTCCGCCTTCGGCGAGCAGGGCTGTCGCGGCCTGCAGGATCCGCTCGCGGGGCTGCGCTGTCGTCGTCTCGACCGTTGCCATGACATCGACGATAACACTTGCGGTGCATCGATGATGTGTTAGCGTTGATGTGTCAGACCGGTTATCGGCGATATGACGATCGGGTGATCCGCTGCCCGCCGCCTTCTTCGCTCCGGAACCGACCCTCCCGAAGCCCCACGCCGGCGAACCGGGGTGTTCGCCCCGAGACCAAGGAGAACCGCCATGACCATCGCGACCCGCAAGCTCGGTGCGAACGGGCCCGAGGTGTCCGCCATCGGCCTGGGCGCCATGGGGATGTCCGACCTGTACGGGGCCGCCGACGACGCCGAGAGCGTCGCCACCCTGCACGCCGCGATCGACGCGGGCCTGAACCTCGTCGACACCGCGGACTTCTACGGGTCGGGCGCCAACGAGATGCTCATCGGCCGGGTTCTGAAGGAGCGCAGGCGTGACGAGGTCGTGCTGAGCGTCAAGTTCGGCTCCCGCCGCACCCCCGACGGCGGCTTCCAGCCCGTGCCGTACGACGTCTCCCCGGCCGCGGTGAAGGACCGCCTCGCCTACTCCCTGCGGCGGTTGAACACCGACTACATCGACATCTACCGTCCCGCCCGCCTCAACCCGGACATCCCTGTGGAGGAGACCGTCGGCGCGCTCGCGGAGATGCGGCAGGCCGGCTTCATCCGGCACATCGGTCTGTCGGAGGTCGGTGCGGAGAACATCCGCCGCGCCGCGGCCGTCGCACCCATCAGCGACGTACAGATCGAGTACTCGCTGCTCTCCCGCGGCCCGGAAGCGTCCGTCATACCGGCGCTGCGGGAGCTCGGCATCGGTCTGACCGCCTACGGCGTGCTCTCCCGAGGCCTGCTCAGTGGCCACTGGAGCGCCGCGCGGAACCTGGGCGCCGAGGACTTCCGCGCCCACAGCCCACGCTTCCAGGGCGAGAACCTCAAGGCCAACCTCCGCCTGGTCGAGGCACTGGGACGCGTGGCCGAGCGCCTGGGCGCCACCACCGGCCAGGTCGCCATCGCCTGGGTGGCCGCCCAGGGCCAGGACATCGTCCCCCTGGTCGGTGCCCGCCGAAGGGAGCGTCTGGCCGAATCCCTCGGCGCCGTCGGCCTCGACCTGGACGCCGAAGCCCTCGCCGAGATCGAGGCGGCGGTCCCCGCCGGATCCGCCGCCGGGGAGCGCTACGCGGCCCCTCTCATGGCCACGCTCGACAGCGAACGCTGACCTACCCACCCGTAACCCGCACCCACGAAGGACGGAACACCATGACCGACAACACCACCACCACGCCCCGCGTCGCCCTGGTCACGGGCGGGTCCGGCGGCATCGGGCGCGCCGTCGTCGAGCGCCTCGCCAAGGACGGCATCGCCGTCGGCGTGTACTACGCCGGCAACAAGGCCCGCGCCGACGACACGGTCGCCGCGGTCACCGCGGCGGGCGGCCGGGCGTTCGCGGTCGGCGGCGACATCGCCGACGAGCACGCCATGGCGGAGGCGTTCGACGCCGTGGAGCGGGAGTTCGGCGGCATCGACGTCGTCGTCAACACGGCGGGCATCATGTTGCTGTCGCCGATCGCCACGCTCGACCTGGACGACCTGGACCGGATGCACCGCACCAACATCCGCGGCACCTTCGTGGTCTCCCAGCAGGCGGCCCGGCGGGTGCGCGCCGGTGGCGCGATCATCAACTTCTCGACCTCGGTCACCCGCCTGCAGTTCCCGAACTACGGCGCCTACGCGGCGAGCAAGGGCGCGGTCGAGGCCATGACCCTGGTCCTGGCCCGCGAACTGCGCGGCAAGGACATCACCGTCAACGCCGTGGCCCCCGGCCCCACCGCCACGCCCCTGTTCCTGGAGGGCAAGGACCAGGCCGCGATCGACAACCTGTCCAAGGCGGCCCCGCTGGAGCGCCTGGGCACGCCGGAGGACATCGCCGAGGCGGTCGCGTTCCTCGCCGGCCCGGCGCGCTGGATCAACGGCCAGGTCCTGTACGCCAACGGCGGCGTGGCCTGACCCGGCCACCTCCCTCCCTGACGCCCTTCGCGTCCTGACGCCCTTCCTTCCCTGACGCCCTTCCCTCCCGCCCGCCACACCCGGCCGCGACCCCTCCTCGAGGAGAGAACTCCCATGAAGAACATCGTCGTGATCACCGGTGCCTCCAGCGGCTTCGGCGCCCTGACCGCCCGCGCCCTCGCCGACTCCGGCGACACCGTCTACGCCGGCATGCGCCAGACCGGCACCCGCAACGCGCCGCAGGTCCGAGCCGCCGCCGACTACAGCGCCCGGCACGGCGTCGACCTGCGCGCCATCGAACTCGACGTCAACTCCCAGGCGTCCGTGGACGCCGCCATCGACCAGGTCGTCACCGAGCACGGCCGCATCGACGTCCTGATCCACAACGCCGGGCACATGGTCACCGGACCGGCCGAGGCGTTCACCCCCGAGCAGCTCGCCGAGCTGTACGACGTGAACGTCCTCTCCACCCAGCGCGTCAACCGGGCGGTCCTGCCCCACCTGCGCAAGGCGGGCCGGGGCCTGGTGATCTGGGTGTCCAGTTCGAGCGTCAAGGGCGGCACCCCGCCCTACCTCGCCCCGTACTTCGCCGCCAAGGCCGCCATGGACTCCCTGGCCGTGAGCTACGCCGCCGAGCTCGCGCGCTGGGGGGTGGAGACCTCCATCGTGGTGCCCGGCTCGTTCACCAGCGGCACCAACCACTTCGCCCACTCCGGCCACCCCGCCGACAGCGCCACCGAGACGGAGTACGAGACGAAGTACCCGGGCCTCATGGACCAGGTCGCCCGGAAGCTGGCCGCGCTGGCCCCCGAGGACGCGGACGCCTCGATGGTCTCCGACGAGATCGCCCGCATCGTCGCGCTCCCCGCCGGGCAGCGGCCGTACCGGGTCCACATCGACCCCGCCGACGACGGCTCGGAAGAGGTATCCGACGTCGCCGACCGCGTCCGCCGCGAGTTCCTCACCCGCGTCGACCTCGCCGACCTGCTCGCCGCGCACCCGGCGCACGCGCCCGAGGCACCCGGCGCGGTCGTGGCGTAGACCCCGGCTCGCACGGGACGACGAACCCCAGGCCCTCGCCTGGGGTTCGTCAGACGTTGTCGGGGAGGGCGAGCCACTCCTTCCAGGTGAGGTCGCGGCCTATGTGGCGCGGCTCGCGGAAGGGCCAGGCATCGGCGATCCACTGCGGGACGAACGCGTCCAGGGTGCGTTCGAGGTCGGTGCCGGCCTTGTCGTCCACCACCCACCAGGAGATCTCGGCGTCGGCGCCGGTCTTCTCCGGCGGGTCGATGTACACGCAGCCCAACAGGGCGGTGCCGGTCTCGTCGAAGAGCGCGTAGTTGAAGGACTTGTGCTCGGCGATCTCCCGCTCGTGGTACAGCAGGTCCTCGCGGTCCTGGTCGTACGTCATGGTGGCGGGGGGCCAGCCCCATGCCTCGCCGTAGATGGACCACAGCCGTTCCCGCGATCCCATGACCGCCGGGTAGTCGAGGTCCGTGTCGGCGGCCGTGATCGGGCGGAGGTGGTGGCCACCGGGGAGCGGCACGCGGACGGGGTGGACGAAGTCGTCGGGAAGCCAGTTCATGGACCGGGAGGCTAACTGCCGCTCCGTCACGGCGCACCTTCGTCGCCGTGACGGTGGCGCGGCCGCAGCTCGACGCCGGCTTCGCCCACCCGGTGCCAGTCCGTGTCGCGCAGCATCTCGCGCAGACGGGCGGCGTGGGCCCGGGGGGTGGCTCGTGTTGCCGTTGTGACCGCCGGGCAGTTGGAGCAGCTCGGTGGATCGGCCGGGCAGCGCGGGGGCCGCCCCCCACAATGCGGAGGTCGTCGCGCATCGCGGCGGCTAGGATCCGGGCCATGGCCCTGACCATGAGCGACGTGGACCGGTTCGAGGCCTCCAGGTCCCGACTGGAGGCCATCGCCTACCGCCTTCTCGGCTCCGCGAGCGAGGCCGAGGACGCCGTGCAGGAGACGTTCCTGCGCTGGCAGGCCGCCGACGTCGACCGCATCGAGGTCCCCGAGGCCTGGCTGACGAAGGTTCTCACCAACCTGTGCCTCAACCAGCTCACCTCGGCCCGCGCACGGCGCGAGACCTATGTGGGCCAGTGGCTGCCCGAGCCGCTGCTCGCCGGGGACCCGATGCTCGGCCCGGCCGACACGGCCGAACAGCGCGAATCGGTCTCGTACGCGGTCCTCGCCCTGCTGGAGCGCCTCTCCCCGAACGAGCGGGCGGTGTACGTGCTGCGGGAGGCGTTCGACTACCCGCACCGGGAGATCGCCGAGATCCTCGACATCACCGAGGCCGCCAGCCAGCAGGTCTTCCACCGCGCCAAGAAGCACGTCGCGGACGGCAGATCCCGCAGCGAGATCGACGAGGCCGCCGCCCGGCGGATCGTCCAGGAGTTCCTCGCGGCCGCCACCAGCGGCCGGACCGAGCCGCTCGTGCGGCTGCTCACCCAGGACGCCGTCTCGATCGGTGACGGCGGCGGGAAGGTCCCGGCCCGCGCCAAGGCGTTCGAAGGCGCCCTCGCGGTCGCGAAGTTCATGCGGGGCCTGTTCAAGCCGAGCAAGGCCAAGCAGGCCCTGGTCGGTGGCTCACCCGAGGTGTACGCCACGACCGCCAACGGCGACCCCGCCCTCGTGGCGGTCGTCGACGGCCGGGTCGTCGGCGTCATGTGCCTGGAGATCACCGCCGAAGGCATCGCCGCCTTCCGCAACCAGGTCAACCCCGACAAGCTCGAACGCGCGACCCGGCGATGGGCGGCGGCCGACCACGGCGAACCCCTGCTCAGCGCCTTCTGACGCTTCCGACCCCGATGTGAGGTGCTTCACATCGCGTTCCTGTCAGGAAACGGCGGGCCGCCCGGTTCAAGGGTCGAACCCGCCCACGACAGCAGCGCTCGAGACAGGAGCAAGGAGATGCAGCACCGCATCGTCGTCCTCGGAGCCGGATACGCCGGAGCCATCGCCGCCGGGCGCCTCGCCAGGCGGCTGCGCCGCGAAGACGTCGCCATCACCCTCGTCAACGCCGAACCCGACTTCGTCGAGCGCGTCCGGCTGCACCAGCTCGCGGTCGGCCAGGACCTCGAACCCCGGCCGTTCCGCGAGATCTTCGCGGGCACCGGCGTCGAACTGAAGCTCGCGAAGGTCACCGGCGTGGACGTCGACCGCAGGACCGTGACCGTCGTCGACGCTGACGGCACCGAGGGGCGGATGGAGGAGCTGTCGTACGACACCCTCGTGTACGCCCTCGGCAGCGGCTGGAACGACCAGGGCGTCCCCGGCACCGCCGAGCACGCCCACGAGATCGCCAGTCGCCCCGGAGCGCTCCGGCTGCGCGAGCGCCTGGCCCGCCTGGACGCCGGACAGCCCGTGGTCGTGGTCGGCGGCGGACTCACCGGCCTGGAGGCGGCGGCCGAGATCGCCGAGGCCCGCCCGGACCTCGATGTCGCCCTCGTCGCCCGCGGCGGCCTCGGCGACTGGCTCTCGCCCAAGGGCCGCCGGCACCTGCGCAAGGTCTTCGGCAAGCTCGGCGTCACCGTGCACGAACACGCCGACGTCACCGCCGTCGAGGCCGACCGCGTCACCACCGCCGACGGCATGGCCGTCCCCGCCGCGGTCACCGTGTGGACCACCGGCTTCGCCGTCCACCCGATCGCGAAGGCCACCACCCTGGAGGTCACCGACACGGGCCGGATCGTGGTCGACGCAACCATGCGCTCGGTCTCGCACCCCGACGTGTACGCCATCGGCGACGCGGCCATGGCAATGGGCCCCGGCGACAAGCCGCTGCGGATGTCGTGCGCCTCGGGCACGCCCATGGCGTGGCAGGCCGCCGACGCCATCGCGGCGCGCCTGACCGGCGGGAAGCTCCCGAACGCACCGCTGCGCTACTTCAACCAGTGCATCTCGCTGGGCCGCAGGGAAGGCCTGATCCAGTACGTCACCGCCGACGACCGCGCCGTCCGCGCGGCGCTGACAGGACGGTTCGCCGCCGTCTACAAGGAGCTGGTCTGCAAGGGCGCGGCCTGGAGCATCGCCAACCCGACGCTCGGGATGCCGACCCGGACCCGCCGCGTCGTGCGGGAGCCGGCCCAGGCGGGCCCGGCGGTCAGGACGCCGGCCTGACGCGCCCGGCGGAGCGGGCGTCCTCGAGGCGAGGGCGCCCGCTCCGCCGTCGGTCCGTGCGGCTCATCCGGTACGTCCACTCTCCTTCTAGCTCAGCTCGAGCAGCCCGAGCGAGCCTGCTGGAACCTTCGGCGCGGTACCGCCGGAGAGCGCGAGCCCCGACACGCGAAAGGAACGAACTGCGATGTTCTGCATGGAGGGAAGCCGGGGTTGGCTGCGGCACCGGTCCACGGGGCACCGCCCCGGCTCCACTGCCGTCCGGAGCGCCCGATGACCAGGCGTGTAGCGATCACCGGCATCGGTGTCCGCGCCCCGGGCGGCTCCGGAACGAAGGAGTTCTGGGATCTGCTGTCCTCAGGGCGCACCGCGACGCGTGCGATCTCGGCCTTCGACGCCGGCGCCTTCCGTTCCCGCATCGCGGGCGAGGTGGACTTCGACGCGGCCGCCGAAGGGCTGAGCCCCCGGGAGATCCGCCGGATGGACCGCGCCAGCCAATTCGCCGTCGTCTGCACGCGTGACGCCGTGGCCGACAGCGGGCTGGACTTCGACGTCGTCGACCCGGCCCGGATCGGCGTCAGCCTCGGCAGCGCCGTCGCCTCCGCCACCAGCCTGGAGAACGAGTACCTGGTCATGTCGGACGCGGGCCGCAAGTGGCTGGTCGACCAGGACTACATGTCCCCGCACATGTTCGACTATCTCAGCCCGGGCGTGATGCCCGCCGAGGTCGCCTGGGCGGTGGGCGCCGAGGGCCCGACGACCATGGTGTCGGACGGCTGCACCTCCGGACTCGACGCGGTCGGCTACGGCGTACAGCTCATCCGGGAGAACTCCGCCGACATCGTTCTGGCCGGTGCCGCCGACACGCCGATCTCGCCCATCGTCGTCGCCTGCTTCGACGCGATCAAGGCGACGACTCCGCGCAACGACGATCCGGCCCGGGCCTCCAGGCCCTTCGACGGCTCCCGCAACGGCTTCGTCCTGGCCGAGGGCGCCGCGATGTTCGTGCTCGAGGAGTACGAGCGGGCGTTGCGCCGTGGTGCCCACATCTACGCGGAGATCGGCGGCTACGCGACCCGCTGCAACGCGTACCACATGACGGGCCTGAAGACGGACGGCCGTGAGATGGCCGAGGCGATCCGGGTCGCGCTCGAGGTGTCCCGGACCGACCCCACCGGCATCGACTACGTCAACGCCCACGGATCGGGGACCAAGCAGAACGACCGGCACGAAACCGCCGCGTTCAAGCGCAGCCTCGGCCCGCACGCGTACGACGTGCCGGTGAGCTCCATCAAGTCGATGGTCGGGCACTCGCTCGGCGCCATCGGCTCGATCGAGATCGCCGCGTGCGCACTGGCCATCGAGCACAACGTGGTGCCCCCGACGGCCAACCTGCACACCCCCGATCCCGAGTGCGACCTGGACTACGTGCCGCTGACCGCGCGCGAACAGAGGGTGGACACCGTCCTGACCGTCGGCAGTGGGTTCGGCGGCTTCCAGAGCGCCATGGTCCTCCACCGTCCCAAGGGAGCAACGGCATGAGCGCAACGGTGATCACCGGAACGGCGGTCGTCGCTCCGACCGGACTCGGCAGCGACCAGCATTGGAAGGCCGTACTGGCCGGCGAGAGCGGGATCGGCGAGATCACCCGCTTCGACCCGTCGGGCTACACCTCCCGGCTGGCCGGCCAGATCACGGACTTCGACGCCAAGGAGCACCTGCCGAGCCGGCTGCTGCCGCAGACCGACGTGTCCACCCGGTACGCGCTCGCCGCCGCCGACTGGGCGCTGGCCGACGCCGCCGTGGGGCCGGACACGCTCGCCGACTACAGCATGGGCGTGGTGACGTCGAACGCCCAGGGCGGTTTCGACTTCACCCACCGCGAGTTCCGCAAACTGTGGAGCAAGGGACCGGAGTTCGTCAGCGTCTACGAGTCCTTCGCCTGGTTCTACGCGGTCAACACCGGCCAGATCTCCATCCGCAACGGCATGCGCGGACCGAGCGCCGCCCTCGTCGGCGAGCAGGCCGGCGGGCTCGACGCGCTCGGGCACGCCCGCCGGACGGTGCGCGGCGGCACCGACCTGGTGCTCGCCGGCGGGGTCGACTCCGCTCTGGACCCGTGGGGCTGGGCCGCGCAGCTGGCCGGCGGCCGGGTCAGCACCGTGGACGACGCCGCGGCGGCGTACCTGCCGTTCGACCGCAGGGCGAGCGGGTACGTGCCCGGCGAGGGCGGCGGGATCCTCATCGTCGAGGACGCCGACGCTGCGGCCCGGCGCGGTGCCCCGCAGATCTACGGCGAGATCGCCGGCTACGCGTCCACGTTCGACCCGCGGCCGGGCTCGGGCCGGCCCCCGGCGCTGCGCCGGGCCGCCGAACTCGCCCTCGCCGACGCCGGACTGCGGCCAGCCGACATCGACGTGGTGTTCGCCGACGCGGGCGGGCTGCCGGAGGCGGACCGCGCCGAGGCGCAGGCCATCACCGAGATCTTCGGACCGAAGGGGGTCCCGGTGACCGCGCCGAAGGCCCTGACCGGCCGGATGTACGCGGGAGGCGGCCCGGTCGACGTCATCACCGCGCTGCTGAGCATCCGGGACCAGGTCGTACCGATGACCGCGCACACCACCGACGTACCCGAGGAGTACGGGCTCGACGTGGTCCGCGACGAGGCGCGCGGCATGCCCGTCAAGGCGGCCCTGATCCTCGCCCGCGGCCGCTGGGGGTTCAACTCGGCCCTCGTCGTGACCGCTCCGACCCGCTGAACAGGCGACAACGCAGGAGGAATCCCTACCCATGGCAACGATGGACATCGAAGACCTGCGCCGCATCCTCGTGGCGTGCGCGGGCGAGGACGACGCGGCCGACCTCGACGGCGACATCCTCGACGTGACGTTCCAGGACCTCGGTTACGACTCGCTGGCGATGATGGAGACAGCGGCCCGAATCACCCAGGAGTACGGAGTGGACCTCTCGGACGACCAGATCACCGAGGTCGCCACCCCGCGTGCCCTGCTCGATCTGGTCAACCGGTCCGTCGCCGCGACCGCCTGATCCCCTTCCCAACCCCACCGACGGTGCCCGTACCCGCAGGCCGCGGGGCGGGCACCGTCGTTCTTCCGCGACCGCCCGGCAGACCGAAGGAGCTCCTCGCGCATGACGAACCGGCACCGCACCGAACACACCCTGACCGTGTCCGCGCCTCCCCGCACGCTCTACGACCTGGTGGCGGACGTGACCCTGTGGCCCGCGGCGTTCGGGCCGACCGTGTACGTACGGCACTTCGAACACACCCCGCGGCAGGAGCGGTTCCAGCTGTGGGCCGTGGTCAACGGCCAGGTCACCAGCTGGGTCTCCCGGCGCACCCTGCACCCGGAGGAGCTGCGGATCACCTTCCACCAGGAGCACAGCCGGCCGCCGTTCGACTCCATGAGCGGCGAGTGGATCTTCCGCGAGCTGCCCGGCGGGCGCTGCGAAGTGGTCCTGGTACACGACTTCGTGCCGGTGGACGACAGCCCGCGGACCCTGGCCTCGATCATGGCGGCGCTGGACCGCAACAGCCCCGAGGAACTGGCCGCGCTCGCCCGGTTGTCGGGCCTCGGCCATCCGCTGCCGGAGGTGATCTTCTCCTTCACCGACGTCCTGCCCCTGCGCGCGGGCGTGGCCGATGCCTACGCCTTCGTCCACCGCGCCGACCTGTGGGCGAAGCGGCTGCCGCACGTCGCCGGCGTGCGGCTCGCGGAGCCGTCCCCGGGCGTGCAGGAGCTGGAGATGGAGACGGTGACGGCGGACGGCTCCTCGCACACGACCCGCTCGTTCCGGGTGTGCCAGGAGGGGGAGTGGATCGCCTACAAGCAGCTGAAGACGCCGAAGCTGCTCCTCGGCCACAGCGGCCTGTGGACCTTCTCCGACGGCGACGAGGGACCGGTGGCGACCGCCCGGCACACGGTGGCCCTCGACCCGGCCGCGGTCACGGAGGTGCTCGGCGCGGGCAGCACTCTCGCCGACGCCCGCGCCTACGTCCGCGAGGCGCTCGGCAACAACAGCAGGACGACCCTGTCCTACGCCGCCGCGGCTGTGGAGGGCAGTCGCTGACCTCGGCAGCGCGGAAGGGGCGGCCCGCCACGGCGGGCCGCCCCTTCGTGTGCCGGTGGCCGGATCAGCGCTCGCCGCCTGCTGCGGGCGCCGGGACGCTGGAGACCACGTACCGGCTCATGTCCAGTCCGGCGCCCTGGCCGAACAGCCGGTTCCCGGGCGCGCTGGCGTTGTCGTAGAAGGTCTGCGGGACCGGAGCGCCGACCCGTGGGCGGTAGTAGTGGTCCGGGGCGGTGGTCAGCCGGATCAGGGCCGAGTCGTCGGTGGTCCCGGGCCGACCGCCGTCCATGATGGTGAACAGGCCCATGCCGCAGCTGAGCTGGCGCGGCGCGGCCGCCATGTCCGTGCCGCCGTTGTCGAGCATCATGTACTTCCGCGACGGCAGGCGGTGTCCGATGCGGTCCACGGTGTAGACCACGCGTCCGTCGAGTACCCAGCGCACCGCACCCGCGGACCGGTCGTAAGAGATCTTGAAGTGGTGCTGCCGGCCGGGCGCGGTGGACGCCACGGGGATCGCGTAGGTGAAGGCGGCGTAGTCACCCAGCTTCGCGCGGTTGTCGGGAACCCGTTCGTAGAAGGCGTAGACGCGCTTGTTCGTCACGAAGAAGTCGAAGATCATCGATGTCTCCGGGTCGAGGACCGGCATGCCCACCGAGGCCAGCCGCAGGTCGTCGTCCGGATCGGCCACCCGGCTCCCGAACGGATGCGCCCCGGTGCCGTAGGTCCTGCCCGACATCCACGTCTCGCAGGAGAGCACCCGGCCGGGCACCGCGTCGAAGCCCTGGTAGCCCGCCGACGAGGTGTGGTTGGCGAACGCCAGCCACTTGACGTGGTCCAGATTGCCCGGCAGGCCCGAGCCGTCGCTGTTCTCCTGGCCCACGGTGTGGGTGAAGGCGGGCTGGCCCGTGGCCGGGTTGACGCCGCCGGAGACGAGGTGGAGGCCGTTGCGGGAGGTCGACGTCTTCCCGTCGTCGGTCACGAAGGAGCCGATCGTGGGGAAGGCCCAGCGGGCATCGGGCCCGGCGGAGGAGAAGCCGTTGCTGAAGTCGTCCCACACGATGCGGTACGAGGTCGGGTCCGAGCCCGTACCCGTCGCGGCCGAGGCCGCGGGAGCGGTACCGGTCAAAGCCGCGCAGCACAGCGCCGCGGCTGCCAGCAGCCGTCCCGGACTCCTCTTGCGTGCCATGGAATGAGCTCACCTTCTGTTGCGGGGACGAACCCCGGCAGTGGTCGTGTCGGAACGGGCCGGCGGCGGCCCGTCAGGCGCGCAGGCCCCGGCGCAGGGCATGCACCTGGTCGGCGATCATCCGGCGGGAGATCTCCGCGTCGATCGCCACGGAACCGTGGAAGGTTCCCGGGTAGTGGCTCAGCTCGGTGCGCACCCCGGCCTGGATCAGCCGGTGGGCGTACACGATCCCCTCGTCCCGCAGCGGGTCGAACTCGCACACCATGACGAAGGCCGGGGGAAGGCCGCGCAGATCGTCGGCGCGGGCCGGGGCGGCCAGCGCCGGCACCGCGCCGCTGCCCGGTTCCGCGGTTCCCGTCAGGTAGTACTGCCAGCTCGACCGGGCTCCGGCGCGGTTCCACTTGGGGGTGTCCGTGAAAGAGCGGGCCGAGAGGGTGTCGAGACGGTCGTCGAGCTCCGGCTGGAAGAGGCACTGGAAGATCGTTCGCGGCCCGCCGCGGTCACGGGCCAGCAGGGTCAGCGCCGCCGCGAGACCGCCGCCGGCACTCTCGCCGCCCACCCCGATGCGGTCGGGGTCGACGCCGAGTTCCCCGGCGTTGCGCGCGGTCCACTCGAGCGCGGCGTAACAGTCGAACAGGGCGGCCGGATAAGGGTCTTCGGGGGCGTTGCGGTAGCCGACCGACACCACGACGGCGCCGACCCGGTCGGCGAGCCGCAGTGCCGTGGAGTGGATGGAGTCCAGGTCCCCGAAGACGAAGCCGCCCCAGCGCAGATAGAGCAGCGCGGGCAGCAACCCCGCCCGCCCGGCGGGCCGGTAGACGCGCACCGCGACCCCGGGGGCGCCGGGCGGCCCGGGGACGGTCCGATCGGTCACCTCGACCGGGTGCTCGGGTTCGTAGGCGGGGGCGTTGGCCGTCGCCGAGCGCAGCAGCGTGCGCGCCGCGGCGAGATCGCGGTAGTCGACGGCCGGGAACTTGGCCGCCCAGGGGGCCAGCTCCGGGTCGTAGTCGTATTCCACGGCAGACCTTCCAGGGGAGGGCGGACCGAGTGCCGGCCGCCGCCGCGGCCGGGCACCGTCCTTCAAGGGAACGCCGCAGGGCGCGGGCGCCGGCCCGGTCGCCGGTTGCGGCGTCAGACGGTGACGACGACCTTGCCGACGGGGTGCTTGCCCGCGGCGAAGTCGCCGTAGGCCTGCGCGGCGTCCGCGAGCGGGTACGTGGCACTGACATGGACGGCCAGTTCGCCCGCCGCGACCTTGGCGACCAGTTCCTCGAGCCGGCCGATGCCGTTCTCCACCCCCACGTGCACGGGTGTCACATCACGCTCGAGGGAGTCGGGAACGCCGATCGAGGAGACCAGCCGGCCGCCCGGACGGACCGCGGCGGCCGTCTTCTCCACCGCGGGGCCGCCGTTGACGAGGTCGATGACCACGTCGACGCCGCCCGGGTACAGGCGCAGGGCCTCGGCGACGGGGTCGACGGAGGTGTAGTCGACGGCGTGCGCGGCACCGAGCCCGCGCACGTGGTCCAGGGCGGACGGCTGCGCGGTGGCGATCACCTCGGCGCCGGCGCCTGCGGCCAGCTGCACCAGGTAGGAGCCGATACCGCCGGTGGCGCCGACGATCAGCACGCTCTGGCCGGCCGCGAGACCGGACGCCTCCAGCAGGGCGGCCGCGGTCATCCCGGACACCGGCAGCGCCGCGGCGCTGACCGCGTCCACGGTGTCGGGCCGGTGCACGAGCCCCGGGCCGTCGGCGACGACGGTCAGTTCGGCCAGGGTTCCCGTCGTGTCGTGGGTGAACGCCACGACCTTGTCACCGGGGGCGAAACGCGTCACACCCTCACCGACGGCCTCCACGACACCGGCCGCGTCCATGCCCGGCGTGAAGGGGTGCTCCACGGGCATGACCTGGCGGAGCCGGCCGGTGATCAGAATGACGTCGATCGGGTTGAGCCCCGCCGCCTCCACCCGCACCAGCACCTGGCCGGGCCCGGGCTCGGGGGGTGCCGTGTCGGTGACCACGAGCTGGTCGACGGAGGCGTACGACTGGGCGATGACTGCCTTCAAGGACTGTTCTCCTTATGAGCGAGGTTGTGCGGAGGACCTGCCTGCCGGATGCTGTGCGGACGCGGGGGCGGGCACGCGCTGCCAGGTCAGCCTGCGGCGCTGCGGGCGTCCGTCGATCGTCGCGACGCCGTGCAACACCAGTCGGTCGCCGTCGAGTTCGGCCTCCCGGGTCAGCTCCGTACCGACCTGGAAGGGGTGGGCGCTCACGCTGACGTCGTGCTTGACGACACCGTCGGCCAGCCGCCACGTGCCGGCATAGCCCATGAAGACCGTGGCCGATTCCGGTGCGGTCGCATGGTCGCCCCGCATCATCGACACCGACATGTGCCCGTGGTCGCCGTAGATCAGCAGTCCCCGGGGGTCGGGGCCCAGCGGGCCCTCACGGCTTCCCCCCGCCTCGTCGAGGTCCACGTAGGCGAGCAGACGCCACACGCCGATCAGGTCCTCCACAGCCCACCGCACCCTGTCCCCCTGCGTCCGGCTACTCCGGTTGTCCGCGCCCGAGCGCGGCCACCGCACCGACAACGGTATGTACGCAACACGTCCCAGGTGTAGGGAAATTCGGTCGAGTATGACTCGAGCGAGGCTCGCGCGACCGGCGGGCCGGGACGGGTTCCAGTGGCGTTCAAGCCACCTTCCACCGCCGCTCGCCAGGGTCGGCGCCACCAGCACCCGGGCCGCACCCGCTCCCTCGGGCCGGGACGGCCCGGCCGCGGGTGCCCTGCGAGACCAAGGAGTGTGCAGGGATGCTTGAGCGAACCCTTCCGAACACCGGTCTGCTGTCCGCCGCGAAGGACGTCGCGACGGCGGCGGAACGGAGCGCGGCCGCCGCGGAGGCCGACCGCCGGCTCGACACCGAGGTGGTCAAGGAGGTGGTCGCGGCCGGTTTCGCCCGGCACTTCGTCCCGCGCGACGCGGGAGGGAACGCGGGCACCTTCACGGAGCTGAGCGAGGCCGTCGTCACCGTCGGCGCCTCCTGCCCCGCCACCGCCTGGTGCGCCTCCCTCTTCGCCAACCTGGCCCGCATGGCCGCCTTCCTGCCCGCGGAGGGCTACCGGGAGATCTGGGCCGAGGGCCCCGACGCGGTGGTGGTCGGCTCGCTCACCCCGGCCGGGAAGGCGACCGAGGTGCCCGGCGGCTGGCGGCTGTCCGGCGCGTGGTCCTACATCAGCGCGGTCGACTTCTCCGACTGGGCGCTGGTCGCCGGGATGGTCGTGACCGAGGCCGAGCCGCAGGCGCTGATGTTCGCCGTCCCGCGCTCCGCGTACTCCGTCGTGGACTCGTGGTCCAGCGTCGGTATGCGGGCGACGGGCAGCAACACCCTGGTGCTGGACGACGTGTTCGTGCCCGCGCCGCGGGCCTTCCGCCGTGAGGACCTCTTCGCGGGACGGGCCGTGGACTCCACCGCCGCCTGCCACAGTGTGCCGTTGCAGGCGGCCAACGGCCTGTCGTTCGCCACGCCGACGCTCGGCGCCGCCCAGGGCGCGCTGCGCACGTGGTCGCAGTACATCGGCGAGAAGTTGCGCACGGCCTCGGTGCCGGGCCGGCCGCCGGTCAACCGTGCGGCGCACGAGCGGACGCTGAGCCGGTCGTCCGGCGAGATCGACGCCGCCCGGCTGCTGCTGGAGCGGGCGTCCGCCGTGGCCGATCTGGGCTCGGCCGTCAGCCCGCTGCAGACGGCCCGCAACCTGCGGGACTGCTCGCTGGCGGTGGAGCAACTGGTGACCGCCGTGGACCGGCTCTTCCGCGCCGGCGGCACCAGCGGGCAGTCCGAGCACAGTCCGATGCAGCGCTTCTGGCGCGACGTCAACGCGGCGTCCACACATGTGGCGTTGCAGTTCGACGCCGCCGCCGGTGTGTACGGGGGAGAGGTGTTCCCTTCCTGAAAACCCATCCAGGGGTGGCCGGTTCCGCTGCCGCGGGCCGGCTGTCGGGGGTCCCCCAGGGGAGCACGGAGCACGAAGAGAGACGCACCATGAACAGCAGACGAGAGATGCTCAAGTTGATGGCGGCGACGGGGGGCGCCCTGGCGGTGACCGGCGGCCTGGCCATGCGGAGCATGCGCCCGGACGTCCAGCCGGCCGCCAGGGCCACGGCCGCCCTGGCCGGTCCGATCACGCCTTTCCAGGTGGCCATGCCGGTGCCGAAGGTGCTGCAGCCCACCAGCCGTTCCAGCACCACCGACTACTACACGCTGGATGTGCAGCAGGCGGTCACCGAGATCATGCCCGGCAAGAACACGACGGTCCTCACCTACGGCGGCTCGCTTCCCGGCCCCACCATCCGGGCCAAGTCCGGCCGCACCGTGGTGGTCCGGCAGACCAACCGGATCGGCGCCGGTACCTCGATGCATCTGCACGGTGCCGTGGTCGACCCGGAGAACGACGGCGGTCCCATGGACCTGATCGCGCCCGGCGCCACCCGGACCTACACCTACCCGAACAAGCAGGTCGCGACGACCCTCTGGTACCACGACCACGCGCACATGACGGACGCCGAGCACGTCTACCGCGGCATGTCCGGCTTCTACGTCCTCAGTGACGCCTCCGAACAGGCGCTGGGCCTGCCGAGCGGCAACTACGACGTGCCCGTCATGATCCGCGACGTCGGCCTCAACGACGACGGCTCGCTCTACTTCGACCACTTGTTCACCTCGCGCCCGCAGATCCTGGTGAACGGCAAGCCGCAGCCGTACTTCCGGGTCCGGGCCCGCAAGTACCGGTTGCGCCTGTGCAACGGCTCCAACCTGCGCCCGTTCGAGTTCAGGCTCGACAACGGCGACGCGTTCCAGCAGATCGGCACCGACCGCGGGCTGCTGCCGGCGCCCGTCACGACGACCAGCCTTCCGCTGTCACCGGGCGAACGGGCCGACATCGTCGTGGACTTCTCCCGGTACGCGGCGGGCACCCGGATCGTGCTGCAGAACACGCTGTTCCCCACGGACACCACCGACCGGATCATGCGGTTCGACGTCGGTGACACCGCCTCGGACACCAGCCGGGTCCCCGGCAACCTGGCCACGCTCCCCGGGCTCGGCACGCCCACCGTCACCCGCACCTTCTCGCTCACCCTCGACCCGACGACCGGCGCGGGCCTCATCAACGGGCGCGAGTTCGACATGAACCGGGTGGACTTCACCGTCAAACAGGGCGCCACCGAGATATGGGAGATCAGCAACGTCGACCAGATCCCCCACAACTTCCACATCCACCTGGTCGACTTCCGCGTCCTCGACATCAACGGCACGCCGCCCGCGCCGGGCGAGGCGGGGCTCAAGGACATCGTGAGCGTCATGCCGGGCCAGAAGGCCCGCATCCAGGTGTCGTTCGCCTACCCCTACCTGGGCCGCTACTACTACCACTGCCATCTCATCGACCACGGAGCCATGGGCATGATGGGCCAGTTCGACATCGTCCGCTCCTGACGAGGCCCCCACACACCAGTCGACGGCACGTACGGCGCGCCCCCGACGGGGCGCGCCCCTGACTTGGAAAGGAGCGGCCATGGCCGCCAACTCCGAGGTCCGGCCGATCACCGCCGCGGACGACGTCATCCGGGCCCACCTCGAAAGCGCGGAGATACCCGCGCTGTTGATGGCGGTGGCCCATTTGACCGGGGACGTGTCCTTCCTCGCGGACTACGCCGGCCCCAGCGGATGGCTCACCCTCCCGCAGGGCGGTCTCACCCCCGAACAGCTCGCCTCGGCCCGGGAACTGGCGCTGCGCGCTCTGGTCCGCCACCGGGACGGTGGGAGTGTCGCGCCGCCCCCGCCCGGGCCGGAGCTGCTGCACGCCATCACCTCCTGGGCGATGGGCGAGGACACCGAGGAGCTCCTGCCGCTGATCGCCGAGGAGGTGACGGCGCCGGGCACCGACCCCAAGGCACCCCGCTGGCACCTGCGGGAGCCGGCACCGGGCAGCGGTGTCCGGGTGGGCATCATCGGCGCCGGCATGAGCGGTCTGCTGGCCGCCCACCGGCTCGCCCAGGCCGGGGTGCCGTTCGAGATCTACGAGAAGAACGGCGACGTCGGCGGAACCTGGTTCGACAACCGGTATCCCGGGTGCCGGGTCGACGTGCCCAGCCACCTCTACAGTTACTCGTTCGCCACCAGGACCGACTGGCCGGAGTACTTCTGCACCCAGGACGTCCTGCTGGACTACTTCCGCGACGTGGCCAAGCGTTTCGGCCTGTACGACCACATCCGCTTCGGGACCGAGGTGCGCGAGGCGGCCTGGGACGAGGAGCGCGGCCAGTGGTCGCTGCTGCTGGACACCCCGGGCGGACCGGAGCGGGCCGAGTGCACCGTGCTGGTGAGCGCCGTCGGGCAGCTGTCCCGGCCGAGCCTGCCGGACATCCCCGGGCGGGACACCTTCCGCGGCCCCGCCTTCCACTCCGCCCGCTGGAACCACTCGGTGGAGCTGGCGGGGCGGCGGGTGGGCGTGATCGGCACCGGCGCCAGTGCCTTCCAGTTCATCCCGGAGATCGCCGAACAGACCGCCGAGCTGCGGGTGTTCCAGCGCACGCCACCCTGGCTGCGGCCCACCCCGCACTACCACGACCAGGTGCCGCAGGGCGCCCGGTGGCTGCTCGAGCACGTCCCGTACTACGCGGACTGGTACCGCTTCTGGCTCTTCGCGCCGGGGCTGCGCGGAGTGCTGGAGGCGTGGATCGTGGACCGCTCGTACCCGCCGACGGAACGCGCCGTGTCCGCTCTGAACGAGAAGCTGCGCGTGGCCCTCACCCGGGCCCTGGAGAGCCAGCTCACCGACGCGCCCGAGCTGCTGCCCCGGGTACTGCCCCGCTACCCGGTCGGGGCCAAGCGGGTGCTGCGGGACAACGGGAGCTGGATCCGTACCCTCAAGCGCGACGACGTCACGCTGGTCACCGACGCCATCGAGGAGATCACACCGGCCGGGGTGCGGACGGCGGACGGGCTCCACCACGAGCTGGACGTCCTGGTGTACGGCACCGGCTTCGAGGCCTCGCGCTTCCTGGTGCCGATGAAGGTGACCGGCCGGGGCGGGGTGGACCTGCACGAGATGTGGGGCGGCAGCGCCCGCGCGTATCTCGGCCTGACCGTGCCCGGATTCCCCAACTTCTTCTGCCTGTACGGACCGAACACGAATCTCTCGGGCCAGGGCGGCAGCATCTTCTACTTCTCCGAGTGCGGGGTCACCTATCTGCTGGACGCCCTGCGGCTGCTGCTGGACGGCGGGCACCGCTCCCTGGAGGTGCGCCAGGACGTCTACGAGGAGTACAACGCCAGGGTCGACGAGGCCAACGCGGAGCGCGCCTGGGGGTTCTCCTCGGTGAGCAACTGGACCGTCGACCGCGTGGCCGGCCGTTCGGCGCAGAACTGGCCGTTCACCGCCCAGGAGTACTGGAGCCGCACCCACCGGGTCCGGCCGCAGGAGTACCACCTGCGGTGAGCCGGGCGGTCACACGTCAGGGGCCTGCCACCGGTAAGCCGGTGGCAGGCCCCTGACGTGCGGAGGTTCAGTCCGTGACGTACACGCCGAAGTCCTTCAGCGTCAGCCGCACGCCCTGTCCCCACAGGGACGGCCGCGCCGCGCTGCCCCCCTGCGGCTCCAGCGGTGGCCCGCCGTCGGGACCGGCCGCGTTGAGCAGGGTGAAGCAGGCGTACCCGGTCAGCAGCTGACGCGGCCGGATGGCCTCCTCCACGCCGTCCGCACCGATCAGCAGGCGGCCGCGGTCGGCGGGACCGTGGCCGCCGATGCGGTCGACGGTGAGCACCTCGGCGCCGTCCACCCACCACCGGGCGGTGCCCGTCGTACGGTCGTAGCCGAGGGCGAGCCGGTGCGCCTGCCCGGGGGTCCGGTCGGCGACCGGGACGGCACGGCAGAAGGCCGTCGGGTCGTCGGGCCCCTGCGCGAACCGCTCGTACAGGGCGTAGACGCGACGGTTGGTGAGCGACAGATTGAGGACGAGCCGGGTCTCCACGTCCGCGGCGATCAGCGCGCCGGCCGCCAGGCGCAGATCCGTGTCCGGGTCGGCGACGCCGGCACCGAAGGGGTGCCCTGCCACCCCGAAGGCCTCGGCCGCCATCTCACTGCGCACGGTGAGCGTGCCGGTGACGTCGAATCCCGGGAAACCGGAGGACGCGGTGTGCCGGGGGATCGCCCGCCACCGCATGTGGTCCTCGCCGGTGCCCGGCATGTCGCCGAAGGCCCAGCTCGGTTCGCCCGTCCCGGGGTGCCGAGCGGTGGGGTCCACGACCAGCCCGCCGGGGGTCGGCCGTGCCGTCCCGTCGCCCGCCGGCAACGCCCCGGCGGCACGCAGGTCCCAGCGGGCGCCGTCGCCGTGCGCGTCCAGGCCGCCGGAGAAGTCGTCGAGGAAGGCCGGGCGGCCGGCCACGTGGGCCGGGCCGCCCGCCATCGTGTCGTCGAGGGAGGTCACGCGCTCAGCCCTTCGCCAGAGCCGCGACGATGTCGACCACCTCCGCCGGGCTCGGCAGCTCGGCGATCTCCTGGGCGATGTCCCGCGACCGCTTCAGATACGACGGCTCGTCCAGCAGCTCCCGGCACGCCGCGGCGATGACCTCGCCGCTGTCCTCGCCGCTCAGCACCATCTTCGCGGCGCCGTACTCGACGAGGTTCTCCGTCATGCCCACCTGCTTGGGCATGGCGGGGATGACGAGCTGCGGGATGCCCGCGGTCATGGCGGACAGCATGGTGTTGCCGCCGCCACGGTGGACGAGCAGATCGCTGGAGCGCATCAGCACGTCGATGGGCAGCCACCCGGCCCGCACCCCCTCGGGCAGCGGACCCAGCAGGTTCGCCACCTCGTCGGGAACGGCGATGACCATCTCCATGCCGAGCGGTCCCACCTTCTCGACCAGGTCGCGCAGCGGGGCGAGCTCGTAGTCCGGGGTGACGCGGCTGCCCGCCGAGACGACGACCCGAGGCTTCTCGGGCTTGGTGTACATCCACGGGTCGAGCTTCTTGTGCGTGTTGTACGGCACGTACCGCATCGACTGCGACGGGATGGCGTCCTCGGGACGCACGCTCGGCGGGCAGATGTCGATGAACAGGTCCTCGCCGGGGATCTCCGAGAGGCCGAACTTCTCCAGCTCGGGGGCGAGTTCCGCGGCCGCGCCGAGGTCGATGTTGGCCGGCTCGCCCATGTTCAGCGCGTGCCGCACGAAGGGGATCCCGAAGTGCGCGGCGATGATGGGGGCGGCGTAGGACAGGGAGCCGCCCACGATGACGTCCGGCCGCCACCGCTCGATCAACGGAACCAGACCCTCTAGGCTGGCCGCCGCCAGCCGGCCCATGCCGTGGCCGTTGAACAGGTTCCACTCGTCCGGGTCGTCCGGCTCGACGGCCGGGTTGCCCTCGCGGTCCTGGTACATGAACTGCGGCATGGTGCCCGTGGTGAGGGAGACGCCGGGCAGACCGGCACTCGCCACCGCGGGCAGCGTGTTCTCGGTGACGCCGACGAAGACTTCATGACCTGCGTTGCGGGCTGCGGTGGCCAGCGGGACCAGCGGGAAGACCGCGCCCCGGCTTCCGCCCGAGATGAAGAGGATTCGCATGCGGGCGACGCTAGGACCGGGGAGTCGAACCCCCCTTGAGCCGGAGTGGACCGGGGCTCAGAACAAACCGAGGCTCAGGCAGGCGACAAGGGTGCGGGCCTGCACGTTGAGGTAGTTGCTGTGCCGCAGCAGCTCCTGGGCCTGGTGCAGCGTCACCCAGCAGTGTCCTTCCGGCTCGGTGAGCGGGAAGTCGTCGTCGGCCTCGACGACCAGGTTGCGGGTCACCGCGTGGTGGAACCGGCCGCCTTCCTCGGACTGCACGGCGTCGTAGCGGATCCGGTCGCGCGGCGTTGACAGCAGCCGGCCGAGCAGCTCGGTGCCTCCGCCGGCGGCATGGTGGGAGGGGGAGCACTGAACGCTCGGCGCGTACTCGCACACGTTCAGCGTGCCCGCCTCCACGCGGGCCTCCAGCAGCAGGTGGAGCACGCCGTCGATCCGCTTCACGAACAGCCCCGACAGCCCCGCGACGGGCGCCACCAGCGGCTGCGACCAACGCCCCACCTCGCGCCGCTCGGCCCGTACGTCGACCCCGACCACCTCGAAGTGCCGTCCGTCGGGCCGGGCGATCCCGCGCTCCGTCCGCTGCCACGACCCCTCGTCGAGGACCTCACGCAGCGGTACGCGGCGCTGCACCAACTCGTGGCGGGACCGGGCGTCGGTCAGCCTGCGCAGCACCTCCTGCAGGCTGTGCACGGACCCGTACCGCGGCGCCAGGGACCGCAGGGCCGCCCGCCGGTAGGGGTCCGTGGCCGCGTCGACCAGTTCGGGCGCGGGCTGTCCGCAGGGCAGGGTCGACAGGACCGTACGGGAGTCCATGTTGACCAGGTTGTCGCTCCTCAGCAGCTCGCCGAGCTCGGGCAGCGTCACCCAGCGGAAGCCGTCGAGCAGCGGCACCTCTTCCCGCGTCTCCACCACCATGTTGCGGTTCCGCTTGTGCAGGAACCACCAGCCCTGCTCCGACTGGAGGGAGTCGGCGAGTACCGTGCCCCGGTGCGGGCCCATGAAGTACTCCAGGTACGGCACGCGCCGGCCGCGGTGCACCCCGGTGTAGTTGCTGCGCGTTGCCTGCACGGTGGGCGACAGCTGCACGGTGTTGATGTTCCCGGGCTCCATCTTCGCCTGCATCAGCAGGTGCGGTACGCCGTCGAACCGCTTGAGGAGAATGCCCAGCACGCCGATCTCGGACTGCACGATCACCGGCTGCGTCCATTCACGAGGGCGGCGGAAACCGGTGCGCACCCGCAGGCCGGAGATGGCGAAGAACCCTCCGGACTCGTGCACCAGGTCGCCGCTGCCGTCCTCGAAGTGCCATCCGGACAGCTCGGAGAGGGGGACCCGGTCGACCCTGTAGTGGTGGATCCGGGTCTGCTCCGCGAACCACTGCCGGAATTCGGGGAGACCCCCGGCCGGGCCGGTGACAGGCCGGGCGACATGCCAGAAGCCGTCCGCCGGGCCGCTGCCGCGGGCCTCACCGACCGCTTGTGACGGCGTTGCCATACCATTCGCCAATGTCATGTCGGGCACCGTCGCCGCGCCTGCTCGAGCCGTGGTCGAGCACCGGCCGAGGACTCCTCCTCCGATTCCGCGTCCCTCTCGCGCAGGGCGGCGGCCCGAGCCAGTGTCGACCGGGGCTTGAGCGGAGGTCAGCAGGCTTCGCGGCATGAAGGCGCTTGTATTGTCCGGAGGAACAGGCTCGCGACTGCGGCCTTTCACCTATTCGACGGCCAAGCAACTGCTCCCGGTGGCCAACAAGCCCGTGCTCCGGCACTGCCTGGAGAAGATCCAGGAGGCCGGCGTGACCGAGGTCGGGATCATCGTCGGTGATCACGGCGACCAGATCAGGGCGGCCATCGGCGACGGGGCCCACCTCGGACTGCGGATCACGTACATCAGGCAGCACGCCCCGCTCGGCCTGGCGCACTGCATCGCCGTCGCCGCGGAGTTCCTCGGTGACGAGGACTTCGTCATGTACCTGGGAGACAACATCCTCGCGGACGGCATCGTGCCGGCGGCGGAGAACTTCCGGGCCTCCGGGTGCGACGCGACCGTGCTCGTCGCACCCGTGCCCGACCCACGGGCGTACGGCGTCGCGGAGCTGGACGCCGGCGGCCGCATCCGTCGCCTGGTGGAGAAGCCCCCGGAGCCGAAGAGCGATCTCGCGGTCATCGGTGTGTACTTCTTCACGGGCGCGATCCACCGGTCCGTCGCCGCCATCCGCCCGAGCGGCCGCGGCGAGCTGGAGATCACGGACGCGATCCAGCACCTGCTGGACAACGGCGGCACCGTGCTCGCCGAGAGGTACCGGGGGTACTGGAAGGACACCGGCCGGCCCGAGGACCTCCTGGAGTGCAACCGGGAACTGCTGTCCCGGCTCCGGCCGCGGGTCGAGGGCGAGATCGACGCCGAGACCTCCGTCGAGGGGCCCGTCGTCATCGAGGCGGACGCCAAGATCATCCGGTCCCGGCTGGTCGGCCCGCTGGTCATCGGTGCCGGCAGCGTCATCTCGGACAGCGCCATCGGTCCCGGTGTCGCGGTCGGCCGCGAGTGCGTGGTCAGCAGCGCGGGGTTGTCCGATTCGATCCTGCTCGAGGGCGCCGCCGTGGACAGTGTGCCGGCCCTGCGTCACTCGATCATCGGCCGGTGGGCCAAACTCAGCGCCGCGGACGGTACGCGACCGTCGCGGCTCATCGTCGGTGATCACGCCCAAGCGGAGGTGGCGACATGAAGGTGCTGGTGACCGGTGGTGCCGGTTTCATCGGGTCCCACTACGTGCGGTCCATGCTGGCCGGCGCGTACCCGGGATACGAGGACGCCGAGATCACCGTGCTCGACAAGGTGACCTACGCCGGCAGCCTGGACAACCTGCCCAGCGACGACCCCCGGCTCTTCTTCGTCCGCGGGGACGTCTGCGACCAGGACCTGCTGCGGCTGTTGCTGCCGGGCCACGACATGGTGGTCCACTTCGCGGCGGAGAGCCATGTCGACCGCTCGCTGCAGGCCGCCGCGGCGTTCGTCCGCACCAACGTCGGCGGAACCCAGTGCCTTCTGGAGACCTGCGTGGAGGTCGGCGTGCGCACCGTCGTCCACGTGTCGACGGACGAGGTCTACGGCTCGATCCCCACCGGCTCATGGGACGAGAACGAGCCGCTGCTGCCCAACTCCCCGTACGCGGCATCGAAGGCGGGCAGCGACCTGATAGCCCGCGCCTTCTGGCGCACCCACAATCTGGACGTGCGCATCACCCGCTGCTCCAACAACTACGGCCCGCGCCAGCACCCCGAGAAGTTCCTGCCGCGTTTCATCACCAACCTGCTCAGCGGGCTGCCCGTCCCGCTCTACGGCGACGGGCGCAACTCCCGCGAGTGGCTGCACGTCGACGACCACTGCCAGGCCATCCAGCTGGTCCTCACCAAGGGCGCGGCCGGCGAGATCTACAACGTGGGCGGCGGCACGGAGCTCACCAACCGGGAGGTCACCGCCCGGCTGCTGGAGCTGTGCGGGGCGGACTGGGACCTGGTCCGCCACGTCGAGGACCGCAAGGGCCACGACCTGCGGTACTCCATCGACGACAGCAAGATCCGCGAGCAGCTGGGATACGCGCCGCGCTGGTCCTTCGAGGAGGGGCTCGCCGACCTCGTCGCCTGGTACAGGGACCACCCCGGCTTCTGGGAGCCGCTGCGCGCGCTGGAGGGCTCGGCATGACACCCGCCTCCGGGCCGGTCGTCCGCCTGGGGCTGATGGGCTGTGCGGACATCGCCCTGCGCCGGGTGCTGCCCACCGTGGCCCGGCTTCCCCGGCTCTCGCTCACCGCGGTCGCCAGCCGCGACCGGGAGCGTGCCGAGCGGGTGACGGCCCGGTTCGGCGGGCGCGCGGTGGCGGACTACGGGCAACTGCTGGACCGGGAGGACGTCGACGCCGTCTACGTTCCGCTGCCCACCGGGCTGCACGCCGAGTGGGTCGGCCGCGCCCTGGCGGCGGGCAAGCACGTCCTCGCCGAGAAGCCGCTCACCACGGACCCGGCGGCCACCGAAGCGCTCGTGACGCAGGCGCGGGCGGCCGGCCTCGTGCTGCACGAGAACTTCATGTTCCTCCACCACCGGCGTCAGCACCGGGTCCGCGCACTTCTCGACAGCGGCGCGATCGGCGAACTCCGCTCCTTCTCCGCGGCATTCGCCATCCCGCCCCGCGACCGCTCCGACATCCGGTACCAGGCGGCGCTGGGCGGCGGTGCCCGACTCGACGTGGGCGCCTATCCCGTCCGGGCCGCGCTGTACTTCCTCGGTCCCGGCACCCAGGTCGTGGGATCGGCCCTGAGGTACGAGGAGGCCCCGGGCGTGGACGTCGCCGGAGGAGCGCTCGTCAACCGGCCCGACGGAGTCGTCGGCCAGCTCGTCTTCGGCCTGGACCACGCCTACACCTCCCGCTACGAGTTGCTGGGCACGGAGGGCCGCATCACCGTGGACCGCGCGTTCACCCCGCCCGCCGACCACGCGCCGGTGATCCGCGTCGAACGGGGCGGCGGTGTCGAGGAGTTGGTCCTCGAACCGGACGACCAGTGCGCCAACACGCTGACCGCCTTCGCGGACGCCGTGTCGCGCGGGCGGCCCTGTGCCGACCCTTCGCTCGTCCACCAGGCCCGGCTGCTCGACGACGTGCGCCGGCTGGCCGTCGTCACGGTCGCACACGGCGCGGGGGCCTCCCGGTGAGAGGCCCCCGCGCTCGTCGACGGCTGCGTCCGGCTCAGTAGTTGCCGAGGCCGCCGCAGACGTTGAGCGCCTGCGCCGTCACCGCGGCGGCGTCGTCGCCGACCAGGTACTCGACCATCGCGGCGACCTCGCGCGTCTCCACGTAACGGCCCAGCGGCACCCGCGTGGTGATCCGGTCGTGGGCCTCCTGCTCGGTGACCCCCCAGATGGCGCCGTAGTGCTCACGCACCCGCTCCGCCATCGGCGTCTCGACGAAGCCCGGGCACACCGCGTTCACGGTGATGCCGGTCCGGGCCAGTTCGAGCCCGAGCGCCTTGGAGAAGCCCACCACGCCGTGCTTGGAGGCGGAGTACGGGGCGGCGTGCACGACGCCCTGCTTCCCGCCCGTGGAGGCGATGTTGATGATCCGGCCGCGGTCCTTGTCGAGCATGCCGCCCGTGGTGAGGACCTCCTTGGTGACCAGGAAGACGCTGTTGAGATTGGTGTTGATCACGTCCAGCCACAGCTCGTCCGGGATCTCCGCGGTGGCCCCGCCACCGCTGCGGCCGGCGTTGTTGACCAGGATGTCGATCGGCCCGAAGCGCTCCACCGCGGCCCTGACCAGGGCCCGGATCTGCTCCGGCTGCGCCACGTCGCACGTGGTGCCGTCGACGTCCAGCCCCTGGTCCTGCAGCTCCTTGACCGTGGCGGCCAGCTGCTGCTCCTGCCGGGCGCAGAGGTAGACGCGTGCGCCGAGCCCGGCCAGCCGCTTGGTGATCTCCAGCCCGATACCGCTGGTGGCCCCGGTGACCAGCGCGACCGGTTTGACTGCCTCCGCCATGTTTCCTCCATGACCCGCGTTCACTCCGACGGGCCGAGCCTGCGCCCAGGGCCTTGAGCGGTGGTCGAAGAGTTCTCGACGGCACCGCGGCCCGAGCCGTGGGCCCGAGCCGTGGGCCCGAGCGGTGTCGGCGGCGCTCGAGCGACCTTCGAGGCGGCCGGTACACGGTGGGAACCTCGCCGATCCGGCACCGGAGGAAGCCATGACCAACACGCCCGTGCCGCCCCATGAGTACGCGCGGATCCAGCAGTTCTACGCCCGCCAGATGCAAGCGCTGGACGAGGGCAGGTTCGAGGAGTACGCCGCCACGTTCACGGAGGACGGCACCTTCCAGCACACTCCCGGCACCGAACCCGCCCGCACGCGCCAGGGCATCGTCGCCGAACTCGTGCGCTTCCACGAGCGGTACCGGGACGAACCGGTCCAGCGGCGGCACTGGTTCAGCCAGATCGTGCTCGACCCCCAACCGGACGGCACCCTTCGCTCCACGGTGTACTGCCTGGTGGTGCGCACCCGCCCCGGCGGCAAGCCGGAACCGGAGATCTGGCCCAGCTGCGTCGTGCGCGACGTGCTGGAGACGTCCGGCGACCGGGTTCTGATGCGCTCCCGCGTCGTCGACTACGACCACATGGGCTGAACGTCCGCCCTGGTGGCCGCCGCCGGGTCCGGCGGCGGCCACCAGGACCTGGACGAGCCGGGAAGGAGCCGTGCGGGCGTCAGGGCCTGGACGAGCCGGGAGCGAGCCGGCGGGCCGTCAGGCCGCGACGAGGGGCAGGGGCGCGTCGGCGGTGTACTCCGGGGCGTCCAGCGCCGGGTCCCCGACCAGGACCGCCTGGTGCAGCTGCTGCAGCCGCGGGGAGGGCACGATGCCCAGCTCGTCGTCCAGCGTCCTGCGCAGCTGCTGGAAGACCTCCAGCGCCCGCCAGACCGCACCGGACCGGTAGAAGGCCAGCATCAGATTGCCGGCGAAGGTCTCGTGCAGCGGGTGCTGGGTGGTCAGGACCCGCAACTCGGCGAGAAGCTCCGCGTGCCGGCCCAGCTGCAGATCGGCCTTGATCCGCTGCTCCAGAACCCGCATGCGTGCTTCCTGGATGCCCAGCGTCTCCATCTCCAGCACCCGGCCCATCGGCACGTCCATGAGCGCGTTCCCCCGCCACAGGGACAGCGCCCGCCCGAGAAGCGACGAGGCGCTTCGGGCGTCACCGGCGTCCAGGGCCGTCGTGCCCTGAGCGGAGAGCTGCTCGAACTCCCGGAGGTCACAGACGTCCGGGCGCACGCCGATGCTGTAGCCGCCGAACCGGGTGCTCAGGACGTCCTTGGCGCTCGCGCCCTGTTCCGCCGGCAGGGTGGAGACGATCTTCCGCCTCAGCTGCAGGATGTACGTCTGCAGCGTGGTGACCGCACTGCGCGGCAGGTCGTCACCCCACACCTCCTCCATCAGGGTCGTCACCGGCACGATCTGGCCCGCCCTGATGGCGAGGAGCGCCAGGACCTGCCGCGGCTTTCCCGCGCTCGGAACAATCGACACCCCGTTCATGCGGATCTCAACCGGGCCGAGTATCTCGATTTCCATGGTGGGAGCCTCTCTTCGGGCGCAGCCCTGGTCATGGGCGGCGCCCTGGTCGACGAGTGCTTCTCGAGCCTTCCACGAGGCGTCCGCCAGGCAGTAGTGCCCCCCTCACAGAGATCTCGTGACGAACTCACGCAACCGGAAGGCGTGTATGAGCTTTTAACGCGGCCTGGACGACATCACTGTTTTTTCGCGGCCGCCTGACGGCACAATGAGCAACCCGTTGAACGGGCGCGAAAGCGCTCCGGGACGACCAGTGCGTGACAGACAAGTGAAGGAATCTCATCCGTGGACGGAAGACGCCGCCCGCTCGTGTCCGCAGGACCGCGGGGCGGCTCACCGGGGGGCACCGGCTTCGCACCGCGGCCCGGGTACGAGCCCCGGTCCCTGTGGTCGCTGCGCGACGACGCCGTGCTGGAGGACGAGGAGGGCGGTCGTGTGCTCGTCGTCCGCAGTGCCGTCGGCCGGGTCCGGCTGCCGTCGCCCCACCCGATCGTGCGCAGGACGCTCGACCGGATGGTGCTGGGACCGGTCTCCCTGGAGAACGCGGTGGACGCGCCGCGGGGCGCCTTCGAGGGGCCGCCCGGCACGGATGTGCTCTCGGCTCTTCCCGCCGCGCTCGCCGAGGCGCTGTGGCGCCTCCAGCACATGGTGGTGCGCTCGATCGGGCTGGACGACCGTCTCGGGCCGGTGCTCTCGGTGGTCCCGGTGTGCCGGCAGGCCCGGTTCCGTCCGGTGCTGCCGTCGCTGCACCAGTGGGTGAGGCTGTCCTGCCGCTGCACGCTGACCGTCCGGGGCGTCACCGGGGAGCTGTTCTCCCCCGAGGCGTGTCACCGGGTGCTGCTGCACCGGCCGGAGGCACTGTTCACGACGCGGATGCTGCAGGGGTACGTCACGCCGGCGCAGGCCGCGGCCGAGGCGATGGCACCGCTGCTGGCGCAGGCGATCATCGCCCATATGGCCGGGGCGGGCATGGTCACCGCCCTCCCCGGGGATGAGCCCGGTATTTCATCGTTGTACGACCCGGAAATGTTCGATCAATTCTTGCCGCAGTGGCCGGATTGAATTCCATGGCCGACCAGGAAAGCGGATCTTCATCGTCCGCTTCAGTCGCGACCTGTCATTTCGGCCGGGATCCGGAATGTCCCGACGGGGGATGCGTCACAGTTCCCCCGCCGGGGCTCGCGGCCTCCGTATGCTTCTCGTCGAACGCAATGTCCGCGTGATCTGTCGAGGAGAGTCATGGGCGGTATTGCACGGGGGAACGCGCTTTCTGAAGCAGCTTTTGAAATAAACGGGGTGAGAAGTCGCTATCTGTCGCCGTGGTTTCCGGTGATCGTCGTCGCCCTCGCCCAGTGCGGGTTCGGTGTGACCGGCACGCTGCGGCTCCTGGCGACCCACCCCTCGCCTGTGAGCATCGTGGTCTGCCTGCTCTCCTTCGCCGCGGTCCTTCTTCTGCAACTGGTCCACTGCGCGGAGCCGGCCCGGCGGTTCCGCGCCCGTCACGGCAGGTGGACACTCCTGCTCCAGGCGTTCTTCACCTTCGCGCCGGTCGTGCTCTTCGGCGCCGCCTGGGGTGGCATGGGCGGGTTCGTGGCCGGGAGCACCCTGCTCATCGTCGACGCCCCCCTCTCGTGGATTCTCTTCGCCCTCTATCCGGTGGTCGCGGGCGCTCTGGCCATGGCGAGGGGATTTCCGGTGCTCGACATCTCCTGCCTGACCGTGGGCACCGCCATGACCGGGCTGATGATCTACGGCCTGCTGTGTCTGGCGGAACTGCTGAGCGAGGCGCACCGCAACCAGGGCGAGAGCGCGCACCTCGCCGTCACCCGGGAGCGCCTGCGCTTCTCCCGCGACCTGCATGACCTGCTCGGATACAGCCTCGCCTCCATCACGCTCAAGAGCGAGCTGGTCCATCGGATGGTCGAGGACAACGAGCAGGCCCGCAAGGAACTCGGCGAGGTGCTGGACATCTCACGCCAGGCCCTGTCGGACGTGCGGACGGTGGCCTACTCCTACCGAGAGCTCTCCCTCTGCGACGAAGTCGCCGCCGTGCGAAGGGTACTGGCCGCCGCAGACGTCGATGCCGACATCGAGGCGGAGGAGGGCCGTTGGGGCTGCCAGACGGAGACCGCACTCGCCACGGTGCTCCGCGAGGGGGTCACCAACCTGCTGCGGCACGCAGAGCCGAGCCGGTGCCGCATAAGGCTTTGGGAGGAGGGCGACCATGTGCGGCTGACGCTGTCCAACGACGGCGTACGGGACAACGGTCCGCGGATGGTCGTCGGGGGCCGGGGCCTGGACAACCTCGCCGAGCGGATGGCCCGTCTGGGAGGCGCGCTCACCGCCGAGGTCGACGAGCACGGCTGGTTCCACCTCATCGCCGGCTGCCCGCTCGCCGCCCCTCAGCGGACGGTCACAACCAGCCCGCCTCCGAGGCAATCCGCACTGCGTCAAGCCGATTTCGCGCGTTGAGCTTGGCCACGGCCGACGTGAGGTAGTTGCGCACGGTACCCACCGACAGATGGACCTGGGCGGCGATCTCGGTGGTTTCCGCGCCGGACGCCGCCCAGCGCAGTACCTCCGTCTCCCGGCTGGTGAGCGGGTTGTCCTCCTGGCTCCACGCGGCATGCATCAGCTGCCGGTCCACCGCCAGCTCGTGGGCCGCGACCTTGCGCACCGCCTCCGCCAGTTCCTGGGACGGGGCGTCCTTGCGCAGATACCCCAGGGCCCCCGCGGCCAGGGCGCGCCGCAGGGTGCCGGGGCGATCCAGACTGGTGAGGATCAGCACGCCGCACTCCGGTACCCGGTCCCTCAACTGGGTGGCCGCGGTGAGCCCGTCGAGACCGGGCAGATCGAGGTCGACGATGACCACATCGGGGCGTCTCTCCAGGGCCACCGGCAGGATGACGTCTCCGGACTCGACCTCCGCGATCACTTCGAAATCCGGCTCCAGTTTCAGGAGCGCCACCAAGGCCCCACGCACCATGTGCATGTCCTCGGCCAGCATGACCCGTATCACGACTTCCCCCGGTTGATCGACAAAGTCGATACTAGCCCGCCGCAGCTTGTGAAAATGGCTGCATTTCCTGGGATTTGCTGAATTCGGCCACGTTCCGCAGCCGCCCGGCGGAGGGACTCGACCAGCCCTCCAGGAACACCCGCGACAGTCCGGGCAGGCAGGCCCTCGGACGTCCACGGGAGACATTCATGAGCGCTCGACAGTACGACCCCTCGGCAGCCACCCTGGAGGAGGTGGCCGACGGCGTGTTCGCCTATGTCCAGCCGGACGGCGGATGGTGCCTCAACAACGCCGGCCTGGTCGTCGCCGACGGCGAGGCCGCGCTGGTCGACACCGCCGCGACCGAGGAACGCGCCCGGCGACTGCGGACGGCCGTGTCCGCCGTCGCCCCCGTCCCGCCTCGGCTCGTCGTCAACACCCACTTCCACGGCGACCACGCCTTCGGGAACTTCGTCTTCCCCGAGGCCGTGGTCGTGGCCCAGCACCGGACACGCGCCGAGATGGCCGCGGCCGGGCTGCACCTGACCTCGCTGTGGCCGGATGTCGACTGGGGGAACCTGCGTCTCGTGCTGCCGACGGTGACCTACGAGGACCGGCTGACCCTCCATGTGGGCGCCCTGCGAGCCGAGTTGGTGCATGTCGGTCCGGCGCACACCACCAATGACACGGTGGTCTGGCTGCCGGAACGGGGTGTGCTGTTCACCGGCGACCTGGTCATGGCCGGGGTGACCCCGTTCTGCCCGATGGGTTCGGTGTCCGGCTCCCTGGCCGCCGTCGACCGGTTGCGCGCCTTCGGCGCACGTGTCCTCGTCACCGGGCACGGACCCGTCGCCGGGCCGGAGGTGCTCGACGTGACCGAGGGATACCTGCGCCGGATCCAGCAACTGGCCAAGGAAGGCGTGGCGGCCGGCCTCGACCCCCTCGACGTGGCACGCGAGGCCGATCTCGGCGAGTACGCCGACCTGCTGGACGCCGAGCGGCTGGTTCCGAACCTGTACCGGGCCTACGCGGAGGAGCGGGGTGCGGCCCCCGGCGACCCGCTGGACATCGGAGAGCTCTTCGGCAAGATGATCGAACACCACGGAGGCCTGCCCGTCTGCCACGCCTGAGACGCCAGGGGCCGCGCCCGCGCGGCCCCTGCCGGATCACCCCCTGGACGCGGCGAGTTCGCCGGGCCAGACCCCGAACACTCCGCGCTGGTGGAGCACCGGCGGCCGGGGGAAGACCGCGACCCCTTCCACCCTGCCGATGACGATCCAGTGGTCACCGGCCTGCAGGGACCGTGTCACCGTGCACTCGGCGTAGCCCACCACCAGGTCCGGCAGGACGGGCGCGCCCCCGGCGACCGCCGAGGGCTGCCAGCGCACGCCGGTGAACTTCCGTTCCGACCTGCTCGCGAAGGCCCGCGCCGTGTCCTGGGCGCCGTCCGCGAGCACGTTGACCACGAACGCCCCCGCCGACAGCAGCGGCGCGAGTGAGCGCGCGGACCGGTCCAGACAGACCAGCAGCAGCGGGGGGTCGATCGAGACCGACGTGACGGCACTGCAGGTGAACCCCCGAGGAGCACCGTCCGTGTCGACCGTCGTCACGATCGACACGGCCGTGGGGAACGATCCGAAGAAAGCCCGGAATTCGTCTCTAGCCACCGACATGGCACACCGCCGCCGCCCTGGGTCCGATCCATCACGTCCACAGGTCACTCTCCGCGACCGCTCTGGAGCACCACTGGATCCGGGATGGAGGCGGAAACCGGCCGCGCGGCGGTCCAGCCGGCTTCGAGCGGGGCTGTAGGGACGCGACGGACGCTCGCCGCCACGGCAGCGTCACCGCATCGGGCTCGCCCGAGCGGCGCGTATCTCATCGGAAGGGCAGGCATGACCATCGTTGATGACGGGCAGCCCGCGGACTCGATGCGGTTCCGCGTCACCGAACTCGCCGAGATCCAGGACCAGGCGCGCGGCGGACCCGGTCCGCGGGCGACCGCGGCACAGAAGGCCAAGGGCAAACTGACCGTCCGGGAACGCATCGAGCTGCTCTTCGACGAAGGGTCGTTCACGGAGATCGAGAGCCTGCGCCGGCACCGGGCCTCCGGATTCGGCATGGAGGCGAAGCGGCCCTACACGGACGGGGTGGTCACCGGCTGGGGCACAGTGGACGGCCGCACCGTGTTCGTCTACGCACATGACTTCCGCATCTACGGCGGCGCGCTCGGCGAGGCGCACGCCGCCAAGATCCACAAGGTGATGGATCTGGCCGAGGCGGCCGGCGCCCCCATCGTGGGCCTGTGCGACGGGGCGGGCGCCCGGATCCAGGAGGGCGTCACGGCGCTCGCCGGATACGGGGGGATCTTCCAGCGCAACGTCCGCAACTCCGGTGTCATTCCGCAGATCAGCGTGATCCTCGGCCCCTGCGCCGGGGGTGCCGCCTACTCCCCGGCCCTGACCGACTTCGTGCTCATGGTGCGCGGCACCGCCCAGATGTTCATCACCGGGCCCGACGTGGTGCAGGCGGTGACGGGTGAGGTGATCAGCCACGACGAGCTGGGCGGCGCCGACGCACACGCCGGGGTGTCCGGGGTGGCGAGCCTCGCCTACGACGACGAGGAGGAGTGCCTCGCGGACCTGCGCTGCCTGCTGTCCCTGCTGCCGTCCAACAACCGCGAACTCCCGCCGCACCGTCCTTCGGCCGACCCGCCCGACCGGCGCACCGGGAAACTGGCCGACCTGGTGCCCGTGGACCCCAACCGCTCCTACGACATGCGCGCCGTCATCGAGGAAATCGTCGACGACGGCGACCACTTCGAGATCCAGCCGCTGTGGGCGACCAACGTCATCTGCGCCCTGGCCCGGATGGACGGGCACGTGGTGGGGATCGTCGCCAACCAGCCGGCGTCGCTCGCCGGCGTGCTGGACATCCACGCCAGCGAGAAGGCCGCCCGCTTCGTCGCCCTGTGCGACGCGTTCAACATCCCGCTGATCACGCTGGTCGACGTGCCGGGATTCCTGCCCGGCGTGGACCAGGAGCACGGCGGGATCATCCGGCACGGCGCCAAGCTGCTGTACGCGTACTGCAACGCCACCGTGCCGAGGGTCCAGGTGATCCTGCGCAAGGCGTACGGCGGCGCGTACATCGTGATGGACTCCCGCTCCATCGGCGCCGACGTGTCCTTCGCCTGGCCCACCAACGAGATCGCGGTGATGGGCGCGGAGGGAGCGGCGAACGTCATCTTCCGCCGCGAGATCGCGGCAGCGGAGGATCCCGACGCGGTGCGCACGCAGAAGGTGAAGGAGTACCGGAGCGAGCTCATGCACCCCTACTACGCCGCCGAACGCGGCCTCGTCGACGATGTCATCGACCCGGCCGAGACACGGCACCGGCTCATCGGGGCGCTCGCCATGCTGCGGGCCAAGCACGTCCCGCTGCCCAGCCGCAAGCACGGGAACCAGCCGCAGTGACCGGCGAAGAACCGCTGTTCCGGGTGGTCCGGGGCACACCGCGGGAACCCGAACTGGCCGCGCTGACATCGGTGCTCTACGGCCTGGCCCGCCGGGAGAACGCCGAACCCGGCGCCGGAAGGCCGTCCCAGGCCCCGTGGGGCCGACCACAGACGCCGGCCGGCGCATGGTCCGGCGCACGAGCCCCGTCATGGCGCCCGATGCTGCCGTGACCCGATCCAGGCGCGATCGGGTCTCGGTGATCTCCGCCCCGCCCGCTACCGCCCCAGCCGCTATCGGCGCCTGATCTTTCCGTGCTAGGTTGCGCCCCTTGATCGTGAAGGTTATGTGGGGGGCCTTTCATGAAGCCGGCGCGATTCTCGACGCCAACCGCCGCAGCGCTGCTCCTGGGACTGACGACCGTCATCGGTCCCGGCGCGGTCGACTCGTACGCGGCGTCGGACGTACCGCTGCCGATCGCGCACTTCGCGCACATGGTGGTGGATGCCCCGCACGGACACCTGTTCATCAGCGGCGGCTCCGGCACGGACGGCATTCTCGTCACCGACCTCGACGGCGGGAACCCGACGATGATCAGTGGTGAGCCGGGCGCCACGGGTCTCGCCCTCTCCGACGACGGATCCGCGCTGTACGCGGCTCTGCCGGACCGGGACGCGATCGCGGCGATCAGCACGGAGAGCCTGACCGAGTCCGTTCGGTACAGCACGGGCGCGGGCAGCCGCCCGGACTCGCTGGCCGTCGCCGGGGGCACCCTCTGGTTCGGGTACGGCACGGCGGGCGCCGGCGGCATCGGATCCGTCGACGGGGCCGGAACCGTCACGTTGCGGCAGGATTCCGGCAGTTGGCCGGCAGCGCCGATGCTGGCGACGACCCCGACGCCCTCCGGCGTCCTCGCGGCCGCCGTGCAGACGGGTGACACCTCCGCCGTCGTCACGTACCGGGCCGAGGGCGATGCGCTGACCCGGCAGGCCGCGAAGGCGCTGCCCTTCCGCGACCTGAGCGACTTCGCGGTCACGGCGGACGGGCAGCATCTGGCGGTCTCGTCCGAGCAGGACCTGAACGCGAGCACCCAACGGTTCCGCACCTCGGATCTCGCAGCGGACGGGTGGTTCGCCGACGCGACGTACGCCACCGTCGCCGTGGCCCCGGACGGGACCATGGCCGCCGGCGACCGCGCGCTGCACACGTTTCCGGAAACGGGCGACGGCGAGTACACCGAGTACGGCTACGACTATCCGCTGCGCCTGGCCGCACACGGCCTCGCCTGGGCACCGGACGACAGCCGGGTCTACGGCGTGGCCGTGGACGCTTCCGGGGGATCACCGACGCTGCACATCACTCGTACCCCGGAAACCGCGTGGGTCCGTCTCTACGGAGCCTCGACGACCACCCCGCTCGCCCCCGGCGAGGCCTACACGTTCCGGGCGGGCTTCGACTCGCCCCTCAACCTCAGTGCTGAGGAATCCATAATTCCGGGCACCGTGCGGATCACCCGCTACGACGACGCCGATCCGGACGGCCTGCTCATCCCGGACCCGACAAGCACCCCGGGACACACACCGTCCGACTTCCTGGGCTCCTACTACGTCGCCGGCACCGCTCCTGCCACCGGCTCCCTGAGCTTCCGCGTCGACTACTCAGGAGGCGGCCACTACGCCCCGGCGAGCCGGAGCTTCGACATCCCGGTGGCGAAGTACGCGCCCACCATGGCGCTGACCGCTCCCTCCGCTGCAAACCGTGCCGCGGCGATGACCATCACCGGTCGACTCGCCTGGCCGCACGCGCATGTGACGACCGGCGCGGTCCACGTCGTCAAGACCGACCAGGCGCACCCCTCCGGCTACGCGGTGGGCACCGTGCCCGTCGCCACGGACGGCGGCTTCGCCTTCCACGACACCCCGCAGGTCGGTGGCGCGAACACCTACGCCTTCACCTACGACGGTGGCACGTCCTACCTCCCGGTCACGGCGTCGGCGAAGGTGCAGGTGTCCCGCGCCACGCCGAGCCTGAGTGTGGCGACCGACGCGAAGTCGTACCACTCCGGCGCGACCGTCAAGGTCACCGCGCACCTGGGGACGACTTACAACTCCCGTGTCGTGACCCTGTACGCCCAGCCCGCGGGCGCGTCGCGGACCCAGCTCAAGAGCGGCAGGGTCGACGCGTACGGCAACCTCGTGGCGTACTACAGGATCGGCCGCAACACCGTCTTCAGCGCGGCCTTCGCGGGTGACTACCGCTATGCGCCGCGCACGGTGACCACCGGTACGACCGTCACGCCGACCGTCCGGACGCAGATGCAGTGGCCGACCGGGACCACCCGCATCGGATCCACCACCTACCAGGTCTTCTACAAGTCCGAAGTCAACATGGGCTTCAACCTCCTGGTCACTCCCCGCCAGTCCACCGGTCACATGACGGTGTACCTCGAGCACTACTACTCGGGAGCCTGGCACCAGGTCACCGCGCAGGACTGCGGGAGCGTGTACGCCGACGGCTGGTACGGCTACGGCCGGGCGCTGAAGCTCTTCACGAGCAACGACCACTACCGCATCCGCGGCCACTACACGCCACCGGCCACGGGCGCACAGACCGGCAGCGTGTGGAGCCGGTGGACCTACCTCACGGTCCGCTCCGGGTGAGACCGCAGCGCCCGGGGGCCGCCCGGCGCCCGCAGTCGAGTGGAGGCAGCGCGACACGCTCGGCTGGGAAACCCCGGCCGAGCGCGGGTTCGAGCGGAGCCCGTGGCGCGAGGCGGACGGGACTCAGTCGGAGGTGATGTCGACCGTGACCGTGCCGTAGGCACTGGTATGCCGCGCGTCGCCCCCGTACTGCACGGTGTACTGGACGTCGCCCTTGGCCTTCGGACGGTCCGTGTAGCTGAACGTGCCGTCCGCGGCGACGGTCGCGGACCCGATCAGTGTGCCCTCACCCGCCGTCGGGTCGTCGAGCCGCCAGATGTCGACGGTGGTCCCCGCGCCGAATCCCACGGGTGCCTCGAGCTTTCCGGTGAGGGTGAGGTCCTGGTTCCGGGGTGAGGAGGCGGGTGCCTGCACGGTGACGGTGGTGGCGACCTGCGGGAAGTCCAGGACCTGCAGCGTCAGGGAGGAGGTGCCGCTGTCCTCGGTGACCGCGAACACCCTGCTGCCGTCCGGAGCCCAGGCGAGGCCGGCGGACTGGAGTGTGTTGGTGGCGTACGGGGACGACGCCGGGAAGTCCCAGCTCTTGAGGGCCGTGGAGTCGCCCTGCGTGAACAGGTAGACGTCGGGCGAGGAGGCGCCGTCGATGCCCGCCGCGATCGTGCCGTCGGGGGCGATGGCCACGGCGTCGGGGTAGTGGCTGGTGGTGTAGCGGCCGTCGTCCGCCAGGTCGGCCGTGCGGAACGCCTGGTGGTAGTAGGGCGAGGCGCAGGCGACGACCACCCGCGCGCCGTCCGGCGTCAAGGCGAGGTCCTGCAGGCTCGTGCACCCGTCCGTTCCCGGGTCGACACGCTTGGCCTGTGCGTCGGCCCGGCCGGTGCTCACGTCGTACACGGCCAGGGTGGCGGCGTTTCCGTCGGATTCGGCGGCGACGAGGGTGTCCGGGTCCTGCGGCGTGGCGGCCAGGCGGGGCGAGCCGCGGAAAGTGTCGAGGCCCTGGCCCCGCGCGACGACCGGCTGGGCGCCGCTCAGGTCCAGGGAGCCGAGGGCGCCGTTCCAGGTGTCGGTGCTGTAGCCGAACCAGATCTTTCCTCCGGCCAGGGCGAGGGAGGTCGGGCCGGCGTAGGCGCCCGCGCCGGTTCCGGTGTCGTACCGGGCGGTCTCCTGCAGGGTGGCGGTGTCGATCGCGGCGATCGCGCCGGCGTCGCGCAGTGCCACGTACAGCGTGCGGGAGTCGCTGGAAAGCGCCATGCCCCAGGCACCGGCCTCACCGCCGATCTGCTTCACGACCTGGCCCGAGTAGTCCGTCACCAGAACGCTGCCACCGAACGGATCACTGAGAAAGACCTGTTGATGAGCCGCGTCGACAGCCATGTCCCGATACGAGCTGATCGGCAGTGGGGCACTGGTGTCCGCGGCGGCCGTGGTCGTCCCGAGGCCGAGGAGCGAGAGGCTCATGGCAGCGCAGAGCGCTGCTCTTTGTGCGAACTGTCTTATGCGCATGTGGTCGGTCGCTTCCTTCAGTAGGACGTCTGCAAGTGAGCTCCGCGGAAGGCGCGACGAGCGGAGCGGTCCGGCGCTTTGCTCGTCACTGCCCCTGTCATGATCGACAGGCGGCCACTTATCAAGCGCAAAGGCCCGGCCGGACGTCACACACGGTGGATCACGCCATGAACGGCGGTTTCGGCCAACCGACTTGGCGCACACGGAGGCCAGGCGGCCGTCCGATCGACCTGCCCGACCGACCAACTCCAGGCCGCTGCCCGGGGTTTATCCGTCTGGAGCGACCTCAGGTCGTCAACTCCGTGCCGTGGTCTGGCTGGCCAGTGACGAAGCGGCCTTCGTGCACGGAACCGTGGTGGACGTCGACCGGGGGCAGGACAGGGGTCGCCGTCATCGCCCGGCGAAGGCCGCCCCCCGCGTCGCGTCAAGGCTTGGTTGCTGGGTGCCGACCGCTACCCGTCGCGGCGTGGAGAGCGTTGGTGATGGCGCTGAGCCAGCGGTCCACCGGGCCGAGGGTGAGCATTCCGCTGCCCGCGCCCGCGAGTTCGCCCGCGGCCGGCCGCAGGCGGGCGTGGAGCTGCTCCAGCACGGCCCGGTCGCCGAGCTCCAGCGCGGCCGCGGCCTGCAGGCAGCACATCGCCTCATACAACAGGTCCGCAGGCGGCTCCGGCAAGGCGCGCAGACTTGCCTCGGCGTCGGCGCGGCGGCCGGAGCGCAGCAGGATGAAGGGCTCGACCCAGGGGCGGTACGGACCCCAGTCCGCATCCGCGTCGACGTGTTCGGCTGCCTGCCCTGCGGACGTGCTGCCGCCGGCCATGCGCAGACACAGCTGTGCGAGGGGCAGCAGGCCGTGCTCGACGCCGGGCATGCCCGCGCCGTCCAGCCGGGCGGCGGCGTCCCGGTATGCGGCCCCGGCCTGCGGGATCCGTCCGCGGGCGGCCCACCGCAGCGCGCGGTACCACGAGGTGAAGACGCTCACCAGCGGCCGCTCGTGGCGCTCGGCCAGACGGTCTGCCGCGGCCGCGTGGACGTCCGCCGCCGGGAAGTCGCCGAGCGCGCTCCGCGCCTGCATACGGATCAGATGGCCGAGCACCTCGAAAGTGACCAGGCCGTGCCGGGCGGCCAGCGCCACCAGTTCCTCACCGATCGCGTCCCGCCGCGGTGAGAGGCCGGCGCGGGTGCAGGACTGCATGAACGCCGCGTTGAGGGCGAACGCCAGCAAGGTCGGGTCGTCCAGGCGCCGGGCGATCTCCTCCGCCTCGGAGGCCGCCTGCGGACCGCGCGGGGAGCGGGTGCCGCGCATCTCCAGTGCGATGGTGGACAGCAGGCGGCAGCGCGCCGCCTCGTGCGCGCCGCCGCGCGGCAGGGCGGCCAGGGCGCGCTCGGCAGCCGCGACGATCTGCCGTGCCTGCTCCGGGTCGTCGTCACGGGTCCAGATCGCGGGGACGTCGTAGGCGCCGATGACCCGGGCGGTCAGGTCCGGGTCCCCGAACTCCTCCGCCGCGGTGACGGCTTGCAGGCGGTGTTCCCGGGCCGCCCGCAGACCGGGGCCCCCGGTCAGTGCGAGGTCGCGGATCAGGCCGACCGTCGACTCCAGCCGTGCCCGGGCATCCGCGGCGACCGTGCGGTCGTAGGCCGCCGCCGTCCGCGTCCACAGTCGGGTCACCGCTGTGGACGGTTCTGCCCGAAGGTCCAGGCGCGGGTCGTGGGTGAGGATGTCGGCCTCCAGACGACGCATCTTCGGGCCCGGATCCACGCCCAGTCGGTCGGCCAGCATGGCCCGGGCCCGGCGCAGTACCGCGAGCGCGTCCGCCTGGCGGCCCGTGCGGTACAGCGCCAGGCCCAGCAGCTGCCAGGCGTCCTCGCGCCAGGGATGCTCGGCCAGGTGGGCATCCAGGTCGGGCACCGCCTCGGCGGCCAGCCCCAGATCCAGCCGGGCCCGCGCCTGTCGCTCCACGGCCTGCAACCTCAGCTCGGCCAGGCGGGAACACTCGCCACGGGCCCAGTCCTCCTCGGCGAACTCGGCGTAGGCCGGGCCGCGCCACAGTTCCAGCGCCTCACCCAGTTGCTCCAGCGCCTGCCCGGCCGGGAGCCTGGCGGCACCGGCGACGGCCGCCTCGAACCGCCAGGCGTCCACGGCGTCCGGCGCCGCCCGCAGCGCGTACCCGGGGCCCTCGGTGACCAGCAGACGGGCCGGGGCCCTGGCCGGGCGGTGCGGTTCCAGGACGCGGCGCAGCGCGGCGACGAACGTCTGCACCGCACCCACGGCACCGGGCGCGGGCTCGTCCCACAGGTCCTCCACGAGGCGGGCGACCGGTACCACGCGCCGGCGGGCCATGATCAGCCGAGCCAGCACCGCACGGTGCCGCGGGCCCTTCAGCCCGAGCACGCCACCGGCACCGTCCCAGGCCACCACCGGCCCGAGCACGCCGAACGTGATCGGGTCCATCCTCACCTCCCGGCCCTGCCCCGCCCGCCACGGTACGCGCTGATCGGATGCTGATTCGCGCCCGGCAGTCTCGATGGCGTCCGCCGACCCGGCAGGCGTCTTTCACACCCGAGGAAAGCAGTACACCGTGGCACCGACCCTCCAAGGCTTCGACTACCAGCGCATCCAGGTCGCCGACGGCATCGCCCTCAACGCCGCCGTCGGCGGCTCGGGCAGCCCGATCGTGCTCCTGCACGGCTTCCCGCAGACCCACCTGATGTGGCGGCACGTCGCCGCCGACCTCGCGGCGGACCACACCGTCATCTGCCCCGACCTGCGAGGCTACGGAGCCAGCGACAAGCCCGCCGACACCGACGGAGCCGCTTACGCCAAGCGCACCATGGCGGCCGACGTCGTGGCCCTGGCCCGGGCCCTCGGTCACGAGCGGTTCGCGCTGGCCGGCCACGACCGCGGTGCCCTGGTCGGGTTCCGCGCCGGACTCGACCACCCCGATGCCGTCACCCACCTGGCCTGCCTCGACGTGCTCCCGACCCTGGACATGTGGCAGGTGATGCACGGCACCAGTGCCGCCATCGGGTTCCACCTCTATCTGATGGCCCAGCCTCCGCACCTGCCCGAGCAGATGATCGCGGCCGCCCCGGACGCCTTCTTCGGCCACTTCCTCGACATCTGGGCCCACGACCCCGACGCCGTCCCCGCCGACATCCGCGCCGCCTACCTGGACGCCTGCCGCGACGCGGTGCCCTCGATCGTGGCCGACTACCGCGCCTCCGCCGGTGTCGACGTCGAGCACGACCAGGCCGACAGGGACGCGGGCAACCGGCTGCGGATGCCGGTCACCGTCCTTCAGCAGGACTGGGGCGCCTTCCTCGGCTTCGACGCCCGAGCCCTCTGGTCCGCCTGGGCACCGGACCTGATCCACAGGACCGTCGGATGCGGCCACTACATGGCGGAGGAAGCCCCCGGCCGGATCACCGCGGAGCTCCGCGGACTGCTGGCTCGCTGAGCACGCGGCGTGGTAGGTCCCGCGCCCTGCCGGTGAGTACCCGTACTCATGTCTGAACGCGCCCTCCGGTCCACCGTTGAGGACATCGCCCACGGACCGACCCGAAGGAACCCGCGATGCCGAAGTCCTCCCTCCCACGCCGCCTTCCGCGCCCGCGCCGGCTCCTCGCGCTCGCCACGGACAACTGGCTCGCCCGGGCCTATCTGGCTGTGTTCGCCGCCTCCGTCCTGGTCGTGTTCCTCTTCCCGGACAGCGGCTTCGCCCCGGATCCCCTGATGCTCACGGCACCCCTCTCCTTCCTGAGCGTGGCCCTCCCCTTCGGCCCCGGCACCGAGGGCGGCGTGGTGGTCGAGGTGCTCGCCACGGGCTTGTGGACCGTATGGCTCCTCCTGTGCGCCCTCGTGAACGCCGCTGTGCTCGGTGCCCTCGCCGCGAGGTCCGCGGCCGCCGCACCGGCCGGCGCGCGTGAGCCCCTCCCACGGATACCGGTCCCCTCCGAACAGGAGGGGACGGACATGGCACCTGCCGCGCGGCCCCGCCTGCGGGGAATGCGGGCGCTGCTGGCGCCCGCGGTGGACAACTGGCTCGCGCGCGGGTACCTCGCGGTGGTCGCGGCGGCGCTGGGGTTCTTCCTGTACGCGGTGTACCTGTCGCCGGACCCGGGGTTCGCCGGGATCTGGCCGCTCATGGCCACGGCGCCGCTCGGCATCGTCGCCTCCCTGGTGGCGGCGCCCGCGCAGTACTCCGAGCTGTCCTGGCTGAGCCCGTTGCTCTTCTCCGCCGGTGTGGCCCTGTCCGGGCTGGTCAACGCCGTGCTGCTCGGCCTGCTCGCACGCAGGCTGCGGGCGCGGGAAGCGCACCCGGCCACCTGAGCGAGGCGTTGGATCAGCCGGCCGTGCCCGTCCTGGGAGGCGGAGCGTCGACGAATGACGACCATTCCGCAGCTTCCTCACCGCCCCCGCCCCCGGCACCCACCTCGCACCCCCGGAACGCCTCGCAGAGCTCACGGTCCGCGAACGCGAGGTCATGGCCCTGGCCGCCGAAGGGAAGTCCAACACCGAGATCGCCGAGGACCTCACGCTCAGCCCGCTGACCGTGCGCACCCACATTCACCGCGCCATGACGAAACTGGGTGCCCGCGACCGTGCCCAACTCGTCGTCATCGCCTGCCAGCCGGGCCTCGTCCGGGCCGGCCCGCCCGTGCCCTGACACGGTGGGAGAAGGCATGGACCGGTTCGCTCTCCGCCACAGCACGTCCCGGGGCGATCGTCGCGCCCGGCCCCGGGATCCGCATACGACGGCACGCGGAGACTCAGGAACAGGATTGCCGTCGAGCGGGTGACGAGAACCGAACTGGTGCTCTCGCGCCTCGAGGGCCGAGGGTTAGGCTCGTGCTGATCATTGTTACTGAAGAGGGGGTTCCGAGGGATGAGCGGAAGAGTGACGGCGGTCAGCAGTAACGGCGAGTACTCGTTCACCAAGCCGAACCGGGACAGCATCAGACTGCTCGCCGGGCTCGGTGTGGAGGGGGACGTGCACGCCGGCGTGACGGTCAAGCACCGCTCGCGCGTCGCCCAGGATCCCACCCAGCCGAATCTGCGCCAGGTCCACCTCATGCAGGAGGAGCTCTTCGCCGAGGTCGCCGAAGAAGGGTTCGAGCTGGGGCCCGGCGAACTCGGCGAGAACATCACCACGCGCGGCATCGACCTGCTCGGTCTGCCGGTCGGCACGCTGCTGCGCATCGGTGACTCCGCGGTCCTGGAAGTCACCGGTCTCCGCAATCCCTGTGTGCAGATCGACAACTTCCAGGACGGGCTGCTGAAGCAGGTCGTCGGCCGCGACGAGGCCGGGAACATCGTGCGCAAAGCGGGAATCATGAGCATCGTGAGGGAGGGTGGCGTGGTGCGCCCCGGTGACACGATCGCAGCGGACCTTCCGAGCGGCCCGCACCGTCCCCTGGACCGGGTCTGACCGGCCTGCGGGGCGAGCCGCGAGACGACGACGGCCACTTCGACCTTGTCCCACGCTCCACCGTGACCTGCTCCTGTGCGCTCCGGTTTCCGGAGGTACTTCTCCGCGACGACTTGCCGGACCATCGAGCGCAGGAGCGACCGTCCTTCGAACTACCCCTGGTCGGCCCGCACCGCTCCGATAGGATGTTCGATCTGATTCGACCGACATCTAACAAACGGCTAACTGATTGAGACCTATAACATCGCGGCTGCTTTCGCGAATAGACGGCAGAACTGCCTTTTCCGCGTGGCGTCAACCACGGGCGATACTGTGGGCCACAGCGGGTGTGGTGGCCCTCGGATTGCTCGTCACGCTTGAGATCGTCGCCCGTCGCTACGGCCTGCCGGGGCCGATGACCAGCCAGGCGCGGGAGCTGATATTCCCGCCCAAATCGGGCTTTTTGTTGTACGCCAGCATGGCGTTGATGATGGTGGTGCTCACCCGGCGGCAACGGTTCGTCGCGGCCGGCGCCGCGATCGGTATCGACGCCGTCTTCTTGCTGGTGCGGTGGGCGGTCGGTGCCAAGATGACCGGCGGACACCCCTTCGGCAACGGCGCCCTGTGGGTGATGTTGGGCTGTGCGGTCATCGCTGTCACACGCCGCACCGGCCGCGAACGGGTCCTGATGCTGAAGGGCGTCGGGCTGGGCCTGCTGCTGGTCGCGGGCCGCAAGACCGGCGATACCTGGCTGCTCATCACGTCGAAGTCCCGCCCGGCCGTGTTCGACCAGTACGTGGCCACCGCCGATCACGCGTTGGGCGATCCGTCCTGGCTGGTGGGCCGGATCGTCACGGCCACCGGCCCGATCGGCGCCCATGTTCTCAATTACGTCTACGCTCAGCTTGCGGTCGCCGCGGTCGTCGTCGCCCTGTACCAGCTGCGTCATGTGGCGGTCGAGCGCCGCTTCCCGGGCCATCACCTGGTGCGCACTTTCCTGGTCATCGGGCTCCTCGGGCCCGCCATCTACATGATCTTCCCGGTGGTCGGACCGCTCTACGCCTACGGCGCCGGCAACGAGCACTGGGCGTGGGCCCACCTGTGGCCGGCGACGCCGCCCACCGTGCACTGGGCGGTGGCCGATTGGTGGCCGGACACGCCGCCGCCGATCACTACCCCGCACCAGATGCCGTTCGACCAGATCACCCCACGCAACTGCATGCCCAGCCTGCACACAGCGTGGGCCACCGCGATCTTCGTTCACTCCCGGAAGGGCCCACGGATCCTGCGCTTCGCAGGCACTTTCTGGCTGATTGCCACGCTCGGCGCGACGCTGGGGTTCGGCTTCCACTACGGTGCGGATCTCGTTGCCGGCGTGGTGTTCGCGCTCACGATCGAGGCAGCCCTGCGCTCGGTCGACCACGGCTGGGACCGCTCGGGGATCCAGTTGGTCGCTCACGGAGCAACGGTCTTCGCCGCGCTCTTGTTGTCGTATCGCTATCTGCCGATGGAGATGGCCGAACATCCATGGTTGTTCGGACCACTTCTCATTCTGGCGATGACCTCAGTGGTCTACGGCTACGTACGGACCACCACGCTGTGGGAACCGAGGGCCGCACCACCACGGCAACCGGAACCGCAACCCGAAGCAGTCTGAAGAGACGTACGCGGCCTACGAGTCCCACGAGACGCACGAGACGCAGGAGACGCACGAGACGGCGACGCGCGCGTATGAGTGATCGCGCGGGCAAGGTATCTTCCTCCCGCGGCACGTCGAGCTTCTCTCCGTGCCGCGTCAGGGAGGGAAGAAATGCGCGTATCACTGCTCCGGCGCCTGGCCACGCTGGCCACGACGCTGGGGCTCACCTCGCTCGGGCTCCTCGGTGCGGCCGCGACGCCCGCACAGGCCGCGATCAGCGACTGCCCGGCGGGCTATTTCTGCGCCTGGAAGACCGACAACGGCACGGGCGCCATGTTCAAGACGAACACGAACAAGGCGACGCTGGGGACCTGGGACAACACGTTCCAGTCCGTGGTGAACCGAACGTCCAAGTACGCCTGCCTGCACGACGATCCGAACTACAGCAAGACCGGCGGCGTCACCTCGTGGGCCCCCGACCCGGCGGGGACCGAGTGGGGAGGCTCGCAACGTACCGTCAGCTCGGTGAGCCTCGTCGCCACCGAGCGGGAGTGCTGGTTCCCGGCCTACCCGGAGTGGTACTCGTCGACCACCCCCCAGGCGGCGGGCTTCGGTGATCTGAACGCCGACCGCAAGGCCGACGTCCTCGTCCGGGACAAGGCGGGCCGACTGTGGTTCCTGCGCGGCGACGGCACCGGGCAGCTGGTCGGCAACGGCGGCTGGAACGCCATGAACGCCCTCGTCCGGCACGGCGACTTCAGCGGTGACGGCCGAGAGGACGTGATCGCCCGCGAGGCGTCCACCGGGAAGCTGTGGCTGTACCCGGGCACCGGCACCGGCAGCCTCGGTACGCGCAGGCTCATGGGCAACGGCGGCTGGAACGCCATGAGCCGGATCGTCGCGTACGGCGACCTGTCCGGCGACGGCCGCTCCGACGTACTGGCCGTCGAGAAGGCCACGGGCAAGCTGTGGCTGTACCCCGGCACCGGCAGCGGCACCCTCGGTGCGCGCAGGCTCCTTGGCAGCGGCGGCTGGAACGCCATGAACGCCCTGGTCGGGGCGGGTGACATGAACGGTGACGGCCGTGCGGACCTGATCGTCCGCGAGGCGTCCACCGGGAAGCTGTGGCTGTACCCGGGCAGGACCGGGGCCCTCGGGTCCCGTGTGCTGATCGGCAGCGGCGGCTGGAACGTCATGGACACGTTCCTGGGCCTGGGCGATGTCGGCGGCGACGGCCGCGCCGACCTCGTCACCATCACCAAGAGCAGCTATGTCGGCGGGAGCTGCCGAGGGGTCGGCTGCCAGCTCGTGTACCAGGGCCGCGGCGACGGCACGCTGGACTCGCGCGTGGAGACGGCGGACGGCTGGTTCGGCCTGAACGGCTTCTTCTGACCGAGGGAAAGGGCAGCCGCGGCTCAGAAGCCGCCCGACAAGCCTCTGGCACGAATCCGGCACGCGACCGGTGATCGCCCGGGGGCAGCAACAAGGCCCGGGTCTGTGACCTGGGCCTTCCTCGACTTTCCGACCGTACTCTCCTCCGGCCGCCGGCCGGCGTTCGAACACGGCCCGCGCCCGCAGGTTCAGCCGGAGCCGGGACTGCCCGCCGCTTCGCTGGCGGCGCGGCGGTACTCGGCGTTGATGCGCTGCGCTTCCTCGAGCTGGTCCTCGAGGATCACGATGCGGCACGCAGCCTCGATCGGGGTCCCCTTGTCGACGAGCTCGCGGGCCCGAGCGGCGATCCGCAGTTGGTAGCGGGAGTACCGGCGATGTCCTCCCTCCGAGCGGAGTGGAGTGATCAGACGAGCCTCCCCGATGGCTCGGAGGAAGGCCGGAGTGGTGCCGAGCATCTCGGCTGCCCGGCCCATCGTGTACGCGGGGTAGTCGTCGTCATCCAGACGATCGTTCAGAGGGTGGTCCGATGTCATGTCACCTCGCTGTGCAACGCGTCGAGGGGCCCTGGTGCCGTACGGCACCAGGGCCCCGAAGGAAATTCAACACCATCTGTCGGCCCTACTGCTGTGCCGACCTTCTGTTTCCGCTACCCGGCCCGGCAGGGCGGAGCGGGGGGATCGCAGCTGCGTGACCGGGGACCACCATCCATTCCGGGGTCTTGCGGTACCCGGGCCGAGTGCTTCTCGGGCCGGGCGATCCTGATGGCGTCTGCTCCTCCGTTCCTCTCTGTATCAACCGCTGAATGAACCGGTACTGCTGTCGGCGGCTCCTCGACGTGCGAGCCGCCCAGTGCGGCTCCCAGTCCCGTCACCGTTCTGGGAACACTTTGGCTTCAGGCCCAAGAGCCGCACTGACCTGCGTACTTCGTATTCAGTCACCCGCCAGTTCGTGTCTGGCGGGTCTCGTTCGACCGTGTTTACGAGAAGAAGCGTACCCAGACCGGGAGCCAAAGTCTACTGTGACAACAGTAGATTTCATCCTTCCGGCGGAGGAAGAACAAGGCAGTGGTCGGCCCCCACGGGTGGGTCGTGAGCCGCCTCCCGCAGCCCGCGCAACCACTTCACGCCCCGCGGGCGGTGCCAGTGCGGGCAAGGCGAATAAGCTCTGCTGTCATGTCGAACCCTGATGAGCTGCTCGTCGCCATCTCCGCCGCGGTGGAGTCCGAGCGAAGCAATCAGATGTCGCTGACCGTGGTCGTCGGCGGTGCCGTGATCACCGGCCGGCTGGCTCCCGAGGCAGTGTGGAGGGAGCGGGTGGCGGAGGTTCTGAAGGACTCGGACCGTCTCGGCCCGTTCTCGGACGTCTTCACCCGCGGCCCGCGAGGGAACCGGCCCGGTCGCGGCGAGGCGCCCACGCATCTGCACTTTCATCTCGCCCGGATCCTGCAGGGCAGCCTCGGGATCCCCGAGACGGGCGGCATGTACCGAGTCGCGATCAAGGACGTCAGCGCGTGGACCGTAGGCGATCTCAGCTACGTCGACCGGTGAGGCGCTGTCTCCGCCCCGTCGCCCGGCCGGCGGTTTCCGAGCGGCAGGCGACACAGCGGTGGGGGCCCTGCCGACGCGCGTCGGCAGGGCCCCCACCGGGATCCTGAGGGCGGTTTCCCGCCCGTCCTCATACGGCCACGGGGCCGGGGCGCCGGACTAGGCAGCCGACTCGTTCCCGGGCCGCCGCTGTGCCCCGCGCCGCACCCCCGCGCCGACGGGTCGGCCCTGGCCGGTGCGGCCACGGCGGTTCCGGGACGTCGAGGAGGCGCGGCGGGGGCGTTCCGCGACAGGTGTGGTGATGACCACCGGGACGCCGGAGGGCGCCTGGGCGCCGGTGATGCGGCTCAGCTCCGCCTCGCCCGAGCGGACCGGGGTGATGTGCGGGGTGATGCCTGCCGAAGCCATCAGCCGGGTCATGCCGCGGCGCTGGGCGGGGGTGACCAGGGTGACGACGCTGCCGGACTCCCCGGCGCGAGCCGTACGGCCGCCACGGTGCAGGTAGTCCTTGTGGTCGCTGGGCGGATCCACATTGACGACCAGGTCGAGGCTGTCGACGTGGATGCCGCGGGCCGCGACGTTGGTGGCCACCAGGACGGTGACGTGACCGTCCTTGAACTGCGCCAGGGTCCGGGTGCGCTGCGGCTGGGACCGGCCACCGTGCAGGGCCGCGGCGCGGACACCGCTGTTCAGCAGGTGCTTGGTCAGCCGGTCCACGGCGTGCTTGGTGTCCAGGAACATGATGACCCGGCCGTCCCGGGCCGCGATCTCGGTGGTCGTGCGGTGCTTGTCCGCGTCGTGCACGTGGAGTACGTGGTGCTCCATCGTGGATACGGCACCGGCCGACGGGTCGACGGAGTGGACCACCGGGTCGGTCAGGTAGCGGCGGACCAGCAGGTCGACGTTGCGGTCCAGGGTGGCCGAGAACAACAGCCGCTGGCCCTCGGGGCGCACCTGGTCGAGCAGGGCGGTGACCTGGGGCATGAAGCCCATGTCGGTCATCTGGTCGGCCTCGTCGAGCACCGTGATGCCGACGTCGACGAGCCGGCAGTCCCCCCGGTCGATGAGGTCCTTGAGCCGACCGGGCGTCGCGACGACCACCTCCGCGCCGGCCCGCAGCGCACCGGCCTGCCTGCCGATGGACATCCCGCCGACGACGGTGGCGAGCCGCAGGCTCACGGAGCGCGCGTAGGGAGCGAGCGCGTCGGTGACCTGCTGGGCCAGCTCACGGGTGGGGACGAGGATCAGGGCCAGCGGCCGGCGCGGCTCGGCGCGCCGGCCCGCCGTACGGGCCAGTACCGCGAGGCCGAAGGCGAGGGTCTTGCCCGACCCGGTGCGGCCGCGACCGAGCACGTCACGGCCGGCCAGGGAATTCGGCAGGGTCGCCGCCTGGATCGGGAACGGTACGGTCACGCCTTCGTGGCCGAGCGTGGCCAGCAACGGCGCCGGCATGGCGAGATCGGCGAACGACTCGACAGCGGGCAGGGCGGGCGTGACCGTCTTCGGCAGCGCGAACTCGCCTCGGGCGGGCTGTCGGTTTCCGTAACCGTTGGAGCGGCGCGAAACGCCGGAGCGGCCCGCGGCGACGCCTCCTCCGAAACGGTCGTATGTGCTATTGGTGCGTGCGCGAGTGGAGCGGTCGCGGTTCATGCGGAACCTTCCTCGATGTGGGCACGTATCAAGGAATTTCCGCAGCAGAATGAGCGGCGCAGAGAATCGCGTGAACGGGCCGAAAATGACAGGGTCGAATCACCCTGGGAAATAAAGCGAGCTGGGGCCCGCACCCGAAGGTGCGGGCCCCAGCTGCGAAGTATGCGTCAGTGCCGGCGCGTCAGGCGGGAACGATGTTCTCGGCCGTCGGGCCCTTCTGGCCCTGCGCGATGTCGAACGACACCTTCTGGCCTTCCAGCAGCTCGCGGAAGCCCTGGGTGGCGATGTTCGAGTAGTGGGCGAAGACGTCGGCGCCGCCGCCGTCCTGCTCGATGAAGCCGAAGCCCTTTTCCGCGTTGAACCACTTCACAGTGCCAGTAGCCATTTTGTTTCTCCTTCGGGACGGTGTACAGGAACACGCCTTGTGCGCATTCCGTGTCGCCGTGATGATCAGCCGTCGGAAAAACCTTCTGGCAACCACACCTGCCAACCACACCTGCAACTGATGACGACAGTAGCACGTCGGCGTCGGCCCCGAGCGTTGAATAATTCTCCGCCGCCTGTCGCCGCAGGAATATTTGACGTGCGCCGTGTCCATTTCTTACGTCGCGACCACAGATATTGGTCACCGGGAGTGCGGTGTTGCAGTCGAGCGTTTCCGCTCACAGCGCTGTGACCTCCTGCGAAGGTGTACGCGGCCGCTGTCGTCATCGCGGACGGGATACCGACGAGCGCGCCGGGACCCGCGCCGGGACCCCGCAATGGAGACGAAGGCCACACGGCGGGCGGGGCAGCCGGCTGTGCATTCGACTCATCCGGAACACGGGGCGGCGAACGAGGCGATCACGGCAGCCGGGTCCTGCCCGCGACTTGCCGCTCTGACGTGCCCCCCGATTCGAAGTCCCGGCCGTCGGCGGGGACGTCGTGACGGTTGACGGGCACGCTGTGGGCACGATGCGGCGATGGCGAGGCTGACGGACGGCCGCCGGGACGTGGGCCCCTTCGCAGGGCACCTGCACGCCTGAGGGCGAGCCGCCTTCGCGAGCGCACTCGGAGACGCGGTCGCGGCAGGGAGCTCTGCCGGTCCGCAGACGGTGCTGAGCGTGAGCACCTCGGCCTGCGGCCGGCCGTCACCGCACCGACGGCCTTCGGTCCCACCCCTGTCGTGCCCAGGGGGTCGCAACCCCCTGGACGGCGCTATCGGATCGGCTGACCGGAACGGCGCCCGATCAGCCCGCGCGCAGGCCGCGTCCTCCCGCCCGTTGGGTCCCCGGCCCGACTGGGTCTATCGTCGGAATTCCGGGGCCAGGACGAGGAGGACGGCCGGTGATGCCGCAGGACGAGGCCGTGATCGGCCGCACGGGGAAGGTACTCATCGGAACTCGCGGATCCGCGGGCCCCGGCGAGGTCCTGATACAGGTCAGAGGCGGCTCCGAGACCTTCCTCGCCTGGTCGGAGGATCCCCTGCCCAGGGGGGCGACGGTGCTCGTGATCGAATCACGTGGATGCCGCGAGGTCGGCGTCATCGAGTGGGTGGATCCATTGGACGCGCTCGGCGGCGACACCGCCGGCGCCGGCTGAGGAGTACAAGCATGTTCGGATACCGCGTACCCGCTCCCGACGAGGCGATGTTGATCTCGGGAGGTCGGCGGGGACTGGGGGGCGCGCCGTTCCGAGTGGTGACGGGCCACGGCAAGTTCGTGCTGCCGGTCTTCCGGAAGGTCCGGTTCCTCACGCTGTCGATGTGCGAGTCCGAGGTCACCGAGACCTGTGTGACCCGGCAGGGCATCGCGCTGCACGTCCGCGCGGTCATCGCCTTCAAGGTCGGCAACGACCACGAGAGCATCATCAACGCCGGCCAGCGGTTCCTCAGCGACCAGGACCAGATGTCGGTGCTCACCGGCCGCATCTTCGCCGGTCATCTGCGGGCCATCATCGGCTCCATGACGGTCGAGGAGATCGTGACCGAGCGGCAGAAGCTCGCCGCCGAGGTCCTGGACACCTCGAAGACCGAAATGGCGAAGATCGGCCTGATCGTGGACTCGCTGCAGATCCAGTCGATCGACGACGGCGACACCGGCTACATCGACGCCATGTCCGCGCCGCACAAGGCAGCCATCCAGCGGCAGGCGCAGATCGCCCAGGCGCAGGCCACCCAGGCCGCGGTCGAGGCGGAGCAGGCGGCGGCCCGCAAGCAGGCCGAGTACGCCCGGCAGACCGCCATCGTCAAGGCCGAGTACTCGGCCGAGGTGGACCGCGCCCAGGCGCAGGCCGCACAGGCCGGGCCGCTGGCCCAGGCGCACGCCCAGCAAGAAGTGCTCGCCGCCCAGACGGAGCTGGCTCAGCGTCAGGCCAAGCTGCGCCAGCAGCAGCTGGTGGCCGAGGTCGTGAAGCCGGCGGAGGCGGAGGCCGAACGGGTCAGAATCCTCGCCGCCGCCGAGGCGCAGCGCATGAAGATCCAGGCGGAGGCGGCGGCCTCCTACGACCGGGTCGCGCTCGACCGGATGCTGATCGACCAGCTCCCGCAGATCGTGAAGGAGGCCGCCGGCGGCCTGGCCGGCGCCAACGTCAACGTACTGAACGGCGCAGACGGCCTCGGTGAGATCGCCGCCGGCCTGGTCTCCCAGGGCCTGACGATCCTCGACTCGGTCCGGCAGAACCTGAACGGCCAGGATTCCGACGGCCGCCGCCCCGAGGAGGACAAGAACAACAGCCTTCTCCAGTTGCACGGGAGCAGGGAGAGGAAGTCGAACGACGGTCCGGTGGACGTCGACTAGCACTGTGACCGCACAGCTCGACCGGGGTCCTGTGGCAGCCCGGGCGGCGGCGACCAGGGGGACGGTGGAGTTCAGGTGGTGCAGCCCCCTGGTGTCGCGTGATCTGTCGGGCACTGCGGTCCTTCATCCGCTGTTGGTGTCGCGCTCCCATTCGCTGCCGCCCAGCGGGTAGTCGTAGGCCGTGCCGCCCACTTTGGCGCAGGTGCGGAACGGGGTGCCGTCGTTGTCGATGTGGACGGTGCCGTGACGGCTGCCGCTGGACCAGTCCAGGGTCAGGTCCCAGCGGACGTCGTGCGCCTTGGTGTGGACGGTGACGTAGTAGACCTCCGGGTCGGACTCGCTGACCTTGTACGGGAAGTCGCGTTGGCCGTTCTTGACGGTGAGCGTGGGGCTGCCGCGGTCCAGGTCGGCGTCGAACGACCTGGTTTCGACGCCGCCGCCGCAGCCGTCGCCCATCGCGTACTCGTTCCAGCCGAGCGGTGCGCCCCTGGAAAGGACGCGTAGGTGCAATGCCTCCAGTACGACGGTCTCCTTGCCGGTGCCCTGGACGGTGAGGGCGATCCGCTGGTCGTTCGAGGAGACCGCCCCGTACGCGGCGGCCCAGCGCGGGGCGTCCTGCTCGCTCGCGGGCGGGCCGACCTGCGCGGGTTCGCTGTCGACGAGGAAGTGCTGACTGCACGGGCTGTCGTAGACGTAGGGACGGACGCCGACAGTGAGCGGGGCGGTGGCGGTGGTGCTGCCGTCGGCGGGCTGGGTTGCGCGCTGCTTGCCGTCGCCCTTCGAGGCGCCTGACCCGGTGCCGGCGGACCCGGTGGGGGAGGCGGAGGCCGATGCGGATGGCTTGCTTCCCTTCCCGCTCGCGGACGGGTCGGCGGAGGGCTTCCCGGCGCCGACCGCGCCGGCCGTTACTTCCGGCGTGGTGAGCGCCTGCTGCTCCACCGTGTCGTTCTTCCCGCTGCTGCCAAGCGGCGGGCCCACGGTGAGCACCACGGCTCCCAGCGCGGCGGCCACCGCGACGGAGGCGATCAGCACGGGACCGCGACGACGGAGACGACCCCCCGGCGCAAGCGCGCCCGGCATGTCTACGACGACCGGCTCACCGCTCCCGTCCTGGCCCTGTCCGAGCACCACCGCGGGGCCGGGATCCGCCGCTTCCGCCACATCGGCTGATCCGTCCGAACCGGCTGATCCGTCCGAACCGGCTGATCCGTCCGAACCGGCTGATCCGTCCGAACCGGCTCCCTGAGCCGAACCCGTCGCCGCGACCTGATCCGCCCCGCGCCTGCGTGCCGCGTCCGCCAGGATCCAGTGTCGGTGCAGTTCCACCAGCTCCTGCGGTGTCGCCCGGCAGACCCTTGCGAGGCGCTCCACCGGTGCGTACTCGATCGGCACGGCGGTGCCGTTGCAGTAGCGGTGCAGCGTCGACGTGCTCATGTGCAGGCGCTTGGCAAGCACCCCGTAGCTGAGTCCCGAGCGGTCCTTGAGCTCCCGCAGCAGCCGTGCGAACGCCTCCGCTTCCCCCGCCTTCGTTGCCCCCGACACCCGTTCCCCTCATTCCCCGTGTCCCAGTCGCGCGTTCCAGGGCCACTTCTTTCTCCCTGGTCAGAGCGCATTTCGGCGTTCCAGTGTCCCCAACTCCCCGCTCTGCGTGGCGGTTGGGACGGATCACCTCCCAAGCTTCCGTCATCAAATCACCACCGCCACCCGGACATCGAAGGGGCACAGCCATATGTTCAGCCTCCGCACCTCCCGCACCCGTCTCGCCGGCGCCGCCGCGACCACCGTCCTCGCCGCGCTCTCCCTGACCGCGTGCAACGACGGAACAGGCGCCCGCGTCGAGGGCACCGCGGCGCCCACCTCCACGAGCCCTTCTTCCTCCAGCTCGGGCGCCGGCTCCTCCCCGAACGCCTCGAATGGCTCGAGGGCCTCGAATGGCTCCAATGGCTCGAACGGCTCGAACGGCTCGGGCTCCTCCGACGCCAAGCCCTCCGCCGGTTCGAGGTCCGCCACAAACACCCCCGCGGCGAAGGCGCCCGCCTCCTCCGGCAAGCCGGTCACCTGTGAGGGGTCCAACACCAAGACGGTCGCGGCCCCGCTCACCCGCCCCGTGAACCACATGCTGCTCACGGTGACCAACACCGGCAGCAAGACCTGCTTCCTCTACGGCTACCCGGCCGTCCGTTTCGGCGAGGCCCAGGCCGTGCCTCCGGTCATCGAGCAGTCGCAGCCACAGGCAGTCGTCACGCTCGAGCCGGGCGAGTCCGGGTATGCGTCCGTGAACCTGGCCGCCACCGACGGCAGCGGCTCGAACGGCCGAACCGTGAAGTCCCTGACGGTCTACTTCCAGGGCCGCTCCGGCAGCGGGAGCGTCGGCGCGGCCGCCCACCCCTCGCTGCCCGCGAAGGGCATCTACGTCGACGACTCGCTCAAGGTCACCTACTGGCAGCAGTCGATGAACGACGCCACCACCTGGTGACACCTGAGCGCCCCTTGGAAGAACAGCAGCCCACGGACCCGGACAGGCAGGCAACCCACCATGCGCAGCGCCCGCAGGATCTCCCACTTCGTCACTGCCTACGTCGGCGCGGCCTTCCAGGTCGTCGTCCTGGGCGGCCCAGGCCGCCTCACGGAGGAGGCGGGAGTCCGCCGACACCGCCCCAGTACCTGAACACACCGCAACGGATCAAACTGGACAGCGTCGGAGGCGGACACCCGGACCGTGATCCTTCCCGAGTGCCTTCGCCGTGAGCTGCGCCGGCACAGAACCCCCGGGCCTCTGGCCTGGGGGTTTGTCATGGAGCGGGTGACGAGAATCGATCCGGGCTGACCTGGGGCGGGGGACTTCGATCGCTAGTGGGCCGTTGGCCGATTTTCCGGTGCTCCCCGTGGTTCCCCGCACGATCTGGCACGTGTCTGGCACGACCCAAACGGCTACAGGTCATCATGAAGTCGGCTTCACGACATGGCCCAGGGCGACAAGGCCGATTCCGACCACGATCAACGATGGGCGCTCAAAGCCGCCGCACGCTATGAGCAGTGCACCGGTTCCCCAGAGCCTCGGCTGTCGAACATGGCGCTGCAGCCATTGGCCCGGCATACGTCCGAGGAGCAAGCCATGCAGGCCGAGGACAGCGCACGCGAGCCATAGCGTTCCCACCAGAAGCAGCAGCGGCAGAAGGATGCCTGCAAACGATGCTGACATGGTCAATCCCCCGATGGACCGGCGACGTTGGTCCCCCACCGAGGAGTCTCGCACGACCGTGCAGACGCTGGCCGTTGGACCTCTTCGTCCCGAAGCAACTCGGGCGAGCCCTCGACTTCGGGCTGGTGTGCCCTTCACCTGCCGCGATGGTCCACAGGTGTGCGTGGTTGTCCGCCGGTGTACGCAGGCGTCGTCACGCAGTTGGACACTCACACGGCAGGCATGTACGAACTTCAGTCGCCCGCGAACCACAAGTAACTGCCTCGGGTGGCCTCGCACTCTTGCAGCATCGTTGCGAGATCGTCCAGTGCGGCGAGCTGACGCTCATCACTGCATCTCTGCTTCAGATCGTGGATCTCTCGGACGGCGGCTGCGGCTTCCTGCTCGTTCATCAACGTATCCCCGTACGGATCAACGGCAGTGAGCCTCCCGGACACTCCAAGGAGCTGGAGCGAGCCGAGCGCATCAGCCAGCGCGTCGCCGTGCCCGTAGGAGCTCCGCAGGAGTGTTGCGCGGGACTTGCGCCAGTTGTTGCGGGCCGGCCGTGATGAGTGCAGCTCCAGATCAATCCCCATGCTTCATGATGCACACGCTCTGCCGCTGCACAGCCACAACTGAGCACCGGCGGCCGTGACCTGCGGCCGCCTGATCGATCAATGCTCTAACCTGCTGCTGAGCTGTCGGCAGCTGTCGACGTCGGTCATCGTTGAGCGCCCTTCCACGGCCCGAGGGCGGCCCCGGGAGGGCGCTCGCGGCTGCGGCGCATCCACAAGCAAGATTCAAGGTCAGTGTCTCCCGCTACTGTCGCTGCGCGGTGCGTCCGTGCCTGGCCCGAATTCGAGCGACTGGCCACTCGTACGCAGCTAGCATCCGCTCATGATCGAGGTGCGGCCGATGCAGCTGAGTGACATAGACGCCGTTTCGGCGATCCGAGTGAGCGGCTGGCGGGCGGCGTACGCCGGGATCGTGCCGCAGAGCTACCTCGACGCCATGAGCGTCGAAGAGGACGCGGCCCGGTGCCGGGAGTGGTTCAAGGCGGCCGGGAACCAGGTAGAAAACCTCGTCGCCACTGACGCTGGCACGGTGACCGGATGGGCTGCAACGGGGCCGCGCGCCGGCGATCCCGGCGGGGGCGCGACCGGTGAGCTTTATGCCCTCTACGTGCGGCCGGATCGGAAAGGAACCGGCTTGGGCCGACGGCTGATGGAGGCAGTACGTTCGTTCGCCGACGAGCGTGGATTCCGGCGTCTGGAACTCTGGGTCCTCGCGGACAACGCCCGGGCGCGACGGTTCTACGAGCACGCGGGTTTCTCGCCGGACGGCGCCGAGCGAGTCGAGGAATACGGTGGCGTTCCGCTCAGGGATGTGCGGTATGCGGGCCAGGTGCACCTCTCCGCCTGAGCCCTGGCGTTCCCCGTCGTTCCCCGCCGTTCGCCATCTGACCGGGCAAGCAGGGGGTTTGGCGTCGTTCTCCAGACTTTCCCGCTCGGTACGTTTGTGCCTGGCGCGGGTGTGGCGCGCCCGCCCCCCTCACGGAATCCTGTGGAGCCTGGCCGGTCCCGTCCGTAGTCTGAGCGCATGGCCCATGCAAAGACCTCGTACGTCTGCCTGCCGTGCCGGGCCTCGTACAAGCAACCGTACGTCGGCGCCCACGAACGGTTGTGCCCGCGTTGCGCTGAACCGCTCATCCATGTTGGCTCCGCCTTCGCCGTGCCGCGCCGTCGGGACACCGCTGGCTGGCGGGTGCTCTCTGCGCTGTTGCATGCGGGTGTCCGTTTCCACAAAAGCTGTTGCGGTGGCCCCGGCTATCGACCGCGGACCCTCAGGGAGATCCGTGAACGCATGGCGTTCGCCCGCTCCAGCGGGGAGCCGTTCGCCAAGTCATTGGTGCGCCGCGAGTTGCCCTAGCCAGTTTTTCTGGAAGCGGTGCCGAAGGTGTGGCCACCGGCGATCAGGGCGACGGTCTCCTCGTCGTTCATCGCCATGCGGCGGAAGGTCTCACGGATGTCGCGGGCCGCGGCGATCGGGTCCGGGTTGCCGTTCCACGTGCACCACTCCTCCGTGCCTCACCCTCTGGGCCCCGGGGCGGCCCGAACCAGACGGCGACAGACCGCACACCTGCGGCTGCTGGGCTCAACCCGACTCTGTGGCGAAGTGGCCGTTCCACCAGGCGCAGCGCAGATCCACCCGCACAGCGACCGCCGACCGGTCGCCGCCCCCGGGGCCCATCCCTCTCGACCGAGCCGGCCAGAAGGAGACAGCCACATCACCGGCACCACCCCGCCCCCGCTTGGTCTACATCGGCGCATAGAGTTCCTGCGCCGTGAGCTGCGCTGGCACCTGGAGTCGTTCGCGGAGCCGGGGCCTGACGGTCTGGTCTTCGTCGGTGAGAAGGGCGCTCCCTTCCGGCGGAGCACCTTCGGCCGGAGGTGGCGGAAGGCACGGGAGATCGTCGGCATGCCGGAGGGCTTCCGGTTCTACGATCTTCGTCACACCGGGCACACCCTGTCGACACGCTCCGGTGCCACGCTGAAGGACACGATGGTCCGGGTCGGGCAGTCGTCCGAGAAGGCTGCGCTGATCTACAGCACGCCGACGAGGAGCGCCAGGAGGAGGTCCCCGCGGGCCTGGACGCCACCGTCCGGAAGGCCGCGCTGCGGCAGCTCGGAAGGTTCCCGACAAGCCATCCGGCACGAATCTGGCACGCGGCGAGTGATCACGCAGGACAGCAAAAAGGCCCGGGTCTCTGACCTGGGCCTTCATCATGGAGCGGGTGACGAGAATCGAACTCGCGCTCTCAGCTTGGGAAGCTGATGTTCTACCATTAAACTACACCCGCGTAAGTCCCGACCGGAGATCCGGTCCCGGAACGCTGCTCACTGTACCTCATCCCGGACCCCCGGTGCTCGCGCCCTGGGGTCCGGTGTCGTTTCGGGGTGCGGATGTGGCTGCGGGGAGCCGGAGTTGGGGCGTACGGTGGTGGGGAGCGCAGGGGTTGTGTGCGGCCGGAGTGCCGCCTGGAGGGCCGTCTCTTTCATCCCGTAATGTGGCTTTCGTCGTCCGCCACGGCAGTGAGACGAAGCCTCTTGGGGAAGGGACTCTGAGGACTTGATGGAGCGCACCGTCGTCCGTTGTGCCGAAGGGCACGTGTTCAGCACCGCTTCGTTCCCGATGCAGCAGGCCGAGCGCCTCGGCCCCGGCCGGCTCGTCCGGTGTCCCCGCTGCGCCCGGCTCCGCAGCGCGGTGCCGGTGACCTTGCAGAAGCAGTAGCGGCAGGAGCGGAGAGGCCGTAGCGGCCAGCGGTTCGGGCGCGTGGAGTCGTCGCGATTGTGGTGGCTCCGCGCGCCTTGCGTATTCTCAGGGCGTGCTTCTCTCAGACAAGGACATCCGGACCGAGATCGACAAGGGCCGGGTCGTGATCGACCCGTTCGATCCGAGCATGGTGCAGCCCTCGAGCATCGACGTGCGGCTCGACCGCTACTTCCGGGTGTTCGAGAACCACAGGTACCCCCACATCGACCCCTCCATCGAGCAGGTCGACCTCACGCGGCTCGTCGAGCCCGAGGGCGACGAGCCGTTCATCCTGCATCCCGGGGAGTTCGTGCTGGCCTCGACCTACGAGGTCATCACCCTGCCCGATGATCTTGCTTCGCGGCTCGAGGGCAAGAGCTCCCTCGGACGGCTCGGGCTCGTCACCCACTCCACCGCCGGGTTCATCGACCCCGGCTTCTCCGGGCACGTCACGCTCGAGCTGTCCAACCTCGCCACCCTTCCGATCAAGCTCTGGCCGGGCATGAAGATCGGGCAGCTGTGCATGTTCCGGCTCACCTCGCCGGCCGAGTTCCCCTACGGCAGCGAGCGGTACGGCTCGCGCTACCAGGGCCAGCGCGGTCCCACGCCGTCCCGCTCCTTCCTGAACTTCCACCGGACGCAGGTGTGAGCGAGACATGACGAGCGACGCACGAGAGAACCTGACCTACGAGGACTTCGGACGCGCCGTCCGGGAACTCGCGCAGACCATCGCCGACGACGGCTACCAGCCCGACATCGTGCTCAGCATCGCGCGCGGCGGAGTGTTCGTGGCCGGCGGGCTCGCCTACGCCCTGGACTGCAAGAACATCCATCTGGTCAACGTCGAGTTCTACACCGGTGTGGGCACCACGCTGGACATGCCCGTGATGCTCGCCCCCGTCCCCAACGCGATCGACTTCACCGACAAGAAGGTCCTGATCGCCGACGACGTGGCCGACACCGGCAAGACGCTGAAACTCGTGCACGACTTCTGCGTGGAGACCGTCGCCGAGGTCCGCTCAGCAGTGATCTACGAGAAGTCCCAGTCACTGGTGAAGTGCGAGTACGTGTGGAAGCGCACCGATGACTGGATCAACTTCCCGTGGAGCGTCGAACCGCCGGTCGTGAAGCGAACCGGGCAGGTGCTGGACGCCTGAGGCTCCACCGAGGACACGAAGGCCCCGGCGCCGCTGCGCCGGGGCCTCTGCGTGGGGCTGCCGCTAGAACGTGCCCAGCTTGATGATCGACAGGATGGCGATCAGCTGGATCGCCGACGCGCCCAGGGCCTTCGGCCACGGCAGGTCGTGGGACCTGGAGACCATCAGGGTCAGCAGCGCGCCCGCCGCGACCCAGGTCGCCCAGCCCAGGAGCTGGACGAAGGACGCGTTGCCGCCGAAGAACATCGCGACGACCAGGCGTGGCGCGTCCGTGATGGACATGATCAGCATGGACAGCCCGACCGTGGGCTGCCAGGCGCCGTCGCCGCCGAGCTGGCGGGCCAGGGTGTGGGTGACCACGCCCAGGATGAAGGAGCTGATCACGATCGCCACGGCGGTCGTCAGGACGATCGGGATCGCGTTGGAGAGGGTGGCGTTGATCGCGTCCTGACGGGCGCCGTCGAAGCCGAAAACCGCGAGCAGGCCGTAGAGGAACGTCACGATCAGGGCCGGGCCCCACATCGCGTAGTCCCGCATCTGGAGGAACGTCTGGGTCGGGGACAGCACGATGCCCCGAAGCAGCTCCTTCCAGTGCAGCCGCGGGCCGGCCGGCGGTGCCGAGGCCTGGCCCGCGCGGTAGGTCTGGCCCTCGCCGTAGGGGTCCTCGCCTACGGAGAATGCCTGGGTGTGGCCCGGATTGTTGGCCGCGTACGGATCCGCGGTGTGGGGGTGGCCCCGGCCGTCGTCGCCGAAGTACTCCGGCTCGTCCTGGGGCTGCGGCGCCTGCCACTGCGGCCGGCCGCCGTAGGGCTGCGCTCCGCCGCCGTACGGCTGCTGCGGCGGTGCAGCGGGGTAGCCGTACGACGGGCCTTGCGACGCCTGCCGTCCGTACGACGGCCTCTCCGGCGCCTGCTGTCCGTACGGGGGGTGTTGCCCTCGCGCTTGCGGGGCACGGTTGTCCCGGCCGCCGCGTCCGATCCTGAATCCAGCCACGTCTTCGAACGTACCTGGTGTCGGGGGGTGACGTGGTGGGGCCGGGGGGACGGGACAGGGTTTGGGGCCGAGCTGTGACATCCCCTAAGGGGTCGTCAGGGTAGGGAATCAGGGACGTCTCAGTGGTCCCTCGGGGTCGCTGCCGTGCGGCGCCGGGAAGCCTCCACGGCGCCGCACGGGGGTGAGGCCGGTGGCTGTCCCCGGACCACCCGCGGGTCGTGCTCGGCACGGTGGAGTCCCGTGGCCGGTGTCGAGCCACGAAGAAGCCGCCTCGTACGGCCCCACGCCACCGGATGCCGGAAGGGATTACCGGTGGCCACCTCCGCCCGACAGCGACAGGTGCAGCCCTCCCGCGTGGGAGTCGGCCGTGACTGGAGCGAGTCCCCGAGACTGCGCCGGGAGGTCGTCCGCAGCTGTCGTCGCGGCCGGAACGTCCGGGGCGCCGGTGAAGTCCGCCGGAGCGTCGCACAGCCCGAACCAGTGCCCCAGAGCCTGCACCGTGCGCTCCGCGGCGAACCCGTCACCGTAGGGGTTGACGGCCTGCGCCATCCTGGCGTACGCCACGGGGTCGCGGAGCAGCCGGGTCACCTCTGCCACGATGCGCGCGCCGTCCGTACCGACGAGCACCACGGTTCCCGCGGCCACCCCTTCGGGACGCTCTGTGGCCTCGCGCATCACGAGCACGGGCTTGCCGAGGCTCGGTCCCTCCTCCTGGATACCGCCGCTGTCCGTGAGGATCAGGTGAGCCCGGTTCATCAGATGGGCGAAGCCCTCGTAGTCCAGCGGCTCGACGACCTTCACGTTCTCCAGCCCCGCGATTTTGGGCAGGATGGCGGACCGTACGGCGGGGTTGCGGTGGATCGGGAAGACCACGAGCAGGTCGGGGTGGAGCGAGGCCAGCGAGGAGAGGGCACCACCGATGGACTCCATGCCTTGGCCCCATGACTCTCTGCGGTGTGCCGTGACGAGGACGACCCGTCGCGGGTCCGCGTCCAGGAGCCTGACCGTGGGGTCGGACACCTGGCCGGCGGTGCGGTCAAGGGTCCTGAGCAGAGCGTCGATGACCGTGTTGCCGGTGACGACGACCGACTCCTCTGCCACCCCTTCACCCAGCAGGTTCTGCCGTGCGCTGGTCGTCGGGGCCAAGTGCAGGTCTGCCAGCCGGGTGGTGAGCCGGCGGTTCATCTCTTCCGGGTAGGGCGAGTACCGGCATTGAGTGCGCAGCCCCGCCTCCATGTGGACGACGGGGATCTTCTGGTAGAACGCGGCCAGCGCGCCGGCGAGCGTGGTGGTCGTGTCCCCCTGGACGAGGACAGCGTCGGGCCGTTCCCTTTCGAGGACTGGCTGGAGCCGGTGCAGTGTGCGGTTGGTGATGTCCGTCAGCGTCTGCCCGGCGCTGAGGATGCCCAGGTCGTGGTCGGGTGTGATGCCGAAAAGCCGGTTCACCTGGTCGAGTATCGACCGGTGCTGCCCGGTGACCGTCACCAGCGTCTCGAAGTCGGCCGACTCGCGCAGCGCTTCGACGACGGGTGCCATTTTGATCGCTTCCGGGCGGGTGCCGTAGACGGCCATGATTCGCTTCACGTTTCGCCTCCGGCTAGTTGGTCGCCGCACTGGTGCATATGCACCTGCTATCTCCCTCCACCGCGGCTGGAGCGAAGGCGGGCGCGCGGGTCGGCCGACCGGATCAGAGAAATCGCCCTTTCAGGTCCCGGTGGCAGGCCAGGTGCCTCAGGGGCCGAGTCCTGGCCGGCCCTGCTGTCTCGGGGGCCGTCGAACCACCGGCGCAGACCGCTGATGCGGCGCAGGTCGCGGCGGTGCCGCAGGGCGAGAGGGCACGGAGCACGGTAGGCCCGGACATGAGCACAGTGGTCCGTTCGAGTTGCCTTACCGGCCGGTCGCGCACATCGAAACCGTCTGTGCGTCCAAGACACCTAGCGTGGCTGGCACGTCCATTGTCCAGGCGGAGGCTATGCGGCCACACAAAGATCCCGCACCGGTGGTCCGGTCGAGTCGCTTGAGCGAGATGGCCCCGGTATACATCTGCGGGGTGCCGGTGCATGTGCTCACCCTCGCGCAAAGCATTGCTGTGGCCGAGGAGTTGATCGCCGAAGGGAGACCTCACCAGCACGTCTCGGTGAACGCGGCGAAAATCGTCAGGGCCCAGCGGGATCACGAACTGGCAGGCATCATCCGTTCCTGCTCCCTGACCAATGCCGACGGGCAGGCCGTGGTGTGGGCCGGCCGGATCCTCGGGCGGCGTCTTCCCGAACGGGTGGCGGGCATCGACTTCATGCTCGGCCTGTGGGAACGCGCGGCGCACGAGCGATACCGGGTGTTCCTGTTGGGGGCGGAGCCCGCGGTGGTGTGTCGGGTGGCGGCCATCGCGGCGAGCCGAGGCGTGGACGTCGTCGGATACCGCCACGGGTACTGGGGGCAGGAACAGGAGCCGGACGTGGTCGCCGCCGTCCGCGAAGCCCGTCCCGACATCCTCTTCCTTGCCGTGCCGACGCCGCGGAAGGAGTACTTCCTTGCCCGGAACCTGGCTGAGCTGAACTGCCGACTGGCGGTGGGCGTCGGCGGCGCCTTCGACGTGGTGGCCGGAATCAGGGCGCGTGCGCCCCGGTGGATGCGGCGAGCCGGCCTCGAGTGGTTCTTCCGGCTCATGCAGGAGCCACGGCGTCTGCTCGCCCGCTATGTCGTCGGCAACACCGCATTCGTCCTGCTGGTCCTGCGTGAGGCCGTGGGGCGGCGGAACGCGCGCGGGTAGCCCCGTCGCTGTCCCGCGTTCGCGCACCTCGGCGGCAAGGTGTCGCCCTCGCTGCACTCCTGTTTGACGAAGTTGGGAAAGGAACGCGTGTGTTCAGCACTGTCTCCGTTGTAGGGCTCGGATACATCGGGCTACCGACCGCTGCCGCGCTCGCCACCAAGGGCGTGGACGTCGTCGGTGTGGACATCAACCGCACCACGGTCGACCTGATCAACGCCGGCCAGGCGCCCTTCGTGGAGCCGGATCTCGCCGTCGCGGTGAGCGGTGCGGTGGCGATGGGACGCCTGCGCGCTTCATCGGAGGCCGAACCCGCCGACGCCTTCATCATCGCCGTCCCCACGCCCGTGGGCGAGGACCGGAAACCGGATCTGTCGTACGTCCGGGACGCGGCGGCGTCGGTGGCCGATGTGCTGCAACCGGGAGCGCTGGTGGTCCTTGAGTCGACGTCACCGCCGGGAACGACGCTGCAGCTCTCGCAGTGGCTGGCTGAGCGGCGGCCGGACCTGACCTTCCCGCACAGCGCGGGCGGCGCGGCGGACGTCCATGTCGCCCACTGCCCGGAGCGCGTCCTGCCGGGCAGGATCATGATTGAGATCGTGACGAACGACCGTCTGATCGGCGGTGTGAGCGAATGCTGCGGCGCTCGGGCGAAGGGACTGTACGAGTTGTTCACGCAGGGGCGGTGCCATGTCACGGACGCCACCACCGCCGAGATGGCCAAGCTGAGCGAGAACGCGTTCCGCGACGTCAACATCGCCTTCGCCAACGAGCTGTCGATGATCTGCGATCACCTTGGCGTCGACACGGCTGACGTGATCGCGCTGGCCAACCGGCACCCGCGGGTGAACATCCTGCAGCCGGGTCCCGGGGTCGGCGGGCACTGCATCGCCGTTGACCCGTGGTTCATCGTCAGCGCGGCCGGGGAGCAGGCCCGGCTGATCAGAACCGCCCGGCAGGTCAACGACGCCAAGCCGGGACACGTGATCGCGGAGGTGTCGAGGACCGCGGCCCGCTTCAAGGACCCGGTCATCGCCTGCCTGGGGCTGACCTTCAAGGCCAACGTGGACGATCTGCGGGAGAGTCCCGCCCTGTACATCGCGGCGGAACTCGCCCGGCAGGAGGTGGGTCGTCTGCTGGTGGTCGAGCCGCACATCACCGAACTGCCCTCCGTGCTCGCGCACACGGGGCAGACGAAGCTCGTGGACCTCGAGGCGGCACTCAACGAGTCGGATGTGATCGTGCTGCTCGTCGATCACGACGCCTTCCACGGGGTCAAGCGCACCATGCTGCGGGGGAAGGTCGTCTTCGACACCCGCGGTCTTTGGCGGTGACCTTCCCAGGGGCGACGGTACGTCAGGGTGGGGCCGGGTTCCCCCAGGGAGCCGGCCCCACCCGGGTCAGCGGCGGCCGGTGACGATGACGTACCAGCCGAAGGGACGCAGCCAGCTGGGCAGAAGGTGGCCGGACAGCGCGGGATGTTCGGTGGTCACCCGCACATCACGGAACGCGGAGAAGAGCTGTTTGGCCGACTTGCGGCTGTACAGGCGCACGAGGGGACGGTTCTTCAGCTGGGCCGCGCCGTACTCGAGCTCCGGCAGGTAGTCGCGCCAGCTCTGGTGACGCCAGCGCATGCCGATGAGATAGGTCAGGGCCTTCTGCGCCGCGAACAAGCTGTGCTTGTGATACAGCGCCACCATGAAGGTCGCTCCCGGACGCATGACCCGCCGCATTTCGGCCACGGCCTGCTCCGGGTGATCGGTGTGATGCAGGACACCGAAGGAATAGACCCCGTCGAAGGAGCCGTCGGGGAAAGGCATGCACTCGGCGTCGGCCACGCGGGCGACACCGGGGCGGCCTTCGAGCTTCAGGCGTGCCTGCGTCAGCCGGGCGCCCCGTTCCGCCAGGTCGATCGCGACCGTGTCCCGGGCGATACCGGCGATCACCGAATGATCTGTGCCGGCACCACAGCCGATCTCCAGCACTCGCCCGGGGGGCACCCACGAGCGCAGCAGGCTCGGCAGCCACGGCTGCAGCCGATAGCGACTGTGGGTCATTTGATCGTAGAATTCTTTTGTGCCCTCGGGTGCGGCCGCGTGATGTGTGCCCGCAGGATTTGCGGACCACTGTTCGCTCGCCGCGTTGCGTGCTTCCGTTTTCATGTGTGAGATCCTATGTGGCGGCGATTGCCTGAGCAGGAAAAACGCCCGCCGTGCGTGCAATATTCTGCCGCGCCGCGATTAATTCATTTTTGCTGTCACTCATTCGCTTTACTGTGTTGTGTTGCGGATCGGTGCCCCGCGGGGAATACCTTGGCTTCCGTCGGACTGTCACGGTCGTCTTCTGGAGGTTCCACTGGCTGCCCATCCTGATCACCGAGGTGATATGAAAGGCCGACAGCGATGGGCAGTTCTGACCGAATCGCGTTTCGGCGTCCCTCGCGTCAGGCAAATCGCCGCCGAACTGCTCGGGGAGGAACCCGTGGTGGTCATGGCCGCGTCCGATGCCGTCCGGAATGTTCGCGGATATCGGGCCGAACTGCGGCGGCAGCGGGTCTCGGCGGTGGCGCTGCTCACCAACGACATGACGCGCAGGCCGTTCGCGACGCCCGTCGAGCTGGTCGTCGCACTGGCTCCGGTGCGTCAGCGGTGCATCATCGACACCAGCCGCCCCGGCGAATGCGTTCCCGTCGGCAGCCGCGGAACCCTGACGGCCCGCTGTGCTCGGGACGCCGCAACGGCCGGTCGCCGCGTTCTGCGCGAACTCATCGCCCGTGAGATGCGGCCCCCGCACGATCAACCCCCGGCAGTCCCGACCGAGAGGCCGTGGGTCCTCGCGCTGTGGCGGGACGCGGGGGAGGTGGGGGTCGGTGGGGCGGTCAGTCATGTGTCCGGGATCCTCGCCGGTTTCCGGCGCGTCGGCTGGCGGGTTGCCCTGGTGACCAACGGCCTCCCGCCCGAGCAGTTGAGAGCGGCCGTCGACGTGGTCCGGATCGCCGAGCCCCTGCCGCGCGGTGAGCGCTTCATCCGCGAGTCGGCGCAGCTGGCCGCGAACGGCGGGATGCGTGAGACCGCCCTGGCGCTGGCCCTGCGCACACCGCCCTCGCTGGTGTACGAGCGAAACTCGTTCTTGTCGCGCGCGGGCGCCGACATCAGTAGAGAGCTGGGTGTCCCGCTGGTGCTGGAGTGGAACGCCTCCGTCGTGTGGGAGAACCGGCATTGGTACCGGGACGCACCCCTGAAGCGGGTCTTCCAGCTCATCGGAACGCGCTACGAGCGGCACACGGCCAGGAGCGCGCGTCTCGTCGCGGCAGTTTCACGGGCCGCTGCGGTGATGGCGATCGAGGCGGGAGCCGACCCCGGCAGGGTCGAGGTGGTCGCGAACGCGGTCGACGCGGACCGCGTCCCCGAGCCGTCGCCACTGCCGGCCCGCGAAGGAGCCCGGCTGGGCTGGGTCGGCAGTTTCGGGCACTGGCACGGCGTGGACGTGGCGATCGAGAGCCTTCGTCACCTCCCGCCGGATGTCGAGCTGGTCCTGGTCGGCGACGGAGTGCGGCGGCAGGAATGCGAACGAATGGCCGGCCGGCTGGGCGTCGGCCACCGCATCGCCTGGACCGGCAGCGTCCCCCACGACGAGGCCCTCGATGTCCTGTCGCGCTGTGACGTGCTCCTGTCTCCGCACGTGTGGAAGGGAACGAGTCCCTTCTTCGGCTCTCCCACGAAGCTGTTCGAGTACATGGCACTCGGCAGGCCCGTGGTTGCCAGCCGTCTGGACCAGATCGGCGAGATGCTGAAGGACGGCGTCACCGCGGTGCTCACCGAGCCCGGTGACCCCGTGTCCCTCGCCGAGGGCGTCAGGCGGACGTTGGAACTGCCCGACCGCGGTGCGACGCTCGGCCACAACGCGCGCCGGGAAGCGCTCGCCGAGCACACCTGGGAACGGCGGGCCGAGCAGATCCTCTCCCGGCTGTCCCTGCCGACGACTCGTCCTGTCGCGGAGAGAGGCTGACCATGTGCGGGATCGTGGGAATCTACGAGTACGGGCGTGCGGAGGGGCGCGTTACGGCCGACACGGTCATCCGGATGCGCGACAGACTGGTCCATCGAGGACCGGACGGTGCCGGAGTGCACATCAGCGAAGACGGCCGCGTGGGCCTCGGCCACCGCAGGCTGGCCATCGTGGACCTCGCCCACGGCGCCCAGCCCATGTTCGGCGAGGGCGGAGAGTGCCTGGTCTTCAACGGCGAGATCTACAACTATCCCGCGCTGCGCCGTGAACTCGAGGGCAGGGGCGCCAGGTTCCGTACCGACTGCGACACCGAGGTCATCCTCCACGCGTACCGGCACTACGGCGAGGCGTGTGTCAACCGTCTGACGGGCATGTTCGCCTTCGTGCTCTGGGACCCCGGGGCGGCACGGCTGCTGTTCGCCAGGGATCCGCTCGGAGAGAAGCCGCTCTACTGGACCGCTCGGGACGGGACCTTCCTGTTCGCGTCCGAGGCCAAGGCATTGCTGGCCCACCCGATGGTCACCGGCGAGGTCAACACGAAGGTGCTGGAGAGCTACCTGGCTAACCTCGTGGTGCCCTCCCCGGCGACCCTCTACAGGGGGATCAACAAGTTGCCGCCGGGGACGGCCGGTTGGTGTGACGCGAAAGGCGTCCGTACCTGGCGGTACTGGGACGTCACCGCGGCGCGCTCCTTCCTGGATGTGTCCCTGTCCGACGCCGCGTCGCAGGTACGGAAACTGCTGGAGGGGTCCGTGCAGTCGCGGTTGATGAGCGATGTGCCGGTCGGGGTCCTGCTCAGCGGTGGGTTCGACTCAACGTCGCTCGTCGCCCTCCTCCATGACCGGGCCGCTCGGACCTCGACCTTCTCGGTGGGCTTCGCCGACGCTCCGGACCTGGACGAACGGGAGGAGGCGCGCTGGGTGGCCCGGCATTTCGGGACGGACCACCACGAGGTCACGGTGTCTCCGCGAGAGGCTCTGGAATCACTGACGACCATGGTGCACCACCAGGACGAGCCGCTCGCGGACCCCGTCTGCATGCCGTTGGGATTCGTCTGCGCACTGGCCCGCCGCCGCGGGGTGCCTGTGGTGCTGGCCGGTGAAGGCGCGGACGAACTGTTCTGGGGCTATCCCGGATACGTGCGGGCGATGCGACGACAGCGCGAGTTGCAGCTGCTGCAACGGCTGCCCGCCGGCGCACGCCACATCCTCACCGCCGCGGTACCACGCTCACGGCGCCGGAGAGGGTTCGACCTGCTCGTGGGCGCGGTCGGCGGCCGGCAGCTGCCGATGCACTACCCGCTCGGCATCCCGTCCTCCCTGCGTTCCGAGGTGCTGCTGTCACGCCCGTACGACCCGCCCCTGATCCCGCCGCAGCTCAGCGGCGACGAGAACGCCCTGCAAACGGTGGCGTTCGACACCCAGCACTACGAGTTCAGCCTTCGGCTCCCCGAGCTGCTGCTCATGCGTATCGACCGGTTCTCCATGGCGCACTCTGTCGAGGCCCGTGTCCCATTCCTCGATCCCGAGCTCGTGGAGTACGCCTATCGGCTGCCCGTGCGCCACAAGCTGGACGGTGACCGCACCAAGGTGGTGCTGCGTCGTGCCCTCTCCGACATCGTGCCCGGGAGGGTGATGAACAGGGCGAAGCAAGGGTTCGGCGCTCCGATCGCGCACTGGCTGCGCGGTCCCATGGGGGACGCGCTTGTCGATCTACTGACCGCTCCGGCGATGCGTGATTACTTCCGCACGGAGACGGTCGCGGACATGGTCGCGGAACACCGGATGGGGCGGGGCCGGCACGCCTGGTTTCTGTGGCCCATCCTCAACTTCGCGGTGTGGCACCGGGTATGGATCGAAGGCGAATCGGCGGACGAGCTGACCGACCGGATGCTGAGCAGGTGCATCGTTGAGGCGCGCTGACCACGTCGACCCCGTGCGCGCCGAGCCGGTCCTGGCCCGCATGCGACGGCGGGCCGTCTCGGCGGCCGCGCTGCCGCCCGGGGTCCTCGCCGCCGAGGCGGGCTGGCGAGCCGTGCGCGGCGGACTGAGGGCGCTCGCGGATCGGCGGGAGCGCATGGTCGGCGCGCGTCCAGCGTCGCCGGAGAACTGGAGTCACTTCCTCCTCGGTGGCTCGGCTACCCGGCCGAAGGTCGCGCCGAGCCCACTGGAGCTGGAGGAGTGCCTTCGTGAGGCGGATGCCGCTCTGGCGGGCAGTTTCACCGTCCTGGGTTACGGCAGCGTGGTGGTCGACACGAAGGGGCACGGCTGGCATCACGACCCGGTCCACGGCTTCACCTGGCCAGAACTGCACCACCGTCTTCTCGGCCCCGTTCCCGGCCGCGCCGACATCAAGGTGCCGTGGGAGATCGGCCGGTTGCAGTGGCTGACCGCGCTCGCGCGGGCCCACGCCTACACCGGCGACTCCCGATACCTGGATGGCGCGGTGGAACTGCTCCGTTCCTGGGCAGCAGCCAACCCCGTGGGGTACGGGCCCAACTGGGCGAACGCCATGGAGGCCGGGATCCGGGCCGCCAACCTGGTGTGGGCGGCCGAGATCTTCGGCGACCCGGTCTTCACGTCGCTGGCTGGAGGGATGCTCCGAGACCACGGATGGTTCATCGTGGGCAACCTCGAATACAGTCCGCGGCTGACCAGCAACCACTACCTGGCCGACCTCGTCGGTCTGGTCCACGTGGGCGGGGCCCTGCGACACGGCTCCGCCGGCAGGTTCTGGCTCCGCATGGGCGCTCGCCGGCTCCAGCGGGAAATCATCAAGCAGTTCCACGAGGACGGTTCCAACTTCGAGGCGTCCACGGGGTACCACCGGCTTTCGACTGAGCTGTCCCTTGTGGGTCTGCTCGCGCTGCGCCGCCTCCGTGCGCCGGTCCGGCCAGAAGTCCTCGACCGCCTTCTGGCGGCGGTGGATGCGCTGTCCGCGCTGACCAAACCCGACGGGCTCGTGCCCGCTGTCGGCGACGACGACAGCGGTCTGGTCGTGGGTCTGCAGTCCGGACGGAATCCGCGCGACGCCTCCGCGCTCGTCGCCGCCGCGGCGGCTCTGCGAGAGGCGGCCCCGTCACGGGAGACGGCGGGGCCGGAACTGGCCCAGTGGTGCGGGGCACCGGCACAGCCGGCCGGGACCCGGCCGGCGGCCACTGCCTACCCCGGAGCCGGCTGGTACGTGCTGTCGGCGGGACCGTACTGGTGCCTCACGGAGTGCGGCGGAGTGGGACAGCGCGGCAACGGTGGCCACGGCCACAACGACACGTTGTCCTTCGTACTCTGCGTGAACGGGCGCGAGATCGTCACAGACCCCGGGACCGGGCTGTACACACCGGATCCGGAGTTGCGGAACCTGCTGCGCGCCACCCGCTCGCACGCCACGGTCGAGGCGGACGGCCAGGAGCAGAACCGCTTCGCCCCCGCCCTGCTGTTCACCATGCGGAACGATGACCGCCCCCGCGTGGTTCACCACCATCTCGACGGCTCGGGCCCTCAGATCGTCGAGGCTGTCCACGAGGGGTACCACCGGCTCGGCGATCCCCTTCGGCACCGGCGCCGCTTCGTCCTGGACCGCCATGGGCTGACGGTCGTCGACCACATCGGCTGCCGCGCCCCGCACACCCTCGTGATCAGCCTTCCATTGGCCCCCGGGGTACGTGCCGAGCAACGCCACCGCGAAACCCTGCTGGTGGCCGACGGTACGACGGTGGTCCTCAGCCAGACGTCGGGTCCCCGGCTGTCCTTCGTGGCCGAGGAGATGCCGTGGTCCCCCGCCTACGGCCGCGTCGTCACCGCACAGGTCCTTCGCGCCACTGTGCGGACCAGGGACCCGGTGTCCTGGGGGATTCGGTTCCGGATGTCGGAGGGAGCACGGACAGCATGAAGATCCTCATGGCTGTGGTGTCGGACCTGCGGAGCGACGCACGCGTACGGCGGGAGGCAGCCGCGCTGGCCGCGGACGGGCACGACGTGCGGGTCGTGGGCTTCGACTCCGGGGTCCGGCGCCCGAGCAGAACGGTGGAAGAAGGCGTCCGCTACGACGTGGTGCCGTTCCCTTCGCGGAATCTGCCCCGGCCGCTCAGGCTGGCCCGCGCGGGAGTCGGCGCCGCGCGTGCCGCGCTGCTCATGTGCCGCGAAAGGCCGGACGCCCTGCACTGCCACAATCTCCACCTCAGTCTGCCCGCGCTGCTCTTGGCGCGCCGTCACGGTTCGGCGCTTGTGTACGACGCGCATGAGTTGGAGGCATGCAAGCACCGCGGGCCGGTGCGCCGGGTGATCGAACGGTGGGAACGGGTGATCTGGCGCAGCTCTCGCGCCCGCATCACCACCAATCCGTCGCGCGCGAAGTACCTGGAGCAGCTATACGGCAGCCGCCCGGCCGTCGTCGGGAACTATCCGCGTACGCCCGGCCCCGGTATGGAGCCGAAGGATCTCCGCGCCCGGCTGGGCATCCCCCGCGACCGGCTGGTGCTGATCTTCCAGGGGGGCTTCTACCTCGACTCGCGTTGCTTCGGCACGGTCGCGACCGCGTTGCGTGAGCTGCCCGAGTGGCACTGGGTGCTCATCGGCTTCGGCAGCGACGACACCGTGCGCAAACTGCGGGAACTGATCGCGGAGTGCGGAATCGAGGACCGGACCAGCATCCTGCCCGCCGTGCCGGTGGACGAGCTCCTGTCGTACACCGCCGGCGCGGACGCCGGCGTGGTGGCTCTCACCAACTCCGGTCTGAACTGCTACCTGGGCGACACCAACAAGCTCTACGAGTACCTGATGGCCGGACTCGCAGTGGTCGGGAGTGACTTCCCCGAGGTGCGCAGGGCGGTACTGGAGGGTCCGGCCGGACCGACCGGGGTGCTGTTCGACCCGGCGAGTTCCGCGTCGGTCGCCCGGGCCCTGCGCGAGGTCGCCGACCGACTGTCGATGTTCCGGCGCAACGCCGTGAAAGCACGGGCGGCGTACTCCTGGGAGACCGAGAGCAGGACGCTGACGCGCCTCTACCGTGCGCTCGCGACGCGGGAGGACGCACGGCCCCCATCCGATCAGCGACGGCCGGCTGAGCCGTCCAGTCTTCCGAAAGGCGCTTGACGTGAAGGCAGTACTGCTGTCGGCCCGGGACGGTTCGATCAGTGTCGGGGAGATTCCGCCCCCGGCGGTGCAGTGGGGCACGGTACTGATCCGCAACAGCTACTCGCTGATCAGCGCCGGTACCGAGCGGGCGACCCTGGAGACGGGCGCCAGCAGCCTCGTGGGAAAGGCGCGTCAGCGTCCCGACCAGGTACGGCAGGTCCTCAACACGGCCCGGCAACTGGGCATCGTGGAGACGTACCGGATGGTCCAGGACCGACTCGACCGGCCCATGACGCTCGGCTACTCCTGTGCCGGCGAGGTGATCGCCGTCGGCGAGGGAGTCGACGACATCACCCCCGGCATGCGGGTGGCTGCGGGTGGCGCCGGTTACGCCTCCCACGCGGAGATCGTGGCTGTCCCCCGCAACCTGGTCGTGCCCGTGCCCGAGGGCGTGGAGGACCGCTGGGCCGCATTCGCCACCGTCGGGGCCATCGCGCTCCACGGAATCCACCAGGCCGACGCGGTTCCGGGCTCCCGGGTCGCGGTGATCGGTCTCGGACTGGTGGGACAGCTCACCCTGCGGCTCCTGCGGGCCTACGGTTACGACACGGTCGGTGTGGACCAGGACGCCGCGGCCGTCGACGCGGCCCGAGCCGGCGGATTCGTCGCCCACGTCCGAACGGCGGAGGACCTGACCGGGACGATCGCGCGTCACTGGGGCGGGGCACGGGCGGACGCGGTGCTGGTGACGGCGGCGACCTCGAGCACCGATCCCGTGGAGCTGGCCGGATGCCTGGCGCGTGACCGGGCCACCGTGGTGGTCGTCGGAGACGTCAAGGTGGCTCCATCCCGGTCCTCGTACTACCACAAAGAACTGTCGGTCCGTTACTCCCGCTCGTACGGACCGGGGCGCTACGACCCTCGTTTCGAGGAAGCGGGCCAGGAGTACCCCGAGGGGTACGCGCCGTGGACCGAGCGCCGCAACCTGGCCGAGGTCCTCAGGCTTGTGCCGAAGCTGGACCTGGAGGGCTTGGACCCCCGGGTCTTCGCCGTGGAGGACGCCGCCGAGGCGTACCGCGTGCTGAACGCGGAACGGCCGCGGCGTCGTGTCGCTCTGCTGTTGCGCTATCCCGGTACCGCCGACCTGACCGAGCCACCGCGGCGTCAGGACGAGCCCACCACCTGGTCGCCGCCGGCCGCGGAGGCGAGGATCGCCGCGATCGGAGCAGGGAACTTCGCCACCAAGATGCTGTTCCCGCACCTGCGCCGTGAACGAGGCGTCAGCTTCTCGTGGGTGGCGAGCGCACGGGGGCTCACGGCCGTGCAGCAGAGCAGGCGATGGGGGTTCCGCAGCGTCGCGGAGAGCGCCGTACACGGACTGGCGTCAGGCGATGCGGACTGCGTGATGGTGCTGTCCCGTCATGACAGCCATGGGCACTACGCTGCAGAGGTGTTGCGCCGCGGTACCGCGTTGTACTGCGAGAAGCCCTTGGGCCTCACCGAGCAGGAACTGGATGAGGTGGCGGCCGCCTGGTCCCGGTCCGGCGCCCCGGCGCTCGTGGGCTTCAACCGGCGGTTCGCCCCGGCAGTACGGGACTTGCGTGCCACACTGCCCGAGGGGGCGCCGCTCCAGGTCGTCTACCGGGTCTTCGCCGGCCGGTTGCCTGCCGATCACTGGTACTTCGATCAGCGGCAGGGCGGTCGGCTGCTCGGCGAGGTCTGCCATTTCATCGACACCGCGAACTTCCTCGTCCCGGGCAGGCCGGTGAGTGTGACCGCCACGGGTGTGGACAGCGGGGATCCCACGTCGGCCCAGAGTGTCACTCTGCAGATCGCCTATGCGGACTCGTCGACCGCTTCCATCGTGTATGGCGGTCTCACACCGCCCGGGGCGCCCAAGGAGTTCATCGAGGTGGCCTGTGACGGTGTCGCCGCCCGGATTGAGGACTTCGCGTCCTTGACCGTGTGGAAGGGCGGGAAGACATCGGCGTCGGTCTATCGCGGAGGGCCCAAGGGGCATGCCGAGGAGATGCGGGCCCTGACGCGGCTGCTGCGGGGTGAGCAGGTCGCCGAGGCGGACTTCCCGCTGGCGCTGTGGAGTTCGCTCGTCACCTGCCGGACGGCAGCTGCCCTCGCGACCAGCGGTCCTGTGGCAACCGACCCGGTCACCCCGGCGCTTGCGGAGGCCCTCGGCTGCACTCCCGGCGCCAGTGTTGCCGGACATGACTGCGGACGCGAAGCGAGCCCACGCCCCGCCCCAGTAGGCCGGGGTACATCCGGCGTATGAGTCCGGGCGGACGCCGCCGCCGTGGCCGGCGCTCGGTATCGAGCGCCGGCGGTCGGCGGTTCCTGTCCGAGTCCGTTCCTCAGGTAGCGGCGGTCGGGTCGACATACGAGCGAGAGCGGCGCACGTCGCCCTGAACGGCTCGCGCATCGGCCCGAGGCGCTCCGGCACGTCAGCCCGACCCCGAACGTCTGGATGGGCGCGGACCGGATTCCTTCACTGCTCGGCGGGACGCCACGACGGGCCGGGCACACGTCCCGGTCGCCGCGGCGGGCCTTGTTCGTGCCTCGGTTCGTCCGGTGGTGTCTGCGGTCGCACCCCGGCGCAGGCAAGGCCCGCACAAGCTACTGCGCGGCGGCGGTGCTACCCGTAGGCGGACGGTTTCCGGAGACTGCCTCTTCGACCCGCGGAGCGGTTGATCCCCCGCGCACGGCGCGCCGGTACTGCATGACGTGGACGACGAGGTTGACCGTGAGCGCGAGCAGGCTCGCCCATGCCGCTCCCGTGGCCTGGAAGCCCGGGATCAGCGCAAGGTTGAGGAAGAGGTTGGACACGGTCAGGGTGAGCGCTGCGGTCCGCAGGTCCGATCCGAGACCTTGCGCTGCGAGGAAGGTGTTGAACAGCCGGGTCACGGCACTGATGACCTGCCCCAGAGCGAGGAGGGGCACCAGCTTGGCCGCCATCAGGAACCCGTCGGAATAGACCAGCCGAACCAGCGGCGCTGCCAGCATGCTCAGCACGGCGGCCGGCAGCGCACTCGCCACCGTCACCGCCGCCAGCCAGGACAGGTGCATACGAGGCTGTCGGGCGAGCCGCCCGAAGAGCGCCGTTGCGAGACCGGCACCGGGAAGCCCGACGGGGAACGCGAGCGATGCGGCGCACATGTAGCAGGCGAACGAACGCGGATCGCTGCCGGCACCGAGCATCAGCATGTCCATGTGGTACGTGCCCATGCTCAGCACCCGGCCGACGTAGGCCGAGAAGCCGTAGTCACGGGCGCCCTGCACCATCTGCGCCATGGAGGCGCGGAGCCCGGTGAACCGGGGTCGGAGGTGGGCGAGCAGCGCTACCCACCCGGTGAGCAGGAACAGGGCGTCGGCCAGGAGGACCCCGGAGGATGTCAGCCGTACCCCCACCGCCGGCATCGCGATGAGCAGGGCCAGGAAGCCCGTCCGGGAGAGTACGGAGGCGACCGAGTAGCAGTGGAGCCGGCCGAGTCCCTGCGCCGTCTGCAGGCACACGAAGTCGAGCGGATAGCCCATGGAGACCAGGGCCACAACCCTCAGAGCCGGCCCCGCGTGCACGTTGAAGCAGGCGTCCACCATCCAGGACAGTGCGAGCACGGTCACCCCGAACAGGACGGACACGGGCACGAAGAACGTCACGACGGCACCAGTGACGCGATGCCGTTCCACCGGATCCGAACGCGCCAGCATCCGAGCCGTCGGCAGGAACAGCCCGAACTCGAAGAACATGGCACTGAAGAGGAGGAGTTGCTTGCCGAACGTGTAGCCCGTGTAGGACTCCACGTCCATGGACCTGGCGAGCAGCGCCGAGGTGGCCATGCCGAGCGCGCCGAGCGTGGCACTCGAGATGGCGAAGCCCGCGGCCTGACGAAACGTCGTGGAGGCGAAGGCCTTCCTGACCCTGGTGCGGTTTTGGACGGCGCCGGCGAGGGCGGAGGTCATGACGCCGGCTTTGCGAGTGGCGTTCCGGCGGCTCGGCCCGCAGCGGTCCGAGTGCGTCGTTCGGCTCCCAGCGGCCCTGCGTTCTCGATCGCCGCCGCCGAGAGTCCGAGGAGCACGGCGAGGGCGATGTTGCTCGGCCCGTAGGGCAGCATCGTCAGTTCGAGAGAAAACGCGAGGTAGGAGAGGACGCCCGCCATCACCGCCGCTCGCAGCACTTGGTGCGTCGGGTCCCTGGGTGCCAGCCGGCCGAGGCGGCGGAGCATCCTGGCGCAGAATGCGCACACGGCGATCAGCGCGGTGAACCCGGCCGCTCCCTGCTCCGCCAGGGACGCGATGAACGAACTGTGCGGGGATTTCACCGACCGCACCCCCCACACCTCCCGGGCCTGGACCCGGCTCTGGGCGTCGACGAACCGGTTGATGCCCACGCCCGTCAGGGGCGCGGATCGCCAGATCTCCACGCCGACCTGATAGGTGGCGAGACGGCCCGCCACATTGTCCGTGTTGCCCATGCGGGTACGGAACACCGCGTTGTCCTGCAACGGCACGAACAGAACCAGCACGGCCAGGGCTACCGCGAGCCCCACGGCCGCAAGTCTGAGCCTGTGCCCGACCCGCAGGCCGAGGCCGATGACGAGGATGACCGGGGCGCAGGCCCAGGCCACGCGGAACAGCGAGACGATCAGACCTGCCAACTGCACGGTGGCGAGCACCGGGCCCACCACCGAGGGCAGCACTCTCGAACGGGTGCCGTGCGTGCGTCCGCTCATCCACCAGAACAGTGTTGCGGCCAGTGTGAGGGCCAGGGTGAGCGCGTAGACCTCCGGGACCGAGTAGGGACCGGACACCCTGACCAGGCCGCCGGCCTCGGAGTCGACTCGCACGGCACCGCCGCTGAGCGAAGCAAGCTCGTACCCGAAGTAGCGTTCCGTGACGCCGAGCACGGCCACAAGCGTCCCGCTCACCATGAGCCCCGCTGCCCACATCCGCAGCTTCCGGGGTGTGTCCGCGGTGCGACGGCAGATGAAGAATGCGGCGCAGGGGAGCAGGACCGCGTCGATGAAGGTCTCGACCGCGCTCACGACATGGGGATGCGTGGTCACGGCTCGGATCAAGAACAGGGCAGCGAACACGACGACGGCGACAGCGAAGGCGCGCACGCTGGGGGCGCTCGGTCTTCTGCCGCTCCGCCTCATGAGGAGCGCGAGAACCAGCGCACTCAGGTACATGCGGTCGAACGTCAGGAGCGAACCCGACCGGGGATAGCGGACGAAGGGGTAGAGGGCCGGTGAAAGGACCACCCACGTCACGCCGGCGACCAGTGGGCTGCGACTGCACAGCAGGGCGAACGCCGTCACCATCACGGAGCCGAACAGCACCACGGTCGGCGTACTCGGCGAGAGCAGGACACCGGCCAGCGCGACGATGCCGGCTGCCGTGTACAGGGCGCTCCAGGCCGCCGACGGGACGAGCCTCATGGATCGGATCGTCCTCACCGCCGCGCTCACCGGGCGCTCCGGACCACGTGGAAGGCGGTCAGTGCGTCGAGGAGCGGTGTCAGGCTCCACCGCGGCGACCTGAGAACCGGGGGTCCCGGAAGGGCGTCGGCGCACGGTGGCTGCATCCGGCCTTGCCCGGGAAGCACCTGGTTGACGGCTGCCAGGACCCGATCCGCGAAACCACGGCGGACGTAGCCGTGTTCCTCCGCCCAGACCGCCACGCGGACGGCGGTCGCGTCGTTGTTCGGGTCACGGCGTGCGCGCCCGGCCCGTGCAGTCCTTGCATTCGCGTAGTAGCGGGGCACTGGGCCGTCAAACAAGTGATCGATGTAGTACCGAATTCCTGACTCGATCACTTCATTCGATTCGAGTCCGAGTTCTCGCGACGCCGCGTCGAGCCGCAGCAGCACATAGCCCGTGTGGAAACCGTCCACCCACCCCAGGTTCGCGGCAGTGCCGTACGGCCATGAGCCGTCGGGGCGCTGCCCTGCCACGGTGACGGACAGCGCCGAGTGTGCAGCATCGGTCAGGCGCGAGGCCAGCGACCGGCACACCCCCTCCTGACGGGCGAGTCGTGCCGCCAGTGCGGCGCCCATGAGGTTCGCGTTGTGGATGAGAGTGCCGGACGCCGGCGTGTAGGAGAAATGACGCCCGGTGTACAGGTGGTCCAGTAGCGCTGCGGCGAGGCTTTCGGCGGCGGCGACGTCCAGCATTCCGGTGTCGAGGCACCCGTCCGCGCAGAACGTGGTGGCGACGATGTTCGGCATCCAGGCCGGGTAGTGTCCCCAGCGCGTCTGCACGTCGAATTCGTAGCTCCACAGCCCCGCATAGCGGCCGCGCAGTTGTCTGGTGGCGGTCCACCGCCCGAGCTGCCGGGCCCGGCCGTGCCAGAGGGGCGACGCAGCGAGACGGCTGCAAGCGGTCGCTCCCAGGCCGCAGGCGGTTGCCGTGCGCAGCGGACGGATCGCAAGCCAGGGGCGGATATCGACCGGGCTTCTCTTCACCGTCTGCAGGAGAACCTGACGCAGCAGGGGCCGGACGGCGAGGGACTTCAGGGGACTTGTAAGACCGTCGTAGGGGTCGGGGCCGGCCCAGCCGCAGCCGTCGAGCAGCTGGAAAACATAATCGGCACGTCTTTCGAGTTCTTCGGGCGTGGTCAGGCCGGTGGTGAATTCAGTATCCGTCAGATTGCTGCTCTGCCACGCGGCCACTGGCACTCCGAAGATCCGTTCGGCTGATTCGGTTTTGAAGTTACGCCAAGTCAGGCTAGTCGGAGAACCTGTGTAACGGCGTTGGGCGACGCACCTTCCCGTGCGACTTCCGAACTCGGAATGCGCCGCAAGGGTGAGAAGCTCTGTTTGCCGAGGCCTCGCGGGGGTCCTGTTCCGTTTGGTGACCCGCCACCACGGGCTCAGGCTTTCGCAGTGTCCGCGAAGCGCTGCCGTCGGCTGTGCCCACCTACGTGCTCCATCAGCGAATTCGAGTGCACCAGGTCAAAGTGCTCGGTGCGCAAGGAGTCGGGAAGTTCACATGCGTCTGCGATCAATCCGGTGACACGGGGGTCTGTACTGGCTTGATCGGCATGGAGGTTGACGCATACCAATTGCGCAGGAAGAACGGGGGCGTGACTCCATGATGCGGGTGTGCCACCCAGGTCCAGCACCCTCATGTCGGCAACATCCGGAAAGCAGCGCAATAGTTCATGAGCACATCACTCGTTGAGTGCAACGCCGCGTGGCGCGCCGAGGGGCCTCGCGTCCTGTCGCCCAGGCAACCCGTCTTCAGGCACGGCCGTCCCCCGGTCCGGCCGGGTCAATACACCTAGTAGGCCCCAGCACCTCCGAGGACGGCTCGGACTGTTCGCGCCAGCACGCCAAGATCCACTGATGGCGACCAGTTGTCCACATACCTCAGGTCCAGCGCGACCGTCTCGTCCCACGAGAGGTCCGAGCGGCCGCTGACCTGCCACAGACCGGTGAGCCCGGGTTTCACGGCCAGTCGGCGCAGTTCCACTTCGTCATAGCGGGCGACCTCGTCGGGCAGCGGCGGACGCGGGCCGACGAGGGACATGTGTCCGAGCACCACATTGAACAGCTGGGGCAGCTCGTCCAGGGAGTAGCGGCGCAGTACTCGGCCGACACGGGTGATGCGCGGGTCGCGGCGGATCTTGAACATCCGGCCGTCCTGTTCGTTGGTCGCGGCCAGCTGCTGCCGCAGCCGTTCCGCGTCGGCGACCATGGTGCGGAACTTGGCCATGGTGAAGGGCACTCCGCCGCGGCCGATGCGTGTCTGCCGGTGTACGACCGGGCCCGGGGAGTCCAGGCGTACGGCGAGGGCGACCGCCGCGAACAGCGGGGCGAGCAGCACGATCAGCAGGGCCGCGCCCAGCCGGTCGGTCACCGACTTCAGCGCCGCGGCGAGCCCCCGCCTCAGGGGCGGGGCGATGTTCAGCATGGTGACGCCGGCGACCGAGAAGACGCCCACCCGGCGTCCGGCCACCTCGGTCACACCCGGCACGACCACCAGCCGGCATCCCTCGCCGTGCAGCGCCCAGGACAGCCGGCGCAGTCGGGTTCCGGCCATGTGCGCCCCCGGTACGACCAGGACCACATCGGCGTGCAGCCGCCGGGCCGCCGCCAGCACCGGGGCGGAGTCCGCCGACATGGGCTGGGGTGTCCGTCGGTCGAGGCGGGCGGCGACGGGGGCCAGTGTCCGCGGGTCCTCGTCGCCGATCGGACACACGCCGACCACGACGAACTCGTGGTCGGTCCGCCGTGCGAGGTGGCCGACCAGACCGTCGACGGCGCTCGCCTCACCGATCACCAGGGCCCGGCGCACGGCCTGGCCGTCGCGGCGCCGCGCCGCCAGGTGCCGGTGGATCAGCGCGTGCACGGCGGCGCTCGTCGGGGCGGAGGGCACCAGGGCGGTGAGCGCGAGGAGGAAGGGGGACTCCTCGCCCGTCGCCGCCCGCACCACCGCGAGCAGTCCGATCAGGACGAGCCAGTCCTGCACTGCGGGGCGGAGGGTGCCGTCCTCACCGAGACGCCGCTTGGCGTAGCGGTTCCGTGAGGTCCGGACGAGCAGCCAGGCGGCGGCCGCCACCATCGCGTACGTCGCGGCACGCGCAGCGACGACCGGTGTGAAGGCCAGCAGTACGGGCCCGGCGGCGCCGACCGCGTCGCCGAGGACGGCGGCCGCTGTGTACCAGACGGGCTTGCCGGAGCGGCGCCCGGCCGGTGGCTGCTCCTGGATGACCCGGGCCCCCGGATGTCGTGCCACCGGGACCTGGGGCATGGTCTCCCCGAACAGCCACATTCGCCCTCCAAACGGAATAAAAGGGGACTAATCGAGTGTGTATGGCTGGCCTTGGAGGAGCGGGGTGCGACGCTGGGCCACGGGCAACTCTCACCCGATGAGCAGACCCCATGCCCGCCGCATATGCCTGCACGGGGGGCTCGGCAACGGGCGAGGGGCCGGGGTCGCCTCTCGCGATCCCGGCCCCTCGGCGGTGTATGAACTGCTGTTACTTCACCGGCTCCGGCTCCGGCTCGCTCTCCGTGTCCGCCTGACCCGCCGGCGGCTCGTCCGCCGGCGTCTTGACGGAGTCGAGGAGCAGCTGGGCGACGTCCACGACCTGGATGGACTCCTTCGCCTTGCCGTCGTTCTTCTTGCCGTTGACCGAGTCGGTCAGCATGACCAGGCAGAACGGGCAGGCCGTGGAGACGATGTCCGGGTTGAGGGACAGGGCCTCGTCGACGCGCTCGTTGTTGATGCGCTTGCCGATCCGCTCCTCCATCCACATCCGCGCGCCGCCGGCGCCGCAGCAGAAGCCGCGCTCCTTGTGGCGGTGCATTTCCTCGTTCCTGAGGCCCGGGACCTTGCCGATGATCTCGCGCGGGGGCGTGTAGATCTTGTTGTGGCGGCCCAGGTAGCACGGGTCGTGGTAGGTGATGATGCCCTCGACCGGGGTGACCGGGACCAGCTTGCCCTCGTCGACGAGGTGCTGGAGCAGCTGGGTGTGGTGGATGACCTCGTAGTCGCCGCCGAGCTGCGGGTACTCGTTGCCGATCGTGTTCAGGCAGTGCGGGCAGGTCGCGACGATCTTCTTCGCCGACTTCGGCTTCTTGGTCGAGGGGTCCTCGTCGTCCTCGCCGAACGCCATGTTCAGGGCCGCCACGTTCTCCATGCCGAGCTCCTGGAACAGGGGCTCGTTGCCGAGGCGGCGGGCGGAGTCACCGGTGCACTTCTCGTCGCCGCCCATGATCGCGAACTTCACGCCCGCGATGTGCAGCAGCTCGGCGAAGGCCTTGGTGGTCTTCTTGGCGCGGTCCTCCAGGGCGCCGGCGCAGCCGACCCAGTACAGGTACTCGACCTCGGTGAGGTCCTCGATGTCCTGGCCGACGACCGGCACCTCGAAGTCGACCTCCTTGGTCCACTCCAGGCGCTGCTTCTTGGCCAGGCCCCAGGGGTTGCCCTTCTTCTCCAGGTTCTTGAGCATCGTGCCCGCCTCGGACGGGAACGCGGACTCGATCATCACCTGGTAGCGGCGCATGTCGACGATGTGGTCGACGTGCTCGATGTCCACCGGGCACTGCTCGACACAGGCGCCGCAGGTGGTGCAGGACCACAGCACGTCCGGGTCGATGACGCCGTTCTCCTCGACCGTGCCGATCAGCGGGCGCTCCGCCTCGGCGAGCGCTGCCGCAGGCACCGAGGCGAGCTGCTCATCGGACGCCTTCTCCTCGCCCTCCATGGTCTTGCCGCCCCCGGCCAGCAGGTACGGCGCCTTGGCGTGCGCGTGGTCCCGGAGGGACATGATCAGGAGCTTCGGGGAGAGCGGCTTGCCCGTGTTCCAGGCGGGGCACTGCGACTGGCAGCGGCCGCACTCGGTGCACGTGGAGAAGTCCAGCAGGCCCTTCCAGGAGAACTGCTCGACCTGGGAGACGCCGAAGACGTCGTCGTCGCCGGGGTCGGTGAAGTCGATCGGCTTGCCGCCGCTCGTCATCGGGAGCAGGGCGCCGAGGGAGGTCTCACCGGTGGCGTTCCGCTTGAACCAGATGTTCGGGAAGGCGAGGAAGCGGTGCCAGGCGATGCCCATGTCGGTCTTGAGCGAGACCGTGATCATCCAGATGAAGGACGTCGCGATCTTGATCATCGCCACGAGGTAGACCAGGTTCTGCAGGGTGCCGACGCTCAGGCCGTGGAAGGCGGCGACCAGCGGGTACGAGGCGAAGTACCCGGCCTCGTAGTGGTCGACGCCGGCCAGGGCGCCCTCCAGGCCGCGCAGTGTCATGATCGCCAGGCCGATGATCAGGATCACGGCCTCGACGAAGTACGCCTGGCCGAAGTTGGAGCCCGCGAACCGGGACTTGCGTCCGGGCCGGGTGGGCAGCGACAGCTGGCGGATGACGATCAGGGTGAGGATGCCCAGCGTCGTCATGGTGCCGACGACCTCGACGAACAGCTCGTACGGCAGCCAGTGCCCGATGATCGGCAGCGCCCAGTCGGCCTGGAAGAGCTGACCGAAGGCGTTGATCAGGGTCACGACCAGGGTGAAGAAGCCCACCGCCACGAACCAGTGCGCGACGCCGACGATGCCCCAGCGGTTCATGCGGGTGTGGCCGAGGAACTCCTTGACCACGGTGACGGTGCGCTGGGTGGGGTCATTGGTACGGGTGCCGGCGGGCACGTTCTGTCCGAGCCGCACGAAGCGGTAGATCTGGCCGATGGCTCGGGCGAACAACGCCACGCCGACCACGGCCAGGACCAGCGACACGATGATCGCGGCGAGTTGCATTTGGGGGCTCCTCGGGCCTGCGAGGGGTTTCCTCCGTCGTACTTCCTGTGTACTCCGAAGGTGGTGATTACTAAGCGGTAACTTATGCAGTCCGTCTGAGACTACCCACTTCTCCCGCCGCACTGTAGTGGGGTGAGCGGTGATCTGCGTCGCTGTGGGAAGCCTCGCTTCCGCTTCAGCGTGCGGTGCGGCTCGCCGGCTGTGCCGGAACGAAGGTCACACGGAACATCTTGGGCCAGAACTTGCCCGTGATGAGGAACTGGTCCGTGCCGGGGACGGCCGCGATGCCGTTCAGGGCGGAGCCGGGGACGCGCTCGCCGGCGTGCAGGAGCCCTGAGGCGTCGATACTCGCGGTCACCACGCCGGTGGCGGGGTCGATGCGCACGAGGCGGTCGGTGAAGAGCACGTTGGCGTAGACGGAGGCGCCGGCGCACTCCAGCTCGTTCAGCGCCGTCATCGGCCGGCCGTCTTCGGTCACGGTGACCTCGCTCGTCCTGGCGAGCGTGCGCGGGTCCCGGAAGGTCAGCCGCGCGGAACCGTCGCTCGTGACCACCCGCTGCTGCGCGCGGTCGAAGCAGACGCCCCACCCCTCGTCCGGGTACGGGACGCGGCGCAGTTCCCTCAGCGTGACCGCGTTGCGCTCGATGGCGACCCGGTCACGCCAGGTCAGCTGCCACAGGGTGCGACCCAGCACGGTGATTCCCTCACCGAAGAGAGGGGCGGGAAGCGTGGTGCGCACCGTGGGCGGTCTGCCCGCGGGCCCGGATCGCACGGAGGACTGGCCGGACAGCCCGGTGCCTTCGTACAGCATGCCGTAGGCCATCTCCAGGCCCTCGGTGAACGCCTTCGGGTCGTGCGGGAGGGTTTCGAGCACTTCGACCCGCAGGCGCTCGGTACGGCGTTCCGTCGCGTGGGAGACCGGGCAGGAAACGAGCAGCAGTGCGCCCGCGAGGAGGACGGGGGCGGCACGGCCCGCCCGCCGCAGAGGCTCAGGCACCGCACGCACCCCCCGGCTTCACCGTGGCCCGCAGCGGTGTCACCAGGGGCTGCCGGAGCAGGGTGGGGGTGCCGTTCGCGTGGGGTTCGAGAAGGTGCAGGACCAGGGTGCGGCGGGAGCCGGCCGGCAGTTCCATATCCAGCGTGAACACCGAGTGGCCGCGTTCGACGCCCTGCACCAGCTGCGCCGGGCGACCGTCGAGGGTGGCGCCGGTGAAGGCCGCTCCGGCCCCGGCGTAGTACGACAGCAGGAGCCGGTTGTCGCCCGGGCGGGTGCGGTAGGGCGGCTTGTCGTCCCGCAGCGTGACGTAACCGGGCAGGCCGGACGCCGGAGCCCGGTTCGTCAGGGTCATGGTCACGGTGACCGCGCGCCGGCCGCCCGAGCAGGCGCCCGCTTCCCAGACCAGGCTCCGGTCCAGGTAGTAGTCCAGCTTGGAGCCCGCCGCGTTGTTCACCACGAGCCCCGCGAAGGGCCCGGGCGTGTTCGGGAGCGTGCCCGAGTAGGGGCGCGTCTCGAGGAGGCTCTGCTCCTCGGCGTGCGCGCTCCACACCTTGAGCCGGCCGTCCCGCTGGGCGTCGTTCAAGGCGACGAGCAGTGCGGGCAGCCGGCTGCTGTCGTCGGCTGCGGTGATCAGTGGCCCGGCGGCGGCCCGGGCGGCGTCCACGAAGAACGCCTTGCGCCGGGCGACGTCGCTGTAGCGCGCGTAGCTGACCCGTTCGGTGAGGTCCACGACGTTGTCGGCGGTGAGCACGGTGCCGTCGGCCATGTGGGCCGGACCGGTGACCCGCAGGAAGCGGCTCAGTGTGACGGGATCGACGGCGATCGCTCCGTCCACGCGCTCGCCGGTGTGCTTGCGCCACGCCGCGGCCCAGATACGGGCCGCGTAGGGGAAGTGCGGGCTCATGTTGGAGTTGGGCCACACGTGGGTGGGGTCGCTGCCGGCGTAGCGGGCGTTGAAGTCGGCTCCCAGGTCGAGGTCCGGCTTCACGGGTTCCATCTCGGTGTTGTTGCCGAACCGTTCGAAGGACAGCCGGCCCCCGTCCGCCCGCAGCAGGGCGAAGGCTCCCGGCAGACCTCCGGTGCCGCGTGCCTCGGCGATGTTCTGGAACGCGAGGAAATAGCGCCGTTCTCCCTGGGCCCCGAGCAGGGGAGGCAGGACACGGGCCGCCACCGAGGCGTCGTTCATCGCGGGGGCGAGGCGGTCGATCTGCCGCGTGAGCACGGCACGGGCACGGTCGGCCGTCGGCAGCCAGGTGGAGGCGGGCAGCCCGTGCACGTCGGCCTGCACCTGGGTGGCGACGTGTGCCGCCCGGACGAGGTCCGGCGCGTGCTGCTGCAAGGACATGAGCGCGCCGGAGATTCCGTCGCCGCGGCCGTCCGACGCGGCCACCGGCAGGGCGCGGGTCAACGGGGCCAGCACGTCCCCGGCCAGCCGGTCGGCCGCGTAAGCGGCGCCGCGCACGGTTCTGAGCGGGTCACCGAGAAAGGGCAGATGGGCAGCGGTGTACCAGGCCGGCCCGGTGGTGAGGCGGTGCGCTCGGGCGGCGCGGGCGGCGGCGGACCGCACCGACTGTTCCCATTGCTGCTTCCGGGCCGGGCCGTGGGCCGGTGCGGCCACCACCGACTGCCGTAGCGCGTCGAGGTTCCGCTGGGCCGCGAGCAGCTCCGAGCGGGCGAGCAGCCCGGTGACGCCGATCCAGACGGCGCCCGCAAGGGGCACGGCCGCACTGGCAAGCAGGATGCACAGCGCACGACGGCGGGCCGCCCTGGGCAAGCGGACGGCGCCCCGGCCGATGCCGGGACGCCGTGTTTCCGCCGTACGGGTCTCCTGGACGGTCATGAACTGCGACGACGGCGTACGGCCAGCATCGTGCCGCCACCCGCCACGAACAGGGCTGCCGCGGTGCCGCCGAGGGCCAGGGCCTTGTCGTTACCCGTCGCCGCGAGGCTCCTGCCGTTGTGGGCCGGGTGCTGGTGCTGGTCGTGGTGCTGATAGTCCGCCGGATCGGCGGCTGCGCCACGTCCATGCGAACCGTTGTGTCCGCCGTCATGTTGGTCGTGATGTCCCGGCTTGCCGGGGTGCCCGGGCTTGTGGGTGGGCCGGTGGGTCGGGCTCTTGGTCGGTGTCGGTGTCGGTGTCGGTGTGGAAGTGGTCCCTCCCATCACAAAGATGGTGACGCCGACGCTCCGGTCGCCGGACGTGAGCCGGAGGACATGCCAGCCTGAAGGTGCCGTCGCCGGGATGGTCACGGTTCCCGACACCGACCCGTCTTCATTGACGCGGAACTGGCCGAGGACGATCGGATCCGACTCCAGCAGCACGGTGATGGTCGTACCGGGGTCGAAGATCCCCGGGGGCGTCCCGAAGTCCACCGAGCCTCCGGCCGTGACCGTGGTGTCGCTGACGGTCACTACGGATCCTGGCGGATACGGCGGCTGGGCGGCGGCGCCCTGCGCCGCGACCAGGGGTGCGGCGACGAGCATGGCAGCCGATGCTGCCGATGCCAGGGCAACCCGCCATCTGCGTGATGCTGTCATCTTCTTCACTCTCCTCGACTTCTGTCCGGGCCACCTGCAGCGTCGGCCGTTATCAAGATCTGCGTACCAAGCCCTGGATACCTGGAATAAATGGGACATACCGACATCTGTTGGCGTGGCGGCCCCCAGAAGCCACCGGATGGTGTAGTTCCGGACCTGCCGGGGCCCGCCACCGGGAGTCGTCCGACCGCCCGACACAGGGGTGGCTCCCCCAGTTGGAGAGTGGGAGTCCCTATCGTCACTGTGTGCAATAGGGAACGAAATGCCCCGCTTCGGGTGGTTCCCTCAGTCCTATGAGGGGTGCAGCTTGGATCTCCACGGATTCCTGAAGGCTCTTGCCAGACGCTGGCCGACCGTCGTGGTCTGCCTGGTTCTCGCGGTCGGGGCGGCTCTCGCCGCGACGAGCTTGAGCACCCCCGTCTACGAGGCCAGGACCCAGCTCTTCGTCGCCACCCGCACCGGGGACGACTCCGCCCAGCTGAATCAGGGGCAGAGCTTCTCGCAGGCGCGCGTGCAGTCGTACGCCGAAATCGTGACCACCCGTCAGGTCACCGCGCCGGTGGTGAAACAGCTGAAGCTGCGCAGCACGCCGGAGGAGCTGGCGTCCCGGATCACCGCCGTCGCCCCCCTCAACACCGTGCTCATCGACATCACCGTCCGTGATACCGCGCCCCGGCGTGCGGCGCGCATCGCCAACGCCGTGGCGGAACGGTTCATTTCGGTCGTCGAGCAGCTGGAGACGCCCAAGCGTCCGGCCGACACCAAGCAAGCCAGGAAGAAGGGTGCGGGCGGTGACGACGCGCCCGTCTCACCGGTGTCCCTGGGTGTCACCCAGGAAGCCGTCGCCCCTGTCGTTCCGGTCTCGCCCCGCCCGCTGCTGAACCTGGGCGCGGGCGTGCTCGCGGGGCTGCTGCTCGGTGCCGGGCTGGTCGCGCTGCGGGAGATGCTCGACACGACGTTCAAGACGGGCGAGGCGCTGGGCGAGTTCCTCGCCCTGCCCGGCCTCGGCACCATCCCGTACGACCGAAACGCCCCCAGGCGACCGCTCGTCAGCACCGACGGGCACTCCAAGCGGGCCGAGGCCTTCCGCAAGCTGCGCACCAACCTGCAGTTCTCGCAGGTCGACGATCCGCCGCGGATCATCGTGGTGACGAGTTCTGTGCCCGGGGAGGGCAAGACCAACACCTCGGTCAACCTCGCCCTTTCGCTCGCCGAGGCCGGCGTGTCCACCTGCCTGGTGGACGGCGACCTGCGCCGCCCGAGCGTGGCCTCGACCTTCGGTCTCGTCCAGGACGCGGGGCTGACCACGGTGCTCATCGGCCAGGCGCGCATCGAGGACGTCATGCAGCAGGTCGCCGGCGGGCTCTCGGTGCTCGCCAGCGGCGCCGTACCGCCGAACCCGACGGAGCTGCTGGCCTCGGCGCGTATGGAGGAGGTGCTGAGGGAGCTGGCGGACATCTACGAGGTGGTGATCGTCGACACCGCGCCACTGCTGCCGGTCGCCGACACCGTGGGGCTCGCCTCGCTCGCCCAGGGCGCTCTCCTTGTCGTGCGCGCCGCGAAGACCAGCCGGGACCAGGTGCGCACCGCCGCCGAGTCGCTGGAGCGCGTGGGCGTACGCGTCCTCGGCACCGTCTTCAGCATGGCCCCGGTCTCCAAGGGTGGCCGCTACGGCGGATACGGCGCCTACGGCTACGGGGGCTACGGCGAACTGCCCGCGCCCCGTGCGTCGGCTCAGCTGACGGAGGCGGCCGCACCCGCGGGCACACGTGTGACAGGTCGGCGATGACCCGCATCCTCTTCGTCTGCACGGGCAACGTGCACCGCTCGGTACTCGCCGAGCGGCTGCTGGCCGCGCGGCTCCCGCCCGGGTCCTCCCTGCGGCCGGAGAGTGCCGGCACGGAGGCCTGGCACCGCTCTCCCATGGAGGACACCACCAGGGCGGTACTGGAGGAGCTGGGCGGTGACGGCTCCGGGTTCGTCTCCCGCCCGCTCACGGCCCAGCTCGTCGCGGAAGCCGCGCTGGTCCTGGGGCTCGCGCGCGAGCATCGGGAGGCGGCGGTGCGGCTCGCTCCGTGGGCGATGCGGCGCTGCTTCACGCTGAGGGAGTTCGTGCGGCTCGCGCACGAGTGCGACAGGGGGGTGGGCGGTTTCGAAGCCGTGGTGGCGGCCGCCGCCGCCCGCCGGGGGGCCACGGCCCCCGTCCCGCCGGCCGACGACGACATCCCGGACCCCTGGGGCAGACCCCGGCAGGAGCTGTACGAGTGCGCCCGGGAGATCGACGGGGCGGTGAGCGGGATGGCCCGGCTGTGGGGCATGGGCGAAGGGGGTGCATCATCGATGGGGGGACGAAACGGGTCGGAAGAGAGAAACTCTTCTCTTTCCCCTCTTTCGTGATCCCCGCCGACTCCGTGGGTCCTGCAGGGCCCGGGCGTCACTCGGCTTTTGCATAGGGGTGCGCTCGGGCTCCACCCCTGCCACCTGCGGTGATTCCCTGATTGCCGAACATCGCCGGATGAAAGTTGAGTCCCTCTGACTCAGCTCTGTTGACGCCGCGCCGACCCTCGTGCATCCTTGAGCCTGTTCCACTCAAGTCAGCTGGAGGATTCACCATGGCACGTGCGGTCGGCATCGACCTGGGCACGACTAACTCCGTCGTCAGCGTTCTGGAGGGCGGCGAGCCCACCGTCATCACCAACGCCGAGGGTGCCAGGACCACGCCGTCCGTCGTCGCCTTCGCCAAGAACGGCGAGGTGCTGGTCGGCGAGGTCGCCAAGCGCCAGGCGGTCACGAACGTGGACCGGACCATCCGCTCGGTGAAGCGCCACATGGGCACCGACTGGAAGATCTCGCTGGACGGCAAGGACTTCAACCCGCAGCAGATCTCCGCGTTCATCCTGCAGAAGCTGAAGCGGGACGCCGAGGCGTACCTGGGCGAGAAGGTGACCGACGCGGTCATCACCGTCCCGGCGTACTTCAACGACTCCGAGCGGCAGGCCACGAAGGAGGCCGGCGAGATCGCCGGTCTGAACGTGCTCCGTATCGTCAACGAGCCGACCGCCGCCGCCCTGGCCTACGGCCTCGACAAGGACGACCAGACGATCCTCGTCTTCGACCTCGGTGGCGGCACCTTCGACGTGTCCCTCCTGGAGATCGGCGACGGCGTCGTCGAGGTGAAGGCCACCAACGGTGACAACCACCTCGGTGGTGACGACTGGGACCAGCGCATCGTCGACTACCTGGTCAAGCAGTTCCAGTCCGGTCACGGCGTGGACCTGTCCAAGGACAAGATGGCTCTGCAGCGTCTGCGTGAGGCTGCCGAGAAGGCGAAGATCGAGCTGTCCTCGTCCACCGAGACCTCGATCAACCTGCCCTACATCACCGCCTCGGCCGAGGGCCCGCTGCACCTCGACGAGAAGCTGACCCGCGCCCAGTTCCAGCAGCTGACCGCGGACCTGCTGGAGCGGTGCAAGACGCCGTTCCACAACGTGATCAAGGACGCCGGCATCTCCATCAACGAGATCGACCACGTCGTCCTCGTCGGTGGCTCCACCCGTATGCCCGCCGTCGCCGAGCTCGTCAAGGAGCTGACCGGCGGCAAGGAGGCCAACAAGGGTGTGAACCCGGACGAGGTCGTCGCCATCGGCGCCTCGCTCCAGGCCGGTGTCCTCAAGGGTGAGGTCAAGGACGTCCTGCTCCTCGACGTCACCCCGCTGTCCCTCGGCATCGAGACCAAGGGCGGCATCATGACCAAGCTGATCGAGCGCAACACCACGATCCCGACCAAGCGGTCCGAGATCTTCACCACGGCCGAGGACAACCAGCCGTCCGTGCAGATCCAGGTCTACCAGGGCGAGCGCGAGATCGCGGCGTACAACAAGAAGCTCGGCATGTTCGAGCTGACCGGTCTGCCGCCGGCGCCGCGTGGCGTCCCGCAGATCGAGGTCTCCTTCGACATCGACGCCAACGGCATCATGCACGTCACGGCGAAGGACCTCGGCACCGGCAAGGAGCAGAAGATGACCGTCACCGGCGGCTCCTCGCTCCCGAAGGAAGAGGTCGACCGCATGCGTGAGGAGGCCGAGCGCTACGCGGAGGAGGACCACAAGCGCCGCGAGGCCGCCGAGGCCCGCAACCAGGGCGAGCAGCTCGTCTACCAGACCGAGAAGTTCCTCAAGGACAACGAGGACAAGGTCCCGGGCGAGATCAAGACCGAGGTCGAGGCCGCCGTCGCCGAGCTGAAGGAGAAGCTCAAGGGCGAGGACACGGCCGAGATCCGCTCCGCCACCGAGAAGGTCGCGGCCGTCTCGCAGAAGCTCGGCCAGGCGATGTACGCCGACGCCCAGGCCGCGCAGGCCGCCGCCGGCGGTGCCTCGGCCGGTGCAGGTGAGGCCAAGGCCGACGACGACGTGGTGGACGCCGAGATCGTCGACGACGAGCGGAAGGACGGTGCCGCGTGACGGAGGAGACCCCGGGCTTCGAGGAGAAGCCCGACGTCCCCTCCGGCGCCACCCCTGATGACGCCGAGCCGCAGGCCGCCTCCCCCTCTTCGGAGGAGGCGGCGGCCCCGGCGGGGGACGCAAGCGACAACAACGCCGGTCTGGTGGCCCAGCTGGACCAGGTGCGCAAGGCGCTCGGCGAGCGCACGGCGGACCTCCAGCGCCTCCAGGCCGAGTACCAGAACTACCGCCGCCGCGTCGAGCGCGACCGGATCACGGTCAAGGAGATCGCCATCGCGAACCTCCTGACCGAGCTCCTGCCCGTGCTCGACGACATCGGCCGCGCACGGGAACACGGCGAACTGGTGGGCGGTTTCAAGTCCGTCGCCGAGTCGCTGGAGACCGTCGCGGCGAAGATGGGTCTGCAGCAGTTCGGCAAGGAGGGCGAGCCCTTCGACCCGACCATCCACGAGGCCCTGATGCACAGCTACGCGCCGGACGTCACCGAGACGACGTGCGTGGCGATTCTGCAGCCCGGGTATCGCTTCGGCGAGCGCACCATCCGCCCCGCGCGGGTGGCCGTCGCCGAGCCGCAGCCGGGAGCGCAGACGGTCAAGGCCGAGGAGACCGGCGAGGCGGGCGACGACAAGGAGAACGGTGGCCCGGACGAGGGCTGACGTACACCACGAACGCGTAGGGAAGGAGGGGCGTCGGGGATGAGCACCAAGGACTTCATCGAGAAGGACTACTACAAGGTCCTCGGCGTCCCCAAGGACGCCACCGAGGCCGAGATCAAGAAGGCGTACCGGAAGCTCGCCCGCGAGTTCCACCCGGACGCCAACAAGGGCAACGCCAAGGCGGAGGAACGTTTCAAGGAGATCTCCGAGGCGAACGACGTCCTCGGCGACCCCAAGAAGCGCAAGGAGTACGACGAGGCCCGCGCCCTGTTCGGCAACGGCGGCTTCCGTCCCGGCCCCGGGGCGGGCGGCTCGTTCAACTTCGACCTGGGCGACCTCTTCGGAGGCCAGGGCGGCGCCGGGGGCGGCTTCGGCGGTGGTCTCGGTGACGTCTTCGGGGGCCTGTTCAACCGTGGCGGCGGCGCGGGCACGCGTACGCAGCCCAGGCGCGGCCAGGACATCGAGTCCGAGGTCACGCTGAGCTTCATGGAGGCGGTGGACGGGGCGACCGTGCCGCTGCGCATGTCCTCGCAGTCACCGTGCAAGGCCTGTTCGGGTACCGGCGACAAGAACGGCACGCCGCGCGTGTGCCCGACCTGTGTCGGCACCGGGCAGGTGGCGCGCGGCTCGGGCGGCGGCTTCTCGCTGACCGACCCGTGCCCGGACTGCAAGGGCCGCGGGCTGATCGCGGAGCACCCGTGCGAGGTCTGCAAGGGCAGCGGCCGGGCCAAGTCGTCCCGGACGATGCAGGTGCGCATCCCGGCGGGCGTGTCCGACGGGCAGCGCATCCGGCTGCGCGGCAAGGGCGCGCCCGGCGAGCGGGGCGGCCCGGCCGGCGACCTGTACGTGGTCGTGCACGTCAATCCGCACCCCGTCTTCGGCCGCAAGGGCGACAACCTGACGGTCACCGTTCCCGTGACGTTCGCGGAGGCGGCGCTCGGCGCCGACATCCGGGTGCCCACCCTCGGCGGGCCCCCGGTGACGCTGAAGCTGCCCCCCGGCACGCCGAACGGGCGTACGATGCGCGCCCGTGGAAAGGGCGCGGTCCGCAAGGACGGCACCCGCGGCGACCTGTTGGTCACCGTGGAGGTGAGTGTCCCGAAGGACGTGTCGGGGAAGGCTCGTGACGCGCTGGAGGCGTATCGCGAGGCGACCGCGGGCGAGGACCCGCGGGCGGAGCTGTTCCAGGCCGCGAAGGGAGCATGACCAGATGGACGGCCGTCGACGCAACCCGTATGAGCTGACCGAGGACACCCCGGTCTACGTCATCTCGGTGGCGGCCCAGCTCTCCGGACTGCACCCGCAGACGCTGCGCCAGTACGACCGCCTGGGCCTCGTGTCCCCGGACCGCACCGCGGGGCGGGGCCGGCGCTACTCGGCCCGTGACATCGAACTGCTCCGCCAGGTGCAGCAGTTGTCGCAGGACGAGGGCATCAACCTGGCCGGAATCAAGCGCATCATCGAACTGGAGAACCAGGTCGCCGCGCTCCAGTCCCGCGTCGCGGAGCTTCAGGACGCCCTCGACGGCGCGGCGGCGGCGATGCGCCAGCGGGAGGCGGCCGTCCACGCGTCCTACCGCCGGGACCTGGTGCCGTATCAGGAGGTCCAGCAGACCAGCGCGCTGGTGGTGTGGCGGCCGAAGCGGCAGCAGCAGGACTGAGGGGACATCCGACGCCGAAGGGGCCGGGAGGAGTCAATCCTCCCGGCCCCTTCGGCATGCGCGGCGAAAGGCGCCTCGGGTGCCTCAGAGCAGATCCGGCCGGATCCGGTAGGGATGCGCCGGCGCGGTCTCGCTGCCGTCGGCACGGACCCCGACCACCCGGTAGTACGAGATGGTGCCGAGCGGCTGGGTGGGGTCGAGGTAGGAGAAGTAGTACTCCGACTCCGGCTTCTCCGCGGGGACGGTGGCCAGGAAGTCGTACGTCTCGGTCGCGGGGTTCCAGCGGCTGACCCGGAACTCCTTGATGTCGCCGCAGGTGTCGCCGCGGCAGTCCCAGAGGGTTGGGGCGATGTCCTCGCTTCCCCGGTGCCAGCCGCCGGAGCCGTACAGCGGTCCCTGGTCGGCGCCGATGGGCTCGCCGGGGGCGATCGTCAGCTCGGTCGCGGTCACCTGCGGGGCCGACGGGTCGTTGGCGGACATCGAGTTGCCCCACTTGTCCCGTGCGATGACCGTGAAGACGTAGGTCTCGCCGTTCGGCACGTCCGGGCACAGGGCCGCGAGCGGGTCGTCGGGCGCGTCGTCGCACATCGGCCCGGCCAGCCAGTCCACGGTGCCGTCGGCGCGCCGTTTCCCGGCCAGGACACGGTAGGAGACGACGTCGTCGTCCACGGGCCGGTCCCACCGCAGGGCCACGCCGTCGGCCCGCGGGGTGGCCGTCAGGCCCGTCAGCGGGCGCGGGGCGGTGAAGTCGGCGGTGGTGACGGTGACGGTGTCGGACGCCTTCGACACATTGCCGCTGCCGTCGGTGAAGGTGACGCCGTAGGTGTAGGTGGTGTCGGGTTCCCAGTCGAGGTCCTTGCAGATGTACTCGACGTCCGCGCCGATGCCGCTGCCTTGGTCCGGGTCCTTGCAGGCGACCTTCACCGAGTCGGCGCCGAGCGTGCCGCCCTTGGAGCGGAGGACCGCGAAGTGGGCGCCGCTGTCCAGCTCGTCGGAGGTGGGGTCCTGCGGCGCGTACCAGTACAGGGCCACCTCGGCCCGGTCGGGGACGGCCCGCAGGCCGTGGGGCGGCGCCGGTGGGGTGCGGTCGAGGCTGTCGGAGGTGACGGGAGCCGAGTACGCTCCCGCGTTCCCGGCCGCGTCGTAGGCCCGTACGACATAGGTGTGCTGGGTCGCGGACTGCCCCATGTAGTGGGTGTAGGACGTGCCGGTGAGCTTCTCCAGGCGGGTGTTCGTCCCGGTGGCCGGGTCCCGCTCGTACAACTCGTACCCGGCGGCGTCCGGTACGGGGTTCCAGGCGATCACCATGCCGTACAGGTCGCCGTGCGCGCTGAGCCCCGAGGGCGCTGCCGGACCGGTGAGGTCGGGGGTGACCACGGGCAGGTCGGCCGTGCCCGCCGACTCGTTGCCGGCCTTGTCGTACGCGCGGACCTCGTAGTAGTAGGTCTCGCCGGTCGGCGGCGGGGTGTCGGTGTACGTGGTGGAGGTGGTCGTCGCCAGCGGCTTACCGGGGTAGGAGGAGCCCTTCAGCCGCCGGTGGACCCGGTAGCCCGCGAGGTCCATCTCGTTGTTCTTCGCCCAGACCACCTTCGCCTTGCCGGTGGTCCTGTCGTAGGAGACCGAAGCGCCGGTAGGGGTCAGGGGCTTGACCTTGTCGACCGTGGCCGACGTACGCGGCGCGTAGGAGAACGAGACGTTCGCCGTGCCCGTCCAGTTGACGTAGTCCACCCGCAGGGTGTGCTTGCCGGACGGGATGGTGGCGTTGACGGTCTTCTTCTGGGTGGTGGAGACGTTCTTCCAGATGTCGACCTTGCGGGTGCCGTCGAGGTAGACGCGGATGCCGTCCTGGGTGCTGACCGTGAAGGCGAAGGGGCCGCCGGAGCCGAAGTCGCGGGTGAGGGTCCAGCGGACGGAGAAGTTGTTGCTGGGCAGGCCCGAAGCCGGGGCGCCCGTGCCCCAGTTCTCGTTGACCGTGCTGTCGCAGTCGGTCTTCTTCGGGGTGCCCGAGAAGGTGGTGTTCGCGAAGAACTGCCGCTTGAACACCGGTGAGGTGCAGGTGGTCGCCGCGGAGGCGGGTGTGGTGACGGTGGTGAGCAGGCCGCCCGCGGTGGCGAGCACGACGGCGGTGGCCGCCGTGGCGGTCGTGCGTCGTCTGGCTGGGTTCATTCGGTCCTCTGATCGGATCGGGACGCGGCGAGGCGTTTGTGATCACGACCCGTGAGGCGAGGGAGAGGTTGTACAGGAACTTTACTTTTCGCTGACTTTTCGGGGGGTGAGGGCGGTGACACGTGTCTGTCGGCGCGTGATGCGGATCACGTTTCCCGGTATTTGACCAATATGACGCCCCAGCCGGGTAGTTGACCGCACGTCAGTTGTCGATCGCTCCAGGTGACGGGGTCGGCCGACGTCAGGCTGAGGCGTGGAAACAGCCCCCACGCAACGTTCTCTTGGTTTTCACTTGACTTGCACAGTGATCCTGTTGCCATCTCGTTAACCGGTAGTTCTTGACGCTGCCCACCGTCCCCGCGTTGGCTTTCAGCCACCTGGGTCGCAACGCTGCTCCCTCGCCCGGAAGGCACCTGATGTGAACGTTCGTACCACCCGTAGGACCGCTGTGCGTCGTACCGCCATAGCCCTGGCCGCCTCGGCGTCGGCCGTCTCGCTCGCCGCGTGCGGCGTCATCGACGGAGTCGGCGGCAGCAGCAGCTCCGCCACCCCGAAGAAGGGCAACGACATCACGGTCGGTCTCCTTCTGCCCGAGAAGGAGAACCCGCGGTACGACAGGTTCGACTACCCCATCATCGAGAAGCAGGTCGCCTCCCTCACCGACAACAAGGGCAAGGTCTTGTACGCGAACGCCGACGCCGACGCGGCCACGCAGAACAAGCAGCTCGACCAGATGATCGCCGACAAGGTGGACGTGCTGCTGGTGGACGCGGTCGACGCCAAGGCCATCGCGCCGGGCGTGCAGAAGGCCAAGGACGCGGGCATCCCGGTCATCGCCTACGACCGGCTCGCCCAGGGCCCCATCGACGCGTACATCTCCTTCGACAACGAACTGGTCGGCCAGGTGCAGGGCCGCGCCCTCATGGACGCGCTCGGCGCCAAGGCCGCGGGCAGCAAGATCGTCATGATGAACGGCTCGCCCACCGACCCGAACGCGGCGCAGTTCAAGGAGGGCGCGCTCAGCGAGCTCCAGGGCAAGGTCAACATCGTCAAGTCCTTCGACACCAAGGACTGGAAGCCGGAGAACGCCAAGGCGAACATGGCCGAGGCGATCCGGGCCGTCGGGCTGAGCAACATCGCCGCGGTCTACTCCGCGAACGACGGCATGGCCGGCGCCGTCATCGACGCGCTGAAGGAGGCGGGCGTCAGCAAGGTCCCGCCCGTGACCGGGCAGGACGCGGCGCTGGACGCGGTGCAACGGATCGTCTCCGGTGAGCAGTACATGAGCGTGTACAAGTCGTACCCGGAGGAGGCGAACAACGCCGCGGAGATGGCCGTGGCCAAGGTCCAGGGCCGCTCGATCGAGTTCGACGCACTGACCCGTGACCATGTCGACAGCCCGACGGAGAAGAACATCCCGTCGATGCTCGTGCCGGTGGTCGCCCTCACGAAGGACAACATCAAGGACACGGTGATCCAGGACGGCATCTACACCGTCAAGGACATCTGCACCACGAAGTACAAGGCGGACTGCTCCGCGATCGGCCTGCGCTAGCGCGCCTTCGGGGGACCGGGCGGCCCGCGTGCCGGCCCTGACCCCGACCGTGCCCCCTGCGACCCGCGCCCCTGAAGGGGCGCGGGTCGCGGCCTTTCCGGATCAGGGTGTTCCGCCAACGGCCCCGTCAGCTTGGTGCAGCGGGAGTTCCGGAGGTGGGGTGGAACCGGCATGATCCCGGGCAAGAGCGGGCGTTGTAGCGGGGGAGCCGTGTTGCGGTGGCGGGCGGGTCCGCGCATAGTTGCGCTGCGAAGGCGTGCGCGGCGCGGCGCGGACGGCGCGCGTCCGGGTGCGTGAGGGAGTCGCCGGCGGGCCGCGTCGCGCGGGACGCGGAGGCCAGGAGTCGTAAGCCAGGGGTGGAAGATGGCCGGGCACGGGACGGACGCGCATCCGCACGGCGCTGACCGGCTCTGCGAGGCCGGGACCCGCGTGTACTCCCGGGCCGTGCGTCGCGGCCGGGTGCCCCGCGCCGACGCCGCGAAGGTGCCGTGCCTGCTGGAGCTGGCGCTGCTGCACCCCGACCCCGACGACATGGACTGGCTGGTGCCCACCGCCCCGCAGGAGGTCATGACCCGGCTGCTGCGCGGGGTGCACGAGGAGGTCTCCGCGAGTCGGGCGCGGGTCGGCACGGCGGTGGCCGCCGTCGAGTGGTACGCCGGGCTGGGCGGCCGTGAGCAGGGCTCCCAGGAGGGCGTGGCGATCCGTGTGCTGGACGGGCTGACGCGGATCCGCGCCGCCATGGACGAGGCGACGGAACAGTGCACGACCGAGGTGCTGACCGTGCAGCCGGGCGGTATCCGCCGCGAGGACGAACTGGCCGAGGGCCTGCCGCGGGCGCTGGAGATGCGCCGCCGGGGCGTGCGCATGCGCGACCTGTACACGCATGTCGCCCGGCACGGCCAGGGCCTGCACACCTACATGGAGCTGATGGGCGAGGCGGCCGAGGCGCGCACCCTGGACGAGGTGCCCGAGCGGCTGATCGTCTTCGACCGCACCGTCGCCTTCATCCCCGCGAACGCGGACCGCACGATCGCGCTGGAGCTGCGCCATCCGGCCATCATCGAGTACCTGGTGACCGTCTTCGAACGCCTGTGGCGCCTGGCGATCCCGCTCACCTCGCCGCTGCCCGAGACGGGCATCGACGGCATCACCCACCGGGAGCGCTCCATCGCGGCGCTGCTCGCCGAGGGCCACCAGGACGCGGTGGTCGCCGAACGGCTGGGCATCAGCGTCCGCACCTGCCGCGCGCACATCGCCCGGCTGTCCGAGACCCTGGGCGCGGCGAGCCGTACGCAACTCGGGGTGAGGATCGCCCAGGCGGGCCTGGACGGTCCGCCGCACGCGCCCGAGTTGCTGCCGGTCACCGCTCCGGGCGCTCCGCAATCCCCGACCGAGCTGTAGAACCCCCGCGCTTCAGTGCTCCTCCTCCAGGATGCCCGACCGGGCGATGAGGTAGCCGAGTTGGGCGCGGCTGCCGCTGCCCAGGGCCTGGGCCAGCTTGGCGATGTGGGCCCGGCAGGTGCGGACGTTCATCCCCAGCCGGCGGGCGATGGCCTCGTCGACGTGACCCTCCACCAGAAGCTTGGCGATGGAGTGCTGGACGCCGGTGATGCCGTCGCGGGGGGGTTCGTAGGGCACTTCCTCGCGCAGGGGGGTGGCGCGGCGCCAGAGGTGCTCGAAGACCTTGATCAGATACTTGACGAGGCCGGGATGGCGGAGTTCCAGGGCCACTTGCTGGTCGTCGTGCGCCGGGACGAAGGCGACGGTCTCGTCGCAGATGATGAGCCGCCCTATGAGTTCCTCCAGCGTGCGGATCTCGACCTTGCCGCGTGACATGACGTCGACGTACGCCATGGTTCCCAGACTGTGGCGCACCGTGTGCTGGTAGAGCGTGCGCATGCTCACGCCGCGCTCCATCAGGGGCCGGTCCCGCTCGAGGGCCTGCCTCAGGATGTGCTCGCTGCGTCCGCCGCCCGGCTGGACGGTCAGGACCTCGTGACGGCATTCGGCCGTCGCGAGATTGAGCGCCGCGTTGATCCGGTCGGAGCCCTCGAGCACGGTGATGGCATGGGTGGGGGCGGGGGCCAGGGCGCTGAGCGCCATGAACGGCTCGAAGGATTCGGTCAGTTCGATGGAGATCCGCCGGCGGTCCAGGATCTCCCGCTCCAGCGGATGCAGCCGTTGGGCGAGCGCGACGGAGGGCGGAACCGGCCGCAACCAGTTCTCGTCGTCAGGATCCGGGTGCAGCAACGCGAACTCGAGGAGGCAGGGAGCGTCCTTGATCTCCGACCGGGCTATACGGCCGGTGCTCAACGCGCTTGCGTAGAGCTGTGTCCCCTCCTCGCAGAGATCGGTAATCGCGTGTGGATGTGTCCCTTTCGGATAGTTATTAGGCAAATCTCCACCCCCCAGGGTCCTGAACATGCAGGAACATGATGCATCGACCCTGTGGCATTGACGTGCCTGAATGAGCCATCGTCTTGGTGGCACGGGGGAAGGAAACTCGTTGAGTGAGGACGAAGCCGACTATGTACAAGAGAATGCTTCGATCGGCGCTTGCCGTTGCCTTCTCTGCGGCCGTGGTCTTCGGTGCCGGGGCGGGGACGGCGCAGGCGGTCGGCGTCGCCAAGCTGGACACCGGCTGGGGTGCCAGTGAGCCGACGGGAGTCGTCGCGACGCCGGCGGACACGGGTTGGGGGGCGGGCGCGCCTCTCGCCGCGCCGGAGACGACCTCATGACCACCCCGCCCGACGACCGGTCCTTCCGCCGGGAAATGGCCACCGCCTACCGCTCGGGCTGGCACTTCATCGACCTGGCCACCGCCATCCCCCACAGCGGTGACTCGTTGATGGTGACCGTGTTCGGCGAGCCCGTCGTCGTCACCCGTGACGAGGACGAGGACGTACGGGCGTACCGGCTGCTGCGGCGGCCCCGGGGAGCGCCGCAGCCCGTGCGGTGCGCCATCCGGTACGGAATGATCTTTGTGAACCTGGACCAGCGTGACCACCGGCTGTCCGACGCGGACAGCCCGGAGGTGAGGACCATCTCAGCCACCCCCCGCAGTGCCTGACGCGATTCCCCCGTCGTAACAAATCGCTCAGGTGCTTCCCCCCGCAGCGGCGTCACCGTGACCTGAACACGGTGACGCCGCTGCAGTTTTCGGCGGACATCTCCGGACATCACCCGGATCCGACGGTGGCCGAAATCAGTCGTGCCCGCGGGCCCGGCGGTCAGCCGCGTCCCAGCGCCCGGGAGAGCGCGATCTCGATCACCACCCGTGACGGGTTCGGCGCCGGCACCCTGCCGTAGCGCTCGGCATAGCGCCGCTCCGCCTCCGCGACCCGCCCGGGGTCGGCCGAGACGTGCGCGCGCCCCTCCAGCGTGGCCCACCGCCGCCCGTCCACCTGGCAGACCGCGACCGGCGCTCCCTCGGGCCCCGCCGCCGTCACGTGTCCCACCTTCGTGCTCGCCTTGTTCGTGATCACCCGGGCGAGCCGTGCCTCGGGGTCGTACGTCACTCCGACCGGGACGACGTGCGGGCTGCCGTCCGGGCGCAGGGTCGTCAGTGTGCACAGGTGTCTTTCGTGCCAGAACCTGAGGTACTCGGCATCGGGTGCGCCGGGGTCTTGGGAGTGCGTGGTCATGAAAACGGAACTTAGCCGTTCCTTCTCCCGCAGGATCCCTTGAGTGGAATAGACTCAACTTTGTGTACGTTGATGTAGTCACGTGGAAGGCAACAGCTGAGCGCGGCTGACCCGCAGGAGGAGAACGGACACGTGGACGCCGAGCTGACCAACAGGAGCCGGGACGCGATCAACGCGGCCACCCAACGGGCCGTGTCGGAGGGCCACCCGGACCTCACCCCCGCCCACCTGCTCCTCGCGCTGCTCGAGGGGCAGGACAACGAGAACATCATCGACCTGCTCGTCGCCGTGGACGCCGACCAGGCCTCCGTGCGCTCCGGCGCCGAGCGCCTGCTCGCCGGGCTGCCCCGCGTGACCGGGTCGACCGTCGCGCCGCCCCAGCCCAACCGCGACATGCTCGCCGTGATCGCGGACGCGGACAAGCGCGCCAAGGACCTCGGCGACGAGTACCTGTCCACCGAGCACCTGCTCATCGGCATCGCCGCGAAGGGCGGCGCCGCCGGGGACGTCCTGTCCCGGCAGGGAGCGGACGCCAAGAAGCTGCTGGACGCGTTCCAGAAGACCAGGGGAGGACGCCGGGTGACGACCCCGGACCCGGAGGGCCAGTACAAGGCCCTCGAGAAGTTCGGCACCGACTTCACCGCCGCCGCGCGCGACGGCAAGCTGGACCCGGTCATCGGCCGGGACCAGGAGATCCGCCGTGTCGTGCAGGTGCTGTCCCGCCGTACGAAGAACAACCCCGTCCTCATCGGTGAGCCCGGCGTCGGCAAGACCGCCGTGGTCGAGGGACTCGCCCAGCGGATCGTGAAGGGCGACGTGCCCGAGTCGCTGCGCAACAAGCGCCTCGTCGCGCTCGACCTGGGCGCCATGGTCGCGGGCGCGAAGTACCGCGGTGAGTTCGAGGAGCGGCTGAAGGCCGTGCTCTCCGAGATCAAGGACAGCGACGGCCAGATCATCACCTTCATCGACGAGCTGCACACCGTCGTGGGTGCGGGCGCCGGCGGCGACTCCTCCATGGACGCCGGCAACATGCTCAAGCCGATGCTGGCCCGCGGCGAGCTGCGCATGATCGGCGCGACCACGCTCGACGAGTACCGTGAGCGCATCGAGAAGGACGCCGCGCTGGAGCGCCGCTTCCAGCAGGTGTTCGTGGGCGAGCCGAGCGTCGAGGACACCATCGCGATCCTGCGCGGCCTCAAGGGCCGCTACGAGGCCCACCACAAGGTGCAGATCGCGGACAGCGCCCTGGTGGCCGCCGCCGCGCTGTCCGACCGCTACATCACCTCCCGCTTCCTGCCCGACAAGGCGATCGACCTGGTCGACGAGGCGGCCTCCCGGCTGCGCATGGAGATCGACTCGTCCCCGGTCGAGATCGACGAGCTGCAGCGTGCCGTGGACCGGCTGCGCATGGAGGAGCTGGCCCTCGACAAGGAGACCGACGCGGCCTCCCGCGAGCGCCTGGAGAAGCTGCGCCGCGACCTGGCCGACAAGGAGGAGGAGCTGCGGGGCCTGACCGCCCGCTGGGAGAAGGAGAAGCAGTCCCTCAACCGCGTGGGTGAGCTGAAGGAGAGGCTCGACGACCTGCGCGGCCAGGCCGAGCGCGCCCAGCGCGACGGCGACTTCGACACCGCCTCCAAGCTGCTCTACGGCGAGATCCCGGCCGTGGAGAAGGAGCTGGAGGCCGCCTCCGAGGCGGAGGAGGAGGCGTCCAAGGGCACGATGGTGAAGGACGAGGTCGGCTCCGACGACATCGCGGACGTCGTGGCCTCCTGGACCGGCATCCCCGCCGGGCGCCTCCTGGAGGGCGAGACGCAGAAGCTGCTGCGCATGGAGGAGGAGATCGGCAAGCGGCTCATCGGCCAGAGTGAGGCCGTCCGGGCCGTCTCCGACGCCGTACGCCGCAGCCGCGCGGGCATCTCGGACCCCGACCGGCCGACCGGCTCGTTCCTCTTCCTGGGCCCGACGGGCGTCGGCAAGACGGAACTGGCCAAGGCGCTCGCGGACTTCCTCTTCGACGACGAGCGGGCCATGGTCCGCATCGACATGTCCGAGTACGGCGAGAAGCACAGCGTCGCCCGCCTGGTCGGCGCCCCGCCCGGGTACGTCGGCTACGAGGAGGGCGGCCAGCTGACGGAGGCGGTGCGCCGCCGCCCGTACAGCGTCATCCTGCTCGACGAGGTGGAGAAGGCGCACCCCGAGGTCTTCGACATCCTGCTCCAGGTCCTGGACGACGGACGGCTGACCGACGGTCAGGGACGCACGGTCGACTTCCGCAACACCATCCTGGTGCTGACCTCGAACCTGGGCAGCCAGTTCCTGGTCGACCCGCTCACCACCGAGGCGGAGAAGAAGGAGCAGGTCCTCGAGGTGGTCCGGTCCTCCTTCAAGCCGGAGTTCCTCAACCGGCTCGACGACCTGGTGGTCTTCTCGGCGCTGACCAAGCCCGAGCTGGAGCGGATCGCGCAGCTCCAGATCGAGCGCCTGGCCAAGCGGCTGCACGAGCGGCGCCTGAGCCTGGAGATCACCCCCGAGGCCCTGGCCTGGCTCGCCGAGGAGGGCCTGGACCCGGCCTACGGCGCCCGCCCGCTGCGCCGCCTGGTCCAGACGGCCATCGGCGACCGCCTCGCCAGGGAGATCCTGGCGGGCGAGGTCAAGGACGGCGACACGGTCCGGGTGGACCGGTTCGGCGAGGGCCTGCTGGTGGGGCCGGCGACGGGCAAGACCCTGTAAGGGTCCGCACGGCTCCCGGGTACTCGAAAGTACGCCCGCCCACGTGACCGGTTCGTGTCAGCCATCGGCTGACACGAACCGTCGGGGGTTGCCACCCCCCTCCCCGCATGAGGGAGGATGGCGGAATCCGTACGAAGGGAAGAACACGGTGAGCATCGACCCGTCCTCGATTCCGAATTTCGGGGGCCAGCCCGAGCCGCAGCCGCCGGCGGGCCCCGTGGTTCCGGATCAGGACCTCGTGAAGCAGCTCCTGGACCAGATGGAGCTCAAGCACCTCGTCGACGAAGAGGGTGACCTCGTCGCGCCGTGGGAGCAGTTCCGTACGTACTTCATGTTCCGCGGCGAGGGCGATCAGCAGGTCTTCTCGGTGCGGACGTTCTACGACCGGCCCCACAAGATCGACGAGAAGCCCCAGCTGCTGGAGTCCATCGACGACTGGAACCGGCGCACGCTGTGGCCCAAGGTCTACAGCCACACCCACGACGACGGCACCGTCCGCCTCATCGGCGAGGCGCAGATGCTGATCGGCACGGGCGTGAGCCTGGAGCACTTCGTCTCCTCGACCGTGAGCTGGGTGCGGGCCGCCATCGAGTTCGACCGGTGGCTCGTGGAGCAGCTCGGCCTCGCGGAAGAGGTCGACGAAGCGGAGAAGCCCGAGGACGACGGGGAGTAGCCCCGGCGAGTGCCCTGCGGGGCACTAGAGGGGAGATCGGGCCAGCACCACCAGATAGGCCCCATAGACGAACGAGAGCCCGGCCAGCGCACCCGCCACCACGGCGGCGTGCCACGGCCGGGCTCGCGCTGTTCGCACCAGCGCCCGCGCCACCACGATCAGCAGCGGGAACGCCGGCAGCAGAAAGCGCGGCTTGGACTCGAAGAACCCGGAGCCGCCGAGCGCGATCAGCAGCAGCACACCGCTGTGGACGACGAGCGGCAGCGGGGCCCGGTCCACGACCAGCAGGGCGAACAGCACGGTGCTCACGCCGACGATCACCAGCGCCATGGGGAACAGCAGCCGGGTGCCGTGCAGCAGCATGTGCTCGGTGAAGCTCAGGGCGCCCCGCCCAAAGTCGAAGCGCGACCCCCACAGCCGTTGCACGGTGAAGTAGCCGCCGAGCGGGTCGCCCCGACGGCGGCCCACCCACACGACGTAGCCGCTCCAGCCGAGCGGTGCGAGCGCCGCGCCCGTCCACAGCCTGTGGGAAACTCCGCGCCCGCGCCGGCGCCACACCTCCAGGCCGGCCGCCGCGAGGACCGCCGCGGCCACCGCGACGCCGTTGGGCCGGGCGAGGCCCGCGAGCGCCGCCAGGATGCCCGCCCAGACCCAGCGGCGGGTCAGGACGGCGTACAGCGACCAGGCGGCGAACGCGGTCATGACGGGTTCCGTGTAGGCCATCGACAGCACGACGGAGTGCGGCAGCAGACCCCACAGCAGGACCAGGACGACGGCCACCGCGGGGCCGTACAGCCGCAGCCCGATCCGGTGGATGCCGCATGCGGCGACCGCGGCCGCCGTCCACGACACCAGCAGGCCCGCCGCGCCGCCGCCGAGCGGGGAGATCGTGGTGACGGCGTGGACCGTGCCCGGGTACAGCGGGAAGAACGCCAGGTCGCTGTGGACGCCGGTGCGGGTGTGCTGGGTGAACCCGTACCCGTGGGCGGCGATCCGCAGATACCAGACGGAGTCCCAGGAGCGCCCTAGCAGGAGCAGCGGGTTCTTGCCCGCCGCCCGGGCGACGACGGCGAGCACGAGCACGCCGGACAGCCGGGCGGCGAGGAACAGCCCGAGGGCGGTAAGGGCCGTGGCGGCCGGCCGCCGCCCGCCGCCGGCCGGACGGACAGGGTCGCGGTGGCCCGGGCGCTCGACGGCCGGGGCCGGGACGGTAGTGGCGTGGGTCACATCGGAACCATGCGTCGATCATGTCCGTTTTGCGACCTTGCGCGTCCGCGCGCCGACGAATTCCCACGCCTGACACGCCGCCTGGTGGACGGGAGACGGGAGGAGACGGTGTCTCCGAGGCCCCTAGTTGACCTGCCCGGTCGGCCGGATCGTGACGGTGTTGACCTCGACGCCGGCCGGCTGGCCGAGCACCCACATGATGCCGTCGGCGATGTTCTCCGCGCTGAGCGCGGGGCCGGGCGGAGTGCCGCCGCGTGTGTCCCAGAACGGCGTGTCGACCTTGCCGGGGGCGATCAGGCTCACGCCGACACCCGACTCGGTGACGAGCAGGCGGGTGTTCTCGGCCAGGGCGTGCACAGCCCACTTGGTGACCGAGTAGAAGTTCCCGGGAGCGTACCTGAGACCGGCGACCGAGCCGACCAGCACGATCCGGCCACGGGACTTCCTCAGCTCCTCGAGCGACGCGCGGATCAGCAGCGTCGGCCCCAGGACGTTGGTGAGAAGCATCGAGCGCATCAGCTCCGGATCGCCGTCCGCCAGTGAGTCGTGGGTGGAGTAACCGGCGTTGGCGATGACGTTGTCGAGACGCCCGAAGCGCTGCACCGTGGCCCGCACCGCCTCCTCGACCGCGCTCGCGTCGGCGGCGTCACCGGGCAGGAGCAGCAGTTCCTCCGGGTCGCCGAGGGTCCGGGCGAACGCCCTGAGTCTGCCCGCGTCGCGCCCGGTCGCGGTGACCCGGTGACCGGCCTTGAGCAGCCGCCGTACGGTCTCGGCGCCGATGCCGGTCGACCCTCCGGTGATCAGGGTGACGGGCGTGGGGCTGGCACTCACTGTTCCTCCAGTGCTCGTTCGTGCAGGGCGTCCATCGGTTCGCCGCCCGGCTGCCAGGCAGCCAGGAAGTCCGGCTGGAGGACGGCGTCGACGAGTTCGATGTTCGCCCCGATGCTCTTGAGATGGTGGTACGCGTAGGGCCGGCCGAAGGGACATCCGGAGAACTCGGCCGGAAAACCCTGCTTCTCCAGCCGCCGCACACCGGCGCCGATGTCGTCGGTCCAGTACCCCAGGTGATGGAAGCGCGGTCCCGCCGAGGCGTCCCAGGGGCTGCCGGGACCGCCTTCGACCAGTTCGACGAACGGCGGCCCGGGACGGCTGAAGACGATGCGAAAGTCCCAGTCACCGATCCGTCCCGGGCGCGGTTCCGCCCATTTCACGCCGGCGGCGGCACGCAACTCGCGCATCGCCGCCGGCAGGTCGGGAACGGCGAAACCCACGTGGTACAACGCCATCCGTCAGCCCCTAGCGGCCCGAAAGCCCCGGGTAGCGGCCCGTGTTCACCCACTCGTCCATGGCCGGCCGGTCCGCCGTGTCCACGTACTCGATCCGTACACCCTGCAGGTCGGGGCCGGTGATCAGGGCGAACGGCGTCTCGCCGGGTCCCGGCCGGAAGTAGGCGTCGACGCTGATGTCCGCGGCTTCCAGCTTCTTCAGTCGCCCCTCCATGTCGCTCTCCCACACCCCGTAGTACAGGACCTTCCCGGCATGCTCGAGGGAGGTGATGCCGTCCCCGTCCGCCTGGATGAGTTCGTACTGCGGATACGCGGTACGCGAGAAGGCGGCCGTCATCCGGCCCGGACCGCCCTGCCCGCCCTGTTCCAGATACGGGATCTCGAAGGTGGCCGGCTCGGTGAACTCGATGCCGAACCACTGCGAGTACAGCTCGACGGCCTCGGCCAGGTCCGGTACGACGACGCCGACGTGGAAGCACGACTCGGGCAGCGGCGCCTTGTCCGCGGCGGGCCGGAACGTCTCCAGGAGCGGCGGTTCCAGCAGGCACTGAAGGAGTTGGGGGATGAACTCGGCCAGGTACGGAGTGTGCTTGTGCGCTTCGAGGGCGGCCTCGTCGGCGTACTCCTCGATGACCAGGCGTTCGCCCGGCCGGTCCTCGGAGATGACGTAGTCGAAGCGGAGGCAGCCGGGTTCATGGGCACGGATGTTGCGCGCGAGCCCTGCCATCAGGGCGTCGAGACGGGCCTCGGTGCCCGGCTTGACCAACTGCCGTGCGGTCGCGGTGATCGTCACGAGTTACTCCTGTCAGTGAGACGTCCGAGCGAGGAAGAGGGAGGGGGCAGAGAGGGACAGGGAGGGGACAGAGAGGGGACGGAGAGGGCACGTGGGGCGGGCACGTGGCGTGCACCGGTGCCCACGCCGAACGGCGGGCACCGGGCGCGTCCGTGAGGCGTCTGCTGCCCGGTCAGACCGTCGCGGGCGCGGGACGCACTGCGGCCACCAGCAGCAGGGCGAGCAGCCCGCCCGCGGCCAGGACGGTGCCGGAGGAGGACAGGGTGGCCAGCGGTGCCAGTGCGGCGACCCCCAGCGCGCTGCCCGCCTGCCGACCGGCGTTGAACGCTCCCTGGCCGGTGGCCGCGAGCTCCTTCGGAGCGGCGATGGCCATGTCCGCGGTGGCCGCCGGGATGGCGAGTGTGGAACCGAAGGAGAGTGCGACCTGGGCCGTGATGACCAGGGCGAGCGGCGTGTCGTTCGAGGCGAACGCGAGGACTCCGCCGGCCGCCGTGTCCAGGGCGAGCCCGACCAGAATCACCCGACGTGCCCCGATCCGGGCGACGAGGCGGCCGGTCAGCAACGGCATAAAGCACATCGGCAGCGTCATCGGCAGGAACGCCGTACCCGTCTCGAACGCCGACAGGCCCCGTTCCTCGACCATCCACTGGGTCAGCGCGTACAGCACCCCGTAGAAGATGAACGAGGCCATGGCACCGGCCACGATGTCCGCCCGCACCCGTGCCAGTCCGACCAGGGCCGGCGGCAGGATCGGTGCGGTGGCCCTGCGCTCGACGACGAACAGGGCGGCGAACGCTGCGGCCGCGAGTGCCAGGGCCAGCAGCGGCAGCGGACGCCCCCAGCCCCCGGTCCCGGCGTCGATCAGGCCGAACGTGAGGGAGGCCAGTGCCAGGACCGACAGCCCGATTCCGGCCCGGTCCACCTCGCGGACGGAGTCCGGGCGCCCCCCGGGCAGTCCGCGGGACGTGAGCAGCGTGACGGCCACGATGACCGGGTTCACCAGGAACACCAGCCGCCAGCCGCCCAGTTCCACGAGCGCGCCGCCGAGGACGGGGCCCGCGATGAGACCGGTGGAGGTGACCGCCGCCCAGGTGCCGATGGCCTTGGCCCGCTCCGCCGGATCCGGGTACAGCCCGGCGAGCAGTGCCAGTGATGCCGGGACCATTCCGGCGGCGGCAACGCCCAGCAGCGCCCGCCCGCCTATCAGGAACGCGGCGTCGGGCGAGGTCGCACAGAGCAGGGACAGGGCGCCGAAGGCCAGCACGGCGCCCCGGTAGACGCCGCGGGCGCCGAACCGGTCGGCCACCGCGCCGGAGGCGAGGAGCAGGCCGGCGAAGACGATCGTGTAGGCGTCGACGGCCCAGGGCAGGGCCGCCTGGCTCGCATGGAGATCGGAGCGGACGTCGGGCAGCGCGACGTTGAGGATGGAGGTGTCGAGAAGGACGAGGAAATTGCCCGCGGCGACCCCCGCGAACAGGCCCCGCCGCGACGGCGTTGCCTGGCGGGAGGGCGCGGTCACCCTGTCGCTGGCGAATGTCATGAGGAATTCCTGTTCGAAGGGGTCACGGGCGGCTGGTGGAGCGAAACGCGTCTTTCGCCGGTCAGGCCGCGTTGTTGAGGAAGCGCGGCCCGTAGAAGACCGGCCGGGCCAGGTCGGTGTAGCGCTCCAGGGACCGGATTTCCCTGGGATAGAGCTCATCCAGGCGTGCGACGACCGCCGGAGGAATTTCGTTGCGCATGATCGTGAAGCAGGAACGCACCCGCATCTGGTCCATCTGGGTGACCGCGGCCCCGAGCGAGGGCCACCAGGTCTCCACCGGACCGTTCCAGGTGGTGTCCAGCGCGAGCATCATCTGCGTGTAGGCGTCGTCGAACGATTCGAGTTCCTTGCGCACCTCGGGCCCGCGCGGATCGAGGGCCAGCACCGCCTCGTAGCCGTCCGCTGGAACGGCGAGGGTGTTGATGACCACCGGCCAGACGATCTCCTCGCCGGTGAAGAACTCACGTTCCCTCTCCCGGGAGAAGGGCACCGCGTCGAGGGGCTGGTAGCGCCGGCCGTAGCGCAGCTCGGCGAACCGGGCGTAGTGCGAGCCCTCCTTCTGGAAGGTCTCGGCGGCCGTCTCCACGGTGCCCTCGCCGCCGCCTTCGCCCTGCTCGGTGATGATGTCCAGCGCGTGCAGGAACGAGGCGACAGGGTCCGGGTCGTCCCTGTCGAACGTGAGGTAGCCGAGGTTTCCGCCGACCTGGTTGGCCGGCCCGCCCAGGCGTACGGCCCGCTCGACGGCCGCCGCGTTGCGCTTGATCGCGTCTCGGATGGCCTCGTAGAACGCGCCGATCGTGGGATAGGAGGCGCCGCGCTGCCGGGTGTTGAGCACGAAGAGCGGTGCTTCCAGCCGCATGAACGACTCCAGCGCGGCGCCCGACAGCTTCGCCAGCCGCGGCCTCAGGTCGGGGGCGACCCCGCCGGGCAGGCCGCCGCTGCCGGGATAGGTCGGTTTGAGGCCCTTGATCGCGGGGCTCCCGCCGAGTGCGGCGACCATGTTGGCGGCGATGGCCATGTGGACCATCTCCTCCATCAGGACACTGCGGATGGTGTTGTACGACGGGTAGTTCTGCACCTCGAGCGAGTACATCGCCGCGCAGTACAGCGGCATGGTGGAGTGCTCCAGCGCGATCGCCGTCTGCAGGGCGCCGCGGATCCAGCTGAGGTCTCTGAGGTCGACCGGTGTGGGCATGTGAGGCTCCCGGTTGCGTCGGCGCTCAGGCTTCGGCGGACTCGTCGAGCGGCGGGAAGAGCATCGGCTGGAAGAAGTTCTGGAAGGACTCCTCCAGTTCGGGGTGCTGGTAGAACTCCGGCCCCGTCTCCTCGAAGATCGCGTCCCCGATGCCGCCGATGGTGTCGAACATCATCGAGACGATGGTGCCGACCTCCCGGCCGAAGTAGTGCGCCACCATGGCGACCGCACCGCCGTTCACGCCGTAGGAGCCGGTGAACGTCCAGATGCGCGAGGCGGTGTTGGCGACCCACATCCGGCGGCCGAGGGGCACGTTGAAGCCCTCGCCGCGCAGTCCGCGGGCCACCGCGGCCACACAGGTCAACGGCTCGTCGTTGACGATTCCGGAGCGGGCGATGATGCCGACGCCCGAGCAGTTGGCGGCGATGACCTTGCCCGCCTCGTGGTGGCGGCGGATGAGCTTGTGCACACGGTCGTTGGTCAGCAGCGCCCCGGAGCCGACACCGCCGGGGATGTACAGGATGTCGAACAGGTCGTCGTCGTTCAGTACGGAGTCGGCGACGACGTTGGTGCCCATCTGCATCTTGACGACGCCGGGCTCCAGGGAGACCAGGCGCACGTCGAGCTCGCGGTCGGCGGCCTCCCGCTCCCACGGCGCGATCTGTCCGCTGGTCACCAGCGCGGCGCCCTTGAAGATCTCCAGCGGTGTGATGGTGTCCTGCTCGGAGCAGGACTCGTAGCCGAGAACCGCGATGGAGCCGATCTGGGCCGGCGCCCCGCCGGACGTCGTGGTACCGAGGGCGGTTGTGGACGTAGGTGTACTCACAGTGCTCCCCCATTCGTGTGTGTGCGGGGCCGGCCGGCTCTGAGACCTCAGACACCCCACCGGGCCTGGACCCGGTCCCGCCAGGAAACAGTGCCAACAGCACCGGGGCGGCTTCAAATAAGAAATCCGAGGAGGGCCATTACTTCAGTGAGGGCCCCCGGGATGGTTATCGGGGACTACCGCCCCGGCTATTTTGACCATTCGGGCCGTCCGGCTACTGTCCTTTCCCGGACCGGGGGTCCACACTCAAATGCTCGATTGGGGGATCGACATGTCTGAGCTGACGCAGAATTTGAGTCCGATCGATACGGCGGTGAGAATCGACCCGGGCCCACGGGATTTCGCCGCACTGAATGAAGTCGTCCGCAAAGGCTCCCGCATCGGAAACGAGAGCCTGGACGGGGACGGACATCTCAACGAGATCATCCCCAAGCCGTGGGGGCTCGAGTACCGCATCTACGTCGACGATTTCATCGACGTGTGGAATCTGAAGATCGACGAGGGCGAGTCCACGTCGATGCACGTACACCCCCGCAAGCTGACGTATCTCCTCTGCCTCGCGGGGCAGGGCGTGACCGACACGCTGACGGGCGAGATCCCGGTGGGCAGCGGATCGGTCCTGCGCATCGGGGGCGGCGCCTTCCACTCCTCCCGGAGCATCGGCCCCGGCCCGCTGTGGCTGGTCGAGGTCGAGGCACCGCGCAACAAGTTCGACCTGATCCGGTTGCGCGACACCTACGACCGGCAGGGCACTTCCTACGAGCAGCACCACACCGAGGCACCCGAGCTGCCGGCGAGGCCGGTGACGTATCTGCCGCAGGCGCGACTGCGGGACCGGTCCCCGGGCGCGGAGTTCGCGTTCTCCATCCGGGCCGGTGCGGACGTGTTCTACCGGCGCCAGGAGCGGGACCTGTTCCACATCCCGCTCGGCCTGACCGGAGTGGTCACCGGCGAGGTGGACATCCTCGCCCCCGCGCAGGGCGACGTGCGCCGTCCCGCGCTGGACCAGTACTACCTCTCGCTCGCGCTCGCCTGACCGCCCGGGCCGGCCCCGGCCCGGACGCCGGCACCCGCACCGAACGTCCCACTCGGCAACCACGCCCGAAGAAGGAGCACACTCATGCCCAGTGCCGTCATCATCACCGGCCCCGGATTCCAGGACCACGACGTGGTCTACACCTACTACCGGCTTCTCGAAGAGGGCTGGCACGTGGACGTGGCCACCCGCAACGGTGCCGATGTCGTCGGCAAGTACGGCGTCCCGCTGCCCATGGACAAGACCGCCAAGCCGCTGATCGCCTTCGAGCAGCTGGACGCCGCGGCCTACGACGCGGTCATCCTCACCGGCGGCCACGAGGCGCCCGACCGGGTGCGCCAGGACGCCCGTGTCCTCGACTTCGTCCGCGCCATGGACGCGGCCGAGAAGGTCGTCGCCGGCCTCTGCCACGGCCCGTGGATCATGGTCTCCGCCGGCGTGCTCAAAGGCCGTCGCGCCTGCGCCTACATAGGTCTGCGCGACGATGTGATCAACGCCGGCGCCGACGTCGTGGACTCCGACGTGATCGTCGACGGCCACATCATCACCTGCTCCTACTACGCCTATGTGGGCCGGTTCATGCAGCAGGTCTTCGAAACGGTCGCCAAGAAGCAGGTGGTGGCGGCCTGAGCGGCCGTCGCCACCCGCGCGGGGCGCGCCCCCATCCCCCGTACGGCGCGCGCCCTTCGCATCCTCGAGGCCTTGAGGAGACACCTTGCTGATACTCGACTTCGACGGCGTCATCGCCGACGCCTTCACCGAGTGCGCTGTCGTCACCCACTACGCCGACCACGACCCGGCCACGGTCGCGGCCAAGCCGGTCGCCGAGCTGGCGGCGGCCATGCCCGCCGGGTTCGTGTCCCGCTTCCGCACGGTCCGCACCTACGCCCGGCTGCTGGACGACTTCATGGTGGCCCGCGACCCCGCCGCCGACTCGATCCGGGGCCTTAAGGACTTCGAGGCCCTCGCGGCCCGCATCCCGGGGCCCAGGCTCGAGGCCCTGGTGCGGGGCGCGACCGCGGTACGGGCCGCGCTGCGGGAGCGCCGGCGTACGGAGTGGCTGGACCTCCACACCCTGTATCCGGGAATCGCCGGGCTGCTGCGCCGCCACAGCGGCAGAGGCACGTCGATCGTCACGGCGAAGGACGAGCAGAGCGTGTGGGAGATCCTGGCCCATCACGGTCTGGACGTCACCGTGGCCCAGGTCGTCGGCGAGTGCTCGGACAAGCGCACGGTCGTGCGGCGGATCGCCGCGGCCGACGGACTCCCGCCGGACGCCGTGACGTTCATCGACGACCACATCACCAACGCGCTCGCGGTGCGCGACACGGGTGCCACGAGCCTGTGGGCGTGGTGGGGCTACCACACGCCCGAGCACGTCGAGCGTGCCATCGCACGCAGGCAACGGCGGGTGTACCTGCCCGAACTGGCGGAGCTGACCGCCTGATTCGGCGCCTTCACCCACCGCACCCACTCCACGGACACATCCCACGACGGAGGATTGACATGCCGAAGGTTCTCTTCGCCCTCACCTCGCACGGCCGGCTCGGCGACACCGGCCGCAGCACCGGCTTCTACGTCCCCGAGGTCGCCCATCCCGCCGAGGTCTTCCGGGCGGCCGGCTGGGACATCGCGTTCGTGTCGGTCGCGGGCGGCCGGCCGCCGCGCGACGGGATCAAGCCGGACGACACCGTCACGGCCCGATTCCTGGCCGACAACGAGGCCGCGCTCGCCGCCACCCCCACCGCCGCGGAACTCGATGCCGCCGACTACGACGCCGTCTACTTCGCCGGTGGCCACGGCACGATGTGGGACTTCCCCGACGCGACCGCGCTGGCGCGGCTGGCCGCGGCCGTCCATGAGCGCGGTGGGGTCGTCGCCGCCGTCTGCCACGGTCCGGCCGCCCTGGTGAACCTCACCCTCACGGACGGCTCTCATCTGGTCGCCGGCAAGCAGGTCTCGTCCTTCACCAACGAGGAGGAGGCCGCCGTGGGACTGACCGACGTCGTGCCCTTCGCCCTGGAGACGGCTCTGATCGAACGGGGCGCGAAGTTCACCAAGGCCGCGAACTTCACCGAGCACGCGGTGGCCGACACCCGTCTCGTGACGGGCCAGAACCCGGCTTCGGCCGCCAAGGTCGCCGAACTGACAATTCTTCAGAGCGCCGACTGACCGGTTGAAAAGGAAACGGGTCGACTATCAGCGGGGCGGATTCCCACCGCCCCGCTGATACGATTTTGCAACTTTACAAGGGCTTGAAACCGACTTGAACACCCCCGCGATGCCGAACGGTATCGTTCGAAGCGATGCTCGGGGTGGCCGCATAGCGCGGAACACCCCGACCACCGCCGGTTGGGGGGCCGGTACGACTATGCAGCTGGGATGGCTACAGACCTTCATCACCGTCTGCCACACGGGCTCGTTCACCAAGGCGGCCCGGCAACTGGGCCTCACACAGCCGGCGGTCACTCAGCAGATCCGCAGCCTGGAGAGCGAACTGGGCAAGCCGCTGTTCCACCGCACGCCGCAAGGCGCGACACCCACCGCGGAGGGAAAGGCGCTGGCCTACGAGATCGAGGCATCCATGGCCGAGATCAACGCAGCCGTTTCACGCCACTTCGCCGACACCACGGAGAACCGTCCCATCCGCCTGGGCGGGCCGGCGGAGTTGGTGACCGCCAGGGTCATGGCGTCCATCAGCCAGCTCATCGCCGCCGGCCTCGACGTCCGCATCAGCCTCGGCGAGGCGTCGAACCTCCTGGAGGACCTTCGCAGCGGGCATCTGGACATCGTCGTGTCCACGATCCAGCCCCAGGGCCGCGGGGTGGACTTCACTCCTCTGACGGACGAGGAGTTCGCCCTGCTCGCCTCGCCCCGGATCGCCGCGGGGGTCCCGGCGGACGCCCTGGACTGCGAGAAGTTGAAGGTCCTGGCGAAACTCCCCATGATCGCGTACGCGGAGACGCTGCCGATCATCCGCCGCTACTGGCGCACGGTCTTCGACGCCCCGCCACCGAGTCCGCCGGCGGTGGTCGTCCCCGACCTGCGGGCCGTGATCGCGGCCGTCACGTCGTCGGCGGGCATCTCGGTCCTGCCGACCTATCTGTGCGCCGCGGAACTGGCCTCGGGGGCGCTGGTCCCCCTGATGGAACCGGAGATCCCGCCGATCAACACCCTCTACCTGGCCACGCGCTCCGGCACCCTCTGCGAACCCCGGCTCGCGCGACTCCACGAGCACCTGGTTCGCGACGCCCGGGGGTGGACGTGAGGGGGCCGGTGGGAGAGCAGGGGCAGATGAGCAGATGAAAGGAGGGGCTGCTCTCGACGGTGGTCAGCGCGCGAATGCCTTGCTCAGACGTTCCGTCGCGTCCGCCAGCACCTCGAGGCGTTTGCAGAACGCGAACCGGACGTAGGGCGCCCCCGCCTCCTTGTGGTCGTAGAAGACCGCGTTCGGGATGGCGACGACACCCGCCCGCTCGGGAAGGGCGCGGCAGAAGGCGAAGCCGTCGGTCTCGTCGAGGGGGCGGATGTCGGTGGTGACGAAGTACGTGCCCGCCGGGCGGAAGACCGTGAAGCCGGCGTCGGCGAGTCCCGCGCTGAGCAGGTCCCGCTTGGTGCGCAGATCGTCGCGGAAGGCCGTGAAGTAGGCGTCGGGCAGGCGCAGGGCCTCGGCGACGGCGTACTGGAACGGCCCGGACGCCACGTACGTCAGGAACTGCTTGGCCGACCGCACCGCCGCGACCAGCCCCGGCGCCGCCGTCACCCAGCCGACCTTCCACCCCGTGAACGAGAACGTCTTCCCGGCCGACCCGATGGTCACCGTCCGCTCGCGCATCCCGGGGAAGGTCGCCAGCGGTACGTGCTCCGCCTCGTCGAACACCAGGTGCTCGTACACCTCGTCGGTGACCACCAGCAGATCGCGCTCGACGGCCAGCTCGGCGATCGCCCGCAGCTCCTCGCGGGTGAGCACGGTCCCGGTCGGGTTGTGCGGGGTGTTGATCAGCAGCAGCCGGGTCCGGTCGGTGACGGCGTCGCGCAGCTCGTCCAGGTCCAGCCGGAAGCTGCCCTCCGACGGGCGCAGCGTGACCGGTACGCGCCGGCCGCCCGCCATCGCGATGCCGGCGGCGTAGGAGTCGTAGTACGGCTCCAGGGCGACCACCTCGTCGCCCGGTTCCAGCAGCGCCAGCAGCGCGGCGGCGATCGCCTCGGTCGCGCCGGCGGTGACCAGGACCTCCGTGTCGGGGTCGTACACGAGCCCGTAGCGCCGCTTCTGGTGGGCGGCGATCGCGGCACGCAGCTCGGGGACGCCGGGCCCCGGCGGGTACTGGTTGCCGCGCCCGTCGCGCAGCGCCCGTACGGCGGCCTCCCGCACCTCCTCGGGGCCGTCGGTGTCGGGGAAGCCCTGGCCGAGGTTGATGGACCCGGTGCTCACGGCGAGCGCCGACATCTCGGCGAAGATCGTCGTCCCGAACTCGGTGAGGCGGCGGTTGAGGAAGGGGCGGGCGCTGGAGGTCATGGCCGCCATCCTGCGCCCAAGCTCTGGAGTTCCTCAACTCTGCTTTGGCCGGTCGCCGCCGCGGGCATCCCCCGATCACTCAGCAGGACAGAGGCGCCCACGGGGGGTCGCTTCGGGGGATTCGAAAGGGGGACGGCGCCATGGTCACCGGCATCTTTCTGGCGATCGTCTGCGTCGTTGTGGTGGCGCTTCTCGTGTCGGCACAGCGTCGTTCGAAGAAGGGGGCGGTGCGGTCGGGAGGCCGCTCCGGGGCGCGGACACGGACGGGCCGGAGGCACGACGGCAGCTACGGGGGCAGCGGGGACACCGGGGCCAGCTGGTGGGTGGCCGGGGCCGACGGCGGCTCGTCGAGCGGCCACCACTCCGGCGGGCACCACTCGTGCGGCGGGGGCCACTCCAGCGGGGGCCATTCCTGCGGCGGCCAATCGTCGTGCGGGTCGTCGTGCGGGTCGTCGTGCGGCGGGGGCGGATGCGGCGGAGGCAACTGACACGGGGCAGTCGAGCTCCGGACGCATCCGGGCCGCGCGCACCGGGTGACCGCCGGGATCCCTCCCGGCGGTCACCCGGTCCATGCGCCCACACGTCAGCACGGGACCGACGATTCCCTCTCCCGAGGGGGCGCGAGGGCGCATGTTGACGGCGCTGTGTGTGGGACGTGCGCTCATTGCCGCGTCGTGGAGGGGCGCACGGCTCCCATCGCAACACTCCAGGCGCACGCGATAGTTGAACAATTGAGCTGGGGAGCCCTCGTGGGATGGAAACCCTACGAACTTGGGTAAAAACGCTTTGCCGGAACCACAGTTCATGATTCCCTCTCAACACACCAACGCAGCCCGCGGACGCCCTTCGGACACCTGTCCGGCAGGAGTCCCTCCCCACCGGGCCGACCGGAAGCATTACCCGACTGGCTGAGCCGGCCTTGTCCCCGGCGCCACGACCGGGGTGCTCCGGATCCCCACTTCTCACTTTGCGTGCTAGCGGAGCCGATCCATGCTCACGACCCTGAACACCTCCTACACCGACACGCGTGCGGCCGATCTGGCCTGGACCCTGGGCCGCGAGCCGCTGCCCGCGCTCGCCACCCTCGACCTCGAACTCTCCGGCGCGCAGCTGCAGTTGCGACTCCTCGGCGCGTCCCACCAGGTGCTCCTGGAGGAGGAGCGGGGCCTCTGCTCGGAGACGGTGGCGTGCATCGCGGGCTCCAGCACCCCGCTGCCACTGGGTGTCGCCAAGCGGGTCGGCGACTGGGAGTACGAGTTCGCGGCCCGCGTCGAGGTGCTGTCCCCCAACTCCTTCGCCGGCCGCGCCCAGGAGCTGCTGGCCCTGGTCTCCGACCACCCCAACGGCCTGGCCGGCGTCTTCCCCGGCAGCCCACACGCGTTCACCGCGATGCTGGCCCAGCGCCACGAGGGCCAGATCCACTGGCGCACCTGGCACGCCTACCCGCAGGACGGCCAGTTGGTGGCGACCCGGACCCGGGTCGGGGTGAGGCGGCGGGCGAAACGACGGGACGACGCCAGGGAGAAGCCGGTCCTGTCGGGCAGGTGAGGACGATCGGCGCCCATGCAGCCATGGCTGTGCACCGTCATCCCGGCCGGCATGCGCGCACGAGCCTGTTCGGGCCGAAGCGACGCTCCGGGGGCGGCGGCCCCCACTCGGCCGCACCACCCCCCGGTGCCGAACGACCCGGCGCCACACGTGTGGGTGACAAGGCTGAGCGCAAGTGTGACGTAGCGTTCCGGACGTGATCGAACCGCACGCGCCCGCACCACCCGGCGCTGCCGCCTCCTGGGGCGGCGGCCGGAACCAGGCGCGGCTGCCCGTGGCCCCGGGCACCGGGCGGTTCCTGGTCCTCGCCGGGGTGTTCGTCTGCGCGGCCTGTGGACTCGTGTACGAACTCGAACTCGTCGCGCTCGCCTCGTACTTGATCGGTGATTCGGTCACACAGGCCTCGGTCGTGCTGTCGGTGATGGTGTTCGCGATGGGCGTCGGCTCGCTCGCCGCCAAGCGGCTCCGCTGCCGCGCCGCGGCCGGGTTCGGTGCGGTGGAGGCGGCGCTCGCACTCGTCGGCGGCCTGAGCGCGATGGCCCTGTACGCGGCCTTCGCCTGGACCGGCGACTGGGGCGGCGTCTGGTCCGGCGGCCCGCGCTGCCTGCTGGTCGCGTTCTCCCTGGCGATCGGGCTGCTCACCGGCGCCGAGGTGCCGCTGCTGATGGAGCTGATCCAGCGCATCCGCCGCCAGGACGCTGGCGGCGCGGTCGCGGACCTGTTCGCGGCCGACTACGTGGGCGCGCTCGTCGGCGGTCTCGCCTTTCCCTTCCTGCTGCTGCCGCAGCTCGGCCAGCTGACGGGTGCGCTGGTCACCGGCGCGGTCAACGCGGTCGCGGGCGGCGCCCTGGTGCTCGGTCTGTTCCGGCGGGACCTGTCCCGGCGCGGACGCCGGCTGCTGCTGGTCGCCAACCTCCTCGTCCTCGGCGTGCTCGCCGCGGCGGCCGTGCTCGTCGACGACTTCGAACGGGCCGCGCGCCAAGCGGTGTACGGCGGTCACGTACGGGTCGCGCTGCGCACCGGCGGCCAGGAGGTGGTGCTGACCGGCGGCACCCCCGGCCGTCCCCTCGACCTGTTCCTCGACGGCCGGCTCCGTGTCGACGGCCGCGACGAACTCCTCTACCACCAGGCGCTGGTGCACCCCGCGATGAGCGGCGGCCCGCACGCGCGCGTGCTCGTCCTCGGCGGCGGCGACGGACTCGTGGCGCGCGAGGTGCTGCGGCACCCGGGGGTGCGTCGGGTCGACGTGATCGACCCGGACCCGGCGCTGTTCCGGCTCGCCCGCCAGGACGCGGCCCTGTCCGCGCTGAACGGCCACGCCTTCGCGGACCCGCGCGTCCACATCCATGCGGAGGACACGTTCCGCTGGCTGAGGCGGCCCCGGGGGGCGTACGACGTGGTGATCGCCGACCTGCCCGGCCCCGGCGGTACGGCGAGCACGAAGCTGTATTCGCAGGAGTTCTACGGCCTGACCCGGCGCGTGCTCGCGCCGGGCGGGCGGCTGGTGGTGCACGCGGGGCCGGTGACCGCCGGGCCGCGCGCGTTCTGGACGGTGGAGGCGACGGTACGGGCGGCCGGGCTCGGGACCACCCCGTACCGCGTCGACGGCCGCGCCCTGGACCGTACGGCCGGGGCGGCCGGGGCGCCGCGCGACTGGGGGTTCGTGCTCGCCGCCCGCACCCGGCCCCCGCTGACCCTGGACCCGCGCACGCCGTGCCTGCGCACGCTGACCCGGGCGGCCCTGCGGGCGGACGCGCGGGCGGCGGCGCGCACCCGGGTGCCGGGGCTGCTCCCGTCGACGCTGGTGCATCCGAGGTACCAGGAATGAGCCTGTCGGCCCCCACGGACATGCGAATCGCGTCTTGCACGGGTGAGGTTCGGGCGCTGCTGGGTAGGCTCGTCAGACATGGAGCATGAGGTGTTCGTTCCGGTCCCCGCCGAGCGGCTGAGCCAGGCGCTGGCCGACCCGGCCCGGGTGGCCCGGGCGATTCCCGGGCTCCAGCAGGACGCGGGCACGGAGCCGGTCGCCGGCCGGCTGAGGGTGCGTGCCGGCGGCCACACGATCACCTACCGCGGCACCCTGCGGATCGAGGGCCGGGACGACGGCTCGTACGCGGTGGAGGGTGAGGCCACCGAGGCCCGCGGCACGGGCACGGCGAAACTGTCCCTGTCCCTGCGTCTGACCCCGGCCGAGGACGGCACCACGGTCACGTTCACGGGAACGGCCACGGCCGACGGCCGGATCGCGGAGGTGCCGGCGCAGACGGTGGCGTCGGCGGCGACGCGGCTGCTGGGACGGTTCGCGGAGAAGCTGGGGGAGGTGGCGGAGGAAACTCCTCGGGGGGTGGCGGAGGAAGCCCCTCGGGAGGTGACCGAACCGCCGTCACAGGAGCCGGGTCCCGAGGAGGAACCCGCCTCCACCGGCGACACCGAGGTCCCCGCGTCGTCCCTCGAGCCCCTCGCCGAGGAGGACGAACCCGGCCTCGCGTCCGATGCCTTCGACGCGGAGGACGAACCCGGCCTCGCGCCCGACACCTTCGACGAGGAACCGCCCGCCGAGGCGGCGCACGCCCGTCGCACGATGATCGGGCGCAGCGCCGAGGAGGTCGACCACGCGCCCCCGCGCGGCCGGTACGCGCCCGTCCCGCCCCCGGAAGCCGCGGCAGCCACCGCCACCCTCCGCTGGGCGGCCCCGGCGGCGGCCCTGCTCGTGGCATCGGCGATCGTGGCGGGCCGGCTGCTGCGGCGGCGGCGCTGACGTACGCCGTACCGGCGTCACCATCCGCCCCGTTGATCCGCCCAGTAGGGTCGGGTTCGTGAGCAACGACGAGATCACGTTGGCCGCGGGAGACGCGGAAGTCGTGCTGGCGCCGGGGAACGGCGGGCGCGTGAGGAGTCTGCGTATCGGCGGGACCGAACTGCTGCGGCAGGGGAAACGGTTCGGCTGCTTCCCCATGGCCCCCTGGTGCGGTCGTGTCCGGGACGGCAGGTTCCGCAACGGCGGCACCGTCCAGCAGATGCCCCTCAACGCCCCGCCGCACGCCATCCACGGCACGGTCCGCGACGGCGTCTGGCGCGTCGCCCGCGCCGAGCCCACCGAGGCCGTCCTCACCTACGACCTGGTCGCCCCCTGGCCCTACGCCGGCCGCGTCACGCAGCTGGCCGCGCTCACCGAGGACGCCCTCACACTGACCATGTCCGTGGAGACGTACGACGACTCCTTCCCGGCCCAGATCGGCTGGCACCCCTGGTTCCACCGCAGCCTCGGCGGCGAGGACGTCCGCATCGACTTCGACCCCGCCTGGCAGGAGGAGCGCGGCGACGACCACCTGCCCACCGGCAACCGCGTCGACCCCGAGCCCGGTCCCTGGGACGACTGCTTCGGCATGCCCGGCGGCGTGGACGTCACCCTCACCTGGCCCGGGCAGCTGGAGCTGAGGGTCACCAGCCGCGAGGAGTGGGTCGTGGTCTACGACGAGCAGCCCGAGGCGGTGTGCGTGGAACCGCAGACCGGCCCCCCGGACGGCCTCAACACCCTTCCGCGCCTGGTCACCCCCATCGAGCCGCTGGAGGCCACGACCACGTGGACCTGGCGACGGCTCTGAGAGCCCTGAACAGCGGGGCTCTAAGCTGGCTGCCATGAGTGACGTTCGCGGCGAGCTGCTGCAGCAGATCAAGGACAAGGCCGTGGTGCACGGCAAGGTGACCCTGTCGTCGGGCCTGGAGGCCGACTACTACGTCGACCTGCGTCGCATCACTCTCGACGGCGAGGCCGCGCCGCTGGTCGGCCAGGTGCTGCTGGACCTGACCGCCGAGCTGGAGTTCGACGCGGTCGGCGGCCTCACCATGGGGGCGGACCCCGTCGCGGCGGCCATGCTGCACGCGGCCGCCGCGCGCGGCAGGAAGCTGGACGCCTTCGTCGTCCGCAAGGCCGCGAAGGCGCACGGCCTGCAGCGGCGGGTGGAGGGTCCGGAGATCAAGGGCCGCCGGGTCCTGGTCGTCGAGGACACCTCCACCACCGGCGGCTCCCCGCTCACCGCGGTGGAGGCGGTGCGCGAGGCCGGAGCCGAGGTGGTCGCCGTCGCGACGATCGTCGACCGGGCCACCGGCGCGGCCGAGAAGATCCAGGAGGGTGCCGGGGTGCCCTACCTCTACGCGTACGCGAAGGACGAGTTGGGCCTGGACTGAGTGACCCGTTTATCCACAGGCTGGACAGGGTGTCCGAAGCATCCGGTCACGTCTGGAAAGATGGGGCCGACGATGACGTCACTCCCTAGGTCAGGGCCGTAGCACGCAGAACGCAACCCGCACAACAAGGAGCGGACAGATGCCCATCGCAACCCCCGAGGTCTACAACGAGATGCTCGACCGGGCGAAGGCAGGCAAGTTCGCCTACCCGGCCATCAACGTGACCTCCTCCCAGACCCTGCACGCGGCCCTGCGCGGCTTCGCGGAGGCGGAGAGCGACGGCATCGTCCAGATCTCGACGGGTGGCGCCGAGTTCCTGGGCGGCCAGTACAGCAAGGACATGGTCACCGGTGCGGTGGCCCTGGCCGAGTTCGCCCACATCGTCGCCGAGAAGTACCCGGTCAACATCGCGCTGCACACGGACCACTGCCCGAAGGACAAGCTCGACGGGTACGTACGTCCGCTGCTCGCGATCTCCGAGGAGCGCGTGAAGGCCGGCCAGAACCCGCTGTTCCAGTCGCACATGTGGGACGGCTCCGCCGAGACCCTGGCCGACAACCTGTCGATCGCCCAGGAGCTGCTCGTCCGCACCGCCGCCGCCAAGATCATCCTCGAGGTGGAGATCACCCCGACGGGCGGCGAGGAGGACGGCGTCACCCACGAGATCAACGACAAGCTGTACACGACGGTCGACGACGCGATCCGCACCGCCGAGGCCCTCGGCCTGGGCGAGAAGGGCCGCTACCTGCTGGCCGCGTCCTTCGGCAACGTGCACGGCGTGTACAAGCCGGGCAACGTCGTGCTCCGCCCCGAGCTGCTGAAGGAGCTGAACGAGGGCGTGGCCGAGCGGTTCGGCAAGGAGTCGCCGTTCGACTTCGTCTTCCACGGCGGTTCCGGCTCCACGGAGCAGGAGATCGTGACGGCGCTGGAGAACGGCGTGGTCAAGATGAACATCGACACGGACACGCAGTACGCCTTCACGCGCCCGGTCGCCGACCACATGTTCAAGAACTACGACGGCGTCCTGAAGGTCGACGGCGAGGTCGGCTCCAAGAAGACCTACGACCCGCGCACCTGGGGCAAGCTGGCGGAGACGTCTATGTCGAAGCGAGTGCTGGAGGCCTGCCAGAACCTCCGCTCGACGGGCACGAAGATCAAGTAGTACGGCAACCGGGGGTGCCGTGGTAGCTGCCGGGCCGCCGCTGCGGGCAGTCGCGCCGCAGGGCGGCACGGGTGGGCGCAGCGGCACCCTCTGCTCGAAGAGCTCGGGGGAGGCACCCCGCCGGCGCCGGGTCGCGCGACCCACCCCCGGGCGCCCCGCCTCGGGCGCCGCAAACCTGGCTCAAGCGCACCCGACGCGGGATGATCCCAGCATGGCGGTCACCACGCAGCCGACCCCCGCTGTCAGGCTCGGCACCCCGCAGGGGAAATGGATCCTGCTGACAACGGTGCTCGGCTCCAGCATGGCCCTGCTGGACTCCACCGTCGTCAACGTCGCCCTGCCCCGGATCGGCCACGCCCTCGACGCGAGCCTCGCCGCCCTCCAGTGGACCGTCAACGCGTACATGCTCACGCTCGCCGGTCTCATCCTCCTCGGCGGCGCCCTCGGTGACCGCTACGGCCGCCGAAGGATCTTCGTCATCGGCGTCCTGTGGTTCGCCGCGGCCTCCCTCCTGTGCGGCATCGCCCCCACCGCCGAGATCCTCATCGTCGCCCGCGCTCTCCAGGGGGTCGGCGGCGCCCTGCTGACCCCCGGGTCGCTCGCCCTCATCCAGGCCACCTTCCACCCCGACGACCGCGGCAGGGCGGTCGGCCTGTGGTCCGGCTTCGGCGGCATCGGCGCCGCCGTCGGCCCGTTCCTCGGCGGTTGGCTGGTGGCCGGCCCGGGCTGGCGCTGGGTCTTCCTCCTGAACGTCCCCCTGGCCCTCCTCTGCGCCCCCATCGCCGTACGCCACGTCCCCGAGTCCTCCGCCGGCGGCACCCACAGCCGCCGCTTCGACGCCCTCGGCGCCACCCTCGGCGCCCTCTCCCTCGCCCTGGTGACGTACGCCCTCATCGAGGCCCACGGCGGCTCGCTCCCGGTGGCCCTCACCGCGGTCGCGGGCCTCGCCGCCGGCGTCGCCTTCATCCACGTCGAACGGCACCGCCCCGACCCGATGATGCCGCTCGACATCTTCGGCTCCCGCCAGTTCACCGTGGTCAACCTGGTGACCCTCTGCGTCTACGCGGCCTTCGGCGGCTTCTTCTTCCTCACCGCGCTCCAGCTCCAGGTCGTCTCCGGCTACTCGCCGCTGCGGGCCGGGGTCGCCCTGCTGCCCACCACCGTCCTGATGCTCCTGTTCTCCTCCCGTTCCGGCGCCCTCGCCGAACGCATCGGCCCCCGCATCCCGCTCACCGTCGGCCCCCTGCTCTGCGCGGCCGGCATGCTGCTGATGCTGCGCGTCGGCAAGGGCGCCGCGTACGCCGCCGACGTCCTGCCCGCCGTGCTGGTCATGGGCGCGGGCATGGTCACCCTGGTCGCCCCGCTGACCGCCACCGTGCTCGGCTCGGTGGACACCGACCGGGCCGGCCTGGCCAGCGGCATCAACAACGCGGCGGCCCGCGCGGCCGGTCTGATCGCCGTGGCCGCGCTGCCCCTGCTCACCGGGATGGGCCCGGAGGCGTACCGCGTGCCGGACGCGTTCGAGGCCGCCTTCCGTCGGGCGATGCCGCTGTGCGCGGGCGTCCTGGTGGCGGGCGCGGCGCTCGCCTTCGCGACCGTGCGCCGCCCGGCCCCGGAGTGCCGCCACCCCGAGTGCCGAACGCACTGCTCCGTGACCGCCCCACCGCTCGAGCCGCCGCGCGGTTCGGCGGGTTCCGGGACCGGTCCGGCCTCCTGAGCAGGGACCGAGGGCGCGCGGCCTGCGGGCACGGTCCATGGCGCACACTGATCCCATGACCCTTCACGAGAACCTTCTCGGGGGCCCGCCCCCGACCCACCTCCCCGACGACCCGGAGCCGCGCGAGCTCCTCGCCGGCGGTACGGCGCCCACCGAGGTCGCCGCCCGGTACCCCGCCTCCTCGCTCGCCTGGGCGCAGCTCGCCGACGACGCGTTCGAGCGGGGCGCGGTCGTCGAGTCGTACGCGTACGCCCGTACGGGCTACCACCGCGGCCTGGACGCCCTGCGCCGCAACGGCTGGAAGGGCCACGGACCCATCCCCTGGGAGCACGAGCCCAACCGTGGGTTCCTGCGCGCCCTGCACGCCCTCGCGCGCGCCGCGCACGGCATCGGCGAGCAGGAGGAGTACGAGCGCTGCTCGCAGTTCCTGAAGGACTCCTCGCCCACGGCGGCCCAGACCCTGGGCTAGGGCCGCCACGCCGTGTCAGGCCCGCCTGTGACCAGGCGGGCCTTGCGGTGTCCGGAGGCATTGCGCAGGATGCCTGTGGGGACCGGGGCCCCCGTGCCGGCATCGGCAGGGGCGGACCGCTACCCGGAGTACATACAGGAGACAGCGATGTCCCAACAGGCTCACCAGACTCCCCCCTCCCCCGAGGCTTCTGAGCCCGAGACCCCGCATCTCGACTTCCAGGGAACGACTCCGTACGAGGACTACGTCCGGGCGGACGTGCTCACCCACCTCCAGCACACCCTCTCCGACGACCCCGGGGAGATGGTCTTCCTGGTCACGACCCAGGTGATGGAGCTGTGGTTCACCGTCATCGTCCACGAGTGGGAGACCGCGGCGCGCGCCCTGCGCGAGGACCGGGTGCCGGTGGCGATCGACGCGCTGAAGAGGTCCGTACGGGAGCTCCAGGCGCTGAACGCGTCCTGGCGGCCCCTGTCGCAGCTGACGCCCGCCCAGTTCAACTCCTACCGCTCCGCGCTCGGCGAGGGCTCCGGCTTCCAGTCGGCGATGTACCGCCGCATGGAGTTCCTGCTCGGCGACAAGTCCGCGTCCATGCTGGTCCCGCACCGCGGCGCGCCCCGCGTCCACGCCGAACTGGAGAAGGCGCTGCACGAGCCGTGCCTGTACGACGAGGTGCTGCGGCTCCTCGCCCGGCGTGGGCACGCCGTCCCGGACGCGGTGCTGCGGCGCGACGTCTCGCAGCGCTACGAGCCGTCGGAGGAGGTCGAGTCGGTCTGGGCGGCCGTCTACTCGGGGGACCCGGACGACGAACTCGCCAAGCTGGGCGAGGTGCTGACCGATGTCGCGGAACTGGTGTGGCGCTGGCGCAACGACCACCTCCTCGCCACCCGGCGCGCGATGGGCGCCAAGCCCGGCACGGGCGGCTCCGCCGGGGTGGCCTGGCTGGAGAAGCGCGCCCAGAAGAACGTGTTCCCCGAGCTGTGGACGGCGCGGTCCCATGTCTGAACGGTCGGAACTCGCCGTCAGGGCGGAGAAGCTGGACGCGGCCGACGAACTCGCCGCCAAGCGCTCGGAGTTCGTCCTCGACACCGTGTCCGATCATGCGGCTGACGCCGCGGGCGTCTATCTGGACGGCAATTCGCTGGGCGCGCTGCCCGCCGCCGTACCGGGCCGGATGGAGGACGTCGTCCGCAGGCAGTGGGGATCGCTGCGGATCAGGTCCTGGGACGAGAGCGGCTGGTGGACGGCGCCGGAGCGGATCGGCGACCGGATCGCCCCGCTGGTCGGGGCCGCGCCCGGGCAGGTCGTGGTGGGCGACTCGACCAGTGTCAACGTCTTCAAGGCGCTGGTGGCGGCGGTGCGGATGGCCCGGGAGACGGACGCCGGCCGGGACGAGATCGTGGTCGACGCGACGACGTTCCCGACGGACGGGTACATCGCCGGATCGGCGGCGCGGATGACGGGCTGCACGCTGCGCCCGGTGGCCCCGGCGGAGGTCCCCGGGGTGCTGTCAGGCCGTACGGCGGCCGTGCTGCTGAACCACGTCGACTACCGCACCGGCCGGCTGCACGACCTGCCCGCACTGACGGCCGCCGTGCACGCGGCGGGCGCGGTCGCGGTGTGGGACCTGTGCCACAGCGCGGGCGCGCTGCCCGTGGGCCTGGACGAGCACGGGGTCGACCTGGCGGTCGGCTGCACCTACAAGTACCTGAACGGGGGCCCCGGCTCACCGGCGTACCTGTATGTGCGGCGGGAGCTGCAGGACCGCTTCGACTCACCGCTGCCGGGCTGGAACTCGCACGCGGAACCCTTCGGCATGCGGAGCGACTACGAAGCGGCCCCCGGCGCCGTGCGCGGACGCGTCGGCACCCCGGACATCCTGTCGATGCTCGCCCTGGAGGCGGCGCTGGAGGTGTGGGACGGCGTCTCGATCCACGCGGTCCGCGCCAAGTCGCTGGCCCTCACGGACTTCTTCCTCCAGTGCGTGACGGCCTACGTCCCGCCGGGCGCGGTCGAGTCCCTGACCCCCGTCGCGCACGAGGAGCGGGGCAGCCAGATCTCGCTGCGGTGCCAGGACGCGGGGTATGTGATGAAACGGCTGATCGCCGCCGGGGTGGTCGGTGACTTCCGGCCGCCGGACGTGCTGCGGTTCGGGTTCACGCCGCTGTACGTGGGGTTCGCGGACGTGGAGCGGGCGGCCCGGGTGCTGGCGGAGGTGGTGGCCTGACGGGCGGTTCACGGGGGGGCGGGGCGGCCCGCCCCCCACCCGGCCGGGAACCCCGTGGCCGGGCCTTTCCCACCCCCGCCGGGACGGCTCGGCAGCACCGTTTGCTCCTCACCGAGAGTGACAACCCCGTGCTGGCGCACGTCATCCGCCTGATACCGTCCCCGCCAGCGGCCGGTACTCTCCGGCCGCCGCGCACGAATCCCGTTCTGCCGCTGAGAGGTTGGAGCATGCCGGACGACGCCGCCCACCGCGATGCCGCCGAAGAGGCGTCCGCCTTCTCGCACCCGCCGGTGGACCCCGACTCCACCGCCGTCTACGGCGACCACCCCGACCAGGTGATCGACTTCTACGCCCCGCGGCAGACCGAGCCGGCCGGGACGGCGGGCGCCCCGGGACCCGCCCCCCTGGTCGTCCTCCTGCACGGCGGCGCGTGGCGTGCGCCGTACGACCGCCGGCACCTCTCGCCCTTCGCGGACTTCCTGGCCCGCCGGGGCTTCGCCGTGGCGAGCGTCGAGTACCGCCGGGGCGCCCTCATCCCGTCCCAGGCCGACGGCTCCGCGGACGCGGAGTCCGGTGCGGGCGGCGGTACGGGGCCGGTGGCGGGCCGTTGGCCGGACACGTTCGACGACGTGGCGGCCGCGTTCGACGCGCTTCCCGGGCTGGTGCGCGAGGCGCTGCCGCAGGCCGATCCCCGCCGCACGGTGATCACCGGGCACTCGGCGGGCGGCCACCTGGCGCTGTGGGCCGCGTCCCGGCACGTCCTGCCGCCGGACTGCCCGTGGCGCACGGACCGCCCCGCGCCGCTGCGCGGTGTCGTGGCGCTCGCCCCGATCGCGGACTTCCACGTCGCCGACAAGCTGGAGGTGTGCGGCGGCGCGGCGGTCCAGCTCCTCGGCGGCAGGGACCGGTTCGAGGAGCGCAGGCCGTACGCGGACCCGGCGCTGCTGCTGCCCACCGGTATCGCCACCACCCTGGTCCAGGGCCGGACGGACGTCGTGGTCCCGCAGGCGGTCGCCGAGGCGTACGCGGATGCGGCGGCGAAGGCCGGCGAGGTGGTCGGCCTCACGCTCCTGGAGGGCGTCGGCCACTTCCCCCTGATCGACCCGGCGGCGGACGCGTGCGCGGTGGTGGCCGAGGAGATCGCCCAGCTGGCGTGGTAGCCGGGGCCCCGCTCCCGGGTGGACCCGGTCATACCCGTAATACCTGAGAGCTACCTCCCAAGTGAGCTCCGCGGCATGACGCCGACGACGGGTGACGCTCCGTAACTTCCTTTCCGTGACTGCCCGATGAGCGCGGCAGCGGAAGGGGAGGACGTCATGGGTTCTCGGAGGAGGCGCCCGGTCGCGCACGCGGACGGACGGGACGGGAACGGGGGAGGCGGCGAACGGCGGCGCCTTCGCCGACGGCGCCTCGGCCGCGTCCGACGTAGCCTGATCGCCGTCCTCGTCACGGTCGCCGTCGTCGTCCCCCTGTCGGCCGCCGCGCGCCCCCGCATCCCGGCCCCGCCGCCGGCGGCGCTCGCCCCGCTCTCGGCGGCCACGCTCACCGGGACGTACGAGGCGAACCGCGCGGATGCCGCCGAGGCGTCCCGCATGGCGGCGGCCCACGGCGACCGGAGCCGGGCGGCGGTGGAGCGGGCCCTGGCCTCGCCCGCCCGCCATCTGCTGGCCTTCGACGGCCGGGGCACGGGCCGGGTGACCGAGGTCTTCGGCGACCTGGCCAGGGCGCGGCACATAGCGGTCCTGGTGCCGGGGTCCGACACCACGCTGGACACCTACGGCCGCTTCCGCGCCACCGCGCTCGCCCTGCACCGCGGCACCGGCCGGGACACGGCGGTGATCGCCTGGCTCGGCTACGACACGCCCCGCACGCTCAGCACCGACGTACTCACGACGACCCGCGCGGCGCGGGCCGCCCCGGTCCTGGAGCGGTTCGTACGGCAGTTGCGGGACGCGTTCGGCCCGTCGCCCCGCATCTCCCTGCTGTGCCACTCCTACGGGACGGTGGTGTGCGCCCGCGCGGGCGCCGGCGTCGACGCCCAGGACATCGTCCTGATCGGCAGCCCGGGCACGGGCGTGGACTCCGCCGCCGCCCTGCACACCCGCGCCCGTATCTGGGCGGCCCGCGGCGCCGACGACTGGATCGCACACGTGCCGCACCACCGCGCGGACCTGTTCGGCACCACCGTCGGCTTCGGCGCGGACCCGGTCTCCCCGGCCTACGGCGCCCGGGTGTTCGCCGCGGGCGACGTCGGCCACAGCGACTACTTCAAGCCGGGCTCGGCCTCCCTGGCCAACCTGACGCGGATCGTCCTCGGCGAGAGCGCGGAGGTGACCCGTGCGTGACACGACCGTGCGGCAGCGGACCCTGAAGCGGCAGCGGCCCCTGAAGCCGCAGCGGACCCTGAACGCGATACGCACCGCGGCCCACCGCACCGACCTGGCCACCCCCGCCGAGCGGGACCGCGCGGTCGACGCCCTGCGGGCCCTGGCGATCCTCGGTGTCGTCCTGGGGCACTGGCTGGTGACCGCACTCGTCGCGGACGGCGGCTCGCTGCACACCGCGAGCCCGCTGCACTTCATGCCGTGGCTGGCCCCGATCTCCTGGGTGTTCCAGACGCTCGCCGTGTTCTTCCTGGTGGGCGGCCATGTCGCGACGAAGGGCTACGCATCGGCGCGTGCCCGGGGCGTCACCTACGGGCAGTGGGTGCGCACCCGCACGACCCGGCTGTTCAAGCCGGTCGCGGCGGTCGTGACGCTGTGGACCGTCGCGGCGTGCGGCCTGCTCGCGACCGGGGCGGACGCGGGCACGGTCCACACCCTGGTGAAGCTGGCCCTGTCGCCCCTGTGGTTCCTGGTCGTGTTCGCGGCCCTGACGGCGGCGACCCCGCTGCTGACGCGTCTCAACCCGCTGTGGCCGCTGGCCGTCGTTCTCCACGTGGACCTCGTCCGCTTCGGACTCGGCGGCCCGTCCTGGCTGGGCTGGGTGAACCTGCCGGCGGGCTGGCTCGTGCCGTACACCCTGGGCGCGGCCTGGACCCGGGGTGAGCTGGAGAGCCGCCGCGCGGGCCGGGTGCTGCTGGCGGGCGGCGCGGCGGCGACGGCGGTGCTGGTGGCGTGGGCGGGTTACCCGGCGTCGATGGTCGGCGTCCCGGGCGAGCCGGTCTCCAACCTGAACCCGCCGACCCTGGCCGCCGTCACCTTCGGCCTGGCCCAGTGCGGACTGGCGCTGCTGCTGCGCGAGCGGCTGCGCCGCGCGATGCGCCGCCCCCTGGCCTGGGCGGCGGTGGCCCTGGTGAACCTCTCCGCGATGACGATCTTCCTGTGGCACCAGACGGCCCTGATGGCGACCACCGCGACGGGCCTGCTCGCGGGCCGCCTGCCCGGCCTGCACACCACCCCCGGCGACCTGACCTGGGTGGCGGCCCGCCTGGCCTGGCTGCCGGTCTTCGCTCTCGCCCTGACCGTCTGCTGGGCGGCCTTCCGCGCCGGCGAACAGGGCGGCGACCGGCGCCCGTCCCGGGTGGTCCGGTCACACCGCCCCGGAGCGGGCCGCACCTCAGGTCCTAGGGTGGACGCGTGATGCAAGGGGGGAACCGCGTCCGTCGAGGGCTGCGGGTGCTGCGCGACGACCTGTGGACGGGGCGGGCGGATCCGCTGCCCCCGTCCGTCTGGCTGCGCTGGCTGCCGCACGGAATCGTGTGGCTGGCCGCGTTCGGCGTCCTGGTCGGCGCCGTGCCCCAACTCCGGGAGAACGGCCATGTGGCCCTCGGGTACGCCTTCCTCATCGGGCTCGGCCAGAGCGGAGCGGTGGTGCTGGCCCTGTGGCGGCCGATCCCGGCGTGGTGGCTGTCGACGGGGGCGACGGCACTCGGGGCGGTCGCACTGCACGGCCCGTTGATCGCCGGAGAGGCGGACGGCTTCACCTGGCCGTGGACCTCGGCCGGGATCATCGCCCAGCTGTTCGTGCTGCTGCTGCTCGCCCTGAGAGTCCGCACCCGCGTCGCGGTGGAGGCGCTGGTCCTGACCATGCTGGTCACCTATGTCCTGCAGGGCCTGTGGGGCGCGGCGAACCACCAGTCCACCGGCGTGCTCGCGACGGCCCTGTCCGCGGCCGTGGTGGTGCTGGGCGTCGCCCTGCGCGGCCGCCGCGAGGCCCGCGCCGAGCTGGTGCAGCAGACGACCCTCACCGCGGAGGAACGCGCCCGCCGCACCCTCCTGGAGGAACGCAACCGCATCGCCCGCGAACTGCACGACGTGGTCGCCCACCACATGTCGGTCATCTCCATCCAGGCCCAGGTCGCCCCCCACCTGGTGGAGAACCCCTCCGCGGAGCTGAGGGAGAACCTGGACGGCATCCGCAAGAACGCGCTGGAGGCCCTGACCGAACTGCGCCGCGTCCTCGGTGTCCTGCGCTCGGAGACCCCGCCGACCCCTACGGCATAGGAAGCGGTACCGGCGCGGCCCCCGACTCCCCGCAGCCCACCCTCGACCGGCTCGACGCCCTCGTGGAGAACACCCGCGCCGCCGGCATGGAGGTGCGGACGGAGATCGTCGGCGCGGTGCGCCCGCTGTCACCCGGTGTGGAGCTGTCCGCGTACCGGATCGTCCAGGAGGCCCTCAGCAACGCGCTGCGGCACGCCCCCGGCTCCACCGTGCGCGTCGAACTGACCTACCTCCCGCTGGGTCTGCAGCTGCACATCGCCAACTCCCGGCCCACCCGCCCGGCTCCGCCGTCACCGGGCGCGGGCCATGGACTGCTCGGCATGCGGGAGCGTGCCGTGATGCTCGGTGGGACCCTCTTCGCGACCGCGAGGGCCGGCGGAGGCTTCGTGGTGGCGTGCTTCCTGCCCAGCCCCGAGGACGCCCCGACCGACGGCGATCTTGCCGACCCGACAGGAGAAGAGAACCGATGACGAGCGGCACCATCCGCGTACTGATCGCCGACGACCAGATGATGGTCCGGCAGGGCTTCACGGTGCTGCTCAACGCCGAGCCCGGCATCGAGGTCGTCGGCCAGGCCGTCGACGGCAGGGACGCGATCGCCAAGGTCGCCGAACTCGCCCCGGACGTCGTCCTGATGGACATCCGCATGCCCGAGCTGGGCGGCATCGAGGCGACCCGCCGCATCACCGAGGCCACCCCGCACCCCAGGGTCCTGGTCCTGACCACCTTCGACCTCGACGAGTACGTCTACGACGCCCTGCGCGCAGGCGCCTCCGGCTTCCTGCTCAAGGACGCCTCCGCCGATCAGCTCGCCGAGGCGGTACGGGTGGTGGCGGCGGGCGACGCGCTTCTCGCGCCCGGCATCACCCGGCGCCTGCTCGCCGAGTTCTCCCGGATGCACAGCACGCCCCGGGCCCCGCTGAAGGAGCGCGTCGGCGACCTCACCGAGCGGGAGACGGAGGTCCTCGCCCTCATCGCCCAGGGCCTGTCGAACGCGGAGATCGCCGCGCGCCTCGTGGTCGCCGAGCAGACCGTGAAGACCCATGTGGGCCGCATCCTGGTGAAGCTGGGCCTGCGCGACCGCACCCAGGCGGCTGTGTTCGCCTACGAGTCGGGGCTGGTGCGGCCGTCGGGCTACTGACATGCGGCCGCGCGGACGGCCGTCCGGGAGCCGACTCGGCCCCCACCCCCACCCGTAGTACTTGAGAAGGATTCTCGAGGACCCCCCTCACTGGTGACGACCGCGCCCCCTTGCCGGGCCTACCTTTTCCCCGTGACCGAGACGACCCAGAGGCAGACGCCACCGGACGGCGCGTACGCCCCGTACACGCCGCGCAGCCCGGAGTACCGGCTGGCCGTGGACGCCCTGCGCAGGATGCGGCAAGAACTGTTCCACGACGCCTTCGCCTACCGCCCGATGCCCCGCATGAGCGTCGACGGCCCGGTGACCAGGCGGCTGCCGGGACGCATGCGCCACTACGCGGCCTGGACCCCGCACGCCGTGGTCGTCGGGGCCGGCCTGGTGGCGATGCTGGTCGCCCAGCGCAACGACAACGGCGGGCTGTCGGACCTGCTGTGCGGTCTGTTCGCCCTGATTCCGGTGCTGTTGACGCTGGTGCGCCCGGTCGGAGCCTTCTGGGTGTCCCTGGCGGGGACCGCGGCCTCGGCGGTCGTGGGCTCGTCCTGGGGCTCCTGGCCATGGCTGCCCGGCAGCTTCATAGCCCATCTGACGGTGCTGACGGTGGTGGCGATACGCACCCGGCCGCGCACGGCGGCGTGGATGTGGGTGGCGACCGCGGCCTACGCCTTCTTCGCCGAGACCGCCTTCGGCTGGGGCCACTACGACGGCGACGCCCCGGCCATGCTCGTCGTCTCCGCCCTCGTGCTCCTCGCGGTCACCGTCCGGCACATACGCCGCGAAGCCGAGCAGGAGGTCACCGCCCAGCAGACCGAGACGGCGCACGAGCGCTCCCGGCGCACCCTGCTGGAGGAGCGCACGACGATCGCCCGCGAACTGCACGATGTGGTCGCCCACCACATGTCGGTGGTCGCGATCCAGGCGGAGGCCGCGCCCTACCGCGTGGAGAACCCGCCGCCGGAACTGGAGAAGGCCTTCGCCACCATCCGGGAGAACGCGGTGGCGGCCCTGACCGAGCTGCGCCGCGTCCTGGGGGTCGTGCGGGCGGAGGACTACGAGGCCCCGGACGCGCCCCAGCCCACCCTGGCCGACCTGGACGCCCTGCTGGCGAACGTGCGGGAGGCGGGGCTGAGCGTCGACAAGGTGGTCACGGGCGCGGTGCGGGAACTCCCGCAGGGCGTCGAGCTGTCGGCGTACCGCATCGTCCAGGAGGCCCTCAGCAACACGCTGCGGCACGCGCCGGGCGCTCCGGCACGGGTGGAGATCGGCTATGTGCTCGGTGGGCTGGGCCTGCGCATCGTCAACGGCCCGGCGCCGCAGGTCACGCTCACCAAGTCGACGCACGGAGCGGGGCACGGCCTGACGGGCATGCGCGAGCGGGTCTCGATGCTGGGCGGGGAGATGACGGCGGGGGAGACGGACGACGGAGGCTATGAGGTGACGGTGTTCCTGCCGGTGGCCACCGTGGAGGGCACCACGTGACCGAGGGCACCATCCGCGTACTGATCGCCGACGACCAGATGATGGTCCGGGAGGGCTTCTCGGTGCTGCTCGGGGCGATGCCGGACATCGAGGTCGTCGGGGAGGCGGTCAACGGGAGGGAGGCGGTCGAGCGGGTCCGCGAACTGGCCCCGGACGTCGTGCTGATGGACATCCGCATGCCGGAGCTGAACGGCATCGAGGCGACCCGGGAGATCGTCGCCGCGGACGGTTCGGCGAAGGTGCTGGTGCTGACCACCTTCGACCTCGACGAGTACGTGTACCAGGCGCTGCGGGCGGGAGCCTCCGGTTTCCTGCTCAAGGACGCGTCGGCCAAGCAGCTCGCCGAGGGCGTGCGGGTGGTGGCGGCGGGCGAGGCGCTGCTGGCGCCCTCGGTCACCCGGCGGCTGATCACGGAGTTCTCCCGCCTGGCGGACCGGCCGGCGCTCCCGCCGGCGGCCCGGGCGGCGTACGGGGACCTGACGGAACGGGAGACGGAGGTGCTGGTCCTCATCGCCCAGGGGCTGTCGAACGCGGAGATCGCGGAGCGGCTGGTGGTGGCCGAGTCCACGATCAAGACGCACGTCAGCCGCATCCTGGTGAAACTGGGCCTGCGCGACCGCACCCAGGCGGCGGTGTTCGCGTACGAGGCGAGGCTGGTGACCCCGGGGTGATCCGCCGTTCGGTGTGAGACCCCCCTGGTCAGCGGGCGTCCGCTCGGTTAGCGTCCGGGCATGGCAGCTCTTTCCGCTCTCGCGTTCGACCCCTGGGACCCGGCGTTCGTGGCCGACCCGTACCCCGCCTACGCCGAACTGCGTGCGCGGGGCCGGGTGCACTGGTTCGAGCCCACCGGTCAGTGGCTGGTGCCGCACCACGCGGACGTGTCGGCGTTGCTGCGGGACAGGCGGCTGGGCCGGACCTACCAGCACCGCTTCACGCACGAGGAATTCGGCCGGACCGCGCCGCCGCCCGAGCACGAGCCGTTCCACACGCTCAACGACCACGGCATGCTCGACCTGGAGCCTCCGGACCACACCCGCATCCGGCGCCTGGTGTCGAAGGCGTTCACGCCGCGGACTGTGGAGCAGCTCAAGCCGTATGTGCGGGACCTCGCCGGCGAGCTGGTGGCGCGGCTGGTGGAGGCGGGCGGCGGCGATCTGCTGACGGACGTCGCCGAGCCGCTGCCGGTCGCGGTGATCGCCGAGATGCTGGGCATTCCTGAGGCGGACCGGGGGCAGCTGCGTCCCTGGTCGGCGGACATCTGCGGGATGTACGAGCTGGGCCCGTCCGAGGAGACGGCACGCAGGGCGGTGCGGGCGTCGGTCGAGTTCTCGCAGTACCTCCAGGAGCTGATCGCCGAGCGCCGCAAGGAGCCGGGGGAGGACCTGATCTCGGGGCTGATCGCCGCGTACGACGAGGGCGACCGGCTCACCGAGCAGGAGATGATCTCGACCTGTGTGCTGCTGCTGAACGCCGGACACGAGGCCACGGTCAACGCGACCGTGAACGGCTGGTGGGCGCTGTTCCGCCACCCGGAGCAGCTGGCGGCCCTGCGCGCCAACCACACGCTCGTGCCCTCGGCGGTGGAGGAGCTGATGCGCTACGACACCCCGCTGCAGCTCTTCGAGCGCTGGGTGCTGGACGAGATCGAGATCGACGGCACGGTGATCCCGCGGGGCGCCGAGATCGCCATGCTGTTCGGCTCGGCCAACCATGACCCGGCCGTCTTCGACGCCCCCGAGACGCTCGACCTGACCCGCAAGGACAACCCGCACATCTCCTTCAGCGCGGGCATCCACTACTGCATCGGCGCGCCCCTGGCCCGTATCGAGCTGGCGGCGTCCATGACGGCGCTGCTGGAGAAGGCCCCGACGCTGCGCCTTGCGGCGGAGCCGGAGCGGAAGCCGAACTTCGTGATCCGCGGCCTGGAGGGTCTGAGGGTGGAGGTCGGCTGACCGCCCCCCTCAGGCCGTCAGCGCTCACCCCGGAGATCGCCCGCCCGTGCGGGCAACGTGAGACCCCACGCACCCTCCCGTACCACCCAGGTCCGCGTCCGCACCGGCCCCGACACCTGCGCATCCGCGCGGTAGCGGAAAGCGGCCCCCGACACCGTCACCCTGCGCCCCACCGCCAGCAGCGGCGACGCCTCCGCGCCCACCGAGAGCGGCCGCACCTCCACCTCGGCCACCCCCGGATCCCCCGGCGACACGGACACCGCCTCCACCGGCTGGTCCAGGTCCACCAGGGTCTCCCCGTCGACCTCGACCCGCAGCCGGGACGGCCCGCCCCCCGCATCCCGCGGTGACGGCACCCGCGTCGGACGCGCCGCGAGCGTCCGTACCAGCGACTGACACGTCCGCAGCCACGGACGCCCCGAGTCCGGCGACGAGGCCGGCACCGGATCGGCCCCCGCCCCCTCACGCGCCGGAACCGGAGGAATCCGCAGATCCCCGAGCACCACCCCGTCACTGTCGTCCACCAGCAGGTCTAGCCGCCGCTCCACGCCCTCCAGGACGGCCCGGGCCGCCGCCACCGCCCCCGCCGGGACCCCCAGCGACCGCGCCAGCGACTGCGCGGCGCCCACCGGCACCAGCGACAGGGCCGTCGTGCCCAGCTCACGGCGCCGGTGCAGGAGCGTCACCGCCCGCAGCAGCGCCCGGTCGTCGCCCACCACCACCGGCCGCCGCGACCCCCGGCGGTCCAGCGCCCGGGCGAATTCCTCCGGCCCCTGCGGGAGACACACCTTGGTGGCCGCACCCGCGCTGAGCACGTCTTTCGCGATCCGTACCGACTCACCGTCGCTGTGACGGGCGACCGGGTCGATGACCACGAGGAGCTGGTCGGAAGTCGCCACCTCGGTCCTGCCTCGCTTCCTCGGGTAGCATCTCTGTGCAAGAGCCCCTTGCGCTATTGCGTCAGGGGCTTCGTCTATTCCGGGGCATCCGGTCCGACGGTTTGCGGCCAACGACGGTCGCGGTGCACGCGGCGGTGGACCCTCCGCGTACGCCTCCGACCCTGGACATGCCCCGCCCGGAAGGGGTGTACGCGCGTGCCCGCACTTGTGCTGCTCGGTGCTCAGTGGGGTGACGAAGGCAAGGGAAAGGCCACCGACCTGCTCGGTGGCTCGGTGGACTATGTCGTGCGCTACCAGGGCGGCAACAACGCCGGCCACACGGTGGTCGTAGGTGACCAGAAGTATGCGCTCCACCTCCTCCCTTCCGGAATCCTGTCGCCCGGATGTACGCCCGTCATCGGCAACGGCGTCGTCGTCGACCCGTCGGTCCTGCTCTCCGAGCTGAGCGGTCTGAACGAGCGCGGTGTCGACACCTCGAAGCTGCTGATCAGCGGCAACGCCCACATCATCACGCCGTACAACGTCACCGTCGACAAGGTGACGGAACGCTTCCTCGGAAAGCGCAAGATCGGCACGACCGGCCGCGGCATCGGCCCGACCTACGCCGACAAGATCAACCGCGTCGGCATCCGGGTCCAGGACCTGTACGACGAGTCGATCCTGACCCAGAAGGTCGAGGCGGCCCTCGACGTCAAGAACCAGATCCTCACCAAGCTGTACAACCGGCGCGCGATCGCCGTCGGCCAGGTGGTCGAGGAGCTGCTGGGCTACGCCGAGAAGATCGAGCCGTACGTCGCCGACACGGTCCTGATCCTCAACCAGGCCCTGGAGGAGAACAAGGTCGTCCTGTTCGAGGGCGGCCAGGGCACGCTCCTGGACATCGACCACGGCACGTATCCGTTCGTGACGTCGTCGAACCCGACCGCGGGCGGTGCCTGCACCGGTGCCGGCGTCGGCCCCACGAAGATCAGCCGCGTCATCGGCATCCTCAAGGCCTACACGACCCGTGTCGGCTCGGGTCCCTTCCCGACCGAGCTGTTCGACGAGGACGGCGAGGCGCTGCGCCGCATCGGCGGTGAGCGGGGCGTGACGACGGGCCGCGACCGTCGCTGCGGCTGGTTCGACGCGGTGATCGCCCGCTACGCGACCCGGGTCAACGGCCTGACCGACTTCTTCCTCACCAAGCTCGACGTGCTCACCGGCTGGGAGCAGATCCCGGTCTGCGTCGCGTACGAGATCGACGGCAAGCGGGTCGAGGAGCTCCCGTACTCCCAGACGGACTTCCACCACGCGAAGCCGGTCTACGAGATGCTGCCCGGCTGGCAGGAGGACATCACGAAGGCCAAGACCTTCGCGGACCTCCCGAAGAACGCCCAGAACTACGTCAAGGCGCTGGAGGAGATGTCCGGCGCCCCGATCTCCGCGATCGGCGTGGGCCCGGGCCGCGACGAGACCATCGAGATCAACTCGTTCCTGTAAGTCCCTTATATCCCCATCCAGTTGGGCCGGTCATGGACATCCTTGACCGGCCCATGGGCTGCTCCTGGTTCCGCGCGGAGGGAGGGACCGGAACTATCTACGCGGGTAGTGCCGTCCCTCTTCGCTCTCCGGACCAGGAGCCTCGTATGCCCGTCAGCCCCATGAACAGACGCGAGTTCATGCAGAAGTCGGCCGTCACCTCGGCGGCGGTCGCCGTCGCGGGAGCGGTCGGCAGCGGTACGGCCGAGGCCGCCGACCAGGAGCCCGAGAAGACGCCGCGTACCTGGTCCTTCTCCGTCCTCGGCACCACCGACCTGCACAGCCACGTCTTCGACTGGGACTATTACAAGGACGCCGCCTACAGCGACAAGGCCGGCAACTCCGTCGGAGTCGCGCGTGTCGCCACGCTCATCAAGCAGCAGCGCGAGGCGAAGGGCGAGGACCGGGTGCTGCTCGTGGACGCCGGCGACATCATCCAGGGCACCTCGCTGGCCTACTACTTCGCCCGCGTCGACCCGATCACCGGCGAGGACGCGCCCAGGCACCCCATGGCCGTCGCCATGAACCACATGCGCTACGACGCCGCAGCCCTCGGCAACCACGAGTTCAACTACGGCATCGACGTCCTGCGGAAGTTCGAGAGCCAGTGCCACTTCCCGCTGCTCGGCGCCAACGCCCTCGATGCCAAGACCCTGCGGCCCGCCTTCCGCCCGTACACCGTGAAGTGCGTCCGGGTCCCCGGCGCCCCCGACATCAAGGTCGGCATCCTCGGGCTCACCAACCCCGGGATCGCGCTGTGGGACAAGGACAACGTCAGCGGGAGGATGGTGTTCCCGGGGCTCGTCGAGCAGGCGAAGAAGTACGTGCCGCGGCTGCGGGCGCTGGGCTGTGACGTGGTGTTCCTGACGGACCACTCGGGCCTGGACGGCTCCTCCTCGTACGGCGACGAACTCCCGTACGTGGAGAACGCGTCGAACCTGGTCGCCGAGCAGGTCCCGGGCATCGACGCGATCCTGGTCGGCCACACCCACGTCGAGGTCCCCTCCTACACGGTGAAGAACGAGGAGACCGGCGAGGAGGTCCTCCTCTCCGAGCCGTACTGCTGGGGCTACCGCCTGAGCGTCTTCGACTTCGAGCTCGAACTCCACCACGGCCGGTGGAAGGTGACGAGCAAGACGGCCCGGACCCTCAACCCCAACACGGTGGACGAGGACCCGGAGATCAAGCGGCTCCTGGAGGCCGACCACGAGCTGGTGGTGAAGTACGTCAACACCCCCGTCGGCACCTGCACGGCGGACCTGTCGGCGGCGGAGTCCTGCTGGAAGGACGTCCCCATCATGGACTTCATCCACCAGGTGCAGATGGCGACGGTCGCCTCCGGGCTGTCCTCCGCCGACGCCGCGCTCCCGCTGATCTCGGTCGCCGCGCCCTTCAGCCGGACCGCGGACATCCCCGCGGGGAGCGTGACGATCAAGGACATCGCCGGGCTATACATCTACGACAACACCCTCTACGGCAAGAAGCTGACCGGCGCCCAGCTCAAGGACTACCTGGAGTACGCGGCGAAGTACTACCACCAGGTCCCGTCCGGCACGAAGGTCGACACCGCGACCCTCACCAACGCCAACAACTTCTGGGACTACATGTACGACACCGCCGCCGGGGTCGACTACGAGATCGACATCGCGCAGCCCGAGGGCTCGCGCATCAAGAACCTCTCCTACAAGGGCGCGCCGGTCGCCGACGACCAGGTCTTCGTCGTCGCCGTCAACAACTACCGGGCCAACGGCGGTTCCGGCTACCCGCACATCGCCTCCGCCGGCATCGCCTACAGCTCCACCAACGAGATCCGCCAGCTGATGATCGACTACGTGACGTCCAAGGGCACCCTGAACCCGGCGGACTTCGCGGTCACCAACTGGCGGCTGACGCAGGACGGCACGCCGGTGTTCTAGGCCGTCCCGAGTAGGGTGCCGGTCCGCTCCGCCAGGAACTCCTCCCAGGTCCGGGCGCCCTTGTCGGCGCCATCGAGGGTCAGGTTGGCCCCGGACCGGTAGGCACGGCCGGCCTTGCCGGGCATGCGGACCTTGAGCATCGGGCGGTGCTTGCCGCGTGCCGTGAGGTAGGTGCGCAGCAGGTCCGCGAGGTCGTACACCGCCGGTCCGGCCAGGTCGGGGACCAGGCCGGCCGGTTCGCCGAGCGTCAGCTCCACGAGCCGGGCGGCCACCTCCCGCGCGTCGACCGGCTGCAGCCGCATCCCGCCCGGCACCGGGATCACCGGAAGCTTGGCCATCTTCTCGGCCATGAGCAGCGCCAGGTCGTGGAACTGGGCGGCCCGCAGGGTCGTCCACGCGATCCCCGACCCGGCGATCGCCCGCTCCGCCGCCAGCTTGGAGCGCAGCCAGGCCAGTGGGACGCGGTCCGCGCCGATGACCGAGATGTACACCAGGTGCCGGACCCCGGCGCTCTGCGCGGCCCGGACCAGGTTGCGGGTCGCCTCGTCGTCGCCCTTGGGGCCGCCCGCGAGGTGCAGGACGGTCCGGGTCCCCGCCACCGCCGCGTCGAGTCCCTCGCCGGTCCGCAGGTCGCAGGCCACGTGTTCGACGCCCTCCGCGGGGTCGTGCGCGTGCCGGCTCAGCACCCGGACCTCGCGGCCCGCATCCCGCAGCAGCGGGACGACGTGGCGGCCGAGTGTGCCGGTGCCGCCGGTGACCAGGACGGGCGCGGTAGGCGCGTTCATGGGTTCTCCTCAAGCGGTCGATCCGTCACTCAGTGGGTGATCTACTGAGATGACCCGCCGCCCGGAAGGAATGTGACACGGTGCCCGAACTTCCTTTGGTGACCGAGTGGTTCGAGGTGCAGCGTCCCAGGTTGCGGGCGGTCGCCCACCGGATGCTCGGCTCGCTCAGCGAGGCCGACGACGCCCTCCAGGAGGCGTGGCTGCGCGTCGACCGCGCCGACACGGCCGACGTGGAGAACCCGGCCGCATGGCTGACCACCGTGGTGGCCCGGGTGTGCCTGAACATGCTGCGCTCGCGCGAGAACCGGCGCGAGGAGCCGCTGGAAGCGGCGCGGGCACCGGTCACGGGTGCGGTCGCCGACCCCGAGGAGGAGGCGCTGCTCGCCGACTCGGTGGGCCTGGCGCTGCTGGTCGTCCTCGACACGCTGACGCCCGACGAGCGGCTCGCGTTCGTGCTGCACGACATGTTCGCGATGCCGTTCGACGAGATCGGCACGATGCTCGAGAAGACCCCGGCCGCGACCCGGCAGCTCGCGAGCCGCGCCCGCCGCCGGGTCAGGGGCACCCCGGCGCCCGCGGCCGACCTGCCCCGGCAGCGCCGGGTCGTCGACGCCTACCTGGCCGCGACGCGCGGCGGAGACTTCGACGGGTTGCTGGCGCTGCTCCACCCCGACGTGGTGCTGCGCGCCGACCGCTCGGTCGTCCCGACGCCCGAACCCCTCCACATCGCCGGTGCCCACCCGGTGGCCAAGGGCGCGATGGCGTCCATGGGCCGGGCCCGGTTCACCGCCGCCGTCCTGGTGGACGGCCGCCCCGGCCTGGCGATGCTGGAGGCGGGCCGGCTGCGGCTGGTGCTGAGCTTCACCTTCGCCGACGGCCTGATCACGGAGATCGACGTGATCGCGGACCGGGAGCGGCTGCGGGAGGTGGAGGTGGCGGTGCTCGACGAGCCGGCGATCAGCTGAGCGTGCTCGCCTGCCCTTCATCCGCCTGCGCCTCACCGACGGGCGGAGGCGCGCAGTCGGGGCAGGCGGGCGGGAGGCCGAGGCAGGAGTGCAGAGCAAGGCTCAGCCTGTGGTCGACGGCCTCGCGCTCGGCGGCGGGATCCGGGTCCTCGGACGGGGGTGTGAGCGCGTAGGGCAGGGCGGTGGTGAGGACGGCGAGTGTGACCGTGTCCTGTGTGGCACCCCTCGGCAGGTGTCCGGTCACGTGCCGGAGCAGCCAGTCGCAGGCCGCCCGGTGCCAGACGGTGGTCGGGCGCAGTACGGCGCCGTGCATCAGGTCCGGGGCGGTCAGCGCCATGGTCCTGGTGGCGGGATGTTCGCGCAGCAGACGCGCCGCGCGCACCACGATGCGGACGGCGAGGCACCGTGGCGGCGGCAGCGGACCGGGTGCCTCGCAGGCCACCTGCAGCAGACGCCGCAGCTCGGCCAGCGTGGCGTCCCGGATCAGGGCCTGATGACAGGGCCAGTTCCGGTAGAGGTAGGAGCGGTTGCAGCGGGCCAGGCGGGCGACGTGGGTCACGCCGACCCGCCGGGGGCCGTACTGGGCCAGCGCGTCCAGGGTCGCGCGGTACACCGTGCCCGTCCCGGGCTGCCAGACGGAGGAGGTCGGTCGGCTCACGTCCGGCAGCATGGCAGGGACGGGGGTGGTACCTGGCTGGAAAAGTGCGACAGATCTGGAGAAAGTGTTGCGGTTTTTCCGGCTATCGGGTGAGGGGTGCGGGCGTCCTCCTGCTCAGCAGCCGGTCGTCCAGGTGTGCGAGGCGCCCTGGTCGTTCGCGGCGGGGTTGTAGCCGACCTCCTGGCCCGGGGCCAGGCAGATCGTCACGTGGCCCAGCAGTTCCCGGCCGGAGTACACCTTGACGTGGTCCTTGACGCCCGGGCCGGAGATGCCGTGGTTCGCCCACGAGGAGTCGTGCCAGGCCATGTCCCCCTCCCACCAGTGGTCGTCGCCGCTGTGCTCGATCTTCAGGCCCGTGAAGTTCACATCCGTCCACACACAGAAGTTGCCGCTGCCGCAGGGCACGGCCTGCGCGGACGCGGAGGTGGCGAGCACGGCCCCGGCGGACAGGGCGGTGGCGGCGAGGAGGGCGGCCAGGCGCTTGTTCATGCTCAGGGATTTCCTTTCGCGGTGAGGAGAGATGTGGCCTCGGCGAGGGCATGGGCACGCAACCGCTGCCACTCGGCGATCTCGGCGCGGTGCCGGGAACGGACCTCGGCCAGGGAACGGTGGGTCTGCTCGGCCTCGGGCTGAAGGTTGTTCACGATCACCGACGTACGGAACCACCGGCGCTGGTCGCCGTAGAGCCGCTGCTGGGCCGCCGCGAGGCAGCCGTCGGTATGGGCGCGGACCACATAGCCCGTGGGCAGGCGAAGCGACAGTTCTGCCTCGCCCGACCCGAACAGGACCTCGGAGACGCGCCGTTGCTCGACGGACGAGGGCGTCGGCTGCCCCGGACGGGGCGGGGTCAGGCCCTGGCGGGCGAGACAGTCGTCGGTGAGCCTCTGAGCGGCGGCCTTGACGACGTCGTCGGAGGAGGGGCCGGCTGGTGCGTTCCCCATCGCTGTACAGGCGGTGAGGAGTAGTCCGGGGGCGAGAAGTGCGGCGACGGTCTTCGTGGGCGGACGCATCTGGAGAATCAGCCCGGCTGGCACCCCATCGTGCTGTCACTGACCCCGTCGAACTTCGTCGCCCACTCCCAGTTGTTGGAGTAGTCGCCGGGGTAGATCGCGCGGTACAGGCAGCCGCCGGGCCGGTAGCTGATCGCGTACACGGTCACGGAGGCATACGAGTCGAAGGAGTACGCGTGCCGCTTCACCCGGGGGTCCGCCTCCCGGTACCCGGGCGGCGCGTAGTCCCAGGCGCCGCCGGGTCCCATCTGGTTCGGGTCCGGCCAGAAGTACACATGCCCGGGAGGCACGGCGACAGCGTGCACGGGCGGGGCGGCAGCCGGGCCGAGGGCCGCCAACAGGGCAGAGGCGATGACGAGGTGACGCATGGCCGGGGCATGCCCTTGGGCTACCGCCCGTATGCGGCACGTGTGTCCGGTTCACCCCTTCCGGGGGATCACGGGGTACGGGCCCTCTTGAGGAACGCGCCCCACGCGCCGGAGGACACCGTGAGGGTGGGGCCGGTGGGGTTCTTCGAGTCGCGGATGCGGATGGCGGCCACGTGTCCGTGGGGTGCCTCGTAGGCGACTTCGACGCAGTTGCCGCCGCCGCCGTCGCTGTAGCTGGACTTGAACCACCGAAGGGTGCCGCTGCCGGTCATCGTTCTTCTCCTGCCAACCTCTCGATGAGGTCCAGCGAGTCGTCGGGACTCAGGGCCTGTGCGCGGATCTTCGCATAGCGGTGCGTCAGTTGGGACACTTCCGGGGGATCGCTGATCAGAATGCCCTGGTCCTCGATCTCCATGTAGACGACGTGCTCGTGCTCCTTGGTCTCCACGAGCTTCATAGCGCCGCGGTCGCCCGCGTGTGTGCCGCGCAGTCCGCGGTCCATCGGGAGCACCTGCACGCAGACATTGTCCCTCCGGGCGTCCTCGGCGAGCGAACGCAATTGCCCGCGCAGCACTGCCCAGGAGCCGAACGGTCGCTTCAGTACGCCCTCTTCGAGGATCAGCTCGACCATGGGGGCCGGGTCCCGCTCGAAGAGCGCCCGGCGGGCCAGGCGCGCCTCGACCAGCTCCTCCCGCTTCTGCTCGGAGACGGGAGGATAACTACCACCGATCAGCGCCCGCGCGTACTCCTCCGTCTGGAACAGGCCGTCCACGACCAGCGTCTCGTACGAGCAGATCGTGACCGCCCCGGCCTCCAACTCGGAGAAGCCGCGGAAGCGTGCCGGGTACTTCTCCAGCAGCATCCACCTGCGGGCCTTCTCGAAGACCCCGAGGCCTCCGCCGAGCGCCTCCTCCAACTTGACGAGCATCTTGTCGCTCGCGGGCTGCGCACACGTCTCCATCGCGCTGACCGCCGACCCGGTGTACCCGATCTTCTTCCCCAACTCCTCCTGCGACAGCTGCCGCTGCTCGCGCAGCGCCTTCGCCAGGGCGGCGACCAGGTGCGCCGTCCCGCTCGCCTCCACCTTGTTCACAGCCCGCGCCATTGCGGTCACCCCCGAACTCAACCGAACTCAACCGGTCACAAGTCGCTTGTGCCGGTTTCCGACCGTTGCTATTGGTCGACACAGAGTTATGGAAGACGCTAACCCCGCCTGTCGAAACTGGCCGCATGAATACGCAAAGTGACCTGGACTGGATCCCCTCCACCGGCATCCAACTCCGCAAGGCCGGCGTCCGGTTCGACGCCCTCCGGATCGACGGCGACCGGGGCCGCGCCCTCGCCGACCGTCTCGCCCGAATGACCGGCGGAGCCCCGGGGCCCGTCATCGAGGAGGACAACGGAAGACGTGCCGTCTACTTCCTCGTCCCGGTCGGCAGCACGTCCCACCGCTCCTGGCCGGACGGGGTCACGCGCCTCACCGCCGGCCCGAACCGCATCTCGTACATCCCGATCCCGGCGCTCGACGGCCTGACCTGGCCCCTGAGTTGGCGCTACCGGCCGACGGCATCCGGCGACCTCGTCCACACGCTGCTCCTGCTCTCGGCGCTGGAATGCGGATGAGGTCACACGTACAGGTCGGGATCGGGGGTGATCTGCCAGATGGTGACCAGCTCCGCGCGTGGGGTGACCATGTAGACGAAGAAGCCGCCGTTCACGAACGCGTGCTTGGCACCCTCGGCGTCCTGGTAAGCGGGTCCTGGAGGTGCAGCGCCTCGGCTGCCCTGACCAGTTCGGCGGCCTTCTTCTCAACTTCGGTGAGGAACGTGCGCGGTGCACCGGCTGTCACCGTCTCCTCGTCCGGAACGTACTCCCACGCCCAGCTCACGCGGCGCGCACCACCTCGGCGGCAGCGCGGTAGATGCTGCTCGCTGTGATCAGGCGTCCCCGGGCCTCGTCCGGCGTGTTCGCGGTCCGGGCGAGGTATTCGGCGCGGTGATAGGCCTTCGCCGTCTCGGGGTGCCGCTCGATCTCGATCAACGCGCCCCAGTGGGTCAGGTAGGCGTGGAGGGGTTTGATCGAGTCGTGCTCCAGCGCCTCGGCGAGTGCCTGTTCCTTGGCCTGGTCGTAGGCGGCGAGGAGGTGAGGTGCCACAACGGCGCAGGCCGCGCGGAGGGCTGCTGGAGTGCGGTCCGGGCGGGGGATCAGGGGAGTGTCACCGTGCTCCGCCTGCCGTGCGCTCACGCTGCTGGCCCCTTCGTGTCTCAGGTGCGGGCCCGGTCCTGAGGGAGGGCCGGGACATACGGGGACTCTAGCGCGCCTTGCGCTGTGGGAGGCCGGTGAATCCGCCGGCGAGGCGGCGCGCTGGCATGGGCGCTGCTGCGGGGCCGGGCCGCGCCCGCGTAAGCGCCCAGACTCCCGGCCGCACGCCCGTGCCGCCGGGTCCTTCAGAGAAACGGAGTCTGATGACCGTCCCACTCGAACGCCCTGAGGCGGTATACCGACGGTATACTCAGCTCATGGCTGACACCACGATCAAGGTCGACCCCGCTGTCCGAGACCGCCTCCAGGAGCTGGCCCGGGATCGAGGGATGAGCATGCGGGACCTCGTGGCGGAGCTGGCCGGGGCCACGCCCACCAAAGAAGAGCTGCGCAAGCGGTACGAGGAGACCAGGGCGTACGTCGAGGAGCACTTCCTCGGCAGGCCCTATACCGAGGACGACGAGAAGGCCGGCGAGAAGCTGTGGGCCGACCTGCAGGCCGGGCGCATCGGGGAGGTCCAGTGAGGGAGGAGGACCAGTACCCGCTGCCGCGTGCCGTCATCTTCGACGACACGGCCGCCCTCGCGCTCGGCGCGGGGAACAGCATGGCCTCCCGGCTCGTCGTCGAGGCCGAGAAGGATCCCGCCCTGCGCGTGTACATCCCGGCGCTCAGCCTGGCCGCCGCCGAGCGGGAGCGGGCGGGGGTCGCCGAGCACCTCGGCGCGCTGCCGTCCGTCGACATCGAGGCGCTCGACTTCGCTGCGGCAACCGCCGTGGGCAAGCGCCTGCGGACGGCGGCCGCCGCAGAAGCAGGGGACGACGGCAAGCTGGAGCCGGACTGGAGCGGTGCGCACGTGCTGCACCTCGCCCTGCCCACGGTGGGGTGGCCTCGCGGCCGTCCCGTCCTGACCAGGACACCCACCCGGTACCGAGGCACGGGCATCCGTACGATCCGCATCGTCGAGAGCTGACGAGGAGCCGGGGAGGGGCACCCGCTCGGGAGCCCCTCCCCGGCCTCAGCTGAAGACGATCATCGAGCCCTGCGCCAGGCTGCGCGTGGCCGCCGCGTGCAGGCCCAGCCACACATGGCGTTCGCGGGCGAACGGGCTCGGGTCGTAAGGAGCCGGAAGCGCGGGTTCCTCCAGGGACGTGGGAGCAAGCGGCGCGTCCGGGGCCGCCGGGGGGTTCGCCGGGTCGATGCCGATCGACGGGGCCACGAACTCCAGCTCCCGCAGCAGCGCCTGCGCCGAGCCCAACGGACCGCCGCCCGCCAGGAGTTCGTCGTTCGACAGGGGCTGCGGGAAGTCCACCGGGACGTAGGCGCCGGCGTGGTCGTAGTGCCACACCAGGTGCGACTGCTGGGCCGTCGACTCGAACATCTCCAGGAGCTGCTCGTAGTCGCCGCCCAGCTCGTCGACCGGGGTCACGGCGAGGCCGCACACCTGGAGCAGATAGGCGCGGCGCAGGAAGTGCAGCGCGTCGTAGTCGAATCCCGCGACCGGGGCCACCTCGCCGGTCAGGCCCGGCATGTACTGGTACACCGGCACCGGCGGCAGTCCGGCCTCGCCCAGCACCTTGTCGTAGAGGGCGAGTTCCTCGGCGAACGGGTTGTCGGGGGTGTGGCACAACACGTCGACGAGCGGGACCAGCCACAGGTCACAGGCCAACAGTAAGCTCCTCGGGTTATCGGTGTGGTGCAGGAAGCGTAATGGGCGTACGGGCGGCCGGTCGCGCTCAGCCGTGCAAGCCGTGCAGGTCCCATACCCACACCCCGCCCACCCACTTACATGGCGGCGGTGAAGGGGGACTTGGCCTCGACGTGGGCCCGAGCCGCTCCTCGTTGTAGGCGGGACGACGACGGACAGGTCGATGCGGATGGCCGGCATGTCCTCCAAGACGTCCGCGGCCTGCGCCGTGCTCAATCAGCAGCGGCCAGCCGCTCCAGCAGCGCGAGGGAGTGCCCGTTGTACGCGGCGACCACGGCGTGCGCGGCGGCCGGGTCGCGGCGGGCGAGGGCGTCGACGAGTTCGGTGTGCCCGGACCAGAGCCGGCCCTTCAGATCGGTGACCCGGCGCAGGTGCTGCACCACGCACACCCAGGACTGCACGCGCAGCCGGTGCAGGAAGTCGGCGAGGTAGGGGTTGCCGTACAGGGCGCTCAGCTCGCGCCAGAAGCGCAGGTCGTAGCCGATGAGGATGTTCAGGTCGCCGGCGGTGGCGGCGCGCTCGGCCTCCTCGCCGCGGCGGCGCACCGCGGCGAGGGCGGCGGTGCGGCGCGGATCGTCAGCGGCGGACCTGCGGTGGCGTGTGCCGGCGCCGTCCTCGACGAGGCGGTGGAAGATGCCGTCCGTGACCAGGCTGCGGGCCTCGATCATGCCGCGGTAGTCGTCCAGGGAGTAGGCGCGGACCTCGAAACCCCGGTGCTGGACGGCGTCCAGCAGACCCTGCGCCGACAGGTCGACCAGCGCCTCGCGGACGGGGGTCGCGGAGACGCCGTACTGCTCGGCGATCTCCTTCACCGTGAACTCCTGCCCCGGCTGCAACCGGCCGGCCAGCACCTCGTCGCGGAGCGCGTCCGCGATCTGCTGCCGCAGGGTGCTACGAGTGACGGCGCCGTTGCCGGGCATCGTTGTCTGGGTCCCCCCATCCGCGTACGGGTGCGTGTTCGTGCCGGAGACACGTCACCTTACGCGGTGGGGGACCCGTGAGCCCCCTATGTGCGGTGGAGCCGGTCAGACCGTGTACTCGTCGGCCACGGACAGTGCCGCGTCCAGGGCCGCGAGGCCCTCCTTCGCCTCCGCCTCGGTGATCGTGCAGGGCGGGACGACATGGGTGCGGTTCATGTTGATGAACGGCCACAGACCGTGCGCCTTGGCGGCGGCGGCGAACGCGGTCATGGGGGCGTTCGCCTCACCGGCCGCGTTGTACGGCACCAGCGGCTGGCGGGTCTCACGGTTCCTGACCAGCTCCAGGGCCCAGAACATGCCGACGCCGCGCACCTCGCCCACCGACGGGTGCCGCTCGGCCAGCGCGCGCAGCCCCGGCTCGATGACCTGCGCGCCGACCACGGCGGCGTTCGCGACGACGCCCTCCTCGGCCATCACGTCGAGCGTGGCGACCGCGGCGGCGCAGGCCAGTGGGTGACCGGAGTAGGTCAGACCGCCCGGGTAGGGCCGCCTGCCGAAGGTCTCGGCGATCCTCGGCGAGATGGCGACGCCACCGAGCGGCACATAGCCGGAGTTGACGCCCTTGGCGAAGGTCATCAGGTCGGGGACCACGTCGAAGAGATCGGCCGCGAACCATGCGCCGGTGCGCCCGAACCCGGCCATCACCTCGTCCAGGACGAAGACGATCCCGTGCTTGTCGCACAGTTCTCGCACGCCCGCCAGGTAGCCGCGGGGCGGGACCATGATCCCGGCGGTCCCCGGGATGGTCTCCAGGACGATCGCGGCGATCGTGCCGGGCCCCTCGAAGGCGATGGTCGTCTCCAGGTGCTCCAGCGCCCGCTCGCACTCCTGCTGCTCGGTCTCGGCGTAGAACCGTGAGCGGTACAGGAACGGCGCCCAGAAGTGCACCACGCCCGCCGCACCGCTGTCGGAGGCCCAGCGGCGCGGGTCGCCGGTGATGTTCACGGCCTGCTGGGTGCCGCCGTGGTACGAGCGGTACGCGGACAGCACCTTGGGCCGGCCGGTGTGCAGGCGCGCCATGCGTACGGCGTGTTCGACCGCGTCGGCGCCGCCGTTGGTGAAGAAGATCTTGTCCAGGTCGCCGGGGGTGCGCCGGGCGATCAGCCGGGCGGCCTCGGAGCGGGCCTCGACGGCGAAGGCGGGCGCGAACGTGGCCAGGGTCGCGGCCTGCTCCTGGATCGCGGCGACGACCTTGGGGTGCTGGTAGCCGATGTTGGTGAAGACGAGGCCGCTGGTGAAGTCGAGGTAGCGGTTGCCGTCGTAGTCCCAGAAGTACGACCCCTCCGCACCGGCGACGGCGAGCGGGTCGATGAGCTCCTGCGCTGACCACGAGTGGAAGACGTGCGCACGGTCCGCGGCCTTGACGGCGGCGCCGGCCTGGGGGTCGGTCTGAGGGATCATGCGGCGAGGCTAGGAGCGGCGGAGTCGGGCGGGACATGGGCGGGATGTCTGCGGTCCGGGGTATTCCGCGACAGGTTGTCGGGTGCCGGGCGCTTCGGCGCGGCCCCGTTACGGAACCGTGCACGCCGCTGCCGCCGACTCCTTCTGGGGCGGCACTATTCTCTGGCTGTCGCACGCACAGGGGGGTAGGTGAGGCGGCGATGGAACGGCTGGGGGCCGGGGATCCACTGGGGGTCCCCCCGGGCTTCAAGCTCCGGGGGAGCGCGGGGGGCTATCGGCTGCTGGCGCGGCTGGGGGCCGGCGGTATGGGCAGCGTGTATCTGGCCCGCTCCGACCGGGGCCGTACGGTCGCGGTGAAACTCGTGCGGCGGGAGTTGGCCGAGCAGGAGGAGTTCCGGGCCCGCTTCCGGCAGGAGGTGCAGGCCGCACGGCGGGTCGGCGGGTACTGGACCGCGCCCGTCCTGGACGCCGACACCGAGGCCGACATCCCCTGGGTCGCCACCGGGTACGTCGCCGGGCCGACCCTGCAGACCGTCGTCTCGCAGGACCACGGTGCGCTGCCGGAGCGGTCCGTGCGCGTGCTGGCCGCCGGGCTCGCCCACGCCCTGCAGGACATCCACGCCGCCGGGCTCATCCACCGCGACCTGAAACCGTCCAACGTCCTCGTGACCATCGACGGCCCCCGGGTCATCGACTTCGGCATCGCCCGCGCGCTGGAGACCCTGACGGGCGCCGGGTTCACGCGCACCGGGGCGCTCGTCGGGTCGCCCGGGTTCATGGCGCCCGAGCAGGTGCGGGGCGACCGCGTCACGCCCGCGTGCGACGTCTTCTGCCTGGGCTCCGTGCTCGCGTACGCCGCCACGGGCACCCTTCCCTTCGGGGGCGCGAACAGCGGGGCGCACGCCCTGATGTTCCGCATCGCACAGGAGGACCCGGACCTGGAGGGCCTGCCGGAGGGGCTGTCGGACCTGGTACGGGACTGCCTGCACAAGGACCCGGCCGCGCGGCCGACCCCGGCGCAGATCCTGGAACGCACGGGCGCCGACGACACGCTCAGCGAGGGCCGGAGCCGCGAGCCGTGGCTGCCGGGCGCCCTGGTCGCCCAGCTGGGGCGCCATGCGGTGCGGTTGCTGGACACGGAGGATCCCGAGGATCCGGAGTATCCGCAGGATCCGGGGGAGCGGGAAGGTCCGGAGGGGCCGCAGGGGCAGGCAGGTTTGGAGGGGCCTCAGGGCCCAAGGGGGCCGGGGGGTCGTTCGGTGGCGCCGGGGGTTCCGGTGGCGGCGGGAGCGGGGGCTCCGGGGGCTGCGGATGCGCCCACGGCTCCGGCACCCCCGGCAGCTCCCACGATCCCGGGGCCGCCCCCTGCCTCGGGCGGCCCCTACGGCGCGGTACCGCCACCGCCCGGCGTCTTCGGGCCTCCGCCGCAGCACCCTCGGCCGCCCGCCCCCGGAGGCTGGGGCACGCCGCCGTACGGTCCGCCCGCGTACGGGGACCCGGCGCCTGCGCGGCGCAGCGGACGTTTCACCGCCGTGCTGATCGCGGTCGCCCTGGTCGTCGCCCTCGGTGCGGGCGGTTCGGTGTACGCGGTGCTGCGCGGGGACGGGACCGGCACCACCGGCGGCCCCACCCCGTCGCGGACCTCCGCCGGGCCCACGACCCCCGGCCCGGGCACGTCCGGGCAGCCGTCCCCGTCGGCCTCGGCGTCCGCGTCGGCCTCGGCCGGTACCGGCTCTCCGGGTGCCGTCCCCGACGCCTACCTCGGCACCTGGACCGCCGCGATCGACAACGAAACCGGGCACAACACCCGGAGCCTGGTCATCCGGCAGGGCGGGGTCGGCGACACGGTGCTGTCGCTGACCGCCGACGGCGACACGTACCACTGCGTCTTCCGGGCCGAGCTGGCCGAGAAGCCCGCCGCGAACGGCCCGCTGAGGATCGGCCCGTCCACGGTCAGCGTCGGCCGGCCGGCGTCGTCCTGCGCCCCGGGCGGCGCGACAGAGCTGACGCTCCTCCCGGACGGCCGCCTCAAGCGCGTGAACACGACCACCGGCGAGGCCCTGACCTACACGAAGGCGGGGTAGACACAGGCCTGGTCACCGGGCCTCCGGCGGCCGCTGCCGGGGCATGTTGGGCCGTGCGCCCGGCGGTGGGAACCGCCCCGGCAAGGTGCCCTCGGGGCGGGGCGCCGCCGCGCCCGACGACTGCATCGCCAGCGGTGCCGAGCCGGTGCGGAACTCCGCCATCCAGTCCGCCGTCTCCGCCCGCATCAGCTCCGTCACGTCCTCGGAGAACCGCCGCAGCACCGAAAGGCAGCGCTCCGCCGCCTCCGCCGCGGTCCCCTCCGTCGGCCCCAGCACCTCCCGCACGCTCTCCGAGGCCCAGTCGAACTGCAGCGCCTGCAGCCGCCGCCCGATCGCCTGTGCCGTCGCCACGTCCCGCATCCATCCGGACGTCACCCCGAAGTACCGGTCCCCGGCCACACACGCCACCCCCACCAGCAGCGACAGATACGCCCACGGCGCCACCCCGTCCGCCACCCCGGTCAGATCCAGCAGTGGCAGCGCGGCCCCGCACACGGCGCCCACCGCCGCGCCCGCGCGCAGCGCCTGCGCCCCTCGCCGTTTCCACACGCGGTTCGCGAGGTACCAGGCCGCCGTCTCCAGCGCCCGCCGCTCCACCCACCGGTACAGCTCGTCGAGCCGCTGCGCGGGCTCCCCCCAGTCGCCGTGCGGGAACGGCCGGCCCATGAGGTCGCCGGGGGCACCGGGGTCGCCCGGGTCGCCCGGCCGCAGCCCCGCCGCTCCGTCGCCCCGCCCGTCCTGGAGCGGACCCTCGGGCTGCATCTCCGGCTGACTCACCCGGCACTCCCTACCTACGGCTATGACGTTCCGCGATGCACAATCCCCTGCACGTTCCGCGGTACGTGCGCTGCTCACTTCGTGCACCCCCGCAGTGTGCTCGTGACGCATGGTGCTGAAGCGCCGCACCCTTCCTACCGCCGGGCGGGTGGCGGGCAACCTGGTTTCGCGGCTTTTCCGCCCGGAAGGGGGCCTTGGTCGGGTATACGACGCTCGGCAAACTCACTCGAAAGAGTGCCGCCATGGGCGGGAACCGAGTCCGGACGGGCTACCCCAGCGCGCACCCCGGTGACCACGTAGGCTCGTGCCGAGGCGGCAAACCCCGCCCTGACATCCGTACGCACATACGCACATACGCACATCCGAAGCCGAACCGTACGAGGCAGGAGCTGATCGTGATTCCCGGTGGTGGGCAGCCGAACATGCAGCAGTTGCTCCAGCAGGCCCAGAAGATGCAGCAGGACCTCGCCAACGCGCAGGAGGAGCTGGCGAGGACCGAGGTCGACGGTCAGGCGGGCGGCGGTCTGGTGAAGGCGACGGTCACCGGTGCCGGCGAGCTGCGCGCCCTGGTCATCGACCCCAAGGCGGTGGACCCGGAGGACACCGAGACCCTCGCCGACCTGATCGTCGCGGCCGTCCAGGCGGCCAACGAGAACGCGCAGGCGCTCCAGCAGCAGAAGCTCGGCCCGCTGGCCCAGGGTCTCGGCGGCGGCATCCCCGGCCTGCCGTTCTGAGCCCACCGGGCGGACCCGCCCGGGGAAGGGTGTCCACCGGACCGTCCCTTCTGCGAAAGGCAAGCGCCAACTACCGTACGTACGAGGAAACCGAGCCCGGCTACCGTACGTACCGAAGCTCTTCAGGAAAGGCAGTCCGTTGTACGAAGGCGTGGTCCAGGACCTCATCGACGAGCTGGGGCGGCTGCCCGGCGTCGGTCCCAAGAGCGCGCAGCGGATCGCCTTCCACATCCTGCAGGCCGAGCCGACGGACGTGCGCCGCCTCGCCCAGGCGCTGCTCGAGGTGAAGGCGAAGGTCCGCTTCTGCGCGACCTGTGGCAACGTCGCGCAGGAGGAGCTGTGCGGCATCTGCCGCGACGCCCGCCGTGACCCGTCCGTCATCTGCGTGGTGGAGGAGCCGAAGGACGTCGTCGCGATCGAGCGGACCCGCGAGTTCCGGGGCCGCTACCACGTGCTCGGCGGCGCGATCAGCCCCATCGAGGGCGTGGGCCCCGACGATCTGCGCATCCGCGAACTGCTCGCGAGACTGGCCGACGGCACGGTCACCGAGCTGATCCTGGCCACGGACCCGAACCTGGAGGGCGAGGCCACGGCCACGTACCTCGCCAGGATGATCAAACCCATGGGCCTGAAGGTCACCCGCCTGGCCAGCGGCCTCCCGGTGGGTGGCGACCTGGAATACGCGGACGAGGTCACCCTCGGCCGCGCCTTCGAGGGGAGACGACTCCTAGATGTCTGACGCCACGCTGCACGCGACGACGCAGGACCCGGACGACTTCGCGGTCCAGATCGCGGACCAGATCGAGAGCTTCCTGGTCGCCGTCACGGAGGTCGCGAAGGGCGACGAGCCGGACTCGGCCGTCCCGTTCCTGCTGCTGGAGGTCTCCCAGCTGCTCCTGGCCGGGGGCCGCCTCGGCGCGCACGAGGACATCGTCCCCGACGAGCGCTACGAGCCGGACCCGGGCCCGGAGCCGGACGTGGACGAGCTGCGCGAACGGCTCGCCGCCATGCTGGACCCGATCGACGTCTACTCCGAGGTCTTCGACCCGTACGAGCCGCGCAAGGCCCCGGTCCCGGCCCGTATCTCCGACGACCTGGCGGACGTCATCACGGACCTGCGCCACGGCATGGTCCACTACCGGGCCGGCCGCACCACGGAGGCCCTGTGGTGGTGGCAGTTCTCGTACTTCTCCAACTGGGGCGCCACCGCCTCCGCCACGCTCCGCGCCCTGCAGTCCGTGGTCGCGCACGTCCGCCTGAACCAGCCCCTGGAGGAACTGGACGGCCTCGACACCGACCAGGACCTCGGCGACGAGATACTCGCGGAGGAGGCCGGCCGGGTCATGGCCAAGGAGATCGCGGACCCGCTGGGGCTGCGGCCGGTGAAGTAGGCCCGCTGGGCCACGGGCCGGGCGCTCACACCAGCCCGGCGACCCCCTTTCCGAGGGTGCTCACACCTCCGGCCAGCGCGAGCAGCAGGACGAGGGCCCGGGCGCGTCGCTCGGGCACGCGTCCGGCGAGCGCCCTGCCGATCAGGGCTCCTGCCGCCAGGGCCAGGACGGCGAGGGCCCAGACGGGCGCGGTGAGCCGGGGCGGACCGTTGGACGCCACGGACACCGCGTTCACGACGACGCCGTAGAACTGCGCGTTCGGCACGAACTCCCGCACGCTCCAGCCGGCGTTCAGGGCGTACAGGGAGACGGGCGGTCCACCGACCCCGGCGGCCGAGTTCATGAACCCGCCCAGGCCCCCGGCGACGACGGCCCCCCGGCCGCCGCGCAGGGCGGGCACCCGCAGGCCCCGTACGACCAGCGTCACCGCCACGGTGACGAGCGCCCCCATGGACGCCAGCAGCAGCGGTTCCGGCAGCTGTCGGGCGACCCACGTCCCGGCGGGCACGGTGATCACGGCGGCGACGCACAACGGCACCATCACCGGGGCCCGCACCCTGCGCCACCCCTCGGCGACCCCGACGACACTGACGGCCCCCGCGGCGCAGTTGGCGAGCACGACGCCCTCGGCGGGACCGAGCAGCAGCACGAGCGCGGGCACGGCGACGAGAGCGAACCCCATCCCGGTCAGCCACTGCACACACCCGCCGAGCAGCACGATCCCGGCCAGCAGCACGTCTCCCGCCCACCCATGCGTCACGGGTCGGCATCCTCGCGCCATTCGGCGTCACGCGTCCATGACACTCATGCCTGAAAGGTGATCACACCTCCGGGCTGTGACTCGCGGCACGTTTCGCGTACCGTCCCGGCCCCGGGGCAGATGCCGTGCTGAGCGGCCTCGGGTGCCGACGGAAAGCGGTGGTGAAAAACCGCCGTACGGCCGTCGCACGCCCGAAGAAAACCGGGATGATCCCCGCGTGAGCGGGACATCTCACCATGCGGTATCCCGGAAGGGAAATTGGGTCGCTCGATAGACTGAGCCGACCGCACCTGCGTCTCGCAGGCGCGGAAAGAGACGGACTGAGCGAGGAGCGCACGTGGGCCTTGTCGTGCAGAAGTACGGAGGCTCCTCCGTAGCCGATGCCGAAGGCATCAAGCGCGTCGCCAAGCGGATCGTGGAAGCGAAGAAGAACGGCAACCAGGTGGTTGTCGTGGTTTCCGCGATGGGCGACACGACGGACGAGCTGATCGATCTCGCCGAGCAGGTTTCCCCGATCCCTGCCGGGCGCGAGCTCGACATGCTGCTGACCGCCGGAGAGCGGATCTCCATGGCACTGCTGGCCATGGCGATCAAAAACCTGGGGCACGAGGCCCAGTCGTTCACCGGCAGCCAGGCAGGTGTCATCACCGACTCGGTCCACAACAAAGCCCGGATCATCGACGTGACGCCCGGCCGCATCCGGACCGCGCTGGACGAGGGCAACATCTGCATCGTCGCCGGCTTCCAGGGCGTCAGTCAGGACAAGAAGGACATCACCACGCTGGGCCGTGGCGGCTCGGACACCACGGCGGTGGCCCTCGCGGCCGCCCTCGACGCCGAGGTGTGCGAGATCTACACCGACGTCGACGGCGTGTTCACCGCCGACCCGCGCGTGGTGAAGAAGGCCCGGAAGATCGACTGGATCTCCTTCGAGGACATGCTGGAGCTGGCCTCGTCCGGTTCCAAGGTGCTGCTCCACCGCTGTGTGGAGTACGCCCGCCGCTACAACATCCCGATCCACGTCCGCTCCTCCTTCAGCGGGCTGCAGGGCACGTGGGTCAGCAGCGAGCCAGTCGTTCAAAAGACACAGCAGCAAGGGGAAACGAAGGTGGAGCAGGCCATCATCTCCGGTGTCGCGCACGACACCTCCGAGGCCAAGATCACGGTCGTCGGCGTGCCGGACAAGCCGGGCGAGGCCGCCTCGATCTTCCGCGCCATCGCGGACGCCGAGATCAACATCGACATGGTCGTGCAGAACGTGTCGGCCGCGTCGACGGGCCTGACGGACATCTCCTTCACGCTGCCGAAGAGCGAGGGGCGCAAGGCGATCGACGCCCTGGAGAAGGCCAAGACCGCGATCGGCTTCGACTCGCTGCGCTACGACGACCAGATCGGCAAGATCTCCCTCGTCGGCGCCGGGATGAAGACGAACCCCGGCGTCACGGCCGACTTCTTCACCGCGCTGTCCGACGCGGGCGTGAACATCGAGCTGATCTCGACCTCCGAGATCCGTATCTCGGTCGTCACGCGCAAGGACGACGTGCCCGAGGCGGTCCGCGCCGTGCACACCGCGTTCGGTCTGGACTCCGAGAGCGACGAGGCGGTCGTCTACGGAGGCACCGGGCGATGACCGGGCTCCCCCGTGGGGGGACGAAGCCGACGCTCGCGGTCGTGGGTGCGACCGGGGCCGTCGGCTCGGTCATGCTCCAGATCCTGTCCCAGCACGCGGACATCTGGGGCGAGATCCGTCTGCTCGCCTCGCCGCGCTCGGCCGGCCGCAAGCTGGCCGTGCGCGGCGAGGAGGTCGAGGTCATGGCGATCTCCGAAGAGGCGTTCGTCGGCGTCGACGTCGCGATGTTCGACGTACCGGACGAGGTCGCGGCGCACTGGGCGCCCATCGCCGCCGCGCTGGGGGCGATCGTGGTGGACAACTCGGGCGCGTTCCGCATGGACCCCGATGTCCCGCTGGTCGTGCCGGAGGTCAACCCGCATGCCGCCCGGGTGCGTCCGCGCGGCATCATCGCCAACCCCAACTGCACGACGCTGTCGATGATCGTGGCCCTCGGCGCCCTGCACGCCGAGTTCGGGCTGCGCGAGCTGGTCGTCTCCTCGTACCAGGCCGTCAGCGGCGCGGGCCGCGCGGGCATCGACACGCTGCGGCAGCAGCTGTCGCTGGTCGCGGGCACGGAGCTGGGGACCAAGCCCGGTGACGTACGGCGCGTGGTGGGCGACAACACCGGGCCCTTCCCGGAGCCCGTCGCGCTCAACGTCGTGCCGTGGGCCGGGTCGCCGCGCGAGGACGGGTGGTCCTCGGAGGAGATGAAGGTCCGCGACGAGTCCCGCAAGATCCTGGGGCTGCCCAAGCTGCGCGTGGCCGTCACCTGTGTCCGCGTGCCGGTGGTCACCACGCACTCGCTGACCGTCCACGCCTGCTTCGAGGGCGAGGTCACGGTGGACCGGGCGCGCGAGATCCTCGCCACAGCGCCCGGTGTCGTCCTGTTCGACAACCCGGAGGCGGGCGAATTCCCCACGCCCGCGGACGTGGTGGGCACCGACCCCACGTGGGTCGGCCGGGTCCGGCGGGCCCTGGACGACCCGACGGCGCTCGAACTCTTCGTCTGCGGCGACAACTTGCGCAAGGGCGCCGCACTGAACACTGCGCAGATCGCCGAGCTGGTGGCAGGGGAGCTGGGCGCCACCGCGTAGAGCCCCGGCAGACGGCCGACGTAGAGCCCCGGCAGACGGCCGACGGCCGGAAACCCCTGGCCGTTGGCTGAAACGTTTGTAGGATCTGTGTGGGTTGCACGGACCATCCCGTGGTCCGGACCTTGAATCGAAGTCTCTCGGCGTTCCAAGATTTCTCTCCCCGCCCTCCGCAACCGTGCGCAGGGCGGGGAGCGTCTTTGCGGTCGCCCTTCGGGGGGCTGAGCACCACCACAAACGGGGCATAGGGGAAGAGCTGGTACGCATGAGGGCACTTGACGCACGGTCCGGTGCGCTGGGGGGCGCAGGAGGGGACGTGCAGACGGATGTGCTGTCCGACGCGAACGTGATGCCTGTCGCGTACAACCCTGGCGGGGGCAGACGTGTCCAACTGGCGTGGCAGAGGTACTCGAATTCACCGCGGTACAGGCGAGGGGCGCGGCCCTTCGTCCGCCCCGCCGCCCCCGGATGCCCGGCGCGCCCGGCGGCATGCCGGTGATCGCCCCCATGCCCGCAGCGCGGCCCACCCGCATACCGAACCAGCGCGAGGGCGCTGAGGAGACGACGGTCGCCGGCACCACGGTCGACCACCTCACCGAGACCTATCGCGCCCACTACCGCTCCCTGCTGGGTCTGGCGGCGCTCCTCCTCGACGACACCGCGTCCTGCGAGGACGTCGTCCAGGAGGCGTTCATCCGCGTGCACTCCGCGCGCAAGCGCGTGCGCGACCCGGAGAAGACGCTCGCGTACCTCCGCCAGACCGTCGTCAACCTGTCGCGCTCCACGCTGCGCCGCCGCATCCTCGGCCTGAAGCTGCTGACGAAGCCGATGCCGGACATGGCGAGCGCGGAGGAGGGCGCGTACGACCAGTTGGAGCGCGACTCGCTGATCAAGGCGATGAAGGGCCTGCAGCGCCGTCAGCGTGAGGTCCTGGTGCTGCGCTACTTCGCCGATATGACCGAGGCTCAGGTGGCTCAGACGCTGGGGATATCGCTGGGCTCGGTGAAGGCGTACGGCTCGCGCGGCATCGCGGCGCTCCGTGTCGCCATGGGGGCATCGGCATGAGCAAGTACGAGGAGCGGCGCACCACCCCCTGGGGGCGCGACTCCCACGAACGACACGAACCGTACGAGTGGCACGAGCCGACGGACCGGCCAGGGCCGCTCGAGGCCGACCACGAGCAGCACGCTGGGAACGGAACCGTGAACCACCGCCCCGACGACCACGTCCGTGCGGACACCGGACGGCACCGCGCCGCCGCGGACCACCCCTCCGAAGCCTTCGGCAGGGACACGGGCGGTGCCGGTGACGGCCTCGGCGCGGGGCGGGACCGGCTCCTGGCGGCGCTCGGGGGCGGCGGGGCCGGGTCGGGCTCCGGCGGCGGTGGCGAAGATCTGCCCCCTGGCGACGACGGGATGCCCGAGGGGCTCGGTTCCGACGAACTGGCGCTGCGGCGGATGCTGCACCAGGCCGTGGGCGACATCGAGCCGCGTGAGGGCAGCCTCGACCATCTGCGGCGCGCGGTACCCGCCCGGCGGGCCCGCAAGCGGCAGGCCGTGGTCGGCATGGCGGCCGCCGCCCTGTTCGTCGGCACCGCGATCCCGGCCCTCGTCCACGTCTCGAACGCCACCGGTTCGAACGCCGACCCGTCCATCGCCGGCCAGGCCTCACAGGCGCAGGGCGGCGCCGACCAGGGCAAGGGCCCGGACGGCGGCTCCAGCGGCTCCGCCGGCTCGGCCGGGACGTCGAAGGAGACGGGCAAGGGGAGCCAGAAGGGCCAGGAGGACAAGGGCAAGGGGACGGCCGACGGAGCCACCGGCGGGACGAACCCGTCGGCCTCCGCGCAGACCGCCCCCGCGTGCACCGCGGCCCAGCTCGGCCAGCCGACCGCCACCGCGGGCGCCCCGGACTCCACCGGCGCGGTCTACGGCACGTTCCGCGTCACCAACGCCTCCACCACGAGCTGTACGGTCTCGGGCAGCGGCACCGTCACCACGACCGCCCAGGGCGCGGCGGACCCCGCCAAGATCACCGTGGTGAACCACGTCACCGGCGACCCTGCCACCGGCCTGCCCGACCCCACGCAGGAAGTCTCCTCCCTGGTGCTCAAGCCCGGTGCGGCGTACGAGGTCAAGTTCGCCTGGGTGCCCTCGGAGACCTGCCCGACCACGGGCAGCGGTACCGGGGGTGGCGGGGGCGCCTCACCCGACCCGAGCCCCTCGGACAGCACGAGCACCAGCGGCGGCGGCTCCAGCCCGGAGAGCAGCGGCACGGCACCGCAGCTCATGACGGAGGACGGCGTGGCCGACGGCAGCGTGACCGTCTCCCTCACCCCGGGCACCGGCTCAGCGAGCTCCTCGACCACCATCGCGAACGCCTGCGCCGGCACGATCTACCACACGGGGATGCTGGCGGGGTCCTGAGCCCGCGGCAGCAGCCGCGCGCCGGCCCGACCTGCCTCAGGGGCCGCCCGGCCCCCGCCTCAGGCCTTGGCGGCCCCTGTCGGGCTTTCGCCTGCGGCCGACTCGCGGGCGGCTTCCTCGCCTGCGGCCGACCTTCCGACGGCTTCCTCGCCTGCGGCCGAGTCACCTGCGGCCGACTCGCGGGCGGCCGACTCCTCGCCGGCCGCCGGTGAGGGCGCGGGCTCGCCGGTCGTGCCGGTGTCCGGCCCTTCCGGTACGAGGCCCAGCTGTGCGTCGCGGGCGTACTCCACCTCGCGGCGCAGCAGGCGGAACCACATGAAGACCGTGAAGCCCGCGAAGACGAACCACTCGCCGGTGTAACCCAGGTTCTGGAACGCCTTCAGGTCGAGTCCGCTCCCCTGGGGCGCCGTCGCCGGTACCGCCTTCATCCCGCTGTCGCCCTTGGTGAGGGTGATCCACGCCTCGTACAGGTCGTAGGGCACCAGGTTCACCAGGGTCGCCGTGCTGATGTCCGCGGTCTGCCCGGCCGGCAGTCCGCCCGCCGCGCCCACCCCGTTCGACCCCGGGCTCTCCGGCGCCTGCAGGGCGCCCGTGACGGTGACCTCGCCGGCCGGCGGCGCCGGTGCCTTCGCGGGGTCGGCGTCACCCGGCAGCCAGCCCCGCACCACCGGCAGCGCCTTGCCGCCGTCGGTCCGCAGCATGGTCAGCACGTAGAACCCGCGCTTGCCGTCCAGCTCCCGATCCGGCACCAGCAACTGCTTGCCGTACCGCCCGCGGACCGTGGCCTGCTTCCCGGACGTCCTCTTGTCCACCGGCAGCAGCTCGGCCAGCGGCCGGGCCGCCTCCTTGCGGTCCGCGGTGACCTGCTCGCTCGCCGCCCGCTGCTCGTGCACCCGCGCCTCGAACCGGCCCAGCTGCCACGACCCCATGAAGACGCAGAAGGGGATGGCCAGCAGCACGAAGACGTTGATCCCCCACCAGCGGGGCGTCAGCAGAAACCGGTACACGCCCTCAACGGTACGGTGCCACCGCCGCGGGCCCGCCCCTGGGGCCCGTTAGCCCACGGCACCACCCCCCAGATGCCGCGCCGCGAAGTCCAGCTCCAGCCGGACCTGCTTGATCCGCTCGTCGACCACCAGCGAGCCGTGCCCCGCGTCGTACCGGTAGACCTCGTGCACCGCATCTCGCGCGGCGAGCCGGTTCACATAGTTCTCGACCTGGCGGATCGGGCAGCGCGGGTCGTTCACCCCCGCCGAGATGTACACCGGTGCCTTCACCGCGTCGACGTAGGTGAGGGGCGAGGACGCCTCGAACCGCTCCGGCACCTCCTCGGGCGTGCCCCCGAGCAGCGTCCGGTCCATCGCCTTCAGGGCCTCCATCTCGTCGTGGTACGCCGTGACGTAGTCCGCGACCGGCACCGCCGCGATCCCGATCGTCCACAGCTCGGGCTGGGTGCCGAGCCCGAGCAGCGTCAGGTAGCCGCCCCACGAGCCGCCCGTCAGCACCAGCCGCTCCGGGTCCGCGAGCCCGGACGACACCGCCCACTCCCGGACCGCCGCGATGTCCTCGAGCTCGATCAGCCCGACCCGGTGCTTGAGCGCGTCCGTCCACTCGCGCCCGTACCCCGTCGAACCGCGGTAGTTGACCCGTACCACCGCGTACCCGTGGTCCACCCAGGCCGCCGGGCCCGCGGCGAACGAGTCGCTGTCGTGCCAGGTCGGGCCGCCGTGGATGTCGAACACCGTCGGCAGCGGTCCTGAAGCCCCCGCCGGCCTCTGCACCAGCGCGTGGATGCGGCCGCCCGGCCCGTCCACCCACACGTCCTCCACCGGCACCGACCCCGGCGCCTTGATCCCGGGAGGATCCAGCACCACCCTGCCCGAGGTGGACCGGACGACCGGGGGCTCGGCCGCGGACGACCACAGGTACTCCACGGTCCCGTCGGGCCGTGCCGTCGCTCCGGACACCGTGCCCGGCGGTGTCGGCACCCGCACCAGCTCGCGGGTGGCCAGGTCGTAGCGGAACAGCTCGCTGCGGGCCTCGAAACCGTGCACGATCAGCAGCGCGGAGCCGTCCGGATACCATTCCGCGGCCACGTCACCCGGCAGGTCCAGCTGCAGGTCCGTCTCCTCGCCGGAGGCGACGTCCCACACCAGCGGCTCCCACCGGCCGCGCCGCTGGTGCCCGATGAGCAACCGGGTGTCCCCGGCGACCGGCGCGAAGCCCAGGACCTCCAGGCCCAGCTCGACCGTGCCGCCCTTGGTGTCGTCCAGCTCCGCCACCGTCGAACCGTCCGGCCGCAGCACACGCAGCGCCGAGTGCATCGCGTCACCGTGCTCGGTGTGCTCGATCGCGATCAGCGAGCCGTCGTGGGAGAGGTCGCCCACCCCGGCCGACTCGCGGTGCCGGTAGATCTCCACCGGATCCCGGCCGGCCCGCACGAGATGGATCGTGGAACCGTCCTGGTCGGTCGAGCGGCCCACGACCGCCGTCCGCCCGTCCCGCCCGATGGCGAGCCCCGCCGGGTACGACGGCTCGAGTCCGGGAGCCGCCGGCTCGTCGGGCCCGGCACCCGCACCCAAGGCACCGGGCACGAACCGCTGGCGTCTCCAGATCCCGAACTCGTCGCCGTCCGTGTCGTCGAACCACCAGATCCACTCGCCGTCCGGCGAGAGCACGCCCTCCGTCGTGCCGGTCGCCCGGTCCGTGACCTGGCGCTGCTCGCCCGTGACGCGGTCCCAGGCGTACAGCTCGTACGTCCCCGTCGCGTTGGAGACGAACAGCGAGCGGTGCGGCGCGTCCTCCGCCCAGTCCGGCAGTGACACCCGCGGCGCCCGGAAGCGCTTCTCCCAGTCCGGCATGTCCCCGCCGCGCTCGGGCGAGGTGGACCCGTTGCTCTCAGTCATGGCCCCATAGTGCCTGGCCGGACCGACTTCCCGCGGGCGAGGTCCGCAGCCTGTGGACAACTCGCCCGCAGACGAGGTCCCCAGCCTGTGGACAACCCGGCTCCGCCCCTCGGCACGCCCGCGGGCGGGATCAGGCCCCGGCCGGCTCCGGGCGCCTGCGCCCCAGCAGGTCCGCGAGGCCGCGCCGCGTCGCCGCCAGGACCACCCGGTCCTGCGTGCGCAGGACGTAGGTGGGCGGCAGGTCCCAGACCAGGCCCGAGGCGCGGTCGGGTGTGCGCGTCTGCGGGTCCGGTGTCTGCCCGCGTTCCCCCGGCGCCGCGGTGTCCAGGGCGAGCACCCGCCACGCCCCGGCGCGGAACGCCTGGGCGACCGTCTTCCCCTCCAGCTGCGGATGCCCGGCGACGTCCACGGCGGCGAACAGCAGCACCCGCCGCTCCACCGGGATCGCCCCCAGGATCTGCCGGCCCAGCATGGCCCCGGCGAACGCGGGCGCGGCCAGGTGGGACACGCTGCGGCTGCGCGTCTGCGCGTGCGGGTGCGCGGCGCGCAGGGTGCGGTAGACGGCGGTCGCGAAGTCGTCGTCGTACAGGCGCAGGACGACCCGCAGGTCGGGCCGTACCGAGCGGGCGTACAGGACGGCCTCGAGGTTCGTCGTGTCGGAGCTGGTCAGGGCGAGCAGCGCGTGCGCCCGGTGGATCTTGGCGGCTTCCAGCACGCCTTCCTGTGTGACGTCCCCGAGCACGACCGGCACCCGCAGCCGCCGGGCCGTCGCCAGGCCGCGCGCCTCCGGGTCGCCCTCCACGCACACCACCGGGATCTTCAGCTCCCGCAGCCGGGTCATGACCCGGGTGCCGATCTTGCCGACGCCCAGCAGCACCACGTGTCCGGACAGCCCGCGCGGCGGTCTGCGCAGCGCGGTCCCGCTGCGGAAGGTGCCGAGGGCCTCGAGCACGGCCGCCAGCAGCACGGGCAGGAGCAGCAACCCGACCAACGAGGACAGCAGTTGCAGGATCTGCCGCCCGACGGGCTCTCCGATGGCCGGGTTGTCGATGGCGAACAGGTCCAGCAGCGTCAAGTAGGTGGCGCGCAGCGGAGGTTCGCCGGTGACCGCCATCGACGCGATCGCGAGCCCGACGACACAGCCCACCAGCCCGGCGACCGACCAGCGCAGCCGCCGCGAGAACAGCGAGCCGAGCGGTACGACACTGCGCCCGGCGGGCAGCGCCGGACCGGTGTAGGAGACGGTCTCCAGGACGATGGTGCCGCGTCCGGTGGCCTCCGCCACAGCGCTTTCGTCCGGCAGGAGCTCGGGACCCTGCTCGCCGCTGAAACCGTCGGCCCCGGCAGGGTCGTTGGTCGTCGCGGACAGCAACGCCAGTGTGCACAGCCCGGGGTCGGCGACCTGACCCGGCCGTGGCGGCGGGCGCTCGACGGCCCGCAGCATCAGCCCGTCGGTCTGCACCACCTTGGTGGTGCCGGCGACGGCGGTCGCGGCCAGGGCGGGCGCGGCGGTGTCGGCGTCGGACAGCACGGTCGTGGACGCGTCGAACGCCTCGGCGTCGCCGGTCCCGCCGGACGCGAGGGCCGCCGCCTGGTCGAGGAGTGCCTCTATGTGCTGCCCGAGGCGCCGGTTGTACAGGCGCAGGACGAGCCGCAGCCGCGGGTTGAGGCGGCGGGCGGTGAGCGCGGCGCGGATGTTGGTCTCGTCGTCGTCATAGACGAGCGCCAGCGCCGCCGCCCGGTCCACGCCGGCCTCCGCGAGCACGGCCTCGGACGCCTCGGGGGCCTCCATCACGCGTACCGAACCGGCGGGTTCGGCGCTGCGGCCGCCGCCGCGGGATCCGGTGGCGCGCCCGTCCGTACTGCTGCCGTTCCCGTTCCCGTTCCCGTTGCCATGGCCATTGCCGTTTCCGTTCCCCGCCGCGCGCGTGACCGCGGCGGAGACCCGGTCGAGCAGCGTCGAGGCGCGGGCACGGCCCACCACCGGCTGCCGGGCGACCCGGACGGCGGGCGGGACGACGAGCGTCACTTGCTCGCCGTACACCCCGCGCAACTCGGCGGCCAGCCGGTGCGCGAGCCCGTCGTCCCCGCACACCACCATGTGCGGGACGCCGTCACCCGACCCGTTCTGCTGCGGAACCCCTGCCCCCACGAGCAGAAAGACTGCCGTATCGGGGGTGCTGGTTCCACAGAGGCCCGTGGGACATCGGGCCTCGCCCGCACGGGTGACGGCGACGGCGGTGAAGAGCGGGGCTGCTGTCGTTGAGTCATACTCGTGGTGAGCTCGACCGGCGTCCTCGACCGCGGCCGGGGAACGAGCCCGTCACCGGCCGGAACAGTCCCTGAGGGGGCCATCATGGCTGTGGAAAACGCGCCTTTGCTCACGCCCTCCCGCCTCAGGCGCCGAGGGGGCCTGCTGGGCGAATGCCTCGCCGAGTTCCTCGGGACGTTCGTCCTCATCGCGTTCGGATGCGGTTCGGTCGCGACGGCGGTCGCCGCGCTGCCGGGATCCGGCCGTACCGCGGGACCCACCACCTTCTTCATCAGCGCCGGCGACTGGCTCCTGATCACCTGGGGCTGGGCCCTCGCCGTGACGTTCGGCATCTATGTCGCGGGCGGCGTCAGCGGCGCCCACATCAATCCGGCGGTCACGCTGGCGTTCGCGGTGCGCCGCCGGTTCCCCTGGACCAAGGTCCTCCCGTACTGGTTCGCGCAGCTGGCCGGCGGGTTCGGTGGGGCAGCGCTGGTGTACGCCGTCTACCACGACGCGATCAACACCTTCGATCACGCCATGACGGGGCCGAAGACGAACGGGCACACGCTTGCCAGCTTCTCGATCTTCGGTACGTTCCCCGCGCCGTTCTTCCACGGTGGCACCTGGGGTCCGCTCGTGGACCAGATCGTCGGCACGGCCTTCCTGGTCATGTTCGTCGTCGCGGTCATCGACCTGCGCAACACGGGGGTACGGGCCAATCTCGGGCCCTTCGTGATCGGCCTCGCGGTCGCCGCCATCGGCATGTCGTACGGCGCGAACGCCGGGTACGCCATCAACCCCGCCCGTGACTTCGGCCCCCGCCTGTTCACCTGGGTGGCGGGCTGGCAGGGCCTCGCGCTGCCCGGCACACTCCCCGGCTCCTTCAGCGACTACTGGTGGATCCCGATCGTCGGCCCACTCGTCGGCGGTGTGGTCGGGGTCCTGGTCTACGACCTGTTCATCGGCGACGTCCTGCACATCCGGGCACAGCGCGGCGAGCCGTCGGAACCCGGCCGGGCCCGTCCGGCGGAGACCCCGGACGAGGAATGACGGCGGCGCACCTGAACCGGCGGCCCACCTGAACCGGCGGCCCACCCGAACCGGACGCCCGCATTTCAGCCGGAGGGGGTCAACCGGAGACCGGATGCCCTCCGGGCGCGCGCAGCAGCAGGACGGCGATGTCGTCGGTGTGCCGGCCGGTGGGCCAGACGTGGCGGACCAGGCCGTCGATCAGGTCCTCCAGCGCATGATCGCGGACGCCGGCCAGATACCGCGCCAGGTCGTCGGTGGCCCGGCTGGTGTCGCTGCCGGGGACTTCGACGAGGCCGTCGGTGTAGAAGGCCAGCAGGGCGTCCGCGGGGAGCGGCACCCGGGTGACGGGGTACCGGAAGTCGACGTCGACACCGAGCAGCGGCCCGGGCTCCACCTCCAGCAGGCCGACCTCGTGGGAGCCGTGGCACATCAGCGGCGGAACATGGCCGGCGCTGGCGAGGGCGATCTCCCGGCCGGCCAGGTCGAGCTGTGCGTAGAGGCAGGAGACGAGCAGGCCGGAGTTCAGGTCGATGAGGAGCCGGTTGGTGCAGGCCAGGACCTGGTCCGGGGGTGCGCCGGCGGTGGCGTGGGCGTGGATGGCGGTCCGCACCTGGCCCATGAGGGCGGCCGCGGCGATGCTGTGGCCCTCGACGTCGCCGATGACGGCGGCCGCGGTGGTGGCGCTGAGGCGCAGCAGGTCGTAGAAGTCGCCGCCGACCTCGACGCCGCGGCTCGCGGGCAGGTAGCGGGCGGCCACGTCGAGTCCGGCCACGGTGGGCAGCTCGCGCGGCAGGAGCGCCTGCTGGAGGTCGTGCGCGAGCCCGTGCTGGGCGTCGTACAGGCGGGCGCGGTCCAGGGCCTGCGCGATCAGCCCGGCCAGTGAGGTCATGACGGCCCGCTCGTCGGCGGAGAAGGTGTGGGGCCGGACGTAGGACAGGACGCAGCAGCCCACCGGCCGTCCCGTGATCAGCAGGGGCAGGAAGGCCCAGGCCTGTTTGCCGCTCAGCAGGGGCGCCTCGGGGTAGCAGCGGGCCAGTTCGGTGGGGGTGGCGAAGAAGGCGGGGGTGCCGGTGGCGAGGACCTGCCCGGCGGGGGTGGCGTCGGTGTCCAGCGTGAGCCCGTCCAGGCGGTCGACGATCTCGGGCGGGTAGCCGTACGAGCCGAGGATCTTCAGACGGCCGGCTTCGGCGGCCGACAGCACCAGGCCCTGGGCGCGGAAGGCGGGCAGGATCTGGTCCGCAATCAGGTCGAACAGGTCGCGCACGCTGACCGTCTCCGTGAGTGCGGCGGCCAGGTGGACGAGCTGGTACAGACGGCCGGTCGGGGTCACCATGACCGGCCGGGGACGTGTACTCGGCGTGGGCTGCTCCCCGGCAGGGGTGATGCGGACGCTGATGCCGCTGGTGTCCGGGTGGAGCTCGAAGGTCAGCCACTGGTCCGGTGGACGCAGGGCGGTGAAGGACAGGGGAGCGCGGCTGACCACGGCCGTGCGGTAGTGGTCCTCGATCACGGGGTCGTCCATCCACGGCAGCGACTGCCAGGGCCGGGTCCCCAGCAGCCGGCCGCCGTCGCGGCCCAGCAGGCGGGCGGCGTTCTTGGTGACGAAGGTGATCCTGCCCTCGAGGTCGAGGGCCAGGGCGCCCTCGGGGAGGCGTTCGGCGTAGTCGACGGCGACGAGGCCGGCGTAGGCGGGGTGGTGCGGGGCGTCGAGGGGGACGAGGCGCGGCTGGTCGGGCAGGGTGGGCGGGCGTGACGCGTGGTCCAGGAAACGGGCCAGTCGGCGGGCGCTGGAGGTGATGTGGTGGCGTTCGCGGGAGGTGGGCCTCCGGGCGTGGTCGGCGGGCCACATCAGCACCAGTCCGCCCCAGCAGCGGCGCGTCCCGGTCACGGCGTGCGCGGCGAGCGGGAACCTGTACGGCAGGACCGCGGCGACACGCGGGTACCGGCGGGCCATGTCGCTCTGGTCCCCGACCCACACCAGCCGTTCCTCGCGGATCGCGTCGGCGACCGGGACGGGAGCGGTGAGCGGCAGCCGCCGCCATGGGACGGTGAACTCCAGAGGCATGCCGCACACGGCCACCAGCCGCAGCACCGGCTCCGCCTCCTCGATCAGGTAGATCCCGCCGATGGAGGCCCCGGTGCGGCGCACCGTCGTGGCCAGGACCGTGTCGAGGGCATCGTCCAGTCCGTCGGGTGCATCGCCCAGCGCCGGAGCCGTGCCCTTCGGCTCATCGCCGCCACCCATGGCCATATCGGGACAATACGCCCTTCGAGAGCCGCTGACACCGGAAGCGTGGCTGCTCGGGCAGGCTGCCGGACCGTCCTCGCGACTCCTCCCGGCGCGGCCGGTGCCCGGCGGTCTGAAGGCGAAGACCATGCCGGCCGCGCACCGCCGATTTCACCCAAAGTGTTGGGCGATAGTATGGAATTGTGGGACTGGATTCCCATCTGAGGCAGGTGTCACCTGCGGGTGGTGATCCGGGGATGCCGTACAAAAGCCCAGCCGGAGTCGCCATGAACTCCAACCGAGCCGTCGGCACCGCCCTCCGGCTTCCGTTGCTGACACGGACACGGTCATGACCTTCCGGGGCGGGCGGGCGGTCCCCTGGCGCGGCCGGGCAATCCCTCGGCGCGAGCGGGCCGTATATACCGGTATGCAGAGGTTCCGGTTCCCCGTGGGCCGCCTCCCGGACGAGGCTCTGCTGTCCGGTCTGGCCACCGGCGATCCGGAGCTCGCCGTCACCTTCGTACGGAGGTTCCAGCACAAGGTCTTCGGTGTCGCCGTCGCCGTCACCGGGGACCCGCAGCTCGCCGAGGACATCGCCCAGCAGACGTTCGAACGGGCGTGGCGCCATGCGCAGATCTACGACTCGCGCCGGGGTTCCGTGACGACCTGGCTCACCACCATCGCCCACAACCTCGCCATCGACGCCGTCCGGTCACGGCGGCCGGAGCCGCTGGCACCCGACGACCTCGAGGCGATCCTGGGCGTCGTCAGCGAGACCCCCGAGCAGTACGCCCTGGCCGACGAGGCGTCCTCGCGGCTGCGGGCCGCGGTGGCGCAGCTCCCGCGCGAGCAGGGCCGTGCCCTGGTGATGGCGGGCATCTACGGAATGACCGCCCAGCAGATCGCCGACTGGGAGCACATCCCGCTGGGCACCGCCAAGACACGCATCAGGACGGCGATGGGCAAGTTGCGCACCACCCTCGCCCCTCCCCAGGGGAGCGACCATGCCCAGTGACGTCACCTGCGAGCAGCTGCGGGAGATCGGCCCCGAGCTGGCCCTCGGCGTGCTTCCCGGCCGGGAACGCGCCGGGGCGGTCGCCCATCTGGACCAGTGCGCGGACTGCCGGGAGTACGTCGCGCAGCTCACCCTCGTCGGCGACCGGCTGATCGGGCTGCTGCCGTGCGGTGAGCCGCCGGTCGGGTTCGAGACCCGGGTGGCGCAGGCGCTGACACGCGGCGTGCAGGGGCAGGGCGCGCAGGCCGAGGATGTACAGGCAGAGGACGTGCAGGCAGCGGACGTGCAGGCCCGGGGTGTGCAGGTCGAGGGTGTGCCGGTCGAGGGCGCGCAGGTCGAGGGTGTGCAGACGAACGGGGCGCGGGCGCGGAGGGCGCCGGCGCACGAAGGGCGTTCGCGCGCCCGTGAGGCCGGCGTCCCGCCGCAGGACCGGCGCGGCCGCCGGGTGCGGCTGCGGGTCGCCTCCGCCGTGGCCGCGCTCGCCCTCGCCTTCGGGTTCGGCGGCTGGGCGGTCGGCACGGCGATCGAGGAGCTCGCGGCCGGACCCTCCAACCCCGCCGGGGCACCCACGGGCATGCTGAGGGCCGCACTGGTCTCGGCCCGGGCTTTCGGGAAGTCGGCGGGCGAGATCTACGCCCATCCCGGGCCCACGGGCTGGCTCTACATGTCCGTCGATCTGGCCGACGCCGGGACGCCGTACGACGGCAAGGTCTCCTGCCTGCTGGTGCGGCACGACGGCAGCACGGTCCGCGTCGGCGAGTTGGCCCTGCACAAGGGCTACGGCTACTGGGCGGGCCCGGCCCCCGTCGACGCCTCGACAGTGGCGGGCGCCCGGCTGACGGCGCCCGACGGGACGGTCCTGGCCACGGCTCAGTTCAGCGCGTCCGGTCTGGCGTAGGCGAGCGTCTCATGGGCGGGCGCCCTGGCCGGTCGTGTGCCCTGTTCGGTCGTGTGCGCTGCGCGGTCGTATGCCCTGCGCGCCCTGTCCGGCCGTGCGTCCTGCACGCTTCCTGCCCGGTCGTGCGTCCTGCGCCCCCTGCCCCGTCGTGCGTCCCGCCCGGTCGTGTGCAAGCCCTGATTCACCCCAAAGAGTGAACAAGTGGATGGATGTCCGGACTGCCCCCCTTCGGTGGGGTGTCCTGAGGCACGCAGGCCGTGCCCGGACCGGCGAAGAGGGGAAGAAGAGGGGGAAGCGTATGCGGGTCTTCGTGCTGTGCGCGTGGCTGCTGACCGCCGGTTTGGGCGGTTACCTCGCCACCGTGTGGATCCGTCACGGCGGGCTGCGGCAACGCACGCCCGGCGTGACGCGACTGCCGCTGTGGCTGATCGTGGGCCATGTGGCACTCGCCGTGGCAGGGCTCGCGGCCTGGACCGTGTACCTCGTGGGCGGGACCGGGGCCGCGGCCTGGACGGCGTGCGCGGTCGTCCTGGTCGTGGCCGCCTTCGGCTTCATGATGCTGCTGCGCTGGCTGCCCAGCTCCGGACGGCACTCCCAGGGCGGCACCACCGCGGAACGGCACTTCCCCCTCGCGGCCGTGGTGGCGCACGGCACGAGCGCCGGCGCCACCGTGCTCCTGGTCGTGCTCGTGGCGCTGCGCCGGGCGTGAATCCGCCTCACCCCAGGGTGAGCAGAACGATGGCAACGGCCGAGCCCACCAGGCCGATCACCTGCGTCCGGGTGGCCCGCTCGTGCAGGACCGCAAGCCCGAGGACCGTGGGAATCGCCGGATACAGGGAGGCCAGGACGACGGCGATGGCCATCATCTGCCGACGGGCCGCCCACAGATAGAGGATGAGGCCGAAGCTCGCACCCGCCCCGACGACGACCGAGGAGCCGGCGCAGCGGCCGTCGCGGAATGGTTAAGCTGGCGGAGCCGTCACGGGATCCGGTCACGGGGTCCTGGGCGTCGTTCGCACCGAAGAAGACGCCGTCGTTCATCCACTGCGACTGGACGAACTCGAACTGCCGCCCCAGATGCGCGCCGATGAACGCGAAGATCAGACCGCGGTCGGCTCCGTCGTCCTCCAGCACTCCCTCGGGCAGCGGCGGGCCGTAGACGGCGCCGCGCCGGATCATGCGGTGCAACCGCACCTCTCTCGCCACGGCCGCGTCACGTGGGTTGGCGCGGCGGATGTGGCAGCCGCCGGGTGTCGTGAACCCCGCCGGGTCGTCGCTCTCGTACAGGAAGGTGTTACGGCGGTGCGGGTCGGCGCCGAGCGCGGGATCGTCGTGGTCCGGGGCCAGCGCCAGGGGAGCGCCGCTGCGCCACCGCCCCATGATCTTCGCGACGCTCCAGTTCGGCCGCTTTGCGACCGGCCTCCGCCGGATAGCTCCACGAGACGTAGATGCTCACCCGCCGCCCGCCAGGGGTGTACTCCCGCGGAATGTGCCGCTGGTTGTACGTGCGCGCTGTCCTGACCTCGCTCATTTCGTCCAGCCTCATTGCACGTGGCTGATTGCATATGGCTCACTGCTCTGGTCGAGCGTCTCTGAAAGGGCGCTCTTGACCCGCAGAGCCTTCTTGATCTCGTTTCCGCCGTCACGTACGGATACTCCCCGTACTCGATGAAGCTCGGGCACTGGTGTTCTCGTACGAAGCGCACGAACGCTTCGGGTTCGTCCGCCAGTCCTCGGGAAACCCTTCGAGATTCTCGAACACGGTGCTCACGCCCGCCTTTGTGAAAAGGGCGATGGCGTCCTCGGTGTACTTGTCGAAGTCGGTGTCGAAGATCCCGTGATACATGAAGCAGTGTCGTCGTCGGAGAGAACCCAGCGCAGATAGTGCAGCTTCAACGGCGCGAGAAGGTACGGGTCCTCCTCCAACGCCTTGGCCAGGGTGTGGCCGTACTCCCGCACGGCGTCGGCCGTGCCCGGTTTGACCTTCGCGATGACGGTGAAGCCGTAGCAGGCCGGAGTGGCCCCCAGGTGCGCACCCTCGGTAAGCACGTCCCTCCACCAGTCTTCGCTGGCTGTCGGTCCCTGCCACACATGCGGTGCCATCCCGTCAAGGATCTGCATCGGGTCAGCGCACGTCGCGGCCATCGCCTTCGCGTCACCGCGGTTGAAGGCAGCGACGTACTGGACCACCGCCGCGATGGGATCGTTCGGCACCACAGGTCTCCTCTCCTCGCGTGCTCGGAGCGTTCTTCTCGTGGAGCCCTTTCTCAGCCCCTGCGGAAGACGGCATCAGTGATGGATGGTCGACTTGGCGCCAACGATGATCAGGCCGAGCGCCAGGTTCACCAGACCGGAGACCACGACCAGTCGGCGAGAGGCCCCGGCGCGAACGGCGGCAACGGTCGACCACGCGACCTGCTCGATCAGGGCGACCCCCAGTGCGAACCATGCCGTTCCGGCAAGTCCCAGCCCCAGCAGGGGACTGATCGCCACCGCAACGGCCGGGGGAACGGCGGCCTGGACCATCGGCCACTCGTGCCGGGCCACATGGCGTACCTCGCTCCAGCTCAGGAACTGCCCGTGCACCCGCTCCCCGGCCAGACGGGCGTAGACATGCGCGGCCCAGAACACGATGCCGGTGACGAGGAGGAACAGTACGAGGTCGAGGCGGGGGAACGGCCCGAATGCTCCGGTCCCGGCTATGACGGACGCGGCTAGGAGCGCGCCGTAGATCGCACCCGCGTAGTCGGTTCGCGCCCGGTCCGGACGGTGCTGCGCGGTGCCGCCGTTCGGGGAGGGGACGCTGGGCACATCTCCAGGATTGCCGGGACCACCGCACAGTGCACGACGGAGGCCACCCGCTTACAGCAGTCGGCCGATCGCGGCCCCCGTGGCCGAGGCGAACATTGCGTACGGTTCGACCGCGCCGACGGGCCGGTGTACCCGGCGGTGACGTCGGCCTCGGGACCCGGCACCGCCTGCCCGCCGGGCAACTTCTCGTCCGCCGCAACACCACGTGCCTTCGTCGGAGACCCGGCGGGCCCTCCGGAAGCTGGGGAAGGCGCTGGGCGGCGGCAAGCAGAAGGATGGCAAGAAGAGGGGGAAGCGCAAGCAGGAAGAGCCGTCGGACATGGACGGTCAGCAAGATTCATAGCGGTTGCTGTACTCCGCTGCTGCACATACGTCAGAGGCCCATTCACGATCACGTGAATGGGCCTCTGACCAGCGTCGGGGTGGCGGGATTTGAACCCACGACCTCTTCGTCCCGAATGAGGTTCGGTTGGTGATCCTGCCAGCCGCGATGGCGTTCCCGCAGGTCAGATGGGTGGGCTCGGTTGGTGTGGCGTGGCTTGGAAGGGGCTCGGGGAGCGGCTTGGCTCCCAGGTGGCTCCCAGCAGGAAGCGGTCAGCGTGTGCCGTCGAGCTTGCGCATTAGCTCGGTGACCAGCGCGTGGTCGCGAGCGGCGTCGAAAGGCTCGGACGGATCACGCAAGATGCGGCCTTTCCGGGACCACTCGTTTCGTTCGGTCTCCCTGGCTGCGAACGCGCTCGGCCCTGCGGTACACGACAGAGAACACCTCCGGGAGGTCCTGCGGGGCCGGTGCGATGGCCTGCGGCTGCTCCGTGATTACGTCCTGCGAGCTCGGTCGCATTTTGACAGCCAAGCCTCGCACCCAATCCATCCTGAGACGATCAATCAGGCGACTGGGAATAATCATTCTTCAACGTCGAGGGGAGTGGTGCCGCCGGGCGGCCGGGCTGATCGGTGACCGCCGCGTAGCGCCGCTCCAGCAGGACGATTCGGTTGGCCAGTCTTCTCGGAGCTTCCAGCCTCGCGGCGGCACTCTGTCACTTGCCAACGCTGACGTCGGTGTTCGAGGACGGCCTTCCAGAGCTCCAGGCGGTGGCGAGAGTCCTTCGGGAACGTGAAGCGGAGGACCCCCAAGACAACGGCAGCCACCAGCACGGGTGCGGACCCCGGGTGGTCGGTGAGGAACGGCATGGATCAGCCCTTCCCATCGCACAGGTCGAGCGAGGCGGTGCCCAGCACCACTCGGTAGGTGTCACCGTGGCGGGTAAATCCGGCACCCTTGACCCCGGCTTCCCGGTGGGTCAGGGCCAGAGCCAGGTCGCGAGGTTCGGGATAGCCGGTCCAGCGGTACTCCCATGAGTCGCCGGCGCCCCAGAGTCGACGTACGGGACCGTGCCGGATCACTTCTGGTTCCTTCCGGCGCTCGACTCCGGAGCGCTCCAGAGGATCCCAGGACAGACTGGTCGCCCAGTGGCCACGCCGATCAACCAGGTTGTAGCGGGAAACGAGACCTGCCAGCAGAGTGGTGGCCTCTCCCGAGATCGGGGGGACCGCTGCCAGTGCGCGGCGCTCCTGCGTGGTGAGGTCGTTGTCCAGCGTGAGATAGGGGTGCCGGGGCACGAGGCTGCGCCTGTTGCCGCGCCGACATCCGGCCGGGTCACCGGTGATGGTCAGCAGTGCACCGGTGGGCAGATGGCGCAGACAGACGGAGCGCTGCCCATGGCACGTGTAGCTGACCTCGTGCCGTAGTCCGGGGACGCCGCGTGAGTCGGCCCCCTCGTTGGCCAGCAGCCGGGTGGCCACGTTCTCCGGGGCGCGCTCCGCCACCATCACCAACTGGTCCCTGCGGGGCGACATCACTGGGTCGTACGAGGCGACAACCGAGTAGTTCCACTTCGCAGTCGGACCGGTGTACACGTTGCCGTTGAAAAGCGCGAGCGCTAGTAGGGCCCGGAAGGCGCGCTGGTCGTCCGAGCAGTCGTCCAGGCCCAGTCCGCGGGTGTCGCTGCTGATCGCGGATCGGGCAGCGGCTTTGCTCTCCCCGGTGTACTGGACGCGAAGTGAGATCCGCTCCTTGGGTGCCATGGTGTGGACGGGGAGTCCGCCCAACTCGCGCGCGGCGGTCAACCGTGCCTGCTGGAAGGGGATGACGTCCCCGGACTCGCGCCGGATACGGCGTGCGAGTGCGGCGATGTCCCTGTCGAGCGTCATGTCCGGCTCCCGGTGGGCGCGTATCAGTGCTCCCGCCCACTGCGCCCCATAGGAGGAACGGCAGTTTTCAATCACGCGCGCCCGGCGGCACTTTGCGCCCTCAACCCTGGGTAGTTGCGGGAGGAACCCAGGTCCGACGTAACGGCGAGCGTGGTCGCCTGAGACCGGAGCATAGCGCCTTGAGGGCGTGTGGGCGAGGTATGAATCGGAGACCCCAACCGCACCGTCATAGGCGGCCCACCTGCGCGCAAGGGCGTCAAGTGAGGAGATCCGGCTGAAAGCCTGCTATCGCTGAACTCAGTTACGTGCGTTCAGTGGCAGCGGGGGCGCCTGCGCCGGACTGGAGGCGGAACGCGAGGCGGCCGTCAGGGAAGGCTGCCGCCTGGCTGTCGCTCGTGCTGCCCTGACCGACCGACCCGCATCTGTTCCAACCGCCCCTTGCGCCCGTGGCTACGGGGGGCGGAGTCGCGCCCGCGCGACCCCCTTCGTGCTCTTCGTATTGGAAGTAGCAACGAAATACAGTAATTTGACATTCCATTAGTAAGTCGCAGGTGGGGGAACCGCGGCTGGCCGAGGGGGAGGGACCAGGGCATGGCTTATCCACGTGCGGTGGGTTGGCTCCTGGCCAGTCTCGGCTGGGTTCCGGCGAGTCTTGAGGCTGACGCATAAGCATGCAGGCCCCAGACACGTTTGAGCGTGGTCAGAGAGTAAGGGTCCAGGCCGCTGGCGTACCGGAGTTCGCCACGGTCAGGTTCGCCCTGCCCGGAGATCAACCGGGGTCATGGGACCTCATCCTGGTCGACGACGAAGACCGTCGTCACGAAGTGAATCTGGCAGCTGGAGACACGGAGACCGTGCGGCCTCTCGTCAGCGACGGGAAGGCTGACTCCGCACGTGTGCTGGCGGCCATGTGGACACAGTGGATGAACGCCGCGGCGACCAACGCCGAGTCCAGCGCGATGGCAGCCACACCGCTGAAGCCGTACGCGCACCAGACGACGGCCGTCTACGGGGCAATGCTTCCCCAGCCCCTGCTGCGTTTCCTCCTGGCCGACGAGCCGGGTACCGGGAAAACGATCATGGCCGGTCTGTACCTGCGTGAGATGCAGAGGCTCGGCCTGATCAAGCGGGCGATCATCGTGTGCCCGGCGAACCTCGCCACGAAGTGGGTGGACGACTTCCAGCGGCTGCTGGGGGGCGGTCTGCGCCAGTTGACCTCAGCCACGGTGCGTGAGGACGCCCTGAACTCCAACGACCTGTGGGTGGTTTCGCTCGAGTTAGCAGCGGTGAATCCCGCGGTACAGGACGCCATCCGGCCGGACAAGGCTGGCTGGGATTTGGTCGTCTTCGACGAAGCGCACCGGCTGACTCCGACTGCCGCCGGATTCCACCAGGTCGGACGGCTGCTGGCCAAGAACACACCGCGGGCGTTGCTGATGACGGCAACGCCCCACCGAGGCAAGGAGTGGCTCTTCCGGCACCTGCTGCACCTGGTCGACCCGGAGATCTACCCGGATCCGGGCAGCGACCCTAACGTCGAGCTCAGTGCCCTGCGCCCTGGCCCTATCCACTTCTTGCGGCGGATGAAGGAGGACTTGGTCGACTACGACGGCACGACCCGGTTGTTCAAGGGCCGCACGGCCCACAACCACAGCGTCCCGCTGTCGCAGACCGAGTACGGCTTCTACAAGGCCGCCCTGGAAATGGTCGACCGGTTCTTCCCTCCGGTGGCGCAGCCGCTTGCCCGCATGGTCTACGGCAAGCGAGCAGCCTCCAGCCTCTACGCTCTGGCCCAGACGCTGCGCCGGCGGCATGAGCACATGGGGGCGATGAGCGAGGCTGAGGCGGCGCTCATCGCCGACCGCGAGGACCACGGTGACGAGGCCGAGGTCGACGAGGCGAAGGTGATCCATACGGTCTCGGCCTCTACAAGGGCGGAGCGAGCTGCGATCAACAGCCTCGTGCAGCAGATCGAGGCAACGCTCAACGACGCACGCTGGCAGCCGTCGAAGTGGAAGCGGCTCACCGACGACTGCCTGGCCCCCCACGGGATTCACCCTGGAAACGTTGATCAGGCCGTGGTCTTCACCGAGTATGCCGACTCGGCCGAGTGGATCGCCCGGCGGCTCCAGGACCAGGGATATACCGCCCAGCTCTACTCCGGCCGCCAGAGCAAGACCGAACGTGACGAGGCGCGCAAGGCATTCATGCGCGGCGAGTTCCAGATCATCGTCACCACCGATGCCGGCAACGAGGGCATCGACCTGCAGGCCGCGCACGTGCTCGTGAACTACGACATCCCATGGTCCTTGGTCCGCCTCGAACAGCGGATGGGCCGCATCCACCGCGTGGGTCAGCAGCGCGACGTCTACCTCTACAACCTGGTCGCCACCGACACCCGGGAAGGCGTGACCTTGCTGCGCCTCCTGGACAACTTCGTCACGGCCGCGAACGAACTGCGCGGCCAGATGTTCGATAGCCTGTCGGTGGTCGCCGAAATGACCGGCGTTGACTACGACAAGTGGCTGTCGGACCTCTACGGCAACGACGAGCTGAAGAAACAGCAGGCCATCGACGCCGTCCAGGCGGTCCAGGCCCAGGAACTCATCCGGGCGGCCCGGAAAGTACGGGACAACGAGCGGCGCCTTGCCAGCCAGGTGGACGCGGTGGCTGCGCTGACGCTGCTCCAGCGTGACTTATTCGCACGCATCAACCCTGCCATTGTCGAGGCATATCTCGATCGGCTCGCAGCGGCCGGTGTGCTGAAGTCCACGCCCACCGCGGCCGGGCCCGGGTTCCGGCGGCTCTCCCGGAGCGGCAAGGCAAGATTTCCGGCCACGTTGGGCGGACGGAACGAGGTTCACGTTGCCACCAGCGGGGACGTGGTGCGCGAAGCCTCGGAGAGCATCGATGTCGGCGACACCGTCACCCTCGGGCCCGGGGAGCCCGGCTTCAGCGACCTGATTGACATAGCCGAGCACACCCTGGCCGAGGACCTCTACCAGTCCGGCGCCGCGGCAGATCCCACCAGCCTCACCCCGTACGACCTGTACGCGTACGAGGCCACGATGACGGAGAGCAACGGCAAGCGCGCCAGCGTATGGGCCACCTTGATCAAGGTTGACGACAGCGGCACCGCCCGCCCGGTGAGGTGGGAGTCCCTGGCCAACCTCGTGCCCACCGACCAGAACGGCAGCGCACCGCATCCGGCCCGGGAGGGACACGCGCTCACAGCTGCCCGACGAGTGGCCGCCGCGACCGTCGCAGAGCACCGGAAGGTGCGCGCCGACTGGTTCGCTCAAGCCCGCCGTGACCTGACCAACCTGCCACTGAGCCTCACCGACCGCATCGATGATCGCGCTGCCCGGCTGGAGCTGAGGCACCGGCTTCAGGCCCAGACCGCTCAGCGCCTCGAAGAGCTCGAGCGGCTCGCAGACGTGCAGCTGACCGAACCGAAGCAGGTGGGTCGGATCCGGGTCCTGGCCACTGCCGACATCAGTGTCCAGGCCGAGATCGGCGCCGAACTGGTCTCCATGCGACGCGTGCAGCAACTCCTTGAGGATGACGGCTGGACAGTGGCCGATGTCCATACCGAGGGCCGCGGTTACGACCTGGAGGCCCGCCGCCACAGCCAGGTCCGCCATGTCGAGGTCAAGGGCGTGCTCGGCAGCGCGGCCAGCGACGGCATTCGGATGACTGGCAACGAAGTCCTCATCGCTACCCAGCACCGCAAGGAGTACTGGCTGTACGTCATCGACCAGTGTGCCGACGGCAAGGGCCGATTCTTCGGCGCCTATCAGGACCCCGCCACCCTCTTCGCGAACGTCATGACCGGGAACGCGGTGTTCCGCGTCCCGGGCAGCAGTCTCAAGAACGCCCCCGGGAGCAACGCATGACCCGCATGATCGAACGCTGGTTCCCCTGTGCCGAGGTTTCGGTGAACAGTTCAGCGGGGTGGGGAAGCGGTGCGACCGAGATCGGGCTGTTTCCGTGGTTCGCAAAGCGTCCTGTCGCACAGGCCAAGGCAGCGGTGCTCTGCTCGCTGCTGCCCTGGCCAGAGGATCAGGCCGAGCAACAGCGTCTTCAAGGGCTGGTGCACACAGCCATGTCCGGGCGCTACACCGCCTGGCAGTCACTCCACGACGAGATTCTCAAGGCGAACCCTGAGGGCGCATCGGTCCTGGACCCGTTCAGTGGGCGCGGAATGATCCCGCTCGAGGCGGGGCGGCTTGGGCTTGAAGCCCACGGTGTCGACTACAGCCCGGTCGCGGTGCTGGCCAGCTCACTTCTCACCGACTTCCCCTTCCGGGACTGGTCTCAGGAGCCGAGCCTGCCGTTCGCCGAGGAGAGCGACGCTCTCTACGACGACCGGCCCCGGCTGCTTGTTGACGTTCGCGCCACTCTCGATGAGGTGGGACGCCGGTGGACGGCAGCCATGGCGGACTACTACCCCGAGGTCAACGGCAAACGACCGTGGGGGTATCTGTGGGCCATCGCCATACCGTGCCAGGAGTGCGGCAACCGGTTCCCTCTGGTCGGCTCGTACGAGCTGCGACGGCCGAGTCAGAAACGTGGCCGCAAGGGCGCCCCGCCTGTCAATGATCCCGGCCAGTCGTTCTACATCGAAGCCGACCCGGCTGCTGGAACCTGCGCACCGGTGGTGCACGAGGGACCTCCAAGGCGTACCCCAACGCTGACACGCGCTCGTACGGCTGAGGGTCGGACGCTGCCGGGGAAGTCGGCGATCTGTCCGTTCTGCAGCCATGTACACCCACTCGATGTGCATCGCCGACTCACCGACGAGGGGCGCGCCACGGACATGCTCCTAGTGGTGGCCGACCACTCGGACGACTTCGGCAAGGAGTATCGGGAGCCCACCGAGGCGGAGCTCGAGGCTGTCGCCGCAACGCCGGCGGCACTACGTGAGCTGTCCGACCCGAGCCCCTTTCTGAGTGCCGTACCCGACGAACGGATCGCACCGGGCAACAACAACATCATCGGGCCTTCCATCTATGGGGCGCGCACCTACGGCGACTTCATGTGTGATCGGCAGACCCTGGCCTTCGTCATGCTCACCCGGTCCATTGCCGAGGTGGCCAACGAACTCATGTACAAGGCGGGGGTGAGCGCTGACTACGCACGAGCTCTGAGTGGTTACGCAGGGGCGGTCGTCGCGCGGAAGCTCCGGAGGGCTACACGTGGTTGTGCTCTCGATCCAAAGCTCAACAAGGTTCACGATATTTACGCGAACCAGGGGTCGATTGTGTTCTCCCAGGACTTCTTCGAGGTGGGGATTGGGACGGGTCCGGGATCGTGGTCGTCACTGTGCAAGAGCAGCATGTCGACGCTCTCCAACCTGATGGCGGATATCCAGGGGACGCCGGTCAACGTGACGCGGGGGTCGGCTACCTCAATGAACCTGCGGGACACATCCGTCACCGCTGTGGTGACCGACCCGCCGTACGACGAGATGATCGCGTATGCCGACTCCTCCGATCTGATCTACGCATGGCTGAAGCGCGCCCTGCACAGCACCTGGCCCGAGCTCGTCGTCACTTCCGACGAGCACGGCTGCCAGGAGAAGTCGGAAGAGATCATCGTCAAGCGGGTCCGTGGAGAGGCGCCCAACGAGCATCGAACTCGCGAGCACTACGACACGAAGATCGCCCAGGCGTTCGGCGAGATGCGTCGCGTGGTCCGCGACGACGGACTGGTGACTATCGTGTTCGGATCCGGAGACCCGGAGGTCTGGCAGCGCCTGCTCGCGGCCATCGAGAAGGCCGGCCTGGTGATGACGGGGTCCTGGCCCGCGAACACCGAGGCCAGCAACCACCAGGGCAAGGCGAACATCGAGACCACCCTGACCATGTCGTGCCGCCCCATGGCGCCCGGACGATCCCCCGGGCGCAAGGGCGCGGTCGAGGCCGAGATCAAGGCCGAGATCAAGCGGCGTTACCCGGACTGGGAGCGGTGGGGCTTGGCGCCGGCGGACATGCTGATGGCCGCTGCCGGACCCGCCATGGAGGTCGTCGGCCGTTACAGCGAGATCCTCGACGCCAAGGGCGAACCCGTCGACATCTACACGTTTCTTCCGCTGGCGCGAGCTGCAGTTCAGGAGGCCATGGCTGTCGAGATCAACCACCAGCCGCTGGAGACCTTTGACGCTCGAACGCGGTTCGCGTTGTGGTGGATCACGCTCTACAACCGCCAGATCCGGGCGAAGTCCGAACTGCGCTGGCAGGCTCTGGCTTCCTCACTCGACCTGGCAGCGATACGCGACCTGGTCCCTGATGCCGACAAGGGCGTGCGGTTCATCGCTTCACGGGACTACAAGGGCAAGATCGACGGCGATTCGACCGTGATCGACATCGCCCTCGCGCTCGCAGCTGCCTCGGAGGAGGGCCTACAGGCCATGGGGCAGGTACTGGCGGCCGCAGAGCACGCGGCCGACGACACCTTCCTGTGGGCCGCCGTCCAGTTCCTCGCAGACCGGCTTCCCGACAACGACCCGGACTCCGTCCGCTTCACCCGCGTGTTGCGCAACCGGCCCGGCGTGGTCAGTGCCGCTGAGGCCGTTGCTGCGAGCGACTACGAAAAGGCCCAGCTCCAACTGATCGACGACGTCCAGTTGCGGCTCATGTGATGACGACCAACACCACCCTCACCCCCGTGATCCTCATATCCACCAGCCCAGGAGAGCAGCCATGACGACCAGCGTGACGCCGTGGTGGAAGGCGCTCAAGCTCCGCCAGGAGATCCGCAGTGCCTCCGGGCAGATCGATGACGTACAGATGTCGCTGTTCCGGGCCGTTCACGCCACAGGAGCCGACCGGCCACCCTATGCCGACGCCGACTACTACGGGGACATCACGCACCCGACCGAACGGCTCATCGACCTGCTCAGCGAAATCGCCGTCCGCATCGGTGGTGGCAACGACTACTTGAAAGCCCGAGCAGTCACTCGACTCGACCAGGGCATGGGTGGCGGTAAGTCGCACGCGTGCATCGGCGCCTACCATCTGGCCGCCAATCCAGGGGCCCTGCTGGGAACCGAGCTCGGTCAAAAGGTGATCGAGCGCGCGAGGGCCAGGGTGGGGCACCCGCTTACCAGTGACCTCGGACGTCCGCATGTCGTCGTGCTGCCCTGCGACAACATGACCCCGGGGGCCGGGGTACAGGAGCTCGACGGGCCTGCGGTCAACCTCTATGAGCGTTTCCTGTGGCGTCTGTTCTCCAAGGACTACACCCTCTTCGAGCGCTACCGGCGGTTCTGGAGCGACAAGCACAAGATCGCTGAGGCCATCAGCGCGGTGAACCGACCCGTTCTGATCATCATCGACGAGGTGCTCGACTACATCGGCAACGGGCTCGATGGCGCGAACCAGACCGACCTGGCGGCCCAGGACATGGCGTTCCTACGAGCACTGCTCGATGCCGTCAACGATGTCCCCCACGTCTCGATGCTGGTCGTGATGATCGCCTCAGACATCGACAAGACTGCGCTCTCGCCCGCCGCTCAGGCCCGCCGCGACGACCTGAACAGCCAGCTCGACCGCAACGGCCTGCCGACCACCGTGACCGGCGTGGGTGACTTCGCCGACATCCTCCGCCGCCGGCTGTTCGACGCCGAGCCCGCCGGTGAGGTGCTCGCCGCGACTGCTGCGCTCTACGAGGACGTGCTGACGGACAAGACGTGGAGCAAGCAGGTCTGGGATCCGATCGGAGCCGCGTGGCGCCGCAACTGGCCCACGCAGATGACAGCTTGCTACCCGTTCCACCCCATGCTGATCAGCCTGGCGCAGGAAGAGTGGAGCAAGGTCGCCGGTTTCCAGCGGGTCCGGTCCACGATCCGCATCTTCGCCGCCACGGTCTATGCCCTGCAGCAGCGCGGCAAGGCAGGCGAGTGGGTGCCGGCACTCATAGGGCCCGGAGACCTGCCACTGTCGGACAGCACCGTGCGGGAGGCGCTCCTGGGCAGCGGCCTGGTGGAGGACGACCGCACCATCGCGAACTACCGGAGCCTGGCCGAGATCGAAGTTATCAACCACGACGGCTCGTCAGGTGCAGCGCGCCGCCAGGACCTTGAACGGCCACCCAGCACTTGGGGCACGAACAATCCACGCGCAGCTGAACGTGCGGCCACCTTTATCTTCCTGGCGAGTGTTGTCGGCACCCTGCGCCCGGGGCGGGGCCGCGGAGCCAGTGCTCCTGAGGTCAAGGCGGCCACCAGCGTGCCGGAGACCACGTACACCGTCACCGACGCCGACGGCGTCGTCGATGAGCTGGTCAACCCGAACCGAGGGATGAGCGCTCTCGACATCACTCCCGGCCAGGGCAACAACAAGCCGGCCCGTTACTTCCTGTCCACCCGTCTCACCCACCGCATGCTGGTCAAGAACATCCGGCGCACCATCACCGAAGCCGAGCGTGATCAGGTCATCGCCGCCATCTCGAAGCGACTGGCCAGCAACGGCCCCTTCCGGGAGGTGCAGTTCGTCTCGGCGGACCCTCAACGCAGTCCTGCCGACGTCCTTGCCACCGCAGGCTTGGACACCGCCTACACCACCCGGCTCATCGTGCTGGACCCCGCGCAGTACAGCCTGCGCAACGGCATGGAGAAGCCGACCCTTGAGGCTCTCACCGTCGCCATGGGGCTCGGGCAAGGTGCCCAGCAGCTCCCCGTCCAGTGGGCCAGCAGTGCGGTATACGCAGTGGTGAACACCCAGCAGCGAGCCCTGGCACGCAACCTGGCGGTGGAGTACCTAGCGAGGCAGAAGGCTCTACAGGCTCCCGAGATCCAGAACGACGACGAGCTCAAGACCATCGGCGCCAAGGAGCTTGCCGAGGCCAAGACTCAGTTGGAGAAGGCGCTCAAGCGGGCGTACCAGCATGTCGCCTACCTTGCCCAGCCCGATCCGGACGGGGAGCGGTACCTCGACCAGCTCACGTTCGACAAGGACAACATCACCGCCCTCGACGGCATGCTCGTCTGGAAGGGCCTCGCTGCTCGGGACAAGGTTTTCGACACTGGCCAGTTCAGCGCCAAGGCTCTCCTGCACAACCTTCGCGACCACGACTACGGCAAGACCCTCTCCGACATCCGAGCCGCCTTCTACAGCGCCCCACGATTGCCGCTGCTGTACGGCGGTGACCGCGACCTTCAGCAGGCGATCTACGATGCTGTCAGCCAGGGCCTGCTGAGCATCGTCGACGGAGCGGGCACCGAGGTGGAGGTCACAGCACCGGGGCAGGTCAACCTCGCGAGCACGGGCCTGCGCCTCGCCAAGCCACAACCCAAGACGTGCGCCGACTGCGACCAGCCGGTTCACGAAGGTCCATGCTTCGTGAGCGCCGACGGCACCGTCGACAATGGCTCGCCGCGCAAGCCCGGCAGCTCAGGGGTCGACACACCAAGCGTGCCCCGGCAGCGGGAGACCGACAGGCCGAGTCCGGACCAATCTCCGAAAACGGAACAGGTTAGGGACCGGCAGGTCGCCTTCTCGTTCACCAAGAACCTCCTGGCCAACGCCGACAGTGCCGACGGTTTCGCCGCACTCTTCCGGGCGTTCTACGTGGCCCTAGACGAACGGCAGATCAGCTATCTGCAGGGAACACTCCAGTTGGTGATACAGGCCGATGAGGCTGAGCAGATCCAGCAGCGCCTAGAAGAACTCGGCATAAACGGGACGTTTAAGGAGATCTAACGGGATAGTCAGCATGCCGGTGACGGCATTCCCCGGTTGTGTGGATAGGCAGTCATCCGTTGGTGCAGTGTGCGGCACCGGGTGAACGGTCTGGAGCAGTATCTGGAGGTGCTGGCTGGGGCGGACGTGCTCTGCGGCTGTCGCCTGACAGACGGCCTCGAAGCCGGCGGCCATAGGGGTCGGCCTTCGGTGGCTTCGGTCGTCTGGGCGGCGGCCCCGTCCAGCGCCTCATGCCCGCATCCGACTGAGACGGAAGATCGCGGAAGCCCAGGCTGCTGAGCAGCCTGGGCTTCCGTGTGCCCAGGTCGGCGATGCGGCGGATCCGAGATTCGAACTGGTGAGAGGGTTGCCCTCAACGTGCTTTCCAAATGTTCGTCCGGGGGTTCGGCGCTGGTCGGGGGAGTCTTGGACTGCGGCGGAGCGTTCGGGGTGGCCCCAGCCGGACGGGGCCGAACGGGGGCGAATGAGACCAGAACTGAGACCAGCACCGTTGGCTGCCCCTGTGGCGTGAGTTCGGCGGGCTGTTCACGGTGACCAGTTCGCCGTTGGCCCTGGGGTGGAAGTTCGCTCCTCCGTGGCCGCTACGAGCGGCCTTGCCTTGCGTCAGGTCGGCAGCCTTCGGGACGTGCTGAACACCCTTTGTGCGTAAGGCAGATGGTGTTTACTGCCTGTCAGGTGGGTTGATCACGCGGCGTGAGAAGGAGCGGGAGGCAGTAGTGGAGCAAGTAGGGGGCGGAGAAGGCGCCTCCCCGGGGCCGTCTGATGTCAGAAACGAGCTCTCTGGGCAGGTGGCGGGCCCGGCCATCCAAGCAGGGGCGATCCACGGCGACGTGAATATCAAAATGACGGGCCCGCTGTCGGTAGCCATGAATACCGACGAGGCCCTCGCTGAGGAATTGCGCAGGTCGTCACAGATCTGGCGAGCCCGGTTCGCCAGTGTCGACTTGGTCAACCTGCCACGGGTGGTGATGCTCACGCAGGGCAACGCGGTGGCGGCTGCGGCACGGAGAGCTGGACTCGACAGCACGAGACCGTTTGGCGGGCAGGGGATGGCGCCTGGGGAGTTCGTCGGGATCGTTCGCCCCTTGTTTGAAACATGGGACGCGGAGGCGGTGACGCTCTGCGAGCGTACGGCAGAGAAGGTGCATCGTGGCCTTCTGGTCTCCTTCGAAAGTGCTATGCGCTGCAGCAACCCGCCAGAGGTTCCGCTGAAAGAGCCGACTGGAGTCCTGACCAAGGATCCTCACCTCGTCTTCCGTGCCGGAGAAAGAAAGGTGGTCATCACCTTCGACCCGCGTTGGCTGACGACGGCGACGGCGAATACAACGCTCCATGAAGCTGCTCGGGAGCCGCTGGTCTTCTCGGGTATCGGAACTGTGGCGTCGGTATCGGAAGAGGGGCACATTCGGATCTCCGCGCTTGTGTTCGGGCAGCCGGAGACCTTGATGCAGGCTCAGTTTGATTATATGAAGCAATCTGTTCTTCCGGAGCCACCTGGTTTGACGTTGGCGGACTTTCGTAACGAACTGTCAAGTTTGGAGCCATCGCAGCCCTACGGGGTTCAATTGCAGGGGAGGGAAACCATGAGCCGCAGAAGTGTCGCTCTACTATTGGATGAAGATGAGGTGCTGCTGCCTGGGCAGATCGACCGAGATGTGCTGACCCAGGTCTCGCGAGTCGTCCCCGAGTATCGGCGTGATCTGGGTGTGGCCGTCGCGAGTCTACTCTTCGACGGTAATGGTGTTGCGGCCGCTGACCTCGCTGCTCATTTCCTTGCTCGGGAACCCGCACTCTGGAAATCCCTCACGGTGCCTGGGCTTACTACTCTGATCCGGTCCTGCAATCTCGCTGTCGCTACCGTTTCTGGGCTCAGTGAGGAGCAGGCGGCGGATCTGCACGAGGCGATGCGTGAAGCTGTTACCAGTTACCTCGGATACGTCGAGGTAGACAGAAATTTGCCCCTGCATGAGCGGTTTCTTCCGGAACACGATGACTACCATGTCGTCGGTGCCGAATTGCGGTTGGTCTACAGCGCGGCAAAGCGCGCTCTCGACGAGGCTAATGGTGAGGACCTCGAAGCGCCGTTGGATGAATGGCGGCAGAGGGGATTGTTTAGCCGCGTGGCATGGGAAGAAGATCTGGAACAGTCTGCGTCCGAGCAAAAGGAGGCGTCGATGATTATGGAGGCTTGGTTGAACGCGCAGTCTGAGTGATTCCCCCGGGTCGATCGATCAGGAACCCCCTGCTAAGACGCTCGGATTCCGGGATCTGAGGGGAGCTGGCATCGGCACCAGTTTCAAGAAGGGCCCCCTCGTGCTCCTGGCGACATCTGCTAGGCAAGTCGAGCGTGTGATCACGGCCGCCGTGGCAGCCCCCGGACAAGGACGGGGCCGATTCAGGCAGAAGCTGACTGACACGCTCATGGCGTTCCGGGCGGCGTGTGCTGGCTGACCCGCCCAGGTTGCCCGACGGGTGCCACGCTGTTGCGGGCTCCGCCCAGCCTCCCCCGATCAGTCCCTGTCGGAGGAGGCTGTGGTGTGCGTCATGTTGAAGGTGAGGCTTGAGAAGTCCCGGCCTTGGAGCACTGGGCCATTCTGAATGCCGCCGCTGACGCTGTTGTGCACTTCGCCGCCCGAGGAACTGGCCTGTGCCCGCTGCCACCACTCATCGAGAAGTACGCGGAACTCGCCATCCAGGGCTGCTCGTACGCCGAGAGCGGTGGCTAGGGCCTGCGCACGCATCGGGTCGGAAGGGTCTCCTGCCAGCGCGGCAACTTCCAACTCGCCGGAGCTGACCTGGGGTGTCATGTCGTCTTGTGTTCCCTGTGTCGCGGCTCGTTCGAACGGGCGCCGGACCAGCGCGGTGAGTCCTTGCCATGTCTGACGCCCAGCTTCGCTGCCGAGGCTGCTGGCCAGCGCGGTGAGGGCTGTTGCGGTGATTGGGTCCACGCTGGAACTCCCTCGTTCGACGATGCACTCCACCTTAGCTTCCTCAATGTCGTTGTGCGGTCAGCGTGTTCGCGGTCCTGATGGCCGGCCCTGTGCCAAGTGATGGGTGGAAACTCGCACAAAAATTCGATCACCTTCTGTGGCGTCTCGACTGTCAGTGCCGGGTGATAGAGATGATTCGCGGGGGTTAGCCCGCATGGACGAAGGGTGGGCGGTATGGCCGGCGAGCGCCATGTTGATCACAAGGTCTTGGCAGGCTTCGCGGAAAGCAACGTGAACGTGCCTGGTGGGGATGCGAAGGGGCGCCGCCGGCAGGTGAGGCATCTTCGGGAGCGGTTGGAGACATACATCGCCGAACACCCTGACTACGACCTCGTCAAGCTCCGGGCCTCAGGCAGCACGGCGAAGCACACGGCAATCCGGCGGCGTCGGGGCGAAGGTTCCGACGCGGACGTCGCGGCGTACGTGCGCGTGGCGGACACGGACGTGGACGAGGCCGGTCTGCTGGAGTGGCTGCGAGACCGGTGTATTGAGGTATACGGAAAGACGAAGGTCGCAGAGGACTTTGTCATCTCCCAGCATGCGGTGGGGATCACCCTGCGGGGCTCCGGCCTGAAGATTGACGTGGCGCCGGTCCTCTACACCGGAGAACCCGACGACCGGGGTCATCTGATCACTCGTCAAGGCGAGAAGGTGTTGACCTCAGTCACTCTGCACCTGAGGTTCATCGAGAAACGCAAGCATCCGGACGCTGCAGGGCCCGGTTACACCGAGCTGATCCGGCTGCTCAAGGCATGGATCCGTGAGGGCAAGCGGAACGACCCCGACCTGCGCTGTAAGAGCTTCCTTCTCGAACTGTTGGTCGCTCACCTGTGGGAGCACGGGTGGAACGGCGAGCCGCTACAGGTGAACGACTACCCGCGCGCCATCGAGCAGGTTCTGTCCTACATCGCGGTCACCGGCCTGAAGACCCCGATCGCGTTCACGGACTACTACGAGGCAGACGCCGTCGCCTCGTCCTCGGATCCCATCCAGGTCTGGGACCCCGTCAACCCTGAGAACAACGTCGCCTCCAGCTACACCGAGTACCACCGCCAGCGACTCGTCGACTACGCCAACACGGCACTCGAAGCCGTCGCATGGGCCGCTGGCGCACCGACCAAGGGTGAGGCGAACGACGCGTGGCGTGAGCTGTTCGGCCCGTCTTTCCAAGGGGCGTGACGATGACCGGGACGTACGCCAGATCGGCGTCCTTCACCATCACCGATGCCCGGTACGTCGGAGCGAAGGTCGGTGCCGACCTTCGTCTGCTCCATAACTACTACGGCAAGCCCAGCCTCGACGACATCGAAGAGTACGTCGAGGAGGTCGCCCTGCTATTGCGTGACGGCTACCTGGACACGGTCGACTACGGGTTCCGGGACGCCGCGAGTAACGCGTGGAAGCTGCGCCTTCGTTACAAGGCGACCCTCGGTGGGCAGCTCACGGACGGCCGGCCGGGCAGCTTGCCCCGGGCGGCTGAGGTCAGTGGCCACAACTTCTACAGCTACCTCACGTACAGCCAGAAGTTCCTGACCCTCTCTAGCACCGAGCAGACCAAGGTCAAGGAGGCCCTGCCGTTTCCTCGGCAAGGGGCCCCCGCTCCGAGTGCCCTTTCCGGTACCTCCACGGCCGGCCAGGGCTATGCCCGCAATGGTGCGGGTGTCACCCGTGACGTCTACGCGGCTTTCTGAATTCGATTGAACAGCAGGAGGAAGACCGAGTGACCAGCCAGGACGACCTGTTCCACCCCGTGATCGAACTACCCGAGCCTGTTCGCCGAGCTCGGTATAACCGCCTGGTCGGCCTCGACAGCATGAAGGCGCGCTTGCGGAAGGAAGCCGCCTTGCTCGCAGACCCACGGTTGCTGAGTATGTGGGCCGACAGGCACCACGGTGGGGACGTCGCTGCGCTCACGCTGTTCGCCGATCGTGCCCCTCTGTTCGTCTTCGCTGGTGATGTCGGTTCCGGCAAGTCCGCACTCGCCGAGTCGTTCGGCTGCGACCTTGCTGACCAGCTAGATCTGCCCGTCTTCCTCTACCGGCTCAAGCTTGCCACCCGCGGCAGCGGCCTGGTCGGCGAGATGACCGCCCTTATCGGCGACGCCTTCACGCACCTGCATGCTGAGGGGCGCCGCGCACAGGGGACACGCGGGGTGAACTCGGTTCTGATCCTTGTCGTGGACGAAGCCGACGCCCTCGTCCAGTCCCGCGAGGCACAACAGATGCACCACGAGGATCGCGCCGGAGTCGATGCATTCCTTGCCGGAATCGACAGCCTTGCCAGCGCCAAGATCCCGGTCATCGTCGTGCTGTGCACCAACCGCGTCGGCGCCCTCGACCCAGCAGTCATGCGCCGCGCGGCCGCCACCTTTACCTTCACCCGCCCCGACGCTCAGCAGCGCCACGCTGTCCTTGCCCAGGCCCTGGACGGTCTCGGCATCCGGCCCGAGACCGTCGACAAGCTCGTCGCTGTCACCGGCCCCAGCACCGGCCGACCCGGCTATACCTTCTCCGATCTCACCCAGCGGCTGGTCCCGGCCGCCGTCCTACATGCCTTCCCCGACCGCCCTGTGCGCGACGAAGACCTACTCGCGCTCGCCGAACAGCTGAAGCCCAGCCCCGTCTTTACCGAGGAGTGTTGATGGAACCTCTGCCGGCCCCGAGCCCCACCAGCGTCAGGATCGCCGGAGACCACTACCAATGGCTCGTTGCGTGGGAAGGCTGCCTGGCACTTCTGCGCGAAAACGCGGCCCGATCCGAGAACCCTGTCGTCTCGGTGGGAGTGGAGCTGGACGGCGTTGGAAACCTTGATGACGTCGTCCTTCTGCGCCGCAGACCACCGCACACGTACACCCAGGTCAAGTACACCGTCGACAGTGCCACCCCCGTCAACGAGGAGTACCTGACCAAACCCAGTAAGGACGGCGGCCCATCTGTCCTGAAGAAAATCGCCAAGGCGTGGCGGACGCTGACGGCAGATGGCATGCCCGCCGACCTCGTTCTGTCCACCAACCGCGCGCCCGACCCGGCCGATCCACTCGTTGCCGTTCGAGACTCCCGCAGCCAGCTCCTGATGCCCAAAGTGGGCCTCCAGGGGCCTCGATCTGCGCTTGGTGCCGCCCGTATTCGCTGCGCAGAGGCAGCTGGCCTGAGTGAAGAAGAACTCCGCGAGCTGCTTTCCGTCCTCCGCTTCGATCTGGCCCGCGACCAGACCCACGTCCAGGAACGCCTGCAACTACTCATGGCGGTAGCCGGCTTGCGCCACGATGAACACGCAGTGACCAGTGGAGCCGATTGGGTCGCCAAGCAGGTCCGTGCAGGACACCGCACTCTCACCCTGGACATGGTCAAGGCGGCCGTTGACACTCTCGGCCTCAGGGCTGGCCCGGCTCGGGCCGTCCTGTCGATCGCCACACTCAAGCCGGACCCGGTGGCCGACGATGCCGACTACGCAATCGACTGGGTCGACCGTTTCGATGGACCAGACGATTTCACCAAGCGTCGCCCCTTGTCCCCTGCCACGTGGACGCAGCTTCAGGCGGACATCGAGGCTGCCCCCGCACGCCTCCCACTCGGGACCGCCGCGATCTCTATCACCGGCAGTATCCGCTTGGCCCCCGCCTTCCTGACCGGCGCCGCTTTCCGTATGGTCACGGGCGCCGACCTAGCTGTCCTCCAACGGGGTCAGCTCTGGTCCACCAGCGAGCCGTACGACGCCCCACAACCCCCGACGATCCAGGAGCACATCCTGGACCAAGGTGAGGAGCTCGCCGTCGCGATCGCGGTCGCTACGGACCCCACCGAAGACGTCTTGGAGTACCTGCGTGAACAGCAGGCCCCTGTCGCCAAGCTCCTCGTCCTCACCCCGCCCGGCGGGGCCAAAGATCGCTCCATTTCCGACTCTGCAGCTGCCAATGCCCTCGCTATCGGCATCCGCGACGTCGTTCGCCGCGCCACCCGTACAACTCCACGTATCCACCTCTTTATTGCGGGCCCAATGGGGCTCGCTCTCCTCCTTGGACACCGCTGGAACAGGCTGCGACCAACCGTCGTGTACGAGGACGTTCGCACAGCTCAGGGTTACGAAGTCGCCTTCACTGTCCGGGCATAACGACATACTTCGAGGCCATGACCGCAACAGTAAGGACAAGGCAACCGTCGTCTTCGCGCCGCAGGGCATCTATGTACGCTGGCCAGGCTGGCAGGACGATCCTCGAATCCGCGTCGCCGTTTCGTCCTCTGAGGCGGCTTGCGGCCCTGGGCTGCACCGCGTGCGACGGCGACGGCGAAAACGGGAAGTAATGCGCGCCAGGTAACTGAACTGTCGCAGAGAGTGGTCAAGCGTCGTTGCGATCGTCCGGAACTCCTTCCAACGGGTGACGCAGACCCTCAGTCCATCGTGCGTCCCACCCTCCGCTCTTCGCACGTCTGCGGCCTCATCGCGCTGTGGGAGGCAACACAAGGCCAGCCGAGCGTTCGAGGGACAAGGACGGCCGAAAAACGTTGGCGCGGGGGCGCGGCGAGTGGTCCGAGGCGTAGGTCCAGCGTCGGTACCCTGGAGCGCATGTCTACTGCCCCGGTTCGCGTTCGTTTCGCCCCGTCCCCGACCGGCATGTTCCATGTCGGTGGTGCACGGTCCGCTCTCTACAACTGGGCGGTGGCGCGACAGTCCGGCGGCAGGTTCGTCCTGCGGATCGAGGACACCGACGCGGCCCGGAACAAGCCGGAGTGGACCGAGGGCATCATCAGCGCGCTGGCGGCGATCGGCATCCATGGCGAGGACCCGGCCTTCGAGGGGCCGTACTTCCAGTCGCACAACGCCGACCGGCACCGGGAAGCGGCTCAGCAGCTCTTCGCGGCCGGCCGGGCGTACTACTGCGACTGCACCCGGGAGCAGCTGAAGGAGCGCACGGGGTCGGAGCACCTCGGGTACGACGGGTTCTGCCGGGACCGGGGGCTGGCCTTCGAGGAGGGGCGGGCGCTGCGGTTCCGGACGCCGGACGAGGGTGAGACCGTCGTGGTCGACCTGGTCCGCGGGGAGCCGGCGTTCCCGAACAGCGCGATCGAGGACTTCGTTATCGCCCGTGGCGACGGGTCACCGGTCTTTCTGATCGCCAACGTCGTGGACGACCTGGATGAGGGAATCACGCAGGTCATCCGAGGCGATGAGCACCTGTCGAACACGCCGAAGCAGCAGCTGCTGTGGGAGGCGCTCGGTGCCAAGCCGCCCGTGTGGGCGCATCTGCCGGTGATCGTGAACGAGAAGCGGCAGAAGCTGTCCAAGCGCCGGGACAAGGTGGCGCTGGAGGACTACCTCGCCGAGGGCTTCCTGCCCGAGGCGATGGTGAACTACCTCATGCTGCTCGGCTGGGGCCCGGGTGACGACCGGGAGATCAGGCCGTACGAGGAGCTGGAGCAGCTCTTCCGGATCGAGGACGTCAACACCGCGCCGGCCTTCTTCGACGTGAAGAAGCTGACGGCGTTCAACGGCGAGTACATCCGCGCTCTGTCGCCGGAGCGGTTCGCCGCCGCCTGCGCGCCGTGGCTCGTGGCCCCGTACGCGCGGTGGCGGCCGGAGGCGTTCGACAAGGATGTCTTCGAGGCTGCGGCTTCCCTGGCCCAGACCCGGCTGGCGCTGCTTTCCGAGATCACCAGCTATGTGGACTTCCTGTTCCTCGACGAGCCGGTCGAGGACGAGGCGTCGTGGAACAAGGCGATGAAGGCAGGCGCCGGCGACATCCTGTCGGATGTCCGCGCCGAGCTGGCTGACGTCGCGGACTGGAAGGCGGACGACCTGAAGGCCGTCCTGCTCGCCGTAGGCGAGAAGCACGGGCTGAAGCTGGGCAAGGCCCAGGCGCCCATCCGGGTCGCGGCCACCGGCCGGACGATCGGACTCCCGCTGTTCGAGTCCATGGAGTTGCTCGGCCGGGACCGCGTGCTGGCCCGTCTGGACGCCGCCAGCAAGAAGCTGGCCGCGCAGGCTTAGCCGCTGGTCAGGCGACCTGCGCCAGGAGGTTGCCCCAGGCGTTGCCGAAGTAGTTCAGGTCGAACCGGGCCAGGGCGTCGTACGCCGCCTTGGCCTCGGTGTGGCGTGTCGCCGCGCGCTGCCGAACCTGTGTAGGGAGGCGGCGGAGGTCCGGGGCCGGCTGGCCAGCCAGCGCGGCGAGGTCGCCCAGGCCGGCCACCGGGCGGATGAGGCAGGGCAGGCCGAGGAGTAAAGCCTCGGCGGCGCAGCGGCTCCAGCCCTCCCGCATCCGCGGGAGGAAGACACCGACGTCACAAGCGAGCAGCAGACGCAGGTACCGCTCGCGCTCGACGTCGTAGTGCGCGCCGTCGAGGCCGATGGTGTTGCTGCCGCTGGTGATCACCCGCAGGCCGGGAACGCCGGCCAGGGCTGCCGAGACCTTCTCGGTTCCCTTCCAGTGCACGGCCTTGCCCGCGTAGACGCCGATCACGTCAGGTGGCAGGCCGAACTCGGCGCGGCACTCGGCCCGGTCGTAACCGCGTACCTGCTCTACTTCGGCCATGTCGAAGGCGTTGTAGATCACCCGTACGTTGCGGACGCCTCGGGCACGGAGCTGGTCGGCCCAGTACGGGGCGACGCACACCACGGCGGCGCACTGCGGCAGAACGTGGAACAGCCGCTCCCAGAGCATGGCCTCGATGGGGGCGGAGTCATGTTGGAGCGGTTCGTAGTGGTGCAGGAGGAACACCGTGCGGGCGCGCATCTCGGGTGTGAACAGCAGCAGGCTGAGGTCGTCCCACACGAAGGTGCCGGTGGTTCCGTGCAGCGCCCGTATGGAAGGGGCCAGGCGGGCGAGGTGGCGGAGCTTGCGCCAGCGGCGGACCCGGTAGGTCCGCTTGTGGTCCGGGACGGTGCGCCATTCCACGTCGTCGGCCGTCACCTCGTGGAGCATTCGTAGGTAGACCCGGCCGCCGGTCCGGCCGACCGGCTCCATCGAGTAGACGACCCGTTTCACGGACGTACCTCCTGTATGTGGTGGACGTACTCGGCGTGCAGTCGCGCGTGCATGGTCTCCAGATGGGGGCCGAGGTCGCGGGCGGCGTCGGCGAGGGGGAGGTGGAAATCGCCCAGGGTCTGGAGGAACCGTCGGCGCCGGTCGAGGTTCGGGGACGCGGCGAGGTCGCGCAGGTTGTGCAGGCGGTCGGCGAGCCGGACGAGGAGGTCCTCGGGCGGGAGGGCGGCCTGCTTGGCGCGCCAGCGGGTTTCGTCGCCGACGGACTTGGGGCGCTGTTCGAGGCGGTGGTCGGCCGTCATGGCACGCAGGCGGGCGGTGAACGGGCCGCCGAGGTGATGGACGAGCAGTGCCTCCGACTCAGGGGCCACCTCCAAGGCGTCATGAAGGAGGGCGAGGAGGAGGGTCACCGGGCGGCGGACGCCGATCTCCGTTCGCAGGAGCCTGACGACGGCCAGCGGGTGCTCCAGGTATGGCGTGCCCTGGTCGCGGGTGTGGCCGTCGTACACCGTGAGCGCGAGGCCGGCGGCCACGCGGGCGCGGGGCTGCTCGTCCGGGCTCCACGCGGCGGCACCGAGCTCGGTCAGGACGTGGTCGAGATCGATGGGGTTCGTCTGCCTCACCTCGTACGAAGGGACGCGGCACGAGGGTCGGGGACGTGGCCGGCGAGCAGCAGGGTGTCCCCGACGGCGAGGGCGTCGAGGCGTAGGTCCACCGTTGCTGCCACGGCTTGCTCAGCGGTCCGCAGGATCGGGGTGCCTTTGCGGTTGAAGGATGTGTTCAGCAGCAGTGGCAGTCCGGTGAGGTCGCGGAACTGCTCAAGGAGATCGCGTAGGCCCTGGTGGTCGGCGGCGACGGACTGGACGCGGGCGGTGCCGTCGTGGTGGGTGACTGCGGCGATGTGGTCGGCTCGGCACCGTCGGACTGTGGCGACGCGGTTCATGAAGGGGTCGCCAGCTGACATGAACCATTCCGTGGCGTGCTCGGCGAGGACGGCCGGCGCGAACGGGCGGTACGCGGCTCGCTTCTTGATCGCGTTGAGTCGGTCCCTCGTGGCGGCGTGACCGGGGTGGGCGAGGATCGAGCGATGGCCGAGGGCACGCGGGCCGAATTCGAGCTGTCCCTGCACCCAGCCGACGATGCGGTGCTCGGCGAGCAGTGCCGCCACTGTGGGTGCCAGTTCGGGCCCGAGGTGGGGCAAGGCGTGGTAGCCGGTCGGCACCGTTGTCGTCGGCAGCGCGCCCGGGTCGGGGCCCCAGGCAGCGTCGGTGGGAACCGGCAGGCGTTTCTGCCCGAGCTGGTAGTGCCAGCCGTAGAGCGCGGCGCCCACGGCTGTGCCGGCGTCGTGCGGGGCTGGTGCGACGAAGAGGGTGTCGAAGCCGCTGTCGGCGGCCAGCTGGCCGTTGAGGTGGGAGTTCAGGGCGCATCCGCCGGAGAACACCAACGTTGAGGCCCGAGTGAGTCGTTGCAGGTGGCGGGCGATGTGGACGACCGATTCGGCGAAGACCTCCTGGACGGCGGCGGCCAGGTCGGCACGCTTGTGTTCCGGCTGTTCCGCGACGTTGTCGGTGATCCAGGCCCGTCCATCCAGGAGCAGCGGTGTGCTGCTGTCCGCGGAACCCCACGGGTGGTCGATGCGGACCTCGCCGTCGTCGCCGAGCCGGATCAGTTGGCGGATGTGTGTTCCGAAGCGCTGGGGATCGCCGAAGGCCGCGAGCGCCATCATGCTGCCTTCGGGCTCGTCGCCGGGTGGGATCACCCGCCGGGCGAGGTTCCGATAGAAGTGCCCGAGGGATGAGTGGACGCGCCTGGGGCCGACCGGGCCCGGCACGATGGCGGGCATGCCCTGGTGGAGGCGGTCGATGCGATCGGGCCACAGGTCGTATCCCGTGATGCGCTCCCGGCCGGGGCCGAAGTCGGAGCCCAGGGAGGAGCCGCCGGCGTCGATGACGAGGCCCGCGGCGTGCTCGTGCCCGGAGAGCAGGTAGCCGGAGAGCACGTGGGACGTGTGGTGGGAGAGGAGGCGGAGGTGTTCACCGAGCGGGGCGGGCAGGAGGGCGGCGAGTTCCTCCTGCTCCTCGGCCAACCACCAGCCGGCCGCAGGGTTGGGACGCATGGAGGCGGCCCAGACGGCGTCCACGTCCTCCGGTTCGATGCCGGCGGCCTCCAGGCACCACTGGAGCGCGCGGTTCGGGGCCGTGAGTGTGCCCTTGCGGGTGGGGTGGTTGTGCTTGACGCCGCTCCAGCGCTCCTCTTCGGCCGCGTAGATGCGGCCGTCGACGACTAACGCGGCGGCCGTGTCGTGGTGGAAGTTCAGTCCGAGGACTGCGGGCATGGTGGTGTACCTCCCGATCAGACGGTGAGGGCGGGGACGAGTGCGGCGCCGGAGTCGGTGTACTCGTGGCAGCGCAGGCAGAACCGGAAGTGGTGCCCGCGGGGCGCGAACACCTTGGCCGCGAAGTCCTCGTCCCAGATGCTGAACTCGCTGTCGTCCTTCGCCATGGCGTTGAAGCAGCGGTAGCAGGACCCGTCCATCTCGATCATCAGGTGCTGGTCGAGGTAACGGTCGCAGAGGCCACGCAGCTCGTTCGCGGGCTGGCCGACGTCGACGTGGTGCACGTGGTTGGTGACGTGGACGGCGCCGTACTTCTCGCACAGCGTCCCGAGCTGCGTGAGCCGGGTGGAACTGATGCCTTCCAGGACGCTGTTGACGACCACGGTCTTGCCGGCTTCGCGGAGGCGGGGCACGACGGCGTGCACCTCGTCGTAGTTGCCGTGTTCGTCGTCGCAGCCGATGAGGATCTGGTCGTAGGAGCGGAGCGTCGCGTCCATGATCGGCTGGTTGCGGGCCAGCGTGATGGCGTTCGTGCCCAGGACCATGACCTTGTCCGGCAGCCGCGAGCGGGCGGCGTCGCTGAGCGCCGGGAAGTCCCGGTGCACGGTGGGTTCGCCGCCGTTGATGTGCAGCTGCTGGAAGGGGATGGTCTCCAGCCGGGTCAGGATGGTGCAGAACAGATCCAGGGACATGTTCTCGCCCTGGGCGCCGTCGGCGAAGATGCAGAAGTCGCAGTGCCGGTTGCACTTCGTGGTGATCTTGACCTTCGCCGTTTTGAGAGTGCGAGGATCCGGCGCACGCGCGGGCATGGCGAATCTCCTTGGGTCAGAGGTGGACGTCGTCGGGCGTGAGGCTGAGGAAGTCCTGGACGGTGGTTTTCTGCTGGTGCCAGCGCGTGAGGGTTGCGCGCAGGGTGTCGACGGTGGTCGGTCCGGTGGGGATCAACGCCGCCATCCGGGCGGCCAGCCGCTGGGCGGCAGTCGCCTCGTCTGCCGCGAGCACGGTCAGGGTGTGCGCGGCGGAGCGAAGTTCCTTCGCCTCCCGCCGGATCAGATACTCGGTCGCCACGCCGGGCGGCGGGTCGAGGTAGTAGAGCCAGCGGGCGACGCGTACACGGAGCATTCCGGCGGTCATCACCCAGTCGGTACGGGCGTGTTCCTGGCCCTGGCCGTCGGCGCGGTCGCCATCGGGAACGCGGCGCATGGCCGCTTCCAGGGCGACATGGGCCGCGCGGAGCAGGTGGCGCGGACTCCGTGGGCGGGTACCGGAGAGATGCTCCGGGCGCCGGAGGAACAGCTCGGCGTATCCATCCAATCCCTCCGGCCGCCACTGGGTGAGAGCCGCCGTCTTTCCGGGGCAGCGCGTCCGTGTCGCGAGCGCGGCGGCGGCGAACCAGCAGGGAGCGAGGTAGTGCCAGGCCACGCAGTGGCGCCGGTACGCGGCTATGTCCTCGACCACGTTGTCCGTGCTGTCCGCGGCCAGCTGGTACCGGCCGCCCATCCGGGCCTGGAGGATTCCCCGGTAGAACCGCTCGTCGACCGCGCACCAGGGCGCCATCTGGGCCTGGGACTTCCAGCGCTGGAAGTCCCGGGCGCTCCCGCTGATCAGCGACCAGGTCGCGAGTTCGGGCGCGGAGACGAGTCGCCGGTCCGCCTCGGTCACGGTGAACGCGAAGCCGGGCGGGTGCTCCAGGAGACGTCGATGGGAGACCTCCCGGCCGACCGCGGCGGCGTGTGCGGCGGCCAGGCGGTGGTTCCACTCTTCCCAGTCGGCAGGTGCCTGGGGCAGGAGGACGCGTACGTCGATGTCGGAGTGCGGAGCCAGCAGGTCGGCCGGCTGCCACTTGTGGGTGAGCATCACGGCCCTGACCCCGTGAGCGTCCAGCTCCCGTTCGTACAGAGCGCCGAGTCCCTGGTAGAGAGGCGGCGCGTCGACCACGACCATCACCGTTCCCCGGTGGAGGCGCGGGCGCAGGAGGGGCCGGCCGCTTCAGTGGGGATGACGGGGAGCAGGGGCATGATCGGAGTGCCTTCGGGACGCTCCATCCGGTCCCAGCGCAGGTCGTAGTCGACGTAGTGGAAGCCCTGCCAGGCGTCGTTGGTGTTGCGGTCGAGCATGGCCTGGAAGAGGTGGGCGAAGGCGTCGCCGAGGGTGCCGTCGGCGAGGTGGGGCTTCAGGGGGATGTCGCGGTTGTGCAGGATGCAGGGTCGTGCCACTCCGGTGGGCGTGATCTTGATTCGGTTGGCGTCGGAGCAGGTGGCGCAGCTGGAGTTGGAGATGAAGCCGATCGACCCTGCCCAGCCGTCGGGACGGAGGTACTGCCCGGGGCTGCGGACGCCCAGCTGGTCCCGGGAGACTTCGCCGGCGTTCGCGAACCACTCCTGGAGGCGGTCGCGGACCTCTGCCTCGGTGATGAACTCGGTGTCGAACAGTGCCTGGGCGGGGCCGATGTTCTGGAGTTCGATCAGGCGGACGGCGACGGGCAGGTCGCGGGCGAGTTGGGCCACGGTGAAGGCGTCGTCCAGGTAGGTGCGCTGAAGCACGCAGTTGATCTTCACGCGCAGGCCGAGGGCGAGGGCGGTGTCGAGGGTGCTCCGGGTGGTGCGCGGGTCGCCGCCGCCCATGATCGCGGCGGAGCGCGCCGGGTCGAGGCTGTGGAGGCTGAGGTTGAGGTAGGTCAGGCCGGCGCGGTGAAGCTGTTCGACGCTCAGCCCCCGGCGCAGGTTGCCGTGGCTGGTCATGCCGATCGCGGTGTCGGGCCCGAGGCCGTCGGCGAGGCCCGCGATGACGTCGAGGATGTCGGCGCGGAGGGTCGGTTCACCGCCGGAGCAGTGTGCCTTCCTGATCTTCCAGGACCCGGCCTCGGTGGCGATGGCCGCGTAGTCGGAGGCGGTCAGGGGCCGGTCCTTGTGCCCGTAGTCCGGCATGCACCGGGGCTTGCAGAAGACGCAGTCCAGGTTGCACAGCGAGTTCAGGGTGAAGGCCAGGTAGGGGTGGTTGCGGCCTGCGGCGGCGAAGGCGGCGGCCAGGTCGTCGTGGTCTGCGGTGGGCATTGGTCAGCCTCCTACGAGCGGAGAGCGGGTGGCGGGCGCCTCGGCCAGGCCGTTGAGGGGCTGGCCCGAGAGGTAGCGGTGCAGGTTGTCGGCGAAGAACGCGACCGCCTCGTCCATGTACGCGCGGCAGAACACCGAGCTTTTCGGGGTGAGTACGACCCGGGGGTGGAGCCGCAGCGGATGGCGGGCGGGCAGCGGTTTCGGATCGAACACGTCCAGGGCCGCGCCGCGCAGGTGGCCGGTGTCGAGGGAGGCCAGGAGGGCTGACTGGTCGACGGTTGCCGCGCGGCCGAGGTTGAGGAAGAGAGAGCGGGGCTTGCACGCCGAGAAGAGGTCGTGGCCGAAGTAGTGGTCCTTCGCCGGGGTCGCGGGCAGCAGATTGACCACTACGTCGGCGATGGACACCGCCTGGTGCACCGCCGTGGTGTGTACCCACGTGATCCCGCCCTCGGAAGCCGCAGGTGGTGTCCGGCGTACGCCGATGACGTTCATGCCGAAGGCCCGAGCGGCCTGGGCGAGGTGGCGTCCGACGCTGCCGCAGCCGACGATGGTCATCGTCGCCCCGGCCAGGTCGAAGAACTCCTCGGCCAGGTCGTCCTTCCACCAGGCACGGTTCCGCTGGACGCGCTGGCTGATGAACAGCCCGCGGGAGAAGCCCAGGACCAGGCCCATGGCGTGCTCGGCCATGGGCTTGCCGTGGAAGCCGTAGGAGCGGGTCAGGGCTACCCCGACGGAGTGCGCCTCGGCGACGGGCAGATGGTTAGTGCCGGCGGCCGGGGAAGCGATCCACTTCAGATGTGGGGCGCCGAACAGCCATGAGGGCGCGAATCGCCACCCGAAGTAGACGTGTGCGTCGGCCAGCTGGTGCGGCACGGCCTCCTCGGTCGCCCTGCGGAACTCGATGCCGGGGAAGGCGGCGGATAGTGCACGCTCGTGCTCGGAGGACAGCCGCCAGAAGGAGTGCGGGGACTCCAGGCTGATGAGCACCACCGGCTGGTTCATCGCGTGCGGCCCTCCGCGGTGGCTGGCTGCGCCAGCGCCCAAGGGGCGATGCGGTCCATGACGGAACCGATGCTGGCGTCGTAGTCATGGCGGGTGCGCACCAGGGCCGCCCCGGCGCTCCGGAGCCGATCGCGTTCCCGCGGCAGGACGGTCAGGGCCCGCTGCAGGGCGGAGGCGAGGGACCTGGGGTCTTGCGGTGCGGCAGTGAAGCCGGTCTCCCCGTCGATGACGGTCTGTGCCAGGCCGCCGGCAGTGGTCGCGACCACCGGGCTGGCACCGGCTGCGAACGCCTCCAGGGGTATCCGGCCAAAGGGCTCCTCGCGAGAGGGAACGATGACCGCGCGCAGGGCCGGGCTGTGCAGCCAGGCACGGATCGCGGGGGTGAAGCGAGTGATCAGAGTCGCGTCCAGGTCGTGCGCGCGGATGTGCGCCGCCAGGTCCTGCTGGTACGAGGAGGGGCGCTGGTGTTCCTCCGAGGTCACGGCAGCCAACAGCAGGTGAGGAACGGGGACACCGCGTTCCTTCAGCAGGCGCAACGTCTCCAGGAGGTCTTCGAAGCCTTTCGTCGGAACCGCGCGGCCCATGGCGAGAAGGAATCCGGCGCGGGCCTTGAAAGGCAGAGGCAGGGCCATGGCCGGCCTGCCCATCTCTTCCCGGATCAGCCCGTTCGGGAGGTTCACGATGCTCGCCCGAGGGACGGCGTAGTTGACGACGAGGTGGCCTCGCATGTGGGAGGAGATGGCCCCGACGCGTCCGCCTCGGCGGGTCGCCGCTCGCAGGGCGTCGCGCTCCCAGCGGACGCGGGAGACATCCTTGGGCCGCGTCAGCGCGGTCGCGGAGCGGGGTACGAGCAGCAGGTCCGTGGTCGGCGACGTGTAGGGGGCGAGCCCGAGGAACGGGATGTCGAGGCCGACGAGGAGGCACCGGCTCGCGCGGGCGGCGATGCGCATGGCCGCCTCGCCCGCCAGGTCGCACAGCTGGATCGAACCGCGGACCGAGTCCGGTGGCGCTTGGACCTTCGGGATCGTGATGACCTCGGCCTCGGCCTGTCGCAGCATCTGCCGCACCTCGCCGGCCCACCGCTGATTGTGCGCTCCCGCGGTCTCCGGCACGTGTGGGGTGATCACTGAGAGGCGGCCTGTCGGCAGGAGCCGGACCAGTGCCGTGAGGAAGGCGCGGTTGCTGAAGCCGGTGCCTGACTCCGCGCCGTAGAAGCCCTCGTGGAGAGCGACGACGACCCTGGGCTGGCGAGCGGCGTCCGGCCCAGCCGTCGGCGGGGGTGGTGGAGTCGCATGGTCGATGCGCACTGTGTGGTGCCTCCTTGGAGGACGGGTTTGGGCAGGCGTGGACATCAGGCGCCGGCGGACGAAGAGCACGGCCTGTGGGTGAGTCGGCACCAGGCACGAGAGCCGTGGGTGCCAGTGGTCAGCGACCAGGCGTCGGCCAAGGCATCGACGATGACCAGTCCCCGTCCTGATTCGGCCTGCTCGTCGGGAGCGGCAGGAGAAGCGGGTGCGGGTCGGGAACAGCCGCCGTCGGTGACGGTGATCTCGACCTCCAGGCCGCCGCTGGCCAGACTCCTGCGGTCGACGCACAGAACCAACGGAGGACTGCCCGAGACGAAGGCGTTCGTCGCGAGCTCCGATCCGATCAGGCGGGCATCGGCAAGTACGTCCGTCTCCGTGCCGCGCAGCGCCAGCGTCACGGCGCACCGGGCGACCTCGGCCGCTTCCGGTCCGTACGGCAGATCCGTGATCAGGGTGGTCGTGCCGTCTCCAGCGACAAGCCCGCGTCCGGGGGCGGAGGTTGGTCGTCCGGCGTCACGGTCCAGCACACCGCCCGGTCGACCTGGGGAGGTGCTCGTGTGCTGTCTCAAGGCCCACCTCTTTCTCCGTCGGCTCGGAAGACGGGCGCCTCCGCCGGGATCCAAGAACACAGGAGAGGGACGGTCAGACAGGACCCGATCAGTGGGTCAACTCGGTCAACTTCCATGCGACGGTGGTGAATCGTCCGTCCAGGGGCATCACCATGGGGCCCGCGAAGTGATGGACGAACCACTGGAGCGAAGGGTGGTCGCACGTGGCACCGCAGACAGGCGAGCCCAATGTCGTACTGGCGGGGTGCCTCGACGAACTCGGGTGGAGCCCGAAGGCGCTCGCTCGCAAGCTCAACCGAGTGTTCGGCGCGGGGACGGTGGCCGAGTCGGCGCCGTACCACTGGCGGGACGCCGGCTCCCTGCCGCGCTCGCCATTGCCGATGATGGCCGCCTACGTGCTCTCCCAGGAGCTGGGTAGAAATGTCTCGGTGGCCGAACTCTGGCAGGGCCGTGTGGGCGACTCGTCAGCGCTCGTCGCCGCGGACACGGATCTCGCGCGACCCTGGACCGTGCAGGGCATGGAGGCGATCGTGGAGGACTGGGTGATGGGAGGGCTCGTCGACCGGCGCCGGTTCCTCGCGATCTCGGGCGCGGGACTCCTCGCGATCGTCGCCCAGTACCTCGACGGCACCGCGGGACGCGGTCAGTACACGCCCCGAATGACGTCGTCGCTCGGCACCGATCCGCTCGTGGACCAGGTCGAGCAGCACCTTCCCATGCTCCAGTTGCTCGATGACGAGCACGGAGGGGCACGTCATCTGCCCTACGTCGGAGCACAGTTCCGGGCTGTCGGGCTGCTGATTCGCGAAGGCGGCCACTCTCCGGCTGTCGCGAGCCGTCTGATCCGCGCGCTCGCGGAGATCGGCCAGCTGGCCGGCTGGATGGCCTTCGACGCGGCCGATCACGGACTGGCGCAGCGCTACTTCGTCACGGCGCTCCGGGCCGCGCATCAGGTAAACGATCTTCCCCTGTGCGCCCACATCCTGGGCGACCTCTCCTTCCAGGCGGCGAGTCGAGGACACCCCGCGGACGCCATCGCCCTCGGAGAGGCCGCCCGCCGTGCGAGTGACGCCGCCCCGCTGGCCGTCCGGGCGTCAGTCCTGTCCCGGCTCGCCTACGCGTACGCCGCCGCCGGCCGTGACAACGACTTCGCCCACACTCGTGGCGCTGCCCGCGAACTGATCGCAAGCCGGGACGGCGGCCAAGAAGAGCCCCGCTGGATGTACTTCCTCACCGACAACCACCTGGACTGTCAGGCCGGTTACGGCCTCATCCAGATGGGTCGTGCACAGCAGAAGGCGGAGAGCGGAAAGAAGAGCCGCCGCTTCCTCGCCCAAGGGACCGAGATGCTCAGATCCGGGGCGTACGACGTCCCGCGCGGCGACCCCAGCCAGCGCCGAGCCATGTTCGAGGGAGCCTGGCTGGCCCTGGGCCACAGCGCCCACGGAGACCTGGAGGCAGCCTGCGAGATCGGCCAGATCGCCGCCGACCGCCTCGATGTCGTCCGCTCGCCTCGCAGCGCGGCGCTGCTCCGCCAGCTTGCCGCCGACCTCCGCCGCCGACAGCGCAACCCTCACGTGCGCGGCTTCCTGCCAGCCCTGGAGGACGCCCTCGCCCAACACGCCCCATCGACGCAACCCGGCCGTTAGGGTCAGGGTCATGACCGCAGGGGAGCGCGTTGTCGTTGTCGGGGCTGGGGTGGCTGGGCTCACCACGGCCGTTGTTCTCGCCGAGGCCGGGGCTTCGGTGCACGTGATCGCCGAGCAGGTGCCGGGGGTCACGTCGCTGGCGGCCGGGGCGATGTGGGGGCCTTACCTGGTCGAGCCGAAGGACAAGGTCGACCAGTGGGGACAACGGTCCCTGGAGATCTTCCGCGAGCTGGCCCAGGACCCGGCGACGGGCGTCCGGCTCACCAGTGGCATCGAGGCGTCCCGCACGGCCGAGGCCGCGCCGGACTGGGCCACCACTTTGCCGGGTTTCCGACCGTGTGAGCGGGCCGAACTTCCGGCCGGGTTCACGGCGGGTTACCGGTTCACCGTGCCACTGATCGACATGCCCACCTACCTCGACTACCTCCTGCGCCGGCTCCGCGATGCCGGGGGCGTGGTCGAGCGGCGACGGCTGACTTCGCTATCGGACGCCGGTCCGGCTTCGGTGATCGTCAGCTGCGCGGGCCTTGGTGCACGCGACCTGGCTCCGGACCCCGACCTCCGGCCCATCCGCGGCCAGCACGTCGTCGTCACCAACCCCGGGCTGACCGAGTTCTTCTCCGAGGACACCGGCCTCTCGCCCGATCTGCTGTGCTTCTATCCTCACGGCGACACCGTCGTCCTGGGCGGCACAGCGATCGACGGCGAGGGCGATCTGGCCCCCGATGACAAGGCGGCGGCCGGTATCCTCGCCCGCTGCGCCGAGGTCGAGCCCCGACTCGCCCAGGCCCGTGTCCTGGAGCACCGGGTCGGCGCTCGACCGACCCGCGCCACGGTCCGTGTGGAGGAAGAGGTGGGGGAGGACGGCACCGTGGTCGTGCACAACTACGGGCACGGAGGTGCTGGCGTCACTCTGTCGTGGGGGTGCGCTGAGGAGACTCGGGATCTGCTGTCGATCGCGTGATCTGCACGTGGAGGAACAGACGTTGCGACGTCCGCAGCGCGGGATCGCTCAGGGCGCCCCGACACGCTTGTAGCCGAACCACAACCGGCCACCGGTCTGCCCGAGCACCTCGTCCACGACGGCCACGAGGGTCTCGACTCTCCCGTCCAGTACCTCCTGTAGGCCGTGGTGGAGGCGTGTGCTGAGCCCTGGCGCGGTTGTCTCAAGGCGGCGTGCCAGCCACTTCCCACCGCCACCCCACGAACCGCCAACGGCCAGTGCCAGCTCACCGGTGCGTCGCACCAGTTCGGTCGCGATGAACAGGCGCTCGCTCTGGTCGTCGCTTCCCGCGAGGTCGTCGAGGAGGTCGGTGATCGCGTAGCGGCGGTCGTCGATCTCTTCCGACGACACCGGGGGTGGTCCGGCGGCGGTCAGCTTCCGGGCCTGTGCGGCGAGGCGGGCTCCGAGTCCATCGGTGTCGAAGAGCAGCAGCCCGTCGGCACACATCCACAGCAGCGGCGACCGGCGCTTGCGCAGCTCCCTTTCGACGTAGGCGTGCCACGTCGCCTCGGTGTGAACGAACATTTCCACCGGCCAGTCGGCGTACTGGAGGCTCGCCCGGTAGGGGGCTGGGGCTCCGTGGAGCAGGACCACGACGTCGAGGTCCGACGTGGCCGTTCGGCGGCCCGTCACGACGCTGCCGCCCAGGAACGCGGCGCGCGCTTCGGGGTGCTGTTCATCTACGACGGCGCGTGCGGCCTCGATCGCCTCCATGGGGCAACTATCAGCACTGCCCACACCGGGCGCACGCCGTTTTCCGCAGCTGGACAGTGAGGTCTCGCGCTCTGCGTCTCAGTTCGCCGGGGGCAGACAGCAAAGATCCACGAATGACTGGTCAGCGCCGCAAGGGCATGTGAACCTGGACGACCTTCTGGCAAAAAGACCAGGTCAGAGAGGTGATTACTCGTGACTGCGGCACCCCAGGGCCCCGGATTCTCCACCAGCGTCGAGGCCCTGCGGCTGCGTGAGTGGCTGCTCGGACCAGGCCAGGCCACGCTCGTGATGGATCAGTTCTCCGCCGACGACTTCCACCTGGTCGTCGACGACCGCGCGGACGTACACGTCAACTCGAAGGATGGATCCTTCTATCTCGGATGGTTTCCGTCCGGCCGTCCTGGGACCGACGGGTTGGGGTGGAAGATCGCCGTCACCGGTACGGCCAAGGTGCGCGGCTACCAGATCTTCTTCGACACCGAGACGCCGGCCGATGTCGTCGCTGCCGCAGTCGCACGCGTGCTGGAGACCTCCCAGCAGCTGTGACTGCCAGAGGCTCCAGCCCCTCGGGCACCCTCGACGTCCGCGCTAGCGGCATCAAAATCACCAAGCTCTTGGAGGCGTTCCTGCATCCCGACTTCCCGATCGGCCCACCCAGCCCGGCGAACGTCCCGTCCGCGTACTGGGTCGGTCCACGGCACCTGGCCGGTGACGACGGACGCCTGTACGACGCCGTCGCCGATACGCTCGCCGGCCTCGGCTGGACGAGCCTGACGATCGTCCGCGGGCGCCAGCAGCCGGACGAGGCGCTGGAGGACCGACAGGTCCTGCGCAGCACCGTCCTGCACATCAGTCCCGACTCCCTGCGGTGGGCGCAGTGGGTCTTGCCGGACGAGCCATTCCACCTGGGGAACCTGCCGATCGCCTGGCAAGTGTCCGCTCGTTCGGACCTGCGCAGCCCGCTCGCCCAGTGGTCGGCCTACTTCACCCCCGAGGTCCCCGGAGAGGTCCTCGGCACCTTCCTCACCGCGCTCGACGCCCGCGATCAGCCTGCCCTGCCGCTCGGTGGCCCCGAGCTGGTCCTCGACGCGGTTACGGCGCACGGGTGGCTGCGGGACGTCGACCAGCCCGGCACGGGCGCGGTGGACCCGACGTTCGCCTCCCACGTCCGCCTCGGCGAGGTGCCGCCCCTCATCCAGGACGGCGACCCCCTGGCACTGGTGGCTGAGGCGGACGAGGCGGCCCTGGCCGGGTGGCAGGCGTGGGCGGAGCCGGTGCTCGGAGCGGGCTACCTGTGGGCGGCGTCCTTCGGCCCCAGCGTGCCGCACGACCTCGTCGCCGCGTTCGTCGGCTCCCTCAGTTCCAGTGCGCCGGTGCTGCGCCGGGTCCTGCCGAAGAGCACGCGCGACCGGCTCCTGCGCGCTCCAGCCAGCTGAGGGCTATCCAACGCATCGAAGCCGGGCCTCCCCTCGGGGAGGCCCGGCTTCATGCTGCTATGCCTTGGTCGACGTCCTCGTGGCGTCACGGCCTGGGGTTGCTGGGAGCGGTCCGTCCCCGCGCCCGGTGTGTCATTCAATGTGACGAGTCGTACCGGCTATCGCTTGGCACGCACCCGCCTCTGTGTCAGATGCCGGCTCGGTCTCGGGAGCCGGTAACTAGCGCGTTGGGCACGCGCCGGCGTGGGGCCCAGGGTCAGAAGGCGTAGGGGGTGAAGGGACGGACTGGGTCGACGATGAGCCCGAGGAGGTGATCGAGCTCGGCTCGCTCGTCCTCATTCATGAGCTCGACGGCGTTGCCGAGCCTCTTCACGGCGAGCCGCTCCCAGAACGGGGCCAGAAACTGGTCGAGGGCATCCGGAGCTTCGTCCATTGAGCGCAGGTAGTCCCGGTATCGCTTGAGCTGTATCTCAATCTCTTCGAATTCGGCGCGAGTAGCCCTGCGGAGGAGGCTCAGCTCGTCCTTGCTGAACGGGCGTCCGTCGAGGTGGTACCACTTGCTGGTCTCACGCTGGCGCTCGACGTCCGTGTCGCAGAGTAGGACGACGATCTCCGGTCGGGCTTGGGTCTTGGGCATACGGGTGCTCCTCATGGGAGTGGGTGGGTGGAGGCATCAATGGTCCGGAGGATCGCCGTTTTGCCCAACCGGCGATCGTCGGCTATGTTGCGCCGCTTTCCGGTCAGCAGCGGCGGCTGGAATGCTTCACAGTGCCCTGCGTCAGCGGCGTGCTGGGCGCCGAGGGCCCCTGGCGTCCACTGCCTCGGGCGGGCGTCTCGTGGGGACTTTCGGGCAGGGCGGGCAGGTGGGCGCTGCGTCGCAGGCGCCAGACGAGGACATCGCTGATGGAGGTCGCGGTGTCGACCTCGCGCCTCCGGGCAGCGTCAGCCAGCAGAGCTGCCAGGTCGTGGCCGGCTCTGCGGGCGTCGTCGAGTGTGGCGGCCAGGGCAGGCCAGCCGTCCTCTGTCCGGATGCGTTCGGCCAGCTCCGGCAGCACCTGGTGGAGAAGGTCGGCTTGCCGTTGCCGAACACGCGGGGCCATACGGCGGCCTCGCTGTGCGAGGGCGGCCATGGATTCACCTGCGGCGGCCTGGTAGGCGGCGCGCAGATGTTCGGCGGCTCGTCGGGCTGCTGCGGCCTGCTGGCCGTGGTGCTTCTTCGCGTGCCAGTTCGCCGCGGCCATGGCGAGGAAGAACGCCATGTCGATGAGCATCGCGGTGGTGGCGCCATCTTCCCCTCGGCCCAGGGCGGGCCCGCTGTGGACGAGATCGCGGGCGGCCTGGCGCAGGGCCCGGTCATGCCCACGTGCGGCTCTCACGTGGGAACGGCTGGCCCGCTCGAACGCGAAGGCTGCCTCGCGGAGTTCAGCGCGGGTGTGGGCGGCGGAGGTCTTGGCGAGCGCGTCCAGGATCTCGCCCGCCGCGGCGATCTGGGCAGCTGCCGTGCCGTCGTCGCCGTGGTCGATGATCATGAGGGCCTGCCAGGTGGCGGCGGAGGCTCGGCGCCGCGCGAACGCGGGGCCGGTCACGTCCGGCAGGGCAGGCCGCTCCGGCCCTGAGCCGTCCGCCGAAGCGGCCTCCGGGGGCAGCGCCCAGCGTTCACGGATGCGGGGCAGGGACAGATCGGGCGCGAGCGTGGAGCCCGCGTAGAACACCGGCTCCTTCTCACCGTTGCGGTCGTCGGGCAGGGCGACCTTGTAGCCGAGCAGGTCGCCGGAGGGCGCGATGCGCTTACGGATCAACAGACCGGCGGCGGCCAGCCGGTCGAAGAACTCCTCCGTGGAGGCGGTGCCGGCGACGGCGCGGCGCACGGTCTCACGCAGTTCCTCACGCGCGGTGCGCTCGCGGTCTTCCCGTTGGGCTTTGTGGCGTTCGGCGCTGGTGGGCCGCTGGGCGGCGGTGCCGTCGCCGGCGTGGAGGCGGCGCAGCCCGTAGTCGTTCTCGATCTTGCGGGCTTCGGCCTGGGAGCGTCTGCCGTCCTGGCGCAGGCGGGCCTGGCGGCCGTCCTCGCGGACGATGGTGGCGATGATGTGGATGTGGTCGTCGGCGTGCCGGACGGCCGCCCAGCGGCACGCGGCGTCGTCGCCGTCGGGGGCGATACCGGTGGCGGCGACCATCCTGCGGGCTATCTCGCCCCACTGCTCGTCCGACAGGATCGGGTCCTCGGGGGCGGCGCGTACCGACAGGTGCCACACGTGCTCGGCGGGCCGCCGGCTCTCGGGCAGGGCCATGACCGGCTGGTCGAGCAGCCGCTGGAGATCGCCGTACGTGGCGTCGGGGTCTCGGCCGGGGTCGGGGGCAAGGCCGTCCCATGCGGCCACCAGGTGCGGGTCGATGTGCTCCTCGTGCGTGCCGGGCCCGTACAGGTAGTGGAGCAGGCCGATGGTGCGCGTGCCCCTGGTGTGGACGCGCGGGATCACGCAGCCGTCCTGTGGTCCAGGTGCTGCTGGGTGAAGGCGTCGACCCGCTTGGCGGCGTGCTGGACGGCGGCGAGGACGGCTGCGGCCTGCGGGGCGTCGGCTCCGGAGTTCAGCGCTTTGGCCACCTGGTTGAGGTTGTTGCCGATCTGCCCGAGGTGCCGCCGCAGCGCGAACAGCTCCTGCAGCATCTCTTTCTCACCCGCGATGTTCGCGGCGGTGCGGTTGAGGTCGCGGGCAGCGTTGAGAGCCGCGCGGGCAAGGAACCCGGCGACGCTCATATGGCACTCGGCGGCTGCTCGGACGAGGAGTTGGTACTCGTCGTGGTTCATGCGGCAGCTGGGCTGGCGCACGCGTTTCTTCTTGTCGCGCAGACGCTCACGCTGCTGCACACGGGGCTTCGACGAAGAGGCGTGAGCGCAGTCGGTGCTGTGGCACGTGCGCGGTTCCTCCCTCTCAGGATGCGATCCGCCCTCGGTCGCATCCTCAACGATCGGCGTCCCCCGGTGCCGATCCGCTCCTGCCACTCCCGGGGCGGGAGAGGCAGGAGCATTGCTCCCGACGGGAGCAATGCTCCTGCACCAACTTGCTCCCGATGGGGCAGGGGTGATCAGCAGGGATTCCCCGTGGGGCATGGGCTCTTCGTGGTGCGGGGCGTGCATGGGGCCCTTCGGGTCGGGGTCTGGTCGGAAGTGCTGGTGCTGCGGGGATCAGCGGAGTGGATCGCCGGCTGCGGCCTTGAGCTGGGCCTTGAACTCGCGGACGACTCGTCCGACGCCGTCGCTGGAGACGGTGTAGCCGGCGGCGCGCAGGGCGTCCTCGACCCGGTCGCGGCCGACGCTGCCGGTCTCCTCGTGCATGCGGCGAGCGTGCTTGAGGATGACCTCGTCGGAGGCACGGGCTTTGCCGGCGTCGCGCTTCTTCCGGGCAGCCCCCTTCCGTTCGCGCTTGCCCGACACGCTGCCCGAGCTGTTGCCCGTGCGCGGTCGGCTGTCCTGCGTCTCTGCCCGTGCGGGCAGCCCGGGCACCGGGCGGGCAGGCTGCGAGCGGGCAGCCGGAGGCACCTCGTCGTCCCCCGGGTCTGATGGGTGCGGTCGGGCAGCGTCCTCTGCCCGCGGCAGTGCTTCCGGGCGGGCGGCGCGCGGGCGGTTGTGCCCGGATTCAGGGGCAGGGGACGAGGCCGGGATGTGCCAGCGCGGCGGCAGTGTGATGAAGGCGAGGCCGAGGGCCTGCTTGCGGGTGGCGAGCTTGCGCAGCAGCAGCTCGTCCTGGAGCGGATCTCCGTCGACGCCGGCCCGCTCCAGCGCCTGGTGCAGTCGCTCTGTCAGGCGTCGTTGCCGTCGCTTGCCGCGCTGTCGGTCGGTCATCGACTCGGCGCGCAGGATCAGGGCGACGGCTTCGCTCAGCGCGCGCTCGCGGATGAGGCGGGCGGCATCGGCGTCCTGGTCGGCGATGCCGAGGCGGGCGAGCAGGCGCTCGCGGGCCTGGCGGACGAGGACGGCGGCCAGGCCGCGCGAGGCGGCGTCAGGGGCGCGGTGGCGCAGCTCGATGCCCATGGCCAGGTGCCACAGCATCGCGGCCATGACGGGGCCGACGAAGGCTCGCACGGTGCCGCCGACGAGCCCGGACTCGGCGTAGGCGGGCAGAACCTGGACGGCGGTGATGACCCAGGTGAGTGTGCCGGGCAGGCCGGGAGCCCGCTTCGGGCCGTTCAGGTTCTGCCGCGCCATCAGGGCGGTGGCGAACAGGGCCAGCTCGGCGGCGGCGAACATCGCGACGCGCTCGGCGGTGCCGTCCATGTCGAGGTAGTCGGCGGCGAACCGCCAGCTGGTGTCCGCGCTGTAGGCGGTGCAGCCGAGCGCGGCCATGGCCGCGATGGGCACCGCGACGGTCCCGCGCCAGCGTTTGCTGCCGGGCGGCCGGCGGCGCTGCTGGCGAATCAGCCATCCGGCGAGCAGGCCCAGCAGCACGAGAGAGATGAGGAGCGCCAGGGTTGTCACCGGGGAGGTGACCCAGTCCGGGCGGAGCGGCGTGCCGCTGTTCCGGGTGGCCAGGGAAACGAGGGTCAGAGAAGGCAGGAGGGTCTCCAAGGTGTAGAGGAACCGGGGAGGGCCGGACGATCACGGCGGAGCGTTGAGCGGTCCTGCCGCGCGGGCCGGCGCAGGCCAGGCGTGAGCGCGCGCGGCGCGGCGAGGCAGGTGGGGAGGCCGGTCAGGCGGAGGGCGCGGTGCGGCGTCGTCGGTCGGGGCCTTTGAGGATGACGCGCTCGGTCATCTCGGCGAGGCGGGAGGCGACACGGTCACCGAGGGCGACGCGTAGCTGCTCCGTCGGGAGGTTGGTGGTGATGAGGGTGGGGAGCATGTGCTCGTACCGGAGATTGATGAGCCGGTAGGTGAGCTCCTCGGTCCACTCGCTGGTCTTGGCCGCACCGAGGTCGTCCAGGCACAGCAGCGGGCAGCGTGCCAGGGTCTGCAGTTCACGTTCGGCGTCATGGCCGGCGCGTGGACGCAGGCGAGCGTGGAAGTCGGCGGTGGTGGTCGCCTCCCAGCGCAGGCGGACGCCACGGGCGAGCAGGGTGCGGATGGCGCCGTACGCCTGGTACGTCTTGCCCGTGCCCGTGGGGCCGGCGATCAGCAGCGACGGGCCTTCGGCGATGCCCGGCCCCCCGGGGCCGGGGCGTCCGGCGCGGGCGATCTCGTCGGCCCAGGCGGTGACCTTCGGGTGGTCGGCCAGGGCTCGGCGGTATCGGGCGGGGATCCTGGCGTCGGCGAGTTCCAGCGCGGTGACGGGCTCGGCGTGCCCTTCCTCGACGGCGGCGGTGGCGAGGTCGATGCCGCGACTGGCAAGGATGCCGTTGAGCCGGTCGGCGAGCGGGCCGACCCGGTGGGGCTCGCGGGTGAGGGTGGCGGTCAGAGGTCACCTCCGTAGGCGGCTTCGACATCGACGGGGTTTGTCCACGCCCTGTGGACAACCGGCGCGGCGGGGGCCGCGTTCATGGCTTCGTGCACGAGGCTCGGCAACGTGCTGGGGTGTAGGCCCTTGGCGCCGTGCAGTCCGAGTCCGGCCCGGATGTGATCGGGGGCTATGCCCTCGTCGAGCAGCTTGCGCGCCTGCTGGCCGAGATGGCCCAGGACGTCCTTGGGTGGCCGGTGTGTGCAAGCGGCGGCGTACTCGGCGATGAGCTGGTTGGCCGAGACGGTGCGAGGTGCGGGGGCGCTCGCGCCCCCCGAAGGGGTATCTCCTAGATCCATGATCCTAGGTCCTAGATCCGGACCGTGAGGCGTCACCGCTCCCGCACCGAGCCCTCCCTGCTTCCTCACGGAGGACTCCGTGAAATCGTCCTGGCCTGCAGGTTCGCCATTCGGAGCGGGATTCACCGCAGGGTTGCGTACTTGCCCGGAGCCCTCACGGAGGGCTCCGGGAGACAGCGGTGCGGGCTCCGTGACGCCAGCCTCCGCAGTCGGCGCATCAACGCCGGGCGCGGTGTGAGCCGGCGTGTCGTGGTGCGGGCAGGCTGGAAGGCGGCTCGCGCTGGGGCGGTTGATCTTCTGATGCTGCCGCCAGGTGACGATGTGCAGGTAGCGCTTGTCATCCGTGCCCTTGTAGCGGCATATCAGCCCGGCGTCGTCGAGCTGGGCGAGGTCCTGCTCGACGGCGGAGGGCGTGTGTTCCGGGCGCAGGACCCACAGTTGCCCGGCGATGATCGCGGCGTGGTCGCGGTGGCGGCCCTGGTCGTCAGCCTGGGTGAGCAGGCCGAAGAAGGTGCGCTCGGCGGTCAGGGAGACGGCGGCCAGGGACTCGGAGACGAAGGCTTCGGGCTTGATGGTGCGGATTCGTGCCAAGAGGGGCGGTCCTCACTCGGTGGCCGGTGGGATGGGTGCCCACGGTTCACCGTCGGTCGGGGGCGGAGACGGGTGTGAAGGGCGGGAATGTACGGCCGTTGACGCGGGAGCGTTGATGGCCGCTCGCGCTTTCCGGGGTGTCGTCAACATAGCCACACCCACGGCGCGCAAGTCCAGCCCTATCCGGCGCAATCTCTCACGGCAGAAATGCCGCTGGAAATCGAATCGGCGAGGGCGGTGCGAAAACGGTAGGGCACGATCGGCGGTTGACCAAATAGTTGCCCCGCACCCCGAGCCAGAAGGATCACATCGGGAAGCCGTTGACGTCCTGCGAGCGACGAAGCTACAACACAACACCCCACGTCAGAGAGGGTCTCTGGTGTTGGGACCCGTTCGGGGATCCGGCCTTGCGCAGCACCCCGACCGCCTCGCTCACCGATTGAGCGCGGCGCAACATAGCCGACGATCGCCGGTTAACCAAACCGGCGAATGCACGCTACAACTGGAGCCATGGCAGCACGATCTCTGGAAATAGGGCCCGCAGGAATGCTGGCGGCTCGCACCATCGAAATCCTCCGTACGGAACGCGGCCTTGGGCAGCGCCAACTCGCCGCACGATGTACCGCTTTGGGCCGTCCTATGTCCAACACGATGCTGTCCCGCATCGAACTCGCCAAGCGGCGATGCGATATCGACGACCTCGTCGCCATCGCCGAAGCCCTGCAGGTATCGCCCCTCGCCCTCCTCCAGGGCCCGGGCGCCACCTGAGTCGCCCACGCATCCCCGCCGCCCTCGCGACCAGGAGCCGCCCCCTTGCACCGACCCACGCCCGCGCCCGTCCCCCACAGGCCGTCCGACGCCCCTCCACCCCGCCTCTACCGCCCCGAGGAGATCGCCGACACCCTCGGCTGCTCGGCCTGGTGGGTCAAGGACCGCGCGCGACGGCGCCTGATACCGCACACCCGGGTCGGCCGCGCCTACCGCTTCACCGCCGAGCACCTCGCCGAGATCATCCGCCTCTACGAGGAGCGGCCGGCGCAGCCCGCGCAGACAGCCGCCCGGGCGACCGAGCCGCTCTCCGAGCCCGGTACGCAGACCGACTCCGCGCAACGTCGCCGCCCCGCCGTGGCGCCGGCGACTCGCCTGCGGGCCCGCCCGCCGCGTCGACAGCAGCAGTACAGCACTGTCGCGTGACCCGATCGCATCTGCCGTAGCCGAGGACAACCAAGAGGGGACAGCGGGACTTGGGTTTCGCGGAGAAGCGCGGAAACTACTGGCGCGGCCGGTACAAGGTCGCGCCCGGCAAGCACAACACGGTCGTCGACGAGAACGGCAAGGCGATCAGGTTCGCCACCAAGGGCGAGGCCCAACGGGCAGCGGCCGAGGCCGAGAACAAGTACCGTCGCGGCGACTGGCGCGACCCGGCCCTCGGCCAGGAGACCTTCGGCGAGTACGCGAACCGCTGGTACGAGGCCCAGGACCTGGCCGCCTCGACCATGCAGAACTACAAGCGCCACATCGAAGAGCACCTGCTCCCCGAGTTCGAGGACAAGGCGCTCGCCGGCATCCTGCGCACGGACGTCGACCTGTGGGAGAAGAAGGAGAAGGCCCTCTACGCGGCCTCCAGCGTCAAGACCTGGCGCTCGACGCTCCACCTGATCTTCGAGGACGCGATCGACGAGGGCCTGATCACGTCCAACCCGGCTGCTCGGCGGCGGGGACGGGGTAAGCGCGCCGGCCGCTCCCGAGACCGTGGTCCGGAGAAGGTGGTCACCGACGCGCTCGGCATCTTGCTGACCGCCGAGCGCGCCGCCCTGCTCTCCGGCCGTGACGACGAGTTCGTCGCCGTGGTCCTCAAGGGGTACACCGGCATGCGCTGGGGCGAGATCGTCGGCCTGGAGACCGCGTTCGTCCGCCCTGGAGCCGTCCGTGTCGAGTGGCAGCTGTACGAGCTCGACTCGGGGGAGTTGGTGCGCTGCCCGCCGAAGGACGACAGCTACCGCACCATCGACTCGATGGACTGGCTGTCCGCGCTGGTCGCGAACCACATCGCCCGCACGAAGCCCAAGCCGTGCCCCTGTCACGGCAAGACCTACGTCTTCCGAGGACAGGGCGCGGCGCGTACCGGGGGCCACCAGGGCGCGAAGCTCGTCGACGTCGCCCGTCGTGCCGACGTTTCGACCGGCACGGTGTCCAACGTGCTCAACCACCCCGAACGCGTCACCGAGGCCACGCGAGCGAAGGTCGAGCAGGCCATCGCGGACCTCGGGTTCGTGCGGGGCGGATTCGTGCCGGAGCATGCCGCCCACTGGCGCAGGAACGGTTTCGCAACCTGGCTGTTCACGCCGGCGGTCTCCGGCTGGTACCCGAAGAAGGCGCCGCAGGAGCCACGGCCGGTGCCCTTGCTCGGCGAGCCGTGGCCCGGCGTCCCGGCCCGGGGACGGGGTGCCAGCGATCGGGCTGACGCCTGCTGGCTCCCGATAGCCAAGGGGCTCACGCCCCACGGCCTTCGCCACACCCACCGGACGATGATGGAGGACTTGGGAACCGAGAAGGTGCTCATGGACGAACGCATGGGCCACATCGACGGCTCGGTCTCGGCGCGCTACGCCCACGTCACCTCAGGCATGCGCAAGCGCCTAATGTTCGGACTGGCCCAGCAGTGGGAGTCGGCGCTCGATGCCCGGCTGGCGATGTGTCCTACGTCACCGGTGCGCGTCCTCGATGGACTTCTGCGAGCGCGCCAGCGAGCGCTTCAGTAGTCAGAAGTCGAGTGGCGGATCTGGTGAGAAATGGGCCTCGAACGAAGCGCGGTCGAGGCCCACATCATGCGCTGTCCTTGAGCGCCCGAACAGCTACCAGCGCCGCTCGGCCCGTACAACGAGCCCTCCACCGTGCAGTGCAAGGCCCACGCCAGGGCCAAGCCGAAGGACTCGCGGGGCTCATGGCTAGTCCGTCACCCTGCTCGGTCACTCGTACCTGTACTCCAGGATCACGGCGGTTCAGGGTGGCCTACAGCGACCCAGTCACGGCGATCACCTCAGTCTGGCGACGCGGTCGAGAGATTGCGGCGCCAGGGAGGCCGGACTACATGTAACCAAGCTTCTCCAATCGGGCTCCGAGCCTTGCCGCAGCGGCCTCGTTCTGCTTCTCCAGATCCATGAGGGAGGTCTCGTATCGGTCGCCCCATGAGCGGTAGATATCGACCAGTCCCTGTCGTTCCGCGGCAACGAGCTTCTCCACTCGGGAGCGGAGATCCTCACCAAGAACGTCGAGCACTCGTTCGCGCGCCAGGTTCTGGGGGAGATACGAAGACCGCCCGCCGTCGGCCGTGGCCCATCGATCGATCACCCCAGAAAAGCCCCGGAGGTCCAGGCTTCTGAGGTCGTCGTGCCGGTCCGACCACCATGCCGCGAAGGCTCCGGTCAGCTGGTACCGGTCCAGAATCCGCGCCGACAGCAGTTCCTCACAGAAGGAAGCCATAAGCCGGGGACGCAACATCAACAGCCGTGCTGTGCCCGCTAGCTCGGCAATGCGTGATGCCGTTTCCTCCCACCAAGAACGACAGCGGTCGATGAACTCTTCCTCTCGGGCAGCAGCGAGGACCGAGATGCGTGCTGCGGTCGCCTCACAGCCGTCGCTCAGGAAATCGAGATAGCCGGAACCTTTCAACGCGAACAGGTCAGCGAGGTCGATGCCGTGAGCGTGGAACTTCGCCATTTCCACATCAACTTCGCTTCTTGGCACACCACCGAACAGTGCCGCGCGAACGTCCAGCGGTGGCTCGGGGGGCGGAGTGGTGTCCACGTAGCGCCGGATGTTGAGGTTGAAGTCGTTGTCCGCGATCTCCTCGAGCGAGACCGCCCGTGCGAATCCGGGGATGTCCGCCCACTCGCGGAAAGCATTCACGATCTTCTCAATGTTCTGCGGCTCCAGGTGGTTCTGCGACCGCCCCGTGACCAATTCGCGCTCGGCGTTGATGAACAGCACCTGGCCGCGCTGATCCGCTGGTGTTCCGTTCGTGCCCCGCAGAACCAGGATGCAGGCGGGGATGGCCGTGCCGTGGAAGACGTTCGGGCCAATACCGATCACTGCTTCGAGCCGGGCGTCCTCGACGATGCCTCGGCGGATCTCCGCTTCTGCTCCACCCCGGAACAGCACACCATGCGGGGTGACCACTGCTCCGATTCCGTCCGGGCGGAGTGTGGCCAGCACATGCTGGACGTTCATCAGGTCGGCGATCTTAAGCTGCCCTGATGCCCCGCCGTACTTCATCCGCTCCGGGTGCCTCATCTCCTTCTCGGAGTACTTGATCGAGAAGGGAGGATTGGTAAGCACACGATCGAAGCGTCTGACGCGCCCGTCCTCCCCTGAGTGAAGTGGATCGGTCAGTGTGTCGCCGCAGAGCACCGAACTGTCCGTGATGCTGTGCAATAGGAGGTTCAGCCGGGCCGTGGACCACGTTGCGCCGTTCACTTCCTGCCCGAAAAGGGCGAGGCTCGCGCCGTCCCCGCCGTGCTCGTCGACGTACTGCCTGGCCTGGACGAGCATGCCTCCCGAACCGGCGAACGGGTCGTAGACCGACTGCCCCTCCTCCGGTCGGACCAAGCGCACCATCAGCCGGACCACAGAGCGGGGGGTGAAGAACTCCCCACCCCGTTTCCCCGCGCTGTCAGCGAACGCGCTGAGGACAAAGTCATAGGCACGACCGACCTCATCGCCGAACTCCAAGTTGTCGTCGCTCAGCAGAATGTGGTCGAAGTGATCGACCAGTGCCTTCAACTCGGCACGGCCCAGCCATCTGTCGAAGTCGAGAGCCTCGAAGACACCCTTCAATACCTCAGGGTTGCTCCGCTCGAGTTCCCACAGGGCTTCGTTGAGTACGTGACCCAGCGCCTTGCCCTCGTAGCCGATGATGTGCGACCAGCGCGCCCGCTCGGGCACTCGGAGAATACCGGGCTGGTCCGAGGCCCGCTTGAGGACCAGCATTCCGGAGATGACATCACGGTACTGCGAAGCATCCATTCTGCCTCGCAGGATGTCGGCGGCGCCGAAGAAGGCGCTTTCCAACTGCGCGACGGTAAGGGGACTCACCTGTGCCTCGTTCCTTGAATCAGCTCTCCGAAGATGGCCGGCCGTAGTGCCTCAAGGCGGTCGGCCATCAGCCGCTGGATCCTGATCCGGGCGTCGACATCGGCCAGGGCCTCGACGACGGAGCGCTGCCGGTCCAGCGGCGGAACCGTGACCGGCAACTCCTTCAGCATCGTGGAGTTGAGCGACGGGACGGTACCCGGGAGGGACTGTCCCAGCAAGGCCCGTTGCACGGGCGGATAGGACAGATATGACACGAGGTACGCGGGCAGGACGAACTCACGCCGGGGCCTGAGGCGCAGACAGGACGAGCTGTAGAACCATGTGGCGTGTTCTTCCTCGATCAACGCCAGCCGACCGAGCGCCCCTTGCCGCACGACGAGGAGGTCGCCTTCCCGCAGCGCGAACCGGGAGAGCCGCTTGGCCTCACTCCACGGCACCCGGCGCAGCCGCCGGGTATCCACCGTGTGGTGATCGGTGAGATCCGGCGGCGATATCACCGGCACCCCGTCCGGACCGTCTTGCAGGCTTTCCAGCAAGGAACCGGACGGACCGGCCGTCACCTCGCAAATACTCCCGAGGGGGACCTGGCCCCGAGTCATGGACTCCTCCTCTCTGCGCACACTCCTCCGTCTCTCTTCCCGGCACTCACGCTTTGCTGTGCTCCCTACGCGCCAGCGGTGGGGGCGCGGCGTGTATGCGCACCGTGCCCCCACCGCCGACAATCAGGCGACGCGCGTCCAGTGCCGCATGGCAGCCCGCAGCAGCTCCTGCACGGCAGCGGCCAGCAGAGTCGTGACGACCGCGATCAGCGCCGCCGTGCCGTGCCCCACGAGGGAGGCACCGAACACGGCCACGACGATGATCACTACGAGCGGCACCACGGCCGCTCTGGCCCGAGGCGGGAGGGAACGTGCATGATGGACATCGACAGTCCTCACGAGGTTGTCCTTTCTGTCTTCGCACACTGTGCGGGGTCGGTTGAGCCGCACCCCCTGCCGGGCCTGGAAACCATGCAGGGTGGTGCGGCAGTTCACGTGTCACACGCTGTTGCCTGCGGTGCCGGACTAGGAACTGCACGCTTCCCCTGCCCCCACCGCGCACGAAGTCCGAGCCGTGCCCGCCCCTCGATGACTTCAACCGTACATTCGCGGAGCTAGCTTCGCAAGCAACGTCCGGTCCAACTTCCCTTCATTGATTGGCGAGTTGATCCATCCCTGCCTGGTCGGCGCGGAAGGGTCGCTGGGTGGCCGAGTTGACGCCGCCACGTCCGCCGGTACATCCCATACGCGGCCTCGGAGATCGTCGGGTCCAGTTCGAACTGCGCCCACGACTGCTGACCCATCGCTCCCCTGTGCGCGGTGACCGGTGCCGTCAATGCACATGTCCCAGATACTGTGGGGGAGTTGCCGAGAGGGGGTGGGGGTTCGGATGAAGCAGGGCGATGCCGAGTACCTGTCTGCGCTGGACGGGACGATGGAAATCCTTCGGCGCTGGGCACGAGAGGGCCGTACCGACGGCTGGTACAAGTCCCTCAGCGAAGAACTGAAGGCGAAGGGGCACAATGTCCATTACCGCGGCCTGATCATCAGCCTCTTGCTGGGTGACGCCTGCCGCCGAGACAGTCAGGGGCTTGAGCCGATGCTCTCGTCCATCGTGATCCTCAAGGCAACCGGCAGGCCCGCCGGCCAGTTCTTCGAGTTGGCCAAAGGGGCGCCGTTCTACCGGACGGCCGCGGAGTGGACCTGGGAACAGGAGCGCTCTCGCGTCTTCGCGCGCTATCGCGAGCGCTGATCGGTGTCGGCGTCGCTGCCGGAGTACTGCCGACGTGGCCTCGCACGGCAGCCCAAGATCTGACTCTTGCTGCTGATGGTGTGCCGAGATCGCAGGGTCGACGGCATGCGTTTGAGCACATCCCTCCGGACCCACCGGGAGGCGGAGCGACAGAGGAACTGGCGACTGGCCGAGGATGTCGGAGGAGTTCGACGGCCGCAGCAGGTCGATGGGCTCGGCGCAAGGAATCCGGGAGCCGCCGGGGAGTCGGATCCCGAACTTGGCTCCCAAACGGCTCCCAAAACGGCCCCCGGAACCACTCAGGGGCCCGACCCGCTAAGCGGATCAGGCCCCTGACCTGGTACTACGGCGTCGGGGTGGCGGGATTTGAACCCACGACCTCTTCGTCCCGAACGAAGCGCGCTGCCAAGCTGCGCTACACCCCGGTGTCGCTGCTGTCGCGGCGACGACGTTTACTCTAGCCCACTGGTGGCCGGAGACGAAATCCGGTTTTCCGGCGGCGGCGCGACGGGTCGGGGCGGACGTGGTCGGCGAGGATCAGGAGGAGGGCCAGGCCGAAGAAGGCCAGGCCGAGCAGGAGTGCGTTGGCGAGGGCGCTCTTGTAGCCGAGGTGGGCGACGTCCAGGAACGGGTACAGGTAGCGCGCGTCCGCGGTCGGTGGGAGCAGCGCGCCGCGGGCCAGGGTGAAGATCAGGTACGCCAGGGGGTAGAGGAGCCAGCGCGTGGCGTGCTGCAGGCTCAGGGGGGCCGGGCGGGTCAGGAGCAGCCAGTCCAGAAGGGCCGCGATCGGGGTGACCGTGTGCAGCACCTGGCTGGCGAGTGCGGACCAGATCGTGGGCCTGTCCGTCATCGAGAAGGGGCCCGGCTCGTTCACCAGGAGCACGTGGTAGACCAGGCTCGCGATCAGCGCGTAGAACAGGGTGCCGCCGGTGATCAGCGGGGGCAGCGGGTAGCGGGCCGTTCGGGCCCGCCAGGCCGACAGGGCGAAGGTCAGGGCCAGCAGCACGTTGGCCTGGATGGTGAAGTAGCTCAGGACCCGGGCGGGGCTGCCGAGGGTCAGGTCCATGGCCACCGCTGCCGCGGCCGTCAGCGCCACCAGCAGACGGTAGCGGGCCGCTACGGGGCGGCGTACGGGGGCGACCACGGCCGCGGCGGGGACGAAGGACGGTGCCAGGGTCGGCTTGCCCGGCACCGGGGGGAGGTCCGGGATCTCCTTGGGTATCGGCGTGATCATGCCCTCACGCTAAGCGGGTGGGGCAGAAGGGGCGATACGGGATGGTCCGGGCGGGGTATGGCTGGGGTTACGCCTCGGGCGATGCCTCCCTCTCCACCAGCGTCAGCAGCGTCGCCTCCGGCGGGCAGGCGAACCGTACCGGCGTGTAGCGGTTCGTACCGCAGCCCGCTGACACGTGCAGGTACGACGTCCGGCCCTCCGCCGTGTGCCGTGACAGGCCCTTCACCCGGTCCGCGTCCAGGTCGCAGTTGGTGACCAGGGCGCCGTAGAAGGGGATGCACAGCTGGCCGCCGTGGGTGTGGCCGGCCAGGATCAGCGGATAGCCGTCCGCCGTGAACGCATCCAGGCTGCGCAGATACGGCGCGTGGACCACGCCCATCGAGAAGTCCGCCGAGGAGGACGGGCCACCCGCCACGCGCGCGTACCGGTCGCGCTTGATGTGCGGGTCGTCCAGGCCCGTCAGCTCGATCTCCAGGCCCTCGATCTTCAGGGTGCCCCGGGTGTTCGTCAGGTTCAGCCAGCCCGCCGCGTCGAAGCTGTCGCGCAGCTCCTCCCAGGGGTTGTGGATGGCGCCGACCACCGGCGGGTTGCCGTTCAGACCGTGGTGGCCCCTCACCTTCTCCACCAGGTAGCGGGCCGGGTTGCGGAGCCTGGGGCCGTAGTAGTCGTTCGAACCGAAGACGTACGCCCCCGGGAACTCCATCAGCGGGCCGAGTGCGTCCAGCACCTCCGGCACACCCTCGGTGTCGGAGAGGTTGTCCCCGGTGTTGATCACGAAGTCGGGGCGCAGGCCCGCCAGTGAGCGCAGCCAGCGCTGCTTCTTGCGCTGCCCGCTCACCATGTGGATGTCGGAGACCTGCAGGACGCGGAGCGGGTGCGCCCCCGGGGGCAGCACCGGGACCGTCACCCGGCGCAGCCGGAAGGAACGGGCCTCGAACCCGGCCGAGTACAGCAGTCCGGCGGCGGCAACCGCCGTGATTCCCAGGGGTACTCCGTATCGTGCGCGCATACGACACATGGTGTCAGAACCGGCTGCCGCCCCGCGTTCACCTGTGGACGACCCCGACCCGGCGCGGCCTGCGATCGGCACCGACGGTCCCGGTCGCCCACCACGCCCTGGAAATGTACGGGCAGTCGCCTCACCGCACCTGCGACAATCAGAGGCATGACCACGCTCAAGTCGAAGCTGCAGGAAGACCTCAACGCCGCGATCAAGGAGCGCGACGAGCTCCGCTCCTCGACGCTCCGGCTGACGCTCGCCGCGATCACCAAGGAGGAGGTCGCGGGCAAGGAGAAGCGCGAGCTCTCCGACGAGGAGGTCACCAAGGTGATCACCCGTGAGGCGAAGAAGCGGCGGGAGGCCGCCGACGCGTTCGCTCAGGGCGGTCGCGCCGAACAGGCCGAGCGGGAGAAGGCGGAGGGCGAGGTGCTCGCCACGTACCTGCCCAAGCAGCTGTCCGACGACGAGCTGCGGCAGATCGTCGCGCAGGCCGTGGAGGAGGCGAAGGCGGCGGGCGCCGAGGGCCCGCGCGCCATGGGGCAGGTCATGAAGATCGTGAACCCCAAGGTGGCCGGCCAGGCGGAGGGCGGCCGCGTCGCCGCCGTGGTCAAGCAGCTTCTCGCGAGCGGCTGATCCGGCCGCCTGCTCGCAGGCACATACGTCGACGGGGGCGCCCCTCACCCAGAGGCGCCCCCGCTGTCATGAAGGGGCTACCCCCTTCGCCCGCCGGGGCCGTTCCCGTTGCCGCCGTTGCCGTTGCCCTGGAAGAGGCCGTCGGGGAAGGAGAAGGTGGGCGTGGGGATCTGGCCGCCCGTGGTTCCGCCGGTGTCGGTCGCCCCTCCGGTGGGCAGGCCGCCGATCAGTCCCCCGATCGTCTGCCCGCCGTTGCCGTTGCCGTTTCCGTGGCCGTTTCCGTTCCCGTTGTTGTCGCCGTTGCCCTTGTCGCGACCGTGGTCGTCCGGGATGTCGACGAGGTTGAAGTCCGGGGCCGGCTTGCCCGCCAGCGCACCCGTCATCATGTCGCGCCAGATCGGGCCCGGGACCTGGCCACCGAAGACCTTGTCATAGCTGACGCCGCCGATGGTGATGTGGGTCATCTGCCGCTTGTGCGCCGGGTCGCCGACCCAGACCGCGCCCGCCATGTTCGGCGTGTAGCCGACGAACCAGGCGGCGTACCGGAAGTCCGTCGTACCGGTCTTGCCGGCGCTGGGACGGCTGCCGAGTCCGGCCTCCGTACCGGTACCGTCCTCGACGACGCCCTTCAGGAGCGTGTTGACCGTGTCCGCGGTGGTCTCCGACATCGCGCGCGAGCACGTCGACTTCGGGACCGGCAGGGACTTCTTCTCGTTGCCGACGGTCTGCGTGATCGACTCGATCGCGACCGGTGTGCAGTAGGTGCCGCGGTCGGCGAAGGTCGCGTACGCGCTCGCCATGGTCAGCGGCGACACCTCCTGGGTGCCGAGCGCGATCGACGGGGCCTGGGCGATGGGCGCGCCGTCAGCGCGGTGGAAGCCCATCTTCTTGGCCGTGTCTATGACCGGGCAGATGCCGATGTCGCTGATCAGCTGCACGTAGTAGGTGTTGACCGACTTGGCGGTCGCCTCCTTCATGCGGTACGGGCCGTGCTCCGTCTCGTTCTCGTTGGTGAGCTTGGTGCCGTCCGTGTTCTTCCACTGCTTGCCGTCGCAGGCGGAGACCGGGCTCGGGTACTCCATCTCGTACGGCGACGAGTACTCCTGGGTCGCCGGCTTGCCGCCCTCGATGGCGGCCGCGGCCACGATCGGCTTGAAGGTCGAACCACCCTGGTAGCCGGCGCCGCCGCCCATGTCCTTGTCCACGGACAGGTTGATCTGGGTCTCGTCCTTGCCGAAGCCGTACGGACGCGACTGGCCCATCGCGAGGATCTTGCCGGTGCCCGGCTCGACGATGGTCGCGGCCGTGGCCACCTCGTCGCTCTTGTTGACGTGGTCCTTGATGGACTTCTGCACCGAGTCCTGCGCCTGCGGGTCGAGCGTGGTGCGGATCGTCAGTCCGCCCTGGTTCCAGATCTTCGCCCGCTCCGCCTGGGTCTTGCCGAAGATCGGGTCGTTCAGGAACGCCTCGCGGACGTAGTCGCAGAAGAAGCCCGCGCCCTTGACGGCCGTGATGCAGCCGTTCTTCGGCTGGCTCACGTGCAGGCCGAGGCCGGTCGCCTTGGCCTTGTCGGCGTCCGCCTGCGAGATGTCGTGCAGGTCGGCCATGCGCTGCAGCACCACGTTGCGCCGCTGCTTGGCCTCCGCCGCGTCGTTCACGGGGTCGTAGCGCGTCGGCGACTGGACGAGGCCCGCGAGGAGCGCTGACTCCTGGAGGTTCAGGTCCTTGGCGTGCTTGGAGAAGTAGCGCTCGGAGGCGGCCTCGACGCCGTAGGCCTGCTGGCCGAAGAACGTGATGTTCAGGTAGTTCTCGAGGATCTTCTTCTTGCCGAGCTTTTCCTCGATCTGGATCGCGTACTTGAGCTCGCGGATCTTGCGGCCGAGGGTCTGCTGGGTGGCCTGGGCGACCTTGGTCGGGTCGTTGCCGGCCTCCTCGATGAAGTAGTTCTTCACCAGCTGCTGGGTGAGCGTGGAGGCGCCCTGGGCCACTCCGCCGCTCTGCGCGTTCTTGTTCAGCGCGCGCAGGACGCCCTTCAGGTCGATCGCGCCGTGCTCGTAGAACCGCGAGTCCTCGATGGCGACGATCGCCTTCTGCACGTACGGCGAGATGTTCTTGAGGTCCACCACCGTGCGGTCGCGCGAGTAGACCGTGGCGATCTGGCCGCCCTGGCTGTCCAGGATGGTCGTGCGCTGGCTGAGCTGGGGGCTCTTCAGATTGGCCGGGATGTCGTCGAATCCCTGGACCGACCCCTTGGCCACAAGTCCGAGCGCACCCGCGGCGGGCAGCGCGATGCCGGCCATCACAGCCCCCGCGAGCACACTCACTCCGAGGAACTTGGCGGCCTGCTGCACGGGGGACTGCCCCCCGCCCGAGCGCTTTTTTGGCATGAGGGCAGCCTACGTTCTCATTCGCCGGACACGCGTACAGGCCTTGGCCTAAGCTGCTCCCAACTGTCACAGCAGTAGGGCCACGTATCAAGTACGTCCGGCGACCCCGAATCGTTCCGGTGTTCCTCGAACTTTTTTGGCAGATGCGTGCCCGGATTCGCCTTGTGTGTCACCAGGCGTCCGTTGTGGCACCCCCGAACTGCCCTGGTCTGTCCGGAAAGTCGCGTTCGTTACCAGCTCACTCCCACGGGTGATCTGCCGTTTACCCATAGTCCGTTCGGACCATTCAAGATTGGGCCCGAAGGGGGTGTTGCGCTGTCCCCTCCTTCCGTAACGTCCTCAACTGGCGGCGGTGAATATGCCGCTGCCGCCGTGGGGGAGCCTCGATTCGGGAGAGGACGGCGCCGGTATGGGCTGGGTAACCGACTGGAGTGCGCAGGCGGCCTGCCGCACTACCGATCCGGATGAACTGTTCGTTCAGGGAGCAGCGCAGAACAGGGCCAAGGCGGTGTGCACCGGGTGTCCGGTACGCACGGAATGCCTGGCGGACGCGCTGGACAACCGCGTCGAGTTCGGCGTGTGGGGTGGCATGACGGAGCGGGAGCGCCGCGCACTGCTGCGCAGGCGGCCGACCGTCACCTCCTGGCGTCGCCTGCTGGAGACCGCGCGTACGGAGTACGAGCGCGGGGCGGGCCTGCTGCCCCTCGGTGAGGAAGAGGTGTACGAGAACTACGCGGCGGTGAGCTGAGGGCGGCCACCGTCCGAGGCGGGCGCCCGCCGCCGGCGGGCAACGGACACCTCATGGTGCCCTAGGCGTGCCTTCCACTCCGACCTGGGTCTCTTCGCGGGTGTCCTTCAACGGGCCTCTTCGAGGGCCCTCTTCAAGGACGGTACCGCCAGGGGCGGGTGTGTCATGGCCTGCGGGGCCGCGCGTCTGTGCCACGGGCGGCGCGGCACGACCGGGCGGGCGCGCCGACACGGGCGGCGCGCAGGCGTCAGCAGCCCTGCCTGCCGGGCCCTGCGAGGCTGACTGCCGCGCCCTGGGGCTCGTGCATGGCCGTACACCTGCCTCAACCCTCCGAGCGCCCGGGCCTCCGGCGGTCGTATACCGGTCTCGGCTGCGTCCCGGCGACCGCGTCGGGCTCCTCACGCGTATGCCTCGCGCTCCTCGGGCCGATCGGGCTGGTTGGCCGCGAGGCGGTCACCGATGTCCCGTAGCCCCGCGAGGTCGTGGACGTCGCCGGGCAGTGCGGCCACTTCCGCCACGGCCACCTCGGGGTGGAGCGCGGTGAAACGGTCACGCGTGCGCTGTTCGCGGGAGAGCAACTGCATACGCTCGGCATGCAGTCGCAACAGGCCCATGGTGAGGTGCTCGACGCTCCGGTCCTGGTCCGTGGCGGTGGGGGAGTCCGCGCCGGGGCCAGATGCTCCGGATGAGGGGGATTCTGAACTGCCGTACGTGTCGGGAGCGTTACGAAGTCCAGCTTTCCCGCCCCGCTGATCCACAATGCCGGACTCGTCAAGATTTTCCGCGGCGGCGAGCGCCCGCTCGGCCGACAACTGGGCGGCGTCGCTGCCGTGGACCCGGTTGAGCACCAGGCCGGCCAGCGGCATGTCCTCGGCGGCCAGGCGCTCCACGAAGTACGCGGCCTCCCGCAGCGCGTCCCGCTCCGGGGCCGCCACCACCAGGAACGCCGTACCGGGCGCCTGCAGCAGCTTGTAGGTGGCGTCCGCGCGCGTGCGGAACCCGCCGAACATGGTGTCCATGGCGGCCACGAACGTCTGGACGTCCTTCAGGAGCTGACCGCCGAGCAGCTTCCCCAGGGCGCCCGTCATCATCGACATGCCGACGTTCAGGAACTTCATCCCCGCGCGGCCGCCCATCTTCGCCGGGGCCATCAGCACCCGGATCAGCCTGCCGTCCAGGAAGGACCCGAGCCTCTTGGGGGCGTCCAGGAAGTCCAGCGCCGAGCGCGAGGGCGGTGTGTCGACGACGATGAGGTCCCACTCGTCGCGCGCCCGCAGCTGCCCCAGCTTCTCCATCGCCATGTACTCCTGCGTGCCCGCGAAGCCCGCCGAGAGCGACTGGTAGAAGGGGTTGCCCAGGATGGCGGCCGCCCGCTCCGGATCCGCGTGCCCCTCGACGATCTCGTCGAAGGTGCGCTTCATGTCGAGCATCATGGCGTGCAGTTCGCCGCCCGCGGCGTCGTCGATGCCCTTCACCCGCCGCGGGGTGTTGTCGAGCGCGTCGATGCCCATGGACTGGGCGAGCCGGCGGGCCGGGTCGATGGTGAGCACCACCACCTTGCGGCCGCGCTCGGCGGCGCGCAGCCCGAGGGCCGCCGCCGTGGTCGTCTTGCCGACTCCGCCGGAGCCGCAGCACACGACGATGCGGGTCTTCGGATCGTCGAGGAGCGGGTCGATCTCCAGGACGGGCACCGGGTTCAACGCGCGCGTGGAGCCCGTGTCGTGGGCGTACGGCGCATCGTGGGCCGGATCGGCCGCCTCGGCGTGGCGGTGGGCCGTGCCGTCGTGGGTGTCGTCGTGCGTGGATGCCGTGTCGGCCTGTGTGGGGGCCTGGTCGTCGTGCGTGGGGGCCGGGTCCGAGTTCATGAGATCCCTTGCTGACGCAGTTCCGTGGCCAGTTCGTACAGGCCCGCCAGGTCCATTCCCTCGGCGAGCAGCGGCAGTTCGTGCAGGGGCAGGCCCAGCCGTGTGAGAACGGCCCGCTGCTCGCGCTCCAGGCCGAACCGCTCCGCGTACTCGTCGGCCTGCTTCAGCAGCGGGTCCACCAGCCGCTCCGCGAGTCCGCCGCGCCGCGCGCCGCCGAGCCCGGCGCCCGAGAGGGACTGGGCGATGGCCGTCCGCGGTGCCGCGTGCGCGAGGTCGAGGTCCGCCTGGTCCAGGACCGTCGGCCGCACCATGTTGACGATGATCCGGCCCACCGGGAGCTTCGCCGCGCGCAGTTCGGCGATCCCGTCGGCGGTCTCCTGGACGGGCATCTCCTCCAGGAGCGTCACCAGGTGCACGGCCGTCTCGGGCGACTTCAGCACCCGCATCACGGCCTGGGCCTGGTTGTGTATCGGGCCGATCTTGGCGAGGCCGGCCACCTCGTCGTTCACGTTCAAAAAGCGGGTGATGCGGCCGGTGGGAGGTGCGTCCATCACCACGTAGTCGTACGCGAACCGGCCGCTCCTGTCCTTCCTGCGGACGGCCTCGCACGCCTTGCCGGTCAGGAGCACGTCCCTGAGGCCGGGCGCGATGGTGGTGGCGAAGTCGATGGCGCCGAGCTTCTTCAGGGCCCGTCCCGCGCCGCCCAGTTTGTAGAACATCTGGAGGTAGTCCAGCAGGGCCAGCTCGGGGTCGATGGCGAGCGCGTACACCTCGCCGCCGCCCGGGGCGACCGCGATCTTCCGCTCCTCGTACGGAAGCGCCTCCGTCTCGAAGAGTTGGGCGATGCCCTGTCTGCCCTCGACCTCGACCAGAAGGGTGCGTTTGCCCTCCGTCGCGAGGGCGAGCGCGAGTGCCGCGGCGACCGTGGTCTTTCCGGTCCCGCCCTTACCGCTGACGACCTGGAGCCTGCTCACGTCCTCGAGCCTAACCAGTTCGCGCGCGGGCTACGCGGGAGGCTGTGGACAACCGTGGTCCCGGTCGGCCTCCCGCCCGGTCGCCCGCGCCGTCCCGGCCAGGCCCGCGCGGCGGCCGCGGCGGCCGTTCCGTCCGGCTTTCCGCCAGGTCGTGGGCACGATGGTGACCGACCGAGTGTCCCTTGGGCCACAGCGGCTACAGTCGGCCCCATGACCAAGTGGGAATACGTCACCGTGCCGCTGCTCGTCCACGCCACGAAGCAGATCCTGGACACCTGGGGCGAGGACGGCTGGGAGCTCGTCCAGGTCGTGCCCGGGCCGAACAACCCCGAGCAGCTGGTGGCCTACCTGAAGCGGGAGAAGCAGGCGTGAGCGCGGTCGAGTCCCGGATCGCCGAGCTGGGCCTGACCCTGCCGGAGGTCGTGCCGCCGCTCGCCGCCTACCAGCCCGCCGTGCGGTCGGGGCCGTACGTGTACACCTCCGGGCAGCTCCCGATGGTGGACGGCAAGCTGCCGGTGACCGGCAAGGTGGGCGCCGAGGTCACCGCCGAAGAAGCCAAGGAGCTGGCCCGTACGTGCGCGCTGAACGCGCTCGCGGCGGTCAAGTCCGTGACGGGCGACCTGGACCGCATCGCGCGCGTGGTGAAGGTCGTCGGCTTCGTGGCGTCGGCCTCCGACTTCACGGGCCAGCCCGGTGTCGTCAACGGCGCCAGTGAACTGCTCGGCGAGGTCCTCGGCGACAAGGGGGTGCACGCCCGCAGCGCGGTCGGCGTGGCGGTGCTGCCGCTGGACGCGCCGGTCGAGGTGGAGATCCAGGTGGAGCTGACGCAGGAGTGATCGACCCTCGCCGGCCACGCGAGGGCGATGACGTCCTGCAGAGGGCGAGGACGATGTCCCTCGGGGGGCGATCGTCGCCTCTCGAACATCCGCTCACTACGGGATAGCCTCCGCCCATGGCGAATGGGCAGTGGTTTCCCCCGGAGTGGCCAGAGCGGATCCGCGCGCTCGCGGAGGGCACGCTCACCCCGGTCACCCCGAAGCGCGCGGCCACCGTCATGCTCCTGCGGGACGACGGCGGCGCACCCGCCGTCCACATGCTGCGCAGACGCGCCTCCATGGCCTTCGCCGGAGGCGCGTACGCCTACCCGGGCGGCGGTGTCGACCCGCGTGACCACGACCTGAGGATCGGCTGGGCGGGCCCCACGCGCGCGTGGTGGGCTCAGCGCCTCGGCGTCGACGAGACGTCCGCCCAGGCCATCGTCTGCGCCGCCGTACGGGAGACGTACGAGGAGGCGGGCGTACTGCTCGCCGGCCCGGCCCCGGACACGGTCGTCGGCGACACCACCGGCGCGGACTGGGAGGCGGATCGCGCGGCCCTGGTCGCCCGCGACCTGTCGTTCGCGGAGTTCCTCGAGCGCCGGGGGCTGGTCCTGCGCTCCGACCTGCTCGGCGCGTGGACTCGCTGGATCACCCCGGAGTTCGAGCCCCGCCGCTACGACACCTGGTTCTTCGTGGCCGCGCTCCCCGAGGGGCAGCGCACCCGCAACGCCTCCACGGAGGCCGACAGCACGGTGTGGATCCGCCCGGCCGAGGCCGCGGCCGCGTACGACAGGGGCGAACTGCTGATGATGCCGCCCACCATCGCGACCCTGCGCCAGCTGATCGGCTGCGCGACCGCCGCCGAGGCGCTGAAGGCCGCGCCGGGCCGCGACCTGACCCCCGTCCTGGCCACGGCCCGCCTGGAGGACGGCCGGATCGTGCTGTCCTGGCCCGGCCACGACGAGTTCACCAAGCACATCCCGACGGGCCAGGCGCCCGTATGACCCACGCGACCCACGCGACCCACGCGACGGAAGGTGCCCTGGCATGACGGACGCCGCAGCCCTCCCCGGCCGGCCGCGCGGCGCGGTCCTCTCCGGTCCGGCCACCACGCGCGCGGTGAACGTCCTCGCGCCCAACGCGTCGGCGATGACCCTGGACGGCACCAACACCTGGATCGTCTCCGAACCCGGCTCCGAGCAGGCGGTGGTGATCGACCCCGGACCGCTCGACGAGGGGCACCTGCGCACCGTGATCGACACGGTCGAGAAGTCCGGGAAGCGGGTCGTGCTCACCCTGCTCACCCACGGCCACCCCGACCACGCGGAGGGCGCCGCCCGGTTCGCCGAGCTGACGGGCACGAAGGTACGCGCACTGGACCCCGCGCTGCGCCTGGGCGACGAGGGACTGGGCCACGGGGACGTGATCACGGTCGGCGGCCTGGAACTGAGGGTCGTGCCGACGCCGGGCCACACCTCCGACTCCCTGTGCTTCCACCTCCCGGCCGACCGGGCCGTGCTGACGGGTGACACCGTCCTGGGCCGCGGTACGACGGTGGTGGCGCACCCCGACGGCCGCCTGGGGGACTATCTCGACTCCCTGCGCCGCCTGAGGTCGCTCACGGTCGACGACGGCGTCCACACGGTGCTCCCGGGCCACGGGCCCGTCCTGGAGGACGCCCAGGGCGCCGTGGAGTACTACCTCGCCCACCGCGCCCACCGCCTGGCTCAGGTCGAGACGGCGGTCGAGAACGGCCACCGCACCCCGAGCGAGGTCGTCGCCCATGTGTACGCGGACGTGGACCGCTCCCTGTGGCCGGCGGCGGAGCTGTCGGTGCGGGCACAGCTGGACTACCTGAGGGAGCACGGCCTGATCTGAGCCCTGGGTGCGGGGTTCTGACGCCGTGCACGCGCGCGTACTCCGCCGTTCAGGCCTGAGCGGGTCTCTGGGGCGGCAGCCCCGGTGGACGACAACGGGCCCCGCCTCACCGAGAGACGGGACCCGGAGCCGTACGGCCGAGGCCGAGCGTCAGCGCGACCGCTTCGCCAGCCGCTCCACGTCCAGCAGGATCACGGCCCGCGCCTCCAGGCGGAGCCACCCGCGCTGGGCGAAGTCCGCCAGCGCCTTGTTCACGGTTTCGCGGGACGCGCCGACCAGCTGGGCCAGTTCCTCCTGCGTGAGGTCGTGCACGACGTGGATGCCCTCCTCGGACTGCACGCCGAAGCGCCGCGAGAGGTCCAGCAGGGCGCGGGCCACACGGCCCGGCACGTCCGAGAAGACCAGGTCGGACATCTGGTCGTTGGTCTTGCGCAGCCGCCGGGCGACGGCGCGCAGCAGTGCCGCGGCCACTTCGGGCCGGGCGTTCAGCCACGGCTGGAGGTCGCCGTGGCCCAGGCCCAGCAGCTTGACCTCGGTCAGCGCGGTGGCCGTCGCCGTACGCGGGCCCGGGTCGAACAGCGACAGCTCGCCGATCAGCTCACCGGGGCCGAGGACCGCCAGCATGTTCTCGCGGCCATCGGGGGACGTGCGGTGGAGCTTGACCTTGCCTTCCATGACCACGTAAAGGCGGTCACCGGGGTCGCCCTCGTGGAACAGCGAGTCGCCGCGGGCGAGGGTCACCTCACTCATGGAGGCGCGGAGCTCCGCGGCCTGCTCGTCATCGAGCGCCGCGAAGAGCGGGGCGCGCCGCAGAACGTCGTCCACGAGTTCTCTCCTTGTCGACCTGCTCAGGGGATCTTGTTCCCCCGGATACCAGGGGACCGTGTTCCCCATTTTGCCGGACGGTCCAAACAGTGTGATCTGTCACAAGGATGCCGCACCGATGGGCCGGGGTACGCGGCAGGGGTCCAATTGGATGCTGATCTTCCGGGTGCGGGGCGGATGTCGGTGCCGGGCCTTAGGCTGGCCGGGTGTCCAAATCGCCGGTGAGAGCACAGGCCAAGGGGGCTGGACGGGTGGTTGCACGTCGCGATTCCGCTATGGGCGAACAGGGCCCTGGCGGCGGAAGGAAAACGGCAAAGACGGCGAAGACGGCGCCCGAGGAGGCGCCGGAGCAGCGCCCTGCCGCGAGGACGGCCACCAGGAAGACCACGGCCGCCACCAAGAAGGCCGCTGCGGCGAAGAAGGCTGCTCCCGCCAAGAAGGCCGCCCCGAAGAAGAACGCTGCCCCCGCCGAGAAGGCCGCCCCGGCGAAGAAGGCGGCCCCCGCCGCGAAGACCGCCCCGGCGAAGCGGACGGCCGCCGCGAAAAAGGCCGCCGCGCAGAAGGCGCCGGCCAAGAGGGCCCCCAGGAAACCGGCCCACGCCGAGGCCGTCGCCGCCGACGGCACCGTCGCCCTCAAGAACGTCCCCGCGAAGACCGTCGCCGCCAAGCCGCCCACGAGCGAGTCGCGCACCGCCCTCGTCCGCCGTGCCCGCCGTATCAACCGCGAGCTCGCCGAGGTGTACCCGTACGCCCACCCGGAGCTCGACTTCGAGAACCCCTTCCAGCTCATCGTCGCGACGGTCCTGTCCGCGCAGACCACCGACCTCCGGGTGAACCAGACGACCCCGGGGCTCTTCGCCAAGTACCCGACCCCGGAGGACCTCGCGGCGGCCAATCCGGAGGAGGTCGAGGGGATCCTGCGCCCGACCGGGTTCTTCCGGGCCAAGACCAAGTCGGTGATAGGGCTCTCCAAGGCCCTGGTGGAGCAGTTCGGCGGCGAGGTCCCCGACCGCCTCGAAGACCTCGTCAAACTGCCCGGTGTCGGCCGCAAGACCGCCTTCGTGGTGCTGGGCAACGCCTTCGGCCGCCCCGGCATCACCGTCGACACGCACTGCCAGCGGCTGGTGCGGCGCTGGCAGTGGACCGACGAGACCGACCCCGACAAGATCGAGGCGGCCGTCGGCGCGCTCTTCCCGAAGAGCGACTGGACCGACCTGTCCCACCACGTGATCTGGCACGGCCGCCGTATCTGCCACGCCCGCAAGCCGGCCTGCGGCGCCTGCCCGATCGCCCCGCTCTGCCCGGCCTACGGCGAGGGCGAGACCGACCCGGAGAAGGCGAGGAAGCTGCTCAAGTACGAGAAGGGCGGCTTCCCCGGCCAGCGGCTCAAGCCCCCGCAGGCGTATCTGGACGCGGGCGGAAAGCCGGCCCCGCCGCAGGGTGCCGGATGACGGCCGTGCGCGGTGCGGCACGCCACCCGGGGCAGGGACGTGTCGCGGCGGGCCGCGGGGCGCGACACCCACACGAGGGATGCGCGGAACGATCCGTGGTACCGCGGGCGTTGGGATCGGCAGAACGGGGGTGGCGATGACGCACGTGAGCAACACGGGCCACAGGCACGACACCACGGACGGCGGGCGGCTGCGGCTGAGCACGGAGGGCCTGCCGGACTGGCTCGACCCGGTCGTACGGGCCGCACGGACCGTCGAGCCGCTCCAACTCAGCCGTTTCCTGCCGCCGGAGAACGGCGCGGGGCGCCAGTCGGCCGTGCTGATCCTGTTCGGTGAGGGCGAGCGCGGCCCCGAGCTGCTGCTGATGGAGCGCGCCGGGTCGCTGCGCTCGCACGCCGGGCAGCCCTCGTTCCCCGGTGGCGCCCTCGACCCCGAGGACGGCGACCCGAAGGGTGAGGGACCGCTGCGGGCGGCCCTGCGGGAGGCCGAGGAGGAGACCGGGCTCGACCCGGCCGGCGTGCAGCTCTTCGGCGTCCTCCCCAAGCTCTACATCCCGGTCAGCGGCTTCGTCGTGACACCGGTCCTCGGCTGGTGGCGGGAGCCGAGCCCGGTGGGCGTCGTCGATCCGAACGAGACGGCGCGGGTGTTCACCGTGCCCGTGGCGGATCTCACGGATCCGGCCAACAGGGCCACCACGGTCCATCCCAGCGGCCACCGAGGCCCGGCATTCCTGGTCGAATCGGCCCTCGTCTGGGGCTTCACGGCCGGCGTCATCGACCGCCTGCTGCACTACGCCGGCTGGGAGCGCCCCTGGGACCGCGACAAGCAGGTCCCGCTCGACTGGCGCGCATGACAAGGTGACCCCCGTGCTGTCGTGGTGTTTTCCCGGGGAGCGGCGTGCCGCCGTGCCGCCGTGCGCTGAGCCGTGTCCCCGGCCGGACGACGGCGACCGGAACGTGACGAGGCGAGGCGAGGCTTGAAGCAGTGAACGTGCTGGACATCCTGTTGATGGTCGCCGCCGTCTGGTTCGCGGTCGTCGGCTACCGCCAGGGCTTCGTCGTCGGCATCCTGTCGGTGATCGGATTCCTGGGCGGCGGTCTCGTCGCGGTCTACCTGCTGCCGTTCCTGTGGGACCGGGCGACGGGCGACCACAAGGTGAGCACGACCGTCGCCGTCGTCGCCGTCGTCGTGGTGATCGTCTGCGCGTCCGTCGGCCAGGCCCTGACCACCCACCTCGGCAACAAGCTGCGCAGATACATCACCTGGTCCCCGGCGCGCGCCCTGGACGCCACGGGCGGCGCCCTCGTCAACGTGGTGGCGATGCTCCTGGTCGCCTGGCTGATCGGCTCCGCCCTGGCCGGTACGACGCTGCCGACGCTCGGCCGCGAGGTCCGTGGCTCCAAGGTGCTCCTCGGCGTCTCCCGCGCCCTGCCGGCGCAGGCGGACACCTGGTTCGCGGACTTCTCCTCGGTCCTCGCGCAGAACGGCTTCCCGCAGGTCTTCAGCCCGTTCGCGAACGAACCCATCAACGAGGTCCAGCCGCCCGACCCTGCCCTCGCCAGGAGCGCGGTCGCCGTGCGCGCGCAGCGCTCCATCGTGAAGGTGATGGGCACGGCGCAGAGCTGCGGCAAGGTCCTCGAAGGCACCGGTTTCGTCTTCGGCGACCGCCGTGTGATGACCAACGCGCACGTGGTGGGCGGCGTCGACGAGCCCACCGTCCAGATAGGCGGCGAGGGACGGAAGTACGACGCGAAGGTCGTCCTGTACGACTGGCGGCGCGACATCGCGGTACTGGACGTGCCCGACCTGGACGCCCCGGTGCTGAAGTTCGCGTCCACGGACGCGACCGGAGGCAGCGGCGCGATCGTCGCGGGCTTCCCGGAGAACGGGTCGTACAACGTCCAGCCCGCGCGCGTCCGCGGCCGCATCACAGCCAACGGCCCCGACATCTACCACCGCGGCACGGTGCGCCGCGACGTGTACTCGCTGTACGCGACCGTCCGCCAGGGCAACTCCGGCGGCCCGCTGCTCACCCCCGACGGCAGGGTCTACGGGGTGGTGTTCGCGAAGTCCCTGGACGACGCCAACACGGGGTACGCGTTGACGGCGGACGAGGTCCGTGAGGACATCGCCCAGGGGCGTGCGGCGAACCAGCAGGTGGACAGCGACAGCTGCGCCCTGTGAGGCCCGGCGGGCCAGGAGCGGCCGTGGACGGGCGCCGGCTCAGCCGCGCGGGTGGCGCAGACGGACCGAGACCCAGCGGGCCCGGCGGCGCAGAATGCGGGGGATCCCCACCTGGGTGTCCGTGCCCGCCAGTTGCGGGGTGCCCCTCTGGTGGGAGCCCGGCGCGGTGGCCGAGCGGCGGTTGCGTGCTACGTCACTGTAGTCGTGCGTCCAGCCCATACCCGGACGTCTGCCCCCGCCCCAAGGTCGATAACCGCCTCCGGGCCGCCCAATTGGCCTATGCGGCGGGCATGTGGCCGTTCGTGGAACACGCGTTCTCGTCCGGATAGCGGGCGGATGCGCCGCGTCACCGGCCGATTCCGGCCGCGTTCCGGCCGACAGGCCGATTCCGGATGGTCTGGCGGCGGGTCAGCGGTCGGGTTCGGGGTCCTTCAGCCAGTTGATCAGCTCCGAGGAGAACGCCACCGGGTCCTCCTCGTGCGGGAAGTGCCCGAGACCGTCGAACAGCCGCCAGCGGTACGGCGCCTCGACGTACTCGCCGGACCCGGCCGCGCTCCTGGTCCGCATCACCGGGTCCAGGGAGCCGTGCAGATGCAGGGTCGGGACCCGTACGGGCCGCTTCATACGGCGGTTGAACTGGATGCCGTCGGGCCGGGCCAGGGAGCGCACCATCCACCGGTACGGCTCGATGGAGCAGTGCGCCGTCGACGGGATGAGCATGGCGCGCCGGTACACCTCCACGGCCTCGTCGTCCGGCAGCCGGGGTCCCGACCAGTCCCGGATCAGCTGCCCCACCAGAGCGGCACCGTCGGCGGTGAGCCGGCGCTCGGGGATCCAGGGCCGCTGCAGTCCCCAGATGTGGGAACTCGCGGACGACTGCTTGACGTCACCGAGCATCGCCGAGCGCCAGCGCCGCGGATGCGGCATCGAGGCGACCGCCAGCCGCCGTACGAGCTTGGGACGCATGACGGCCGCCGTCCAGGCCAGGTAGCCGCCCAGGTCGTGGCCGACGAGCGCGGCGTCGGGCTCGCCCAGGGACCGTACGACCCCGGTGATGTCGAGCGCCAGATTCGCGGGGTCGTAACCGCGCGGCGTACGGTCGCTGCCGCCCACCCCGCGCAGGTCCATCGCCACGGCCCTGAAGCCCGCGTCGGCCAGCGCCACCAGCTGGTGCCGCCAGGTCCACCAGAACTGGGGGAAGCCGTGCAGCAGCAGGACCAGCGGTCCGTCGCCCAGTTCGGCGATGTGGAAGCGTGCGCCATTGGCCGCTACGTCCCGGTGCGTCACCTTTTTCCCGCCGGGGACGTCAAGTCGTACGACCGAGGGGGATTGCGCCGAAGGGGTGGCGGGGTCCGTCATGAGGACGAGCGTGCCACAGGCTCGACCGCCTTGTCGGCCTGCTGGGGCTCACGCGGGTGCGGCTTGGCGTTCTGCAGGACGCCGGCGGTCTGCTTCATCGACGCGGCGACCTTCTGCGGACCCTTGCTCTTCTTCGCCTTCTTCGCGAACACCAGGCCGATGAGCCCGAGCAGGCCGGCGACCACCACGTTCGCGCCGAAGGAGAGCAGGAAGCAGACGGCCAGGTTCCAGCCGCTCCACGTCCGGATGCCGTACGCCAGCGCGAAGTTCAGCATCGGCAACGAGAACAGCAGGACCGCGCCCGCGGCCGAGAATGCGCCGCCGCTCATCGCGCCGCGCTTGACGTCCTGTTTGAGCTGGGCCTTGGCCAGCGCGATCTCGTCGTGCACCAGTGCGGACATTTCGGTCGTCGCCGAGGCGAACAGCTGGCCGATGCTGCGTTCGGCGCCGACCGGGCTGCCGTCGGGTGCGCTCATCGCGATCTCCCTGCTCTCTGCGTACGGGCTCCGCGGACGCTGCGGAGTGTGGTGATGTGTCAGATCATGCCGGACGCTCGTTCTCCTCGCTTGCCCTGCCCGCCACTTCGGCAAGCGCGCCGTCAGCGCCTGCGGCGGGCGGACCGGCGTCCGTGCCGCGCCCGGCCGACTTCAGTGCCGCGAGCCTGCGGTGCTCGGCGGCCTTGCGCTCGTGGATCTCGGCCATGCGCAGGTGGTACCCCGGGTCGTCCTCCTCGTAGACGTCCGGGATGCCGTCCAGGTCGTCGTCGCGGTCCTCCTCCGCGCACAGGGCGCGGTACTTGGCGTTGCGTATCTTCAGCAGCACCGTCGCGCAGGCGGCCGCGATCAGCGATCCGGTGAGGACGGCGGCCTTCACCTCGTTCCCGAGCGCCGGATCGCCGTCGAAGGCCAGTTCGCCGATGAGCAGCGAGACGGTGAAGCCGATACCGGCCAGGGAGGCGACCGCGAACACGTCGGCCCACGCGAGGCCCTCGCTCAGCGAGGCCCGGGTGAAGCGGACCGTCAGCCACGTACCTCCGAAGATGCCGACCGCCTTGCCGACGACGAGGCCGAGCACGACGCCGAGCGTCTCCGGCCGGGTGAACACGTCCGCGAGCCCCCCGCCCGAGACCGCGACGCCCGCGCTGAACAGGGCGAACAGCGGCACCGCGAGTCCCGCCGACAGGGGGCGTACGAGGTGTTCGATGTGTTCCCCGGGGGAGCGCTCCTCGCCCTCCCGCCGGTGGCAGCGCAGCATCAGGCCCATGGCCACACCGGCGATGGTGGCGTGGATGCCGCTGTTGTACATCAGTCCCCAGATCACCAGTGCCAGCGGCACGTACACGTACCAGCCGCGCACCCCCTTGCGCAGCAGCACCCAGAACACGGCGAGGCCGACGACGGCGCCGCCGAGGGCCGCGAAGTCCAGGCCGTCCGTGAAGAAGATCGCGATGATCAGGATGGCGAACAGGTCGTCGACGACGGCCAGGGTGAGCAGGAAGGCGCGCAGGGCGGAGGGCAGGGAGGTCCCGATGACCGCGAGGACCGCCAGCGCGAAGGCGATGTCGGTGGCGGTGGGGACGGCCCAGCCGGCGAAGGACCCGCCGCCGGCCGCGTTGGTCAGGGTGGAGACGAGCGCGGGCGCGGCCATGCCGCACAGGGCGGCGACCACCGGGAGGGCGGCGGCGCGGGGGTCGCGCAGATCGCCCGCGACCAGTTCCCGTTTGAGTTCGATCCCGGCGACGAAGAAGAAGATCGCGAGGAGACCGTCCGCGGCCCAGTGCTGGACGGACAGGTTCAGGCCGAGGGAGGCGGGGCCGAGGTGGTAGTGGCCGACGCTCTCGTAGCTGCTGTGGAGACCGGGGATGTTCGCCCACACCAGGGCGGCCACCGCGGCGAGCAGGAGCAGCACGCCGCCGACGGTCTCGGTGCGCAGCGCTTCCGCGACGAAGGTGCGCTCGGGCAGGGACAGACGTCCGAGAAAGGTGCGGGTGCGGGACGCGGCCACGGTGGGGACCTCCGGGTCGGTACGGCAGACGAGCGGTCGTCACGGAACGTGCGGACCGCTTGCCGACCAGACTTCCCGGCACACCTTGAGCCGTCCATTTTACCTGATCATTACACCCCGGTGCTCCTGGGGGTGTGAAAGGGGCGTGACAACGGGGCGCCCGGCGTACGGCCGGGCGCCCCGTCGGGGCCGGGATTCTCAGTCCTCGCTCGGTGCCGCCGGGAGCTTGGCCTGGATCAGGTCCATCACCGTCGAGTCCGTCAGCGTCGTGACGTCGCCGAGCTGGCGGTTCTCCGCGACATCGCGCAGCAGGCGCCGCATGATCTTGCCGGAGCGGGTCTTCGGCAGCTCCGCCACCGGCAGGATCCGCTTGGGCTTGGCGATCGGGCCGAGCGTGGCACCCACGTGGTTGCGCAGCTCGGCCACCAGGCTTTCGGTCTCCGCGGCCGTACCGCGGAGGATCACGAAGGCGACGATCGCCTGGCCCGTCGTCTCGTCCGCCGCGCCGACGACGGCCGCCTCGGCGACCGACGGGTGGGACACCAGCGCCGACTCCACCTCGGTGGTGGAGATGTTGTGCCCGGACACCAGCATCACATCGTCCACGCGGCCGAGCAGCCAGATGTCGCCGTCGTCGTCCTTCTTGGCGCCGTCACCGGCGAAGTACTTGCCCTCGAACCTCGACCAGTACGTGTCGATGAAGCGCTGGTCGTCGCCCCAGATGGTGCGCAGCATCGACGGCCACGGCTCGGTGAGCACCAGATAGCCGCCGCCTCCGTTCGGCACCTCGTTCGCCTCGTCGTCGACGACGGTGGCGGAGATGCCGGGCAGCGGCCGCTGCGCGGAGCCCGGCTTGGCCTCGGTCACGCCGGGCAGCGGGGAGATCATCATCCCGCCGGTCTCGGTCTGCCACCAGGTGTCCACGACCGGTGTGCGGTCCCCGCCGATGTGCTTGCGGTACCAGACCCACGCCTCGGGGTTGATCGGCTCACCGACCGAACCCAGCACCCTGAGCGAGGACAGGTCGAACTTCGCGGGGATGTCGTCGCCCCACTTCATGAACGTACGGATCGCGGTGGGCGCCGTGTACAGGATGGTGACCCCGTACTTCTGCACGATCTCCCAGAAGCGGCCCTGGTGCGGGGTGTCCGGCGTGCCCTCGTACATGACCTGGGTCGCGCCGTTGGCCAGCGGGCCGTAGACGATGTACGAGTGCCCGGTGACCCAGCCGACGTCCGCCGTGCACCAGTACACGTCGGTCTCGGGCTTGAGGTCGAAGACGGCGTGGTGGGTGTACGCCACCTGGGTGAGGTAGCCGCCGGAGGTGTGCAGGATGCCCTTCGGCTTACCCGTCGTACCCGAGGTGTACAGGATGAACAGCGGGTGCTCCGCCTCGAAGGCCTCGGGCGTGTGCTCGGCGGACTGCCGGTCCACGAGCTCGTGCCACCAGATGTCCCGGCCTTCGCTCCAGGCGACCTCCTGGCCCGTACGGCGTACCACGAGCACATTCTCGACGTTGTCCACGCGCGCGACCGCGTCGTCGACGGCCGGCTTGAGCGCGGACGGCTTGCCGCGCCGGTAGCCGCCGTCGGCGGTGATGACGACACGCGCGTCGGCGTCCTGGATGCGGGTGGCGAGCGCGTCCGCCGAGAAGCCGCCGAAGACGACGGAGTGGGCGGCGCCGATGCGGGCGCAGGCCAGCATCGCGATCGCGGTCTCGGGGATCATCGGCATGTAGACGGCGACCCGGTCGCCCTTGCGGACACCCAGTTCGAGGAGGGCGTTCGCGGCCTTGGAGACCTCGTCCTTGAGCTCGGCGTAGGTGATCGAGCGGCTGTCGCCGGGCTCGCCCTCGAAGTGGAGGGCGACGCGGTCGCCCAGACCCGCCTCGACGTGCCGGTCGACGCAGTTGTACGCGACGTTGAGTGTGCCGTCCTTGAACCACTTGGCGAACGGCGGGTTCGACCAGTCCAGCGTCTCGGAAGGCTCCTTGGCCCAGCTCAGCCGGCGGGCCTGCTCGGCCCAGAAGCCGAGCCTGTCAGCCTTGGCCTGTTCGTACGCCTCCGCCGTGACGTTGGCGTGCGCGGCCAGCTCGGCGGGGGGCGCGAACCTGCGCTCTTCCTTGAGCAGGTTGGCCAGGCTTTCGTTGCTCACGACATCTCCCTTTCCCAGGGTGTCCGTTGTGTCCCAGGCCACAGCTCACCAGACCGGAGGGCTCGGTGACAAGGGCCGACCGGAAAATGGTTTAGACCTGTCGTGGTCCGCGGCCGAACGTTCTGCCCCAGGTCACGTGCGGGCCGCCCGCCCGGTTCACATGGCGGGTTCGCTCGGCGACGCATCTCACATTCGCCCGAGGGGGGTCCAGAGGGGATTCGGATGGGGTCCGGGAGGGTCCGGAGGGGATCCGGGAGGGCCCGGAGGGGATCCGGGAGGGCCCGGCGGGCGTGTCGTCACGATGGTGCGCGGCGCGGCGCGGCGCCGACCGGCCCGGTCCGCGCCGCGCAACCACCGCCGTGTCACGCCGGGTGGCGTAGGTCCCCGGCCGCCCCCACTCGGGTGAAGACGTCGTCGCCGCCCTCGGACGGCGCCAGCAGATACGCCTGGGCCTCGCCGACGTGGAAGTACATCCCGTGCAGTTCCAGGGTGCCCTCGCCGAGCGCACGGGCCACGGACTCGTGCGCCCGCAGATGCTCCAACTGCTGCACCACATTGGTCAGGCACAACTGTTCGACCGTGTCGGCCGGCTCACGCCCGGCCATCCGGGCCCACGGCCGCTCGTCGTCGGCCATCCGCTCCAGGCTGGGCAGCCCGTGCCGCAGCCACCGCCTCAGCGGGGTCTGGGCGCCGTCCGCGTCCGAGGTGAGCAGGGCCTGCATCGCGCCGCACCCGGAGTGCCCGCACACCGTGATGGAGCGCACCTTCAGTACGTCCACCGCGTACTCGATGGCGGCCGCCACCGAATCGTCCCCGCTCTCCGCGCCGGGCAGCGGTACCAGGTTGCCGACATTGCGGACGACGAAGAGGTCGCCGGGGCCGCTCGAGGTGATCATCGAGGTGACGAGCCGGGAGTCGGCGCAGGTCAGGAACAGGTGCGACGGCCGCTGCCCCTCACGCGCGAGACGGGCCAGCTCACCACGCACCAGCGGGGCCGTGTTCTGCTGGAAGGCGCCGATGCCGTGCGCGAGTTGCCGCCCGCTCGGTCCGGGAGCCTCGCCCGGTGCCTCCGGGCCGTCGCCTGCGGACGCGGTCGGTGGGCGTTCGCACTGGTGGTTGCGCCAGGGCGTCCAGGGCCGGCACCGGCATGCCGGCGGCCCGGCGGACTCCGCGCCCGAGTCGGCCCGGGCCGAGCTCAGCGAGGGCATCGCGATCGGGGAGCCGTCCCGGCCGGTCAGGGCGACCGTGCCGCCCCGCGCGCGGTGGGTGCGCTGCCAGTCCTGCAGCGACTCGTGCGCAGCGTGGTCCATGAACGACCCGTCCAGCTCCACGACGGCCTCCGCCCCGGCGGGCACCAGGTGCAGTGTCCGGCTGAGCCGGGGAACCGCGAGGAACGTCAACTGGCCTCGCACACGTACGTGATGGACTCCCTTCCGCTGCTCGTGGGTGATGCGGGTGCGGGTGAGGCGGTGCAGGGCGACGGCGACGGCCGCTGCCACGCCCAGCGCCACGCCCTGGAGGACGCCCAGGAGGACGACGCCGAGTGTGGTGACGGCGTACACCAGCACCTCGCGGTGACGGGTGACCGTGCGGATGTGGTGCAGGGACACCATCTGGATGCCGACGGCCATCACCAGTGCGGCGAGCGAGGCGAGGGGGATCAGCTCGAGCACCGGGACCATCAGCAGCGCGGCCACTACCACCCAAACGCCGTGCAGCATCGTGGAGTTCCGGCTGACCGCTCCGGAGTTGACGTTCGCCGTGCTTCTCACGGCGACGCCCGCGATCGGCAGTCCGCCGAGCGCTCCCGAGACGATGTTCGCGGCGCCCTGTCCGAGCAGCTCGCGGTCCAGGTCGGAGCGGCCGAGGTGCGGATGGCGCCGGGCCGCGAGCTTGTCCACGGCGACGGCGCCGAGCAGGGACTGCACGCTGCACACCAAGGTGATGGTGAGGACGGCGGCGGCGATGCCGAGCGCCGGCCCCTCGGGCAGTCCGGCCAGGGCGTGGCTGCTCCAGGACGGCAGGTCGACCCTGGGCAGGGTCAGCCCGACGAGCGAGGCGGTCGCGGTGGCGCCCGCCACGGAGACGAGGGGGGCCGGGACCCGGCGCAGCAGGTGCCCGGTCCGTCCGGGAAGCCGTGGCCAGGCCAGGAGCAGGGTCAGGGTCAGCACGCTCACCGACACGGCCGCCGGGTGCAGGTGCGCCAACTGGGCGGGCAGCGCCCGGAGGTTGTCGAGGACGGCGCTCTGCGGGGTGCCGCCGAGCACGATGTGCAGCTGGGCGACGGCGATGGTGGCGCCGATGCCGGCGAGCATGCCGTGCACGATCGCGGGGCTCACCGCCAGTGCGGTGCGCGCCACGCGCAGGCAGCCGAGGCCCAGTTGCGCGAGACCGGCGAGGACGGTGATGGCGCATGTCGTACGCCATCCGTAGCGGTGGATGAGATCGGCGGTGACCACGGTGAGGCCGGCGGCGGGGCCGCTGACCTGGAGCGGGCAGCCGCCGAACCGGCCGGCGACGATTCCGCCGACGGCCGCGGCGACGAGGCCGGCCTGGAGCGGGGCGCCGGTGGCGAGGGCGATGCCCAGGGACAGGGGGAGGGCGATCAGGAAGACGGCGAGGGAGGCGGACAGATCGGCGCCCGCGACGCGGAAGCGGCGGGGCGGGGCGGTCGGGGGGCTGTGGGGCGGGTGTACGCGCTTCGGCCGAGTCGAGTCGGCGGCGCGGGTGGGGATGCAGGCGGGCATGGTCCCGTCTCCTCCGGTGCGGCGCGGTCGCGGAACTGGTGGCCCCGGCGGGGGCCAGGGGTCGGGCGCGGCCGTGGGTCACGGCGTAAGCGGCGGGATGTCTCACTGCTTCGGTAAATGAATCGTAATGGACAGTAAAGGAAAGGTATCTGATATAGGGGCAAATGGGGCATCGAATCACTCAAAGGGGTGAAGCGGTAATTTCATCGGCTTGTCATACAAATTCCTTCAGTGTTCCGTGCGACCTTGGCTTGGCCGCGCAGGGGCACGGGCTCTGCCTGTGTCTGCCGCGTCGCACCACACCTGCTCAGCGTGGCCCGACCGAAGGAAGAAGGTGGGTGGAAGATGACCGCCACCCCGAGAACCGCCATCCCGAGAACCGCCACTCCGAGAACCGCCACTCCGAGAACCGGAACCCCCTCCCGCAGGACCGCCACGGGCGTCGCCCTGGCCGCCGCCTGCGCCACCGCGCTGGCCGGCTGTTCCCTCGGACCGGCCCGTTCCGAGCAGAGGCCGCCGAAGGGGGCCGGTGCCGGTGCCGGGGCTCCGGGCAGCGCGGTCCGCCTGATCGGCGACGGCTCCACCGCCTACACGGGCGCCCAACCGCATCTGCCGAGACCCGAGCGCCTGAAACCCGGCCGGAGGCCCCCGCAGTTCGTGGTCTTCTCGTGGGACGGGGCCGGTGAGGACAGCCAGAAGCTCTTCTCGCACTTCCGCGAGGTCGCCAGGGCCAACAACGCGACGATGACGTTCTTCCTGAGCGGTGTGTACATGCTGCCCGAGGAGAAACGCGACCTGTACCGGCCGCCGCAGCACTCGCCCGGTCGCTCGGACATCGGCTTCAACGACGAGAAGGGCATCAAGGACACCGTCGAGCAACTGCGGCTGGCGTGGCTCGAGGGCAACGAGATCGGCACCCACTTCAACGGACACTTCTGCGGCCCCGAGGGCGGGGTCGGCCAGTGGTCGGTGGAGGAGTGGAAGGACGAGATCGCGCAGGCCAAGGCGTTCGTGAAGTCCTGGAAGACCAACTCCGGCCTCAAACAGGAGCCTTCGCTGCCCTTCGACTACGACAAGGAGCTCATCGGTGGCCGCACGCCCTGTCTGGAGGGGCAGCAGAACTTCATGAAGGCGGCCCGGGAGCTGGGTTTCCGCTACGACACCTCCGGCGTCCACGAGCAGGTCTGGCCGAAGAAGAAGGAAGGGCTGTGGGACCTGTCGATGCAGCTCGTGCCCTTCCCGGGACACACCTACGAGCAGTTGACCATGGACTACAACTTCATGGTCAACCAGTCGGGCACCCAGACGCAGGGCGACCCCGACAAGTTCGAGGAGTGGGGCAACCAGATGCGGGACGGCCTCTACCAGGGCTTCCGGCGGGCGTACGACGGAAACCGCGCGCCCCTGATCATCGGCAACCACTTCGAGTCCTGGAACGGCGGCACCTACATGCGTGCCGTCCAGGGTGTCGTCGAGCACGTCTGCAACGAGCCCGAGGTGCGCTGCGTCTCGTTCCGCCAACTCGTCGACTGGCTGGACGCACAGGACCCACAGGTCCTGGAGAAACTGCGCACCCTGAAGGTGGGCGAGGCCCCGGCCGAGGGCTGGGAAAGCTTCCTGGCCTCGTCACCGGCCCCGGCACCGAGGGGGGTGCCGGGAGCACCGCCGGCCAAGCGGTAGACGGGGCGGCCGTCGCTCACACCGCGGCCGTCAGGGCCTCGCTGAGGACGAAGCCCGGGTCGATCTGGGCCGCAAGGTCCGCACCCGTGCGCTCGTTTCCCCAACTGGCCGCGTTCTTCCGGTGGAAGTGCACCATCTGGCGTGTGTACCGCTCCCAGTCGCGCAGTTCGTACGTCGCGTCGGCGGCCGCCTGGAGCACGCGAAGGGAGCGGCGGCTCGCGTCCTCCAAGGACTCGAACCGGGGCGGGCGGCCCTTCTCCATGGACCGCACCCAGTCCGAGTGCCCCACCGTCACGAGCAGGTCGTCACCCACGTGGGCGCGGAGGAAGTCGATGTCGTCCCGGCCCTGCACCTTGTTGCCGACGACCCTCAGGATGACCCCGTAGTCCCGCGCGTACTCCTTGTACTGGCGGTAGACGGAGACCCCCTTCCGGGTCGGCTCGGCGACCAGGAACGTCATGTCGAAGCGGGTGAACATGCCGGAGGCGAAGGAGTCCGAGCCCGCCGTCATGTCGACCACCACATACTCGTCGCGGCCGTCCACCAGGTGGTTCAGGCACAGCTCCACCGCTCCCGTCTTGGAGTGGTAGCAGGCGACCCCCAGGTCGGCGTCCGTGAAGGGGCCGGTGACCATCAGACGGACGGCGCCGCCGTCGAGATCCACCGGACGCGCGCAGGCCTCGTAGACCGGGTTGTCCTCCCGCACCCGCAGCAGCCGCGACCCCTCTCCGGGCGGCGTGGTCTTGATCATCGTCTCGGGGGAGGCGATCCGCGGATTGGTGCCTCGCAGATAGTCCTTGATCAGCGGTAGCTGCTCGCCCATGGCCGGCAGCGCCGCGGCCTCGTCCTCGTCGAGCCCGAGCGCGAGCCCGAGATGCTGGTTGATGTCCGCGTCGATGGCGATGACGGGCGCCCCGACGGCGGCGAGATGGCGGATGAACAGGGTGGACAGGGTCGTCTTGCCGCTGCCGCCCTTCCCGACGAAAGCAATTTTCATATTCACGAAGCGTAGCGCCGCGGTAGCTGTCCGTGGCATGCCTGTGGAAAGAAGACCACCCCTTCGAAGGAGGGGCCGCGGGGTGCGTAGGGTCGTACCCATGAGTACGACAGGTGCGTCCGCCGACCCGCTGGCGGCCCTGGGGGCGTTGCCCGGGGTCGCCGAGTCCGTGGAATCCGTGCGCAAGGCCGTGGACCGGGTCTACGGGCACCGGATCATGCGGCGCCGCAGCAATGAGATCACCTCCGAGGCGGCACTGCGTGGCGCTCGCGGCTCGGCCGCGCTGTCCGGCGCCGACTGGGCCCTGGAGGAGGTGCGGCGGCGCACCGACTTCAGCGGTGACGACGGCGCCCGTACGGTCGGGGCCGCGCTGCGGCTGACCGCAGAGGCGGGGCAGCTGCTGTCCATCTGGCGGCAGTCACCCCTGCGGGTGCTCGCACGGCTGCATCTGGTGGCGGCGGCGGATCCCGACCCACGCGTGGGGCGCCCCCGGCAGGACGGTGAGGGCGTCGACGAACCGCTGGTCGAGCTGCCGCTGCCGGACGCGGCCGAGGTCTCCGGCCGCCTCGAGGGACTCTCCGAGCTGATCATCGCGGGCAGCTCCGCGCCCGCCCTGGTGACCGCCGCCGTGGTGCACGGCGAACTGCTCGCCCTGCGGCCCTTCGTGTCCCACAACGGCCTCGTCGCCCGGGCGGCGCAGCGCATCGTCCTGGTGGGGAGCGGACTCGACCCCAAGGCGATCTGCCCGGCGGAGGTGGGCCACGCGGAACTGGGCCGGGCCGCCTACGTCGCCGCCCTGGACGGCTATGTGTCGGGCACCCCGGAGGGCATGGCGGCCTGGATCGCCCACTGTGCAAAGGCGGTCGAACTCGGCGTCCGCGAGTCGACGGCGGTCTGCGAGGCGCTGCAGCGCGGGGCCGCTTAAGTATGCATGGGAGAAGGCCCCCGAGGGGGCCTTCGGCAATGGTTGCGGCGGTACGAAGTCTCGTACCGCCGCTGGCATGTTCACCGAGTTACCAAGCGTCCTCGATGGTCGCCCATCAGGTCGGGAACTTTGCCCGTCACCTGGTGCGGCTGGCCCGTAATCGACGGGTCGACGTCGCGTGGGTGCCCGGTGTTCATGCTCGGTCCGTGGGGCCAATTGCGTTTAAAAGGTGATCCTTTCGGATGTCCTTTGGTCTCGCGGGCCGTTAACCCCTTTGTACTCCAGGGCACGGACAAGCGGAAGCCCTTGATGCAGTTCTTTACTTTTAGGTTCAAAGAGGTGCGAATCGGGCGGGAGTGTGCTTCTCCGAGGCGTCCGGAGTTCACACGAGGGGTGCGCGGCGCCGGCTCGCGTACCAGACGAGTCCTGCCGTGGCCGCCGCCGCGCCTATCGCCGCCACCGCGAGGAGCGCGGGGCGCGGCGGTACCGACAGCCGCTGCTTCAGCCGCACCGGGCGGTGGAAGTCGAGAATCGGCCATCCCCGCGCGAGTGCCTCGCGGCGCAGCGCCCGGTCGGGATTGACGGCGTGCGGATGGCCGACGGCCTCCAGCATCGGCAGGTCGGTGATCGAGTCGCTGTACGCGTAGCAGCGCGCCAGGTCGTATCCCTCCGACTCCGCGAGTTCCCTGACGGCCTCAGCCTTCGTCGGCCCGTAGGCGTAGTACTCCACCTCGCCCGTGAAGCAGCCGTCGTCGCCCACGACCATCCGGGTGGCCACCACCCGGTCCGCGCCGAGCAGTTCACCGATCGGCTCGACGACCTCGGCGCCCGACGTGGACACGATCACCACGTCGCGCCCGGTGCCGTGGTGCTCCTCGATGAGGGAGGCGGCCTCGTCGTAGATGATCGGGTCGATCAGGTCGTGGAGCGTCTCGGCGACGATCTCCTTCACCTGCCGGACGTTCCAGCCGCGGCACAGCGCGGACAGGTACTCCCGCATCCGCTCCATCTGGTCGTGGTCGGCGCCGCCCACCAGGAACACGAACTGGGCGTATGCGGTACGCAACGCCGCCCTGCGGTTGATCAGTCCGCCTTGGTAGAAGGACTTGCCGAAGGTGAGAGTGCTCGACTTCGCAATGACCGTCTTGTCCAGGTCAAAGAAGGCCGCTGTGCGGGGCAAGGAGTGGTTTTCCACGGGCTTGAGCATAGGGGCCCACCATTCGGCGTAAGGTGGGGCGTGTGGGTTTGCCTGAGAAGGCTCTCGGGTACACCATGGAAGTCACGGATCGTTCGCGACCGTGCTAACCCGGTCCGACTCCTCCCCCCCCGAGTCGGCCGTGGGGACGACCCCCGCTCTCCCCCCCGGCGGGGGTCGTCGCATGTCCGGGTGGGTTTTTCTGTTTTTCGACGCGATTCCGCGGCCCTCCGACGGCCCCTGCGACGCGCGATGGCCATGCTCATGACCTGTAACGCTGTGTAGTCCCAGCGCTGCTCTGCGGATGCCGCCGAGCCCTCACCGGTATGGGTGAACGCGATATTCACAACCGCTGAGTTGTCCACAGTTATCGATCAAGATCCACACGATTTCCGGGATCGCTGCACCTTGATTCCAGCGCGTCCGGCCGACGGCGAGTTCCCGCCGGTTCACGGCAGCCAGTTCATGGCCCGTGCACGGCGGGTTCCGTTTGTCGGGCGCCTAGGGCCGGTTCGTATCGGCCGGTCATATGGAGGCCGGTTGCCGGTTCTCCACCCGGGCGGGAAGCGCGGGCCGAACAGGCCCGCGGACGCGCCCGAAGGAAGCAGCGAAGGGGGCTGGAAACCGTGGCGGGAGCCATCACACACGAAGGACCGGCCGCCGCCGAGGGGCGGCGGAGCGGACCGCTGATCGTCACCGAGGACGCCGAACTCCTCGACGACCTGCTGCGCCTGTGCGCGGCAGCGGGCGCCAGAGCGGAGGTGCACCCGGGAGTGCCCGAGCAGCGGGGCGGCTGGGAGGCGGCACCCCTGGTCCTGGTCGGCGACGACGCGGCGCGCCGGGTGTGCGGGGCCGTGCGCAGACGGGGAGTGGTGCTGGTCGGCCGGGATCAGGACGATCCCGGAGTCTGGCGGCGCGCCGTCGAGATCGGCGCCGACCACGTCCTGCTGCTGCCGGACGGCGAGCAGTGGCTGGTGGACCGCATCGCCGACGTGGCCGAGGGGGTCGGCCGTCCCGCGCTCACCGTCGGCGTGATCGGCGGGCGTGGCGGGGCCGGCGCCTCCACGCTCGCCTGCGCCCTCGCCGTCACCTCCGCGCGTGAGGGCAGGCGCACCCTGCTCGTGGACGCGGATCCGCTGGGCGGCGGGCTCGACGTACTCCTCGGCGGGGAGACCACGGAAGGGCTGCGCTGGCCGGCGTTCGCCGCCTCCCGGGGACGGGTGGGAAGCGGCGCCCTGGAGGAGTCCCTGCCCCAGGTGCACGCGCTGCGGGTGCTGAGCTGGGACCGCGGCGACACCGTGGCCGTCCCGCCCCAGGCGGTCCGCGCGGTCCTCGCCGCGGCGCGGCGGCGCGGCGGCGCTGTCGTCGTCGATCTCCCGCGCCGTGTCGACGAGGGGGTCGCAGAGGTCCTCGCCCAGCTGGACGTCGGGATCCTGGTGGTCCCCGGAGAACTGCGGGGCGTCGCGGCCGCGCGGCGGGTGGCGTCCGCGGTCGGCATGGTCCTCGGCGATCTGCGGATCGCGGTACGGGGGCCGTACACGCCCGGGCTGGACGACCGGGAGGTGGCGCGACTGCTGGGGCTGCCGCTGGTCGGCGAGGTGCCGTACGAGACACCACCGGCGGACGGTTCGGTACCGCCCGGGGGAGCGGCGCGGGGGTCGCTCGCCCGGTTCTGCTCGGCCTTCTGGGAGCGGGCGCTGGCCGAGGCGGGTGACCCCGTATGAGCACGGGCTGGGGCGCGACGGCAAGCACAGCGGGGCCCGCCGGGGTGGACGCGGGTGCCGGCGGCGCGGTGGGGCCCGGCGAGCGGACGCGGCTGCTGGACGGAGTGCGGCAGTGGCTTGCCGAGAGCGGGGCAGAGCCGACCCCCGCGCGCGTGGCGCAGGCGCTGCGGGAGCAGGGGCGGGTGCTCGGGGATGCGGAAGTGCTGGGTGCGGCCCGGCAGTTGCGGTCCGAACTGGTCGGCAGCGGCCCTCTGGAACCGCTGCTCGCCGACCCGTCCGTGACCGACGTCCTGGTGTCCGCGCCGGACCGGGTGTGGGTGGACCGGGGCGGCGGACTGGAGCTGACGGAGGTGTCCTTCCCGGACGCGGCGGCCGTACGGCGCCTCGCGCAGCGGCTGGCCGCCGTGGCCGGGCGGCGGCTCGACGACGCCCGACCGTGGGTCGACGCCCGCCTGCCGGACGGCACCCGTCTGCACGCGGTGCTGCCGCCGGTCGCGGTCGGCTCGACATGCCTGTCCCTGCGGGTCGTACGGCCCCGGGCGTTCACCCTCGACGAACTCGTGGCGGCGGGCACGGTGCCGCCGGGCGGGGACCGGGTGCTGCGGGGGCTCATCGCCTCCCGGCTCTCCTATGTGATCAGTGGCGGAACCGGTTCGGGCAAGACCACGCTTCTGAGCGCGCTCCTGGGCGTGGTGGGGCCGACCGAGCGGATCGTGCTCGCCGAGGACTCCGCTGAGCTGCGGCCCGACCACCCGCACGTGGTGCGTCTGGAGGGGCGGCCGGCGAACCAGGAGGGCGTGGGGCTCGTCGAGCTCCAGGACCTGGTGCGGCAGGCACTGCGCATGAGACCCGACCGGCTCGTCGTCGGCGAGGTGCGCGGGCCCGAGGTGGTGTCCCTGCTGGCCGCGCTGAACACGGGCCACGAAGGCGGCTGCGGCACGCTCCACGCGAACGCGGCGGCCCAGGTGCCCGCCCGGCTGGAAGCGCTCGGCACGGCGGCGGGCCTGGACCGGGCCGCGCTGCACAGCCAGCTGGCGGCCGCCCTGTCGGTGGTCATCCACCTCGTGCGCGACCGGACCGGGCGGCGCCGGATCGCGGAGGTGCATGTGCTGGAGCGGGACGTGTCCGGGCTCGTGGTGACGGTGCCCGCGCTGCGGTGGGGACCGGAGGCCTTCACACGCGAGCGGGGGTGGGAGCGGCTGCGGGACCTGCTCCGGGACGGAAGCGAGGGGAGTGAGGTGGAGGTGCTGTGAGCGGGGTGGGTCGGATGGCAGTCGGTGGGACGGGGCTCGGGCAGATGACGGCTGGGGGTGTGCCGGGGATCGGTCATCTGACGGTCGGTGTGGGCCTGGTGTGTGCCGGGGTGGCGGCCTGGATGGTGAGCGGCCCGAACATGGCGGCCCGCCGCGCCCGGTTGCTGTTCGCGGGCGGTGGCGCTGCGGCGCGGGGCGGTCCGCCGCCCTGGGAGCGGTTCGTACTGCGGGTGCGGCGGTTGCCCGTGGAGTGGTGGTCGGTGGCCGTGGGCGCGGTGATCGCGGTGCTCGGGGCGTCTCTTCTGCCCCTGGTGGCCGGAGCCGTGGGTGTGCCGGTGTTGCGCAGGGTGCGGCGGACGCGGGAGGCGGGGCAGGCACGGGAAGCGCGTGGCGAAGGGGTGATCGCGCTGTGCGGAGCGCTCGCCGGGGAGGTGCGCGCCGGGCGTCAGCCGGGCGAGGCACTGCTGCGGGCGGCTCGTGACTCCGGCGGGCTCGGCGAGGCCCAGGCGGCGGTGCTGGCGGCTGCGCGGTTCGGCGGGGACGTCCCGGGCGCGCTCGCGGACGCGGCACGGCAGCCGGGGGCCGACGGGTTGTCCGGGCTCGCCGCGTGCTGGCGGGTGGCCGTGGACCGGGGTGCGGGACTGGCGGCCGGGCTGGACCGGCTGGAGGCGGCGCTGCGTGCGGAGCGCGACCAGCGCGCCGATCTGCGGGCGCAGTTGGCGGGCGCCCGCTCGACGGCGGTCCTGCTCGCCGGGCTGCCGGTCCTCGGACTGCTGCTGGGCACCGCGCTCGGCGCACGCCCGCTGCACGTGCTGCTGCACACCGGGGCGGGGCTGGCGTGTCTGGTGGCCGGTGGCGTGCTGGAGGGGGCGGGGCTGTGGTGGGCGCTGCGGATCGTGCGCGGGGCGGAGGCGGCGTGAGCGCGGGCGTTGTCCACAGGCTGGGGATGTTGTGCGCGCTGCTGGCGCTGTGGTGGCCGGCGCGGACGCTCGTCGTCGCGCGGCGGAAGCGGAGGGTGCGGCGGCGGGTGGACGCGGTCCTGGCCGGTGCGGGTGCCGGTGTGGGTGCGGCGCAGGAGCGGTCGCGCGAGCGGGTGCGGGTGCCGGGGGGAGTGCTGGGCCGGGCCGAGGTGCGGGACGCCGTGCGGCGGTGGCTGCCGGTCACCGGGGCGGCGTGTGCCGGCTGGGTGGTGATCGGAGGGTTCGTCGGGCTGGGGGCCGGACTGGTCACCGGGTTCGGCGTGGCGCGGTGGCGGGCCCGGCAGGAGCGCGAGCGCGGCACCGAGGAGTACGACCCTGCCGTGGCCGCCCGTCAGCTCCCGCTGGCCGCCGACCTGCTGGCGGCGTGCATCGCGGCGGGCGCGAGCCCGGTGTCGGCGGCCCAGGCGGTCGGCGAGGCCTTGGCGGGGCCGGTCGGGGAGCGGCTGGCGCGGGGCGCGGCCGAGGTGCGGCTCGGCGGCGAACCGGCCGATGCGTGGCAGCGGCTCGCCACGCTCCCCGGCGCCGGAGCACTGGCGCGGCTCCTTGAACGGGCGGGCGATTCCGGTGCCCCGGCTGCCGCACCGGTCGGGCGCCTCGCGGCTCAGGCGCGGGCCGAGTGGGCCCGAGGGGCGACGGCACGGGCACGCCGCGCGGGCGTCCTGATCACCGCCCCGGTGGGGCTGTGCTTCCTGCCCGCGTTCATCGCGGTCGGGGTGCTGCCCGTGGTGATCGGGCTGGCGGGAGGGCTGCTGGGAGGGGGTGGGAGATGAGGGTGCACGACAGCCGGTGACGGCTGACGGACCGGACGGACCAGAGAACGGCCCCGGCCGGACAGAGAACGAGCCGGACAGACGGCCACGCAGACGAGCAGACAACAACGAGAACCCACGGGGGTTGATATGAGCAAGGCGGTACGAGTACGAGCCCGGGTGCGTGCGCTGGTGCGCCGGCTACGGGCGGTGGCGCGCAAGGACGCGGGCATGGTCACGTCCGAGTACGCGGTGGGGATCATCGCCGCGGTGGCCTTCGCGGCGGTGCTCTACAAGGTGCTGACGAGCGGGCAGGTCAGCGCGGAACTGCAGGCGATCGTGAAACGGGCGCTCAGTGTCCGGATGTGACGGCGTGAGGGGGCGCCGGGGAGCGGGCCGTGGCCGGGACCAGGGCTTCGTGACGGCGGAGACCGCGGTCGTGCTGCCCGCCCTGGTGCTCTTCGCGATGGCCCTCGTCTGGGCCTTGTCGGCCGCGTCCACGCAGATCCGGTGCGTGGACGCGGCCCGCGCGGGGGCCCGGGCGGCGGCTCGGCAGGAGCCGCCGGGCGTGGTGCGGGACACGGCCCGGCAGGCGGCTCCGGACGGCGCGAGGATCACGGTGGGCCGACAGGGCGACCTGGTACGCGTCCTGGTCGTGGCGCATCCCCCGGGCCCCGACGTGTTCCCTCTGGAACTGCGCCACGAAGCGGTGGCGTTGGCGGAGGAGACGGTGGGGGTGAAGCAGTGAGGGGATGTGAACCGGTCGCCGTCCGGAAGCTCTTGGTGGCCCTCGATGCCCGTGTGGCGGCGGCTCGTTCGGATCGCGGCACCGCCACCGTCTGGGTCGTGTGCCTGCTCGGCGCGATCTGTGCCGTGTTCGGCGTCCTGCTGGCCCAGGGCGAGGTCGTGCTGGCCCGGCACCGTGCGGCCGGTGCGGCCGACCTCGCCGCACTGGCGGCCGCGGACCACTGGATGGACGGAGGCGGCAAGGCGTGCGCGACGGCGGTCCGGGTGGCCCGGGCCCAGGGAAGCAGGCTCGTGCGGTGCGCCCTCGTGGGCGCGGTCTCCGACGTCACGGCGGCGTCGGCCGCGGGGCCGTTCACCACCGAGGTCAGGGCGAGGGCGGGGCCGGCGGAGCCGAGGGCGCCGCAGCCGCCGGACCGCTCGCCGCCTCCTCGGGCGCCCCGCGCAGCAGCACCGTGAGGAGGCGTACGGCACCCCTCTTGTGCAGCGGATCGTTGCCGTTGCCGCACTTGGGGGACTGGATGCAGGACGGGCAGCCCGCCTCGCACTCGCAGGACTCGATGGCCTGGCGGGTGGCGGACAGCCAGGCGCGGGCCGTGTGGAAGGCGCGCTCCGCGAAGCCCGCGCCGCCCGGGTGGCCGTCGTACACGAAGACCGTGGGCAGGAGCGTGTCCGGGTGCAGCGGCACGGAGACGCCTCCGATGTCCCAGCGGTCGCAGGTGGCGAAGAGCGGAAGCATGCCGATCGAGGCGTGTTCGGCCGCGTGCAGCGCGCCGCCGAGGATCTCCGGGCCGATTCGGGCCTGGTCCAGCTGGTCCTCGGTGACCGTCCACCACACGGCGCGGGTGCGCAGCGTGCGAGGAGGGAGGTCGAGTTTCGTCTCGCCCAGTACCTCACCGGTGATGACACGCCGACGCAGAAAGGAGACGACCTGGTTGGTGACCTCGACGGAGCCGTAGCACAACCGGCCCTCGCCCCAGGGGATTTCCACGTCCGTCTCCAGGACGGAGATGGAGGTGGTGTCGCGGGCGACCGTCGTGTACGGCGGGTTGGCCTCCTCGACCAGGGCGACGGAGTCCTCCAGGTCGAGCGACCGCACCAGGTACGTACGGCCCTGGTGCAGATGGACCGCGCCCTCGTGGACCGTCGTGTGGGCGGCGCCCGCGTCGACCGTGCCGAGCAGCCGCCCGGTGCCGGCCTCGACGACCTGGACCGGGCGCCCGCCCGCCCCGCGGATGTCCGTGAGGTCGGCGGCCCGCTCCCGGCGCGTCCAGTGCCAGGTCTTCGTGCGGCGGCGCAGCAGCTTCGCGGCCTCCAGCTGCGGCAGCACGTCCACGTACGCGGGACCGAACAGCTCCAGGTCGTCCTCCGTCAGCGGCAGCTCGGCCGCCGCCGCGCACAGGTGTGGCGCGAGGACGTAGGGGTTGTCCGGGTCGAGGACCGTGGACTCCACCGGCTGGTCGAAGAGGGCCTCGGGGTGGTGGACGAGGAATGTGTCCAGAGGGTCGTCACGGGCGACCAGAACCGCGAGGGCGCCCTGCCCGGCACGGCCCGCGCGGCCCGCCTGCTGCCACAGCGACGCGCGTGTCCCCGGGTACCCGGCGATCAGCACGGCGTCCAGCCCGGACACGTCCACGCCGAGCTCCAGGGCGGTCGTCGCTGCGAGGCCGAGGAGTTCCCCGGAGTGGAGGGCCCGCTCCAGGGCGCGACGCTCCTCGGGAAGGTAGCCGCCGCGGTAGGCGGCCACGCGGCGGGCCAGGGAGCGGTCGACCTCCGCCAGACGTTCCTGGGCGATCACCGAGATCAGCTCGGCGCCGCGGCGGGAGCGGACGAAGGCGACCGAGCGCACGCCCTGCACGGTCAGGTCGGTCAGCAGGTCGGCGGTCTCGGCGGTGGCCGTGCGCCGGACGGGCGCGCCCCGCTCTCCGTGCAGCTCGGTGAGCGGCGGCTCCCACAGGGCGAAGACCAGCTCGCCACGCGGGGAGGCGTCGTCCGCGACCTCGACGACCGGCACGCCGGTGAGGCGGCGGGCGGCCACCGATGGCTCGGCGGCGGTCGCGGAGGCCAGCAGGAAGACGGGTGAGGCGCCGTAGCGGGCGCACAGGCGGCGCAGCCGGCGCAGGACCTGGGCGACATGGGAGCCGAAGACGCCGCGGTAGGTGTGGCACTCGTCGATGACGACGTACTTCAGGGCGCGCAGGAAGGAGGACCAGCGCGGATGGGAGGGCAATATGCCGCGATGCAGCATGTCGGGGTTGGTGAGGACGTAGTTGGCGTACTGGCGTACCCATTCCCGTTCCTCGGGCGGCGTGTCGCCGTCGTAGACCGCGGCTCGGATCGCCGTGCCGAGAGGATGTGAAAGTTCCTTCACCGATCGGCACTGATCCGCCGCGAGGGCCTTGGTGGGGGCGAGGTACAGGGCGGTCGCGCCCCGGCCGTTCGGAGCCTCGGCGCCGTCCAGCAGCCGCGACAGCACCGGGACCAGGTAGGCGAGCGACTTGCCCGACGCCGTGCCCGTGGCGACCACAACCGAGTCGCCGTCCAGGGCGTGCTCGGCGGCGAGCGCCTGGTGGGCCCAGGGGTGCTCGATGCCCGCGCGCCGCACGGCGGCGACGACCTCGGCACGGATCCGGTCCGGCCAGACGGCATGGCGGCCCTCTCGCGGGGGCAAGTGCTCCGTATGAGTGATGCGCGCAGCCCGGCTCGGACCCGAGGCGAGCCGGTCCAGCACCGTGCCCGGCGAGAGGCGGGACACGGGGCCCGTCATGGGTCGATCGGATCGGTGATTCTTGGCCATCGGGACCGAGTGTGTCACTGGCGTGACGGACAATGGGTCCAAGGCGTCGTACACGCCTGCCGGTAAGTGATTGAATGCCATCGCGGCTGGCGAACCGTCCCGGGGGCTGAAGCCGAGGTGCCCGAGGGGCGACCGCTCGATAGCAAGGTGCTGGAGGATCCGTGGACCTGTCCCTGTCGACCCGTACCGTCGGCGATCGTACGGTCGTCGAGGTCGGTGGCGAAATCGACGTATATACCGCGCCCAAGCTGCGCGAGCAGCTGGTCGAGCTGGTGAACGACGGGAATTTCCACCTCGTCGTCGACATGGAGGGCGTGGACTTCCTCGACTCCACCGGGCTCGGCGTGCTGGTAGGCGGCTTGAAGCGTGTTCGAGCCCATGAGGGCTCCCTGCGCCTGGTGTGCAACCAGGAGCGCATTCTCAAGATCTTCCGCATCACCGGCCTCACCAAGGTGTTCCCGATCCACACCTCGGTCGAGGAAGCGGTGTCGGCCACCGACTGACCCCGCTTCCGGGCCGTGGCGCCCGGACGGCAGAAGCAAAGAGCGGGGGGTACGGGCCAGTACGGCCCGGCCCCCCGACCGCACGCCCGAAGTTCTGAGGGGGATGCATGGCCACCGTTGAACTCCGCTTCAGCGCGCTGCCCGAACACGTCAGGACCGCCCGGCTCGTGGCGGCGGCGGTGGCGCGCCGGGCCGGAGTGGAGGAGGCCGCACTCGACGAGGTCAGGCTCGCCGTCGGGGAGGCCTGCTCCCGGGCCGTCGGACTGCACCAGAGCAACGGCATCTCGGCGCCGGTGCGAGTGGTGCTGACCGAGGAGGAGAAACAGTTCTCCATCGAGGTCGGCGACGAGGCTCCGCACATCGTGCCCGGGGACGAGCCGCCGGGTGTCGACCCGGTCGAGGCGGAGGCGGAGGCCGAGGAGGACGAGATGGGCCTCGCGGTCATCAGTGGCCTCGTCGACGACGTGGAGGTCACCACCGGGGAGAACGGCGGACTGATCAGAATGAGCTGGCCGGCCACGCCGCCCGGCGCCGCCCCGTTCCCGGCCTGAGGGCACGTTTCTCCCTCGAGCCCCGAAGACTTCTCCGGAAGGGTCCTGCCTGTGCAGGGCCCTTCTTTTTGTAAAGTCGTATCGTAATTCGTGAACCGCTTCACGTGAAGGAATTCACGATCAATAGCCCGATAATTTGATCAAGAGCCCATCTCGTCAATGGTTTTGAGGCGTTACCACTTTCGGGTTCTGTGGCTGATGTGCGATCTTTTCCTGAAGAGCAAGTGACGTCTCAATCGGTTTACCGCGCACTGTTTTGATCAGGTTCCGGTACCTACAATCCGTCCACATCTTGAGCTCAGCCCAAGCGTCAAGGAGGACGAATGGCGGGGCTTTCTACCCCTCAACAGTTTGACCACCCCTCAGCCCTCGCGGCCGCGGTCCTGACCCACGACAACCGCATGATCGTGGTGGTCATCGGGGCCGTCGCACTGGCGGCCCTCGTGGTGGCCGGGATTCTGGTGCGCGAGGTACTCGCGGCCGGCGAGGGCACCGACAGCATGAAGAAGATCGCGGCCGCGGTCCAGGAAGGCGCGAACGCCTATCTGGCCCGGCAGTTGCGCACGCTCGGCGTATTCGCCGTGGTGGTGTTCTTCCTGCTCATGCTGCTGCCCGCGGACGACTGGAATCAGCGCGTCGGACGGTCGGTGTTCTTCCTGATCGGTGCGGCGTTCTCGGCGGCCACCGGCTATATCGGTATGTGGCTCGCCGTGCGCAGCAATGTGCGCGTCGCCGCGGCGGCGCGCGAGGCGACCCCGGCGGAGGGTGAGCCGGAAAAGGACCTCACCGCCGTCTCGCACCGGGCGATGAAGATCGCTTTCCGTACGGGCGGTGTCGTCGGCATGTTCACGGTGGGGCTCGGTCTGCTGGGCGCCTCCTGTGTCGTGCTCGTCTACGCGGCGAACGCCCCGAAAGTCCTCGAGGGCTTCGGTCTGGGCGCCGCGCTGATCGCCATGTTCATGCGTGTCGGCGGCGGCATCTTCACCAAGGCCGCCGACGTCGGCGCCGACCTGGTCGGCAAGGTCGAGCAGGGCATTCCGGAGGACGATCCGCGCAATGCCGCGACCATCGCCGACAACGTGGGCGACAACGTCGGCGACTGCGCGGGGATGGCTGCCGACCTCTTCGAGTCGTACGCCGTCACGCTCGTCGCCGCGCTGATCCTGGGCAAGGCCGCGTTCGGCGACTCGGGACTGGCGTTCCCGCTGATCGTGCCCGCGATCGGGGTCGTGACCGCGATGATCGGCATCTTCGCGGTGGCCCCGCGCCGGGCCGACCGCAGCGGCATGTCCGCGATCAACCGGGGCTTCTTCATCTCCGCGGTGATCTCGCTGGGGCTCGTCGCGGCGGCCGTCTTCGCCTACCTGCCGTCGTCGTACGCCGCCCTCAAGGGCGTCACCGACGCGACGATCCGCGCCAAGAGCGGCGATCCGCGGATCCTCGCGCTCGTCGCGGTCGCCATCGGCATCCTGCTCGCCGCCCTGATCCAGCAGCTGACCGGCTACTTCACCGAGACCAGCCGCCGTCCCGTGCGGGACATCGGCAAGACCTCGCTGACCGGTCCCGCCACCGTGGTCCTCGCCGGTATCTCCGTCGGTCTGGAATCGGCCGTCTACACGGCGCTGCTGATCGGTCTCGGCGTCTACGGGGCGTTCCTGCTCGGTGGTACGTCGATCATGCTCGCGCTGTTCGCGGTGGCGCTGGCCGGCACGGGCCTGCTCACCACGGTCGGCGTGATCGTCGCCATGGACACCTTCGGTCCTGTCTCCGACAACGCACAGGGCATCGCCGAGATGTCCGGCGATGTCCAGGGCGCGGGCGCGCAGGTGCTCACCGACCTGGACGCCGTGGGCAACACCACCAAGGCGATCACCAAGGGCATCGCCATCGCCACCGCCGTCCTCGCCGCCTCGGCGCTCTTCGGCTCGTACCGCGACGCGATCACCACGGCCGCCCAGGACGTGGGCGAGAAGGTCGGCGACGGCGGGCCGATGAGCCTGGTCATGGACATCTCGCAGCCCAACAACCTGGTCGGCCTCATCGCCGGCGCGGCGGTCGTCTTCCTCTTCTCGGGGCTGGCGATCAACGCGGTGTCGCGGGCGGCCGGTGCGGTGGTCTTCGAGGTGCGGCGGCAGTTCCGCGACCGGCCCGGGATCATGAACTACACGGAGAAGCCGGAGTACGGCAAGGTCGTCGACATCTGCACCAAGGACGCCCTCAGGGAGCTGGCAACTCCCGGTCTGCTCGCCGTCATGGCGCCCATCGCCCTCGGTTTCACACTGGGCGTCGGAGCGCTCGGCGCGTACCTCGCGGGCGCGATCGGCACCGGCACGCTGATGGCGGTCTTCCTCGCCAACTCCGGAGGCGCCTGGGACAACGCCAAGAAGCTCGTCGAGGACGGCCACCACGGCGGCAAGGGAAGCGAGGCGCACGCCGCGACGGTGATCGGCGACACGGTCGGTGACCCGTTCAAGGACACCGCAGGCCCGGCGATCAACCCGCTGCTGAAGGTGATGAACCTGGTGTCGCTGCTGATCGCGCCCGCGGTCATCAAGTTCTCCTACGGCAGCGACAGGAACATCGGCGTGCGGATCGCCATCGCGGTGCTCGCGCTCGTCGTGATCGTGCTCGCGGTGTACGTCTCCAAGCGGCGCGGGATCGCCGTGGGTGACGAAGACAACGCCGAGAACGTGTCCAAGCCCGCTGATCCGGCGGTGGTGTCGTAGCCCCGGCTGCACGGCACCCGCTCTTACGCCTGGTCAGACACGGGCACACGGGCGGGCGTACGGCGCTCCTCCAGAGGCCGTGCGCCCGCCCGTGTCCGTGTGCGGAGCCCGCTCGTGAGCCTTCTCTCGCTTGGTGCAAAAGGCTGCAATAGCACCCATGGGTGATATTCGGCCTGCGGGTGTCGCCCGATTGGCGTGTATCTTCCGGGCCGAGAGAGCCATGGAAGGGACCAATCCGGTGAACAAGAAGCTCGCGGCCACAGTGTCCGGCGGTGCGGTACTGGTACTGGCGCTGTCGGCCTGCACCAGCGGTGGCAAGAACCAGACCGACGACAAGCTGGCCTCCTGGGCCAAGCAGGTCTGCGACGCGGTGCCGGCGCAGAACGCGAAGATCAAGGCCGCCAACGACGCGATCACCAAGGCGGCCTCGGACACCACGAACCCGCCGGCGACCATCCAGAAGACCGACTCCCAGGCCTTCCAGGACATGTCCGACGGCTACAAGGCGCTCGCGACCGCCCTGAACAACGCCGGAGCGCCCCCCGGCGTCGACGGCGGTGCGCAGCGGCAGCAGGACGCCGTCAAGACCCTGAACAACCTCTCCGCGTCCTACGCCGACCTGAAGAAGAAGGTGGACGCGCTCAACACCAAGGACCAGGGCAAGTTCGCGTCCGGGCTGCACGACATCGCGGCCCAGATGACCGAGCTGGAGAAGCAGAACCAGAGCGGGACCACGGCGCTGAAGAACCTCGAGCAGGGCGACGTCAAGAAGGCGATCGCGGAGCAGGCGAGCTGCAAGAAGGCGGCCGCTACGGCCTCGGCGACCGCGGGCTGAGTCCGCCCGCACGCCACAATGGGGGCGTGAGTACCCCCAGTCGCACCCTGCCCTCCCTGGACCGCACCGATGTCGCCGCACGGCTGCGGGACGCCCTGCTCGGCGCCTCCTTCACCGCCGACGGGCTGCTCGACCTGCTCGGAGCGCCCGCGTACGCGGCGCTCGCGCGGAGCGAGACCGTCCCCGCACTCCGGGCGACGCGCGGAGACACGCCGCTGGAGACACTCGTACGGCTGTTCCTGCTGCAACAACCCGTGCTCCACGCGCGTGTGGCCGACGTCCTGCCCCTCGACGCCTGCCTGGAGGCCGGCTGGCTGGTGCGCACCGGCGGGGACGAGGTCGCCGCGACCGTGGACGTGCGGCCGTACGGCGGACCGGACGGCGAGGACTGGTTCATCGTCTCCGACCTCGGGTGTGCCGTCGGCGGTGCGGGGGGCATCGGCAGCCGGGACGAAAGCGTCGTCCTCGGGGTCGGCGGCGCCTCCACCACCCTCGCCGGCATCACCGTACGGACCCCCGTCGGCTCCGCCCTCGACCTCGGCACAGGCTCCGGGATCCAGGCGCTGCACGCCGCCCAGCACGCCACGCGCGTGACCGCGACCGACGTCAACGCGCGCGCCCTGCACATCGCCGCGCTCACCCTCGCGCTGTCCGGCGCCCCGGCCGCCGATCTGCGCCAGGGGTCGCTCTTCGAGCCGGTCCGGGACGACGAGACGTTCGACCTGATCGTCTCGAACCCGCCCTTCGTGATCTCCCCCGGCGCCCGGCTCACCTACCGCGACGGCGGGATGGGCGGGGACGATCTGTGCCGCACGCTCGTCCAGGGGTCGGGGGAGCGGCTCAACCTGGGCGGGTTCGCGCAGTTCCTCGCCAACTGGCAGCACGTGGAAGGGGAGGACTGGCAGGACAGGCTCAGGTCGTGGGTGCCGCGCGGCTGCGACGCGTGGATCGTGCAGCGCGAGGTGCAGGACATCACGCAGTACGCCGAGCTGTGGCTGAGGGACGCCGGGGACCACCGCGGCGATGCGGCCGAGTACCAGGCGCGGTACGACGCGTGGCTGGACGAGTTCGAGGCGCGCAAGGTGCGCGCGGTCGGATTCGGCTGGATCGCCCTGCGCAGGACCGATGCCGCCGAGCCCTCGATCACGATCGAGGAGTGGCCACATCCGGTCGAACAGCCGCTCGGAGACACGGTGCGTGCGCACTTCGACCGCGTCGACTACCTGCGGGCGCACGACGACGCCGCCCTGCTCGCCGGGCACTTCAAGCTCGCCGCCGAAGTCGTCCAGGAGCAGGTCGGGCTGCCCGGCGCCGAGGACCCGGAACACGTGGTGCTGCGCCAGCACCGGGGGATGCGCCGCGCCACCAAGGTGGACACGATCGGCGCGGGCTTCGCGGGCGTCTGCGACGGCACGCTGAGCGCGGGACGGATCCTGGACGCCATCGCCCAGCTGGTCGGCGAGGACCCCGTACTGCTGCGCGACCGCACGCCCGCACAGATCCGGTTGCTGGTCGAACAGGGGTTCCTGGAGCCCGCGCGCTGACGGGCGGCGATGCCGAGTGGGGCCGAGGTCTGGGGCCGATGGGGCCGCCGGGGCACCTGGGGCTGCTGCTGGGTCACCGGGGTCGGCGCGAAGCTCCGCACCAGCGAGTTCGCGCCGAGTTCGTCCCGGCCCCGGCCCCCGGCCACCGCCCTGCACGCCCGGTCGCGCCGGGGCGCACAGGGCGTGCGGGGTGGACTGTCCGCCGCGCGTTCACCTCAGGTTCGCGTGCAGGCTTTCCCGGCGTGCCAGCCTCCCGTCGCCGGGGCGGGTCGGGCGGAGGGAAGCCGGGCCGGCCGGGCGGGAGGGAAACGACATGGAGAGCGGGCCGGCGATCATCACGGGGGCGGTGTTCGTCCTGTCCGGCGGCGGTCTGCTGACCTGGACCGCGACCCGGCTGTACCGTGGGGAGCCGGTGGCGGACGGTGTGAGCCGTATCGCATCCGCCACGCTCGCGAGCCTGGCCGCCATGGCCGCGCTCGCGACCGGTACGTGGTGCTTCTTCCGCCTCTGACATCACCGTTCCCGGTCCGCGGGCGACCGGAGCCGGAGTAACTGGGAGATCACGCCCCGGACAGGTCCGAAAAAGCCGCTGGACAGTCCGGGCGGCAGGAATGCCGGTAGTCGGGTTACCGTTCGAGTGGCCGTTGTGGGCTTTTCCCGTTTGACACGGGGGCGGGATGTACCGTCACACTCCGCAGCGTCACCAGCGAGCCAGAAAGCGACCTCACCCCGGGACCACGGCCTGGGGAGGCCCCAGCGTCGACCGGAGAGAAGAGCCAAGTTGTCCCCGACCAGCGAGACCGCACAGGGCGGCCGCCGACTCGTCATCGTCGAGTCGCCTGCCAAGGCGAAGACGATCAAGGGCTATCTCGGCCCGGGCTACACCGTCGAGGCGAGCGTCGGGCACATCCGCGACCTTCCGAACGGCGCCGCGGAGGTGCCCGAGAAGTACACCGGCGAGGTCCGCCGCCTCGGCGTGGACGTCGAACACGACTTCCAGCCGATCTACGTCGTCAATGCCGACAAGAAGGCGCAGGTCAAGAAGCTCAAGGATCTGCTGCGCGAATCCGACGAGCTCTTCCTCGCCACCGATGAGGACCGCGAGGGCGAGGCCATCGCCTGGCACCTCCAGGAGGTGCTGAAGCCGAAGGTCCCCGTCAAGCGGATGGTCTTCCACGAGATCACCAAGGACGCGATCCAGCAGGCCGTGCGCAACCCTCGCGAGCTGAACCAGAAGCTCGTCGACGCCCAGGAGACCCGCCGCATCCTCGACCGGCTCTACGGCTACGAGGTCTCGCCGGTCCTGTGGAAGAAGGTCATGCCGCGCCTGTCGGCCGGACGTGTCCAGTCGGTCGCCACCCGTCTCGTGGTGGAGCGGGAGCGCGAGCGCATCGCGTTCCGTTCCGCCGAGTACTGGGACCTGACGGGCACCTTCGCCACCGGCCGCGCGGGGGACCCCTCGGACCCGTCGTCGCTGGTCGCCCGTCTGCAGAGCGTCGACGGCAGGAGGGTCGCGCAGGGGCGTGACTTCGACTCCCTGGGACAGCTCAAGAGCGATCAGATCCTCCACCTCGACGAGGCGAACGCCCGCGCCCTCGCCGCCGCCCTGGCGGACACCCGCTTCTCGGTGCGGTCCGTCGAGTCCAAGCCGTACCGTCGCTCGCCGTACGCCCCGTTCCGTACGACGACGCTGCAGCAGGAGGCGAGCCGCAAGCTCGGCTTCGGCGCGAAGGCCACCATGCAGATCGCGCAGAAGCTGTACGAGAACGGCTACATCACGTACATGCGTACGGACTCCACGACGCTGTCGGACACGGCGATCACCGCCGCCCGCGCCCAGGTCACGCACCTGTACGGCGCCGAGTACCTGCCCGACGCGCCGCGCACCTACGCCGCCAAGGTCAAGAACGCCCAGGAGGCGCACGAGGCGATCCGGCCCTCGGGTGATCGTTTCCGCACCCCGGCGGAGACGGGCCTGACCGGCGACCAGTTCAAGCTCTACGAGCTGATCTGGAAGCGGACCGTCGCCTCCCAGATGAAGGACGCGACCGGCAACTCGGTCACCGTCAGGATCGGCGGCACCGCCGCCGACGGCCGGGTCGCCGAGTTCAGCGCGTCCGGCAAGACGATCACCTTCCACGGCTTCCTGAAGGCGTACGTCGAGGGCGCCGACGACCCGAACGCCGAGCTCGACGACCGCGAGCGCCGGCTGCCGCAGGTCGCCGAGGGCGACGCGCTGAGCGCCGAGGAGATCACCGCCGACGGCCACGCGACCAAGCCCCCGGCCCGCTACACCGAAGCCAGCCTGGTCAAGGAGCTCGAAGAGCGGGAGATCGGCCGTCCGTCGACGTACGCGTCGATCATCGGCACGATCCTGGACCGCGGCTATGTGTTCAAGAAGGGCACGGCCCTCGTGCCGTCCTTCTTGTCCTTCGCCGTGGTCAACCTCCTGGAGAAGCACTTCGGGCGGCTCGTCGACTACGACTTCACCGCCAAGATGGAGGACGACCTCGACCGCATCGCCCGCGGCGAGGCGCAGGCCGTGCCGTGGCTGAAGCGGTTCTACTTCGGCGAGACGGCATCCGGCGGCGGCTTCCCCGCGGGCACCAACGGCACCGCGGCCGACGCCGGGAACGGCGACGGGGACCACCTCGGCGGCCTCAAGGAGCTGGTGACCGACCTGGGCGCGATCGACGCGCGCGAGGTGTCGTCGTTCCCCGTCGGCAACGACATCGTGCTGCGGGTCGGCCGCTACGGCCCGTACATCGAGCGCGGCGAGAAGGACACCGAGCAGCACCAGCGCGCCGACATCCCGGCCGACCTGGCGCCCGACGAGCTCACCGTCGAGCTGGCGGAGGAACTGCTGGCCAAGCCGAGCGGCGAGCGCCCGCTGGGCACGGACCCGGAGACGGGCCGCCCGATCGTCGCCAAGGACGGCCGCTACGGCCCCTACGTCACGGAGATCCTCCCCGAGGGCACCCCGAAGACCGGAAAGAACGCGGTCAAGCCGCGCACGGCCTCGCTGTTCAAGTCGATGTCCCTGGACACGGTGACCCTCGGCGACGCGCTGAGGCTGATGTCGCTGCCGCGTGTCGTGGGCACCGACGCCGACGGGCAGGAGATCACCGCGCAGAACGGCCGCTACGGCCCGTACCTGAAGAAGGGCACGGACTCGCGCTCGCTCCAGTCCGAGGACCAGATCTTCACGATCACGCTGGAGGAGGCCCAGGCGATCTACGCCCAGCCCAAGCAGCGCGGCCGGGCGGCCGCCAAGCCGCCGCTGAAGGAGCTGGGCGAGGACCCGGTCAGCGGGAAGCCGGTCGTCGTCAAGGACGGCCGCTTCGGGCCGTACGTCACCGACGGCGAGACCAACGCGACCCTGCGCTCCGGCGACAGCGTGGAGGCCATCACTCCGGAGCGCGGCTTCGAGCTGCTCGCGGAGAAGCGCGCCAAGGCGCCCGCGAAGAAGACGGCGAAGAAGGCCGCCGCCAAGAAGGCACCGGCCAAGAAGACGACGTCGACCGCGGCGAAGAAGACGGCCGCCAAGAAGACCGCCGCGAAGACGACTGCGAAGAAGACGACGACGGCGAAGAAGACCGCTGCCGCCAAGACGGCGGCGTCGAAGGGCACCGCGGAGGACTGACGCGGAAGAGGACCGAGCCCGAAGGGGCGCCGGTTCCTCACAGCCCCTTCGCTAAACACACGGTCCGGCATCGGTTCGGTGTCGGGCCGTGTGTACATGGCGAGTGGCCTCCTCGTGCTGTCGGTGGCTCCCGATAGTCTGAATGCATGACGCGAGCCGAGCAGCCAACGGCCCCCCAAGCGGCCCCCGACGACGCCCTGGTCGCAGATTCCCGCGAGCGCGCCGTCCGCGCTTTGCTGCGCCAGCCGCAGCTGAAGCGGCTGTGGAGCGCCCAGCTCGTGGGCGGCATCGGTGACGCGCTCGCCGTGCTCGTCCTCGTTCTGCTCGTCCTCCAGGCGGCCGTCGCCGAGGGCCCGTTCGGCGGCGGCTACCGGGGTGTGGCGTTCGCGATCGCGACCGTCTTCGGCGCGCGGATCCTCTCCACCCTGCTCTTCGGGGCCGTGCTCCTCGGCCCGCTCAGCGCGCTGACGTCCCAGGAGGGACCGCTCGACCGCCGCTGGACCATGGTCGGCGCGGACGGTGTGAGGGCCGCCCTGCTGATCGTCGCCCCCCTGTGGATCGACTGGACCCCGGGCAGCGCGCTCGCGCTCCTGCTGGTCACCGCCTTCGTCACCGGCGTGGCCGAGCGCTTCTGGACGGTGTGCCACGAGAGCGCGGCGCCCGCCCTGCTGCCCGCGCCGCCCCTGGAGGGCGCGACGGTGCGTCCGCTGCCGGACCACATGGACGCCCTGCGCCGTCTGTCGCTGCGGACGGGATTCGTGGCGGTGCCGCTGGCCGCTGCCGGACTCGTCGTGGTGGCGCTGGTGAACAACCTGCTGGGCACGGGCATCGCCTGGTTCGCCCAGCACCAGGCGGCCCTCGCGTCGTACGTGGCGGCCGGACTGTTCGCCGCCTCGCTGTCGGTGGCCACCTCGCTCGAGCTGCCCGACACCCGCACCCCCCGCGCGCGGTCGCCGCTGGAGGGCCTGCGCCGCCCCCGCACGGACGCGGGCGTCGCGAAGGGCCGCACGGGCGCGCTCCCGCTCCTGGTGCTCGCCTGCGCGGCAGTCGCCGGGGCGGTCGCGGCGGCCGTCGCCGTCTGTGTGCTGCAGGCCAAGGACCTGGGCGGCGGCCCCGTGCTGTACGGCCTGCTGGTCCTCGCGCTGACCGGCGGCACGGTGATCGGCATCCGTACGGCGCCCCGCGTGCTGCCCGCGCTGTCGCGGCGCCGGCTGCTCGCGCTGGCGATCGCCCTCACCGGGATAGCGCTGCTCGCCGCCGGTCTCGACCCGGACGTCACCAGCGTGCTGCTGATCGCGCTGCTCGCGGGCATCGGCGCGGGCGTGGCCGCGAACACCGGGCACACACTGCTCGACCAGGAGGCCGAGGAGCACCGCCGGGCGCGGACGACCGAGCATCTGCACGCGGTCGTCCGGGTGTGCGTCGCGCTCTGCGCGCTCGTGGCGCCGCTGGTGGCCGGGGCCATCGGGCCGCACCGGATGGAGAACGGCAGGTTCGTGTTCGCGCACGGCGGCGCCGCCTTCACGCTGATGCTGGTCGGCGCGCTGCTGCTGCCCGTGGCCGCACTGGTGCTCGCCAAGGTCGACGACCGCTCCGGTGTGCCGCTGCGGCAGGACCTGCTCGACGCCCTGCGCGGCGGCGACGATCCGGAGCACGCCCCCGCGGCGAACGGATTCTTCATCGCCCTGGAGGGCGGCGACGGCGCCGGGAAGTCCACCCAGGCCGAGGCGCTCGCCGAGTGGATCCGTGCCAAGGGCCACGAGGTGGTGCTGACCCGTGAGCCGGGTGCCACTCCGGTCGGCAAGCGGCTGCGGTCCATCCTGCTGGACGTCTCCAGCGCCGGCCTGTCGCACCGCGCCGAGGCGCTGCTGTACGCGGCGGACCGCGCCGAACACGTGGACACGGTCGTACGTCCGGCCCTGGAGCGGGGCGCCGTCGTGATCTCGGACCGGTACATCGACTCCTCCGTGGCCTACCAGGGCGCGGGCCGTGACCTGTCCCCGACCGAGATCGCCCGCATCAACCGCTGGGCGACCGACGGCCTCGTGCCGCACCTCACGGTCCTGCTGGACGTCGCGCCGGAGACCGCGCGGGAGCGGTTCACCGAGGCGCCGGACCGGCTGGAGTCGGAGCCGGCCGAGTTCCACGCGCGTGTGCGGTCCGGTTTCCTCACGCTGGCCGCCGCCGACCCCGCGCGCTATCTGGTCGTCGACGCCGGACAGGAGCCCGAGGCGGTCACGACCGTGATCCGGGCCCGGCTCGACCAGATGCTCCCGCTGTCCGAGGCCGAGCTGAAGGCGCAGGAGGAGGCGCGCCGCAAGGCCGAGGAGGAGGCCCGGCGCAAGGCCGAGGAAGAGGCGGCACGCAAGGCCGAGGAGGAGCGGCTGGAGCGCGAGCGCCAGGAGCAGCTCGCCAAGCTGCGCGCCGAGGAGGAGGAGCGCAAGCGGCGCGAGCTGGAGGAGGCGCAGCGCCGCGAGGCAGAGCGGCAGGCGGAGGAGGCCCGGCGGCGGGCCGAGGAAGCCCGTCGGCGCGCCGAGGAGGAGAAGGCGCGGCTGCTCGCCGAGGAGAAGGCCCGGGCCGAGGAGGAGGCGCGGCGCAGGGCCGAGGAGGAGCGGCGGCGCCGGGAGGCCGAGGAGGAGGCCCGGCTGCGGGCGGAGGCCGAGGAGCGACGGCTGGAGAAGCAGCGGAAGGCCGAGGAGGCGCTGCTGCGGGCCGAGGAGGCGCGCAGGGCCGCGGCGGAGGCTGCGGCGACGGCCGCGGCGGCGGCATCGGCCCCGCCCACCACGCGAGCCGCCGGATCCGGCGCGCCCGCACGGGGTGCGTCGCCGGACAACGAGACGACGGTACCCACGCCGCTGGTGACGCCGACGAACGCGTCCGGCGGGCCGCTGGACGAGACCGCGGTCCTGCCGCCGGTGCGGGTGCGCGACACCGACGCCGAGACCACGGCGGAGCTGCCGGCGCCGCCCGAGCCGCAGGGAGCGGCCGACGAGACAGCGGTGCTGCCCCCCGTGGTGCCGGGATCCGCCGACGAGACGGCCGTCCTGCCGCCCGTACGGGACGCGGGCGCCGGTGCTCCGGGGGACAGGGTTCCGCCCGGCTTCTTCCGCGACGAGCGCCCGGCTCCGCGACCGGACGGCGCCGAGGACCGCACGCGCGAGCTGCCGCAGCTGGACGCCGAAGGCCGCCCCCGCCGCCCGCGCCCGGACTGGGCGGAGGAGACGCCCCTGGACGACCTCCCGACCCTGGCGGACGAACTGCTCGGCCCCCGGGACGACGAGGACTGGGACGACGGCCGGGACGGACGGGGACGCGGCAGGCGCCGCTGAGCCGGACCTGCCCCGGCGGTCGGTGCTGCCCGCCGCCGTTGTCAGTGGTGACCCGCACAATGGATCGCGGTAGGGCGCAGTACGACGGAAGGGCGGTGTCCCCGTGAGCGTGTGGGACGACCTGGTGGGCCAGGAGAAGGTGTGCGAGCAGCTCGAGGCGGCTGCCCGGGACGCCGACGCCCTGGTCACCGCGGCCGCCGCCGACACCCCGCCGCCCGAGGCGTCCAAGATGACGCACGCCTGGCTGTTCACGGGTCCGCCCGGCGCGGGACGTACGCAGGCGGCGCGGGCCTTCGCCGCGGCGCTGCAGTGCGTGAGCCCCGACCGCGCGCTCGGCGGCGCCCCCGGCTGCGGCTTCTGCGACGGCTGCCACACCGCCCTGATCGGCACCCACGCGGACGTCACCACGGTCGCCGCCGTGGGCACGCAGATCCTCGCCGACGACATGCGCGACACGGTCCGCAAGTCGTTCACGTCGCCGGCGAACGGCCGCTGGCAGGTGATCCTCGTCGAGGACGCCGAGCGGCTGAACGAGAAGTCGGCCAACGCGGTCCTGAAGGCTGTGGAGGAGCCCGCTCCCCGCACGGTCTGGCTGTTGTGCGCGCCGTCCCTGGAGGACGTCCTGCCGACGATCCGCTCCCGCTGCCGCCACCTGAACCTGCGCACGCCCCCTGTGGAGGCGGTCGCGGACATGCTCATGCGGCGTGACGGTATCGAGCCGGAGATCGCCGCCGCCGCCGCCCGCGCCACCCAGGGCCACGTGGACCGTGCCCGCAGGCTGGCCACGGACGAGGGGGCCCGTGCCCGCAGAGCGGCCGTCCTGAAGCTCCCGCTGCGGCTCGACGACATCGGCGGCTGCCTCAGAGCCGCCCAGGAGCTGGTCGACGCCGCCACGGACGACTCCAAGCAGCTCGCCGAGGAGATCGACGCCAAGGAGACCGAGGAGATGAAGGCGGCACTCGGCGCGGCGCAGGGCGGCCGGATGCCGCGCGGCACCGCGGGCGTCATCAAGGAGCTGGAGGACAAGCAGAAGCGCCGCAGAACGCGCACCCAGCGCGACAGCCTCGACCAGGCCCTCACCGACCTCACGGGCTTCTACCGCGACGTCCTCGCCCTCCAGCTCGGCTCCCGCGTGGCCCTCGCCAACACGGACGCGGAGGACGCCCTGGAGCGGCTGGCCCGCGGCAGCACCCCCGAGGCCACGCTCCGCCGTATCGAGGCGATCGCCGCGTGCCGGGACGCCCTGGACCGCAATGTGGCGCCGCTGCTGGCGGTGGAGGCCATGACGATGGCGCTCAGAGCGGGATGAGGGCGAAATCCTTCCCTCTTCCGTGGGTAGGCGATGCGGTCGGTCGACCGCGTACTTGACCCTGTCACTCGTACGAGGTGCCTGTGTCACCGAACGGCATCAATCCGTTGCGCACGGTTACGCTCACGAAATGCACACCAGGCGCATTCCCGGACCGTCCCGCCTTCTGCACCCCCTCCGCCGTCCCCGAGGCTCCCGTCGTTCCCTCCCCGCGATGCGGACGGGCGGCACGCTGCTCGCCGCCGCCGCGCTGCTCGTCTCGGCCTGCTCCCCCGGCGCTTCGACGACCGCCCACACGGCCCTGGCCGCGCTGCCCCAGTCGCCCCCCTCGGCGCTGGCCCTGTACTACACACAGAAGCTGACCTGGCGCACCTGCGGCGTCCCCGGCTTCCAGTGCGCCACCATGAAGGCCCCGCGCGACTACACCAAGCCCGGCGCGGACGACGTACGGCTCGCCGTTGCCCGCAAGAAGGCCACCGGCCAGGGCAGGCCCCTGGGGTCGCTGCTCGTGAACCCGGGCGGGCCGGGCGGTTCGGCGGTCGGCTATCTGGAGCAGTACGCGGGCGTGGGCTACCCGGCCGAGATCCGCGCCCGCTACGACATGGTCGCCGTCGATCCGCGCGGCGTGGCCCACAGCGAGCCGGTCGAATGCCTCGACGGCCCCCGGATGGACGCGTACGCGCAGACCGACATCACCCCCGACAACCCGGCGGAGACGCGCCGCCTGGTGGATGCCTTCAAGCGGTTCGCGGAGGGCTGCGGACGACACTCGGCGGCCCTGTTGCGCCATGTCTCCACGGTCGAGGCGGCCCGGGACATGGACATCCTGCGCGAGGTGCTCGGCGACCGGAGGCTGAACTACGTGGGGGCGTCGTACGGGACGTTCCTCGGGGCGACGTACGCGGGACTGTTCCCGGAGCGGGTGGGCCGGATGGTGCTGGACGGCGCGATGGACCCGGCCCTGTCCGCGCGCAGGCTCAACGAGGAGCAGACGGCGGGCTTCGAGACGGCGTTCCGGTCCTTCGCCAAGGACTGCGTCCGGCGATCGGACTGCCCGCTGGGCGGCCCCGGCACGTCGCCGGCGAAGGTCGGCGCCAAGCTGAAGGCGTTCTTCAAGAAGCTCGACGCGTCACCCATCCCCACGGGCGACGCGGACGGCCGCAGGCTCGGCGAGGCCCTGGCGACGACCGGAGTGATCGCCGCGATGTACGACGAGGCGGCCTGGCCGCGGCTGCGCCAGGCGCTGACCTCGGCGATGAAGAACCGCGACGGCGCCGGGCTGCTCATGCTGTCGGACAGCTACTACGAGCGGGACGCGGGCGGCAGGTACTCGAACCTGATGTTCGCGAACGCGGCCGTGAACTGCCTCGACCTGCCGCCCGCGTTCTCGGGCCCGGAGGACGTGGAGAAGGCGCTCCCGGCGTTCGAGAAGGCCTCCCCGGTGTTCGGGCGCGGACTGGCCTGGGCGTCGCTGAGCTGCGCGTACTGGCCGGTGCGCGCGACCGGACGGCCGCACCGCATCCGGGCGAAGGGCGCGGCGCCGATCGTGGTGGTGGGCACGACCCGCGACCCGGCCACCCCCTACCGCTGGGCGCGCTCCCTCGCCTCACAGCTCTCCTCCGGCAGACTCCTCACGTACGACGGCGACGGCCACACGGCATTCGGCCGCGGCAGCAGGTGCGTGGACTCGACGATCGGCGCGTATCTGCTCCGCGGCACGCCACCGGCGAAGGGAAAGCGCTGCTCGTAGGCGCCGCGCCACTCCCTGGAGACCCCGCCTCCGGGGGGTGGTCGGAGCACCCTCCGAAACTGTGTAGACTTACCGACGTTGCTGATCGCACCATAGTGCGGGCAGCGCGCCGCCTTAGCTCAGATGGCCAGAGCAACGCACTCGTAATGCGTAGGTCTCGGGTTCGAATCCCGAAGGCGGCTCACCTGAACCCCAGGCCGGAAACGCTTCCGACCTGGGGTTTTCTCGTTCAGCGGACGCGACGGCGACGCCGGGAGCGGGCCGCGCGGATGTCGACGGTCTCAGTTTTGGTCTCAGTGGGGCCCGTCCGGGGCCCCGCCGGTGCAGGCACGAAGAACTCACCCATGCGCCGCATGGCGTCCTTCGACAGGTGTGATCTGCCCTTCACGTGCCGCCGCGTCTGGCTGATCTGGGTGTGCCGCAGGATTTCCATGATGGTGAGCATGTCCGCACCCAGCTCGTTCAGGATCGTGCCGGCGGTGTGAAGGCTCCCGTCGTACAGGTGACGGTCATCGATCCCGGCTTCCTTGAGCAGTTCCTTGAACTCCTCGTAGTCGGCGCGCGGGTCGAGCGGGCGTCCGTCCGGCCGTGAGTACACGACGTCGTACTCCTGCCACAGCTCCCCGGGGCGGCCCGCATCGCCTCCTGCTGGGCCTTGTGATCGTGCAGGTAGACCACCCTGTTCCCGGTGAGGAGATCTGGGCGGTCCGAGCCCGTGTCCAGGACACCCTTCGCTACGCCGGCGTTGCGTATGGCCTTGGCCTTCGCCCCTCTTTCCTTGATCGGCTGATGGTCAGGTCAATGCCGGTCTGGCGTCGGCCGCCGGTGTCGCCCTCGAAGGCCGCAAGGGCCCGTCAACGCGGAACGGGCCCGCGTGCGCCCTTCTCAGGACGCACGCGGGCCCGTTCTCACCCGGTGTCCGGGTGCGGGATCGATCTCCCGCCGGTGCCGGTCAGCTCAGGCGGTAGCCGCCGTAGCCGTATCCGATCTTGATGCGGGAGGCCAGCGGGTGCGAGACGTCGCCCGTGCCTTCGTACAGCCACAGGTTGCCGCTGCTGTCGCGGGCGATCAGGTCGGAGTGACCGTTGCCGGTCATGTCCCCGTTCATCACGTACGCGTTGTAGTGGAAGCCCCAGCCGATCTTCACTCGGGCCGCCAGCGGGGCCGACGTGTTGCCGGTGCCCTTGTACAGCCACAGGTTCCCGGAGGAGTCCTGGGCGAGCAGGTCGAGCTTGCCGTCGCCGGTGAAGTCGCCCTTGCCGAAGACGTTGGTGCCGTACTGGCCCCAGCCGTAGCCGAGCTTGACGCGCGAGCCGAAGTTGCCGTGGCCGGTGCCCGGGTAGCGCCAGAAGTTGCCGCTGGAGTCGATGGTCAGCAGGTCCTGCAGGCCGTCACCGGTGAGGTCGCCGGGCACGAGCATGACCTTCATGCTGTTCCAGCCGGAACCGAGACTGGTGACGTCGGTGTCGCCGGTGGACAGGTTGAGGTGCTGCCAGTACAGGGTGCCGTCGGTGGTGCGCACCAGCAGGTCGGCGTAGCCGTCGCGGTCGAGGTCGGCCTGGCGCACCAGGTTGACCCCGCTCCAGTCGCCGAGCGAGATCCGCGACCCGAAGGACTTGCCGCGGGAGTCGTACTCGTAGCCCTGGCCGTTGGAGGCGATCGCGAACATGTCCGCGCGACCGTCACCGCTGAGGTCGGTGTCGTCGATGCGGGGTTCGGTCGCCCCGACGTACGTGCTCAGCTTGGTGAAGACGCTGTACGAGCCCTGGGCCACGCAGTCCTGCACGCCCCACGACACGACGCCGACGACGCGTCCGTTCACGACCAGCGGGCCGCCGGAGTCGCCGTTGCAGGTGGCGACGGTGCCGGTGTCGGAGCCGCTGGCCGGGTCACCGACGCAGGTCATGGCTCCCGCGACGAAGTCGCTGCCGTAGAAACTCGAGCAGGTCGAGTCGCCGTTCACCGGCACGGTGGCCTTGCGCAGGGTCTGCGAGATGTCCTGGCTGGTGGAGCTGGTGCGCCCCCAGCCGTAGATCTGCGCCTGGGTGCCCGCCTTGTACGACGTGGTGTCGTCGGAGGTGGTGATGGGCAGCGGCTTGGCGCTGATCGGGTCGGGCAGCGTCAGCACGGCGACGTCGTTGACGGCGGTGCCGCTCGAGGTGATCCGGAACGAAGAATCGTTCCACTGCCGCCAGACGCCCGTCACCGTTCCACCGTGGAAGTCGGTGGTGTTGGTCGAGGAGTCGGTGGTCGGCAGCTGGTCGGTGCCGTAGATGATGGCGCCGTTGTTGTGCCAGTCGTAGCCCGAGACGCAGTGCGCGGCGGTGAGGATCTTCGTGGGCGACACGACGGTGCCACCGCAGAAGAAGCCGACGTCGTCACTGGTGTCGCTGGTGCCCTTGTCGTCGTAGTACCACAGCTGCACCATCCACGGGGCCGTGGAGATGCTGGTGGTCGTGCCGCCGATGATCTGCGGGCTGGCGGTGCCGGTGGCCGACGGCTGCGGCGTCGGGCTGGTGGTGGTGCCGGACTGCGTACCCGCGCTCGCGGCGGGGCGCAGGCTGGCAGGGGTGTTGGCGGCCGGCGCGGTGAGCGCGCCGTGCACGCGGGCGTTGAGCTGCGACTTGCCGACGCTGTCGTGGCCCTGGACGCCGATGTCCGTCGGCAGGGGCGCCGCGTTGGCGGGCGCCATGAGGAACGCACCGGCGCCGCCGAGGAACAGGGTGGCGGCAGCGGCGCGTACGGCTATCCGGCCCCGACGGCGGTGCTTCCCGCCTCTGTGGGCAGAGGACACTCAGGTCTCCTGATGGGTGAAGATGCTTGGAGAAGTGCTCGAAGACAAGCGGCTGATGTTACTTCCGACTCGCTGATCTTCACCAGTCTCACAGGCCACAGATGCTTAACGTTTTCGCCTACGTCACCGGGTGCCTTCCCTGCGAGTGGGCGGATCCCTAACGCTCGTGCCGCGGAATCGAGTTGCGGCAGGTAACGCATCGCCGTGTCCCGGGTGCGGGCGCACGGGTGCAGCGAAGGGCGGCGACCACGGGGGCACGGCTGTACCGGATGTACCGGAGGGCGGCGACCACGGGCGCACGGCTGTACCGGATGTACCGGAGGGCGGCGACCACGGGAGGGGCCTGGCCGGAACTGCCCTTCACCGGCGGGACGTTGGCCGCCCCGCCTCAGCGTCGGCCCGACGCCATCCGCTGCCGTACGGCCTCGTAGGTGAAAAGCGCCGCCGACACCCCGACGTTGAGCGAGTCCACCTGGCCGAACATCGGGATCTTGGCCTTCGTGTGGCTGCCTCCCAGCCACCGGTCCGACAGCCCGTACTTCTCGCTGCCGACGAGGATCGCCGTGGGCCCGGTCATGTCGACGTCCGCCATCAGTACGTCGGTGTCGGGGGTGGTGGCGACGACGTTCACCTCGTGGTCGGCGAGCCAGCGCATGACCTGTTCGGAGTCGGCCGAGGCGATCGGGACGGCGAACACCGTGCCCTTGCTGGCCCGGATCACGTTGGGGTTGCCCCAGTCGGTCACCGGGTTGGCGGAGATGACCGCGGTCACTCCGGCCGCGTCCGCGGTGCGCAGCATCGAGCCCAGGTTGCCGGGTTTCTCGACGCTCTCGCAGACCAGGAAGAGGGACCGGTCGTCGACCTCGATGCGGGAGAGGTCGGTCTCGATGTCCGGGACGACGGCGAGCCAGCCGTCCGGGCCCTCGCGGTACGCCGCCTTGTCGAACGCCTGCCTGCTGAGGCTGTACAGGGCGGCGCCGCGCTCGGCCGCACGGGCCACCACGTTCCGCGGGTCGGACCCGCCGGTCAGCGCGGGGCAGAAGTACAGCTCACGGGGGCGCACACCGGCCCGCAGTGCGAGGTCCAGTTCCTCGTACCCCTCCACGAGGGTCACTCCGGCGGCCTGCCTGCTGCGCCGGCGGCGGAGAGCGGCGAGTTCCTTGACGTGCGGGTTGCTCGGGCTGGAGATCTCCTTGGGCGACCCGGCCCGGGGGTTGGACGGCATGGGCTGTGGGAGTCACGGTCCGCGGCGGGCTCCGATCCTCCGTCCCCTTTCTCGTGTTTCTCGTGTGCTCGCTCGTGCTGCTGTGGTGCGCTGCGCTGCCGCGCGGTTGCGGCCAGCGTACATGCGGGTCCGGGGGAGGGCGCCGCGTGGCCGCGCGCCCCATTCCGTCGCGTACGCCCCGGAAAGTCGTCCGGTGCGGGGAGAACCGGCGGACACCCGGGCGTCCTCTTGGTGAACGGCTAGCATCGCGTGGACAGTTGTCGGTGGGGATGGGGTGGGTGTCGTGTCGCAGGCGCAGCCGCAGCAGGAGCAGAGGCCCAGGATCGCCGTCGCCGTCGTGACCATGGGCAACCGGCCCGACGAGGTCGACGCGCTCCTCAGGTCCGTCGCCAAGCAGGACCTCGCCCCCTCGCGCATCGTGATCATCGGCAACGGCTGCCCACTGCCCGAGTTCGCCGAGCGCCTGGACCTCCCCGGCGAGGTCACCTGCATCGAGACCGACGAGAACCTCGGCTGCCCCGGCGGCCGCAACGTGGCCCTCGCCCGGCTGCGGGAGTTCGGGGACGTCGACGTCGTGGTGGAACTCGACGACGACGGGCTGCTCGTGGACGCCGACGTGCTGCGCCGCGTACGGGACCTGTACGCTGCCGACCCCCGGCTCGGCATCGTCGGTTTCCGCATCGCCGACGAGCACGGCGAGACCCAGCAGCGGCACGTGCCCCGGGTCGGGGCCGCCGACCCGATGCGCGGCGGGGAGGTGACCGGCTTCCTCGGCGGCGGGCACGCGCTGTCCATGGCCATGCTCGCCGAGACCGGCGACTGGCCCGCGGAGTTCTTCTTCGCGCACGAGGAGACCGACCTGGCCTGGCGGGCCGCCGACGCCGGGTGGACCATCCTGTACGCGCCGGAGCTGCTGCTCCAGCACCCGAAGACCTCACCCGCCCGGCACGCCGTCTACTACCGCGTCACGGCCCGCAACCGCGTCTGGCTCGTACGGCGTCGGCTGCCGCTTCCCCTCATCCCGGTCCACCTCGGGGTCTGGATCGCCGTCACCCTCCTGCGCACCCGGTCGGTCGGCGGGCTGAAGGCCTGGTTCGGCGGGTTCGTGGAGGGGCTGCGGAGCTCCGGCGGCGTACGGCGGCCCATGCGCTGGCGCACGGTGTGGCGGCTCACCAGGCTCGGCCGGCCGCCGGTCATCTGAGGGTTCCGGGACGATCCGGAATCCCCGGTTACGGAACCTCTGATGACCCGGGAGCCCCGGATGACTCGGAAACCCCGGATGAGGCGAAACCCCCGGATGGCCCGGAATCTCCGGATGAGACGGAACTTCCGGATGACCCGAGACCCCCGGATGAGCCAGGAGCCCCGGTCATGCGGGACGCCCCAGTTGCGGGACGCCTGAGGAGTAGCCCGCGCGGTGGTGGGCAGGCACACCCCATGGAGGCGGCCCCCGCGCTCGCGGAGACGACGAAGGACCCGGTCGTTCACCTCCACCGACCGGGTCCTCGTGCGATCCCGGATCCGGCCACGGCGGCGACACTCCCCCGAGCTACGCGTGAACGCGCGCGCCGTCGGGCCAGATCCGATGAAAGGATCACATCAGGCCACGCCAACAGATCGCTAATATGGGGCCAACGGCTGGCGAGGAAGCCGTGAGCTGGCCCGTTGCACGAGGAGTTGTGGGCCGGTCCGACAAGAACGGGCCGTCCGTCGACGCGATCCGACGGCGGGACGCGGCGGTCGGGCCGCGCGATCAGGCGTTACGCGGCGGTCGTGCCGCGCGGTGAGGCGAGGCACGGCGAGCGTGCCATCGGGGTCGCCCCTGCTCGAGCGAGGCCGAGAGCCAGGGGGAAGAAGGGCGACGGGGCGGCGATGCGGGACGGGCTGCGGTTCGGACTGCTGGGTCCGCCCGTCGTGTACGGCGCCGACGGCGAGGTGCGCGCGATCGGCGGTGCCAAGGTGCGCGCCCTGCTGGTCGCGCTGTTGCTGGAGCCCGGCCGGGTCGTCTCGGTCGAGGCCCTGAAGGACGCGTTGTGGGGCGGCGCGCCGCCGGCCTCCGCCCAGGCGTCCCTGCAGAACCACGTCACCCGGCTGCGCCGCCTGCTCGGCGACGACGGCCCGGAGCGGCTGCGCGCCGTGCCGCCCGGCTATCTGCTGCGCGTCGACGACGGCGAGCTGGACGTGCGCGTCTTCGAGGAACACCTGATCGCGACCCGCGTCGCGCACGCCGCGCGGGACTGGGAGGGCGCGGTGCGCGAGGCGTCCGACGCGCTCGCGCTGTGGCGTGGCACCCCGCTCAGCGGGCTGCCTCACGAGACCGGAGCGCATGCGCTGGTGCAGCGGCTTCAGGAGGCGCGGCTGCTCGTCCTGGAGTGGCGGTACGACGCGGAACTGCAGCTCGGCGGGGCGCGGTTCGGGAGCCTCGTGCCGGAGCTGGCCGCGCTGGTCGCCGAGCATCCGCTGCGGGAGGGGTTCCACCGGCTGCTGATGCTGGCCCTGCACCGCACCGGCCGCCCGGCGGAGGCCCTGGCCGTCCACCGCGACCTGCGGGCCCGTCTCATCGAGGAACTCGGCGTCGAGCCAGGCGCTGCGGTGCGCGAGGCGCATCTGGAGATCCTCCGGGAGGGGCAGGCCGCGAGCGGCGACGGGACGGGAGCGCACGGTCCGCAGGCGGACGACGCGTACGCCGACCACCACCCGGGCACCGACCGTACGAAAACGCCCAGGCCCGCCCAACTCCCGCCCGCTCCCGCGCACTTCACCGGCCGCGAAGCCGTCCGCGAGGACCTGCTGCGGTTCCTCGCCGCAGAACGCGACGCGCCCGGCATCGCCGTGGTCAGCGGTATGGCCGGGGTCGGCAAGAGCGCGCTCGCCCTGCATGTGGCGCATGGACTGCGGGAACGTTTCCCCGACGGCCAGCTCTACGTCAATCTGCACGGCGCCACCCCCGGCATGACCCCGCTCACCCCCGGGCAGGCGCTCGCCGCGCTGCTGCGCGACCTCGGCGCCGAGTCGCATCGCATCCCGGAACACCCCGACGCCGCCGCCTCGTTGCTCCGCTCACTGCTCGCCCCGACCCGCACCCTGATGGTGCTGGACGACGCGGCGCACGCCGCCCAGGTGCGTCCACTGCTGCCCGGCGGCCCGGGCTGCGCGGTGATCGTGACCAGCCGCTCCCCGCTCACCGCGCTCGACGGCGCGCACCGGGTCCCGCTCGCCCCGCTCAGCGACGAGGACAGTGCGGCCCTGCTGCGCGTGGTCTCCGGCCGGGACGGGCTGCACGCCGGGCACCCGCTCGTCGAACTCGCCGGGCGGCTTCCGCTCGCCCTGCGCATCGTGGCGGCGCGGCTCGCCGCCCGCCGCGCGCTCACCCCTGACACGCTGGCCGGTCAACTCGCCGCCACCGAGGGGCGGCTGCACCATCTGGAGTACGACGACCTGAGCGTGCGCCGGTCGCTCGCCGTCGCGCACGACGCGCTGCGCGCCTCCGACCGCGAGGCCGACCGGGACGCGGCACGCGCCCTCGCCCGGATCGGTGCCCTGGACCTGCCCGGCTACGGCGCGCCCCTCCTCGCCCGCCTCCTCGGCACGGACGAACGCCGCGCCGAGGCCGCCCTCGACCGCCTGGTCGACGTCGCCCTGCTGGAGGAGACCGCCTACGGCTGCTACGCGCCGCACGACCTCGTCCGGGACTTCGCCCATGAGACCATGGCGAGCGAACAGGGCCTCGAGCCGGAGCGCTCCGGCGCCGAGCTCGCCCTGCGCTGGTACGCCGCGATGGCCACGCGCGCCCTCGATGCGCTGGTCGAGCCGGGCACCGAGCGCACGGACCGGCTCCGGGCGACCCCCTCGCAGCCCCGGACGCACACGGCGGACGTGGCGTCCGTGCCCGCCTTCGGCTCGGCCGAGGCCGCCGCCGACTGGATCGTCCTCGAACTGGAGAACATCGTCGCGCTCGTGGAGCGTCACGCGGACACCTCCGCCCATGTGCCCCTGCTCGTCCGCATGATCGCCTCCCCGCTGCAGCGCCGCGGCCGCGTCGCCGAGTCGGAGGCGCTCGTACGCGCCGCCCTGCGCGGGGCGCGGGGCCTCGCGGACGCGCCGGCGGAGGCCTACGCGCTGCTGGACATGGCCGGGGTGCAGTTGCTGAAGGGCCGGGGCAACGACGCGCTCTCCCTGCTGGACGAGGCGCTGGAGATCTGGCGGCGGCTCGGCGATCTCTCCTGCCTGTGCCGTGGCCTGAACAACCGGGGGCTGCTGCTGGGGGTCCTCGGGCGGTACGAGGAGTCCGGTGAGGCGCTCAGGCAGTGCCTGGAGTACACGCGTGTGCTCAACGACCCGATGCAGGAGGCCATCACCTACAGCAACCTCGGCAACCTGTACGAGCACACGGACCCGCGGGGCGCCATCGGCCACCACCGCCGCAGCCTGGAGATCGGCGAGCGGATCGGCCATGTGATCGTCCGTCACTCCGCGCACTGCAACATGGGCTTCGCCCATCTCGCGCTCGGCGAACCGGATGCCGCGGTACCCCACTTCGAGGAGAGCCTGCGCATCCTCGGTGGGCACGGCCACTGGCCGGGCGAGTCCCAGACCCGGCTGGGCCTGGTGCGGGCGCTGCGGGAACAGGGGGACGCCGGGCGGGCCGCGCACGAGTGCGATGAGCTGCTGCGCCTCGCCGCCCGGCGCGGCGACCGCTACACCGAGGGGCTCGCCCGCCACCAGCTGGGCCTGCTGTGCCGGGCCGAGGGCGACGCCGAGGAGGCCCGCCGGCAGTGGGAGGCGGCTCTTTCGGCCCTGGAGGGCACGGACAGTCCGGTGGCGGGGGAGCTGAGGGAACTGCTGGCGCAGAGGTGAGACCGGCCGGGCGCCGCCACTCGGCGCCCTCGGTGCCGCGCCGCCCTCACTTGGCGTCCGCGTAGCACTCCACCACCGCCGTCGTGAACGGGATCCGTACCGGTGTCTGGCCGAACGCCAGCCGCATCGCCAGGTCCGACGCCTCCTGGATGGCCGCGGCCACCGTCTCCGCCTCCTTCGCCGGGCAGTGCACGATCACCTCGTCGTGCTGGAAGAAGACCAGCTCGGCGGCGAGGCCCGCGCAGCTGCGGCGGAGCGCGGCGAGCATCAGCAGCGCCCAGTCGGCGGCGCTGCCCTGCACCACGAAGTTGCGTGCGAAGCGGCCCCGGGCGCGGGAGTTGGTGGAGGCGTACCCCGGCATCCACTGGTGAGGTTCGTCGGTCGGGGCCGGTGCCGTGTCCTCCTGCGGAATGCCCGCTTCCTCCGCAGCGTCGTCGGACGCCCCGGCAGCCGGCGGCGACGTACGCCCCAGCCAGGTGCGCACCAGCCGGCCCTCCTCACCGGCGCGGGCCGCGTCGTCGACGTAGGCGACGGCCTTCGGGAAGCGGCGGCGCAGCGCGGCGAGGTTCTTCAGGCCGTCACCCGACGTCTGGCCGTAGATCGCGCCGAGCACGGCGAGTTTGGCCTGGGCGCGGTCGCCGGAGAACGCCCGGTCGGACACCGACTGGTAGAGGTCGTCGTCGCGGCCGGCGACCTCCATGAACGCCGGGTCGCGGGAGATCGCGGCGAGGACGCGCGGCTCCATCTGGGCGGCGTCGGCCACGACCAGCCGCCAGCCGGGGTCGGCGACCACGGCGCGCCGGATGACCTTGGGGATCTGCAGGGCGCCGCCGCCGTTGGTGACCCAGCGGCCGGTGACCGTGCCGCCCGGCAGGTACTCGGGGCGGAAGCGGCCGTCGCGCACCCAGTCCTGGAGCCAGGACCAGCCGTGGGCGACCCAGATGCGGTACAGCCGCTTGTACTCCAGGAGCGGCTTCACCGCGGGGTGGTCGACGGACTGGATCTCCCAGCGGCGGGTGGAGCGCACCTTGATCCCGGCCTGGGCGAACGCCTTGACGACGTCCGCGGGCAGGTCGGGACGGACACGGCGGCCGAAGGCGGCGGACACGTCGTCGGCCAGTTCGGCCAGGCGCCGGGGCTCGCCCCCGCCCGCGTACCGCTCGCCGAGCAGCTCGTGCAGCACCTCGCGGTGGACGTCCGCGCGCCACGGCAGGCCCGCGTGGTGCATCTCGGCGGCCACCAGCATGCCGGCCGACTCGGCGGCGGTGAGCAGCCGCATGCGGTCCGGGTGCGCGGTGGTGTCGTGCCGCCGCTGCTGGTCGGCGTAGACCTCGACGAGGTCCCTCAGGGGGACGTGGACGGGGCTCGGCTCGAACAGGGAGGACTGCGAGCCGGGCTCGGCGGAGCGCGGAGGCGGATCGGGCGGTACGGGGCCGCCGCGCAGCCGGGCCAGCGCGGCGGCGGCCGACCGGGGCTCGCCGAGGCGTCCCTCGTGGCCGAGGAGGAGGGCCTCGGCGGCCTCGACGTCGTAGCACCGGTCGACTCGCACCCCCGTGGCGAGCAGACGTGGCTGGACGTCGGCGGTGGACCGCCACACCCACCGGGTGACCTCGGGCCGCGTGCGCACGGCCCCGGCGAGGTCCTCCTCCCTGACCACGGGCCCGGCGAGCAGCCCGTCCGGGCCGAGGGCGGCGACCTCCACGCCACCGTCCCCGGCCGGAGCGAGAGCCCAGCGCCCGGTCATGCTGCGAGTCTGGCAGGGGGGTCTGACAATCGGGGCTGACCTGCGGAAAGGCGCTCTCAGTCCTTCTTCTCACGGGCCTTGAGGGCGTCGGTGATCTCGGTCAGCTCCTTCCTGACGTTCTCCTCGGCCGTCGCCTTGTCGATGCCGAGACCGCTGAGCGGGCCCTCGCCGTTCTCCAGCTCGAGGAGCGCGAGGAGGATGTGCTCGGTGCCGATGTAGTTGTGGCCCAGGCGAAGGGCCTCGCGGAACGTCAGCTCCAGGGCCTTCTTGGCGGCCGGAGCGTACGGGACGAGTTCCGGGACGTCCTCGGCGGGGGCCGGGAGCGCCGCGGCCGCCGCCTCGCGCACCGCGTCCAGGGAGACGCCCTGCGCGGTGATCGCCTTGGCGGCGAGCGCCCCCGGCTCGCTGAGGAGCCCCAGCACCAGGTGGGCGGGGACGGTTTCGGCGTTGCCGGCGTCCTTCGCCGCGTTGTGCGCGGCCATGACCACGTTCCGCGCGCGCGGGGTGTAGCGGCTGAAGCCCTGGCTGGGGTCGAGGTCCGCGGACTCCTTGGGCACGAAGCGCTTCTGGGCCGCCTGCCGGGTGACGCCCATGCTCTTGCCGATCTCGGTCCAGGAGGCGCCCGAACGCCGGGCCTGGTCCACGAAGTGGCCGATCAGGTGGTCGGCCACGTCGCCGAGGTGCTCCCCGGCGATCACGGCGTCCTGGAGCTGCTCGAGGGCGTCGGTGTGGACCTTCTTGATGGCGTCGATGAGGTCGTCGAGACGCAGGTTCGCTGAGATGTAGGGATTCACCGTCATGTGTCAACCGTAAGTTGACACCCCAGAGGTGTCAACCCGAAGTTGACAATCGGGCGGGCGCCTCCGCATGTCACGATCGACCGTGTGAGTACGACGACCACCGTGGACCGCGCCCTGCGGGCAGCCCTCTACGACGACACCGACGCCGCCCTCGACACCGGTGCCTCACTGCTCGCCGCCGACCCCGCGGCCGACGGGGAACTCACCCGGCGCGGGCAGGAGTTCGTCGCGGCGGCCTGGCGGCGCGGCTGGCAGCCCGCCGACGTCGTCCGCCTCGTACGCCGCGAGCTGGACGAGATGCACGTACGGCTCGTGTCGCAGCTGATCCTCGGCGAGGCGGGACAGGGGCCCGCCCCCACGCCACGCTGGGCCGCCCAGTTGAAGGAACTCGGCGAACTCGACGGCGAACCTCAGCGCGGCCCCGACCGTTTCTCCCACGCCACCGCAGTCCTGGAGCTGTACCGCCTGCTGCTCCGCCTGCCCGTCCTCGAACCCCTCGACGAGCCCCGGCCCTCCGCCGCCCCGCGGCAGCCGGAGTCCCGCATGCTCACCCGCATCCGCGCCCTGCTCGCCAAGGCGGAGGCGACCGGATACCCGGAGGAGGCCGAGGCGCTCAGCGCCAAGGCACAGGAACTGATGGCGCGGCACAGCATCGACGAGGCGCTGCTCGCGGCCCGTACGCACACCGGGGACGCACCCGGCGCCTGCCGCATAGGCGTCGATCCGCCGTACGAGACGGCCAAGGCGGTGCTCCTGGACGCCGTGGCCGCCGCGAACCGCTGCCGGGCCGTGTGGCACGACGCGCTCGGCTTCTCCACGGTCGTCGGATTCGAGCCCGACCTGGAAGCCGTCGAACTCCTCTACACCTCGCTGCTGGTGCAGGCCACCACCGCGATGACGAAGGCGGAGGCGGCACAGCGCAAGGGCGGCCGGAGGCGCACGAAGACGTTCCGGCAGTCGTTCCTGGCCGCCTACGCGCACCGCATCGGCGATCGGCTCCGCGCCGCCGCCGAGGAGGCCGAGGGACAGGTGACCGGCGGCGAGGGCGAGTTGCTGCCGGTGCTCGCCGCCCGGGACGTCGCCGTCGCGGACCGCATGGAGGAGATGTTCCCCGACACGGTCACCACCCGGCTGCGGGGCGTCAGCGACGCGGCCGGATGGGAGCAGGGGGCCGCGGCCGCCGACCGTGCCCAGGTCACGGGGCGGCCCCGGCTCCCCTGAACGTCGCGTCAGTCGCCCGCGACCTGGATGGGGCTCACCGAGGCGTCCGGGCTCTTCCCGCCCTTCAGCGCCACCTCGCCGTACGACCACGGGTAGCTGTGCGCGTCACCGGCGCCCGGAATGGTGATCTTCACGTTCTTCGCCGCGGCGCTGTCGGTGCCGCCGGACTTCCCGCGCACGTACGTGATCGTGAAGGTCGCGGTGTCGCCCTTCTGCAGCGTCACCTTCTCCGGGTTCGCGCCCTCCTGGTCGGGCACCTTCCAGCCGGTGTCGCCGCCGGTCAGCTCGATGCCCGGGAAGCCGTCGAAGGAGCACGGGCGGCTGCCGTCGTTGGTGAGGGTGACCGGGACGTTGCCGGTGTCGCCGGCGGTGGTGGCGGCGTTGGCGGGGCCGACCTTGATGCCGAGGGTGCACTCGGCGGTGTTCTTGCTCTTGCCGCTGTCGCCGCTCTTGTCGGCGCTGCCGCTGTTGTTGCTGCTGTCACAGGCGGTCAGCGCCAGGGCCGCCACGAGGGCGGTGACGGCGAGACGGACGGGAAGGGCGCGCATCGGGCTCCTCTGGTTCGTGATGGTGCTCATGGATCATCACGCAGGTGTGCGGGCTCCCGTTGCGCGCCCTCCGCTTACCGTGGTCGCCGTCGGGCGCGCTTGTCGCCCTTCGTCCCGTATGCCTCGCTCGTGCCTCCCGTACGCCGGCGGAACGAGCCGGCTGCCGGCGCTGAGGGAGGCCGCGCGTGCGGGGCCGAGGGGCGAGCGTGCTGGGCCGAGGGGCGAGCGCAAGCGGCTCGGACCGCCGGCGCGGTGCGCGTCACTACCCCAGGCTCGCCGTCGGGAACCCGCTCGGGAGCTTGCCGCCCTCCGCCTTGGTGTACGTCTCCGTGCCGACGCCGCCCTCCCACGTCACCTTCATGCTGCTGGAGGTGACCGAGTCGACCATGCCGGTGCCGCGGCTCTTGCTGCCGCCGGTGCACTTGAGGTGGATCATCTGCATGCCCGCCTCCTCGCCCGCAGTCCCGCTGCACACGGTCCCGCCCATCGCGAAGAGCCCGGCCTGCCTGCCGTTGATCACCAGGGCCACGGCCTTGCCTCCGGTCGTGGCCAGCCAGCTCCCCTCCAGCTTCCCGGCCTTCCCCGCCGAGGAGGCGGAGCTCCCGCCGTCGTCCGCGGAAGCCGAGGACGAGGAGGCGCTGGGCGTGGCCGACGCGCCGCCGCCCGAGGCGCCGGAGTCGCTGCTGCAGCCGGTCAGCACGAGCGCGGCCGCACAGCCCGCGGCCGTGAGCGTGACGCGGGCCTGCCGACGCGTGACTTGGGTCGCCGTGGTCACTGAAGTCTCCCAGGGGTGCCGATGACGTCATGGGGACGGCCGTTGGCAAGCTACCAGGACATCGCCGACCCCCATAGGTAGGGGATCTCCTACATTTGACGGGTAGGAAATCCCCTACCTATTGTGCGTCCATGACCATCACGCACGCTTCCTTCGTCACCCTCCCCGTCACCGATCAGGACCGCGCTCTGCGCTTCTACACCGACGTCCTCGGGTTCCAGGTCACCGCGGACCTGGACGTGCCCCCGGGACGCTGGCTCCAGGTCGCCCCCGAGGGCGCCCAGACCGTCTTCACGCTCTCCGGGCCGGGGATGGGCGATTTCGAGCCCGGCAGCGCCCGGGGGATCATGTTGGTCACGACCGATGTCGACGCCGACTGCGCCCGCCTGGCTGAGGCGGGGGTCTTTGTGGATGGCCCGGACGATCTCCCCTGGGGCCGGATGGCGTCCTTCCGGGACCCGGACGGCAACGGTCTGATGCTGCTGACGGAGGCTCACGGATAGGAAGACCGCCATGACCACCACCGGGGCCGGGGCGGGCACCGCCGCCGAGGACCGCGTCTTCGCCGCGCTCGCCAACGCCACGCGCCGCGAGGTGCTGCGCCTGCTGCGGGAGAAGGGGCCGCAGCCCGTCCAGGCCCTGGCCGACCACTTCGCCATGCGCCGCCCGAGTCTGTCGGAGCATCTGAAGGTGCTGCGCGAGGCCGGTCTCGTCTCCGAGCAGCGCTCCGGCCGGCAGCGCATCTACCGCCTTCGGGCCGTGCCGCTCGCCGAGGTGCAGGACTGGCTCCATCCCTACGAGCGGTTCTGGCGCGAGGCGCTGAGGGACCTGGGCGATCTGCTCGACCGCATGCCCGACGATGACCAGCCATGAGCACCGCAGACGACGATCTCACCACCGTCCGTGTCGAGCAGTTCCTGCCGCACCCGCCCGCCAAGGTCTGGCGCGCGCTCACCGAGCCCGCCCTGCTCGCCCAGTGGCAGATGCCCGGCAGCGAGAACTTCCGGCTCGAGGTCGGCCACCGCTACACGATGACGTCGGTGCCGCGGCCCAATGCGCGCTTCTCCGGCACCGTCGAGGTGCGGGTTCTCGCCTACGAGCCCGAACGGATGCTGCGCGTCCGCTGGGCCGACGCCGACCCGGCCAACCCCGCGGACTGGACCATCACATGGACATTGGAACAGGAAGGCCGTGGAACGCGTCTCTTCCTAGTGCACGAAGGGTTCGACCCGGACGACCCGGCACAGATGATGGCGCGGAAGATCATGCACGGGGGCTGGAGTTCGCATGTGGTGCGAGCTCTGGGGCAGGCGCTTGACCGACTGTAGCCAGACCGCAGTCAGAGCGTAGTCAAGGAACTGTAAAAGCTGTAACCGCAGGACCACCCCGCGTGCACGTGCATCTGCTCCTGCATCTGCATGTGAACAGGGTTATGATCCGGGGAAGTTGACCGCTGCATCAATGGCCATACCAGCCACTGCACCACCCGGGGAGCGACCTGTGGACCACGACGTGTGCGACGTGGACGACGTGTACAACGGCATGGCTGCGACGGAGCTGGAGGGAGTGGCCTGGCAGAAGAGCCGGCACAGCAACTCCCAAGGGTCATGCGTGGAGTTCGCCCGGCTGCCCGGGGGAGAGGTGGCGGTGCGCAACTCGCGCTTCCCCGACGGGCCCGCGCTGGTCTACACCCGCGCGGAGATCCAGGCGATGCTGCTGGGCATCAAGGACGGCGAGTTCGACCATCTGATCGCGTGACACGCCGCACCGGCGTGCGCCCCGGGTGGATCACGGGAGCGGTCGACGTCTCCCGTCGCGACAGGGCCGGTGCAGTGGTGCGTCGAAACGCGTGCGAACGCAACAAGCGGACGCCTGCGGCGACTTGGGGCGCCGCAGGCGTGTAACACGCGTAGAACTCGGGCACCCGAAAGTGCCGCAAGACATCACTCGGGAGACACCTGTGCCGGTGACAGCCGGAACAGCGCCCAGACCACCTTGCCGCTCAGCGTGCCCGCCAGCGGGTGCCAGCCCCAGCTGTCGGCGAACGATTCGACGAGGAACAGCCCACGGCCCGACTCGGCCGAGCAGTCCTCCGAGTCGCCCGCGACCGGACTGTCATGGCTGGGGTCGCGCACGGCGCACACCAGACGCGTGGTCCAGCGCATCAGGTGCAGTCGTACCGGCGGGTCCTGCTCGCCCGGGCGCACGGCGGAGGCCGGCAGGGCATGGCGCAGGGCGTTGGTCACGAGTTCGGAGACCACCAGGCAGACGTCGTCGAAACGCTCGCCCACATCCCACTGCCCGAGCGTGGCCCGGGTGAACCGCCGTGCCTCGCGCACCGCTTCGAGGCGGGCGGGCAGGGCGCAGGAGGCGGCGCTGGACACGGCCGCGGGATCGAGCGGCGGAAGTCCCTGCCGTAAGGGCTCGAGCATGGTCGATCCATTCGTCCCCATGCGAGGCACTCCCGGGTGTTCGCGGTCGTGGCGATGCAGCGGTGGCGCGGAACCATGGTTTCGGATGAGACAAGCAGATGCAAGGGCAGATGCACGTGCACGCGCCGGAATTGGCCGCTCCCGTACCGCTTTCCCCTTATTTCTTCAGCCACTTTCTTCCCTCTTGCTTGCCCTCTCTCCTCTCTCCCTGTGCCTCATCTTTGTCTCCTTTCCATTTCTGTAACCGCACGAGTACAGCTCGGAGTGTTTTAGTGGCAGACTGCGCGATCTGAAGGACGTTGGGGAGGCTGACGAAGTGAGCGCTGGGGACTCGAGCGGTTCGGTGGTGCGGCGCATTCTGCTGGGATCCCACCTCAGGCGCCTGCGGGAGGCGCGCGGCATCACCAGGGAGCAGGCCGGCTACTCGATCCGCGCCTCCGAGTCGAAGATCAGCCGCATGGAGTTGGGACGGGTGAGCTTCAAGACGCGGGATGTCGAGGACCTGTTGACGTTGTACGGGATCACCGACGAGGCCGAACGCACGTCCCTGCTCTCCCTCGCGAAGGAGGCCAACGTCGCGGGGTGGTGGCACAGTTACTCGGACGTCCTGCCCAACTGGTTCCCGACGTACGTCGGCCTTGAGGGCGCGGCGCATCTGATCCGGTCCTACGAGGTCCAGTTCGTGCACGGCCTGCTGCAGACCGAGGCGTACGCGCACGCGGTGGTCTCCCGGGGCATGAAGGGCGCGAGCGCCGAGGACATCGACCGCCGGGTGGCGCTGCGCCTGGAGCGGCAGAAGTACCTCGTGTCGGAGAACGCCCCGCAGTTCCACGTCGTCCTGGACGAGGCCGCCCTGCGCCGCCCCTACGGCGACCGGCAGGTGATGCGCGGCCAGCTGCAGCATCTGATCGACATCTCCGAGCGCCCCAACGTGCGGCTGCAGATCATGCCGTTCAGCCTCGGCGGGCACTCCGGTGAGAGCGGCTCCTTCACGATCCTCAGCTTCTCCGAGTCCGACCTGTCCGACGTGGTGTACCTGGAACAGCTCACCAGCGCGCTCTACCTGGACAAACGCGAGGACGTGACCCAGTACGAGGCCGCGATGAAGGAGCTGCAGCAGGACAGCCCCGGCCCGGACGAAAGCCGCGATCTGCTGCGGGGGCTGCTCCAGCTTTCCTGAGAGTCTTACCGGGAGTATCCCCAGGAGCCCTCCAACTCCCAGTCGCCGCAAGTACGATGACGCCCGATCAGCCGTGTCGTGAGCGCGGGTGCGGAAACGGGTGTCTGCTTCGGCTGCATAGGGATTGAGGGATCACATGTCGTCGTCCTACTTCACCGATCTGGCTCGGCAGTACATCGGCGGTGAGTGGCGCCCGGGCACCGGCTCCTGGGACATCATCGACTTCAACCCGTACGACGGCGAGAAGCTGGCGTCGATCACGATAGCCACGGTCGGGGAGGTCGACGAGGCCTACCGGGCCGCCGCGGCCGCGCAGAAGGAGTGGGCCGCCACCAACCCCTACGTCCGCCGCGCGGTGTTCGAGAAGGCGCTCGCGCTCCTCGAGGACCGCGAGGCCGAGATCGCCGAGGCGATCATCGAGGAGCTGGGCGGCACCCGGCTGAAGGCCGCCTTCGAGCTGCACCTCGCCAAGGAGTTCCTGCGCGAGTCGATCCAGCTGGTGCTGCGCCCCGAGGGCAAGATCCTCCCCTCGCCCGTCGACAGCAAGGAGAACCGCCTCTACCGCGTGCCCGTCGGGGTCGTCGGTGTGATCAGCCCGTTCAACTTCCCGTTCCTGCTGGCGATCAAGTCGGTCGCCCCGGCGCTCGCGCTCGGCAACGGCGTCGTCCTCAAGCCGCACCAGGACACGCCGGTCGTCGGCGGCTCCCTGGTCGCAAAGATCTTCGAGGACGCGGGACTCCCGGGCGGACTGCTCAACGTGGTGATCACCGACATAGCGGAGATAGGCGACGCGTTCCTGGAGCACCCGATCCCGAAGGTGATCTCCTTCACCGGCTCCGACAAGGTCGGCCGCCATGTCGCGACCGTCTGCGCCGCCCACTTCAAGCGCTCGGTCCTGGAACTCGGCGGCAACAGCGCGCTGGTGGTCCTGGACGACGCGGACGTCGACTACGCGGTCGACGCTGCCGTCTTCAGCCGGTACGTGCACCAGGGCCAGGTCTGCATGGCCGCCAACCGCGTCCTGGTGGATCGCTCGCTGCTGGCGGAGTTCACCGAGAAGTTCGTCGCCAAGGTGAAGTCGCTGAAGGCGGGCGACCCGCGCGACGCGGAGACCGTCATCGGCCCGGTCATCAACTCCTCGCAGGCGGACGCGATCACCGGTGTGGTGCAGCAGGCGATCGCCGAGGGCGCCACGGCGCTGGTGCACGGCGCGACCACCGACAACCTGGTCGAGCCGACCGTCCTCACGGACGTCCCCGCCGGCTCGCCCATCCTGCGGCAGGAGATCTTCGGCCCGGTCGCGCTCCTCATCCCCTTCGACGGCGAGGAGGAGGCCGTCCGCCTCGTCAACGACACCCCGTACGGCCTCAGCGGCGCCGTCCACACCTCCGACGTCGAGCGCGGCGTCGCCTTCGCCCAGCAGATCGACACGGGCATGTTCCACGTGAACGACGGCACGGTCCACGACGAGCCGCTGGTCCCGTTCGGCGGCGAGAAGAACTCGGGCATCGGCCGCCTGAACGGCGAGACGACGCTGGACGCCTTCACCACGCTGAAGTGGATCTCGATCCAGCACGGGCGGAGTGCGTTCCCCTTCTAGTCTCCGCGAAAGTGACGGGCCCTTGCGGACAGAACCTGACCGCAAGGGCCCGTAGCGTCGTGGGTGTCAGGGAGAACCGGACCGACGAGAGGCGGCAGCCATGGTCACGCACGTACGAGCCGAGGCGCAGGGAGACGAGCGAGGGGCGCTGCTGTCGTTCCTTCAGGAACAGCGCGGCGGGATCCGCCGGGCGGTGCTGGGGCTGACCGAGGAGCAGGCCAGGACCCGCCCGAGCGCCAGTGAGCTGTCCCTGGGCGGCCTGCTGAAGCATGTCGCCGAGGTCGAACAGACCTGGATCGCCCGCGCCAAGGGGGAGCCTCCCGCGGTCAAGCGGGACGAGTCGAACTGGCACGAGTGTTTCCAGCTCCTCGACGGCGAGACGGTCGCCTCACAGCTCGCGTACTGGGAGGAGGTCGCGGCCGGGACCGAGGCGTTCATCCGCGCCGTGCCGAGCCTCGACGACACCTTCCCGCTGCCGAACGACCCCTGGTTCCCGCCGGACGAGCGGGTCTCGATGCGCTGGGTGATGCTCCACCTGATCCGCGAGACGGCCCGGCACGCGGGGCACGCGGACATCCTCCGGGAGTCCCTCGACGGGAAGACGGCGTTCGAACTGGTGGCCCTGGCACAGGCGGGGTGAGCCGGGCCGGCGAGCGGCGGCTCAGTGGTGGAAGCTCGTGGCCGCCTCCCTGTCACGGGTGAGCGGGTACGGCTGGCGCCTGAGTTCGGGCAGCAGGCGGGTCAGGTCCTCGAGGAACAGGTCCGCCAGGTCCGTCGAGAAGCCGTTGCGGCACACGACGCGCAGGACGGACAGGTCCTGCCGGTTGGCGGGGAAGGTGTACGCGGGCACCAGCCAGCCGTACTCGCGCAGCCGCCGCGAGACGTCGAAGACGTCGTACGCCTCCACGTCCGGTGCCGTCGTGAAGGCGAACACCGGAAGCTCGTCGCCGCGGGTGAGGAGCCGGAAGTCGCCGAGCGCCTCCACCCGCTCGGCGAGGCCCCGCGCCACGTTCCGCGTGGTCTGCTGGACCGCCCGGTACCCTTCCCGGCCGAGCCGCAGGAACGTGTAGTACTGCGCGGCCACCTGGGCCCCGGGCCGGGAGAAGTTCAGCGCGAACGTCGGCATGTCGCCGCCCAGGTAGTTGACGCGGAAGACGAGTTCCTCGGGCAGGGCCTCGTCGTCCCGCCACAGCGCCCAGCCCACGCCCGGGTAGACCAGCCCGTACTTGTGCCCGGAGGTGTTGATCGAGGCGACCCTCGGCAGCCGGAAGTCCCACACCAGGTCCTCGTCGAGAAACGGCGCGATCATGGCCCCGGAGGCGCCGTCCACGTGCACGGGGATGTCCAGACCGGTGCGCTCCTGGAGGGCGTCCAGAGCCGCGCACAGCTCCGCGATCGGCTCATAGGATCCGTCGAAGGTGGAGCCGAGGACGCCGACGACCCCGATCGTGTTCTCGTCGCACAGGTCGGCGGCGGCCTGCGGATCGATGTGGAACCGGTCGCCCTCCATGGGCACCTGGCGCGCCTCGACCTCCCAGAAGTTGCAGAACTTCTCCCAGCAGACCTGCACGTTCACACCCATCACCAGGTTCGGACGGGCGTCCCTGGACGGGTAGCGGTCCGCGTTCCGCCGCGCCCAGCGCCGCTTCAGCGCCATCCCGGCGAGCATGCACGCCTCGCTGGACCCGGTGGTCGAACAGCCGACTGCCGCCTCCGGGTCCGACGCGTTCCACAGGTGGGCGAGCATCGCCACGCAGCGGCGCTCCAGCTCGGCGGTGCGCGGGTACTCGTCCTTGTCGATCATGTTCTTGTCCCGGCACTCGTTCATCAGCACGCCGGCCTGGGGCTCCATCCAGGTGGTGACGAAGGTGGCGAGGTTCAGCCGCGAGTTGCCGTCCAGCATCAGTTCGTCGTGGACCAGTTGGTAGGCGGTCGTGGGCAGCATCGGGCCCGCGGGCAGCCGGTGCCTGGGCGGCGCCTCGGTCATCTCGACGACCGGATTCGCCTCCCCGTAGAAGGGGTTCATCGTCCTCGGGCGCTCTTCGGGCTTCCCCGGGCCGGTGTGGAGGGGCATGGTGTCGCGTCTCCCATCGCGTAGGCGGAGCCGGTGACGCGTCCGTTTCCTTGTCGCCGGTCTCGATGGTTCAACGAATCATGGTTCCGTCCGCAGTGCAGGCGTATCCCCTTGCACCTCACGCGACGTGAGGGCAGAGGCTGGGGCACGTACCCAGAAGGGAGCGGAAGTGAGCTACTCGGTGGGCCAGGTGGCCGGCTTCGCCGGTGTGACCGTGCGCACGCTGCACCACTACGACGAGATCGGCCTTCTCACACCCAGTGAGCGCACGTACGCCGGTCATCGGCGCTACGGCGACGCCGACCTCGACCGGCTGCAGCAGATCATGTTCTACCGAGAACTCGGCTTCCCGCTCGACGAGGTCGCCGCCCTGCTCGACGACCCGGACACGGACCCGCAGGAGCACCTGCGGCGCCAGCACGCGCTGCTGACGGACCGGATCGAGAAGCTGCGGAAGATGGCGGCGGCCGTGGAGCACGCCATGGAGGCACAGAAGATGGGGATCAACCTCACGCCCGAGGAGAGGTTCGAGGTCTTCGGGGAGAAGGACCCGGAGCAGTACGCGGAGGAGGCCGAGCAGCGCTGGGGCGGTACGGAGGCGTACGCCGAGTCGCAGCGCCGCGCCGCCCGCTACACCAAGGACGACTGGAAGCGCATCAAGGCCGAGGCCGATGCCTGGGAGGAGCGCTACGTCGCCCTGATGACCGCTGGGGAACCGCCGACCGGTGAGCGCGCGATGGACCTGGCCGAGGAACACCGTCAGCACATCAGCAGGTGGTACTTCGAGGTCCCGTACGAGATGCACCGGTGTTTCGCGGAGATGTACATCTCCGACGAGCGCTTCAAGGCGTACTACGACTCCATGCGCCCCGGGCTCGCCGGGCACCTCAGGGACGCGATCGTGGCGAACGCGGCCCGCCACGAGGGCTGAGCAGCCGTGGGGGATGAGGGGGCGCACAGCTGTGACCAAGTTCCCGCACAGTGCATTGCGGGGACACCGGGGGAACCTGCCGGGGACACTGTGCGTTGATAGCTTTGTCCGGCCAGTGCCTGCGTGACGGCCGCCCCAGGACGCCGTACGTACGTCCCCTCATCCCTCAGGAGCCCGGAACCGTGATGTCGCTTGCCCTCGGACCGAGCTGGCTGGATCCGAACCACCTGCTCGACACCTTCGGCATCTGGGGTCTGCTCCTGGTGGTCTTCGCCGAGTCGGGCCTGCTCATCGGCTTCTTCCTGCCGGGTGACTCGCTGCTGTTCACCTGCGGCCTGCTGATCACCGCGGGGACGATGAAGTTCCCGCTGTGGGGGGCGATCGTCCTGATCTGCCTCGCCGCGATCCTGGGCGACCAGGCGGGCTACATGTTCGGCAAGAAGGTCGGCCCGTCGCTCTTCAGGCGCCCGGACTCCCGCCTCTTCAAGCAGGAGAACGTCACCAAGGCGCACGAGTTCTTCGAGAAGCACGGTCCGAAGTCCCTGGTGCTGGCCCGCTTCGTGCCCGTCGTGCGCACGTTCACGCCGATCATCGCCGGCGTCAGCGGCATGAAGTACCGCTCGTTCCTGGTGTTCAACGTCATCGGCGGCGTCCTGTGGGGCGCGGGCGTCACGTTGCTGGGCTCCTGGCTGGGCAACGTGCCGTTCGTCCACAAGAACATCGAGCTGATCCTGATCCTGATCGTCTTCGTCTCGGTGATCCCGATCATCATCGAGTTCCTGCGGGCCCGTTCCCAGTCGAAGAAGAACGCGCCGCAGCCCCAGCCCCACCCCCAGGCCCAGAACCAGCCCCAGCCCCCGGTCATGGACGACGCGACGACCCAGCTGCGCCGCATCTCCCCGGACCGCCAGTACCCGCAGCAGTACGGCAACCAGAACCAGATCCAGACGCAGAACCAGGGCTCGGGCTACGACTACCAGCAGTACCCGCAGCAGCAGTACGCCCAGGAGCAGTACCCGCAGGAGCAGTACGCCCAGGAGCAGTACCCGCAGGAGCAGTACCCCCAGCAGTACCCCCAGCAGTACCGGCAGCAGGCGCCGCAGGAGTACCAGCAGCCGCAGCAGCGGTACCCGTACAACCAGGGCTACTAGGGTCGCGCGCGTTCCCCGGCGCTCACCACCCGGCGGTTGTCAGAACCCTCGAGTCCGCTTGGCGGCCCGGCGCCCCCCGGCGGACCCGAAGCGCAGGAACAGCCGGGAGATCTCCGACCCCAGGTTCACCCCTATCGCGATGGCCATCGCCAGGGACACCGCGTTGGCCAGCGACACCAGGCCCTTGTCGACGTTGTTCTGGGCGATGGACAGCAGCCCGAAATACGTGGCGGAGCCCGGCAGCAGCGGCCCGATCGCCGCGGTCGTGTACGGCAGCGCGGACGCGAACCGGTAGCGCGACAGCAACTGCCCGAACAGACCCACCAGCCCGGCCGCGACAGCCGTGGAGGCGACCGGCGACAGCCCGCCCGGGTAGTGCAGCGCGCCGTACACGCACCACGCGACGCCGCCGTTGAGGGTCACCCACAGCACGGTGGATCGTTCCTGCTGGAGCAGTACGGCGAACGTCAGCGACAGCAGCATCGACGCCACGATCTGCACGACCGGCCGCTCGGCGAGGTGCAATGCCGCGTTCGGGTCGAGTTCGGCGCCCAGCTTCACCCCGAAGTAGAGGACCACCAGGACGCCGGCGACGATGCCCACGAAGAAGTACATGACCTCCAGCAGGCGCGCCGCCGCGGTGATGTAGAAGCCGGTCAGCCCGTCCTGCACGCCCGCGACCAGGGCCCGGCCGGGCAGCAGCGCGAACAGCCCACCGGTGATCACCGCAGAGGCGGCCACGGGCACATGGGCCAGCGTGAGCGCGACACCGATCGCGGCCGGCGGCATGGCGGCCACCATGAACTGGTAGAACTCCGGCAGTCCGCGGCCCGCGCACAGCCACGCGAGCCGGTCGCCGAGCATCGCGCCCAGCGCGGCCGCGACGAACACGATCAGATCGCCGCCCACGAGCATGGAGGCCGCACCAGCTAGCAGTCCGCTCGCCCCGGTCAGCGCCCAGCCGGGGTAGGGGTGCCGGTTGCGGCGGATCTCGGCGAGCCGCCGGTAGGCGTCCTCCAGGGAGATGGAGGTCTCCGGGTCCGTGAGGTCGTCCACGAGCCGGAACACGGCTTGCAGGCGGGTGTAGTCGGTGCCCCGGCGGCGTACCGTCCGCGAGGCCGACACGGGGTCGTCCACCAGGGACGGCTGGTAGGAGATCGACAGCAGGGTGAAGGTGACGTTCGGCTCGCAGCGGTCCAGGCCGTAGGACCGGCAGACCGCGAACATCGCCGCCTCCACGTCCTCGGCACCCTCGCCGCCCGCCAGCAGCAGTTCGCCGATGCGGAGGGTGAGGTCGAGCACGCGCGGCACGGCGGGACCCGACTCGCCGATCTTCTGGACGGGCTCCGGCGCGGGCCGCTCGGTCACCGGCATGCGCAGCATCGCGCGCATCCGGTCCTGCCAGGGCGCCTCCTTGGTGAGCCGCACCGCGGGAATCCCGGAGGGCGGCGTGAAGGCGGGCGGGGCGCTGCGGGTGCTGTACGTGCTCGGCGGGCTGAACGCGGACCCGTCCGGCTCGGCGGCGGGCGGCTGCGGGACCTGCAGGCCCTCCGGGAGGGCGAACTCCGACGTCGTCTCGGAGTCGGCACCGGCCGCCGGCACCGCCAGGCCCTCGGGGACCGCGAACTCCGACGTCGTGGACGACTCGCCGCCGACCGCCGCGGGCGTGCCCACGCTCGCGGGGGCGGGCAGGGCCAGGGTCGTGGCGGACTCGCTCCCGCCTCGCCCGTCGGGCGCGAACACGCCCCTCGCCTCGTCCGACCGCGGCTTGCGGCCCACCCCGTCCGGCTCCGCCACCTGCTTCTGCCTTGCCCTTCCGTGCGCGTGTGTCCCGTGGGTACCTCCCGTGCGCCCCAGTATGCGCACCTACGCCAGCGGGCCGCGTCACCCGGAAGGGTCACGCGGCCCGCTGGCGGTCGGGAGGGGGTCAGTGACCGCCGTGCTCCTTGAAACGCTTGAACGAGCGCTCGATCTCGGCCTCGGCGTCCACGCGGCCCACCCAGTCGGCGCCCTCGACGGACTTGCCGGGCTCCAGGTCCTTGTAGACCTCGAAGAAGTGCTGGATCTCCAGGCGGTCGAACTCGGAGACGTGGTGGATGTCCCGCAGGTGCTCCACGCGCGGGTCGGACGCCGGCACGCACAGCACCTTGTCGTCGCCGCCCGCCTCGTCCGTCATCCGGAACATGCCGATGGCGCGGCACTTGATGAGGCAGCCGGGGAAGGTCGGCTCCTCCAGGATGACCAGAGCGTCCAGCGGGTCGCCGTCCTCACCCAGGGTGTTCTCCACGAAGCCGTAGTCGGCCGGGTAGCTGGTCGAGGTGAAGAGTCGACGGTCGAGGCGGATACGACCGGTCTCGTGGTCCACCTCGTACTTGTTCCGCGAACCCTTCGGGATCTCGATCGTGACGTCGAACTCCACCGGTGGCTCCTCCATGATCAGCACATAGTTCTGGTGGTTAAGTGTCCCTCACGCAGGAGTGTGATCGCGAAAGGGGCTGGTGGTCGTGCCGGAGCTGGGGTCTTGGCGGGCCGCGGGACCACGTCTCGCACGGGTCGCGCAGGCCGTGAAACCGCACCTCACGCGCATGGCCCAGGCTGTGGAGCCCCGCGCCCGGCGGATCACCGAAACCGCACGACCCGGTGTGACGCGAATCACGGGGGTGGCGAAACCGCACGTCGCGCGGGTCGCGCGCGCCGTACGTCCGCCCTACGGGAGGCTGACGACCCCGCAGCTGGCGGCCGTCGCCGCCACCGTGGGCCTCGCGCTCGCGGCCGGGGCCGTGACCGCCGCCGGTCCCTGGGACTCCTCCGGTCAGCGTACGGCCGAGCGCGACCTCGCCGCAGCGTGGGACCGCCGGGGTGGCGCAGATCACGGGGCCGGTACGGCGGTGGACGCGCCCGCCCCCGCCCCGAGCGCCGCCTCCGTGCTCGTCGCCCTCGGCGGCGCCACCACGAAGTCCGCCCCCGAGGACAAGCCCCTCGCCGCCGTACTCGACCCGCTCCTGCGCGACCCCTCCCTCGGCACCCGGCGCAGCGCCGCGGTCGTCGACGTGACCACCGGGAAGCGCCTGTACGCCAAGGGCGTGGACGACGCGCTGACCCCCGCCTCGACCACGAAGATCGCCACCGCCGTCGCCGCGCTCTCCGCGGCGGGCGCCGACCACCGCTTCACCACGCGCGCGGTGCTGGAGCCCGGCAGCGACCACCTGGTCCTCGTCGGCGGCGGGGACCCGACGCTGACCGCCCGCGAGCAGGCCGGGGGCTGGGCGAGCCTGCGCACCCTGGCCGACGACACCGCCGCCGCCCTGAAGTCGCGCCACCTGGCCTCGGTGACCCTCTCGTACGACACCTCCCTGTTCACGGGCCCGGCCCTGCACCCCATCGGCGTCAACGACAACCTCGCCCCGGTCACCGCCCTGATGGCCGACGAGGGCCGCACGGACGACACCTCCAGCGGGCCGGCCCCGCGCGGCACCGACCCGGCGGCCGACGCGGCCCGGACGTTCGCCCGACTGCTCCAGGGCCACAGCATCAAGACCTCGCAGCCCGGCGCGGCGAAGGCCACGTCGCGCGCCGAGGCGCTGGCCTCCGTCCAGTCGCCGCCCCTGTCCGCCGTCGTCGAGCGGATGCTCACCAACAGCGACAACGACATCGCCGAGGCCCTCGCCCGCCAGACCGCCCTCGCCACCGGCGGCCGCCCGAGCTTCGACGGGGGCGCTGGGGCGGTCTCCGCCCAGTTGAAGAAGCTGGGCCTGCCGGTCGGCGGCTCGCAGTTCCACGACGGCAGCGGCCTCGACCGCGAGGACAAGCTCACCGCGGACCTGCTGACGGCCCTGCTGACGACCGCCGCCTCCCCCTCGCACCCCGAGCTGCGCGCCGTCCTCACCGGTCTGCCGGTGGCGGGTTTCACGGGCACCCTCAGCGACCGCTACGCGGACGCCGCCGAACACTCCGGCGTGGGCCTGGTCCGCGCCAAGACGGGGTCCCTGACCGGCGTCAACACGCTCGCCGGAACGGTGGTCGACGCGGACGGCCACCTCCTGGCGTTCGCGTTCCTGACGGAAGGCTCGATGGACCAGACGACGGCGAGAACGGCCCTGGACCACACGGCAGCCACCCTGGCGTCCTGCGGCTGCCGCTGACCGCTGTGGCCAGTCGTTCTGTCTCACACCGCTGTGGGCAGCCGTGCCGCTGACCGCTCGTTGTGGGCAGCCGTGCCGCCGACCGCTGTGGGTGTCGTTCGCCTGGCGCGGGCGGGCCGGTCGCCACTGGCGGTCGTCGCGCCGGACACGGGCGTCGCCGACCACCCGGAGCTCCTGCCAGGTCCGCCGCTCGGAGGCACCGGCCCGCCCTACCGGTCCACCGCAGGGCGACGGTGGTCCCCCCTGCTCGAGCGAAGCCGAGAGCTTGGGGAGGGTGGGCACACCGGCACCGCCGAGCACAGCTCGGCCGAGGCCCAGCCCGGCCAAGCTCCCTCAGCCCTGCCACCGGCGGCAGCGCTCACGTACCGTTGACACATGACGAGCATCGGTGGTGCCGGATCTCCTGGGATGGTCGACTGGAATCTCGCGGTGGCGACCGCGACCCGGCTCGTGCGGCCGGGCCCCGAAGTGAGCCGCGACGAGGCCCGGGCCGTCGTCGCCGAGCTGCGCCGCCACGCGAAGGCCTCGGAGGAACATGTCCGGGGCTTTACTCGTATGGGTGAAGAGGGTGTGCACGACACCCCGGTCCTCGTGGTCGACCGCCCCGGCTGGGTCCGGGCGAACGTCGCCGGGTTCCGGGAGATCCTCAAACCCCTCCTCGACAAGTTGTCGCAGCGCCGCGGCAGCACGCCCGGCGGGGCCGTCCTCGGCGCCGTGGGCGGCAAGGTCACCGGCGTGGAAGTGGGCATGCTGCTGTCGTTCCTGTCCAGCCGGGTGCTCGGCCAGTACGAGACCTTCGCCCCGCCCACACGCGAGCTGCCCGCGGGCGAGAACGGCGGTGGCCGCCTGCTGCTGGTCGCGCCGAACATCGTCCACGTCGAGCGGGAGCTGGACGTGGAGCCGCACGACTTCCGCCTCTGGGTCTGCCTGCACGAGGAGACGCACCGCACGCAGTTCACCGCGGTGCCCTGGCTGCGCGACCACCTGGAGGGCGAGATCCAGTCGTTCCTCGCAGAAACCGACATCGATCCCATGACCGTCCTGGAGCGCGTCAGGGAGGCCGTCCAGTCGCTCGCCGGGGGCCGCCCGGAGGGCGAGGAGGGCGACGACGGGCACTCCCTCGTGGAACTCGTGCAGACCCCCGCCCAGCGGGAGATCCTCGGCCGACTCACCGCGGTGATGTCGCTCCTGGAGGGACACGCCGACTTCGTGATGGACGGCGTCGGACCGGAGGTCGTGCCGAGCGTCGCCGAGATCCGCGAGAAGTTCCAGCAGCGCCGCGCCAGGGGCGCCTCCCGCCTGGACCTGGCCCTGCGCAAGCTGCTGGGCCTGGACGCCAAGCTCAGGCAGTACCGCGACGGCGAGCGGTTCGTGCGGGCGGTAGTCGAGCAGGTCGGCATGGACGGCTTCAACCGTGTGTGGACCTCCCCGAACACCCTCCCGACCAAGGCGGAGATCGCCAAACCGGCGGACTGGGTCGCACGGGTGCACCGCAGGGCGGAATCGTGAACCCGGAGTGAGAGCCATTAATCCGGAGTGAAGTAATCCGGCCGTCGACAGGTCAACGCTCCGCCAATCACTCTTCCGAGGGACCGTGAGCCTGGGACAGGCGTGCAATGCTCGGGGAACGGCCCGTTTCTGTCACCATCTACACACTCTGAGTGACCGGCTTCGGGCTCACCCCCCGACACAACTTCATGAAGGGAACCGGACATGGGTCCCCATCCCGCGGTCGCGGCGATACGCCTGGCGGTCCGCCGCGTCCTCCACGACATCCTGACCGAGCAGACCGCCGGGCGGCCGAGAGAGCACGTGACCGTCGGCCGTCCGCCCCACGAGCGCCCCTCCGCGCCGCTCGTGCTCGTGGCGTGCTCGGGCGGCGCCGACTCCATGGCGCTCGCCTCCGCCCTCGCTTTCGAAGCACCCAAGCTCGGCATCTGCGCCGGCGGCATCACCGTCGACCACGGCCTGCAGCCCGGCTCCGACCTGCGCGCCGCCGAGGTCGTCCTGCGCCTGCGCGAGCTGGGCCTGGACCCCGTCGAGTCCGTCGCCGTCACCGTCGGCCGTGACGGAGGGCCTGAAGCCGCCGCCCGCGACGCGCGCTACGCCGCCCTGGACGCCGCCGCCGACCGCCTCGGCGCGACCGCGATCCTGCTCGGGCACACCCGCGACGACCAGGCCGAGACCGTCCTGCTGGGCCTCGCCCGCGGCTCCGGCATCCGCTCCCTGTCCGGGATGGCCGCGGTCTCGGGGGCCGGCGGCCGCTACCGCCGCCCCTTCCTCCACATCGACCGGCAGACCGCCCGCAGGGCCTGCATGACCCAGTCGCTGTCCGTCTGGGACGACCCCCACAACACCGACCCCGCCTACACCCGCTCCCGGCTCCGCCACGAGGGCCTGCCCGCCCTGGAGAAGGCGCTCGGCAAAGGCGTCGTCGAAGCCCTCGCCCGCACGGCGCAGCTCTCCCGCGACGACGCCGACGCTCTCGACGCCTGGGCCAGCCAGGCCGAGGCCTCCGTCCGCGACGCCTCCGGGCTCCTGGAGTGCGCCAAGCTCTACGCCCTGCCCCCCGCCGTCCGCCGCCGCATCCTGCGCCGCGCCGCCATCGAGGCGGGCGCCCCGGCCGGGTCCCTCTTCGCCCGGCACATCGAGGAGGTCGACCGGCTGATCACCGGCTGGCGGGGTCAGGGGGCCATCAATCTCCCGGGCAAAGTCGTCGCCCAGCGGCAGGGTGGCAGACTGGTGATTCGGCAAGGCTGAGAACACGCCCCCTGCGGGAGGCGCCCGGCCACCCCTCGGGGGGTCGGTCAGCCACGCGAGCGGGCCAAGGGGCGCGCCGCTGTCCGAGGAAGAGCGCGGGCACGCCGCGAGAGCAGTAGCCGTCACACGGCTGCCGCCGCGCGGGTGACCGGCCGCTCTCGGCCCTCGACGGCGGCACGGCGCCCCCGGAGCGCGAGCAATCGAAGCGGCGGGACGACCGAAAGTGATGCGGGTGGACGCGAAAGACATGGGTGCCGACCTCAAGCAGGTGCTCATCACCAAGGAAGAGATCGACGCGAAGCTGGCCGAGCTGGCCGCGAAGATCGACGCGGAGTACGCGGGCAAGGACCTGCTGATCGTCGGCGTTCTCAAGGGCGCGGTGATGGTGATGGCCGACCTCGCCCGGGCACTGTCCACCCCCGTCACGATGGACTGGATGGCCGTGTCCTCCTACGGCGCGGGAACGCAGTCCTCCGGCGTCGTACGGATCCTCAAGGACCTCGACACCGACATCAAGGGCAAGCACGTCCTGATCGTCGAGGACATCATCGACTCCGGGCTGACCCTGTCCTGGCTGATCTCCAACCTCGGCTCCCGCGAGCCCGAGTCGCTGAAGGTGTGCACGCTGCTGCGCAAGCCGGACGCCGCCAAGGTCGCCATCGACGTCGAATGGGTCGGATTCGACATCCCGAACGAATTCGTCGTGGGCTATGGCCTCGACTACGCGGAGAAGTACCGCAACCTCCCGTTCGTCGGTACTCTCGCGCCCCACGTCTACGGCGGCTGAACCCTCCGCGGCCCGGCGCTCTTGGCCGGGCTCCCGGCCGCCCGCGCGGCGGCCGGATCCCGGATCGAGGTCTTTGTAAGACGTTCGGGAACCACAACGGGTTTCGCGCCGTTGGAGATGCGAGGGCGGTATTGCCGGTAGTCCCCTGCGGCTGAGGGTGGCGATCCTGGGGTACCGTCGGAAGAACTGTTTTTATCAAACTCACTATGGCAGGAGGGACGGGGCGGCACCGCTCCGTATGGATGGACGTGAAGCGATACTTCCGTGGGCCGGTCATGTGGATCGTGCTGGCCGTCCTTGCCGTGGTCGTGTTGATGCAGGTCGTCGGCTCCTCGGGCGGCTACAAAACGGTGGACACCGGCAAGGTCGTCCAGGCGATCGATAACAACCAGGTCGACTCGGCCAAGCTGACCACCGGTGACGAGCAGGTCATCAAGGTCTCGCTCAAGGACGGCGTAAAGGTCGACGGCAGCTCCAAGATCCAGGCGAGCTACATCGGCGACCAGGGCGTGACCCTGGCCAACAGCCTGCAGAACAAGTACGAGAACAAGCAGATCCCGAAGGGCTACACGGTCTCGCCGTCCAAGCAGAACCCCTTCGTCGGCATCCTGCTCTCCCTGCTGCCCTTCGTCCTGATCGTGGTCGTCTTCCTGTTTCTGATGAACCAGATGCAGGGCGGCGGCTCCCGGGTGATGAACTTCGGCAAGTCGAAGGCCAAGCTCATCACCAAGGACACCCCGAAGACGACGTTCTCGGACGTCGCGGGTGCGGACGAGGCGGTCGAGGAGCTGCAGGAGATCAAGGAGTTCCTGCAGGAGCCGGCCAAGTTCCAGGCTGTCGGCGCGAAGATCCCCAAGGGCGTGCTGCTCTACGGCCCGCCCGGTACCGGTAAGACGCTGCTGGCGCGTGCCGTCGCCGGCGAGGCGGGTGTCCCGTTCTACTCGATCTCGGGTTCCGACTTCGTCGAGATGTTCGTCGGTGTCGGTGCCTCCCGGGTCCGTGACCTGTTCGAGCAGGCCAAGGCGAACGCCCCGGCGATCGTCTTCGTCGACGAGATCGACGCGGTCGGCCGCCACCGCGGCGCCGGCCTCGGCGGCGGTCACGACGAGCGCGAGCAGACCCTGAACCAGCTGCTCGTCGAGATGGACGGCTTCGACGTCAAGGGCGGCGTGATCCTCATCGCGGCCACGAACCGCCCCGACATCCTCGACCCGGCCCTCCTGCGTCCCGGCCGCTTCGACCGTCAGATCGCGGTCGACCGCCCGGACATGCAGGGCCGTCTGGAGATCCTCAAGGTCCACCAGAAGGGCAAGCCGGTCGCCCCGGACGTCGACCTGTCGGCCGTCGCCCGCCGCACCCCCGGCATGACCGGCGCCGACCTCGCCAACGTCCTGAACGAGGCCGCGCTGCTGACGGCCCGCAGCGACAAGAAGCTGGTCGACAACCGGATGCTGGACGAGGCGATCGACCGCGTGGTCGCGGGCCCGCAGAAGCGGACCCGGATCATGTCGGACAAGGAGAAGAAGATCACCGCGTACCACGAGGGCGGCCACGCCCTGGTCGCGGCGGCCTCGCCGAACGCCGACCCGGTCCACAAGATCACGATCCTGTCCCGCGGCCGCGCCCTCGGCTACACGATGGTCCTCCCGGACGAGGACAAGTACTCCACGACCCGCAACGAGATGCTGGACCAGCTGGCCTACATGCTGGGCGGCCGTGCGGCCGAGGAGCTCGTCTTCCACGACCCGACCACCGGTGCCGCGAACGACATCGAGAAGGCCACCAACCTGGCCCGCGCGATGGTCACGCAGTACGGCATGACCGAGCGCCTCGGTGCGATCAAGTTCGGCAGCGACGGCAGCGAGCCGTTCCTCGGCCGTGAGATGTCTCACCAGCGCGACTACTCGGAAGAGGTCGCCGCGCTGGTGGACGAGGAAGTCAAGAAGCTCATCGAGACGGCGCACAACGAGGCCTGGGAGATCCTGGTCGAGAACCGCGACGTCCTCGACAACCTCGTCCTGGCCCTCCTGGAGAAGGAGACCCTGGGCAAGGAGGAGATCGCCGAGATCTTCGCGCCCGTGGTCAAGCGTCCGCCGCGGCCCGCCTGGACCGGTTCCTCGCGCCGCACGCCGTCCACCCGCCCGCCGGTGCTCTCCCCCAAGGAGCTCGCACTGACGAACGGGGCGAACGGCGCGACCCCGGCGATCGCGAACGCCGAGTCCGTCTCCACGGAGGCGTCTGCGGAGGACCGCCGCGAGAGCTGAACACGGGTCCCACCGGCCCCGGAATTTCGGCCGCGCCCCCCAGGGTTCTAGCCTGGGGGGCGCGGCCGGTTTTCGTAGGGCCGCGGATGAGACGCGCGACCCGTGCGCGTCACAGGCGCAGGAACGAGGCACCACATGACCGACCCGGTGACGCTGGACGGCGAGAGCACGATCGGCGAGTTCGACGAGAAGCGTGCGGAGAACGCCGTGAGGGAACTGCTCATCGCGATCGGGGAGGACCCGGACCGAGAGGGGCTGCGTGAGACGCCGGGCAGGGTGGCGCGGGCGTACCGGGAGCTTCTGGCCGGGCTCAGGCAGGAGCCCGAGGACGTACTGACGACGACGTTCGATCTGGGCCACGACGAGATGGTCCTGGTCAAGGACATCGAGATCGTCTCCCTCTGCGAGCACCACCTGCTGCCGTTCCACGGTGTCGCCCATGTCGGCTACATCCCGTCCGAGAGCGGAAAGATCACCGGCCTGTCGAAGCTGGCGCGTCTCGTCGAGGTGTTCGCACGCCGGCCGCAGGTGCAGGAACGACTCACCACGCAGATCGCCGACTCGCTCATGCGCATCCTCGAGGCGCGGGGCGCCATCGTCGTCATCGAGGCCGAGCACATGTGCATGTCCGTGCGCGGCATCCGCAAGCCGGGCGCCAAGACGACGACGTCGGCCGTGCGCGGTCAGCTGAGGGACGCCACGACGCGCGCCGAGGCGATGAGCCTGATATTGGCGCGCTGACCGCGCTGACGGCGCTGACGGCGCTGGCCGCGCTGGCCGCGCTGGCCGCGCTGACGGCGCTGGCCGCGCTGACGGCGCTGGCCGCGCTGACGGTGCTGGCCGCGCTCAGCGCCGTCCGTCAGGAGACAGGTGCCGCGTTGCCGTCGTTGCCCTCGTGGTCGTCGTCCTCCGGGAGCTTGCAGACCCGCTCCAGGAACAGGGCGGCCGCTATGACCGCGATGCCCGCGACGACCGAGAAGCCGGCGTAGATGGCCTGGTCGCGGCGGGAGGGCATGTCCAGGGAGCCCAGGAGGAAGACGCCCGTGCCTCCGTACATGCCGGCCACCAGGGACGCGACCAGGGCACTGGCCTGGCCGAAGACGACCGCGCGGGCCGCCATCAGCGGGTCGACGCCCTTCGCGTCCTGGCGGCGCTCCCGCTGGGCCTTGAGGCGGGAGCGCAGGGAGAGCGCCGTGGCCAGCAGGACCACGGCGATCAGGGCGAGGACGACGGGCGCGGCCAGCGGGACCCGGGGCAGTGTGCCGAAGGCGTCCCACAGGCGGGCGCCCGCCCAGGACAGCACTCCGGCCACCACGAACACCGCCACCAGCGTCCTGACGCGCAGCTCTTTCACGATGTCCCTTCGTCGGCCCGGCCGTCGGTCGCACGGGGCGGTGATCCGGGAGGCCCCGGCCCGGTAGACCTTAACGACTACTCGGGCAGCCGGAGTTCCAGGTCGGCGCGGGGCGTGACCCCGTGGCGGGTGACGGCGTCGAGCAGGTGTGCCACCGGGCCGCGGCCGGGCAGCTGCGCCTCGGGGTCGAGGTCGTGCCACGGCGCGAGCACGAAGGCCCGCTCGTGGGCGCGCGGGTGGGGCAGCGTGAGCACCGGGTCGTCGGAGACCACGTCGGCGTAGGCGACGATGTCCACGTCCAGCGTGCGCGCCCCCCAGCGCTCGTCGCGCACCCGGTGGAAGGCCTCCTCGACGGCGTGCGCCCGCTCCAGCAGGGAGGAGGGGGGCAGGGTCGTCTTCACGACGACCACCGCGTTGAAGTACGCCGGCTGGCTGCCGGGGGCCACGCCCCACGGCTCGGTCTCGTACACCGGCGAGACCGCCTTGACGCGGACGCCCGGCGTGTCCTCCAGGGCGTCTATCGCGCCCTGGAGGTTCTCCAGGCGGTTGCCCAGGTTCGAGCCGATGGAGATCACGGCCCGTTTCGGGTTCTGCAGGGTGGTGTCGGCGGCGTCCACTTTCTCCACGACGGAGGTGGGCACCGGCTGGACGGTCGGGTCGCTCTGACCCCCGGCGAAGAAGGCGGTCATACTCGGCTCCGGGTGATGGTGACGGTCACGTCGTCGAAGGGGACCGTGATCGGGGCGTCCGGCTTGTGGACGCAGACCTCGACCTCCTGGACCGGGGCGTGCTTGAGGCAGGACAGTGCGATGCGCTCCGCGAGCGTCTCGATGAGGTTCACGGGCTCCCCCTCGACCAGGGCGACGACCTCCTCGGCCACGACGCCGTAGTGCACCGTCTTCGTCAGGTCGTCGTCGGTCGCGGCCGGCCGGGTGTCCACGCCCAGGACGAGATCGACGATGAAGGTCTGGCCCTCCTCGCGCTCCTTGGGGAACACGCCGTGGTGCCCGCGGGCCTTCAGGCCGCGCAGCGCGACACGATCCACGCGAATCACTCCTGCAATCGTCGGTAGCGGCCGATTCTCACCGGGTGCGGACGGTACACCGGCCTCGAACGAATCTACCTGCGGGCACTGACAGCGTCGGCCCACGGGGGCACGCGCCGACGGCACCGGCGGGAGGGTCCATCGGACGTTTCCCCTGGGGAACACGGTGGCTCATGGACGGGTAGCCGCCCATACCCAGGAGTAGGTGATTCCGACCACTTCAGGCCGCCTACCCACTCACGCGGGCCGTCCACCTCCTCAGACGGAGTCGTCCTCCTCGTCCTCACTGGTTTCGGTCAGCACGGGCGAGGCGTGGTGCGACCAGAGCTTCCAGCCGTCGGACGTGCGGCGGAACACGTTCGTGGCGACCACGAGCTGGCCGACGAGCGGCCCCGGCTCCTCGCCGCCGTCGGGGGACGGGCCGCCGCTGAGGATGTTCTCCGTGCAGGTGACGAGGGCGGTGTCGCCGGTCACGGAGACATGGACGTCGGTGAGGAAGAACTGGATGTAGTCGGTGTTCGCCATGATCAGCGCGTACGACCTCAGGACCTCGCCGCGTCCGGTCAGGACGGGCCAGCCGGGGTGGACGCAGGCGACCACGCCGGTGTCGGCCGGGTCGTGGTACTCCTCGTCCACGCCCAGGTCGGAGGGGGCGAGCCAGAGCGAGGACAGCTCCTCGAAGTCACCCCGCTCCATGGCCTCGTAGAAGGCGGTGTTGGCCAGTTCGACCTGTTCGACGTCGGTGTGGGCGGTGCTCACCGGGCTCCTTCGGGGGTTCCGGTCGTGCGTGCGTCCTCCAGGGCGCGGGCGACGCGTACGGCGTCCGCCGTCGCGCGCACCTCGTGCACGCGCACGGCCCAGGCGCCGGCGTCCGCGGCGAGTGCGGAGACGGCGGCCGTGGCGGCGTCGCGCTCCCGTGCGGGCGGGGGTGCGCCCTCGGGCCCGGCCAGGACGCGGCCGAGGAACCGTTTGCGGGAGGCGGCCACCAGGAGGGGGTGGCCGAGGCCGAGCAGGCGGTCGAGGTGGGCGAGCAGGACGAGGTCGTGCTCGGCGTCCTTGGAGAAGCCGAGACCGGGGTCGACGACGATGCGGTCCGGGGCGACGCCGCCCTCGAGGACGGCCTCCACGCGCGCGTGCAGCTCGTCCACGACCTCGGTGACGACGTCCCCGTACACGCCCTTGACGTTGCCGCCCTGCAGGAAGCCGCGCCAGTGCATGACCACGAAGGGGGCGCCCGTGGCCGCGACGACCGGGATCATCGCGGGGTCGGCGAGGCCGCCGCTGACGTCGTTGACGAGCGCGGCACCGGCGGCGAGGGCCTGCTCGGCGACACTGGCGCGCATGGTGTCGACGGAGACCGTGACACCCTCGGAGGCGAGGCCGCGCACGACGGGGATGACCCGCCTCAGCTCCTCGGCCTCGTCGACACGGGTGGCACCGGGGCGGGTGGACTCCCCGCCGACGTCGACGAGGTCGGCGCCCTCGGAGACCAGGTCGAGACCGTGTTTGACGGCGACGGTGGTGTCGAACCAGCGGCCGCCGTCGGAGAAGGAGTCGGGGGTGACGTTGACAACCCCCATGACCGCACAGCGGTCCCACACCGGAAGACCGGCCACGCGGCCCCGCCCACTCTTCGTGCTCATACGTTCAGCGTAGGCCCCCGGGGCCTGTCTTTCGGATCAGCTCGGCGTCGTGAGGCGTGGCAAAGACAGGCCCGAGCCGCCCGGCACCCGGCCCACGGGGCGGGTGGCCGCCACAGCGGGTCGGCGGCGCCGGGGGCGGCGCCTCCGGGATACGGCTGGGTCGGAGGACGGCTCGTCGGGCACGGCGCCGCCTGGGACGGCTCCGCCCGTCGCTGCGGAGTGCGGCTGCGGCCGGCTCCGGGGACGGCCCGGTCGAGGCCCCCCGGGGGATCGGGGCCTCGACCGGGCCTGGCGGGGCCTGTCAGGCCCGGCTGGGGGTCCGTACCCCGCGTTCCGCCACGCCGTGCGCGCACGGGCGCGGGGCCCGGGACCTGCGGCGCAGGACGCGGGGGAGGGCCAGGTTCACGAAGCCCTCGGCCTGCATGACCGCGAAGCCGATGCGCGGGAGGTCGCGGGTGGAGGCGTACACCATGAAGCGCGGCTCCCAGCGCGGCTGGAACTTGGCGTTGAACTTGTACAGGGACTCGATCTGGAACCACCGGGAGAGGAAGACCAGCAGCCCTCGCCACGCCCGCAGCACGGGCCCCGCACCGATCTTCTCGCCGCGGGCCAGCGCCGAGCGGAACATCGCGAAGTTCAGCGAGACCCGCTCGATGCCGAACTTCGGGGCGGCCTGCAGCGCGGCCACGATCAGCAGTTCGTTCATGCCCGGGTCGGCCGAGCGGTCGCGGCGCATCAGGTCCAGGGAGGCCCCGTCCGTGCCCCAGGGGACGAAGTGCAGGACGGCCTTGAGGTCGCCGTACGCTCCCGCCTCGGCGTCCGCCTTGTGGGCCGTCGCGATCAGGCAGTCGCCGTCGGCCGGGTCCCCGACACGGCCGAGCGCCATGGAGAAACCGCGCTCGGTGTCCGTACCGCGCCAGTCCTCGGCCGCCCGTCGTATGCGCTCCAGCTCGCCCTCGCCGAGGTCACGGATGCGCCGTACCCGGGTCTCGTAACCGGCGCGCTCGATGCGCTTCACCATCTGGCGCACGTTGCGCATCGCGCGCCCGGAGAGGGAGAAATCCTTGACGTCCACCACCGCCTCGTCACCCAGTTCGAGGGCGTCCAGGCCGGTCTCGCGGGTCCACACCTCGCCGCCCGTCTCCGAGCAGCCCACGACCGCGGGCGTCCAGGAGTGCGCCTTGGCCTCGTCCATGAACCGCTCGATGGCGCCCGGCCAGGCCTCCACGTCGCCGATCGGGTCGCCGCTCGCCAGCATCACGCCCGACACGACGCGGTACGTCACCGCCGCCTTGCCGCTCGGTGAGAAGACGACCGCCTTGTCGCGGCGGAGCGCGAAGTGGCCGAGGGAGTCACGGCTGCCGTGCTTGTCCAGCAGGGCGCGCAGCCGTGCCTCGTCCTCCTCGGTGAGCTGGGCGGCCGGGTGTTCGGGCCGGAACGCCAGGTAGATCGTGGTGATCGCGGTGATCAGACCGAGCGCGCCGAGCGAGAAGCCCACCGTCCAGGAGGTGTTGCCGGTGTAGTCGACCGGGCCCTCGAAGCCGAACAGGCCGTACAGGACGTGTTCGAGGCGGTCGGACAGGCTCGGGTCGCCGACCATGCGGTGCGAGTGGACGCTGACGATGACCAGGCCCAGCCCCACGGAACCGGCGCCCATGAGGATGAAGTTGGCCAGGGCGCGCCAGCGGCTGCGCGGGTCGGGCAGGGCCGCGAACTCGCCTCGGTGGCGCAGCAGCGGCACCAGCAGCGCCACCGCGATGAGCACGCCGACGAGCGAGTGGCGGTAGACGTACTCCGACACGGCGCCCGCCGGAAGGAGCAGTACCGCGGCGCGCCACGCCCGGCGCTTGCGCCGGCGCAGCCCGTGGGCCAGGAGCAGCAGCAGGACGCCCGCGCTCAGGGACAGGGCCGCGGCGAAGGGCCCGAACGAGCCGGGCAGGACCTCGGCCATGCGGTGCATACGGCTGTGCCGGAAGCGCGGGAACACGCCGCCGGCGATGTCCAGGACTCCCACGAGGGTGCAGGCCCTGGCGATCAGCGTGGGAACGGCCTCCGGACGCGGGCCACGGAGTATGCGCCGCACCACAGGTGATCGCTCCGGAACCTCACCCGACTTTTCCCCATCTATCCTGACAGACATCGCATCCCGTAGTTCTGCGAGAGACCTTGAGCCCGGTGCCGATCGGGGCATCCGGCGACATTGCGCCCTCTAGGACGGTGTCTCGGGGAGAGAGGTTCACTCCCCATCACAAAGCTGGTTCAAAGCCGACGGAAAGTCCGGGGCAAGGACCGGCGAAACCGCGGGGGCGGGCCCCGCGGCCGTATGGAAAGCGCAGGCAGGAAAGAGCCCATGGGTCTCACGAGCAACAAGGTGCTGGCGCTGGCGATCGTGTTCGCCGTGCTGCTGTTCGCCGGCACGGTGTGGTACTGGCCGCGGCTGGCGCGACGGAACTGGCGGGCCGTCAGTGGACGGGTCGGTCTGCTGTTCGCCACCCAGTTGTCGATCTTCGCGTCCCTCGGGCTCTTCGCCAACCAGTCCTTCGGCTTCTACGCCAGCTGGTCCGATCTGTTCGGGCAGGACAAGGGACAGGGCGTGGTCGTCGACAACGGTGCCACGGGAGCGAGCGGCGGAGCCGTCCAGGTGGTCGGCACGCAGAAGGTGAACGTGGCGGGCGGCGGACAGCCGCAGATCGGCGGACAGATCCAGAGAATCACCATATTCGGCGCCAAGACCCATATCGCCACGCCGGCGTACGTCTACCTGCCGCCGGAGTACTTCCAGCCGCAGTTCCGCACGCGGTCGTTCCCGGTGGGCGTCGTCCTCACCGGCTACCCGGGTACGGCGGAGGCGCTCATCAAGGGGCTGAAGTACCCGCAGACGGCGCACGACCTGGCCAAGAGCGGCAAGATGCAGCCGATGATCCTGGTGATGCTGCGCCCGACCGTGGTGCCGCCGCGGGACACGGAGTGCGTGGACATCCCGGGCGGGCCGCAGGTCGAGACCTTCTTCGCGAAGGACCTCCCCGACTCGATCAAGTCCCACTACAAGAGGGTGGGCGTCAGGCCCGCCGGCTGGGGCATCATCGGCGACTCCACGGGCGGCTACTGCGCGCTGAAGTTCGCGATGCACCACCCGGACGTCTATGCCGCCGCGGTGGGTCTGTCGCCGTACTTCAAGGCGCCGATCGACCCGACCACGGGCGACCTCTTCCACGGGAACAAGGATCTGCAGAACCGCGCCGACCTGATGTGGTACCTCAAGCACATGCCGGCGCCCAACACCTCACTGCTCGTCACGAGCAGCAAGCACGGCGAGTTCCATTACAAGGCCACGCTCAAGTTCATTCAGCAGGTGCGGGCCAACAAGGTGACCCGGATCTCGTCGCTCATCCTCGACAGCGGCGGCCACAACTTCAACACCTGGCTGCGGGAGATCCCGGGTTCGCTGGAGTGGCTGAGCGGGCGGCTCAGCGACCGCTGAGCGGGTGAATGGGCGGTATCTCCACGGGAATTCGCCGCAATCCGGAGACGGCCGGCTCCCAGTTCCCTTTCGGGAGGGGAGCCGGGCCGCGGTAACGAGCTTCCGGCCGCACGATAAACGATCTTGAAGATCTGTCCCGGCGGCTCAGGAAGGGGCTCGCGGAGTGCCGAAACGGCCCGGCGGAGCGGCCCATGCCTCCCCTTCGGGCGCCGGTGGCGTATCCGCGTCCGAAGGGAATCTCCCGGATTCGGGAGGGTGTTGTTCTCATTCCGGTGCCGTGGGGCTGTGGGAACGTTGCGGTGTGGCCGCATTTTTACCGGGCGTGGCACCATCATTCGCCTACGCGCGGTAAGTTTCTGGCCATGCCACGTGGACGTCACCGTCATTCCCCACCCTTGCACAGGCTGTTGCCTCCTTCGGTGATCGCAGGCGTCTCGGTCGTCTGCGCCGTGGGGCCCTGGTTGTTCACGGAGCCGCTGGTGCTCCGTGGGCTGGCCGCGGGTGCCGCGGTCACGACGATCCTGGGCTCGGTCGTCATGCGCCGCTGGGACCTGGCCGCGGGCAAACGCGTCGCCGACCTCACGCGCGCGCGTGCGAGCGACGAATGGCGTCACGAGGAGCGCGTCGCCGAGCTGGAGACCGACCTCGAGGAGTCGCGCGAACTGCGCGCCAAACTGGAGCAGAGGCTCCGCGCCAAGCGCACGGAACTGGCCAATCTCCGCAACGAACACGCCGCCCTGCTGCGGCGGTACGCCACGGCGGAGACGGAGCGCGCGAGCGCCCTGGAGGGCCGCCGCCGGCTGGCGATCGAGGCCGCGCCCGCTTCGCGGGAGCTGTCCGCGCCGGTCACGGAGGCGCCCGCCACCGAGCCGGACAAGGACGCCGGGCCGGCACCGTCCGCGCCCCGGGCGTTCTCCCCGGAGGGCCCGGCGCTCTTCGCGGCGGCCAACGAGGCGCTGGCACGGCTTGCCCGGGGCGGGGACGCGGGCGCGGCCGGAGAGCCGGACGCCGGCTCCGGGGCGGCGAGCGAGAAGGACTCCCCGACGAAGGGCGGCCCGGACGACGACGGTGGCGAGCGCGCCTCCGCCGACCCCGACGCCCCGGAGGGCCCCGAGGCCGGCGCCGAGACCGAGGGCGAGGGCGAGTCGGCCGCCGAGCAGGAACCCCCGGCCGCCTCGAAGGAGCAGCAGCCCCAGCCCCCCGCCGCCAAGTCGGCCCACACCACCGGTCACTTCACGGTGCCGACCGCCGTGGCCGTCGTGCCGTCGGCCCCGCGTCCGCGCCCGGCCGTCGAGGGCGGGTTCGACTTCTTCGGCACCAAGTCGCGGCAGAGCCTGGAGTCCGTGCAGAACGAGGACCTCGCGGACGTCGTCGGCCAGGAGGCGCTCGCGGTGCACAAGGCGGAGTCCGAGTCCGGCTTCAAGTCCGCGGATCCCGAGGCGCGCGCCGTCGGCCAGGTCATCGACCTGACGGCGCACGACGAGACCGAGCGGATCGACGTCCAGGGGCTGCGGACCGCGGCCTCCTGAACCCGCCAGGACGTGGAATGAGGGGCGGCGGCACATCAGGTGCCGCCGCCCCTCACGTCGTCACGTCGCCCCTCGTCGCGTGGTGGCGCTGCCGCCTACGAGGCCATCCACCGGTCCGGCCGGGCGTCCCGACGCCCCGTGCGCGACCGGTCCGCCTGCGCGTACAGCAGCTCCGTCGCCTCCTTTGCGTCCCTCAGGCCCGCCGTGACCGTCTCGTTCGCGCCGGTGTCCAGGTGCACGTCGGCGACCCGCCACAGTCGCTGCCAGGGCCCCTGCGTCAGCCGTGCGCTCTGCACCTTGGCGTGCGGGACGAGGGACAGGGTGCGGCGCAGCAGGCCGCGCCGGGCGGCGAAGACCGCCTCGGTGACGGCCAGCCCCTGGCCGCGCCACCACACCGGCAGGCACCGGGCCGCGCGCCGCGGCGGCCGGGACAGGGACGTCGGCACGGTCACCCCGGGCAGCACCCGGGCGATCACCGACTCGGCGGCCGCGCGCGGGGCGACCGGGACCAGCACCGAGTTGGACGAGCCGGCCACGCCCAGTTCCACCCGCACCCAGCCGCGCCTCCGCCACAGCAGCGGCTCCACGATCCGTACGCTCTGCACGCGCCCCGGCGGCACCGTCTCGTGCGACCGGTCCAGCAGCCCGTGGTCGATACGGAGCCCGTCCGGCGACTCGCCCACCGTCCAGTCGTACGCGCGCACGAAACGCCCCGCCGACCTGGTGGCCGCGCCGCCGAGCAACGGCAGCCCGGCGGCCAGCACCGCCCCCACGCTGTGCGTGCCGAGCCACACCAGCGTCGGCACGACCAGGGCGGCGAGCAGCGAGCCCCAGGTGGCCCCGATGAGGAGGAGCGAGACGGCCAGGTCGCCCGGCGGCACGTGCAGCAGCCGGCGCACCGGCGCCTCGCCGACCTCGCGCGCCGCCTCGGGGGCGAAGCCGGCCGCGCGGGCGAGGAGCTCGGCCCGCAGCGCCCGCGCCTCCCCCTGGCCGAGATAGGCCAGTTCGTCCTTCTTGTGGGTGCCGATGACGTCCAGCTTCAGCTTGGCGACACCCACGAGGCGGGCCAGCAGCGGCTGGGTGACGTCGACGGCCTGCAGCCGGTCCAGACGGATGTGCGCGGTACGGCGGAACAGCAGGCCCGTGCGGATGCGCAGTTCGGTGTCGGTCACCGAGAAGTGCGTGAACCACCAGCTGAGGAAGCCGTACAGGGCGGCGGCCGGCACCAGGACCGCGAGCCCGATGAGGAGCGCGGTCGCGGTCAGCTTCGCCAGCTGCTCCTGGGCCTGGTTCGGGTCGTGCACGGCCCAGCCGACGACCACGGCGACCGGCGCCCAGGCGCGCCGCAGCGGGGTCACGGGATGCAGCCGCCGCTCGGCGCCGCGCTGCCCCTCGGGTATGCCGGGCTGTGCCCCGCCGTCGCTCACAGCCCCGCCGATCGGGCCTCGCCCAGCTCGGTCAGCCGGTCCCGCAGCCGCTCCGCCTCGGCCGGATGCAGCCCCGGGATCCTGGCGTCGGTCGCGGCTGCGGCGGTGTGCAGCTGGACGCTCGCCAACCCGAAGTGCCGTTCGACGGGACCGGAGGTCACCTCCACGAGTTGCATGCGGCCGTAGGGCACCACGGTCTCCTCCCGCCACAGCACGCCCCGGCTGATCAGCAGGTCGTCGGCGCGCTCGGCGTACCGCCAGGAGCGCCAGTTGCGGCCGAGCAGCACCCAGCCCCAGGCGAGCCCGGCCAGCGGCAGCAGTGCGAACAGCGCCCACACCGGCCCTGCCAGCAGCCCGGGCAGCAGCGCCACCACAACGGCCCCCAGCCCCAGCCACACCACCAGCAGCATCCGCCGCATCCTCAGCAGCCCCGGCGGCAGACCCGTCCAGAGGGGCTCCCCGCCCGCCTTCACCGTCCCCGTTTCCATGGCGCAAGCGTACGTACGAGAGACTGTTTCCATGACTCCTACGACGGAGACCATGGTCGGGATCGGCGGCGCCGCGGAGAGCACCGACATGGTGCTCAACATCGGGCCCCAGCACCCGTCCACGCACGGTGTGCTGCGGCTGAAGCTGGTGCTGGACGGCGAGCGGATCAGGCGCGCTGAGCCGGTCATCGGCTATATGCACCGCGGTGCGGAGAAGCTGTTCGAGGCGCGTGACTACCGCCAGATCATCATGCTGGCCAACCGCCACGACTGGCTCTCCGCCTTCTCCAACGAGCTGGGCGTGGTCCTCGCCGTCGAGCGGATGCTCGGCATGGAGGTGCCCGAGCGCGCCGTGTGGATGCGCACGCTGCTCGCGGAGCTGAACCGGGTCCTGAACCACCTGATGTTCCTCGGCTCCTATCCGCTGGAGCTGGGCGGCATCACGCCGGTGTTCTACGCGTTCCAGGAGCGCGAGGAGCTCCAGAACGTCATGGAGGAGATCTCCGGCGGCCGCATGCACTACATGTTCAACCGGGTCGGCGGGCTCAAGGAGGACCTTCCGGCCGGCTGGACCGCACGCGCGCGTACCGCCGTCCGTGACGTGCGCTCCCGTATGGACCGGTTCGACGACCTGGTGCTCGGCAACGAGATCTTCCGGGGGCGCACCCGGGGCGTGGGCGTCCTCGCGCCGGAGATCGTGCACGCGTACGGCGTGAGCGGACCGATCGCACGCGCCTCCGGTGTGGACTTCGACCTGCGCCGGGACGAGCCGTACCTGGCCTACGGGGAGCTCCAGGACACCCTCAGGGTCGTCACCCGGCAGGAGGGCGACTGCCTGGCCCGCTTCGAGTGCCTGCTGGAGCAGACGCACGTCGCGCTGGACCTGGCCGACGCGTGTCTGGACCGGCTCGCTGAGCTGCCGCCGGGGCCGGTCAACCAGCGCCTGCCCAAGGTGCTCAAGGCGCCCGAGGGCCACACCTACGCCTGGACCGAGAACCCGCTCGGCATCAACGGCTACTACCTGGTCAGCAAGGGCGACAAGACCCCGTACCGGCTCAAGCTCCGCTCGGCCTCGTACAACAACATCCAGGCGCTGACCGAGCTGCTGCCGGGCACGCTGGTCGCGGACATGGTGGCGATCCTGGGGTCGATGTTCTTCGTGGTGGGGGACATCGACAAGTAGCTTCCCCGAGCCGTTCGGGCCGTCGAGCCCGTCGAGCCCGTCGAGCCCGTCGAGCCCTCAGAGCCCTCCGAGCCCTCCGAGTCTTCGTGGCCTACGAGCCTTCGAGTCCTTCGAGGGCCGCTTCCGGGATGCCCACGGGCTGGAGCAGCCAGCCGAAGTCGCCGAGGCCGCCGGGCGCGGTGAGTTCGGCGGCGGCTCCGGCGTGCGCGAGGGCGCGTACGTACGCGGTGGGGTCCGTAGAGGCGAGCGTGAGCGGGGGGCGTGCGCCGGTGACCCCAAGGGCTCGCAGCGCGGCGCGCTGGGTCAGCAGGCGTGCCCCCGGCAGGGCACACGCGTCCAGGGCCACATGCGCCGTGATGTCGCAGGAGCCGTCCGGCACGGGAGCGCACTCCCGGCCCGCGCGGAACCCGGTGAGCGTCCCGAACGGCGGCCGGGCGTCCCCGCGGTGCGCGTAGTCGACGGCGACGGCCAGCCCGCGCTCGACGGTGGCGACCGCGGCGGCCCACGCGGTGTCCCGGGGCGCGCCGATCTCGGCCCGGGTCCCTTCGGCGGACAGCGGCCACCAGCGCTCCAGCCACGCCGCCTCGGCTCCCGTGACCGGCTCCCCGAGCCGCTCGGTCCCGTCCCGCCGGACCAGGACCAGCCGGGGCACGCCGTCGGCGTCCGCCTCCGCGACCTCGACCGGCACGTTGTCCAGCCACTCGTTCGCGAACAGCAGCCCGGTGATCTTCTGCGGAGGCTCGCCCAGCCACTCGATCCCGGGATCCAGGCCCCGGGGCCTGCCGGCGATCTCCACGGCGCACGCGCGCGTGCGGGCGGCCACGTCCCCGGGCAGCGCGTCCAGGACCCCGGCGACCAGTTCGCCCCGCCCCGCCGCCATGTCCACGAAGGTCAGCTCGGCCGGCCGCCCGAGCGCCTCGTCGACCAGGCACAGCAGCCGGGCCACGGCCGCGGCGAACAGCGGCGAGGCGTGCACGGACGTGCGGAAGTGCGCCGCGGGCCCCTCGGGCCGCCGGTAGAAGCCGTCCGCCCCGTACAGCGCCTCCTCGGCCGCCGCCCGCCATCCCCGCCACTCACCGCTCAGCCGCTGTCCCACGGGGTCAGGCTAGGGCCAGGCCTGTCTTCGGATCAGGTCGGCTCGAGGAAACACTCCTCTTCAGCCCAGTCGAGCGGGGGTCTGGTGCGGGCAGCTGCAGGGCGGAGCCCTAGGTGCCCCTCCGACCATGGGGTGCCGACGGGTATCCACCTTGCGGAGTACGTGTGTCCGTCACGGATCGGTCCTCCGGTTGACCCCCGCACCCTGCGCGTTTCCCTACTCTGGGTTACGTGCAGCGCCTCTACGACTTCCTCCGCAGGCATCCCACCTGGGTCGACAGTTTCTGGGCCGTCGTCCTGTTCGGGCTCTCCTGCGTGAGTCTGACGAACCTCAACGGGGCGCCGGACCACCACGGATCGCTCCCGGTCGGGCTCGCCGTCTCCGCCGTGCTCTGCCTCGTCGTCGCGCTGCGCCGCCGTATGCCGGAGAAGATGCTGATCGTCGCCGCCGGCATGGGCCTGGCCCAGCTGGTCCTGGACGAGCAGTCGATGATCGCCGACTTCGCCATGCTGGTGATCATCTACACGGTCGCCGCCCTGGGCGCCCGCTGGGCCTCCCGCGTCGGCCTGATCGCCGGCCTGAGCGCGGGCGCCCTGGCCACGATCCGCTGGCCGGAACACCACTCGGGTGCCCTCGGCAACATCGCGATAGCCGTCTTCCAGACCGTGCCCTTCGCCCTCGCCTGGGTCCTCGGTGACTCCCTGCGCACCCGGCGTGCCTACTTCGCCCAGCTGGAGGAGCGCGCCGCCCGGCTGGAGAAGGAGCGCGAGGCGCAGGCCAAGGTCGCGGTCGCCGCCGAGCGCGCCCGTATCGCCCGCGAGCTGCACGACGTCGTCGCGCACAACGTCTCGGTGATGGTGGTGCAGGCCGACGGCGCCGCCTACGTCCTCGACACCGCCCCCGACCAGGCGAAGAAGGCCCTGGAGACGATCTCCACCACCGGCCGTCAGGCCCTCGCCGAGATGCGCCGGCTGCTCGGCGTGCTGCGCACCGGCGAGCACAAGGAGGAGGGCGAGTACGTCCCGCAGCCCGACGTCGAACAGATCGACGACCTGGTCGAGCAGTGCCGCAGCGCGGGCCTGCCCGTGGACTTCAAGGTGGAGGGCACCCCGCGCCCGCTGCCCAGCGGCGTGGAGCTGACCGCGTACCGCATCGTGCAGGAGGCGCTCACCAACACCCGCAAGCACGGGGGGCCGGGAGCGGGCGCCAGCGTGCGCCTGGTGTACTTCGACGACGGCCTCGGACTTCTCGTCGAGGACGACGGCAAGGGCGCCCCGCACGAGCTCTACGAGGAGGGCGGCCTCGACGGCCAGGGCCACGGTCTGATCGGCATGCGGGAGCGCGTCGGCATGGTCGGCGGAACCCTGGACGCGGGCCCCCGCCCCGGAGGAGGCTTCCGCATCAGTGCCCTGCTTCCGCTGAAACCAGCCCACTGACACGTGCCCGCCCCGGCCCGCCCGACACCCACCGACCGGAGGACCCCCGCCATGCCGATCCGCGTGATGCTCGTCGACGACCAGGTGCTGCTGCGCACCGGGTTCCGGATGGTGCTGGCCGCCCAGCCGGACATGGAGGTCGTCGCGGAGGCGGGTGACGGCGTCGAGGCCCTCCAGGTGCTGCGTTCGACCGAGGCCGACGTGGTGCTGATGGACGTGCGCATGCCCAAGCTGGACGGCGTGGAGGCGACCCGCCGCATCTGCGCGGACCCCAACCCGCCCAAGGTGCTGATCCTCACCACGTTCGACCTGGACGAGTACGCGTTCTCGGCGCTGAAGGCGGGCGCCTCCGGCTTCATGCTCAAGGACGTGCCGCCCGGAGAACTGCTCGCCGCCATCCGCGCCGTGCACAGCGGCGACGCGGTGGTCGCGCCGTCCACGACCCGTCGTCTGCTCGACCGGTTCGCACCGATGCTGCCGGGCGGCAGCACCGAGCCCCGGCACAAGGAGCTGGAGCGGCTCACCGACCGCGAGCGCGAGGTCATGGTGCTGGTGGCCCAGGGCCTGTCCAACGGCGAGATCGCGGCCCGGCTGGTGCTGTCCGAGGCGACCGTGAAGACCCATGTGGGCCGCATCCTGACCAAGCTGGGGCTCAGGGACCGGGTGCAGGTGGTGGTCCTCGCCTACGAGACGGGGCTCGTCCGGGCGGGCGGGCACGGCTGAGTCACCACCGAGCTGCGGCCGCGCCCCGGCCGGTGCGCGCCTACCTGAGGATGCCCTCCAGGAAGTCGCTGCCGAGCCGGGCCACCGCCGTGACGTCCATCTGGTGCAGGACGTACCGGCCGCGTCGGCGGGTGGTGATCAGACCGGCCTTCTTCAGGACGCCCAGGTGCCGGGATATCTCGGGGGCGGTCATCCCGTGCGCCTGCGCCAGCTCGCTCGTCGTGTACGCGCTGCGGGCCAGATGGCGGCAGATGCGCATCCTCACCGGGTGGGACAGGGCGGTCATCCGCAGGGTCAGCTGCTCCAGCGAGGGCGGCGCCGACAGCTCGGGGGACGCGACCGGGTAGTGCAGCACCGGCTGCCAGCCGTGGCGGTGAAGGACCATCAGGTGCGGCCAGCCGAGGCTCGTCGGGACGAGCAGCAGGCCGCCGTCCCCGGTGGCGGTGCGGCCCTCACCGAGCTTGTCCACGACGATCCGGTCCTTCGTCTCGTCCAGCGTCACGGCGGGCGACACAGCCGCCAGTGCCTCCGCCAGACCCCTGCGCCGCAGCAGGTCCGTCTTGTGGCGGGCGTCCGCGGCGAGCTGGTGGCGCAGCCGGGACCAGGCGTCGGCGAAGAACGCCTCGTCGCAGTCCTGAAGGAACTGCCGCAGCCAGGCCCGAGTGCGCGGTGGGTCGGCCAGCAGCCGCTCCGTGAAGCGCAGTTGGCGAGGTCCTCGCGCGGCGGCCAGCTCCAGGGCGCGGCCCCGTACCCCGGCGTCCGAGAGCGCCGTCGGGCCGGGCGTGCTGTAGCACGTGGCACAGGTGAACTCCAGGGCCGCGTCCACGAACTGCTCGTCGCTGAGCTTGTCCAGCAGGTCCATGTCCTCGGCGAGGGTGGCACCGGGGAGGGCCGCGCGGCCCGGGATGCCCGCGTAGGGCAGGAACAGGTCCGAGAACGTGGTCCGCCACAGGAAGTCGGCCTCGCACATCCGGTCGGCCAGGTGCGAGTCGAGCCGGGCGGTCACGCCCGTCACCCATCCCTGAAGGCCCGGATGGTGCCCCGGCTCGGCCAGTGCGTGCAGCGCCATGCTGAGCTCGGCCAGGGGAGAGGGCACGACGGAAACCCTCTCCGGCCGCAGCCCGCTGATGTCGATGTCCACGCTCATGGCCTCATGGTGCACCCCGTCACTGACAGAGCCGCCCTCGTTTGACGGAGGCCGTCAAACGGACCCGTCGACTCCCGGCAGCCGCTCCACGAACTCCACCGCCGCCTTCTTCACGTCGTCCGCCGACCACTCCAGGGCGGCGGCGCGTACGTAGACCTCGGTGAAGGCCAGGCCCGGACCACCGCGGTCCCAGGGGTTGGCGAACAGGAGCGTCCCCGTCTCCTCGCCTTGGCGGACGGCGGCCTGAACGAGGACGTCCGCGTCGTACGGCAGCCAGACCTGGAACTCGTGGGTGTGCGGCGGGTCGGGGTGCACCCGCGCCCACGGCAGCCCCGCCGCCGCGAACCCCTCGCGCAGCGCGGCGGCCACCACGCGCGCGTGGCGCACGTACTCCGGCAGCCGGGGCAGCTCACGCTCCAGTCCCGCCAGGGCCGACAGCACCGTCGGGAACTGCTGGAAGACCGCGCCGCCGTAGCGGTGCCGCCAGGTCTTCGCCTCGTCGACGAGGGTCCTGGGGCCCGCGAGCGCCGCGCCGCCGTACCCGTCGAGGGACTTGTAGAACGACACGTAGACGCTGTCCGCGAGGCCCGCGATCTCCTCCAGCGGACGGTCGAAGTGGACCGTGGTCTCCCACAGGCGCGCGCCGTCGAAGTGCACCACCGCGTCGCGCTCGTGCGCCGCCTCGACGACCTCGCTGAGCTCCTCGAAGGAGGGCAGGACGAAACCGGCGTCCCTGAGGGGCAGTTCGAGCATCAGCGCTCCGAAGGGCTCCTCGAAGTCGCGCACCTCCTCGGCGGTCGGCAGCCGGGGCTCGCTCGTCACGGGCACCGGGTGCAACCCGCTGACCTCGCTGAACGCCTTCCGCTCGTGCACCTCGGGGTGGGCGAGCGCATGCAGGGCCACCGTGGGGTCGCCGGTGCGGCCCGCCCAGCAGCGCAGCGCCACCTGCTGGGCCATGGTCCCGGTCGGGAAGAAGGCGGCGGCCTCCTTGCCCAGCAGCCCGGCGACCCTCTCCTCCAGCGCCTCGACGATCCCCGTGCCGTACATGTCCCCGGTCTCGTCCAGGTCGTACAGGGCCTCCGCGCCGTCGAGCAGCGCGAGCCGCTCCCGCAGCGTCCCCAGGAACCCAGGGCGCGCCAGCACGCGCTCCGCGCCCCGGTAGGCGGCGATCCGGCGTTCCCGCATCCGGCGCCGCAGTTCCTCGGGTGACTCCGCCGGGTCTTCCCCGCCCTCCCGAGCCGGCTCTCCGGCGACCTGTCCAGCCGTTCGCGCCATGTCCCCCTCCGCCCTCGTCCTCATCCCGGGATCATGCCGCGCGCCCGCCCCTGCGGCACCCCGATTTCCATACCGGCCACCACCTGCGGGAACCCACAGCCTGTGGACAACCGGCCGCCTCGCCCCCCAATCGCGTTAACATGACGAGAAATCGTCCGGTACCCAGAGCGGACTGGAACGGGAAGGCCACCGTCGAGTGAGTACAGTCCAGCAGCCAGACCCCAAGGACCGCCCCGCGCGGCTCACCGTGGGCGTGATCGGAGCCGGCCGGGTCGGGCCCGCGCTCGCCGCGTCGCTCCAGCTCGCCGGGCACCGCCCGGTCGCCGTCTCCGGGGTCTCGGACGCCTCCAGACGGCGCGCCGAGCAGATGCTCCCCGACGTGCCGCTCGTGCCGCCCGCCGAGGTGATGGAGCGCGCCGAACTGGTCCTGCTGACCGTCCCGGACGACACCCTGCCGGGCCTCGTGGAGGGCCTCGCCGAGACCGGGGCCGTACGCCCGGGCCAACTGCTCGTGCACACCTCCGGGCGGTACGGCACACGCGTGCTCGACCCCGCCCTGCGCGCCGGAGCGCTGCCGCTCGCCCTGCACCCCGCGATGACCTTCACCGGCACCCCTGTGGACGTCCAGCGCCTGGCCGGATGCTCCTTCGGGGTCACCGCGCCCGAGGAGCTGCGGCTGGCCGCCGAGGCCCTGGTGATCGAGATGGGCGGTGAGCCCGAGTGGGTCGCCGAGGAGATGCGCCCGCTGTACCACGCGGCCCTCGCCCTCGGCGCCAACCACCTGGTCACCCTGGTCGCCCAGTCCATGGAGCTGCTGCGCGCGGCGGGCGTCGAGGCCCCCGACCGCATGCTCGGCCCGCTGCTCGGCGCCGCCCTGGACAACGCGCTGCGCTCCGGCGACGCGGCGCTGACCGGCCCCGTCGCGCGCGGAGACGCGGGCACGGTCGCCGCGCACGTCTCCGAGCTGCGCAGGCACGCCCCCCAGACCGTCGCCGGCTACCTGGCGATGGCCCGCGCCACCGCCGACCGGGCCCTGGCCCACGGACTGCTGAAGCCGGAGCTGGCCGAGGACCTGCTCGGAGTCCTCGCCGACGGCACCGACCTGCCCGAGAACGGGGAAGACCGATGAGCCGCCGTCCCTTCGAACTGGTCCCCACGGTGGACGACCTGCGGTACGTCCAGGACCACCACGCGGTGCCGGGACGCACCGCCGTCGTGATGACCATGGGCGCCCTGCACGAGGGCCACGCCACCCTGATCCGGGCGGCGCGCAAGCACGTCGGCGGCAAGGGCCTCGTGATCGTCACCGTCTTCGTGAACCCGCTCCAGTTCGGCGCGGGCGAGGACCTCGACCGCTACCCGCGCACCCTGGACGCCGACCTGAAGGTGGCCGAGCAGTCCGGCGCGGACGTGGTGTTCGCCCCGTCCGTGGACGAGGTCTACCCGGGCGGCGAGCCCCAGGTGCGGATCTCCGCCGGCCCCATGGGCGAGCGCCTGGAAGGCGCCTTCCGCCCGGGCCACTTCGACGGCATGCTCACCGTCGTGGCCAAGCTGCTCCACCTCACCCGCCCCGACGTGGCCCTGTACGGGCAGAAGGACGCCCAGCAGCTCGCCCTGATCCGCCGGATGGTGCGGGACCTGAACTTCGGCGTGGAGATCGTCGGCGTGCCCACCGTGCGCGAGGAGGACGGGCTCGCCCTGTCCAGCCGCAACCGCTACCTCTCGCCCCAGGAGCGGCACACCGCGCTCGCCCTGTCCCGCGCCCTGTTCGCGGGCCGCGACCGGCACGCCGCCCAGGAGGCGCTGCGCGCACGTGCCCTGGAGGTGCCCGCCACGCACGCGCGTGCCGAGGCCCTGAGCGCCATAGGCGAGTCGCGCGCCGCCGCCGACGCGCACGCCGTCGCCAAGGCCGCGCCCGGCGGTCCCGCCGCCGTCCGCGCCGCCGCGAAGCTCGTCCTGGACGAGGCCGCCCAGCTGGACCCGCCACTGGTCCTGGACTACCTGGCCCTGGTCGACCCGTCGGACTTCACCGACATCCCCGACGATTTCACCGGCGAGGCGGTCCTCGCCGTCGCCGCCCGGGTCGGGACGACCCGGCTGATCGACAACATCCCGCTCTCCTTCGGAGCACCCGAACCCGTCGACCCTCACGGAGCCGCCTCGTGACCGGCACAGGCATACGACTGCACGCGCCCGCCCCGGGCTGGTCCATCCCCGCCGACGTCGTGGTGGTCGGCTCCGGCGTGGCCGGCCTCACCGCGGCGCTGCGCTGCGACGCCGCCGGCCTGAACACGGTCGTCGTCACCAAGGCGCGCCTCGACGACGGCTCCACCCGCTGGGCGCAGGGCGGCATCGCGGCGGCCCTCGGCGAGGGCGACAGCCCGGAGCAGCACCTGGACGACACCCTGGTCGCGGGCGCGGGTCTGTGCGACGAGGAGGCCGTCCGCATCCTCGTCACCGAGGGCCCCGACGCCGTACGGCGGCTGATCTCCACCGGCGCGCACTTCGACACCGACGACGAGGGAGGCATCCAGCTCACCCGCGAGGGCGGGCACCACCGCCGCCGCATCGCGCACGCGGGCGGAGACGCGACCGGCGCCGAGATCTCCCGGGCGCTGGTGGAGGCGGTACGCGCGCGTGGACTGCGCACGATCGAGAACGCGCTCGTCCTGGACCTGCTCACGGACGCCGACGGCCGTACCGCGGGCGTGACCCTGCACGTCATGGGCGAGGGCCAGCACGACGGCGTGGGCGCCGTGCACGCGCCCGCCGTGGTCCTCGCCACCGGCGGCATGGGCCAGGTCTTCTCCGCGACCACCAACCCCTCGGTGTCCACCGGCGACGGCGTGGCGCTCGCCCTGCGCGCCGGCGCTGAGGTCAGCGACCTGGAGTTCGTGCAGTTCCACCCGACCGTGCTGTTCCTCGGCCCGGACGCGGAGGGCCAGCAGCCCCTCGTCTCCGAGGCGGTCCGCGGCGAGGGCGCCCACCTGGTGGACGCCGACGGGGTGCGCTTCATGGTCGGTCAGCACGAGCTGGCGGAGCTCGCGCCCCGGGACATCGTCGCCAAGGGCATCATGCGCCGGATGCAGGAGCAGGACGCCGAGCACATGTTCCTCGACGCCCGCCACTTCGGCGCCGACATGTGGGAGCACCGCTTCCCCACGATCCTGGCCGCCTGCCGCGCCAACGGCATCGACCCGGTCACCGAGCCCGTCCCGGTCGCCCCGGCGGCCCACTACGCCTCCGGGGGCGTGCGCACCGACTCCCACGGCCGGACGACCGTGCCGGGCCTGTACGCGTGCGGCGAGGTCGCCTGCACGGGCGTCCACGGCGCCAACCGGCTCGCCTCCAACTCCCTCCTGGAGGGCCTGGTCTACGCCGAGAGCATCGCCGCCGACATCGCCCGGGAGCAGACGGAGAACGGCCTCCACGCGCGCGTGCCGCAGCCCGTCCCGTACTCGGAGAAGCCGGCGCACCCGCTGCTCGGCCCCGAGGCCCGCTTCGCGATCCAGCGGATCATGACGGAGGGCGCGGGCGTCCTGCGCTCCGCCGAATCCCTGTCCAAGGCCGCCGACCAGCTCCAGCGGCTGCACACCGAGGCGCGCGACGTCCTCCAGGAGAACGGCAAGACCGCCGAGCCCGGCGTCGACACCTGGGAGGCCACCAACCTCCTGTGCGTGGCCCGCGTCCTGGTCACCGCCGCCCTCCTGCGCGAGGAGACCCGCGGCTGCCACTGGCGCGAGGACCGGCCCGACCGCGACGACGCGAACTGGCGCCGCCACATCGTCGTACGGCTGAATCCCGACCGATCGCTGGCGACACGCACCACGGACACCGCAGACTTCCCCCCGACCCGCCCCGAGGCCCCCGCGCCTCAGCGTCCCCAGGAGCAGTGACCGAAGTGAGTACCCCCGACCTCCCTCTCGCCTCCAACGGCGGCTGCGGCGACGGCTGCGGCTGCGGCGCGGACGGCGACGAGGAATACCTGGAGTGCGGGCTCGACCCCGCGCTCGCCCAGCTCCTGGCCGACGCCGGACTCGATCCCGTGGAGGTCGAGGACATCGCAGGCGTCGCCATCCAGGAGGACCTGGACCACGGCGTGGACGTGACGACGGTCGCGACGATCCCCGAGGACGCGGTCGCCACCGGCGACTTCACCGCGCGCGAGGCGGGCGTCGTGGCGGGCCTCAGGGTCGCCGAGGCCGTGATCTCCGTGGTGTGCACCGACGAGTTCGAGGTCGAGCGCCACGTGGACGACGGCGACCGGGTGGAGGCCGGCCAGAAGCTGCTGACCGTCACCACCCGCACCCGTGACCTGCTCACCGCCGAGCGCAGCGCGCTGAACATCCTGTGCCGCCTGTCCGGCATCGCGACGGCCACGCGCGCGTGGGCGGACGCCCTGGAGGGCACCAAGACGCGCGTACGGGACACCCGCAAGACGACGCCGGGCCTGCGCTCCCTGGAGAAGTTCGCGGTCCGCTGCGGCGGCGGCGTCAACCACCGCATGTCCCTCTCGGACGCGGCCCTGGTGAAGGACAACCACGTCGTCGCGGCCGGAGGCGTGGCCCAGGCCTTCCAGGCGGTCCGTGAGATGTTCCCGGACGTGCCGATCGAGGTCGAGGTCGACACCCTGCACCAGCTGCGCGAGGTCGTCGACGCGGGCGCGGACCTGATCCTCCTGGACAACTTCACGCCCACCGAGTGCGAGGAGGCGGTGGCGATCGTCAAGGGCCGCGCCCTGCTGGAGGCCTCGGGCCGCCTGACCCTGGGGAACGCCAAGGCGTACGCGGACACGGGCGTCGACTTCCTGGCGGTCGGAGCGCTCACACACTCCTCCCCGATCCTGGACATCGGCCTGGACCTGCGAGCGGCGGAGTAGGTAGAGCCCCATGCTGCTGACCATCGACGTAGGCAACACGCACACCGTCCTCGGCCTGTTCGACGGCGAGGACATCGTGGAGCACTGGCGCATCTCCACCGACGCCCGCCGCACGGCCGACGAGCTGGCGGTCCTCCTCCAGGGCCTGATGGGCATGCACCCGCTCCTCGGAGAGGACCTGGGCGACGGCATCGACGGCATCGCGATCTGCGCCACCGTGCCGTCCGTGCTGCACGAGCTGCGCGACGTGACCCGCCGCTACTACGGAGACGTGCCCGCGGTCCTCGTGGAACCCGGCGTCAAGACGGGCGTACCGATCCTGACCGACAATCCCAAGGAGGTCGGCGCCGACAGGATCATCAACGCGGTCGCCGCCGTCGAGCTCTACGGCGGCCCGGCGATCGTCGTGGACTTCGGCACGGCCACGACGTTCGACGCGGTCAGCGCGCGGGGGGAGTACGTCGGCGGTGTCATCGCACCCGGCATCGAGATCTCGGTCGAGGCACTGGGCGTCCGGGGCGCGCAGCTGCGCAAGATCGAGGTGGCCCGGCCGCGGAGCGTGATCGGCAAGAACACGGTCGAGGCGATGCAGGCGGGCATCGTCTACGGCTTCGCGGGCCAGGTGGACGGCGTGGTCACCCGCATGGCCAGGGAACTGGCCGACGACCCGGACGACGTCACGGTCATCGCGACGGGCGGCCTGGCTCCCATGGTCCTGGGCGAGTCGGCGGTGATCGACGAACACGAACCATGGCTGACGCTGATCGGCCTGCGGTTGGTCTACGAACGGAATGTGTCACGTATGGGGGGTTGAGGCGCCCCGTAAGGGGCGCGGGGCTGTGTCGATGTGCGGCTCCGCCGCGTGGGCGTGACGAGCACGACGAGGCAGCACCCGCCGAAAGGCGAACAGCTCAACGGCGAACAGGCGGACCCGCGCCCCCACCTGGGGGAACTCCAGAGCGACACGGCACCCGGAGAGACCCGGTTTGTCCGATTAGCGGTAGCGTCCCCGCATGCCCACGCCACACGGATCCCGAGGCGCCCTGGCCTTCGGCGCGGAGGAGCTGCGCGTGCTCCGCCGCGCCCTCGCCCTGGCCCTGAACCCCCGCACCGCTTCCGCCGAGGACGTCCAGGACTGCCTCCGCCTCGCCGAGTCCGTCGACGCGGCGGTGCGCGAGGGGGACCGCCTGAGGGCCTTCCTGCTGGCCGACCTCGCCCGCTACCGGGCCGCCCTCCCCGGCGCCGCCGGCGGCTACCTCACCCTCCTCCAGGACGCTCTGCGCGCCGGCTACCGCCCTGCCCCGGACGACCTCGCCGCGCTGCGCGCCCTGCGCGGCACGCCCCTGGCCGCCGCCCTGCTCGACCGCTGCCGGGCCCTGGTGCCCCAACAGGCGACGTTCGCCCCGTCGCGAGGTACGCCCGGTACGAGGACTTCGGCACCGGCCGAGCCCGGCGGACGGGCGCACCTCACTCCCCGCAGGGCCGCGGCTCCCGTCTGCCGTGCGCGTCTGACGGCCCTGCCCGGCGGCCGTGCGAGCGAGGAGGAGCGGCCCGAGGAGCCGGCCCGCAAACCCGAGCAGAAGCCCGAGCGCAAGCCGGAAAAGCCCGCTCCCCGCCGTGAGCCGCAGGCCCCGCGCCCGACGCGCCGCCCGATCCCGACCCCCGGCGAGGTCTTCCCGCCGAAACGGAAGCCGAGCCCCCCGGCCCACTCCCACGGGCAGCTCGCGGCCGGCTAGGGCCTGCCGAACGGGCAGACCCCGGATCGGGCGCAATCCGGTGACGCCCACCCGACCGGGATCCTTCGGACACCCCTGGCTACTCTTGACGCATGGACTACGTCTCCGCGCTCGTGCCCCCGGTCGTCATGGCCGTGTTCTTCATCGGGCTCATCCGGGTGATCGTGAAGACCCAGGGCGGCGCCAACAAGGCCAAGGAGGACGCCGCCGTGGACGCGGCCCTCGCGCGCGCGGAAAGCGCTCCCCAGAAGTCCGGGGACGCCGACGCCTGACCCCCCTTTTGCGGCCCTCGGCCCTTCCGGACGGCACCCGGTGCCACCGGGCGTACGACTCATGCCCTGAGCGCGTTTAGGAGTCGTACGCCCTTTTTGTTGTGGTTTGTCGCGTAAGTGCACGTCCCGCAAGCCATTGGTGACTTCTCCCACTATTGTGCTAAGCGTGCCTCGCCCATTGGGAGAACTCGAAGACGCGGTCATGACGCGGGTGTGGAAGTGGAACCGCCCGGTGACCGTTCGAGAAGTCCTGGAAGACCTACAGCAGGAACGGTCCATCGCCTACACCACGGTGATGACCGTTTTGGACAATCTCCATCAGAAGGGCTGGGTCCGCCGGGAAGCGGAAGGCCGGGCCTATCGATATGAGGCGGTCTCCACCCGCGCCGCCTACGCGGCTGCCCTGATGAACGACGCCTGGTCGCAGAGCGACAACCCGGCCGCCGCGCTCGTCGCCTTCTTCGGCATGATGAGCGACGAACAGAGACAGGCACTCCGTGACGCGATGCGCGTCGTGCAGGGCCCGGAGAGCACCCAGGAGCCCCCGAGTGAGGAAACGGGCTCCGAGAACCCGGCCGGGACGCCCGAGGAGAACAACCCCGCCTCGGCGGAGGGCGACACCGGGCGATAGCGTCCGCTCATGCCAGCGAAGCGCCCCGAAGCCACCACAAAAGCCATCACTGTCCGACGGGCCAGGACGAGCGATGTCCCGGCGGTGCGCCGCCTCCTCGACTCCTACGTCCGCCGCGGCATCCTGCTCGACAAAGCGACCGTCACGCTTTACGAGGACATCCAGGAGTTCTGGGTCGCGGAACGCGACGACAACGGCGAGGTCGTGGGCTGCGGCGCCTTGCACGTGATGTGGGAGGACCTGGCGGAAGTCCGCACTCTCGCGGTGATGCCCGAGGCCAGGGGCCTGGGCGTGGGGCATCAGTTGCTGGAGAAGTTGCTGCAGACCGCTAGGTGGCTCGGCGTTCGCCGCGTTTTCTGTCTCACCTTCGAAGTGGACTTCTTCGGGAAGCACGGCTTCGTGGAGATCGGCGAGACGCCCGTCGACCAGGATGTCTACGCCGAGCTGTTGCGTTCCTATGACGAGGGCGTGGCGGAGTTCCTCGGTCTCGAACGAGTGAAACCGAACACCTTGGGCAACAGCCGGATGCTTCTGCATCTGTGATCGCCGGGCGATCGGAGGCGACTATTCAGCCGCGCTTCAGCCCGACGACCTTGCCCAGGTTCCCTATGTCCGAAACGCGTATGTTTCCGGTCTCCCAGCCGCCCGTCGGGCTCTCCCGGGGGGTTTGTGTTTTTCCGGCAAAAGCGGTTTGCTTTCCGACGTACTGCAGTACTGCATATAACAGGGGACGCGAAACGGGCGGCACCGGGCGCAGACCCTAGGCCCTGAAGTTATCGATGAAAGGAAATCCGGTGGCACAGAAGGTTCAGGTCCTTCTTGTCGACGACCTCGACGGTGGCGAGGCGGACGAGACCGTCACGTTCGCACTGGACGGCAAGACGTACGAGATCGATCTCACGACCGCCAACGCGGACAAGCTGCGCAGCCTTCTCGATCCGTATGTGAAGGGCGGCCGTCGTACCGGAGGCCGTGCTTCGGGTGGGCGTGGAAAGGCCCGTGCGGCCGCTTCCGGTGGCAGCCAGGACACCGCGCAGATCCGCGCCTGGGCGAAGGAGAACGGTTACGAGGTCAACGACCGCGGCCGTGTTCCGGCGACCATCCGCGAGGCCTACGAGAAGGCGATGGGCTGAGCGCACGCGCGCCGCAGCCGGACCCGGTGGCACTGCGTCGCCACCGTGTCGACCAGCCGTACCAGATCGGGGGCGCCCCCACCGCCCCCCACGGCCGACAACGTCGGCAGCACCTGTTCGACCTCGCACCCCGGCTCGGGGGGCCGCAGCCAGACGGCGGCCCCCTGTGAAACGGCCCGGTCCAGGGGAAGCGGCCGGGACCCCGGGGTGCCGGCCGGATCCGGCACCGAAGCCGGCGCCCAGCCCGGCGGCAGCGGCGCCTCCGTCTGCCCGCCCGCCCCGGTGGCCGTGAGGTCCAGGGCCAGCGCTCCCCACTCCAGCCAGTCGAGCAGCCCCGGCAGCTCCTCCGCGCTGCCAGCCGCCACCAGCAGCCGCATCCGCCCGGCGCACAACGCGACCGGGGACGCGGGCCCCAGATGCCTGAGCGCGGCGAAACCGGCCTCCGCGGGCACGTCGAGCACGTCGAAGCGCACCCCGGTGACCAGCCGCACCGGCTCTCCGGGCGCCGTCGCCCAGCCCAGCTCGTTCTCGTACCACTGACGCACCGTGCCGCTCGTGCCGGGATCGAGTGGCCTTCGGGGGTGGGGCACCGGGTGGACCGTGTGGACCATGTACGGAGCAACCGCCCGAGCCGGCGTCGGGTTACGCTGGGTGGCCGACCGATTGCGCCAAGTGCCGAAAAAAGGGGCGTACGGGGGTGTTCGGCGGCGCAAGGATGTTCGCCCGTAGCGGAGGGAAACGGTGCGCGCGGCATGGACTGTCGGTGTCGGCGGGTAAGACATCCCTAGTGGGAGGGGGCGTTGCGCGGGAGAGGCCGTCTCACGTTCGCCATCGGCGTACTGGCGAGTGGGGTATCTGCCTGGCCTGCGGGAACATCGTCTCGCACCATCGGGTTGGAGCAGATGTCGGCGTTCGGGGTCAGGAGGCCATCGACGGTGTCGGCAGTTGGAATGAGCGGTCCCCGCTTGCGGGACTAAGCTGCGGAAGGACAGGGAGGGGAAGTTCCCCCCACTGCCTGACCGCTCTGAGGAGCGATTAACGATGTTCGAGAGGTTCACCGACCGCGCGCGGCGGGTTGTCGTCCTGGCTCAGGAAGAAGCCCGGATGCTCAACCACAACTACATCGGCACCGAGCACATCCTCCTGGGCCTGATCCACGAGGGTGAGGGTGTCGCCGCTAAGGCCCTGGAGAGCCTCGGGATTTCGCTCGAGGCGGTCCGCCAGCAGGTGGAGGAGATCATCGGCCAGGGCCAGCAGGCCCCGTCCGGGCACATCCCCTTCACCCCCCGTGCCAAGAAGGTCCTGGAGCTGTCGCTCCGCGAGGCCCTTCAGCTGGGCCACAACTACATCGGCACGGAGCACATCCTGCTCGGCCTGATCCGCGAGGGCGAGGGCGTCGCCGCCCAGGTCCTGGTCAAGCTCGGAGCAGACCTCAACCGTGTCCGCCAGCAGGTCATCCAGCTGCTGTCGGGCTACCAGGGCAAGGAGACCGCCGCCGCGGGCGGCCCGGCCGAGGGCACGCCCTCGACCTCTCTCGTCCTGGACCAGTTCGGCCGGAACCTCACCCAGGCCGCTCGTGAGTCCAAGCTCGACCCGGTCATCGGGCGCGAGAAGGAGATCGAGCGGGTCATGCAGGTGCTGTCCCGCCGTACCAAGAACAACCCGGTGCTCATCGGCGAGCCCGGCGTCGGCAAGACGGCGGTCGTCGAGGGCCTGGCGCAGGCCATCGTCAAGGGCGAGGTGCCCGAGACCCTCAAGGACAAGCACCTCTACACCCTCGACCTGGGCGCGCTGGTCGCCGGCTCCCGCTACCGCGGTGACTTCGAGGAGCGCCTGAAGAAGGTGCTCAAGGAGATCCGCACCCGCGGCGACATCATCCTGTTCATCGACGAGCTGCACACGCTGGTCGGTGCGGGTGCCGCCGAGGGCGCCATCGACGCGGCCTCCATCCTGAAGCCGATGCTGGCCCGTGGTGAGCTGCAGACCATCGGCGCCACCACGCTCGACGAGTACCGCAAGCACCTGGAGAAGGACGCGGCCCTGGAGCGCCGCTTCCAGCCCATCCAGGTCGCGGAGCCGTCGCTGCCGCACACCATCGAGATCCTCAAGGGCCTGCGCGACCGTTACGAGGCGCACCACCGCGTCTCCATCACGGACGAGGCCCTGGTCCAGGCCGCCACCCTGGCCGACCGCTACATCTCGGACCGCTTCCTGCCGGACAAGGCGATCGACCTGATCGACGAGGCCGGTTCCCGGATGCGCATCCGCCGGATGACCGCGCCGCCGGACCTTCGCGAGTTCGACGAGAAGATCGCGGCCGTCCGCCGGGACAAGGAGTCCGCGATCGACTCCCAGGACTTCGAGAAGGCGGCTTCTCTCCGTGACAAGGAGAAGCAGCTGCTCGCCGCGAAGGCCAAGCGGGAGAAGGAGTGGAAGGCCGGCGACATGGACGTCGTCGCCGAGGTCGACGGCGAGCTGATCGCCGAGGTGCTGGCCACGGCCACGGGCATCCCGGTCTTCAAGCTGACCGAGGAGGAGTCCAGCCGCCTGCTCCGCATGGAGGACGAGCTCCACAAGCGGGTCATCGGCCAGGTGGACGCCGTCAAGGCGCTGTCGAAGGCGATCCGCCGTACGCGTGCGGGCCTGAAGGACCCGAAGCGTCCGGGTGGTTCGTTCATCTTCGCCGGCCCGTCCGGTGTCGGTAAGACCGAGCTGTCCAAGGCGCTGGCGGAGTTCCTGTTCGGTGACGAGGACGCGCTGATCTCCCTCGACATGTCGGAGTTCAGCGAGAAGCACACGGTGTCGCGTCTCTTCGGTTCGCCCCCCGGTTACGTGGGCTACGAGGAGGGCGGCCAGCTGACGGAGAAGGTGCGGCGCAAGCCGTTCTCGGTGGTCCTCTTCGACGAGGTCGAGAAGGCCCACCCGGACATCTTCAACTCGCTGCTGCAGATCCTGGAGGACGGTCGCCTGACCGACTCCCAGGGCCGGGTCGTGGACTTCAAGAACACGGTCATCATCATGACGACCAACCTCGGCACCCGGGACATCTCCAAGGGCTTCAACCTCGGCTTCGCCGCCGCGGGCGACACGAAGACCAACTACGAGCGCATGAAGAACAAGGTGTCGGACGAGCTCAAGCAGCACTTCCGGCCCGAGTTCCTCAACCGCGTCGACGACGTGGTGGTCTTCCCGCAGCTGACCCAGGCGGACATCCTGGCGATCGTCGACCTGATGATCAGCAAGGTCGACGAGCGGCTCAAGGACCGGGACATGGGCATCGAGCTCGCCCAGTCCGCGAAGGAGCTGCTGGCGAAGAAGGGCTACGACCCCGTGCTGGGCGCCCGGCCGCTGCGCCGCACGATCCAGCGCGAGATCGAGGACACGCTGTCCGAGAAGATCCTCTTCGGGGAGCTGCGTCCGGGCCATATCGTGGTCGTCGACACGGAAGGCGAGGGCGACGCCCAGAAGTTCACCTTCCGTGGTGAGGAGAAGTCGGCTCTGCCGGACGTTCCGCCGATCGAGCAGGCGGCCGGTGGCGGTCCGAACCTGAGCAAGGACTGACCCCTGCGGGGGTGAGACGGAAAGGGGCTGCCCCGGGACTTCGGTCCCGGGGCAGCCCCTTTTCCATGTGCGGTCACAGCACGCTGTCGGTGCGCTCGATCACGGGCCGGACCGGCAGAGGATCCAGGACGTGATCCGGGAGGTCGGACACGTCGGGGGCGAGGCGAAGGGTGAGGTCTCGCACTCCGGGGAAGAGCGTGGAGAGTTTCGAGAGGTCCTCGGTCCCGGTGAACATGTTCAGCCGCAGCCGGGTGATCCGGGCCAGAACTGGGCCCGATTCCCAGCCGGTGGCATTCCAGATGAGCCGCAGATCCTCCAGGGCCGGCAGGGCGGCGATTTCCTCGAAGTGCTCCGGGGGAAGCTCTTTCGGAAGGGAGGCCAGGCTCAGCCTCTTCACCGTGTGCAGGTGCCGTAGCCCCCGCAGTCCGGTGAACCGCAGTGCCTTTTCGGAGAGCCGGAGGTATTCCAGGGGGTGTTCCCGGGGGAGGACCGCGTCGAGGGAGTCGCCGTGCAGCCGGATACTGAGGTCGAGCCCCGTCACGGTGGGTCCGAGTCGGGCCAGTGCCTCCGGCGTCCCCAGACGAGAGGTGCCGTGCAGCGACAGCAGGGTGATCGGCAGTTCCGCGAGCGGCGAGAGATCGTCGACGTCCGGGTCCAGGCTCCCGAGATCCAGTTCCTTCAGCCGCCCCTGATCGGAGAGACAGCTCAGGTCCCGCAATGCGCGGTTGTCGCGGACGACCAGCTTGCGCACCTGGTCCGGGCGGAGCGCGGCCCGGATGTCGTCCGATCCGACGTCGCCGACGATCTGGAGCAGGGACGGCCCGCCCAAGTCCCGCAGAACGCGCAGTTCGGCCGCCGAGTGCGCCGCGAAGTACAGGCCCTCCGGCCGTAGATGCGCGATCACCTCCTCCGCGTACCGCTCGGTGTGGAAGCGGTGCCAGGTCCACGTCAGTTGCGCCCGCACGGACAGGGCAGGATGCGACCGGAACCGGGCCAGTACCGGAATGGCCGCCTCGGTGCCGATCAGCGACGCGGTGATGACCACCGCCCTCGCCTCCGCGTCCGTCAGCCCCTCCGGGCCCGGGAGCAGTTCCAGGACGAGGGGGCCGGCGCCGGCGAGGGCGCGGGCCTCCGCCGTCGTACGGGGTGGGATGAGCGCGGCGGCCTCGGACTCCACCCGGGCGCGGACACGGGGGTCGAGTTCCGTCGCGTGTTCGAGCGAGGCGAGCGCCAGGAGCCGGATGCGCGTCCCGGCCGCTGCCGGGGCCCGGTCGGCCGAGGCGCTCAGGTCGTCCAGCAGTTCGGCCCTCTCCCGCGGCCGTGCGTGCGCCACCGCCATGCGGATCACGTCCGCCCACTGTTCGTCGGCGGCGCCCCGCACCAGCAGCCCGAAGTCCCCGTCCTCGACCGCCGCCTTCGCGCCCAGGTAGTCCTGGAAGGTGCGGTGGACGAACTCGACCGTACCGGGGGCGGGTTCGCGCAGCAGTCCGCTGCGGACCAGGAGGTGGCGCAGGATCTGTCCGGCGTCGCCCTGGGAGGCGGCGGCCGGCAGCGAGGGCAGCACGTCGGCGACGATCCGCTCCGCGCGCTCACGGTCCATCTCGGACTGGTTGTTGCGGATCAGCCAGTACGCCAGGCGCTGCAGCAGCTGGATCTGCGGGGCCTCGGTCAGGTGGATGCCGTCCTGCCGGACGAACATGTCCCGCTCCTCGTCGCGCCGCGCCAGCAGCATCGACAGGGCCGCCTCGTACAACTCCTGCCTGCCGTGCGGCAGATACCCCCGCCGGTCCCGGTGCAGGGCGCAGATCAGCCCGCACATCAGCGGGTTGGTGGCGAGCCGGCCGAGGTCCGGTTTGGTGCGTACGGCGTCCAGGAGCGAGTGTTCGTAGTCGTCGAGGCGGTCGGTGTCGGGGGCGCCCACGCGGGCCGCGGTGTGCCAGCGGCGGACGAACGCGGCGACGTCGTCGCGGCTCATGGGGGCGAGGGTGAGTTCGGTGAAGCCGTCGGCTGCGAGCCAGTCCTCGCGCACGGCGGAGGGGCGCGAGGTCACGAGCCACTGGTTGCCGGGGTAGACGTCGAGCAGGTCGCGCAGCCAGCGCCGGGTGCGTTCCCGTTCACGCTCGGGGATCTCGTCGACGCCGTCGACGAGCAGGAGCGCGCGGCGGGCGGTGAGGACCCGGTCGGCCCAGCCGGGCGGCTGGGTGGCGTGGAAGGGGACGCGGACGGCGTCCAGGAAGGTGTCGGGCGCCGGCAGCCCGCCGGGGCGGCGCAGGAGGGTGCGCAGCGGCAGGACGAACGGGATCCGGTCGCCGCGCTCACCGCGGGCCGCCGTCACCGCGAGCCACTGCACCAGCGTGGTCTTGCCGGAACCGGCGACCCCGCGCAGCAGGATCCGGTCGTGGCCGGTGAGGGCCTGGTCGGCGGGCAGGGCCGCGGAGGCGGTGGCGATACGGGCGTCGGTCTCGTCGTCCGGGCGCAGTGCCTGGAGGCTGAGGTAGGCCGCGTCGAGGGGCCAGCGCTCCGGGGAGTTGACGAGATCGATTCCGTAGATGGTCAGGTGGCTGTGCTTGGTGGCGACATAGGCGAGGTAGCGCTGGTCGAAGGCGGGGTCGGTGCCCCCGGTGGGCGGGGTGCGGGCGATCAGCTCGTCGATCTTCGTGATGATCTCGGCCTGCCGCCGGGTCTGTTCGACGAGGGTGCGGGGCACAAAGGTGGACCGCTGTGTGAAGAAGTGCAGGATGTGCAGGCAGGCGATCTCCAGGACGCGCTCGTAGAAGAGGGTGGCGTCGAGTGAGAGGTCGCGGTCGGGGGTGCCGCTCGCGGCCCGCAGGTGCAGGGCGAGGGTCTGGTGGCCCAGTCGCACGGCCTGGACGTCGGTCATGTCGAGGTCGCCGAGGGCGTGCAGGGTGGTGGCCAGGGCGAGGACGACGGCGGGTGTCTCGTCCTCGGGCAGCGGGCGTTCGCCCTCCGCCGTGACGGCCCGCCTGACCAGCTCGGCGGCGAGCTTGGTGAGCTCCTTCTCGGCGAGGGCGCGCTTCTCGCCGCGGAACGAGACGAACTCCGAGACGCGCACCGGCTTGTCGACGAGCCCGGCGCCGGGCCCCTCCGTGACGAAGAGCCGCTTCACGAGCGGGGTGACCACGCTGGAGGCCACCTTGACGCCCAGGGCCGCTGGATCCATCTGCTCCCCCGTGCTCGGTCCGTGACGGTGGGTCAGCCTAGCGGGCCCGCCGGGTGACATGTCGCACAGGGGGAGGAGCCGGTACGAGGTCGCCTAGTAGCGGCCGCCGCCAGGCAATAGCCCCAGCAGGGGGTGATTTCGCCACGAGTACGGCATGGCCTCGTAGATCGCGCGTTTGGTAATCAACCGGGCCGACTTGTACCAAGAAACGGTCAAGCCGCCTACTTCCCGAGGTCTCCATGTCCCAGAGCGTCATGCCCTCCTCCTCCCGTACGTCCCGGATGCGTGCCCGGCTGGCCGTGCTGGCCGCCGGTGCCGGGGCTTCAGCCGTGCTGGGGGCCGGTGTGGCGGCCGCCGCCGGAAGCGGCGCGGTGAGCGCCGCGTCCTGGGTCCATCCGGTCAGGAACTACTCGCTCACGGCCGGCTTCAACCAGGCCGGCGGCATGTGGAAGTCCACCCACAGCGGGCAGGACTTCGCCGTGCCGAGCGGGACGAGCGTCGTCGCCGCGCACGCCGGGACCGTCGTCAAGGCCGGAGCGGGCGGGGCCGGGGAGGGGGTGGCGTACGGCAAGGCCGTCGTCATCAGGCACGCGGGCGGCATCTACTCGCAGTACGCCCACCTCTCGCGGATCGACGTCAGGGTCGGCCAGGCCGTCGCCACCGGTCAGCGCATCGGGCTGTCCGGCAACACGGGCAACTCCAGCGGCCCGCATCTGCACTTCGAGGTCCGTACGACCCCGCACTACGGATCCGCCGTCAACCCCGTCGCCTACCTGCGGGGCAGGGGCGTGGCCCTCTGAGGTGTGCCCGGGCCCTCCCTACACTGTCCCCTCACCCGAGTGGGCCTGCGTGACCAGGTCGATCGCGACCTCCAGGACCGCCTTGCGCTTGTCCTCCGGATCGCCCTCGACCTCCTGCAGGACGAACATCCCCGCGTGCATCGTGAACAGCGCGCTGACGCAGCGGACCTGGTCGGTCAGGGAGGCGTCCGGGTCCCGGATGATGTCGCGCATCTGCAGCATCCGGTCCTTGAACTGGTTACCGATGCTCAGCTCGCGGATCGTGGCCTGGTTCTCCTGCATGAAGCGGAAGAGCGGGGCCGCGCCGGCCAGCGCCTCGCTGTAGCGGCGCAGCACCTCCTGCTTGGTCTCGAGGGTGTGCGGCTGCGCCTTGCCCCACTCGATCAGTTCGTCGATCGGGCGGGTCAGGTCCTCGAAGATGCTGGCGAGGATCTCTTCCTTGGTCTTGAAGTGGTAGTAGAGCGCGGCCTTGGTGACGTCCAGGCGCTCGGCGATCTCCCGGAGCGAGGTCTTCTCGTAGCCCTGCTCGGCGAAGAGGTCGAGCGCCACGTCCTGGATGCGCTGGCGGGTGTCCCCGCGCCGCTGCCGCTTGGTGCCTTCCATGGTGGTGCCGCCCATCCTCGTACTCCTCGCACTCCCGGAGAGCCCGTGTGCAGGCCTCCTTGCCGAGCCTACGAAACTTACTTGACGCACGGCTAGTTACGGGGCTATCTTCCCCGAGAATAGTGAACTAGCCGGGCGACAAGTAAGTAGCCGGGCGGCGGGCAGTACCAAGGGGAGTCTGGGGACCATGGCGGACAGCGCGGCACCGGCCGCTGACGGCGAGAAGAGTGAGAAACAACCTCGGAGCATACGGGTCGTCCTGCTCGCGCTGATGATCACGATGATGCTCGCGATGCTCGACAACATGATCGTGGGCACGGCGATGCCGACCATCGTGGGCGAGCTGGGCGGCCTCGAGCACCTGTCGTGGGTGGTGACCGCGTACACCCTCGCCACCGCCGCCGCCACGCCGCTGTGGGGCAAGCTCGGCGACATGTACGGGCGCAAGGGCTCGTTCATGACCTCGATCGTGATCTTCCTGGTCGGCTCCGCGCTCAGCGGCATGGCGCAGAACATGGGCCAGCTCATCGGCTTCCGCGCCGTCCAGGGTCTCGGCGCCGGCGGTCTCATGGTCGGCGTCATGGCCATCATCGGTGATCTGATTCCGCCGCGGGAGCGCGGCAAGTACCAGGGCATGATGGCCGGCGTCATGGCGCTCGCGATGATCGGCGGTCCGCTGGTCGGCGGCACCATCACCGACAACTGGGGCTGGCGCTGGGCCTTCTACATCAACCTTCCGCTGGGTGTCGTCGCGCTGGTCGCCATCAGCGCCGTCCTGCACCTGCCGAAGAAGCGGTCCCAGGCCCGTGTCGACTACCTCGGCGCCGCGCTGCTGACCGTCGGCATCACCTCGATCGTGCTGGTCACCACCTGGGGCGGGTCCCAGTACGCGTGGACGTCCGCGCGGATCATGGAGCTGATCGGGATCGGTGTCGCCGCGCTCGTCGGATTCCTGTTCTGGCAGACGAAGGCCGCCGAGCCGGTCGTGCCGCTGCACATCTTCCGCAGCCGGAACTTCTCGCTGATGTCGGCGATCGGTTTCATCACCGGGTTCGTGATGTTCGGTGCGACGCTGTTCCTGCCGCTGTACCAGCAGTCCGTGCAGGGTGCGTCCGCGACCAACTCGGGGCTGCTGCTGCTGCCGATGCTCGGCGCCATGCTCGTGGTGTCGATGATCGCGGGGCGGGTCACCACCAACAGCGGGCGGTACAAGGTCTTTCCGGTGGTCGGCAGCGTGCTGATGATCGTGGGCCTCTTCCTGCTGTCGCGGATGGACACGGAGACCAGCCGGTTGACCTCGGGCCTGTACATGGCCGTGCTGGGTGCCGGGATGGGCTGCCTGATGCAGATCACCATGCTGGTGGCGCAGAACAGCGTCGAGATGCGGGACATGGGCGTCGCCTCGTCGACCACGACCCTCGCGCGGACGCTGGGCTCCTCCTTCGGCGTGGCGATCATGGGCGCGCTGTTCAACAACCGGGTGCAGCACGTGATGGCCGAGCGGGCCGGTGCGCTGGGGTCGAAGATCACCGAGCAGTCGGCGCAACTGGACGCGAAGAGCCTCCAGAAGCTTCCGGCGGCGGCGCGGGAGGCGTACCAGCACGCGGTGTCCGCGGGCACGCACTCGGCGTTCCTGCTCGGCACGGTGGTGGCCGTGCTCGCGCTGGCCGCGGCGGTGTTCGTGAAGGAGGTCCCGCTGCGGGGGGCTGGGCCCGACAAGCAGGCCGGGGGCGCGGCTGGGGACGCCGCGGATGTGCCGCCGGCGGTTGCAGAGGCCGTCTGACCGGCAGGGGCTCCGGCCCGAGGCCCCCGGGTGCGTGCGCCCGGGGGCCTTTTCCCGCGCGGACGGGCACACCCGGTCGAGTCTCGCCCCCGCCGCCCTGTCAGTGCCGCGTGGCAGCATCGGGGGCGTGGACAAGATGCGGCAGTTGCGGCTGGCCAAGGATCTGATGGATCGGGACTGGGCCGACCCCGCGCTCGATCTCGGGGCCGTGGCCGACCGTGCCGGGTACTCGCGGTATCACTTCCTGCGCGCCTTCAAGGAGGCGTACGGCGAGACGCCGCGGCAGTATCTGACGCACCGGCGCATCGAGCGCGCCGAGGACCTGCTGCGTACCGCGAATCTGTCCGTGACCGAGATCTGCCATCTCGTGGGGTTCAGCAGCGTCGGCACGTTCTCCGCGCGGTTCAAGGCCTGGACCGGGCTCACGCCCAGCGAGTACCGCGCCAAGCACGTCGGCCGCGGCGCCGCGCTCATACCCGGGTGCTACGCGATGCTCTGGGCGGGCGGATTCCGCAGGAGCGAGCAGAGCAATTCCGGAGAAGCGGGGTGAAGGGCCCGCTGCTTACCGTGGCAGCGCACACCGCACCTCCCACCTCCAGGAGCACGCCATGATCAAGGGGCTCGCCATCACCACCGTCTGGGTCCTCGACCAGGACCGGGCCAAGGAGTTCTACACGCAGAAGCTCGGCCTCGAGGTCCGTACGGACATGACCATGGGCGACGGCGGCATGCGCTGGCTCACCGTCGGCGCCCCGGACCAGCCCGACGTCGAGCTGACGCTCATGGTGCCCGGGCCGCCCGCGATGGACCCCGAGTCCGCCGAGATGATGAAGAAGCTCATCGCCAAGGGCGCTCTCGGTGCCGGTGTGCTGGCCACCGACGACATCCACGGCGACTACAAGCGGCTCAAGGACCGCGGAGTGGAGTTCCTCCAGGAGCCGCAGGAGCGGCCGTACGGCACCGAGGCGCTCTTCCGCGACGACTCCGGCAACTGGTTCTCCTTCACCCAGCGCCGCGAGGGCGGTCTGGACTTCGAGAAGGAGTGGAGCTAGCCGGCTCTTCCCTGTCCTTCTGCCGACCCCGGTCCTGCGGCCTCCCGGTCCCGCTCCTCACTTGCCCGACAGCGGCAGCGTCGGGAAGCTGCCCGTGTCCGTCGGCGCGTGCTCCGGCAGCCACAGCACCGCCACCGCCCCCTCGGCCGGCACATCGTCCGGCACCCCGGGCGCCCGGATGTTGCGGAACGTCAGCCGGGCGCCCAGCACCCGCGCCTGCCCCGCCGCGATCGTCAGACCCAGCCCATGACCCTGGCCCGAGCGGTCCGAGCTGCCCGTACGGAACCGGCTCGGGCCCTCGGCCAGCAGCTCCTCGGGGAAGCCGGGCCCGTGGTCCCGTATCCGGATCACCCGGCCCTCGACGGACACCTCGATGGGCGGCTTGCCGTGCCGTGCCGCGTTCGCCAGCAGGTTGAACAGCACCCGCTCCAGACGGCGCGGGTCCGTGGTGACCTCCGACTCGTGGATCACCCTGACCTCGACGTCCGCGTCCTTCGCGGCCACCCGCCGGGTCACGAACTCACCCAGCATGATGTCCTGCAGCTCGGCCCGCTCGGAGGCGCCGTCCAGACGGGCCACCTCCAGGACGTCCTCCACGAGCGTCCGCATGGCCTTCGCGCGGTCCAACACCAGTTCGGTGGGGCGGCCCGGCGGCAGCAGCTCCGCCGCGGTGAGCAGGCCCGTCACCGGCGTGCGCAGCTCATGCGCGATGTCCGCCGTCACCCGGCGCTCCGCCTCCAGCCGCTGCTGCAACGCGTCCGCCATCGCGTCCACCGCCCGCGCCAGATCGTCCGTCTCGTCGCGTACGACACCACCGATCGCGTCCCGTACGCGCACGTCCGCCTCGCCCTTGGCGACCCGGTTCGCCGCGGCGGCCGCCTTGCGCAGCCGGCCCGACAGCTGCCCGCCGATCAGCACGCCGAGCGCGGAACCGCCGAGGACGACCGCGATCGAACCGATGATCAGGGCCTGGTCGAGGTCCTTGATCACCCCGGCGCTGCGGTCCGTGCGGGTGTGCAGGGACAGCACCCGGCCGTCCTTGAGCGGTACGGCGGCCCAGGTGTCCGGCACCCCGTTGCGGTCCCAGGACGCGAAGGTGGCGCGCCTGCCCTGCATGACCTTCTCCAGCAGGTCCCGTGGGATGGCCGGATCGTCGATTCTGGTTCCGAACGTCTGGGTGCGCCCGGACTCGTACATCCGCTGCGCCACCTGGATGCGCTCGTAGGCGAGGTCACGTGCGCTGTTCAGCATCGACACCTGCGCCGCGTTGTGCACGACCAGGCTCAACGCGATCGCGACGAGCGCCCCGACCAGGGCGATCGCCGCGCTGAGCTTCCATCTCAGACCGGTTCGTATGGCCGCGTCCTCGGGGACGAGGCGGCCGATGATCCCCCGCATGCTCCTGTCCCCGCTCACGCCTTCAACTTGTAGCCGAAGCCGCGGACCGTCTCGATCCGGTCCTGGCCGATCTTGGTGCGCAGCCGCTGCACATGGACGTCGACGACACGGGTGTCCCCGCCCCAGCCGTAGTCCCACACGCGCTCCAGCAGCTTGTCGCGCGACAGTACGGTGCCGGGCGCCGACGAGAACTCGAGCAGCAGGCGCATCTCGGTCGGCGTCAGGGCCACCGGCTGCCCGGCCCGCCGGACCTCCATCCCCTCGGTGTCGACCTCCAGATCACCGAAGGTGAGCACTCCGTCGTCCCCGGACGAGGTGTCCTCGGCCGCCCGGCCGGCGCCGCTCGCGTGCCCGAAGCGGCGCAGCACCGCACGGATGCGCGCCACCAGCACGGCGCCGTCGAAGGGCTTGGTCACGTAGTCGTCGGCGCCCGCCTCCAGACCGAGCACCACGTCGATCGAGTCGGCCCGCGCGGACAACATGATGACCGGCACGGTCGACTCGTCGCGGATGCGCCGGCACAGGCTGACCCCGTCCAGGCCCGGAACCATCACGTCCAGCAGAGCGATGTCGGGACGGCGGGCGCGGAACGCCTCCAAGCCCGACAGGCCGTCGGGCATGGCGGTCACCGCGAAGCCGTCCCGCTCCAGCGCGAGCTGGGTGGCCTCGCGGATGACGTCGTCGTCCTCGACGAACAGGACGTGTGTCTGCTCTGCCATCCGCTGCTCTCAGTAGGGGTCGCTGTCAGTTCTTGGTGGGGGCGGCGGTGCCGCTGTTGCCCACGGCGTTGCTGTACTCGTTGCGCGTGCGGGCTATCTCGGTGAAGTGGCTGGTCCTCCAGTCGTAGGTGATCACTTCCTCGCTGGAGGGGTACGACACCGGGTCGCCCTTCTGGTACATCTGCTGGGTCACCACCAGGTCGCCGCGGTCGATCTCCGCGTAGACCGGCGGCTCCTCGGCCTTGAAGACATTCTGGTACCTGTGGTTCTTCATGCGGTACACGTACGAGCCGATCCCGACCGCGTCACCGCACGTCATCACGTTGACCACGATGTCGTCGACATCGCCGCCGGTGAGGTCGCCGTAGGACACGTCGACCGGATACTCGTCGGCCACGCAGGGCTTCAGGTCCTCCTTGACCACCTTGGCGACCTGCGGGTCATCCTTGACGATCTTCACCACCTCGGCGCGCGTGGGCTCCTTGGTGGTGGGCGACGGCGACGGCGTGGCGGCACCCGAGATCACCGGGTCGCTGCCCGCGGGTCCCTCGTCCCGGGCGCCCGCGCCGCCGGTGGCGCAGGCGGATACGAAAAGCCCGAGGGCGGTGACCGCGGCCACCGCCGCCGTCACCGCCTTCAGGGCTCCGCTGAGCCGTATGACCCCCGTGCCTAGGCCGCGCAACGCTCCCGCTCCTCACGCTCCAGCGCGCGTGCGTCCAGGTCGCGGGCTTCCAGCTCCTCGCGGAGCCGGGCGAGCGCCCGGTGCAGCGTGCTCTTGACCGTACCGGCCGACATGCCGAGGGCGGCGGCCGTCTCCTCCGTGGACATCTGCTCCCAGTGTCGCAGCACGACGACGCTGCGCTGCTTGGGAGCGAGCACCTTCAGGACGTCCATCAGCAGGGCGCGGGCGGCGTGCTGCTCCGTGGAGTCCTCCACCGACGCGTCCGGGAGCTGCTCGGTGGGGACCTCCTCCAGTTTGCGCGAGCGCCACCACTCGGTCCGCGTGTTGATCATGACGCGGCGCAGGTAGGCGTCGGCCAGCCGCTTGTCCGCGATGCCGTCCCAGCGGCCGTACGTGCGCACCAGCGCGGTCTGCAGCAGGTCCTGGGCGTCGGTCGGGTCGGGGACCAGCCGGCGCGCGCTGCGCAGCAGCGCGTCCTGCCGGGTGCGTACGTATTCTTCGAACTCGAGCACCTCGCCGTGCGCCATTCCAACCGCCTCCGTTCCCCGTTTCCCGACCTGTGGTCCGGCTGCGCCCCGCAGCCCGGCCGGTTCCTCACAACCTCGAGCGGGCCCGTCCCGAGCCCGGGTGCCGCACTGCCGGCGGCACGCATATGAAGTTACGGACGAGTTGTCACGGCGTTGTCCGTTCCAGGCTGCGGAGAGCACTCGGCTGTCCGTCGGTTGTGTAACAGGCGTAGGAACGGGGTAAAGGCAGGCGGGAGTTGGGGCGGGTATGGGGTGATTTGTCAAGCGGGTAGGGAGCGGAAGGCTGTGATGTGGCGGCGGTGTTGCTGTGACGGGACCAAGGGTTGGCTGTGAAGTCACCGAGCGGGGCGCTCGGACGGGTCAGGTGAGGGGCAGGCGGTAGAGGCGCCCCGGGAGGGGCTCCACCAGGCCGTCGGAGACCAGGCCGTCCAGGGCGCGGGCGCGCTGGACCGGGTCGTCCCACACGCGGTCGAGCGCCGACTGCGGTACCGGGCCCGCGGCCTCCCGCAGCACGGCCAGCAGCCGGCCGCGCACCTGGCGGTCCGTGCCCGCGTACGTCTGGCCGCGGCGCGGCGGACCGTCGTGCTCGGGCTTCCCGGCCAGTCGCCAGGCGCACTGCGTGGCGATCGGGCAGCGGTGGCAGTTCTCGTTCTTCGCCGTGCAGATCAGCGCGCCCAGTTCCATGGAGGCGGCGGCCCAGCGCGAGGCGGTGCGCTCGTCGTCCGGCAGCAGTTCCCGGGCGAGCCTGCGCTCGGCGGCGGTGGTGGCGTTGGGCGGGTACTGAACACCGGTGACCGCGCGGGCCAGGACCCGGCGCACATTGGTGTCGAGCACCGGGTGCCGCTGGCCGTAGGCGAACGACGCGACGGCGGCGGCCGTGTACTCGCCGATCCCGGGCAGGGCGAGCAGTTGGGCGTGGTCGGTGGGGACGTCGCCGCCGTGCCGTTCCGTTATGGCGACCGCGGCGCCGTGCAGGCGGAGGGCGCGGCGGGGGTAGCCGAGGCGGCCCCAGGCGCGGACCGCTTCGCCGGGGGGTTCCTTGGCCAGGTCGGCCGGGCGGGGCCAGCGGGTGAGCCACTGCTCGTAGACGGGCAGGACGCGGTTGACCGGCGTCTGCTGCAGCATGAACTCACTGACCATCACGCCCCAGGGCCCGGCCTCCGGGCGCCGCCACGGGAGATCACGGGCGTGCTGCTCGAACCAGGCGATGACCGGGCCGTGCAGGACCGTGCCGGGGGCTTGGCCGGTGGCGGTGGAGCCGGGGGTGCCGTCGGTCTGAGTGGGGGCGGTGGCGGGGGCGGGGGTGGTGGGTGCAGTCATGGCGTAGTCGATCCTGCCATGCCGGGGGTGGTCGGGTGGGGAACCGGCTCGGGGTGGTTTTGTCCGGGATGACCTCTCGTGGGCTCCGGGGGCCGGGCTCGGTGTCCGTGGGTGAGGGCGCCCGCCGGAGAGCCGCCGGCTCGGCGGACGCGGTTCTTCGAGATGATGATCCGGAAAAGTTGTGCTCCGGGCGGCGGGTGGGGCCAGGTGTGGGGGAGATCTCTCGTACAGTTTGCGCCGTGGGATCTCTGCGCAATCCGGTTGGGCCGCTTCCCTCCTCCATCTACTGGCGACGGAGGGCCGTAGCGCTGTCCGTGGTCGCCCTGTTGGTGATGCTCGTCGTGTGGGCGGTCACCTCTTCCGGCGGCGGCGGGAAGAACAAGGCGGACGGCTCGAACGGCAAGCATCCCACGTCGGCGATCACGCCGGGCCCGTCCGGTACGGGGCCCGCGATCAGTCAACGCCCGGGCGGGCGCGACGAGTCGGGCGGTGGCGACGGTTCCGGGTCCTCCGGGTCGTCGGGCTCCGGAGCCTCCGGTGGAACGAGCGGCGCCGGATCCGGTGGCACGGGTGACGGAGCCAACGGCGGTGGTGGCGGCGGCACTTCCTCCGCCGCCGACCAGCTCCCCGCCGGCGGCGGGGCGACGCTGCCCAACTGCGCATCGGGAACGGTGCAGTTGACGCTGCGGAGCTTGCACAACACCTACGAACCCGGGGACACCCCCACCTTCCAGCTGATCGCCAAGAACACCTCCGGCAGCGACTGCAAGGTCGACCTCGGCCCCAAGTACGCGGTTATGACGATCACTCAGACGGGAAGCGGCAGCGCCTTCTGGACCTCGGCGGACTGCCCCGGCGGCTCGGGCAGCGCGCTGTTCCGAGTGCCCGCGAACGAGCAGGTCACCTACACCGTGAAGTGGGACCGCAAGCACAGCGCACCCAACTGCGCGACACCACCGGCGGGTTCCGCGCCGGCGGACACCTACCTGGTCGAGGCGAAGGTCCCCGGCTTCCCGAAGACGCAGACGTCGTTCGTGCTGGCGAAGGACTAGAGCCCGTCTTTCGCACGGGCCCGGCGTCGCGGGCCCCGGGCCGCGAGTACGGCGCCCCCGACTGCCGGGTGCCGTGCACGTCACGGTGCCCCGGCCCCGGCTCAGCCGTCGGTCAGACGTACCGTTCGAGGATCGAGGACTCCGCCAGCCGCGACAGGCCCTCGCGTACGCTCCGCGCCCGGGCCTCGCCCACGCCGTCCACCGTCTGCAGGTCGTCCACGCTGGCCGCCAGCAGTTTCTGGAGGCCGCCGAAGTGCTCCACCAGGCGGTCGATGATCGCGCCGGGCAGCCGCGGGACCTTCGCCAGCAGGCGGAAACCGCGCGGGGACACCCCGGAGTCGAGCGCCTCGGGGGAGCCGGTGTAACCCAGCGCCTTGGCGACCGTGGACATCTCCAGGAGCTCCGCGTGGCTCAGCGCGTCCAGCTCGGCCAGCGCCTCCTCGACCGTGCGGGAGCGCTTCGCGGTCGGTTCCGGCACGTAGTCCCGGACCACCAGTTCGCGCTCGGGTTCCACGCCCGCGATCAACTCGTCGAGCTGGAGGGCGAGGAGGCGGCCGTCCGTGCCCAGCTCGACCACGTACTCCGCGATCTCGGTGGCGATGCGGCGCACCATCTCCAGCCGCTGCGCCACCGCGGAGACGTCCCGGACCGTCACCAGGTCCTCGATCTCCAGCGCGGACAGCGTCCCGGCCACCTCGTCCAGGCGGAGCTTGTACCGCTCCAGCGTGGCCAGGGCCTGGTTGGCGCGGGACAGGATCGCCGCCGAGTCCTCCAGGACGCGGCGCTGCCCGTCGACGTACAGCGCGATCAGCCGCATCGACTGGGACACGGAGACCACCGGGAAGCCGACCTGCTTGCTCACCCGGTCCGCCGTGCGGTGCCGGGTGCCCGTCTCCTCGGTCGGGATCGTGGGGTCGGGGACGAACTGCACGCCCGCCCTGAGGATCTTGGACAGGTCCGAGGAGAGCACGAGACCGCCGTCCAGCTTGCACAGCTCCCTGAGCCGCGTGGCCGTGAACTCGACGTCCAGGACGAAACCGCCCGTGCACATCGCCTCGACGGTCTTGTCCGAGCCCAGCACGATGAGGCCGCCGGTGTTGCCGCGGAGCACGCGCTCCAGTCCGTCACGCAGGGGCGTGCCAGGTGCCACGGCGCTCAGCGAGGCGCGCATCAGGCGATCGGAACCGGCACTCCCACCGGACTTTCCGGGAGCTGCTGCCCGGTCGTTGGCTGCCACTGCACTCCTCCGGTCGCAGGTTCTGGGGCGCTCCCGTGTCGCACACTCGGTTCGTACGGACGGGCGAGACCAGGGCAAAGTCTACCGGCGGTCTTCCTCCTCCCGTGGGGCCTCTCGGCGACGGGAGCGGGGGAGGACCCGCAGCGCGTCCCCTATGTCCGCCACTTCCAGCACCTTCATCCCGGGCGGGATCCTTCCCGGATCGGCCGGTACGAGGGCGTGGGTGAAGCCCAGGCGGTGGGCCTCGGCCAGGCGGCGCTGGACGCCCGTGACCCGTCTGACCTCTCCGGCGAGGCCGACCTCGCCGATCGCCACCAGGTTCTTGGGCAGCGGGGTGTCGCTCGCGGCGCTCGCCAGCGCCAGTGCCACCGCCAGGTCGGCGGCCGGTTCGGAGAGCTTCACGCCGCCGACGGTCGCGGAGTAGATGTCCCGCTTGCCCAGGGCGCTGATCCGGCCGCGCTGCTCCAGCACGGCGAGCATCATCGAGACGCGGGAGGTCTCCAGGCCGGACGTCGTACGCCGCGGGGAGGGGATCTGCGAGTCGACGGTCAGGGCCTGCACCTCGGCCACCAGGGGGCGGCGGCCCTCCAGGGTGACGGTGAGGCAGGTGCCGGGGACCGGCTCGGCGCGGCGGGTCAGGAACAGGCCGCTGGGGTCCGCGAGGCCCGTGATGCCCTCGTCGTGGAGCTCGAAGCAGCCGACCTCGTCCGTGGCGCCGTAGCGGTTCTTCACGCCCCGGACCAGGCGCAGGCGCGCGTGCCGGTCGCCCTCGAAGTGCAGGACGACGTCCACCAGGTGCTCCAGCAGGCGCGGACCCGCGATCGCGCCGTCCTTGGTGACGTGGCCCACCAGGAGCGTGGCCATGCCGCGCTCCTTGGATGCGCGGATCAGGGCCCCGGCGACCTCGCGCACCTGGGCCATGCCGCCGGGCGCGCCGTCGATCTCCGGGGAGGCGACGGTCTGGACCGAGTCGAGCACGAGCAGGGACGGCTTGACCGCGTCCAGGTGGCCGAGGACGGCCGCGAGGTCCGTCTCCGCCGCCAGGTAGAGGTCGTCGTGGATGGCTCCGATGCGGTCGGCGCGCAGCCGCACCTGGCTCGCGGACTCCTCGCCGGTCACATACAGCGTGCGGTGCTCGTCGCTCGCCGCCTTCGCCGCGACGTCGAGCAGCAGCGTGGACTTGCCGACGCCCGGTTCGCCCGCCAGCAGCACGACCGCGCCCGGTACGAGTCCGCCGCCGAGGACGCGGTCCAGCTCGGGCACGCCGGTGGGGCGGGCGGTGGCCTGCCGCCCGTCGACCTGGCCGATCGGCAGGGCGGAGGTGGTCACCCGCCCCGGTGTCGTCGTGCGCACGGCGGGCGCGCCGTACTCCTCGATCGTCCCCCAGGCCTGGCACTCGGGGCAGCGGCCGAGCCACTTGGCCGTCTGCCAGCCGCACTCGGTGCAGCGGTAGGACGGCCGGTCCTTGGAGGTCTTCGTACGGGCAGCCATGGTCGAAACCGTAGCGGGGGCCACTGACAACCGGTCGCACGGCGACCGGGAGGGGAGCTTCGGCAGGGCGGTCCTACAATCCGGCGCCCCGCCGCCCTGCGCGCCCCCCAAACTGCGGAATACATCGCTCCTGTCCCCTTATGAGGGATCGTTTCACCCGTACGGAGTAAAAGTGCTCAAGGGGGAAGAAGGTGCCGGTCATCGCCGCCTACGGTCGCACGGGTGATGAGCAGCAGGCCGGAGATCTCGACGCACGCCACCGGCGCACACCCGGCGCGCAATGACGCGCGGCAGCGGGGAAGCGCGCCCTGTGGCGCGACCCCTCGCACCCTGGCGCAGCGCCTGCCCGCGCGCTACGACCCCTACGTGGACGGACTGTTCACGTACTGCCTGTCCGTGCTGTGCGACCACGACGCGGCGACCGAGGCCCTCGGGGACGCCCTCGCGCTCGCCGAGCGCCGGGGTACCCGCGGCCCGCGGTCCCACGACGACCACCGCGCCTGGCTGTACGCCCTCGCCCGCTGGTCCTGTCTGCGCCGCCTCGCCGAGGCCCGGCGCCACCGCCGGGCCGGGCGCGACCGCGACCTCGGCGCGCACAAGGAAGCCGCCGACCGGCGCGCCGCCGCGGCCCTCGGCACCACCCCCGAGCCGGCCGAGGAGACCGAGGAGCTGCGCCGCCGCGAGCTCGCCCAGCTCGCCTGGCCGGAGGCCGCCGGCACCACCCCCGAGCAGCGCGAAGCGCTCGAACTCGCGGTACGCCACCAGCTCGCCCCCCGCGAGGTCGCCGCCGTTCTCGGCCTGGACCCCACCGCCACCCGGGAGCTGCTGGCCGCCGCCGCGTGCGAGGTGGAGCGCACCCGCGCCGCCCTCGCCGTCGTCGAGACCGGCACCTGTCCGGGCGTCGCCCGCCTCACCGGCGACCGCCGGCTCGTCCTCAGCGCCGCCCTGCGCCGCGAGCTCGTCCGGCACGTCGACGACTGCCCCCGCTGCCGCCGTACCGCGGAGCGAGCCGTTCCCGGAACCTGGCCCGGCACCAGCGTCACCCCCGCCGCGCTGCCCGTCCTTCAGGCCCCGCGCGCGGCCCTGCACACCGCGATGACGCACGCAGCACGCGCGCGTGGCGGCGCCCCCCGCTTCGACCGGCGCGGCTTCCCCATGGACCCGAAGGACCACGCGGCCCGCCGCGACCGCCTGCGCGCGCGTGCCGTCACCACGACCGTCGTCGCCACCGTGGTCGCCGCCCCGGTGTTCGCCCTGTGGGCCGCCTACCGCGGCCCCCTCACCGGCGAGGCCGCCGACGGCCGCCCCGCCACCGCGCGCGAGGTGCAGGGCACGGCGTCGATCGGCGGCGAGGGTGCGACCGGGTACGAGAACGCGGGCAACGCCAGCGCGCGGGCCGGCGCCCGCCTCCCCGGCAAGGACGGCCGCACACCCGACGTCTCCGTCGAGGTCATCGGCGTGTCGACGGGCGCCCCGGGCGAGGGGCATCTGTCGGTGACAGCCCGCAACGACGGCACCACCACCCTGATCACCCTCACCGCGTCCGGCAGCTCACCGGTCCGCTGGTCCGCGACCACGGGCGCCTCCTGGCTGTACATGAACCAGTCCTCGGGCACGCTCGACCCCGGCGCGTCGTTCACGATCCGCGTCTACGTCGACCACCTCCACGAGCCCACCGGCCCCTGGCACGCGCAGGTCGCGGTGGCCCCGGCGGGCGCCGTCGTCTCGATCGACGGCTACGGCACGGCAGGCCCCTCCGAGCCGCGCCCCACCCCCACCCGGACCGTCCCGTCCGACCCCTCACCGACCGGTCCGCCGCCCGGCTCGGACCCCACCCCCGGCGATCCGACGCCGACCGACCCGCCGACCTCCAGCCCGTCGCCCTCCGATCCGCCGGCCTCCAGCCCGCCGCCCACCGACAGCGGCGCGCCGAGCCCGGCGTCGTAGGCCGCCTCGTCCGTGCCGATACCGTCAGGCCACGGGATCCGCGGGATGCGGTGCCACCAGCGGCAGCTGCGAGGCCAGGCGCTGCTCGCACAGCTCGGCCAGGCGGTCGTACCCCGCCTTGCCCATCAGCTCGGTCAGCTCCGCCCGGTAGGAGACGTACACCGGCTCGCCCGCGCCGTGCGCCGACGTCGCCGAGGTGCACCACCAGTGCAGGTCGTGGCCGCCCGGACCCCAGCCCCGGCGGTCGTACTCACCGATCGACACCTGCAGCACCCGGGTGTCGTCGGGCCGGTCGATCCACTCGTACGTGCGCCGGATCGGCAGCTGCCAGCACACGTCCGGCTTGGTCTCCAGCGGCTCGCGTCCCTCCCTGAGGGCGAGGATGTGCAGCGAGCAGCCCGCGCCGCCCGCGAACCCCGGCCGGTTCTGGAAGATGCACGAGCCCTGGTACGGGCGGGTCTGCCGGGACCCCTCGTCGTCCTCCGCGACCCAGCCCGTCTCCATGCCCACGTCATGGTGCTGCCAGATCTCCGGGGTGAGCCGTGCCACGTGCTCGGCCACCCGCTTCTCGTCGTCCTCGTCCGAGAAGTGCGCCCCCAGCGTGCAGCACCCGTCGTCCGCGCGGCCCGCCTGGATGCCCTGGCAGCCGCTCCCGAAGATGCAGTTCCAGCGCGAGGTCAGCCATGTCAGATCGCAGCGGAAGACCTGCTCGTCGTCGGCCGGATCCGGAAACTCCACCCACGCGCGCGCGAAGTCGAGCCCCTTCTCGTCACTCGCCTTCAGGGCTTTCTTCGCCATCTTCAGGGCCTTCTCTGACGGGGACGCCTTCGCCTGCGAAGAATCCTTCGATCCCTTGGAGGATTTGTCGGTCTTCGCCTTTTTCGTCTTTGGCACGCCTCCAGAGTAAGTGGCCGCGGACCGCTCCGGGGACGGCAGATCCCGGCACTGGCAGTAGCGTTCCGTACATGAGACTCGGTGTCCTCGACGTGGGTTCGAACACGGTGCATCTGCTGGTGGTGGACGCCCACCCCGGCGCGCGCCCCCTGCCCGCGCACTCGCACAAGGCGGAGCTGCGACTCGCCGAACTCCTGGAGGGCGGCGGAGCCATCGGCCAGGAGGGCGTGGACAGACTGGTCGCCGTCGTCCGGGACGCCCTCCAGGCCGCCGAGGACAAGGGCGTCGAGGACCTGCTGCCGTTCGCCACCTCCGCGGTGCGCGAGGCCGGCAACGCCGACGACGTCCTCGCCCGGGTCGAGGACGCCACGGGCGTCGAGCTGCAGGTGCTGACCGGCGAGGAGGAGGCCCGGCTGACCTTCCTCGCCGCCCGCCGCTGGTTCGGCTGGTCCGCGGGCAAACTCCTCGTCCTCGACATCGGCGGCGGCTCCCTGGAGATCGCCTACGGCATCGACGAGGAACCCGACGCCGCGGTGTCCCTGCCACTGGGCGCCGGCCGGCTGACCGCCGCCTGGCTGCCCGGCGACCCGCCCGACCCCGAGGACGTCAGGGCGCTGCGCCGCCACGTGCGGACCGAGATCGCCCGCACGGTCGGCGAGTTCAGCCGCTTCGGGGCGCCCGACCACGTCGTCGCCACCTCCAAGACGTTCAAGCAGCTCGCCCGCCTCGCCGGGGCGGCCCGCTCCGCCGAGGGCCTGTACGTCCAGCGCGAGCTGAAGCGGGAGTCGCTGGAGGGCTGGGTGCCCCAGCTCGCCGGGATGACGGCCGCGCAGCGCGCGGAGCTCCCGGGCGTCTCCGACGGCCGCGCGGGCCAGCTGGTGGCCGGGGCGCTGGTCGCGGAGGCGGCGATGGACCTCTTCGGCGTGGAGGCACTGGAGATATGCCCCTGGGCACTGCGGGAGGGCGTGATCCTGCGGCGGCTGGACCACATGGGCTCGGTGTGAACAGGGGGTACCCCCACAAGGGCGCGGGGCTGTGACAGGTGCGGCTCCCCGCATGGCTGCGAGCGGCCACGGCCCGTGACACCGAGCTGATCCACAAGACGCCCCCTAGTGACCTCGGCCACCCCCACCCCCCACTCCCGGCCCAACGACCGGAGGCACCCCGTACCCTGTCCCTCGTGGCAGAACCAGCGGTGCGCATCCCGGATGCGAAGGTCGCGCTGTCGACGGCCTCCGTCTACCCGGAGTCGACGGCGACGGCCTTCGAGATCGCCGCGCGCCTCGGGTACGACGGGGTCGAGGTCATGGTGTGGACCGACCCGGTCAGCCAGGACATCGAGGCGCTGCGCCGGCTCAGCGACTACCACCAGATCCCCGTTCTGGCCGTCCACGCCCCCTGTCTGCTGATCACACAGCGGGTGTGGTCCACCGACCCCTGGGTCAAACTCCAGCGGGCCCGGGCGGCCGCCGAGAAGCTCGGCGCCGGCACCGTCGTGGTCCATCCGCCCTTCCGCTGGCAGCGCCAGTACGCGCGTGACTTCGTCGACGGCATCTGGCGCATGGCGAACGAGACGGATGTGCGGTTCGCCGTCGAAAACATGTACCCGTGGCGCTACCGGGACCGCGAAATGCTCGCGTACGCCCCCGACTGGGACGTCACGAAGGACGACTACCGGCACTTCACGATCGACCTCAGCCACGCCGCGACGGCCCGCACGGACGCCCTGCAGATGCTCGACCGCATGGGCGACCGCCTCGGCCACGTCCACCTCGCCGACGGCAACGGCTCGAACAAGGACGAGCACCTCGTCCCCGGCCGCGGCGTACAACCCTGCGCCGAGGTCCTGGAGCGGCTGGCTCTGGGCGGCTTCGACGGGCACGTCGTCATCGAGGTCAACACCCGCCGCGCCATGTCCGGCGCCGAGCGCGAAGCCGACCTCGCGGAGGCCCTGGCCTTCACCCGGCTGCACCTGGCGTCGGCGGTGCGGGTGCCCCGCCGGTGAGCGGGCCGGAAGCCGGCTGAGACACACGTCCCGCATTCCGGACATCGTGTCCGTCCCTTGGAGCACCGGCGTACGCTCGACGTGAGCCAGAACTCCGCCAGGCTCCCTGGCGGAACTCTCCGAAGGAGCGAGCGACGATGCCCGAGCTGAGGTCCCGCACAGTCACCCACGGACGCAACATGGCGGGCGCCCGCGCCCTTATGCGCGCCTCCGGTGTACCCGGTGCGGACATCGGACGGAAGCCGATCATCGCCGTCGCCAACTCCTTCACCGAGTTCGTCCCGGGCCACACCCACCTCCAGCCGGTCGGCCGGATCGTCAGCGAGGCGATCAAGGAGGCCGGCGGCATCCCGCGCGAGTTCAACACCATCGCGGTGGACGACGGCATCGCCATGGGCCACGGCGGCATGCTGTACTCCCTGCCCTCCCGCGACCTGATCGCGGACAGCGTGGAGTACATGGTGGAGGCCCACTGCGCCGACGCCCTGGTCTGCATCTCCAACTGCGACAAGATCACCCCGGGCATGCTGATGGCCGCCCTGCGCCTGAACATCCCGACGGTCTTCGTCTCCGGCGGCCCCATGGAGTCCGGCCGGGCCACCCTGGTCGACGGCACCGTCCGCACCCTCGACCTGGTCGACGCGATCTCCGACGCCGTGAACGACAAGGTCTCCGACGAGGACATTCTGCGTATCGAGGAGAACGCCTGCCCGACCTGCGGCTCGTGTTCCGGCATGTTCACCGCCAACTCGATGAACTGCCTGACCGAGGCGATCGGCCTCTCCCTCCCCGGCAACGGCTCGGTCCTCGCCACCCACACCGCCCGCAAGCAGCTGTACGTGGACGCGGCCCGCACGGTCATGGACCTCACCCGCCGCTACTACGAGCAGGACGACGACACGGTCCTGCCGCGCAACATCGCCACCTTCTCCGCCTTCGAGAACGCGATGGCCCTCGACATCGCGATGGGCGGCTCCACCAACACGATCCTGCACCTGCTGGCGGCGGCCCAGGAGGCGGGCGTCCCCTTCGGCCTCGAGGAGATCGACCACGTCTCGCGCCGGGTGCCGTGCCTGGCGAAGGTCGCCCCCAACGTCGCCAAGAACCGCACGTACTACATGGAGGACGTGCACCGCGCCGGCGGCATCCCCGCCCTCCTCGGCGAGCTGCACCGCGCGGGCCTGCTGAACGAGGACGTGCACGCCGTCCACAGCCCGTCCCTCTCGGACTGGCTGAAGACGTGGGACGTCCGCGGCGGCTCCCCCTCCCCGGAGGCCGTGGAACTGTGGCACGCGGCCCCCGGCTGCGTCCGCTCGGCCGAGGCCTTCTCCCAGTCGGAGCGCTGGGAGGCCCTCGACGAGGACGCGGAGAACGGCTGCATCCGCTCCGCGGAGCACGCGTACTCCAAGGACGGCGGCCTCGCGGTCCTCAAGGGCAACCTGGCCGAGGACGGCTGCGTGGTGAAGACCGCGGGCGTCGACGAGTCGATCTGGACCTTCGAGGGCCCGGCGGTCGTCTGTGAGTCGCAGGAGGAGGCCGTCGAGAAGATCCTCACCCAGCAGGTCAAGGAGGGCGACGTCGTCGTCATCCGCTACGAGGGCCCCAAGGGCGGCCCCGGCATGCAGGAGATGCTGTACCCGACCTCGTACCTGAAGGGCCGCGGCCTGGGGAAGGCCTGCGCGCTGATCACGGACGGCCGCTTCTCCGGCGGCACGTCGGGCCTGTCGATCGGCCACGCGTCCCCCGAGGCGGCCTCCGGCGGCACGATCGCCCTGGTGCGGGACGGCGACCGCATCCGCATCGACATCCCGAACCGCACGATCGAGCTCCTGGTCTCCGACGAGGAGCTCGACACCCGCCGTGCCGCGCTGAACGGCGTCTACGCCCCCGCGAACCGCGACCGCAAGGTCTCCGCGGCACTGCGCGCGTACGCCGCGATGGCGACGAGCGCGGACAAGGGCGCGGTGCGCGATGTGACGAAGCTGGGCTGAGGATCCACTCCCGGAAGGGCCGCCCGTCGCCGGGCGGCCCTTCCGCGTCCTACCAGCGGGCCGGGTCGCGTCCGTCGACGGCGAAGACGGTGCCGTCGGGGGCGGTGGCGTAGACGTGGTGGTCGATGACCAGGGGTTCGGGCAGCGCGGCCACGACCCGGTCCGAGCCCGGGCCCAGCCGTGGCCGGGTCTGACCGGTGAGCTTCCCGTCACGGGCGTCGACGGCGATGAGCCGCCCGTCGGCCGCCGTGAAGTACACCTGCCCGTCGGCCACGACCGGCGCCGAACCGCGGCTCACGGACGTCTCCAGATGCCATAGTTCCTTCCGCGTGTCCAGGTCCACGGCCTTCAGCGCACCGCCCCCCGCCAGGAGGTAGACGACGGTTCCGTGCACGGTGGCGTGAGCGCTCTCCAGCGCGATGGTCAGGGGCACGCGGAGCGCCGACCCGGAACCGGGGGTGTAGCGGGCGACCGCTCTCGTCTCCCCGTAGTCGCCCAGGGAGAGGAAGAAGAGGGAGCCATCCTGGGAGGCGAAAGGTTCGAGCTGCCCGCTGAGCCGGGCGTCCCACCGCACGTCGCCGGTCACCGGGTCCACCGCGGTGACGCGCGTCCTGCTCCCGTCGTCAGAGACGCTCGCCGCGTACGCCGTCGGGTCTCCGGGGAACGAGGTGAACAGGGGCATGCTCTGGCCGGGGATCCGCCGGCGCCATTTCGTGTCGCCCGATGCGCTGTCGACGCCGGTGACGGTGCCGTCCTTGCCGGTGATCAGCAGCATGCCTCCGGCGGACCGCAATCCGTTGTACGGCGAGACGCCGCGCTGCCAACGCGCCCTGCCCGAAGCGGGGTCCAACGCCCCCATACGCTGCCCCTCGCCCAGCAGCGGCTGCACGAGGCCGCCCGACAGCACCGGCGGCCCGCTTCTGAGCGCCGGGGCGACGCCATGCCGCCACAGCAGCGTGCCGTCGGCCGGATCGAGGGCATAGACGAGCCCTGACCGTGCGCAGAGCAGCTTCCCCGCCCCGTAAGAACAGTGGGGCGTACCGGTGCCCCCGGAAACCGGACGCGCCTGCCACTCATGGAATCCGTCCGCCGGGGCCGACCGGGTGGTGTTCCGCAGTGGCCCGCCGTCTCCCAGCAGGGGAATCGAGGCGAACGCGCCGACGGCCACCAGACCGAGCGCCCCGGCGGCCAGAGCCACCCGCTTGCGCAGCCGCCCCCTCAGCCGCGGCTGCCGCTTCTCGGGGCCGGCCGCGGACTTCGGTACGTCGCTGTCGCCCGCCCGCTGCGCCGGTATGAACGGCTGGGTGTCGTACGAGGCCGCCACCGACCGCAGTTCCCGCATCAGTTCGTCCGGCGTGGGCCGGTCCTCGGGTTCCTTGGCGAGGCACCGCAGCACCAGCGGCGCCAGATCCTCCGGTACGCCGGCCAGTTCCGGTTCGTCGTGCACCACCTGGTAGGCCACGATGTACGGACTGTCCGAGTCGAACGGTCCCCGCCCGGTGGCCGCGTGCACCATCACGGACCCGAGCGCGAAGACGTCGGCGGCCGGCCCGACCTCCCTCGGCCGCCGGAACTGCTCGGGCGCCATGAAGGGCGGCGTACCGATCAGCTTGCCGGTCTCGGTGCGCAGTTCGCTGTCCTTGGGCCGGGAGATGCCGAAGTCGATGACCTTCGGGCCGTCCTGGGCGAGCAGCACGTTGCTCGGCTTGAGATCCCGGTGCACGACCCCGGCCCGATGGATGTCGCGCAGCGCCTCCGCGAGCCCGGCCATCAGCCGGCGCAACTGGGCCGGGACCATGGGCCCGTTCCGCTTCACATGGTCGGACAGGGTCGGTCCGGGGATGAACAGCGTGGCCATCCAGGGCCGTTCGGCCTCCGGGTCGGCGTCGACGACGGGCGCGGTGAAGGCACCGCTCACCCTCCGGGCCGCGGCAACCTCCTGCCGGAAACGGCCCCTGAACTCGGGGTCCTTCGCATACTCGGCGTGGACGACCTTCACCGCCAGCTTCATCCCGGAGGCGCTGCGGGCCAGGTGCACCACGCCCATGCCACCGGAGCCCAGGCAAGAGTCCAGACGGTAGTGGCCGGCGTACTCGGGAAGTTCCGCTTCCGCGCCCGCTTCGGTGTTGCGCTGTGGCGTCATGGACCACCCCCGTGCTGTTCGTCCGCGCGCGCGACGCACGGAGCCTAGTCGATGACTCGTGCGAGACCGAGGCGGCTTGCCAGCGTCCGCGGGCGCGTCATACACGTGTGTTTGAAGATGTGACACGAGGGAATCAACGGGACCCCATGACAGTCATGGGGCTCAACGGGGGAGGATGTCCATGTCTGTCGACCACGTGGAAGACGCGCAGCGCGACACCGAGCAGCAGACCGTCACGACGACGGCCCTTCGCTACTACTCGGTCGCCCCGGGCGTCCGGCTCAACGTCCGCAGCGGCCCCGGCACCGGCTACACCATCGTCCGGGTCCTGCCCGAGGGCGCCAAGGTGCCGATCTACTGCCAGACGCCGGGCACGACGGTGACCGGTCCGTACGGCACGAGCAACATATGGGACAACATCGCCGACGGCGAGTACGTCTCGGACGCGTACGTGAACACGGGCAGCGACGGCTACGTAGCCCCCCGCTGCGGCTGACCGGCACCGCGGCGGGGGCCGTCGGCTCTCCGGAGTGATAATCGACGCGTGAGCGACGACAACGGCACTCCGGACACCCCCAAGGGCGGCCCCCGCCCCGAACCGATCCGCTTCTTCGGCACCACCTGGGTGGATCACGACGGCGGCTACACGGCACGCCGTATCGCCGTGTCCGCCGGCTCCCTCGCCGCCGCCGCGATCTCCTGCCTCGTCCTGCGCTTCGCCTACCAGGGCCTGAGCATCGCCGACGTCGGCGCACCGGTGACGTTCCTGGTCGTGGTCATGTTCGCCGTGTGCAGCGCACTGGCGTTCGGCCACACCTGGGGAGCCTTCACCAAGCGCCCCGACCCGGAGCGCCAGTCCTCCCTCCGCGGCCTCCTCACCATCGGCTTCGTCGGCTCCCTCCTCGCCTACTTCTTCCGCTCCCTGACCGAGGCCCCCGGCGAGAGACTCCACCGCGAGGAGTACGACCAGGCCCGCGCCGCCCACGAGAAGCGCACCTCGCGCCGCACCGGCAACCCCTCCCGCCGGCGCCGTTCCTGACCCGGGCCCCGCCCAACGCCGCGTAAACCCGCTGCCCCGGCCCCGGCCGCCCGCCACCATGGGCGTATGACCGCTCCCTCCCGAGCCGCCCGCGCCCACTCCTTCAACGCCGCCGCGGCCCAGTACGCCGCGAACCGCCCCTCCTACCCGCCCGCCCTCTTCGACGCCCTCGAAGACCTCGCCGGCCGCCCCCTCGCCGGCGCCCGCGTGGCCGACATCGGTGCCGGTACCGGTATCGCCACCGCCCTGCTCAAGGCCCGCGGCGCGCACGTAATCGCTGTGGAGCCCGGCGCCGGCATGGCCGACCAGTTCCGCCGCACCCTCCCCGACGTCCCCCTCCTGCGCGGCGACGGCAACGCCCTCCCCCTCGCCACCGCCTCCACCGACGTCCTCACCTACGCCCAGTCCTGGCACTGGACCGACCCGGCCCGCTCGGTCCCCGAGGCCCTGCGCGTCCTGCGGCCGGGCGGCGCGCTCGCGCTGTGGTGGAACATGGACGCCCAGGACATCCCCTGGATAACCGAGCAGGCGGACCGCATCAAGCGCTTCTTCGGCACCGAGAAGGCCACCAAGAACGGCACCGGCGACACCCATATAGAACTCGCCTTCGAAGGCGCCCCGGAGGTCCCCGCCCACACCCGCCGCGTCGTCCGCTGGAGCCGCACGGTCCCCCTCGACACCCACCTCGCCAACATCGGCAGCCACTCGATCTTCCTGGTCGGCGGCGAGGAACTCGCCAGGGCCTTCCTCGCCGAGGAGCGGGACCACCTCCTCAAGACCTTCCCGGACGGCCGTGTCGAGGAGGTCTACGACGTGGTACTGATCGTGGCCCGGCCGCTCTAGCCGCGGGCAGTCGTGCGTGGGGCGGCACGGCAGCGCACAGCCACCGTCCCGCCCACCGGACACTCCGCCGAGCGCACCCTCCCCGGTGCGAGGATGACCGAAGGACGACGCACCCCGGAGGGCCCCACCACCATGACCCAGAAAGTCGCAGTCCTCGGTACCGGCAAGATCGGCGAAGCCCTGCTCAGCGGAATGATCCGAGCCGGCTGGGCCCCCGCCCACCTCCTGGTGACCGCCCGCCGCCCGGAGCGGGCCGAAGAGCTCCGCAGCCGCTACGGCGTCACCCCGGTCACCAACCCCGAGGCCGCGAAGAGCGCCGACACGCTCATCCTCACGGTCAAGCCCCAGGACATGGGCACGCTCCTCGACGAACTCGCCCCCCACGTCCCCGCCGACCGCCTGGTCATCAGCGGAGCCGCCGGTATCCCCACCTCCTTCTTCGAGGCCCGTCTCGCCGTCGGCACCCCGGTCGTCCGCGTCATGACGAACACCCCCGCCCTCGTCGACGAGGCCATGTCCGTCATCTCCGCCGGCACCCACGCCACCGCCGACCACCTGGCCCACACCGAGGAGATCTTCGGCGCCGTCGGCAAGACCCTCCGTGTCCCCGAGTCCCAGCAGGACGCCTGCACCGCGCTGTCCGGCTCGGGCCCGGCGTACTTCTTCTACCTGGTCGAGGCCATGACCGACGCCGGCATCCTGCTCGGCCTGCCCCGCGACAAGGCCCACGACCTCATCGTCCAGTCCGCGATCGGCGCGGCGGTGATGCTCCGCGACAGCGGCGAGCACCCGGTCAAGCTCCGCGAGAACGTCACCTCCCCCGCGGGCACCACCATCAACGCCATCCGCGAACTGGAGAACCACGGCGTACGGGCCGCCCTCATCGCCGCCCTGGAAGCCGCCCGCGACCGCAGCCGCGAACTGGCCTCCGGCAACAACTGACATCCCCCCGGGGGGCGGGTGCCGGGTCGCCCCGCCCCGCGCACGACCGCCTCCGTGGTCACCACGCGCGCGACCCCGCCCTCTTCAGGGACACCGGCCTCCCCATGCCCGGGATCGCGCGCCTACCGAGCCGCGTTCACCACGGGCTCCCGCACCCCGGAGGCCGCCGGCAGCAGGCCGATCGCGCGATACGCGGCATCCACGGTCGGCCGTGCCACCGCCCGCGCCCGCTCCGCACCGTCGCGCAGCACCTCCTCCACATACGCGGGGTCGGCGCACAACTCCCGATGCCGCTCCTGCACCGGCCTCAGCAGCTCGACCACCGCCTCCGCGGTGTCCTTCTTCAGAGCGCCGTACGACGTGTACGCACCGCTCAACTCCTCGGGATCACCCCCGGAGCAGGCGGCGAGGATCTCCAGGAGATTGGCCACGCCGGGTCGCGCCTCCCGGTCGTACACGACCTCCGCCCCACTGTCGGTCACCGCACGCATGACCTTCTTCCGTACGACGTCCGGCTCGTCGAGCAGATAGACGATCCCAGGACCGGAGTCATCGGACTTGCCCATCTTCGACGTCGGGTCCTGAAGGTTCATCACGCGGGTCGCGATCTTCGGGGGCGTCGCCCGGGGCACCACGAAGGTGTGCCCGTAGCGCTGGTTGAACCGCACGGCCAGATCCCGCGCCAGCTCCACGTGCTGCGTCTGATCGTCCCCGACCGGCACGTCGTCCGTCCCGTACGCCAGGATGTCCGCGGCCATCAGCACGGGATACGTCAGCAGGGACAGCCGTACGCTCCTACCCCGCGCCTGCTCGCGCGCGGCCTTCTCCTTGTACTGGATCATGCGCCGCATCTCGCCGTCGGTGGCCACACACTCCAGCACGTACGACAGCCGCGCGTGCTCGTCGACGTGGCTCTGCACGAACAGGGTGCACCGCTCCGGCTCTAGCCCGGATGCCAGCAACAGCGTCGCCGCCTGCCGACTGAGCCTGCGCACCCTCGCCGGATCGTGGTCCACGGTCAAGGCATGCAGGTCGACGACGCAGAAGAGCGCGTCCGCCTGGTGCTGGTCGACGTCCACCCACCGCTGAATGGCGCCCAGGTAGTTTCCCAGCGTCAGGTGCCCGGTCGGCTTGACCCCGCTGAAGACCCGTGTCATCTCACTCCACCTCCTGGTCGGGGCCGCCGCCTTCGGCCGGCCGCCCCTCGGAGATCCGGAGGGAGATACGAGAACGGCCGCCGAGGCGGCGGCCGTTGAGCGCATACGTGAGTCCGGCCGCCGTCAGGCGGCCCACCACAGCTGGTTGCACGTACGCGAAGTCATGGCACCGAGGGTACGCCCACCGGGACCTGACGCAAGGGGTACGGGACCGAGTTGACACGTACCGGACCGATCCGTAGTGTTCTCCGGGTTGTCCGACGTGAGCGCCGACTCCGGTCGGTCCCCGGGCAGCCATTCCGCAGGTACCAACCGACAATCGGCGCGACGTCGTCGTATGTATTGGCGTGCGTATTTTCGGAATGTAGGAACGAAGCCCCCGATTAGCTCGGGAGCCGAGAATCCGCTAAAGTCTCACTCGTCGGAACGGCCCAAGGGCCGCGAGGACAAGCCCGGTTGACTGGGCGTCAGGCCCCGAAGGGAACTGAGGGATCTGATAGAGTCGACAAAGCCGGAAGGCCGAAAGGCCGGAAAGCACCGAGGAAGTCGGATCGGAAAGATCTGATAGAGTCGGAAACACCGAAGGGAAGCGCCCGGAGGAAAGCCGAGAGAGTGATTCTCTCCGGTGAGTACAAAGGAAGCGTCCGTTCCTTGAGAACTCAACAGCGTGCCAAAAGTCAACGCCAGATATGTTGATACCCCGTCTCCGGTC